>NZ_LACH01000053.1 GCF_000968015.1 Pseudomonas fluorescens
ACGGTCACGTCGCTGTCGCTGACCGCGCTGATGCTGCTGTTGTGCACGTCGATGGTGATGGTGGTGGTGCTTTGGTCACCGTCGGCATCGCGCACGGTGTAGGTGAACACGTCAGTTGCCCCGGGGCCGCTCACGGCGTTCGGGTTGCTGTGGTAGACGGCGTTGCCGTTGGCGTCCAGCGTCAGGTAACCGTAGGTACCATTGATCTGAGTGTTAAGGCCGCCGATGACCGGGGTGGAGGTATCTGAACCGGCACGCACGCCGACCACCGCGCCCCCTGCGGCGGGGGCATCGGCGCCGGTGACATCGTTCCCCAACACGCTGCCGCTGACGATGCCGCCCTCTGCGACCGAGGTCGAGTCAGGGTTGGCGGTCGGCAGATCATCGACAATGTTGACGTTGATTTGCCCGGTCGCCGTGCTGCCGTCGGTATCGGTGGCGACGACGTCGAAGTTCTCGTAGATGCTGTTGGCGCCATCCGCATTGGGGTGGTCGCTGTCGTAATTCAGGGTGTAGCTGTAGCTCACCACGCCCGTGGCCGGGTCGTAACCGGTGATGGTGAAAGTGGCGCCCGTCCAAGTAGTGGCCGATAGCGGGAAACCTACTGCCACCCCACCGCTGACCACCGCGACGCCGCTCACGGTCAGGGTTTGCAGGCCATCCGGCGCGTTGACGGTGAAGGTGCCATTCTGGGTCAGGGCCGGGGCATTCGGGTCGGTGCCGAAGGTGAGGTTTTTTTCGTAGACGGTGATTTCGCCGCCTTCGACGTTCAGGCCGCCAATCGTGACCGGGTCATCGTTGTTATGAATGTTCAGCACAAGCTTGGCAGTGCTGGTGTCGCCGTCGGCATCAGTCAGGGTGTAGGTGAAGGATTCGGTCCCGGTGCCACCCGCGTGCAAGGCTTTGAAGTCGGTGTCGCTGGTGTTCAGGGTGTAGGTGTATGTGCCGTTGGCGTTGAGCACCAGGGTGCCGTATTTACCGGTGAAAGTGCCGCCAACCACTGGCCCGCTCTCGGGCCCGGCAGGAATGCGATCAGCGCCCTGAACGTCGTTGGGCAGCACACTGCCGGTCAGGTTCACCAGGGTTTCCGACGCGGTGCTGGCGTTGCTGTCATCGAACGCCTTGGGCACGTCGTCGGTGATGTTGACGTCCAGGGAACCCGTGGTGGTATCGCCATTGCTGTCGCCGGCCACCACCGTGAAGTGTTCGCTGAGGTTGTTGGTGCTGTCACCGGCCGGATGGGTTTCATTGTCGTTGAGGGTGTAGCTGTAACTCACAACCCCCGTGGCGGCGTTGTAGCCGGTGACGCTCAGGGTGTTGCCCAACGGGGTGGTGATCGATTGCGGGAAGCCTGCGGCAATGCCACCGCTGATCACATTGATCCCACCGATACTCAGGCTGGTCAGCCCGTCAGGAGCAGATACGCTGAACGTGCCGGTCTTGGTCAGTGCCCCAGGGTTGGGGGCCGAACCGTCGGCCAGGTTGGCCTCATTGAGGGTGAGTTCGCCCCCTGCCATCGACAGGCCGGTGAGGGTCACCGGATTGTTCGGCACCTCAGGAACAATCGGTGTCACAGGAACAACCGGTGCTACAGGATCAACCGGTGTTACAGGAACAACGCCTGACCCTCCTGAACCACCTGCACCATTGTCGCCGTTGTCGCCGTTGCCACCGTTGTCCGGGTTTCCGGCCAGCCGCCCCAGGGGGAACTCGGGAATGCCGTTGAAGCCTGCGGTAGGAAAACCAATAATCGGATCGACCTGCCCGCCCACCTCTTCAAGCATGACGAACGTGTGGCCGCCACCCAGTGCACCGCCGGGTGCGCCGGTCGAAGCAGGTCCGGCCGCCGTGGGGTCAGCGGTCTGGGTCGGGTCGTCGCCGGCAGCGATCGCTTTTTGCAGTTGCTCGACATCGGTCAGTTGCGCCTGGGTCGGCGTCACCGCTTCAGCGGTCTCTACATGGGGTGCCTGATGCGCGAGTAACTGAGGTGTCATCTCCATACTGCTGCCACGCCCGAGGGTCAGTTCCTGGCCATTCTGCAGATGCACTGCCACCGCGCCTTCGGCCCCGGTGACCAGTTGATCGCCGGCGAATAACCGGTCCCCCTCGACCAGTGCGCGTCGGGTGCCATCGCTCGCAACCGCGAACACCTGACCAATGACCTTACTGACAAAACCGATGAGCGTAGCCATGTGCACTTCCTCCGCTGCCAACCGCTGTCGGCGTCCTGTTTTTGCGAAGAACGTGCTCCTGGCTCCAACGGGTTGCCTGGCGGAATCGCCTGCTGGCAGCAGTTACCTGAAGTAAGCCGCTGCCCTGGCGCCGTTCTCGCCAAGCGTGCCGCTCGCGGGCGACGTGTCTGCTGCGGGATAAAAACCCTCTGCAATCAATGGCATCGGGATCCACTTGCGCAACAAGTCGCCTTTTGAGCGATGCGTAACGGTTTTGATCCACCAAAGTGACAAAAAACCGTCACCTCAAAACCGTCCGCTTCCCTCCCCTCCAGCACTTCCCCGCCCTATGTCGATATGTGGTTTTGAACTTTCCTCAAGCCCCGCAGAGCGCCCTAACGCTCATAAATCAAGGGCTTTCGCAGTGAACAATGTGCCGGATTTTGCGGAGCGCATAAGTTTTTTTTGGCATAACCATTATGAAAAATTCTTCTATGGTTCTCTCCAGAATGTTCTTAGCTCTGTTGTTACAAGCATGAAACGGTTTTCACTATAAATGCCGTCAAATATTTGGCGACTAATAAGCACCATTAGGAATCAGGGAGAGGCACCCATGCGCGTATTAACCCCCCTCTGCAGCGCAATTCTGCTGGCCATGGCCTGCACTTCTCAGGCTCAAGCCATGTCATTGACGGAGGCGATTCAGAGCACCATCGCGACTCACCCGGAGCTGGCATCGCGCGTAGACAGCCGCCTCTCGGCCGATGAGCAAGTGAAAGTCGCCAAGGGGGGCTTTTATCCATCAGTTGATCTCAATGCCGCCTACGGGCGCGGGTACAGCGATAACACCAACACCCGGGCATTAGGTAATCACCACACCGAAATCCTGACCTACACCCAATCGGAATTGCGTCTGCGGCAGATGCTCTTCGATGGTTTCAACACCGCCAACGAAGTCCAGCGCACCAAAGGCGTGGTCAATTCCCGAGCCTATTACGCTCAGGGCACCGCTCAGGATCTGGCCCTGCGCACCATCGAGGTCTACCTCGAAGTGCTCAAGCGCCGCGAACTGGTGACCCTGGCCACGAACAATCTGCAAGCCCACATGCGGGTCAACGATCAGATCGGTCTGCGCACCCAGCGCGGTATCGGCAGCACCGCCGACTCCGACCAGTCCGTCGCTCGCCGGGCACTGGCACAAAACAACCTCGATACCGCTGAAGTCGATCTGGCGGATGCCGAGTCGAACTTCTATGCCGTCGTAGGGCGCCTGCCCGATGAACTCGAAGCCCCGCCCTCGACCCGCGGCGAACTGCCCACCACCCTGCAGGAAGCCCAGCAAAGCATGGTGGATAACAACCCGTACTTGAAGTCCGCCCAGGCCGATGTGCAATCGGCCGAGAGCCAGTATGAAGTTGCCAAGTCGCCGTTCTACCCTCGCTTCGACGCCGAAGCCGCCGTGGGGGCGAACAACAACGTGCAGGGCGATGAAGGCCACGACAACGAATGGCGAGTCGGCGTGGTGATGAACTACAACCTGTTCCGCGGTGGCAGCGACAAGGCTCGCCTGGCCTCCGATGCGCACCAGATCAACCAGGCGATGGACATCCGCAACAATGCCCTGCGCCAACTCAACGAGAACATTCACCTGGCCTGGAACGCCATGGTCAATGCCAAGAAACAAACCCCGACTGCCCGCGAATACGCAGATACCAGCCGACGCGTGCGTGTGGCGTATCAGGACCAGTTTGGCCTCGGCCAACGCACCCTGCTCGACTTGCTGGACAGTGAAAACGAGCTCTACAACGCCAACCGCCGCTATACCGAAGTGCGGTACACCGAGGAGTTCTCGATGTACCGCGTGCTGGCGAACATGGGTCAGTTGCTGAGCAAACAACGGGTGGTGTTGCCCGCCGATGCGATCGCCTCCACGGAAGTAAAAAACGAAGCCCGTTTGCCTGAACTCAAATGAAGTAACCCTGTAGGAGCTGCCGCAGGCTGCGATCTTTTGATTTTGTTTTTTTCAGGATCAAGATCAACAGATCGCAGCCTCCGGCAGCTCCTACAGGGAGATGTGTAGATATCTATGCCAATTGCCGCAGCGCAACGGGAGCGATCAATGTGACCAGCATGGAACCCGGCAACATCGGTGTCGATCCGCGCCTGAGCTTCGATGACCCGCTTCTGGACGGTCTGTTGATCCTCTGCAAACTCCATGGCGCAACGGTCAGTCGCGCCAGCCTGAGTGCCGGGCTCCCCCTGAACAAACAACGTTTGAGCCTGGACCTGCTGCCTCGCGCAGCGGCTCGGGCCAGTTTGCAGGCGCGATTGCTGCGCCGTGAACTGGCGGATATTTCCGCCCTCAACCTGCCTGTGATGCTGATCCTCAATAATGGCCGTACGGCCGTTCTGCGACGCTTCGGCGATGACGGGCAGTTGCTGATTTTGCCGAGCGAATCCGACGGCGGTGAACAATGGGTCAGCCGCGATGAGCTGGCCGAGAATTACAGTGGCCAGGCCTTGTTCGCGCGGCCCCGGCATGAACTCGAAGACTTGCGTTCGCCGCTGGTGCCACGGGTTGAGGCGTGGTTTCGCGACACTTTGAAGCTGTCGAAGTGGCTGTACAGCGATGCGATTCTGGCGAGTTTTCTGATCAACCTCCTGGGGCTGATGGTGCCGCTGTTCGTGATGCAGACCTACGACCGGGTAGTGCCGAACCAGGCCACGTCGACGTTGTGGGTGCTGTCCATCGGCTTGCTGATCGGCACCGGTTTCGAACTGGTGCTGCGGGTGGTGCGCGCGCACTTGCTGGACACCGCCGGGAAGAAAACCGACGTGATCCTGTCGGCCACGTTGTTCGAACGCATCACCGGCATGGCGATGAAAGCGCGGCCGGCGACCATTGGTGGTTTCGCCCAAAGCATCCATGACTTCCAGGGCCTGCGGGAATTCCTCACCGCCGTGACCCTCACCAGCCTGATCGACCTGCCCTTTGCCGTGCTGATGCTGGTGGTGATCGGTCTGCTCGGCGGCTGGCTGGTGGTGATTCCGTTACTGGCGTTTCCGATCACGATCATCTTCGCGATGGTGATCCAGGTGCGCCTGCGCGACACCGTGCAGAAAAGCCTGACCCTGGGCGCCGAACGCCAGGCGCTGCTGATCGAAACCCTCGGCGGCCTGGAAACCCTCAAGGCCTGCAGCGCCGAAAGCGAACGCCAGCACAAATGGGAAAGCACCCACGGCGCCCTCACCCGCCTCGACAGCCATGCGCGCAACCTCTCGGCACTGGCCACCAACGGCACGCTGTTCATCCAGCAATTCTCCGGCATGGCGACCATCGTCGCCGGGGTCTACAGCATCATCGCCGGCAACCTCAGCGTCGGCGCGCTGGTGGCAACCTACATGCTCGGCAGCCGGGTGCTCGCGCCGCTGGGGCAGATTGCCGGTTTGATCACCCGCTACCAGCAAGCGCAACTGACCATGAAAAGCACCGATGCGCTGATGTCCTTGCCGCAGGAACGCGACGCCAAACAACGGCCGCTGGAGCGCACACAATTGCAAGGTGCGCTGGACGTCAGCAACGTGACGTTCCACTACAACGGCCAGAACGCTCCGGCCTTGGCCAACATCAGCTTCAGCGTGAAACCCGGCGAGCGGATCGGCATTATCGGCCGCAGCGGCTCGGGCAAAAGTACGTTGGCGCGGCTGGTGATGGGTTTCTACGCACCGGAAGAAGGCCAGCTGCTGCTCGATGGCCTGGATTTGCGGCAACTGGACGTCGCCGACCTGCGTCAGCAAATCGGTTACGTCGCCCATGACCTGCCGCTGTTGGCCGGCAGCCTGCGCGACAACCTGACCCTCGGCGCCCGCTACATCAGCGATTCACGGATGCTCGAAGTCGCCGAACTGACCGGGGTCACCGAGCTGGCCCGTCAGCATCCGCAAGGCTTCGACCGGCCGGTGGGTGAACGCGGACAACTGCTGTCCGGCGGGCAACGTCAGGCAGTGTTGCTGGCCCGAGCCTTGTTGCTGGATCCGCCGATCATGTTGCTCGACGAACCCACCAGCGCCATGGACAACAGCAGCGAAGACGTTCTGCGGCAAAAACTCCACCGCTGGGTCCAGGGCAAAACCCTGCTGCTGGTGACCCACCGCACCTCGATGCTCAGCCTGGTGGATCGGCTGGTGGTGCTGGACAACGGGCGGATCGTCGCCGACGGTCCGAAAGAAGTGGTCATCGATGCACTGCGCAAGGGCCGTGTCGGCTCTGCGGCTGTCTAGGAGCTAGCCATGGCCCGTTCATCATCCGACGCGTCGCGCTCTAATTCGAAGCCACGCGGCTACTTTGGCAGTTTCAGCAAAAGCGCCGAAAGCGAATTCATGCCGGAAACCGCCGGCGCCTCGTTGCAGGACTCACCACGCTGGTCGCGGATTACCGTGTGGCTGGCAGCTGCGCTGATTATCACGGCGGTGGTCTGGGCCAAGTTTGCGGTGCTGCAGGAAGTGACCATGGGCGAAGGCAAGGCGATTCCGTCGAGCAAGGTTCAAGTGATCCAGAACCTGGAGGGCGGCATCGTCACTGAGATCTTCGTGCGCGAAGGGCAAATGGTGAACAAGGGCGATACGTTGCTGCGCCTTGATGACACACGATTCCTGTCGAACAAGGGCGAAAGCGAGGCGGATCGCTATGCGCTGACCGCGCAGGTCGAACGGCTGTCGGCCGAAGCGGAAGGCCGGCCGTTCAAATTGTCCCCCGAAGTGATCGCCAAGGCGCCACAAGTGGCCGAAGACGAGCGCTCGCTGTACGAGCAACGGCAACGTCGACTGGCCAGCGAACAGCGCACCCTGAGTGAGCAACTTCGGCAAAAAAGCCAGGAATTGGCAGAGTTCCGCTCCAAACAGGGACAATTCAGTTCCAGCCTGGCATTACTGCAACAAGAGATGAACATGTCCGCGCCACTGGTGGGCACCGGGGCGGTTTCGCCGGTGGAAATCCTGCGACTCAAACGCAGCGCGGTGGAGATTCGCGGCTCGCTGAACGCCACGACGCTGGCAATTCCCCGTGCGGAATCGGCGATCAATGAGATCAGAAGCAAGATTGATGAGTCTGAACAATCCTTCCGCTCCGACGCGGCGAAAGAGCTGAATGAAAAACGCACCGACCTGTCGAAAATCACGGCATCGAGCATTGCTATCGATGACCGCGTAACCCGCACCACGGTGGTGTCGCCGGTGCACGGGATTATCAAAGTGCTGAAGGTCAACACCATCGGCGGCGTGGTCCAGCCGGGCAGCGACATGGTGGAAATCGTGCCCATAGAAGACAACTTGCTGATCGAAGCCAAGGTCCGGCCGCAGGACGTTGCGTTTCTGCACCCGGGCCAGAAAGCGATGGTCAAGTTCAGTGCTTACGACTACACGATTTATGGGGGGTTGAGTGCGAAGCTGGAGTTGATTGGGGCCGACACGATTACGGATGACAAGGGCAACAGTTTCTACCTGATTCAGGTGCGCACGGATAAGAATCACTTGGGCGGGGATGTGAAACCGTTGCTGATCATTCCGGGGATGGTGGCGACGGTGGACATCATCACCGGGGAGAAAAGCGTGCTGGATTACTTGCTCAAACCGGTGCTCAAAGCCCGGACCGAGGCGATGCGCGAACGTTAGTCTCTGGCCGGGATTTTCTGTGATTGTTCTGCCGCTATCGCGAGCAAGCTCGCTCCCACAGGGGATCTGTGTTCACTGGAGATCAAATGTGGGAGCGAGCTTGCTCGCGATGAAGCCCGCACAGGCAATGATCATTTCGGCCCATGATTGCGCCGAAAGGTCTCCTCCCCCATCGCCGCAATCTGCCCCTCGATCAACGCCTCGAACGGTTTCAACAACGGCTCAAACGTGGTCGGTGCTTCAAGGGTCTGCAACGCCTGGACAATCGCCTCCACCGTCGACAACGCACCCGGCCCCGGTGCCTTGCGCAATCGATATCTCGATACCCCGCCCTGCGCCAACGTCACCCTCGGCAGCGCCGCCAGTAGCGGGTTGAGGTGTAGCATCTTGCGCGCCTTGCGCCAAGTGCCGTCCGGGACGACCAGCAGGAGTGGTTGATCAGTTGCCGTGTAAACCTGCAACGGCTGCGCATCATCAGCAGGAAACAGCAGCCGCGCCTGATAGCCCGGCTGATTCAACAGCGCTGGCAAATCCTCGAACACCTCGCCCACTATCAACTCGGTATTCTTCAACCCCAACGCCACCAACCGTGCGGTGTTCAGCGCATGATTTACTTCGCTCGGATGTTGCAGCAGCAACACCCGGGTGCGGCTGTCGAGGCTCGGAATCAGTGGGCACAAACAGTGAGTTTGCGGGCGCAGGCAGCGCGGACATTGAATTCGGGACATTTTTTCAAGCCTGATTCAGTTGTGCTTTGAGCAAATCGCGAAAGGTCTGGATCAGTGGCTCGCGGCTGCGGCCACGACGCACAATCATCGAGAACGGCGCCTGATAGCCGAAGGTCGCCGGCAGCAGCACCCGCAAATCGCCCTTGTCAGCCCAGGCCTGAGCGTAGTGCTCCGGCAGGTAACCGATGTAGGCACCGGACAGCACCAGAATCAGCTGCGCCTCCATACTTTCCACCGTCGCCGCGCTGTGTTTGAAACCGTGGCGTGCCAGTTCCGCCTGGCTCCAGTAGCCGCGGCCAACCATGCGTTGCTGAGTGATGACTTGCTCGGGAATGCGTCGTTCGGTGAACAGCGGATGACGACTGCTGCAATACAACCAGTGTTGTTCGCGGTACAGCGGCATGTAGACCAGACCGCTCATGCGCGTGGAGAACGCGCCGATGGCCAGGTCGAGACGATTATCCTGCACGCCGAGTTGCAGCTCGTAAGGGCTCATCACCGAGAGGTGCAAATGCACGGCCGGGTGTTCCTGACTGTAAGCACCAATGGCTTCGGCGAAGGGCAAAGCCTTGTCGCTGACAGTGGAGTCGATGACGCCGAGGTTCAAGGTGCCGCGCAGTTCGCCCTTGAGCGCCGCGGCGTATTGTTCGAAGCCTTCGAGTTCGCCGAGCAGGCGCAAGGTTTCCTGATGGAACAGCTCGCCTTTGCTGGTCAGGCTGAAACCACCCCGGCCGCGATGGCAGAGGACCAGGCCGAGGGCGGCTTCGAGCTGGCTCATGTAAGTGCTGATGGCCGAGGTCGAGAGGTTGAGCTCTTGCTGGGCGTTGGCAAAGCCCTGATGGCGAACCACGCTGACGAAGATGCGCAACAGTTTCAGGTCGGGTAATGCGTTGGCCATGGGGGCTCCGGGCTTTAGAAATGTGTTGTCTGTTAAATCCACCCCTCACCCCAACCCTCTCCCCACGGGGTAGAGGGGGAAAGGGAGCCGATCTCCATGGCGTTCAAATCCTGAGTTTGACTCGATATTTCAGGTCGATGTATTTCCCGAGAACACCTCGGTCAGTCCCCTCTCCCCCTGGGAGAGGGTTAGGGTGAGGGGCCGTTCTTGAGCCGAGCACAAATCTCAATGCCGCAAAGTCTAATCCCCCTCCAGCCATTAGTTTAGAAAAATCTGAACTAAGTATTTGCCCGTAGCGATTCTTCCCGGCCACTACATTTCGCAGAATCGCCCCACAGCGGTTCCTGCGTCTCCCCGACCAGTGCAACCGACATAAATAAAACAACGACGATGAGGCCCTACCCGTGGACAAGATTCTTCACCAACCACTGGGCGGCAATGAAATGCCGCGCTTCGGCGGCATCGCCACCATGATGCGACTCCCCCATGTGCCAACCGCTGCCGGTCTGGATGCTGCCTTCGTTGGCGTCCCGCTGGACATCGGCACTTCCCTGCGCCCCGGCACCCGTTTCGGACCTCGCGAAATCCGCGCTGAATCGGTGATGATCCGCCCGTACAACATGGCCACCGGCGCTGCACCGTTCGACTCGCTGTCGGTTGCCGACATCGGCGACGTGGCGATCAACACGTTCAATCTGCTGGACGCCGTACGGATCATCGAAGAGTCCTACCACAAAATCCTCGAACACAATGTGATCCCCCTGACCCTCGGCGGCGACCACACCATCACCCTGCCAATCCTGCGTGCGATTCATAAGAAGCACGGCAAGGTCGGCCTGGTGCACATCGACGCTCACGCTGATGTGAACGATCACATGTTCGGGGAGAAAATCGCCCACGGCACCACCTTCCGCCGCGCTGTCGAAGAAGGCCTTCTGGATCCGGACCGCGTGGTGCAAATCGGCCTGCGCGCTCAGGGTTACACCGCTGACGACTTCAACTGGAGCCGCAACCAGGGCTTCCGTGTGGTTCAGGCCGAAGAGTGCTGGCACAAATCCCTGGCACCGCTGATGGCCGAAGTTCGCGAGAAAGTCGGCGGCGGTCCGGTGTACCTGAGTTTCGACATCGACGGCATCGACCCTGCCTGGGCGCCAGGTACCGGCACCCCGGAAATCGGTGGTCTGACGACCATTCAGGCGATTGAAATCGTTCGCGGCTGCCAAGGTCTCGACCTGGTCGGTTGCGATCTGGTAGAAGTCTCGCCCGCTTACGACACCACCGGCAACACCTCGCTGTTGGCCGCCAACCTGCTGTACGAAATGCTCTGCGTACTGCCTGGCGTAGTCCACCGCTGAGGATTGGTTGTGAACGAACGTGATCAGGTACTCAAGGCCGCTGCCGATCTGGTAACCGCCTTCGCCCGTAATGATCGCGAAGCCTACTTCGGTGCGTTCAGCACCGATGCCAGCTTCGTGTTCTACACCCTCGAACAGCCCCTGCTGTCGCGCGATGCCTATCAGGCGTTGTGGGACACGTGGCGCTCGGAGGATGGCTTCGAGGTGCTTTCGTGCACCTCGAGCAACGCCTTCGTCAGCCTGCAGGGTGACGTGGCGATTTTCATCCATGACGTGGCCACCGAGCTGCGCATGCAAGGGGAGCAACACTTCAGCCAGGAGCGCGAGACGATTGTGTTTCGCCGACAACAACAAGGCCCATGGCTGGCCTGCCACGAACATTTGTCCGCGATGCCGGAAGGGCTGCCAACCCCTTAGCCACAGGTGACGCTCACACACGATGAGCGCGCCTTTATGATCGGAGCTGATCATGAATAACAACAACAAAGACCAAAGCCTTACGCACATTGAAACCTACGGGGTCGAACAGATCCCGGACAGCGAACGCACCGCAGGCCCGACGGATTTGTTCCGGATGATCTTTGGGGGTTCCAACACGTTTGCCACCGCCGTGCTCGGCAGTTTCCCGGTACTGTTCGGCCTGTCTTTTCAGGCGGGCGTCTGGGCGATTGTGCTGGGTGTGTTGCTGGGCTCGCTGATCCTCGCGCCCATGGGCCTGTTCGGCCCGATCAATGGCACCAACAACGCCGTGTCTTCCGGTGCGCACTTCGGCGTGCACGGGCGGATCGTCGGTTCGTTTCTGTCGTTGTTGACCGCCATCGCCTTCTTCTCGCTCTCAGTGTGGAGTTCGGGTGATGCGCTGATCGGTGGCGCCAAACGCCTGATCGGCCTGCCGGAAACCGACCTGACCCTGGGCCTGGCCTACGGTCTGTTCGCGATCCTGGTACTGACCGTTTGCATCTACGGCTTCCGCTTCCTGCTGTGGGTCAACAAGATCGCGGTATGGAGCGCCAGCCTGCTGTTCCTGCTGGGCATCTTCGCCTTCATCGGTCCGTTCGATGTGAACTACGCCGGCACCGTCAGCATGGGCCAACCGGGTTTCTGGGCCGCCTTCATCGGCGCTGCGCTGGTGGCGATGAGCAACCCGATTTCCTTCGGCGCGTTCCTCGGTGACTGGTCGCGTTACATCCCGCGTGATACCTCCAAGCGCCGCATCATGGCCGCCGTGGTGATCTCGCAGATCGCAACCTTCATCCCGTTCCTGTTCGGCCTCGCCACCGCCACCATCGTAGCGATCAAGGCACCGGACTACATCGCGGCCAACAACTACGTCGGCGGCCTGCTGGCCGTTTCGCCGAGCTGGTTCTTCCTGCCGGTGTGCCTGATTGCGGTGATCGGCGGCATGTCCACCGGCACCACCTCGCTCTACGGCACCGGGCTGGACATGTCCAGCGTGTTCCCACGGGTACTGTCGCGGGTCAAGGCCACGCTGTTGATCGGTGTGATGTCGATTGCCTTCATCTTCATCGGCCGCTTTGCAGCGAACCTGGTGCAGAGCGTGTCGACCTTCGCCGTGCTGATCATCACCTGCACCACTCCGTGGATGGTGATCATGATCATCGGCCTGCTGGTGCGTCGCGGCTTCTACTGCCCGGATGACTTGCAAGTGTTCACCCGCGGCGAGAAAGGTGGCCGCTACTGGTTCACCCATGGCTGGAACTGGCGTGGGCTGGGTGCCTGGATCCCGAGCGCTGCGGTGGGCTTGTGCTTTGTGAACCTGCCTGGGCAGTTCGTGGGTCCGCTCGGTGAACTGGCCGGCGGCATCGACATCAGCTTGCCGGTCACCCTTGGCCTGGCGTCGTTGGTGTACCTGGCGCTGTTGAGCCTGTTCCCGGAATCGGCCGCGGTGTTCGGTCCAAACGATCCACGCAGCAAGGGCACGGATTCGCTCGCTAAACCGGCGATGCGACAAGTCGCCTGATTAAACGCATTACCTGTGGGAGCGGGCTTGCTCGCGAAGACGGCGGCACATCCAACATTGATGTGACTGACAGACCGCTTTCGCGAGCAAGCTCGCTCCCACAAGGGATTGATTTCAGCCTCAACATAAAAAAGACAATCGGAGACACGCCATAATGGCTTTGGATTTATTCGTCGTACTCATCTACGCCGCCGCGATGCTGATGCTCGGCTATTACGGCATGCGCAAGGCCAAGACCAACGAAGACTTTTTGGTCGCCGGTCGCAACCTCGGCCCGAGCATGTACATGGGCACCATGGCAGCCACCGTTCTGGGCGGCGCGTCCACAGTGGGTACCGTACGCCTGGGCTACGTCCATGGCATCTCGGGTTTCTGGCTCTGCGCGGCCCTCGGCTGCGGGATCGTGGCGCTGAACCTGTTCCTCGCCAAACCTCTGCTGAAACTGAAAATCTACACCGTTACCCAAGTGCTGGAAAAACGCTACAACCCGATGGCCCGCTCCGCGAGCGCGGTGATCATGCTGGCGTACGCGCTGATGATCGGCGTGGTTTCGATCCTGGCCATTGGCACCGTGTTGCAAGTGCTGTTCGGCCTGCCGTTCTGGGTCTCGGTATTGCTCGGCGGTGGCGTGGTAGTGATCTACTCCGCGATCGGCGGCATGTGGTCCCTGACCTTGACCGACATCGTCCAGTTCGTGATCAAGACCGTGGGCCTGATGTTCATCCTGTTGCCAATCTGCCTGTACCGCGTTGGCGGCTGGGATGAATTGGTGTTGAAACTGCCGGCCACTGCCTTCAGCTTCACCACGATTGGCTGGGACACCATCATCACCTACTTCATGATCTACTTCTTCGGGATCCTGATCGGCCAGGACATCTGGCAGCGTGTGTTCACTGTCAAGAGCGCCAAAGTAGCTCAGGTCGCCGGTACCTTCGCAGGCTTCTACTGCATCGTTTACGGCCTGGCCTGCGCCCTGATCGGCATGGCCGCTCATGTGCTGATCCCGGACCTGGACAACGTCAACAACGCCTTCGCCGCCATCGTCAAACTGTCCCTGCCGGACGGTATCCGTGGCCTGGTGATCGCCGCAGCCCTGGCGGCCATGATGTCCACCGCCAGCGCCGGCTTGCTCGCCGCTGCCACCACCCTGACCGAAGACCTGCTGCCGAAACTGCGTGGCGGTAAACAGTCGAGCCTGGGCATGAACCGCCTGTTCACCCTGTTGACCGGCGTCGTGGTACTGGGCATCGCTCTGGTCGTACATGACGTGATCAGCGCTCTGACCCTGGCCTACAACCTGCTGGTGGGCGGCATGTTGATCCCGCTGATCGGTGCGATTTTCTGGAAACGTGCAACCACCGCCGGCGCTATCGCCAGCATGGGCATGGGCTTCGCCACGGCGCTGGTGTTCATGTTCAAGGATGGCCTGGAAGCCAACACCCCGATCTACTACAGCCTCGCTGTTGGTCTGGTGAGCTTCGTGGTGGTCAGCTTGCTGTCCCCTCGCCCTGCAGCGGTGCCCAGCGCCGCCTAAGCTGAACATAACGACTTGATGCTTTCTTCGACGGGTGTGGCGTCGGTTGCCACACCCGTTTTTTTTCGTCTGGAGAAAATCGTTTATGAAGATCGTCAGCCGCGATCAATGGTTCGAGGTGAAACAGCTCAGCGACGGCATTCGCCTGATTCACGAGCCTTACATCCGCCCCTTCTATCGCTGCAACCTCTGGCACATTCAGGGTCGCAACAAGGACTTGCTGCTCGATAGCGGTTCCGGGCTGGTCAGCCTGCGCGAGCAACTGCCGTGGATCACCGAACGGCCGCTGGTAGCCGTGGCCAGTCATTGCCATTTCGACCACATCGCCGGTCATCACGAATTCCCCGAACGGCTGGTGCATCCGGCTGAAGCGCAGATCCTCGCGTCACCGGACGGCGAGAACACACTGAGCACGGCGTTTGTCGGCGACGAGATGTTCGAAGCGCACCCGGATTGCCCGTTGTGCTACGCCGAGTATCGGGTCAAAGCCGCACCAGCCACCGGTTTGATCGAAGAAGGTGACGTGCTGGATCTGGGTGATCGCGTGTTGCAAGTGCTGCACACGCCGGGGCATTCACCGGGCGGTATCAGCCTGTACGAAGCAGCGACCGAGACGCTGTTCAGCGGCGACATCATCTACGACGGGCCGTTGATCGAAGACGCCTACCACTCCAACCTCGAGGACTACGCCCGCAGCCTGCAGCGTTTGCGCGAGTTGCCGATCCGCACGGTGCATGGCGGGCATTTCGGGAGTTTTTCCGGAGAGCATTTGCGCACGATGATTGACGAGTGGCAGCGCTCGCACGCCTGAAGCCTGCTGTACTCAGCCCCAGGGACAACAACAATAACGCCCTCGTAGAACCGCCATGAAAAGAGCTGCCGTTCGTGCTGTCGTGCATCGCTTCATCTGCCGCCTGCTGGAGAGTCAGGATGACTTCGACGACAACGCGAGTCTCGCGCAATTGGGATTGGATAAAGAAGATATCGAAGAGCTGATCTTCCATCTGGAAGATGAGCTGGGTTTGACGGCGTTTACGGCGGAGGAAGATCAGATGCTCAAGACCGCCAGGACGGCGAATGACTTGAGCCGGTTTTTGATGGAGATCGGAAGGCACTAAGCCCGCCCACGCTCTTGAGTTCGCCTGGGTCCCTGTAGCAGCTGCCGAGCACCGCGAGGCTGCGTTGGGCTCGGCAACTGCTACAACAACGGCTGCGTTACGCTTACCGGCGGCGCTGCTGGCGTCGGCGTTGTTCGTCGTCAGTGCGAATAGGCACAGGTTGCAGAGGCGGTTCGATCAAACCGAGTGCAACACCCAGGTCGTGCAGCCAGTTTTGGATTTTCTCTTTCATGGTGCCCCCTTCAGGGTAGTGCCGAGTGGCCAAAATTCTGTAGCCACTTCGCACTGATAATAGTCCGAAGTCCTACGCAATGCTCGCCCAAAGTCGCAATGATCTGTTACTGAATTGATCAAAATACCTGACCGATAGTTCAAGCCATCTCCCGTGCCTGACTCGGCGCCGACGGATAGACCAATTGTTGCTGCTCAAGCCAGGCGTTCAAGTTCGCCCCAACCATGCCTTTGCGCCACATCAGCCACGTGGTGGCACTGGCAAATGGCTCGGCCAACGGATGCACCGCCACGCTTTCGCGGCCCGGCAGGCTGGCGAGCATCGACTCCGACATCAGCGCCACGCCTGAGCCGGCGATCACGCAGGCCAGCATCCCCGGATAAGACTCGATTTCAATCGCCCGGCCCATGGCCGCGTGGTAATGGGAGAACCAGGCTTCCAGGCGCATCCGGTAGGAACAACCCTGGCGAAACGTGAACACCGAGCGCCCTTGCACATCCAGCGCACTGAGGATCGGCGGGTGATCGGCCTCGCTGATCAGCACCAGCCGTTCGTCGCACAACGGCACGCCGTCGAGCCCGGCCAGTTCCAGCGGACCGTCCACCAGCGCCGCATCGAGACGACCGGTGAGCAAACCTTCAAGCAATTCGCCGCTTGGCCCGGCCTGCACTTGCAGGTTCACCGCCGGATAAGTGCGGTGATAACGCGCCAACAACCCCGGCAGATGAATCGCCGCCGTGCTGTACATCGTGCCGAGTACGAAGTCCCCGGCCGGTTGCCCGCCCTGCACCGCCGCTTGAGCTTCGTCGCGCAGATTGAATAACTTGGCGGTGTAGTCCAGCAGGACTTTTCCTGCAGGCGACAACTGCAAACGCTGACGTTCACGCACGAACAGTTCTACGCCGAGTTGCTCTTCCAGCTGTTTAAGCCGGGTCGACAGGTTCGATGGCACCCGGTGCAGGCGTTCGGCAGCGCGGGTGATGGAACCCTCCTGCGCTACTGCCTGGAAAATCCGCAATTGGCTGAATTCCACACCTTTCTCCAAATCAGAACAAGTTACTCACTATTATTCATTTTAAAAGAAAGTCAATCAGTCCTAGCCTGACGGTCATTGATCCTCTGCCGGAATTCAGACCATGTCCCCTCTGATTCGCTTACTCGCCAGTTTCATCGCCCTGATGATGGCCATGGGCATCGGGCGTTTCGCCCTCACGCCTCAGTTGCCGCACCTGCTCAACGAAGGTCAGATCGACCTGACCGCCGCCGGTCTGATTGCCGCAGCCAACTACCTTGGCTACTTCGTTGGCGCAGTGGACGCGATGTTCTCTCGCCGCCCCGAGCAAGTCCGCCGGCGTTTGCTGGGCGGTTTATGGCTCTGTGTATTGCTGACGTTGGCCTCGTTCTGGGCCAACGGGTTTTGGTCCCATCTGGTGCTGCGGTTCGGCACCGGCGTGGCCAGCGCCTGGGTGCTGGTGATGATCACTGCGTTGAGCCAGCCACTGGCCGCGGCGGCCGGTCGCCCACGGCTTGGCGCCCTGGTATTTGCCGGACCGGGTTTAGGGATTTTTCTAACGGGCTTGTTGGCCTTGGGATCGAACCTGCTGGGTCAGACTTCGGCAGCCTTGTGGCTGGTATATGCCGGCGTCGGGCTGGCGATGCTGCTGGGGATTCTGCCGTTCCTGCCGCAGCCGGCCACGACCGCGGCCACCGCCCCCAGCGTCGCAGGCTCGGGAAATCATGGCATCGGCCGTTTAGGCGTGGTCTATGGGTTGTACGGTTTGGGCTACATCATTCCGGCCACTTTCCTCTCGCAAATGGCCAACGCGCAGTTCCATGGCCAATGGCAGGCCGATCTGTTCTGGCCTTGCTTCGGTCTTGCTTCGGCCATCGGGGTGGTGCTGGTGAGCCTGCGTCGACAACACCCGCAGGGCACTCGTTATTGGCTGATGGCGACGTTGTGGCTGCAAGCCGCCGGGGTCTTCGCCTGCTTATTGGGCAGCGGCCCTGGCCTGGCCTTGGGCGTGATCCTGTGCGGCACGCCGTTCCTGGCCTGCATGCAATTGGTGATGCAACGCTCCCGGGAACTGGCACCCCACGCCGCCCAGCGCAACGCCGGACTGCTGACGGCGTGCTTCGCCGTGGGCCAGCTCAGCGGGCCGTTGCTGGCCGCATTCAGCAGCCACTTCAGCGGTGGTTTGCATCCCGCGCTGGTGTTCGCCGGCAGCGGTTTGATTGTCGCCGGCGGTCTGTTACTGCGTCCGGTCAGCTCTGCCCAAGGGCTTTGCGCAAGCGACGGCGCACCCACTGCTCAGCGCTGACAAACGTGATGCCCAGCAACACCAGCACCGCACCGATGACGAAGTTGAAGCTCAGCTCTTCGCCCAGCAGCACCACGCCGAACGTGACGCCGAACAGCGGCGTCATGAACGAAAACACCGCCAGGTTCGCCGCCAGATAACGGCGCAACAGCCAGAACCAGGTCAGGTAACTGAAGAACGACACCACCAATCCCTGGAACAACACACTGGCCACCGCGACGGTGGTCAGGCTGACGTGGGTGACCTGGCCGCTAAGGATCGCGATCAGCAACAGGCCAACAAAACCGACAATCAGTTGATAGAACAGCGTCAGCGTCACCGGCGCTTCCGACAGGCGCGAAGCACGCACCACCACCGTGGTTGCACCCCATGACGCGCCAGCCAGCACGCCCAAGGCATCGCCCATCAACATGCGGTGATCGAGGTTGTCCCAGGACACCCCACCGGCAAAGGCGATGGCGATCCCGACGAAGGCGAGGAAAATTCCCAGCCACTGGACCGGTCTTAAACGCTCACTCGGCAACAGCCAATGAACGCCCAATGCGGTGAAGATAGGCGCGGTGTAAAGGAACACCGACATGTGCGCGGCGGTGGTGAGTTGCAGGCCTTCAGAAATGAAGAAGAACTCCAGGCCAAAAAGCGCGCCAGCCAGTAGTCCAGCGCGCCAGGTGTTGCCCACTTGATCCCAGCCGCCCTTCCAGCAGATCAACAATCCTACGAGTAACGCGGAAATACCCGAGCGCCCGGCGGCCTGCATGACCGGCGCGATGTCTGGCGCCGCCCACTTGATCATCACCTGCTGAATACCCCAGATCAGGCACAATCCAATCATCACTTGCAGGGCAAACCCATCGGCGCTGCGCCGGGTGGCGCTCACCGGAACACCTCGAAAACACAAAACATGGCAGTCACTCGACAGTAAAAAGCAAAGCCCCGACACAGAGCCGGGACTTTTTCATCACAGTCCATCCCTACGCAATCGCGTTACATGAGGGCGGGCGCGAGGTCAGCTTAGTTCAATGCGATCAGCGTGAATGACGATCTGGCCGTTCTTGTACAACGCACCAATGGCCTTTTTGAAGTTACCCTTGCTGACGCCAAACATACTGCTGATCACCGTCGGGTCGCTCTTGTCGCTGACCGGCAGGCTGCCATTGTTGTCGCGCAACTTGGCGAGAATCTTCGAGTTCAGGCTGGTGGCGGCTTCTTCGCCGACCGGTTGCAGGCTCAGGCTGATCTTGCCGTCGGCACGGACTTCTTTGATAAAGCCCTTCTCTTCTTTACCGGCGCGCATGAACTTGAAGATTTCGTTCTTGTGAATCAGACCCCAGTGCTTGTTGTTGATGATCGCCTTGAAGCCCATATCGGTGGCTTCGGCAACCAGCAAATCAACTTCCTGGCCAGGGGTGTAGTTGGCCGGGGTCTTGTCGAGGTAGCGGTCCAGACGCGCCGTCGCGGTGATGCGGCGGGTGTGCTTGTCGAGGTAGACGTGCACCACGACATATTCGCCGGCGGTCATCTGGCGCTTTTCTTCGGAGTACGGCAGCAACAGATCCTTCGGCAAGCCCCAATCCAGGAAAACACCGATGCTGTTGACTTCAACGACTTTTAAACTGGCGAATTCACCGACTTGAACTTTCGGCTTTTCGGTAGTTGCGATGAGTTTGTCATCGCTGTCCAGATAAATAAAAACGTTGAGCCAGTCTTCATCTTCGCTGGGAATATCTTTGGGAATATAACGATTCGGCAGGAGGATTTCGCCATCCGCGCCACCGTCCAGATATAAACCGAAGTTAGTGTGTTTAACCACTTGCAAACTGTTGTAGCGCCCGACTAAAGCCATTTCCAATACCCTCATTGCGTGGGCGGCATTCTACCCGGTTTTGCGGGCCGCGTTTGCTGGCCAGCCCGGTGGCGCAAGAAAATCCTCTGAAAGGCTTAATTTTCCTGGGCTTTACCGCACGCGCCTGGCCGCTCGTCAGGCCGTTCTGGAGATTTTCGCACCTGTCCGCCAGGCGCAAAACTGTAATTTTTCACGATCGTTCTTAGTTAAAACAGCAGCTTAGAAGCCTATTCAGAATAATAACTTGTGATTAATTCTTCATCTGCCCTGTGTATTTCGGGGGGATATTTACCAAGCAATTGTCAAGTATTTCCTGTACGATGCCTGGCCAAGTTAATTTTCTATAGGTTAATGGCCGCCATGCGTGTAAAAGCATCCAACAGCAAAGCAAAGCCAGCTCCAGCCGTTGAAACCAGCGAATCGATCAACAACCAGATTGCTGCGTTCCTCAAGTCCGGCGGAGAAATCCAGCAAATTGCCAAAGGCGTCAGCGGCCAGACGTTCGGCCCGTCCAAGCAGATCACCCTGGGCAAGAAGTAACGCCCCCAAGATCCGCCGCGTCACCTGGTCCCTAAGCGCTTTGAGCTTCGAAGCGCTTGGACTGGAACCCTCCTCGCAACACCCCGCCAAACACATCAATATTTCAAAAATCGACGAACGGCCCTCGATGCCGAGCATTCGCCGGTATGCTTGCACACGTCTAGATCAAGCGTTTCAGTAGGTTTTAGTTCCTGCTCCTCGCTGTCATGGAGTGACGCATGCTCAAACCCTCCTATTTATTGCTCGGCACCCTGCTGTCGTGTTCGGTCGCCAATGCGCAAATCTTTCAGCGTGAACTGGGCGACTTCGATCTCAAACTCGGCACCACCCCCAGCCGCAGCATGGCCCAGGGGCTGGTCAAACCTTCCAGCACCGGCTCGTTCCACGGTGGTCTCGACCTGAGCCACGACAGCGGTTTTTACGTGGGCCAATGGGCACCGAGCATGGGTTTAACACCAGGGGCCAACCTTGAAGTCGACTCCTACATGGGTTTTAAACAACCTTTCGATAATACCCTCGGGTACGAAGTCGGCATGATCCGTTACAGCTATCCGAAAGTGGACACCCTCGACAGCCAGGAGCTTTTCGGTGGCCTGACCTTTCTGGGCAGCCGTTTCGGCGCAGCGTTCAGCAATGACCCGGACAAACAGAACAGCACTGTGTTCGCCGACCTGGGCGGCAATCAGCCGTTTGGCATCGGGATCAGCATGAAATACACCACCCACCAGCTCAACACACCAGTGTCCGTCGACGGTGGATATGTAGGCAGTTTCACCGACTGGTCAGTGAAATTTTCCCGCCCATTCATGGGCGTCGATCTGGACCTGATCTACAGTGACTCCAGCTTGAGTGGCAGCAGCTGCTCCGCCTATTCCGGGCGCAACAGCCAATGCGATGGGCTGGTCACCCTAAAGGCCGAACGCGCCTTTTACTGATCGGCTGAACTGCGAGGCTCATCCTGCGTTCACATAGAAAAGCCCATTAAAAAAGCCAGGCCTTCGCAAAGGATTCGCCCATGTCGCGCTGGTTGAAGTGTCTTGCCGTCGTTATCACCCTCAGTCTCGCCCTCGGTGCGTGCAGCCGCGTGGGCCTGGCCTATCGCAACCTCGACGTGATCATTCCGTGGACGCTCAGCGACTACCTGGACATGAACGGCGAGCAGAAAGGCTGGTTCAACGAGCGCCTCAAGGAACACCTGAGCTGGCATTGCTCCACGCAACTGCCGGGCTATCTCGACTGGCTGGATCGCTTGCAGGTCATGGTCGAGACCAACCAGGTCACCGACGCTGCGCTGCAAACCCGCGTCCAGGAAGCCAAACAAGCCATCGCCCAAACTGCCCGGGAAATCACCCCGTCGGCCATTGAGCTGTTGCAAGGGCTGAATGACCAGCAAGTTGCGGAAATGAACGAGGCCTTCGCCAAGGACCAGCGTAAACGCCAGGCGCAATACCTCAAGCCGTCTCTCGATGAACAGATCAAGGCGCGCAGCCAGCGTATGGAAAAACGCCTGAACGACTGGCTCGGCCCGCTCAGTGCAGCCCAGCAGTTACGGATTGTCTCGTGGTCAAACGCCTTGGGTGACCAGAATACGCAATGGATCGCTAACCGCGTCCATTGGCAGAAGCAGTTCAGTGCAGCGGTTGCGCAGCGCCAGAGTCCAGAATTCCCACAGCGAATCGAGACGCTTCTGGTGAATCGAGAGAGTTTGTGGACGCCCGCTTATCGCCAGGCCTACGCCAACACCGAAGCACAGGCACGGGCGCTATTTGTGGATTTGATGGCCGAAAGCACGCCGGAACAGCGCCAGCAGTTGTTGAAGAAAATAGAAGGGGTACGCAAGGACTTCAACGATTTGAAGTGTCTGAAGGCAGCAAAACACAGCTAAGCACTACACAACTCCCTGTGGGAGCGAGCCTGCTCGCGATAGCGGAGTGACAGTCGACATCATTGTTGTCTGCCGCACCGCATTCGCGAGCAGGCTCACTCCCACATTGGTTATGGGTGATCGTCAGGCAATCTGCGCCTTCGACGCCACCCCATCAAACGTCACCTCGTCCAGCGCATCTTCCTGCTCATCCAGCACCTGCCGCGGATGGTCATTGCCCGGAATACTGCTGTCGATCAGGCTCAATAAACTCGAGCCCCGCGGCGTCAAAATGTAGTTCGAACCGTTGCCACCTTGATCCTCAGGCCGAGGCTCAATGTAGCCGCGCAATAACAGTAACTTTTCATACTCACCAGCCACTGCTTTCAGATGATCCAGGTTCTCAATCTCCTCGCCCTTTGCCGCTTTTTCCGCCGCGTACTGCTCGGCGTAGGGCCGTGGCGTAAAGCTGTGGCCAGCGCTGTTCTGCGCCTCGTGCAACAAGCGTTCAATCAAATCCCAGTTATAAGTCGTCATCCTGATTCAACCTCCAAAGCCAGAGAGTGAGGTGGCCTTATAGGTTGTGACCGGCGCGGTTCGTAGCCGTTCAGCTGAGGTTTTGAACAGCACTGACCGGCGGTATGTCGAATTGGGCGTAGGTCAGACGACTAGCTTGTGTAAGTCAACTCCCAGCATCCTGCAGGAGAATCCCAATGAACATTCAGAATCATCCCGTCGTCTCTCGAGAAGAATGGCTCGCCGCCCGCAAGCAACACCTGGCCCACGAAAAAGCCTTCACCAAAGAACGAGATAAACTCAGCGCCGAACGCCGCGCCCTGCCTTGGGTGAAAATCGACAAGGACTACCGCTTTCAGGGCCCGAACGGCGAACTGAAACTGGCTGACCTGTTCGGTGGCCATAGCCAGTTGGTCATCTACCACTTCATGTTTGGCAAAGGTTGGGATGAAGGCTGTTCCGGCTGCTCGTTCCTGTCCGACCACATCGACGGCGCCAACCAACACCTGGCCCATCATGACGTCGCCGTGGTCGCGGTTTCTCACGCACCGTTCGCCGAATTCCAAGCATTCAAACGGCGCATGGGCTGGAAATTCGATTGGGTGTCGTCAGAAGGCTGCGACTTCAACTACGACTTCGGCGTCTCGGCCCGAGCAGAAGACGTCACCGCCGGCAAAGCCACCTACAACTACGAAAAATCCGACGGTGCTGAAGAAGAACTTCCCGGCCTCAGCGTGTTTTATCGCAATGAAGCTGGCGAGATTTTTCACACCTATTCAACTTATGCCCGAGGGCTGGACTTGTTGGTCGGTGCCTATAACTACCTCGACCTCACGCCCAAGGGCCGTAATGAAGAGGAAATCATGGAGTGGGTGAGGTATCACGACCGGTATGAGGACAAGGCACCGGCCAGTTGCTGTCATGGGGGATAGACCTCAAAACCTAGTCGCGTCCAATCGCGAGCAGGCTCGCTCCCACACTTGGATTTGTGTCGGCCACACTATCTCCAAACACCGCCAATCTACTGTGGGAGCGAGCCTGCTCGCGATGACTGACAAACATTCAACACTGATATTGACTGATACACCGCTATCGTCGGATCGCCGCCCGGAGCAAGCTCGCTCCCACAGATGTCGGCAGTGTTTAGTCATCTGCAATTTGCCAGGCGACTGTCCGACCGCACCAGGGCATCTCCCCTACATCAAGTTCAGAACAGGGGCTCTGTACCGCTGGGCGGCTGATCCTTATAGTCAAACCGTCGTCCAAAAGACGACCGGGTTTGGCGACCTGATCATTGAGAGTCCTTTTTAATTACGAGAGACTCCACCCATGGATAGATACATGCCCCTCACCGGAATCGACCTGATCCCTGCCTCCCTGCTCATCGACACCCAAGCCCCTTGCGGATCGCCCGTTTCATGGGGACATGCATCGTTAAACCTGTCTTTACGATTAGTCATACTTGAAAGTAATTGCCAACTTTTCAGCCACAACATTTACAGTAATAGTGCAACCACTCCAGACGGGCAAATCGGCTGTCATCTCACTGTCCTTGTATATTTTTCTTAGTTCAACCAGGCTTTTAAATACCCCCACATCTACATGACTGCTACTTGGACTGAACCAGTCTTTCTTTCCTTCTTCATCAATGTAATCAAATAGAAATTGACAGTGATCATCCTCAGGAGAAAGCTCGGCTTCAACTATAACCTCAACCGCCGAATGTGGAGCTGTGCCTAACAGTATTTCTCCGATCTGCAGATAGATCTCGTCTTCACTCATCCGTCATACCCCTCCGGGTGAATTTACAAAAAAAGGGACAGATTTATTTTCTGGCCTCTTCATCGATAGTCAAATAAATAAATTCGTCCCCTTTTACCCTTTCCCCATAAGCCTGCCCCCGTGACGCGAATAACTTTGGAGAGACTTGAACGCGTCGCGAGTCGAGGTACATCAACAGGCGCAGGCGTTGGATTTAGTCGTAGGACCGGCTAATGAGCTTCCCGCGCTTCAAAAAATCTCGTCATATCCGTAATTGATCTTCAGTTTATTACGCAGCACGTCGAAATTTATTTCACACTTCGTCCAAACAGCCTTTCCACTTAAAAATGATCTATTTCTTAACTTCACCAAAAGCTCTGTCAAATCGCCTACCGCACGAGCGGGCGGACTGAACCATTCAGTCTTGTCGCTACTATCAACATAGTCGAACTCGTACTTACAAGCGTCACCTTCTGGATACAACTCGGCCCTTACGACAATTACATTGGCGCTTTCGGGGCCTGCGTCAACCAACAGTTGCCCGATCTCTTGCAACAATCCCTGTTCCTGCGCCATCAAACACCTCCCAGCGTGTTCTTGAAGTCGATGGTAACCGGACGCCCCCATTGATTACGAATCGATCTGGACGCACCCCTTGGCCACCATATACAGCCTCGATCTTAACATTGACCTTCTTACCTTCATCTACTGCTTTCACCCAAGCGTTTGCCTTTACCTGCACTAGACGTCCTGCAAGCCATGACTGATTACCGAATCCGCACCGTCACCCAAGTTCTGGAAAACATCATCTTCCGCGCCGAAATCGGCTGCGACACCGTGGTGCTGTCCGACTTTTCAAAACTGCTCGCCATCCCGTTGCGTGACGGTTGTGATTTGATGGATGTGATCGGCAGACGCTTGCGAGCGCAGGCGGTGGCGTAAATGAAAACGGGCGCCCTTCACGGTGCCCGTTCATGCCTCTGAACTTTTTACACGCTTAAACCCTCAACTGGATAACTTGCCGTAACCGGAAGTGAGGCCCGCCCCATGAAAACCCTGCTGAAATTCACCCTCGCCGCCACCCTCGCCTGCGCCCTCCCCGTCTGGGCCTGCACCCCCGAGGAAGCCACGGCCAAACGCGAACAATTAGCCAAGGAAGTGACCAAGCTCACCGAACAAAACCCAGCCAAAGCCAAAGAGATCAACGCCGAGTTGCAGAAGATGGATCTAGGGACGGCCAGCAAGGATCTACCGGACAAGTGCCAGTTGATCGATCAGCGATTGAAGGAGTTGGGATCGGCGGAGAAAAAAACTGAGGGCTGAAGGCAAGATCAAAAGATCGCAGCCTCGTTTCACTCGACAGCTCCTACAAGGATCGGTGTACACCTGTAGGAGCTCTGCGATCTTTTGATGTGAAGAAGGTCAATCTTCCAGGGCAATCCGCTCAACCGCCTTGAGCAATTCCCGACTGTCCCCGCCTAGCGCAACGGTGGCCTTGGCTGCGGCATCGAGCAGCAATCCGCACGCCGTAACGACCTTCTCCTGGCTGAATCGCTCGGCAGGGCCAGACAAGGTCAATGCCCCCGTCAGCTCAAAAGCCGCATTGAACACCGGCACCGACACCGAAGCCGTTTCCGGATCACGCTCACCAAAGGACGTCGCCCAGAATTGCTCGCGGATGGCGCCCAGGCTCGGGTCGGACACTGCGCCAAAAGCTCGTAGGATTTTTCCCGAGGCGCCGGCATTCACCGGGAATCGTGCACCTTCATGCAGGGAAACCCGCACCGCACGCCTGGGCTCGACACGAAACAACACCACGCGACTGTCGTTTTCCCGTACATAAAATGAAGACGTTTCGCCGCTCGCTTCGGACAGGGATTCCAGCAACGGGTAGATCACATCCCGCAGGCGGAACGAGGTCTGATAGACCTGCGCCAGCCGTAATGGCTCGGGGCCAACGGCGTATTGGCCATCGCCGAGGCGACGGATGAAGCCGGCGCGTTCCAGCGAACTCATCAAGCGCAGGATGGTGCTTTTATACAGCCCCGTGCGCCGGGCGATTTCCGCCAGCGGCAGGCTGTTACTGCCGACATCGAACGCCGCGAGGATCGCAAAGGCGCGATCCACGGCCGCTACGCCACCTTCGGCAGCAGGCAGGGAAGGTTCGTCTTCCGATGGTGATTGTTTGCTCATGTTCGCTCGTGACAAAACTTCGGGACGGCGCCAGCAACGGCTGCGCAGCGGCTACCTTAACCGTTGATCGAACGGGCGACCACCCTTCACGCCTCGGACTTGATGACCCCGGCGCTGTGCAGTGCGTAGATATCGGCCGGGGTGTAACCCAACTCGCTCAGCAATTCATCTGAATGGCTGCCCAAAGCCGGCACGTTCAAACGAGTACCAAAGCGCTGTCCGTCCATTTCGAACGGCAACATCGGCACATTGACCGACTGGCCGTCAGGCAACGTCACTTGAGCCATGCCACCGGAGTCGTTCAGGTGCTTGTCTTCGAACATATCCTGAGGTCGCTGGATCGGAGAAAACGGCAGACCGGCCTTTTCACACAGTGCCATGACTTCAACCTTGCTCATGGCGGCCAGACAGTCGCGTACTTTCGGCAGGATCAACTGGCGCGCAGCCACTCGCTGGTTGTTGCTGGCGAACTGCGGATCGCTACCGAACGCATCGAAGCTGAACACTTCACAGAAGCTTTTCCACTGACTGTCGCTGACCACGCCGAGGAAGATCTGCTCTTCATCGGCGCAACTGAACACGTCATAGATTGCCCACGCAGAGACACGGCTGGGCATCGGCGCGACGGGCGCACCAGTGACGACGTTTTGCATCATGTGCTGGGCCACCAGAAATGCCGAGTTCTCGAACAGGCCAGTCTGCACGAACTGGCCCTGAGCGCTTTGGGTACGCTGCAGCAGTGCCGCGAGAATTGAAATTGCGCTGAACATTCCGCCCATCACGTCGTTGACCGACGCCCCGGCGCGCAACGGTTGGCCGACAGGGCCAGTCATATAGGCCAGGCCCGTCATCATCTGCACCACTTCGTCGAGCGCCGTACGATGTTCGTAGGGGCCAGGCAGAAAACCCTTCATGGAGCTGTAAATAATGTCCGGCTTGATCGCCTTGACGTCGGCGTAACCCAGACCGAGTTTTTCCATGGTGCCGGGACGGAAGTTCTCGGTGACTACGTCTGCGGTGGCGATCAGTTTCTTCACCGCCGCAATTCCTTCGGGGGTTTTCAGGTCGACGGCGAAGCTTTTCTTGTTGCGGTTGTAGGTGGTCCAGTACCCGGCGCCGGAGCCCATCAAGCGTCGAGTGTTGTCGCCTTGCGGGGTCGGTTCGACCTTGATCACCTCAGCCCCCAGATCAGCCAGCACCAGACCGCAGGTCGGCCCCATGACCATGTGAACGAACTCGATGACCCGAATACCGGCCAGCGGCAAAGGCTTTTGTTGTTGGCTGAGGCTCATGTTCATACCGCCTTCTTCGCATAGTGAAAATTCTTGCCCACACCGGCATCGGGGATGAAGCCGTACAGCGGTTCACCCGGCAGGCCCTGGCGCAACCACTCGCGAGCCGCCACCAGCCGATCGATGTCGATACCAGTGCGCAGGCCCATGGATTCGAGCAGGTAAACCAGGTCTTCGGTGACGATGTTGCCCGACGCGCCGGGGGCGTATGGGCAGCCACCGATCCCGCCCTGAGAGGCGTCGATGGTGGTCACGCCCACGTCCAGCGCCGCCAGCACATTGGCCAGGCCCTGGCCGCGGGTGTTGTGGAAATGCGCACTGCCGGCAACACCCGGCAATTCCTGGCGCAATCGGGTGAACAAGCGCCGGACCTGAGTCGGGTTGGCGTAGCCGACGGTGTCGGCCAGCCCCACTTCATTGACGCCCAGCTCGGCCATGAGGGTGGCCATGCGCAAAGTGTCGTCATCCGGCACTTCGCCCTGGATCGTGCAACCAAACACCGTCGACAACCCGGCCTCGATTTCGATGTTCGGGTACTGCTCGTTGCGCAAGGCAACGACGGCGCGAACTTCCTGATAGACCTCAATGTGGGTCTTGCGGATGTTGGCCAGGGAATGGGGTTCGCTCACCGAAATCGGCATCGTGATTTTTTGCACGCCAGCCTTGAATGCCGCTTCGGCGCCCTTGAGGTTGGGCACCAGTGCGGTCACGAACAGGTTGGGCAAGGTTCGCGCATAAGCCACCACCTCAGCGGCATCGGCCATCTGCGGCAGCAGTTTCGGCGACACAAAAGAGCCCACCTCGATTTCGCGCAGCCCGGCATTAGCCAGGGCCGCGATCCATTTCAGTTTCAGCGCGGTCGGCATGGTCGCCGCGACGCTTTGCAGCCCGTCTCGCGGCCCGACTTCGCTGACCAAAATATCGATTTCGTTCGAATGACCCATCACCAACCCTCCTGAGACGCCACGAGAACCCGTGTTTTCGGGCACCTCGAAACTCGTTCTACCTGACAGAATATTGTTCTGTTTTTAGTATCTGCCGGGTTTCGGTGACTTGTCAACGAACGGACAAACACTTGACAGCACAAAAAATTGATCGGAAAGTTGTTCCATCAAAAGGAATGATGTTCTGCCTAACAGAACGATAGAGACGACCAAGCGGTGCTTCCACCCGCCGTCGCGCCCGGACAAAACCTATAAAAACGAGGGAACTCATGCTGACGCTAATCAGCTATTCGATGATCACGTGCTTCATGTACCTGGTCATGAGCAAACGCCTGTCGCCGCTGGTTGCACTGTTGCTGGTGCCAGTCGCCTTTGCCTGCCTGGCCGGTTACACCACGACACTAGGGCCGATGATGTTAGACGGCTTGAAGATGCTAGCCCCGACCGGGGTGATGCTGACCTTTGCGATTCTGTATTTCTGCATGATGACCGATGCCGGGTTGTTCAATCCGCTGGTCAAACTGATCCTCAAAGCGGTGAAAGGCGATCCGCAAAAGATCGTGCTGGGCACCGCGATTCTCGGGATCTGCGTCGGCCTGGACGGCGACGGTGCCACCACTTACATCATCACCTGCGCGGCACTGCTGCCGCTGTATCGCCGCACTGGCGTGCGTCTGCAAGTCATGGCCACCGTGTTGCTGCTGGCCATCGGGGTGATGAATATTCTGCCGTGGGCCGGACCGTTTTCCCGGGCGGCCAGTGCCATGAAGGTGGACATCACCGAGCTGTTCGTGGCGATGCTGCCGTTGATGGCCATCGGGTTGGCGTGGGTGATTTTCGTCGCGCTCTATCTGGGCCGCCTGGAACGGCGTCGGCTGGGGGTGGTGCAACTCGACGGCAATGAAGGCCTGGAACACTTCACCGAATTTCGCCTGAACGATTGGCGCTTCCTGTTCAACGCGGCGCTGACCATTACCCTGATCGCGCTGATGATGCTCGCGGTGATGCCGCCAGCCGTGTTGTTTATGCTCGCCTTCGGTATCGGCCTGGTGGTGAACTTCCCGAACCTCAAAGACCAGAAAGCGGTGATCGCCCGTCACGCCGACAACGTCATGGCGGTGACCTTGCTGATCTTCGCGGCGGGGATTTTCGTTGGCATCATGGGCGGGACCGGCATGACCAAGGCCATATCCGAGAGTCTGATCCACGTGATCCCGGAATGGGCCGGCAGTTCGATGTCGATCATCACCGCGTTTATCAGCATGCCGTTCACCTACGTGCTGACCAACGACGCGTTCTACTTTGGCGTGCTGCCGATCCTTGCCGAAACCGCCAGCCACTACGGCATCACCGGCAAGGAAATGGCCATCGCCGGGTTGATCGGTCAACCGGTGCATTTGCTCAGTCCGCTGGTGGCGTCCACGTACCTGCTATGCGGATTACTGGATCTGGATTATGGCGACAACCAGCGCATGACCTTGAAATGGACCGTTGGCACGGTAGGGGTGATGCTGTTGGCGGCGCTGGCATTCGGTTCGATTTCGATTGTCAGATAACCCGGCAAAACCCACAAAAAACCCGGACAGTGTCCGGGTTTTTTGTGGGTCGCTAGAACTGCTTACTCAGCAGCCGGCGCTTCCGGCTTGCGGCGCTTCAGCGGCGCCATGCCATCCTTGCTAACCAGCGACAGGGCGTCGGTCTTCGGGCGGTTGGCGATTTTGCGTTTGGTCGGTGCCTTGGCGCCGGTTTTCTTCTTGTCGCCCTTGGCGTCGACTTTTTTCTTCTTCACGCCAACGGCTTTGCCCGAGGCCTTGACCTTTTTCGGTCCGCCGTAGGTGCCTTTGACTTCCTTGATGGTGCGGCGCTCGAAGCTCTGCTTGAGGTAGCGCTCGACGCTCGACATCAGGTTCCAGTCGCCGTGGCAGATCAGCGAGATGGCCAGGCCATCGTTGCCGGCACGGCCGGTGCGACCGATGCGGTGAACGTATTCGTCGCCGCTGCGCGGCATGTCGAAGTTGATCACCAGGTCCAGGCCTTCCACGTCCAGGCCGCGAGCGGCGACGTCGGTGGCGACGAGGATTTTCACGCCGCCCTGCTTCAGGCGGTCGATGGCCAGCTTGCGGTCCTTCTGGTCTTTGTCACCGTGCAGGACGAACGCTTTGTATTCCTGCGCCACCAGGCGGCCGTAGATACGGTCGGCCATGGCCCGGGTGTTGGTGAACACGATGGCCTTCTGGTAGGTCTCGTTGGCCAGCAGCCAGTTCACGATCTGTTCTTTGTGCTGGTTGTGGTCAGCGGTGATGATCTGCTGACGGGTGGTCGCATTCAGATCGCTGACGTTGTTGAGCTGCAGGTGCTCAGGGTTGTTCAGTACCTTGGCGACCATCTCGCGCAGGCCCGAACCACCGGTAGTGGCGGAGAACAGCATGGTCTGCTGGCGGTTGGTGCACTCTTCCACCAGACGCTGGACGTCTTCGGCAAAGCCCATGTCGAGCATGCGGTCGGCTTCGTCGAGGACCAGTACTTCGACTTCTTTCAGGTCGAGGTTGCCGGCGTTCAGTTGCTCGATCATCCGGCCAGGCGTACCGATCAGGATGTCCGGCACCTTGCGCAGCATGGCAGCCTGGACCTTGAAGTCTTCACCGCCGGTGATCAGGCCGGACTTGATGAAGGTGAACTGAGCGAAACGCTCAACTTCCTTGATGGTTTGCTGGGCCAGCTCGCGGGTCGGCAGCAGGATCAGGGTCTTGATGCTGACGCGGACTTTAGCCGGGCCGATCAGACGGTTGAGGATCGGCAAAACAAAAGCAGCGGTTTTGCCGCTACCGGTTTGCGCTGTCACCCGCAGGTCACGCCCTTGGAGCGCCAGCGGAATAGCCGCTGCTTGCACAGGCGTTGGCTCGACAAATTTAAGCTCGGCCACGGCTTTGAGCAGGCGTTCGTGCAGGGCGAATTGGGAAAACACGGGTGCTACCTCGAAGAAATACAAAAAAACAGCTGCATAGGGTAACGGTTTCGAGCGCTAAGGCCGAGTTTCTTTATACAAACGGCGCTAAACAGTGGTTTTTTTTGTTGCGTCTTTTGTCCTCGAACGTCATCCAAAGCGTCTTAAATGCTCTAATCGCCCCGTCGCGTCCTACAGAAGAACCGTTTTCGCCCATGGATATCAAACAGCTCTGGCTCAACGTCCAAGACCTTTGGGGTGCCCTTGATCAGCACCCGCTCCTGCATTCCAGCCTGGCTTTGGTGGTATTACTGGTGGTTGCGCTGGCCCTCGGACGAGTGGCGCGCTACCTCATTCTGCATGCGACCAAAATGCTCGGTCGCCAGCCGGCATTGCACTGGATCAATGACTTTCGGCATAACAAGGTCTTTCATCGCCTGGCGCAGATCACACCCTCGCTGGTGATCCAGTTCGGCTTGCACCTGGTGCCGGAGCTGGGCAAAACCAGCCTGATCTTCCTTGGTAACGTCGCGCTGGCATTTACCATTCTGTTTTTGCTGTTGGCGGTCAGTGCCCTGCTCAGCGCCCTGCTCGATATCTACGCGCGCACCGAACATGCCCGTACCCGCTCGATCAAAGGCTACATACAACTGACGAAAATGGTGCTGTATGTGTTTGGCGCGATCATCATCGTTGCCACCCTCATCGACCGTTCGCCGCTGTTGCTGCTGTCGGGTCTGGGCGCCATGTCGGCGGTGATTCTGTTGGTCTACAAGGACACCCTCCTGTCGTTCGTCGCCAGCGTGCAGCTGACCAGCAATGACATGCTGCGGGTCGGCGACTGGATCGAGATGCCGCAAGTCGGCGCCGACGGTGACGTGGTCGACATCACGCTGCACACGGTCAAGGTGCAAAATTTCGATAAAACGATTGTTTCGATTCCAACCTGGCGCCTGATGTCCGAGTCGTTCAAGAACTGGCGCGGCATGCAGCAATCCGGTGGACGACGGATCAAGCGCAGCCTGTTCATCGACGCCAGTGGCGTGCGGTTCATCCGCGATGACGAAGAGCAGAAGCTGTCCCAGGTGCATCTGCTGACCGACTACATCAGCCGCAAGCAGGCTGAGCTCAAGGCCTGGAACGAAGCGCAGGGCAACGTTGCAGCGATGTCGGCCAACCGTCGGCGGATGACCAATATCGGAACCTTCCGCGCGTATGCATTGGCGTATTTGAAGAGTCACCCGGAAATCCAGCCGAACATGACCTGCATGGTTCGGCAGATGCAGACCACCGCGCAGGGGATTCCGCTGGAAATCTACTGTTTCACCCGCACCACCGTGTGGGCGGATTACGAGCGGATTCAGGGGGATATTTTCGATTACCTGCTGGCAGTGTTGCCGGAGTTTGGCTTGAGCCTTTATCAGCAACCCAGTGGCGGTGATTTGCGGGCCGGGTTGCTTCCGGCCATGTTAGGCGCGAGCCATATCCCCGAACCCGAAAAACACATCATGTAACCCCGCATATCCCCTGTGGGAGCGAGCTTGCTCGCGATAGCAGTGTGTCAGATAACATTGATGTCGACTGACACTCAGCCATCGCGAGCAAGCTCGCTCCCACAGGAATTAGTGTGCGATTGCCGGTCGGCGTACACCCAAACGACTGATCCACACCGCCATCAAAATCACCGACCCGCCAAAGAACAACCGCCCCAGTTCTTCATGTTGATTCCAGATCAGCAGATTGATCAGCAACCCCACCGGCACATGCAGGTTGTTCATCACCGCGAGCGTCCCGCCATTCACCAGGCACGCGCCCTTGTTCCACCAGTACAACCCGAGCGCAGTCGAGACCAGGCCGAGGAACACCAGCACGCCCCATTGCAGCGGTGCTTCGGGCAGGAAGTTCTGTTTGCCAAACAACAGAAACGCCGGCAACGCCACCGCCAATGCCCCCAGGTAGAAGTAACCAAAGCGCCGGTAATGCGGCAAATCGCTCGGATGGCGGGCCACCAGATGCTTATAGAGCACTTGCCCGGCGGCGTAGGTGAAGTTGGCCAGTTGCAGCAGCAGGAAGCCCATGAAGAAATCGGGGTTGATCCGGTCGTAGCGAATGACCGCCGCGCCCATCACCGCCACCAGTGCCGCGACCAATGCCCACGGATTGAAACGCCGGTTCAACGCATCCTCAATCAAAGTCACGTGCAGCGGCGTGAGGATGGTGAACAGCAACACCTCCGGCACTGTCAGCACCCGAAAGCTCAGGTACAGGCAGACGTAGGTCACCCCGAACTGCAACGCGCCGATCAGCAGCATGCCGCGCATGAACGCCGGTTCAACCGAACGCCAGCGGGTCAACGGAATGAATACCAGCCCCGCCAGCACCACTCGCACCAGCACCGCAAAGTAACTGTCGACATGACCGGCCAGGTATTCGCCGATCAAGCTGAAGGAAAACGCCTGAATCAGCGTGACAAAAAGTAGATAGCCCATGCTCGCCTCGTTTCGAATGGCGGCGACGATAGCGGTTTTTGCCTGTTATCGCGAACCGTCAGGCAACACAAATCCCTGTGGGAGCGAGCTCGCTCCCACAGGGTTTTATGCCCGCTCATCAAATCGCAGGCAAAAAAAAGCCCGATCTCGCTAAAGCGTTCAATCGGGCTACAGCACTCAGGAGCAACAAGTGCAAAGGGAGGTTCGATGCGCGTAAAGCCTTGAAGGGGTTGCGCCAGGTCACTTGAACATCAAGGGATTATCTGGCGATTAAAGCCTTAGGCGACCTGGGAAAGCTTGGCGTTGGCCTGGTTCAGGCCTTTCTCCTGGAAGTCACCGCCCAGGTTCATGCCTTCAGCGTGAATGAACGTCACGTCGTGAATCCCGATGAAGCCCATGACCTGACGCAGGTACGGTTCTTGGTGATCCGCGGTGCTGCCGGCGTAGATCCCGCCGCGCGCAGTCAGCACGTAGGCACGCTTGCCGCTGAGCAAGCCTTGCGGGCCGGTGTCGGTGTACTTGAAGGTCACGCCGGCACGCAGCACATGGTCGAGCCAGGCTTTGAGGGTGCTCGGGATGGCGAAGTTGTACATCGGCGCGGCCATGACCAGTACATCGGCGGCCAGCAATTCGTCGGTCAACTGGTTGGAACGTTCCAGCGAAACCTGCTCCATGTCGCTGCGCTGCTCGGCAGGTTTCATCCAGCCGCCCAGCAAGTTGATATCCAGATGCGGCACCGGGTTGACGGCCAGGTCACGGACGGTGATCTGGTCGTTCGGGTGCGTGGCTTGCCACTGGCTGATGAAGGTCTGGGTCAGTTGACGCGAAACCGAGTCTTGCTGACGAGCGCTGCTTTCGATGATCAGAACGCGGGACATGGGATGTAGCCTCCATCTGAGAATGCTGTAGGTCGATGGAGTGAAGGTTAAACGGAGTTAAATCGATGAAAAAGCGCAAATAACTGCTATAAACCATCAATAAATTCGTTTATAAGCGGAGCATGCCTGGCGGGCGTGCTCCGCTTGAGGTCATTTGGGGGTGCAGGTCAGTTTGATACGCATCTTGATGATGCTGCGGTTGAACTTGGCGGTGGCATTTTTGTGTTTACCAGCGGCCACTTCGATATTGCGGGTGCGTGGTGCTTCCGGGCCATTGTTGAAAACCACCTTACAGGCCGCATCGGTGGTGCCGTAGTTGTTCACCTGAATGGTGGCAATGTCGCTATCCGTGTCATACGTGTTGTAGTCGATGCTCAAGCCATTCAGCTGTTTTTCAACGTCGATCGGATAAGCAAACGCAGTCAGCGGCAGCATCGCCAACACCACACAACAAAGCTTTTTCATTCAGCAGTCTCCAATATGGACTGCCAGCTTAGGACAAGAGGAGCTATTCATGAAAGCGCCCCGCGTGACCCTTGATCAATGGCGAACGTTACAGGCCGTGGTCGACCACGGCGGTTTCGCCCAGGCCGCCGAAGCGCTGCACCGCTCGCAATCATCGGTGAGCTACACCGTGGCGCGCATGCAGGACCAGCTCGGCGTGCCGCTGTTGCGCATCGACGGCCGCAAAGCGGTGCTGACCGAAGCCGGCGGCGTGCTGCTGCGCCGCTCGCGGCAACTGGTAAAACAGGCCAGTCAGCTGGAAGACCTGGCCCATCACATGGAGCAAGGCTGGGAAGCGGAAGTGCGGCTGGTGGTCGACGCTGCGTATCCGAGCGCCCGCCTCGTTCGCGCCTTGACCGCGTTCATGCCGCAGAGCCGTGGCTGCCGGGTGCGTCTGCGTGAGGAGGTTCTATCCGGCGTAGAGGAAGTCTTGCTCGAAGGCGTGGCCGATCTGGCCATCACCGGCCTGAGCATTCCCGGTTACCTGGGGGCGGAATTGAGCGACGTAGAGTTTGTGGCTGTCGCTCACCCTGAACACCCACTGCATCGTCTGAACCGCGAACTGAACTTCCAGGATCTGGAATCCCAGATGCAAGTGGTCATCCGCGACTCCGGCCGCCAGCAGCCACGGGACGTTGGCTGGCTCGGCGCGGAACAGCGCTGGACCGTCGGCAGCCTGGCCACCGCGGCAACTTTTGTCAGCAGCGGCCTGGGTTTCGCCTGGTTGCCTCGGCACATGATCGAACGAGAACTCAAGGAAGGACTGCTCAAGCTGCTACCGTTGGACCAGGGTGGCAGCCGCAACCCAAGCTTCTACCTGTACTCGAACAAGGACAAACCCTTGGGTCCGGCCACGCAGATTCTCATCGAACTGCTGCGCACTTTTGACACTGCGCCGCTGGATGCACCTTTCGCTGCCCCTGAACAAGCCTGACACGGAGTGTACGCATGGCCTATTTCGAACACGAAGGTTGCAACCTGCACTATGAGGAATATGGCCACGGCACGCCGTTGCTGCTGGTCCACGGGCTGGGTTCCAGCACCCTGGACTGGGAAAAGCAGATCCCGGCGCTGTCGGCCCGCTACCGGGTGATCGTTCCGGATGTGCGTGGCCACGGTCGCTCCGACAAACCCCGCGAGCGCTACAGCATCGCCGGGTTCAGCGCCGACCTGATCGCCCTCATTGAACACTTGAACCTCGGCCCCACTCATTACGTGGGCCTGTCCATGGGCGGCATGATCGGTTTTCAACTGGCCGTGGATCAGCCGCAATTGCTCAAAAGCTTGTGCATCGTCAACAGCGCGCCCGAGGTCAAACTGCGCAGCCGCGACGATTACTGGCAGTGGTTCAAGCGCTGGAGCCTGATGCGCGTCCTCAGTCTGGGCACCATCGGCACGGCCTTGGGCGGCAAGCTGTTCCCCAAACCCGAACAGGCCGACCTGCGACAAAAAATGGCCGAGCGCTGGGCAAAAAACGACAAACATGCTTATCTCGCCAGCTTCGATGCGATCGTTGGCTGGGGGGTTCAGGAACGACTTTCGAGGGTCTCCTGTCCAACCCTCATCGTCAGCGCCGACCGTGACTACACGCCGGTCTCGCTGAAAGAGACCTATGTAAAACTGCTGCCCGATGCGCGGCTGGTGGTGATCGCCGATTCGCGCCACGCCACCCCGCTGGATCAACCCGAAATGTTCAACCAAACGCTGCTCGAGTTTCTCACCGCAGTCGACACCACCTCACTCAGGATCACTGACCCATGCTGAAAAAAATCGCCCTCGTCGCTGGCTCCGTTCTGTTTGCCGCCAACCTGATGGCCGCGACGCCCGCCAAGGCGCCGCACGTACTGCTGGAAACCACCAACGGCCAGATCGAGATCGAGCTGGACCCGGTCAAAGCGCCGATCAGTACCAAGAACTTCCTTGATTACGTCAACAGCGGCTTCTACAACAACACGATTTTTCACCGTGTGATTCCAGGGTTCATGATCCAGGGCGGCGGTTTCACTCAACAAATGCAGCAGAAAGAAACCAAGGCACCGATCAAGAACGAGTCCAAAAACGGTCTGCATAACGTCCGTGGCACGCTGTCCATGGCCCGCACCTCCAACCCTGATTCGGCCACTAGCCAGTTCTTCGTGAACGTCAAAGACAACGACTTCCTCGATAGCGGTGATGGCTATGCGGTCTTCGGTAAAGTCGTGAAGGGCATGGACGTGGTAGACGTCATCGTCAACTCGCAAACCACCACCCGTGGCGGCATGAAAGATGTGCCAGCCGACCCTGTGTTCATCAAGTCAGCCAAAGTCATCGACTAAGCTACACAGGAAGTCTTGAGCGGCTGCCGGAGTGCGCCGCTCACACTGTTCAAAGGAGAGCCCGTGCGCGGGCGGAGAACTGATGCTTTATCGCCGTTTCGAGAAACTGATCGACATTTTCCGCGAGGCCCCGACGGCCGCTCCGCCGGATCGGGTTCTCCCTTTTTATACCTATTACTTGAAGCAGGTCTGGCCGAGTTTCGCCGTCCTGCTGTTCGTCGGCCTGATTGGTGCGCTGATCGAAGTGGCGCTGTTCAGCTACCTGAGTCGCATCATCGACCTGACCCAAGGCACGCCTAACGTCGATTTCTTCAAGGAACACGGCATCGAGCTGGCCTGGATGGCGGTGGTAGCCCTGGTTTTTCGGCCGATCTTTGTTGGCCTGCACGACCTGCTGGTGCACCAGACCCTGAGCCCCAGCATGACCAGTCTGATCCGCTGGCAGAACCACAGTTATGTGCTCAAACAAAGCCTGAATTTTTTCCAGAACGACTTCGCCGGGCGCATCGCCCAACGCATCATGCAGACCGGCAACTCGCTGCGCGACTCGGCAGTGCAAGCGGTGGACGCGCTGTGGCACGTGCTGATCTACGCGATCAGTTCGCTGGTGTTGTTCGCCGAAGCCGACTGGCGCCTGATGATCCCGCTGCTGACCTGGATCGTCGCCTTCATCAGTGCCCTTTACTACTTCGTGCCACGGGTCAAGGAACGTTCGGTGGTGTCCTCCGATGCGCGCTCCAAACTCATGGGGCGGATCGTCGACGGCTACACCAACATCACCACCCTGAAGCTGTTCGCCCACACCAATTTCGAGCAGCAATATGCTCGCGAAGCGATCAAGGAACAAACCGAAAAAGCCCAACTGGCAGGCCGGGTGGTCACCAGCATGGACGTGGTCATCACCAGCATGAACGGCTTGCTGATCGTCGGCACCACCGGCCTGGCCCTGTGGCTGTGGACGCAGTCGCTGATCACCGTAGGCGCGATTGCCCTGGCCACCGGCCTGGTGATCCGCATCGTCAACATGTCCGGCTGGATCATGTGGGTGGTCACCGGCATTTTCGAAAACATCGGCATGGTTCAGGACGGTTTGCAGACCATTTCCCAACCGGTCAGCGTCACCGATCGCGAGCAGGCCAAACCGCTGGCGGTCACCCGTGGCGAAGTGCGTTTCGAGCACGTGGATTTCCACTACGGCAAGAAGAGCGGAATCATCGGCGACCTCAACCTGACCATCAAGCCCGGTGAAAAAATCGGCCTGATCGGTCCGTCCGGTGCCGGCAAGTCAACCTTGGTCAACCTGCTGCTGCGCCTCTATGACGTGGAGGGCGGACGCATCCTCATCGACGGCCAGAACATCGCCGAAGTCGGCCAGGAAAGCCTGCGAGAGCGCATCGGCATGATCACCCAGGACACGTCCCTGCTGCATCGCTCGATCCGCGACAATTTGCTGTACGGCAAACCCGACGCCACCGACACCGAACTCTGGGAGGCGGTGCACAAGGCCCGCGCCGACGAGTTCATCCCGCTGTTGTCGGACTCCGAAGGTCGCACCGGTTTCGATGCCCACGTCGGTGAACGCGGGGTGAAACTCTCCGGCGGCCAGCGTCAGCGGATAGCGATTGCTCGCGTGCTGCTCAAGGACGCGCCGATCCTGATCATGGACGAGGCCACCTCGGCGCTCGACTCGGAAGTCGAAGCGGCGATCCAGGAAAGCCTCGAAACCTTGATGCAGGGCAAAACCGTGATTGCCATTGCCCACCGCCTCTCGACCATCGCCCGCATGGACCGGCTGGTGGTGCTGGAAAAAGGCAAAATCGCCGAAACCGGCAGCCACGCCGAACTGCTGGCCCATGGCGGGTTGTATGCGCGGTTGTGGCAGCACCAGACCGGTGGATTTGTCGGCATCGATTAATTGGGTTCCCCCCCGACACTGTGGGAGCGAGCTTGCTCGCGATAGCGGAGTTTCAGCGACATAAATGTTGACTGTTACCCCGCTATCGCGAGCAAGCTCGCTCCCACATGGATTATCTACACCCTGGTAACCGCCACAGCCCTCTAACCACAGGCCCTGGCGGTTTTTTATGGCCGCTGGAAATCCACCAAAACCCTGCTGTAATCAGCCAAGGTTCTGGAGATGAGCCTGTCGTAAATGCGCAGGATGCATCACTCGATACAGTCTCGATAGGAAACCTATCAAGGACGCTCTCATGTCTCTGTTCAAACGTTCAGTCACTGAGTTGTTAGGTACGTTCTGGCTGGTGTTGGGGGGTTGCGGCAGTGCGGTTCTGGCCGCGTCTTCTCCGCTGGGGATCGGGGTGCTGGGTGTGGCCCTGGCCTTTGGTCTGACGGTACTGACCATGGCATTCGCCATTGGCCATATTTCCGGCTGTCATCTCAACCCCGCCGTCTCGGTTGGTTTGTTCGTCGGCGGTCGATTCCCCGCCAAAGAGCTGCCCGCCTACATCATCGCTCAGGTGATTGGCGCGATTATCGCGGCGGCCTTGATCTACCACATCGCCAACGGCAAGGAAGGCTTCGAACTTGCCAGCGGTCTGGCTTCCAACGGCTACGGCGAGCATTCTCCCGGCAAATACTCGATGGCCGCAGGCTTTGTCTGTGAGCTGGTGATGACGGCGATGTTCGTGCTGATCATCCTCGGTGCCACCGACAAGCGAGCCCCCGCCGGGCTGGCGCCGATCGCCATCGGCCTGGCCTTGACGCTGATTCACCTGATCTCGATCCCTGTCACCAACACCTCGGTCAACCCGGCCCGCAGCACCGGCCCGGCGCTGATCGTCGGAGGCTGGGCCATCGCGCAATTGTGGATGTTCTGGGTGGCGCCGCTGCTCGGCGCGGTGATCGGCGGCGTGACGTATCGATGGTTAGGCAAGGAAGGCAGCTGAAGCCCGGAGCGAGAATCAGTCTTGCCGGTAAGGCAAGGCCGACCTCGCTTCCTCGGCATACGCCAACACACCCACGCGCTCTTGCTGCAGGAAGTCTTTGACGGCAGCTTTCAGCCCGGGATGACGCAAGTAGTGCCATGAATGAGTGATCACGGGTTCAAACCCGCGAATCAACTTGTGCTCGCCTTGAGCACCGGCATCGAAACGCTGGAAGCCATTGGCAATCGCGTAGTCCATGCCCTGGTAGAAACAGGTCTCGAAGTGCAAACGATCGAACTCCGCCAGACAGCCCCAGTAACGACCGTAAAAGCTGTCGCCACCCACCAGACTGAAGGCCATGGCCACCGGCCGTGAGCCTTGCTTGGCCAACACCACACGAATCGACTCTGGCATGCGCTCGGCCAGCAAACTGAAAAACTCCCGCGTCAGATAGGGCGCTTGCCGCCGCACTGCGTAGGTGTTGGCGTAGCAGGCATAGACAAAGTCCCACTGCGCCTGATCGAGTTGCCTACCTTCAAGCCATTCGAAATCAATGCCCTGCCCGGCCACTTGTTCGCGTTCCTTGCGCATCTGCTTGCGCTTGCGCGAACTGAGGACGTCGAGGAAGTCCTGAAAATCCCGATAGCCGCGATTCTGCCAGTGGTACTGACAGCCAATTCGTTGCAACCAGCCCGGCTGCTCGGCCAGGGCCGCGTCGGTGAACGGATCGGTGAAGTTGATGTGGGCACTGGAGAGTTGTTCGATTTCAAGGTAGCCCGGCAGGCTTTTCAACAGTTCGAAACCGTCCTCGAGCGTGGCCGCCAGTAAACGCGGGCCACTGACCGGACTGAACGGTACGGCCGTCAGCAGCTTGGGGTAGTAATCGATACCGGCACGCTCACAGGCATCGGCCCAGGCGTGGTCGAACACGTACTCGCCGTAGGAATGCCATTTGCGGTAACTGGGCAGCGCGGCAATCAGGCGATCGCCCTCGATGTGCAGCAAATGCTCGGGTTGCCAGCCGGAATGAGGACCGACGCTGCCGCTGTCTTCCAGCGTGCTGAGAAAGGCGTGGCGCAGAAAGGGCTGATTCTCGGGCACCAGGGCATCCCACGTCTGCGACGCGATTTCCGACAGGCTTTGCAGACGTTGCAACGGCATCACCATCCTCACTCTTCATGGCGTGAAAGCATCGCGAGTATCGCTTATCGCTCTGCATTGCACACGAGCAATTCGACGACAGCGCTCTAGCGCAATAGTTCTCGACGACTTTGTATCGTCATCGAGACGCCATCACATTGCCACCGCTCTGTCATAAACCATCGCGATACTGGCGCCTGTTTTTAGAGCGCCGGGTTCTAAACCTGGTCACTGTTTTCCGTCCGTCAACGGTCGGTTGTGTCCTGGATGGCTCAGTCATCCCATTACATCTTCGGAGATTGATATGCGTCTTGCTTCCACGAAAACTGCGGCGGCCTTGTGTGGCGGGTTGCTGCTGGCCATGAGTGTTCCGGCCAGCGCCGCAGTCGACGCCAAACTGCTCGACATGCTCAAGGCAAACGGCTCTATTTCGCCTGCGCAGTACACCGAACTGCAAGCCGAGTTGGCCAGGGATCAGAAAGACCAGAAAATCGCCCGCCAGGCTCAACAAGAGACCAACGAGCAGATCGCAGCGACTGCGAAGAAAACCACTGAACTGAGTACCTTCGACCAGAAACTGGCGTGGGCTGCCAAGACCCAATTCAAGGGTGACGTGCGTTTCCGTGAGGAAACAGTCCACAACGATGGCGTTCCAAACAACAAAGACCAGGATCGTCAGCGCATTCGTGCCCGCCTGGGTGCCTACAGCGAAATCAACCCTCAGGTCGACACCGGTATTCGTATCGCCACCGGCAGCAACGACGACGCCCGGTCCACCAACCAGGACCTGAACAACTACTTCGACAAGAAGTCGATCTGGCTGGACCAGGGCTACGTCGACTACCACCCCGACGCGATCAAGAACCTGCACCTCGTCGGCGGCAAGATGCCGCAACAATGGGTGAGCATGGGTGACATCATCTGGGATAGCGACATCAACCCGGAAGGCCTGGCAGCGACTTACAAATACCCGCTGGGCGGCAGCACCGAGCTGTTCGGTAGCGCCGGCCACTACACCCTCAAGGACAACGTCGACGGCGAAGGTGTGCAGTTCAAACACGACCTGCGTCTGTACGCTGGCCAGTTGGGCGCGCGTTTCGCCATCACTGACAGCATGAAAATGACCCTGGGCGGCAGTATCTACGCCTACGACAACGATGACAGCAGTGCTTGCCCTACCACCGGCACCGTTACCGCACCGTGCGCACTGGCCGTCAATGGCAATAGCCCGAGGGAAGAGTTCAATCTGTACGAGGGTTTTGGTCAACTTGACTTCAGCAACCTGCCAGTACCGCTCTCGTTGTACGGTCAGTACGTCAACAACAAAGACGCGAGCAACAATCAGGACACTGGTTGGTTGGCCGGTGTGAAGTCCAAGATCTACGGCTTCGCAGTGGACTACAACTACCGCGATGTACAGCGTAACGCGGTTGTCGGCGCCTTCACCGACTCCGACTTTGCCAACGGTTTCACCGGTTCGCGCGGCAGCAAGTTGAAAGTGAGCTACGAGTTGGACAAGAACTTCAACCTCGGCGCGACGTACTTCATGGCCACCTCTGACCAAACCAACGCCAGCATCAACAAGAAAGACTCCGACATCAACACCCTGCAACTGGATGCCGAAGCCAAGTTCTGATTTCCCCCGCTACACGACTCGGGCAAGGAAGCCCGAGCCGCTTTTACAAACTCGCGTTGTGGTATCGGTCCCCATCATCCGTCCGATACTGCAGCGCGAGTTTTTTTGTTGGCGCAAAAAAAATCGCAGCCTGCGGCAGCTCCTGCATGGGATTACTTAACCCTGTAGGAGCTGCCGCAGGCTGCGATCTTTTAAGGCAAACTCAGCGCTTGCGTAGAATCACGCTACCAATCGAGTAACCGGCGCCGAACGAGCTGAGCACTGCCAGCGAACCGGCGGCCAGATCGTCCTGGTTCTTGTGAAACGCGATCACGGAACCGGCGGAGCTGGTGTTGGCGTAGGTGTCGAGAATCACCGGGGCTTCTTCTTCGGTGGCTTCGCGGCCCAGCAGTTTCTTGACGATCAGATGGTTCATGCTGAGGTTGGCCTGGTGCAGCCAGAAGCGTTTCACGTCGCTGATGTTGAGCGTGTTCTCTTCCAGGTGCGTAGCGATCAGCTCGGCGACCATCGGGCAGACATCGCGGAACACCTTGCGGCCTTCCTGCACGAACAGTTTGTCCTTGTTCCCGATGCCTTCTTCCGCCGCGCGGTTGAGGAAGCCGAAGTTGTTGCGGATGTTGTTGGAGAACTTGGTCAGCAGCTTGGTGCTGACGATGTCGAACTGGTACTTGGACGTCGCCAGGTCAGCACGTTCAATGATCACCGCGGTAGCGGCGTCGCCGAAGATGAAGTGGCTGTCGCGGTCGCGGAAGTTCAGGTGACCGGTGCAGACTTCCGGGTTGACCATCAGGATCGCCCGGGCCTGGCCCAGTTGCACGCTGTTGGCCGCAGCCTGAATGCCAAAGGTCGCCGAGGAGCAGGCGACGTTCATGTCGTAACCGAAACCCTGGATGCCCAAGGCTTCCTGGACTTCGATGGCGATGGCCGGGTAGGCACGTTGCAGGTTGGAGCAGGCGACGATCACGCCGTCGATGTCCGCGGCGGTCTTGCCGGCACGCTGCAAGGCTTGCTCGGCGGCGCCGATGGCCATTTGGCAAAGCACCGACCACTCGTCATTCGAGCGTTCCGGCAGGCGTGGAGCCATGCGTTGCGGGTCGAGGATGCCGTCCTTGTCCATGACAAAACGGCTTTTGATGCCAGACGCCTTTTCGATAAACGCCGCGCTGGACTCGGTCAACGCTTCGATTTCGCCGCGCGCGATGGCGTCGGCATTGTCGGCGTTGAATAGCGCGACGTAAGCGTTGAAAGACTGCACCAGCTCTTCGTTGGAGATGCTGTTGGCCGGGGTGTACAGGCCGGTGCCGCTGATGACGACGTTATGCATGGTCGTTTCTCTAATCTGTTCAGGCAGAAAGTGTTGGCACCCACGTACCAACACACAAAGAGTCTATTCCCCTCACGGGAAGCAAACCTGGCATCGCTTTACTCCGATCCGCCCAGACCTGTGAAGGCTCAAAACTGCGGGGCCGGCGTTTATAGGCGCGAAGTTTGCCATAAACATTGGGTTTTGGCGCCTTTTGCTGGATCAATCGCCCCCCCTGCCGGACTGTAGGATCGGGGCCTACGGTTCGACCTGGGTCCATTGCTTGTTCAGGCGCTTGTCGGAGATCGGCACCTTGGTCCCCAATTGTTGGGCGAACAGCGAAACCCGATATTCCTCCAGCCACCAGCGATAGAGTTCCAGCTGCGGATCGCGTTTACCTTCCTGGGCATGTTTGTTGGCGCGGGTTTGATATTGCGTCCACAAGCCAGACAACTCGCCGCTCCAGACCCGATCCCTCTGTACCTGAGCGCCGATTTTCTCGAAGCGCTGCTCGACCGCTTTCAGATAACGCGGCAACTCCTTGAGCCACTGCATCGGGGTTTCCCGGACAAACCCCGGATACACCAGATGACTGAGCTGCTGCTTGATGTCGTTCAGGGCCACGGCTTGCGCCAGGTCGATCTTGCCCTTGAAGCGTTTTTGCAGGCCGTGCCAGAGCTTGAGGATTTCCAGCGTCAGCTTGGCCAGGCGCTCCGCGTGCTCGGTCCAGCCACCGCGCTTGCGTTCGGCCAGTGAGGCCAACCCGGCACCATCGCGTGGCAACGGGTCTTCGCCGTCGAGAATGCAGCTGTCGAGGCTGGCCAGCAGGATATCTTCGACCAGACTGTCGATGCGCCCCATGTCGCGGTACATCAGGCCCAATTCGGTCAGCCCCGGCAACTTGCCGCGCAGGAACTTCGCCGGTTCGGCCAGTTGCTGCATCAGCAAACGCTGCAAGGCGCGGCGATGTTGAAACTCTGCCTCGGCCGGCGTCGAGAAACGTCCTTCCTTGACCGTGCCGCTCTCTTCCACCAGCGCCGGATACACCGTCATCGATAGCCCGGCGATCTTCTGCTGAGTTTTCTCGGCGACGGCGGCAAACACTTTCGGCTCCACCGGTTGCTGGTTTTTTGCGGTTTGCGGCACGGCCAACGCGGCCTGACTGGCTTCGGCAAAGCGTGCGGTCAGTTCCGCCAGATCACGCCCTTCACCCAGGAACTTGCCCTGGCCGTCGACGATTTCCAGGTTCATCCGCAAATGACTGTCGACCTGCTGCGACGCTTCGGCCCAGGCTTCATCGCTGACCCGCGCACCGGTCATGCGCAACAGTTCACGACCCAATGCTTGAGGCAACGAGCCCTCGGCAAAAGTCATGCGCTGCAACGCCGCTTTGACGAAGTCCGGCACCGGCACGAAATTCTTGCGCAAGGCTTTTGGCAGGTTGCGCACCAGCGCGATGCACTTGGCTTCGATTACGCCGGGCACCAACCATTCCAGACGTTCCGGGGGCAGCATCGGCAACAACGGCGCCGGCACACGCAGGGTCACGCCGTCACGCGGGTGGTTCGGCTCGAAGTGGTAGCTCAGCGCCAACTCCAGATCACCGATGTGCAAGGTGTCCGGGTAATGCAGCGCGGTGACTTCACTCGCCTCGCGAGCCAGTACGTCTTCTTCGCGCATGATCAGCAGCTGCGGGTCTTTCTGGCTGTTGACCCGATACCAGCTGTCGAAGGTAGCGATCTGGTGGATCTCCGCTGGCAGTCGCGCATCGTAGAAGGCGAACAGGGTTTCTTCGTCCGCCAGAATGTCGCGACGGCGAGCCTTGGCTTCCAGTTCGTCGAGCTGTTCCAGCAGTTGCGCATTGGCCGTCAGGCACTTGGCCTTGGACTGAATCTCGCCGCGCACCAGACCTTCACGAATGAAGAACTCACGGGACACCACCGGGTCGATCGGCCCGTAATGCACCGGCCGGCGACCGACCACGATCAGCCCGAACAAGGTGATTTGCTCGAAGGCCACGACCTGGCCGCGCTTCTTCTCCCAATGGGGTTCGAAGTGGTTTTTCTTGATCAGGTGCCCGGCCAAAGGCTCGATCCAGTCGGCGTCGATCTTGGCGACCATGCGCGCGTAGAGCTTGGTGGTTTCCACCAGTTCGGCGGCCATCAGCCATTGCGGACGCTTCTTGCCGAGACCCGATGACGGGTGAATCCAGAAACGCCGCTGACGGGCGCCGAGGTAGTCGCCTTCTTCGGTTTTCTGCCCGATCTGGCTGAGCAACCCCGAGAGCACGGCTTTGTGCAGTTTCGGGTAATCCGCCGGCTCTTTATTGAGGCTCAACTGCATGTCGCGGCAGATCAGGCTCAACTGCCGGTGAGAGTCACGCCATTCGCGCAGACGCAGGTAATTCAGGAAATTCTTGCGGCACCAATTGCGCAACGGGCTGGCGGTCAGCGCCTGGCGCTGTTCTTCGAAACCACGCCACAGATTGACCAACCCGGCGAAGTCCGAGTCCACGTCTTTCCACTGCGCGTGCGCCTGATCCGCCGCTTGCTGACGCTCCGGCGGACGCTCGCGCGGGTCCTGAATCGACATGGCGCTGGCGACGATCAGCACTTCCTGCAAGCTGCCGAGTTTTGCCGCTTCCAGCAGCATGCGGCCCATGCGTGGGTCCACCGGCAACCGCGCCAATTGGCGACCGAGCGGCGTCAGCTGGCTGTTGCGGTCGACCGCCGAGAGCTCTTGCAGCAGGTTAAAACCGTCGCTGATGGCTTTGCCATCCGGCGGCTCGATAAACGGGAAATCGGTTATTTCGCCGAGGCGCAGATGCAGCATCTGCAAAATCACCGCCGCGAGGTTGGTGCGCAGAATTTCCGGGTCGGTAAATTCCGGGCGGCCGATGAAGTCTTCTTCGGCATACAGGCGAATGCAAATACCCGGCTCGACCCGTCCGCAACGACCTTTACGCTGGTTGGCGCTGGCCTGGGAAATCGCTTCGATGGGCAGGCGCTGGACCTTGGCACGGTAGCTGTAGCGGCTGATGCGCGCGGTGCCGCTGTCGATCACGTAACGAATGCCCGGCACCGTCAGCGAGGTTTCCGCGACGTTGGTCGCCAGAACCACGCGACGGCCTGGGTGTGACTGGAAAATCCGCTGCTGCTCGGCCGGCGACAGTCGAGCGTAGAGCGGCAGAATTTCAGTGTGCTTGAGTTGGGCTTTACGCAGCATGTCCGCCGCGTCGCGAATCTCACGCTCGCCGGGCAGGAACACCAGCACATCGCCGGGGCTCTTGCGTTCGCTGCGTTCGAACGCGGCGATTTCGTCGAGGGTGGCGAGGATCGCCTGATCCACCGTCAAGTCATCCTCGACGCGGTTGCCCTCCTCGTCCTGCTCCAGAGTCAGCGGGCGGTACCAGGTTTCTACCGGGAAGGTGCGGCCCGAGACTTCTACAATCGGCGCGTCATCGAAATGCTTGGAGAAACGCTCCAGGTCGATGGTCGCCGAGGTGATGATGACTTTCAGGTCCGGGCGACGCGGCAGCAGGGTTTTCAGGTAACCGAGCAGGAAATCGATGTTGAGGCTGCGTTCGTGGGCTTCGTCGACGATGATCGTGTCGTAGCGTTCGAGGTAGCGGTCGTTCTGGGTTTCCGCCAGCAGGATGCCGTCGGTCATCAGCTTGATCAGGGTGTTGGAATCGCTCTGGTCCTCGAACCGCACCTGATAGCCGACCAGCGCACCCAACGGCGTCGCCAGTTCTTCGGCGACCCGGCTCGCCACGCTGCGGGCGGCGATTCGACGGGGCTGGGTGTGGCCGATCAGGCCATGCTGACCGCGACCGATTTCCAGGCAGATCTTCGGCAACTGGGTGGTTTTACCCGAACCGGTTTCGCCAGCAATGATCAGCACCTGATGCTTGAGCAGCGCTGCTTTGATTTCGTCGCGCTTGGCGGCGATCGGCAGGCTGTCGTCGTAACGAATCACCGGCAGGCTGGCCCGCCGCGCCAACACCTGATCACAGGACGCCTGCGTGCGCGTCACCCACTGGGCCAGCTTGGCTTCGTCAGGTTTTTTGCGCAGCTCAAGCAACTGCCGCCGCAGCCGGTGGCGGTCGGCGAGCATGGCGTGATCGAGGTTTTTCAGCAGTTTGTCGATGGAAGGCGATTCGTCAGTCATCAGGTACGCAATAAGTCGTCTAGTGGCGCAGGGGGCGGATTGTCGCAGATTTTACGACCGCTGCGCGGTCGATCGCGAGCAAGCTCGCTCCCACAGTTGACCGCGGCATCCCCGATTCTGTGCTCGCCATAGAACCCATGTGGGAGCGAGCCTGCTCGCGATCGGCCGCGCAGCGGACGCAGAGAACTACTCGTTGTCGAGGCCCTTGCGCCGATACGGGAACACATCAATCACCTTCCCGGCGCGAATGGCTTCCTGAAGGCTTTTCCAGTAATCGGCGTTGTAAAGTTCACCATGCAACTGATCAAACAACTTGCGCTGCCCCGCATCGGCAAACAAAAACGGCGGAAACTCTTCAGGAAACACATCCAGCGGCCCAATCGAATACCAAGGCTCCGACGCCATCTCGTCTTCCGGCGTACGCGGTTGCGGGATATGCCGGAAGTTGGCCTCGGTCAGGAAGCAGATCTCGTCATAGTCATAAAACACCACCCGCCCGTGACGAGTGACGCCAAAATTCTTCAGCAGCATGTCGCCGGGGAAGATGTTCGCCGCCGCCAGTTGCTTGATCGCCAGCCCGTAATCTTCCAGCGCCTCGCGGACCTGCGCCTCGTTGGCATTTTCCAGATACAGGTTCAACGGCGTCATCCGACGTTCGGTCCAGCAGTGACGGATCAGCACGGTGTCGCCCTCTACCGACACGGTGGACGCCGCCACATCGAGCAGTTCTTCCAGACAGGCCGGGTCGAACTTGCTCAACGGAAAACGGAAATCGGCGAATTCCTGGGTGTCGGCCAAACGCCCGACCCGGTCGACGCTTTTCACCAGACGGTACTTCTCGATCACCGTGGCGCGGTCGACGTTCTTCGACGGCGAGAAGCGGTCCTTGATGATTTTGAATACGGTGTTGAAGCCCGGCAGCGTAAACACGCTCATCACCATGCCACGCACGCCCGGGGCCATGATGAACTGATCGTCGGTGTTGGCCAGGTGATTGATCAGCGCCCGGTAGAACTCGGATTTTCCGTGTTTGTAAAAGCCGATCGAGGTGTACAACTCGGCGATGTGCTTGCCCGGCAGGATGCGTTTGAGGAAACCGATGAACTCCGCCGGCACCGGCACGTCGACCATGAAATACGAACGGGTGAACGAGAAGATGATCGACACGTCCGCTTCATCGGTGATCAGCGCATCGATCTGAATCCCGCGACCTTCGCGGTGCAGCAGCGGAATCACCAGCGGCCATTGTTCGTCCTGGGTGTAGATGCGCCCGACCAGGTACGCGCCTTTGTTGCGGTAAAGCACCGAGGAAAACAGTTCGACACTCAGCTCCGGATCCTTGCAGACCCAGTCCGGCAGGTTCTCGCGCAATTGCCCTTCGAGACGAGACATGTCGCCCGCCAGGTTGGCGTAATCCTCGCTGAAGCGGTAGTCGGCAAAAATGCTCGCCAGCATCCCGGACAACTGGCCCTGGGGCTTGTACGTGCGGGTTTGTGCGGCGCGGGCCCGGCGCAGGCTCGGCCGGGTGGTGTGGATGAACATGCAGCCGTCGCTGATCAGGTCGTGGCTGAACAGCCCGCAGAAGATCGAGTTGTACCAGGTCTCGGACAGTTCATCGTCGAAGCGCAGGTCGATCAGCGTGATGTAAGCGCTTTTGACCAGCGGCCAGCAGCTGACATCCAGCGTGTCGGCGTCAAAAGCGATGTGCAGCCGTCCGACCGTTTCGCTGACTTTTTCTTCATAGAGGTTGATCCGCGCAGCCGACGCCGTCTGGGTCTCCTGCCACTTGGCCTGCTCGAAGCGAGCGCGGGCGCCGTCGGTGATCTGGCGGAAATGCTCGCGGTAATCGTCAAAGCCATCGAGGATCATTCGGGCGATGTCGGCGGCTGGCCATTGCTGCGGCATAGGTAAAACCTCGGCGGCTGATTCTTATCGTGGGCCTGAGCTTAGTGGCCCTTTGTTACGCAACGCAACCATTGCCTTGCGTCCTGACTGGCGCGACACTTGCCCGCCAATCAAGGAAGGAAAGCGCTGTGAACCCCGTCGATACTCTGCGTTTGTTGTCGCTTGCCGCCATTTGGGGCGCGAGCTTTCTGTTCATGCGCATCATCGCCCCGGTGATTGGCACAATCCCCACTGCTTTTTTCCGCGTGTCGATTGCCGCGGTCGGCCTGTTGGTGATCCTCGGGCTAATGCGCATCAGCTGGGATTTCAAAGGCAAACTCAAAACCGTGATGCTGCTCGGCGTGATCAACTCCGGGATCCCGGCGACCCTGTACTCGGTAGCCGCCCAGGTGCTGCCGGCCGGTTACTCGGCGATTTTCAACGCCACCACGCCACTGATGGGCGTGCTGATCGGCGGTCTGTTCTTCCATGAAAAACTCACCGCCGCCAAACTTGGCGGCGTGTTCCTCGGGCTGTTGGGCGTGGGCATCCTGACCCGAGCCGGTCCGGTGGCATTCGACATGGAACTGTTGATGGGCGCCCTCGCCTGCCTGCTCGCCACGACCTGCTACGGTTTCGCCGGGTTCCTCGCGCGCCGCTGGCTTGATCAGGCCGGTGGTCTCGACAGTCGTCTATCGGCGGTGGGCAGCATGCTCGGCGCAACCTTGTTTTTGCTGCCGCTGTTCGGTTACAGCGTGATCAGCCATCCGCCGGAGAGCTGGGGCGGCTGGAGTGTATGGCTGTCGCTGCTGGGGTTAGGGCTGGTGTGTACCGCGTTGGCGTACATTATTTACTTCCGCCTGCTCAGCTCGGTCGGGCCGGTGAAGTCGATGACCACGACCTTTCTCATCCCGCCGTTCGGGGTGTTGTGGGGGGCGTTGTTGCTGGATGAGCCGTTGTCGATGGCGCATATCTATGGCGGGGTGTTGATTGCAGCGGCGTTGTGGCTGGTGTTGAAGCGTACGGTGGTGAAGGCTGCTGCGGTGGCCGCCAAGTAATTTGTGGTGTGGCTACTGGCGCCATCGCGAGCAGGCTCACTCCCACAGGGGATCCCCGGTGAACACAATATTTGTGAACACTTGGATTAAATGTAGGAGCGAGCCTGCTCGCGATAGCGGTAGTTCAGGCACTACAAGGCCGACTGACTCACCTCGCCATCCACCAACCGCCGGATCCCCAGCGGATTAGCGTTCTGCAACGCCTCAGGCAACAACGCATCCGGGTAATTCTGGAAGCACACCGGCCGCAGGAAACGATCGATCGCCAGCGTACCCACCGACGTACCCCGCGAATCTGAAGTGGCCGGGTAAGGCCCGCCATGCACCATCGCCTCGCAGACCTCGACCCCCGTCGGATAACCATTGAGCAAAATCCGCCCGACCTTTTCCTGCAGCGCCTCCGCGAGCCAACGGTACTCCAGCAATTCCTCGGCCTCGCCAATCAACGTCGCCGTCAGTTGCCCGCGCAAACCGTGCAGCGCAGCCGCGAGCTGAGCCCGATCCTCGACTTCGATGACGATGGTGGTCGGTCCGAAGACTTCTTCCTGAAGCAGTTCATCGCCCGTGAGCAACAGGCTGACATCCGCCTTGAACACTTGCGGATGAGCCTGATTCCCCTGTTGCGGCTTGCCCGCCAGGTGCGTCAGCCCCGGATGTTCGTGCAGCTCAGCCAGGCCTTTGCTATAGCTGACGAGCGCACCGGCATTGAGCATGGTTTGCGCCGGTTGCTGGTTCATGCTCGCGCAAAAGCTTTCCAGAAACAGGCTGAACTGCGGTGAACGCAAACCAATGACCAAACCTGGATTGGTGCAAAACTGCCCACAACCGAGTGTCACCGAACCGGCCAGTTGCACAGCGATCTGCTCGCCGCGCACCTTGAGCGCTTCGGGCAGCAGGAACACCGGGTTGATACTCGACATCTCGGCAAACACCGGGATCGGCTGCGGCCGGGTCGCGGCCATGTGACTCAAGGCATTGCCGCCCTTGAGCGAACCGGTGAAACCCACGGCCTGAATCGCCGGGTGCTTGACCAGCCATTCGCCGACACCCCCGCCATAAATCATGTTGAACACGCCGGCCGGCATCTCGGTGCGCTCGGCGGCGCGGATGATCGCGTCCGCCACCCATTCGGCGGTCGCCATGTGCCCGCTGTGAGCTTTGAAAACCACCGGGCAACCGGCGGCCAGCGCCGAGGCGGTATCACCACCGGCCGTTGAGAACGCCAACGGAAAGTTACTGGCGCCGAACACCGCGACCGGCCCAAGGGCGATGCGGTACTGACGCAGATCCGGACGCGGCAACGGCTGGCGATCCGGCAACGCCCGATCAATCCGCGCACCGTAGAAATCGCCGCGCCGCAGAACCTTGGCGAACAAGCGCATCTGCCCGCTGGTGCGGGCGCGTTCACCCTGGATACGCCCCGCCGGCAACGCGGTTTCGCGGCAGACTGTGGCGACGAAGTCATCGCCCAAGGCATCGATTTCATCGGCAATGGCGTCGAGGAATGCCGCGCGTTTTTCCGCGCTCAGGTTGCGGTAGATCGGGTAGGCAGCGGCTGCGGATTTCGCTGCAGTATCCACTTCGGCTTCAGTGGCCTGGAAGAAGGTGCCGGGCAGCGGCTCACCGGTAGTCGCGTCGAGGCTTTGCAGCTGCAACGTGCCGTTGGCGCTGCGGCGACCGCCGACGTAGTTGTGTCCGAGTAGCGAAGTCATGACTGATTCCTTGACCGGCCAACAGCGCCGGTGGTTGAAGACTTAAAGCGCGCGCACCTGGCCGATGGCCAACGGCTGAGCACTTTCGCCGATGCCGTTTTCCAGCGGTGCGCCGAACTCATCGAGGCTGATCTGAAAGCGATCGCCCGGCCGGGTTTTCACCCCGTCGGCAAACGACAGCGTGGCCGTGCCGAAGTAATGCACATGGACATCACCGGGGCGCAAAAACTGCGCGTATTTGAAGTGGTGGAATTCGAGGTTGGCGAGGCTGTGGCACATGTTGTCTTCGCCGCTGAGAAATTCCTTTTCCCAGAGCGTTTCGCCGTTGCGAATGATGCGGCTGGTGCCAGCCAGATGCCGGGGCAATTCACCGACGCGCAGCTCCGGACCGTAGGCGCAGAAGCGTAGTTTCGAATGGGCGAGGTAGAGGTAATTGCGCCGCTCCATCACATGGTCGGAGAACTCGTTGCCCAAGGCATAACCGACGCGATACGGCTGGCAGTCATCGCCGATCACGTAGAGACCGGTCAGCTCCGGTTCTTCACCGGCGTCTTCGGCAAACGGCGGTACAGGGAAGTCTGCGCCGGGGCGCACGACGATACTGCCATCGCCCTTATAGAACCATTCCGGTTGCGCACCGACCTGCCCGGCCGCCGGTTTCCCGCCCTCCAGGCCCCATTTGAAAATGCGCATGGTGTCGGTCATGCCGGCTTCGACCGCGCCGTCCTGCTGGTGCATTTTGTCCCGTGCCGAAGCGCTGCCCAAGTGGGTCAGGCCGGTGCCGCTGATCAGGCAATGCGCCGGATCTTCGTGGTCCAGTGGTGGCAGCACTTTGCCTTGCTGCAGCAGGTATGCGTAATCCGAGCCTGGCTCAGTGCCGCGTTGTGCGACTTCTTCTTGCAGGCTGCGTTGGGCGCGGATCGCCGCAAGTGCCAGTTCACGGGTGCTGCGGGTGCCTTTGAGTACCTGAACCTGTGTGCCCTCTACGAGGCCCACCTGGCGTTCACCGGCAGTGTTTTCAAATTGAATCAGGCGCATGTCAGCCCTCCAGAAAGTCGGGGATTTGTGGCGAGGGGATTTATCCCCGTTGGACTGCGCAGCAGTCCCTTTTTTGGGGTCGCTGCGCAACCCAACGGGGATAAATCCCCTCGCCACGGGGTCACTCGATGATGTTGAAATCGCTCAGGTACTCATCGGAGATTTCCAGGCCCAGGCCCGGCTTGTTGTCGTCGAGCTGGATGTAGCCGTTGACCGGTTGCGGCTCGCCCTTGAACACGTAGTAGAAGAGTTCGTTGCCGACTTCGACGTCGAACACCGGGAAGAACTCAGCCATTGGCGAGGCGGTGGTGGACATGGTCAGGTGGTAGTTGTGCATCTGCCCGGCGTGCGGGATCACGGGCACCGACCAGGCCTCGGCCATGGCGTTGATCTTGCGCGCGGCGGTGATGCCGCCAACGCGGTTGGTGTCGTACTGGATCACGTCGACCGCGCGGCGTTCCAGCAGGTCTTTGAAGCCGTAGGAGGTGAACTCATGCTCGCCACCGGAGATTGGCATGATCCCCATTTTTTTCAGCTCGATGTAGCCTTCGATGTCGTCGGCAATCACCGGTTCTTCGAGCCAGCGCGGTTCGAACTCGGCGAGTTTGGGCAACATGCGACGGGCGTATTCCAGGGTCCAGCCCATGTAGCACTCGAGCATGATGTCGATGTCGGGGCCAGCCAGGTTACGCAGCGCCCGCACTTGCTCGATGTTCTTGCGCATGCCTGCCGGGCCGTCTTTCGGACCGTAGCCGAAACGCATTTTCAGCGCGGTGAAACCTTGGTTCAGATAGCCCTGGGCTTCTTCGAGGAACAGGTCGAGGTTGTCATTGGCATAAAGCTTGGAGGCGTAGGTCCAGATCTTTTCCTTGGTCCGGCCGCCGAGCAGTTTGAACACCGGTTTGTTCACGGTTTTGCCCATGATGTCCCAGATGGCAATGTCGATCGCCGAGATCGCTGCCATGCCGATGCCTTTGCGGCCCCAGGCGTGGCTCTGGCGGTACATCTTCTGCCAGATGTATTCGTTGTCGAACGGGTCTTCGCCAATGGCAATCGGCGCCAGGTAGGTGTCGATGATTTCCTTGGCCACACGCGGTGCCAGGGCGCAGTTACCGATGCCGACAAGACCGGTGTCGGTCTCGACTTCCACCACCAGCCAACCATGGAAACGGAACGAGCCCATGGCATCGCCGCGCTCGAACAGGATGTCGCTGGCGTTAGTGCAGAAGTGCGCTTGAGGGGGGACGACTTTGCCTTTCCACTCGAAAACGCGGGTACGAATGGCTTTGATTTTCATGAATACGGTTCCTTGCGCTAACGGCTTTTTGTAGTTGTTGAGTCGCTGCGCGGGGCCGCTTGAGTGGCCGGCCCCAGGCATTCGATGGAGCGACTTTAGCCAGCGCTTGGGGGCTGCGGATAATCACTTATGCGTATCCGGCGATAACCTGGGGTGATCGCATAAACCGATTTGTAGGTAGATAGGGTTATCAGGCATCACACAAAACAAATGTGGGAGCGAGCTTGCTCGCGATAGCGGTCCGACAGTCACCGCACGGTGTCTGGACTGGCGCCATCGCGAGCAAGCTCGCTCCCACAGGGTTTTGTATTGATCACAAAAACAAGTAACACCAACAACCACTGTGGGAGCGAGCTTGATTGCTCCCACATGGGGTATTGCGTTGTATCAGTAGTTGTTGACGCCCATCCGGCAGGCAATCTCGAACGCCTGCCGAATCGCCCCGACATTCGCCTTGCCCTGCCCCGCGATATCAAACGCGGTGCCATGCGCTGGCGTGGTAATCGGAATCGGCAAGCCGCCCTGCACCGTCACCCCACGGGAGAAGCCCATCAACTTGATCGCGATCTGCCCCTGGTCGTGATACATCGTGACCACTGCGTCGAAAGCACTGGCATCGCCCTGAACCTTGAGGAAGATCGTGTCGGCCGGATACGGGCCTTCGGCCGCAATGCCCAGCGCCTGAGCCGAGCGCACGGCCGGGCCGATGATGTCGAGTTCTTCGCGACCGAACGAGCCGTTGTCGCCGTTATGCGGGTTCAGTCCACACACACCAATGCGCGGTGTTTCCAGGCCATTGCGTTTGAGCGCGGTGTCGATCAACTGGATTGCTTCCACCACCCGCGTCTGGCTGAGCATGCCCGGCACATCGGCCAGCGCCACATGGGACGTCACGCGTGAAGTCCAAAGGTTGTCGAGCACGTTGAATTCGCAGAACGGCCCGTGGAAATCCAGCAGTTCGGCGAACCAGTGCAGCTCATCGCTGTGGGCCATGCCGGCCATGTGCAGCGAAGTCTTGTTCAGCGGCCCGAACAGCACCGCGTCGGTAATACCGGCCTCGGTCAGGCGCAGGGCTTTTTCCAGGGTATCGAGGCTGTAGCGACCGCCGATGACGCTGGCTTCACTGCGGGGAAATTCACCAATGGTGTCGCCGCGAAAGTCATAGAACAGCGGCGTGTCATCACGAAAATCCAGCTGATCCAGAGAATCGACGCACCGGTAAGGAAACTCCACCCCGGCGATGCGCATGCCGCGGCGCATTTCCGCTTCATCGGCGATCAATATCACATTAGCCTGGCTGCGCACTTCGGGTTCACCGAGCAGGCGTGCGATCAGTTCCGGGCCGATGCCTGCAGGGTCACCCAGGACCATCGCGATGGTTGTCTTGTTCATGCTTCACTCCTCAAGGGTTCAGGCCATGTCCGGTCAATGGCGCAAGGCTCGCAGCGATAAACCCGCTGCGCGTTGCTGTAGAAAAGACGCTCCTGATCGGCGCTGGGCAGATCAGCAACGATGGATTTGAAACCGCTGTAGATGTCGTCGAATGAGCCGCACAGGCCGTCCACGGGGAAGTTGCTGGCGAACATCGCCCGATCAGTGCCGAACATGGCAATCACTTCGCGCACGATCCAGGCGTTGTCTTTGGCGCGCCACGCTTGGCCGGCCTGGCCCAGGCCGGAAATTTTCACCTGCACGTTAGGCCACTCAGCCAGCCGCGCCATCGCCAGACGCCAACCCGCCAGGCCTTCGGCACTGCGATCATTGGGCAACCCGGCGTGGTTGAGAATCAGCGTGGTGCCGGGAAAGTCCCGGGCCAGCCGTTCGGCCTCGTGCAGGTTCCACCACGGTGCCTGCAAATCGAAATGCAGCCCCAGCCCTTCGAGCGCGGCGAAACTGCGCCGCCAATATTCGTCGCTCATCAGGCTGCGAACGTGGCCGACCTGCGCAGGCGAAGTCGGTCCTCCAGGTTTGTGCCGCACGCTACGCACACACTTGAAACTGGCTTGCTCGCTCAGTACCGCGATGGCGTCCGGGTGGTCAAGCCAGGCCTGCGCCACGACTGCGTTCGGCACGCCGTATCGGGCGGCCAACCCCTCGATAAAAAGGGTTTCGCCAATCGGGTCTTGCGGGTCCCATTCGGTCTCGACATACACCGTTTGCACCACGCGATGCGGGCCGACGTCAGCGAAATAGTCGTCAGGAAAATAGCGGCGCTTGATCGCGCTGTAATCACCGTAACGAAACGGGATGCTGGCTTCGGGCGCCAGCCATGGATGGTCATTGATCGATGGGTCCCAGAAGTGATGATGGGCATCGATGATCGGGCCGTTCCACACATTAACCATGACGCACCTCGTCGAGGCTGATGAACAACGTCGCTAGAACAAACACCGCTGAGCACACTGCAAAGAACCCCAGCACCGGCGCAAAACCACCGGTCATCTGCAGAATGATTCCCACCAGAATCGGCACCGCAATGCCGCCGGTGCTGCCGGCCATGTTCATCACGCCGCCGATCAAGCCGACCCGCGCCGGTGCCGCCAGCAACGCCGGGAAGCTCCAGTAGAGGCTGCCCCACATCAGAAAAAATGCGGTCATGGCCAACAACGCCACGGCCGCAAAAGGATTGCTCAGGGTTGGCAGCAACAGGAACGCGCCGAGGGCTACCAGCCCGGAAAACGCCAGCAGGCTCTTGACCGCCACGCCACGGCTGACGCCTTTGCGGATCAGTCCGTCGCAAAGGAAACCACCCGTCAACGAACCCAGTGCGCCGCACACGAAGATCACGAACGTCGCAGCGCCAATGCCCTTGATATCGAAGCCGCGAGCCTGCGCCAGATAACTCGGCCCCCAAGTCAGCAGCCCGAAATACACCATCGCCCAACTGGCGCGACCGATCAGCAAACCGCTCAAGGATCGTGCCGCGATCCCCAAGCCTTTGACCGGCACACGCGCGGCTTCGGCAGCAGGCGTCGCGCGCCAGGCGTTGATCTTTTCCAGTTCTTCAGCATTCACCTGTGGATGACTGGCCGGGTCATCACGCAGATAACGCCGTGCGAGCCAGGCCAGCACCAGCGTCGCGATACCGGCGATCACGAACGCCAGACGCCATGAATCCAGCGAAGCAATCAAGTAGGCAATGATCAATCCGCCCAGCGCCACGCCCAACGGGCTGCCGCTGTCCATCAGCACCGCACCGCGACTGCGCTCGCTCGGGGCCAGCCACAGGGAAATCAACTTGCCGCCAGACGGAAACAACGGTGCCTCGGCGGCCCCGAGTGCGACCCGGGCGAACAACAATGACAACCCTCCGCTCGCAAACGCCGCCAGCACCTGGAACGTCCCCCACAACCCGGTGGACCAACTGATGACCCGGTGCGGCCCGAAGCGATCGATCATCCAGCCGCCAGGAATCTGCAACAGCGCATAGGCCCAGAAGAAGCTGCTGAGGATCAACCCTTGCAGGCTCGGCGACAGGGAAAATTCATGGGCGATGGTGGGCATCGCAATGGACAGTGAGACCCGGTCGATCAGGTTGACCATGGTCAACGCAAAGATTATCGCGAAGATCCGCCAGCGCACGCTGCTGGCTTTGGTCGTGCCGGTCAGCGGTGTTGCCGCTGCCGCCGCTGGCTGAGCAACTGCGCCAGGCAGATGCAGGGAAGCACTGGAACGAGCCATGGTGCGTACCTCGTTTTATTATTGTTGTGGATTGCCACGCTGCCGCTACATGACCGCGCTGGTGAGCACTATCGAAGGCTGCGTGATAACCGTCTAATCAAAACTTGAAATAAGGCGATAGCCTCGGGTTATGGCATGCCCTGCTTTCACGGCGCTTTCAACGTATGAGGCAACCCCCGGTTTTTCTCGCAAATGGCTCTGGCGCAAAGCCTTGAGCGATAACCGCGATTTTGGCTGCCATGACCTATAACCGCAGGCTATCGGTGTATGTATTGTTTTGACTAGACGCGGGCTCCGAGGCTTCACACACTCACTCCAGGCTTGCAGCTTTTGAGCACCGACAAGTCACTCATAACAACTACAAAAACGAGGCCCTTCCATGCGAAATGCATTCGTCCGTCGCACATCCCGTCTGTTTCTTGGCTGCACCCTGATCGCCGCCGGCGCCCTCCCCGCACTGGCCAGCGCTGCCTGGCAACCAGACAAGAACGTCGAAATCGTCGTCGCTGGCGGCCCCGGTGGCGGCACCGACCAGCTCGGTCGGCTGATCCAGTCGATCATCACCACCCACAAATTCCTCGACGTGAATACCATCGTCCTGAACAAGGGCGGCGGCAACGGCGCCGAAGCCTTTCTCGACTTGAAAATGAACAAGGGCGATCCCGAAAAACTGGTGATCGGCACCAACAACATCTACCTGTTGCCGCTGGTTTCCAAGCTCGGCTATCAATGGCAGGAACTCACCCCCATAGCCGCCGTGGCCGAGGATGATTTTATTCTCTGGAGCTACAAGGGTGCGCCGTGGAAGGACGCCAAAAGCTTCTACGAAGCGGTCAAGGCTGACCCGTCGAACCTGCGCATGGGCGGCAGTCAGTCCAAGGATGTCGACCAGACCCTGACCCTGCTGCTGAACCAGACCACCAACAGCAAACTGGTGTACATCCCGTTCAAGAGCGGCAGTGAAGCCGCGACCCAACTGGCCGGCAAACACATCGCCGCCAACGTCAACAACCCCAGCGAAAGCATCAGCCAATGGCGCGGCGATCAAGTCGAACCACTCTGTGTGTTCAGTAAAGAGCGCATGAGCTACACCGAGAAAGTCGCCGGCGAAAAATCCTGGGCCGACGTTCCAACCTGCCACGAACAGGGGCTGGGCATCGATCAATACCGCTTCCCGCGCACCGTGTTCATGCCCGGCGAAGTCACCGCCGAACAGCGGGCGTTCTATGTCGAGCTGATGCGCAAAGTCACCGAGACTCCGGAGTTCAAGGCCTACGTCAAACAGAACGCGTTGGTGCCGACCTTCCTCGAAGGCGAGCCGCTGACCGCCTACATTGAGAAAGACACCGCACGGGTCACGCCGGTGTTCAAAGAAGCCGGCTGGCTGAAAAACTGAGTTGTCCACGGCCGTCCGCCCTGCGCACGGCCGTCACCTCTGGAGGTGCTTTTCATGTCCCATTCTTCGGATTCACCAGCGCTGGTCGGTACCCGCTGGGTCGAACTCGGCCTGGCACTCTTCACCACGCTGATTGGCGCGGTGGTGATGTTCGGCAGCGTCGAACAAGGTATCGGCTGGGGCGATTCCGGCCCCGAGCCGGGTTACTTCCCCTTCTACATCGGCCTGATGCTGAGCGCCGCGAGCGTAGCCAATGGCGTGTTGACCGTGGTGCGCTGGCAAGCCCTGAGCATTTCATTCGTCAGCCGCAGTGCGTTCAAGCAAGTGTTGTCGGTGTTCATCCCGATTGCGCTGTTCGTCGGTGCCATGCCATTCACCGGCATCTACGTGGCCTCGGCCTGTTTCATCGCGTGGTTCATGTGGCGTGACAAGGTCCGCGCCAAGCCTTACGGCAAACTGATGATCGGCAGCGTGTCCCTTGGCGCGGTACTCGCCAGCTACCTGATTTTCGCGTTGTGGTTCAAGGTCCCGCTGGATGCCGGCCCGATGGGCGACTGGATTGCCCTGGCCGGGAGAACGTTCAAATGAGCGAATTCGATTCCCTGCTGCAAGGCATGAACCTGATCCTGACCCCGGGCCACATCGGCCTGATGGTGATCGGCGTGCTGCTGGGCATTCTGGTCGGCGTGTTGCCCGGCCTCGGCGCCCCTAATGGCGTGGCGTTGCTGCTGCCACTGACGTTCACCATGTCGCCGGTGTCGGCGATCATTCTGCTGTCGTGCATGTATTGGGGGGCGCTGTTCGGCGGTTCGATCACCTCGATTCTGTTCAATATTCCCGGTGAGCCCTCATCGGTGGCGACCACCTTTGACGGTTACCCGATGGCCCGCGAAGGTCGCGCTGCCGAAGCCCTGACCGCTGCGTTTAGTTCAGCATTGATCGGCGCGTTGGCCGGGGTGTTGTTGCTGACGTTCCTGTCGACAAAGATCGCCGCGTTCGCCATGTCGTTCAGCTCGCCGGAGTTCTTCGCGGTGTACCTGTTGGCGTTCTGCACCTTCATCGGCATGAGCAAGAACCCGCCGCTGAAAACCGTGGTCGCGATGATGATCGGTTTCGCCATGGCCGCCGTCGGCATGGACACTGTGTCCGGCAATCTGCGCCTGACCTTCGACCAGCCGATTCTTATGACCGGCATCAGTTTCGAAGTGGCGGTGATCGGCCTGTTCGGTATCGGCGAAATCCTCTGCACCGTCGAGGAAGGCCTGGTGTTTCGCGGCGAACATGCGCGCATCACGCCGATGATCATCTTGCGCACCTGGGCCAAGTTGCCGCGCTACTGGTGGACGATTGTGCGCAGCACGTTGGTCGGTTGCTGGATGGGCATCACGCCCGGCGGGCCAACGGCGGCGTCGTTCATGAGCTACAGCCTGGCGCGGCGTTTCTCGAAGAACCGCGAGAACTTCGGCAAAGGTGAACTTGAAGGCGTGATCGCCCCCGAAACCGCTGACCACGCTGCCGGTACCAGTGCCCTGCTGCCGATGTTGACCCTGGGCATTCCAGGGTCGGCGACGGCAGCGGTGATGCTCGGCGGTTTGATGATCTGGGGTCTGCACCCCGGCCCGACGCTGTTCGTCGAGCAGCATGATTTCGTCTGGGGCCTGATCGCCAGCATGTACCTGGGTAACGTCGTCAGTCTGATCGTGGTATTGGCCACCGTGCCGCTGTTCGCTTCGATCCTGCGGATTCCGTTCTCGATCATTGCGCCGATCATCATCATGGTCTGCGCCATCGGCGCCTACTCGGTGCACAACTCGTTCTTCGACGTGGTGCTGATGCTGGGCTTCGGCGCACTGGGTTATCTGTTCAAGAAACTCGGTTACCCGATCGCCCCGCTGGTGCTGGCTGCGGTGTTGGGGGACAAGGCTGAAGACGCATTCCGTCAGTCGATGCTGTTCTCTGACGGGCACCTGGGGATTTTCTGGTCCAACCCATTGGTGGGCAGCCTGACCACGGCGGCGCTGCTGATGCTGTTCTGGCCGTTGATTTCCAAGGTGCTGCAAACCCTGATGGGCCTGCGCAAACCACACATCGCCAAGCCAAAATCGGTGCTGTGACACAGCAATGCTGGCAACGCCTGACATTTGTTGTCAGGCTTGCCGCAGTCCTTTTTACGAGCATGGCCCATGACCCGAATTCCTGAAGCCAACGTGATCCACAGCCGACTGCGTCTGCGCCAACTGCGGCTGATGCTGGCGTTGCAGGAATTCGGCTCATTGCGCCGCGCCGCCGACCACATTGGCATGACCCAACCGGCGGCGACCAAAATGCTGCACGAGGCCGAGGACCTGCTCGGTGTCGAGCTCTTCGAACGCCTGCCTCGGGGCATGCGCTCTACCCCCTTCGGGGAAACCGTCATCTATTACGCGCGCATGGTGTTTGCCGAACTCAGCGGCATGCGGGAAGAACTGGTCGCGCTGGAATCCGGCAACCTTGGCCGGGTCGCGGTCGGTGCGATTCCGGCGCTGGCTTCGGGGCTGTTGACCCGCACCATCGCGACCTTGAAACAGAGCCATCCACGCCTGTCGATGAGCATCCAGGTCGATACCAGCGACGTGCTGGTGCAGGCACTTTTACAGGATCAACTGGATATCGTATTGGGCCGGATTCCGGCAGGTGCCCGGGCCGAAGAATTGCTCTTCGACAGCCTCGGCGAAGAAGCTTTGTGCGTGATTTCCGGTGCGCAAAATCCACTGGCACAGGAGACGCAGTTGAGCTGGGCGGAACTGCAAAACATGACCTGGGTACTGCAACAACATCCAAGCCCGATGCGCGCGATCATCAATCAGGTGTTTCACAATGCGCGGGTCGACATTCCCAGCAGCATCGTTGAAACCACCTCGATCATGACCCTGCTCTCGTTGGTGCAGCAGACCGACATGCTCGGCGTTACACCGGTGTCGGTGGTCGAGGACTATCCTGGCCGTGATTTGCTGGCGGTTTTGCCGATCAAGTTCGAAGCGCGGTTGCCGCCGTTTGGGCTGATCACTCGGCGTCATCGTATTCAATCGTCGGCGATGCAGGCGTTCATGAATTCGGTGCGGGCCGAGCATGCGCTGGCCAAATAAAAAAGGCCTGGAGCAATGCTCCAGGCCATTTTTTTATGCTGCTTTACGGAATACGAATACCAATCCAATGATGATCATCAACATGCCCAGCATGCTCAACGCCGCCAGCCGGTTGCCGAAAATCAGGTAGTCCATGACCGCCGTCACCGCCGGCACCAGGTAAAACAGACTGGTGACATTGACCAGGTTGCCCCGTGCAATCAACCGATACAGCAACAAGGTCGCCAGCACCGACACCACCAATCCCATCCACAACACCGGCACGATGAAACCGGTGCTGTGTTCGAAATGAAAGGGCTGGAAAGGTACGAAGATCCCGCAAAGCAACAGCCCCGCCAGGTACTGCACTGGCAACGTGCCGAGTGGATTGTCGGTGATGCGCTTTTGCATGATCGAACCGAACGTCATGCTCGCCAGCGCCAGCAAACCGAAGAGCATACCGGCCAATGACATACCGGCCAGACCGATGCCTTGGTAAACCACCATGATCAACCCGGCCAAACCCAGGGCCAAACCAAACATTCTGCTGGCTGATCGCTGACGCTCCATGATCACCACGGTAAGAATGGGCTGCACGCCCATGATCGTGGCCATGACGCCGGGTGTGACTTTCAGGTCCAGGGCCAGTAGATAGAAAATCTGATAAGCCCCCAGCAACACCACGCCCGTGGCCATCGCATACATCATCGGCTTGCCGCCCCTGGGCAGCTTCAACTTGAGCAACGGCACCAGCAGCACCAATCCGCAGATTGCGATAGCGAAGCGAATCAACAAAAAAGCAAAGGGTGACGCGTGGGCCAGGCCCCATTTGGAGAAGATCGCCCCGCTGCTCCACAGCAAAACGAACAGGCTCGTGGACGCCGCCGCGAGCGCGGTTTTTTTCGAAAGGACAAACATGAATACCACCTGTTGTCAGGCAAAAAGCCAACTCAGCCGAAGCTGAAATTCAGTAGTTTTTTTCAGGCGTGAGCTTTTTCAGACGGGCATGCGAACAGCAAAAAGAAGCTGATCAGCCCGAGAAGCCAACGCCTGGCGGTGATACGACTGCGCACACCGGCGTGCTACTGACAGGTGGAGGGTAATGACTGATCTGCGCAGGCTGCTGATTCCCGCACGGCACGACGCCAGCGTTGACCGCTGAATCGACTACCGCGTTGATGAGGGAAGCTGGCATGGGCTGATCTTTTTTGAGGGCCGTACTCGGGAAAGCAGGCGAACGCCGACTATAACCAGCGTGTGAGATGGATTGCAATGACTAAGCAGGAAGAACCAATAAGCAAGAGCCTTACACCAATCCCAGTGGCGAACCGGCGCATAAAAAAACCGCTCCCAACGAGCGGTTTTTTTATTCAGGAATCGGTATCAGCCAAACAACCAATACCCCAACAACGTCAATATCACCACCGCCAGCACCGGTCGCAGCACACGGTAGGCCTTTGGATTACGACGCTTCCACCGCTTGACCACACCGCTGAACTTGTCGCTGGAGTTCTTGCTCCAGGCGTAAGCCTGGTTAATCCCGCCAACACGTTCATCATCAAGATTCTGCGGTGCAGTGGCGCGCCCCAAAAAGCCACTGATCCAGCGGTTGATGCGGGTCATCAGGCGGTTGCTCAGCGGTCGTTCGATGTCGCAAAAAAGGATGACCCGAGTCTTGTCGGTTTCGTTCTTGACCCAATGCACGTAGGTTTCGTCGAACATCACGTCTTCGCCATCACGCCAGGCGTAGACCTGACCGTCGACGAAGATCCGGCAATCGTCGGAGTTCGGCGTCGACAGGCCCAAGTGATAACGCAGGGAACCGCCGAACGGATCACGGTGCGGGTTGAGGTGGCTGCCGCCTGGCAGCAACGCGAACATCGCGCCTTTGACGTTGGGAATGCTGCTGACCAGTGCCACGGTTTTCGGGCACAGGGCTTCGGCCGATGGCAGTGGTTTGTCGTACCACTTGAGGTAAAAACGCTTCCAGCCTTTCTTGAAGAACGAACCGAAGCCGGCGTCGTTGTTCTTTTCGGCGGCGCGGATGTAACCCTCGTCGAACAAATGCATCGCTTCGTCGCGGATGACTTCCCAGTTGTCCTTGAGCACATCCAGTTCCGGGAACTTGCTGCGGTCAAGATAGGGCTTGGATGGCACGCTGGAGAACAGGTACATCAAGGCGTTATAGGGCGCGAACAAAGCCGAGTGGTTGACGAACTGACGCAAGACCGGCAAACGCGCCTTGCCGCGCAAATGCACATAGAGAGTGCTGCAGAAGAACAGCAACAAAAGCGACGCCTTCGCGGCAAGGGAAACGGTCATCAACGACTCCTTGATAGTAGACAACTTTGCACAACGCCATTTACCCGACGTGGCAGTCAGCCATGATAAACACTACCGGCCTCGGGAAGAACCCGTGTATCTCAACATTCAGTGTTAAGGATTGTGCAATAAAGCACTTCTTAACATAAGGTTCCTGAACGGGGGCTGACCTGAATCACCCCCCTTACACAAGATCAAAAGATCGCAGCCTGCGGCAGCGCCTACTGCTGATTCTCCTGTTCGGTAAACAGATCACTGAACAGCATGCTCGACAGGTAGCGTTCACCGGAGTCCGGCAGGATCACCACGATGGTCTTGCCCTGCATTTCCGGGGTTTCCGCCAGGCGGACGGCCACCGCCATGGCGGCGCCGCAGGAAATGCCGCTCAAAATCCCTTCTTCCTGCATCAGGCGCAGGGCCATGGCCTTGGATTCTTCATCGCTGACCAACTCAACCCGATCGACCATCGACAGATCAAGATTCTTCGGCACAAAACCGGCCCCAATACCCTGGATCTTGTGAGGGCTCGGCTTGATTTCTTCACCGGCCATTGCCTGGGTGATGACTGGCGACACCACTGGCTCCACCGCCACCGAAATAATCGGTTTGCCCTGGGTATTCTTGATATACCGCGAAACCCCGGTAATGGTTCCACCCGTTCCAACGCCTGCCACCAGTACGTCGACTGCACCGTCGGTGTCGTTCCAGATTTCCGGACCGGTCGTTTTTTCGTGAATGGCGGGGTTAGCCGGGTTCTCGAACTGCGACGGCATGAAGTAGGCAGCCGGGTCGCTGGCGACAATTTCAGCTGCCTTTTCAATCGCTCCTTTCATGCCTTTGGCCGGTTCGGTCAGTACCAGTTCGGCCCCCAGTGCCTTGAGCACTTTGCGTCGTTCGATACTCATGGACGCCGGCATGGTCAGCATCAGCTTGTAACCGCGAGCCGCAGCAACGAACGCCAGGCCGATACCGGTATTGCCTGAGGTCGGTTCGACGATGGTCATGCCAGACTTGAGTTTGCCGGTGCTTTCGGCGTCCCAGATCATGTTTGCACCGATCCGGCACTTGACCGAGTAGCCAGGGTTACGCCCTTCGATCTTGGCCAGGATGGTCACGCCGCGCGGGGCGATACGGTTGATCTGCACCAACGGCGTATTGCCGATGGAATGGGCGTTGTCAGCGTAGATACGGCTCATGGCTGGGTCCTTATACAGCGTTAAATAAGCCCTCCAAGGTATTCCTGTTGCCCTTGATCGTCCAGTCAGTCGAACGTCCTGTAACCGCAGCAGTCAATGGCTTTACAACGCCAGAGATTTGCCATCATGAAACGCAGATACAGTTGGCCCCTATGGACCCTCGCCGGCCTCGTCGTGTTGCTGATTGCCCTGCACATCGCCCTGCCCTACATCGTGCGCGACTACCTGAATGACAAGCTGGCGAACATGGGCGACTACCGTGGCCAGATCACTGATGTGGACCTGGCCCTGTGGCGCGGTGCGTACAAAATCAACGGGCTGAAAATCGTCAAGGTCGAAGGCAAGGTCCCGGTGCCTTTCGTCAACGCGCCGCTGATCGACCTTTCCGTCAGCTGGCACTCGCTCTGGTACGACCACGCCGTGGTGGCCGAGGTGAAGTTCTTCAAACCCGAGGTGAACTTCGTCGACGGCGGTGCCAACAAGCAAAACTCCCAGACCGGTCAGGGCACCGACTGGCGTGCGCAGTTGAGCAAACTGGCACCCATTACCTTGAACGAAGTGCGGATCAACGATGGCAAGATCAGTTTCCGCAACTTCAATTCCAAGCCCCCCGTGAACATGAACGCCACTCAAGTCAACGCCAGCATTTACAACCTGACCAACGTGGTCGACACCAAAGGCAAACGCGACGCTCGCTTCGACGGCAAGGCTCTGCTGCTCGGGCACGCGCCACTGGAAACCACCGCCACTTTCGACCCTTTAAGCAACTTTGAAGATTTCGAGTTCCGCCTGCGGGCCAAAGACATCAAGCTCAAACGCATGAACGACTTTGCCTCCGCCTATGGCAAGTTCGACTTCAATGCCGGTCACGGTGATGTGGTCATTGAAGCGCAGGCTAAAAAAGCTCAATTAACGGGTTATATCAAACCGCTGCTGAAGGACGTCGACGTGTTCAATTGGCAGCAGGACGTCGAGAACAAGGACAAAGGGATTTTCCGCTCCATTTGGGAGGCCATCGTCGGCGGCTCCGAAACGGTGCTGAAAAACCAGGGAAAGAACCAGTTTGCGACTCGCGTGGAACTGAGCGGCAATGTGCATCGCCGAGATATCAGCGCATTCGAGGCTTTTTTGCAGATTTTACGCAATGGCTTCATCCAGGCCTTCAATGCCCAATACGAAAGGCCCAAGCCGGACGCCGGTTAAGGGTCAAGATGTGACGCCCCATTCAGAGACTGAATAAGCCGTCTGCGTTCACAGTCGACCGGGCACCGCGTTATAGTCGGGTACTACAATTATTGCGCCCCGCCCTGCTTCGTTCAGGTCGGCGTTACCGTTCGAGGATTAGCAGATGAAGTTCGAAGGCACCCAGGCCTACGTCGCCACCGATGACCTGAAGCTGGCGGTCAACGCCGCCATCACCCTGGAGCGTCCGCTGCTGGTCAAGGGCGAACCGGGCACCGGCAAGACCATGCTCGCCGAGCAACTGGCCGAGTCCTTCGGCGCCAAATTGATCACCTGGCACATCAAGTCCACCACCAAGGCGCATCAAGGCCTGTACGAGTACGACGCGGTCAGCCGTCTGCGCGACTCGCAGCTGGGCACGGAAAAGGTTCACGACGTTCGCAACTACCTGAAGAAAGGCAAGCTCTGGGAGGCTTTCGAGTCCGAAGAGCGGGTGATCCTGCTGATCGACGAAATCGACAAGGCCGACATCGAGTTCCCGAACGACTTGCTGCAAGAACTCGACAAGATGGAGTTCTACGTTTACGAGATCGACGAGACCATCAAGGCCAAGAAACGCCCGATCATCATCATTACCTCCAACAACGAGAAAGAACTGCCGGACGCGTTCCTGCGCCGCTGCTTCTTCCACTACATCGCCTTCCCGGATCGCACCACGATGCAGAGGATCGTCGATGTGCACTACCCGAACATCAAGAAAGACCTGGTCAGCGAAGCGCTGGACGTGTTCTTCGACGTGCGCAAAGTGCCGGGCCTGAAGAAGAAGCCATCGACTTCCGAACTGGTGGACTGGCTGAAGCTGCTGATGGCCGACAACATCGGCGAAGCGGTGCTGCGCGAGCGCGATCCGACCAAGGCTATTCCGCCGCTGGCAGGCGCTTTGGTGAAGAACGAACAGGACGTGCAATTGCTTGAACGTCTGGCGTTCATGAGCCGTCGCGGCACTCGCTGATCCCTCTGTTTAACAAGATAGAGGGCGATAGCCATGCTGCTTAACCTGTTCAATGAAATGCGCGCAGCCAAAGTGCCGGTCTCGGTACGGGAGCTGCTGGACCTGATCAACGCGCTGAAGCAGCGCGTGACCTTCGCCGACATGGACGAGTTTTACTACCTGTCCCGGGCGATTCTGGTGAAGGACGAAAAGCATTTCGACAAGTTCGACCGGGCGTTCGGTGCCTATTTCAACGGTCTGGAAAAACTCGACGACCACCTCCAGGCATTGATCCCGGAAGACTGGCTGCGCAAGGAGTTCGAGCGTTCGCTGACCGACGAAGAGCGGGCGGCGATCCAGTCCCTCGGCGGCCTGGACAAGCTGATCGAGGAGTTCAAGAAACGCCTCGAAGAACAGAAAGAACGTCATGCCGGCGGTAACAAGTGGATCGGCACCGGCGGCACCAGCCCGTTCGGCTCCGGCGGCTTCAACCCGGAAGGCATTCGGGTCGGCGATGCCGGCAAGCGTCAGGGCAAAGCGGTCAAGGTCTGGGATCAGCGCGAGTACAAGAACCTCGACGATTCGGTGGAGCTGGGCACGCGCAACATCAAGGTCGCCCTTCGCCGGCTGCGCAAATTCGCGCGCCAGGGTGCGGCGGAAGAGCTGGACATCGATGGCACCATCGACCACACCGCGCGCGATGCCGGGCTACTGAATATTCAGATGCGTCCAGAGCGGCGCAACACCATCAAGCTGTTGCTGCTGTTCGACATCGGCGGCTCGATGGACGCCCATGTGAAGATCTGCGAAGAGCTGTTCTCGGCCTGCAAGACCGAGTTCAAGCACTTGGAGTATTTCTACTTCCACAACTTCATTTATGAATCGGTGTGGAAGAACAACATGCGCCGCACGTCCGAGCGCACTTCGACCCAGGACCTGCTGCACAAATACGGCGCCGACTACAAAGTGATCTTCATCGGTGACGCCGCCATGGCACCGTACGAAATCACCCAGGCCGGCGGCAGCGTCGAGCACTGGAACGAAGAAGCGGGTTATGTGTGGATGCAGCGGTTCATGGAGAAGTACAAGAAGGTCATCTGGATCAACCCGTATCCGAAAGATACGTGGGGCTATACGTCGTCGACCAACATCGTGAGGGACTTGATCAACGACCAGATGTACCCGCTGACGTTGCGGGGGTTGGAGGAAGGGATGCGGTTTCTTTCCAAATAGAGCGCGGACCTTGTGGCGAGGGGGCTTGCCCCCGTTCGACTGCGCAGCAGTCGCAAAACCAGAGCATGCGGTATTTCTGAAACACCGCGGTTTCAGACTTTGGGGCTGCTTCGCAACCCAACGGGGGCAAGCCCCCTCGCCACAATTAAAAGCGCTTTAAATACTCGACTTGCTCCCGATGCGCCACATCCTGCACCACCGGTTTCAACCGCACCTGCGTCCCCGGCAGACACTGCGCCAGCCGTGCCAATGCCAACGGCGTCAACGCCCCTAATCGCGGATAGCCGCCAATGGTCTGCCGATCATTGAGCAGCACAATCGGCTGCCCGTCCGGCGGCACCTGAACCGCACCCAGCGGGATGCCTTCGGAAATCATCGACTTACCCTGATACTGCAACGCCGTTCCCAGCAAGCGGATGCCCATCCGGTCGGCACGGCTGTCGAGGGTCCAGACGCTGTTGAACGCGTCGAACGAACTCTGCCCACTGAACTCACCGATCTGGGCACCGAGCACCAGGTCCAGTGGCGCGTTGAGTTTGAAATCCGGTACCTGTTCGCGCGCCAACTCCCGCAGCAGGAGCAGCGAGCTGCCCGAGTAGCTCAACTGCGCATCTTTGGCCAACGCCCGGCCCATACCATCCAGCCCGCCGAGTTCCTCACGGACCACCGTTGCGCTGCTGCCTAACACCTTTGGCGCATCAAATCCGCCCGGGGCCGCCAAATAAGCCCGAGCCCCAAGCAGTGGTTGAGTGAATTGCAATTGCTGACCTTTGTTCAGCCTGAAACTGCGCCACGGTGCCAACGCCTCGCCATCCACCTGCGCCCCCAGATCCGCCCCGGCCAACGCCAGCACGCAATCCTCTTTGGCAACGACGGTGAACCCGCCGAGAGTGATTTCAATCACCGATGCATCCAGGCTATTGCCCAGCAACCAATTGGCCCACGACATCGACCGCCAATCCGCCGCCCCGCCCTGGGTCACGCCCAGATGCCGTACGCCGAAACGGCCAGCGTCCTGCAACAGGCACAGCGGTGTACTCGCTTCTATTGATAGACGGCTCATGCCTGCGCCTCCAACGGCGTGTCATCACCGCCCAGATTGATGAATTCGGCATGGCTGACGGCTTCGAAGCGCACCGTGTCGCCGGGTTGCATCAGGCTGTAGCCGTCGCGTTCGCGGTCGAACAATTTGGCCGGGGTGCGACCGATCAGATTCCAGCCACCGGGGGACACCACCGGGTAAGCGGCCGTTTGGCGTTCGGCAATGCCGACACTGCCTGCGGCTACCTTTTTACGCGGAGTGTTCAGACGCGGCGCAGCCAGTGCTTCTTCCACCAGCCCCATGAAGGCGAAACCCGGTGCGAAACCCAAGGCGAATACCTGATATTCGCGCTCGCTGTGGCGACGGATCACTTCATCCACGGCCAATCCGCTGCGCTGGGACAACAGGCTCAACTCCGGGCCAACGCTCAAGTCATACCAGACCGGCAACACATGACATTTGCCGCGGGTGCAGGCGTTGGGCGACAGATCGATCGAGGCCTCTGCGATCAGCTCCCGAGCCTGGACCGGACTCAGCGCGGTCAGATCGTAATGCACCATCAACGTCGTATAGGACGGCACCAGATCGATCAGATGCCCGGCGAATGCAGCACGCAGACTTTCACTGGCGGCGAGCATCCACGGCATGTTCGCTTCGGCTATCTCATCGAACAGGCGCACCATCAAGCAATCCAGCGCCACCACTTCTACCCGCAGGTTCATGGCGCGCTCTGCTGATCAAGTGCTTCGCGAATACGCCGCACGGCAGCTACCGAACTGGCATTGTCGCCGTGTACGCAAAGGGTGTTGGCCTGCAAGTGCAAGGCACTGCCATCGCTGGCCGTGAGGTTGCCGCCGCGGGCAATGGTCAGCGCCTGCTCGATGATTGTTTCGGGATCGTGATGCACCGCGCCCGGCAGTTGCCGCGAAACCAGCATTCCCGCGCTGTCGTAGGCGCGATCGGCGAAGGCTTCGAACCACAGTGTCACGCCGTATTCATCGCCCAATCGCTGGGCTGCGCTGTTGTCGCGAGTGGCCATCAACATCAGCGGTAACTCACGATCATAGGACGCCACAGCCTGAAGCACGGCGCGCAATTGCGCCGGGTTGGCCATCATGTCGTTGTACATCGCACCGTGTGGCTTGACGTAACTCACCCGACCGCCCTGAGCCCGGCAAATGCCGTCGAGGGCGCCGATCTGGTAATGCACAATGTCCTGAAGTTCCTGGGCGGTGTAGGCCATGGAACGGCGGCCGAAGCCGACCAGATCCTGATACGCCGGATGTGCACCGATCTGAACCCCGTTGCTCAGGGCCAGGCTGACAGTCTTGCGCATGATGCTCGGGTCGCCGGCATGGAAGCCGCAGGCGATGTTGGCACAATCGATGAAGGGCATGACCTCGGCATCCAGACCCATGGTCCAGTTGCCGAAACTCTCGCCGATGTCGCAGTTCAATAGCAGGCGGCTCACGGTGAACACTCCTGTAAGTTTTATTCTTTTCTATCTGTAAGGCATTTGCCCGCAGATTATCAATTACTCGGCTTCGAGTTGCTTGCCACGGGTTTCCGGCAGGCTCAGGGCCGCAAGGATCACCACCCCGTAGGACACCGCCGCAAAAGCACCGATTCCCACACTCAATGGCACCTTCTGGCTCATCAAGCCGATCAACAGTGGGAACAGCGCCGCCAGCGCCCGGCCGATGTTGTAGCAAAAGCCCTGACCCGAACCGCGAATCCGCGTCGGAAACAGCTCGGTCAAAAACGCGCCCATGCCGCTGAAGATCCCCGAGGCGAAGAAGCCCAGAGGAAAGCCCAGCCAGAGCATCACGCCATTGCTGACCGGCAATTGGGTGTAGAGCAGAACAATGGTGAACGACCCGATAGCGAACAGAATGAAGTTCTTTTTACGTCCGAGGATGTCAGTCAAATACGCGCTGATGACGTAACCGACGTAGGAACCGACGATCACCATCGCCAGATAACCGCCCGTACCGAGTACGCTCAAACCGCGTTCGTTCTTCAGAAAGGTCGGCAACCAGGAAGTGATCGCGTAGTAACCGCCCAGAGCACCGGTGGTCAGCACCGAAGCGCGAATCGTGGTGAAAAGGATGCCGGGAGCGAAGATCTCGTAGAATTTTGCCGGATTGCTGGGTTCTTGCTTAGCCTTGGCTTCGCGATAGATTTCCGGGTCCTTGACCAGTCGGCGGACGAAGATCACGAAAATCGCCGGTACGATGCCAAGGATGAACAGTGCGCGCCAGGCGTCTTCCGGTGGCAGCACCGAGAACAGCAGCGCATACAAGATCGCCGTCAGTCCCCAACCCAATGCCCACCCGGATTGCACCATGCCAACAGCCTTGCCACGGTCCTTGGCGCGAATCACTTCACCCATCAGCACCGCGCCGGCGGTCCATTCGCCGCCGAAACCGAAGCCCATCAACGTGCGGCTGATCAGCAGTTGTTCGTAGTTCTGGGCGAAGCCGCAGAGGAAGGTGAAGAAGGCGAACCACAGAACGGTCAGTTGCAGCGTGCGTACGCGACCGATGCGGTCGGACAAAATCCCGGCTACCCAACCGCCGATGGCCGAGGCGATCAGGGTGCTGGTGTGAATCAACCCGGCCTCGCCGGTGGTGATGCCCCACATCGCAATCAGGGTCGGCACCACGAAGCTGAGCATCTGGGTGTCCATGCCGTCCAGGCCATAGCCGATCTTGCAGCTCCAGAAGGTGCGGCGTTCCTGCTTGTTGATGTTGTGGTACCAGTCGAAAGGTCCCGGGCGAACCTTGGCTTTGGGGATGTCGAGCGTGTCGGGCGCACTCATGGCAAATCTCCGCGCTAATTTTTATTGGTATTGTTCTGAGCCCCGACGACGCCTATCGTGGGAACCGGATGGCCTGATTTTTGGGCGCTTTACCCTGCTACGTCCAACTAATAAAAACCCGCTTTAGACATAAGAAAAACTTGTCCCTATGAACCTGAAGTTTCTCGAGACCTTTGTCTGGGTCGCCCGACTCAAGAGTTTTCGCCTGACGGCAGACAAGCTCTTCACCACCCAGGCGTCGATTTCCAGCCGCATTGCCGTGCTCGAAGGCGAGCTCGGGGTGAAGCTGTTCCTGCGCGATTCACGTGGCGTGAGCCTGACGCCCGAAGGCTTGAAAGTGCTCGAGTACGCCGAGCAAATGATGGACACCATGCAATCCCTCAAGCAGTCGATCGAAACCCGTTCGAGCAAGGTCGGACGGGTTCGCATCGGCGTGATGGACACGGTCATCCATACCTGGTTGAGCCCGTTGGTGGCGCAAATGATGGATCACTATCCGCTGGTGGAAATCGAGTTGGTGGCCGATACCGCGCTCAACCTCTGCGATCAGCTGCAAAAAGGCTTTCTCGATCTGATCCTGCAAACCGACCTGTTGCGTCAGGAAAGCGTGCGCAGCCTTGAGCTGGCCAGTCATCCGATGGGCTGGATCGTTGCCAGCAATTCGATCTACAACCGCGAGTATTCCGGCATTGCCGATCTGGCGCGCGAGCGCATCATTACTTACTCGAAAAACTCACACCCGCATCAGGACATTTTGAGTTTGATGCAGGCCAATGGCGTCATGGCACCACGGCTCAACTGCGTGAACTCGGTATCGGCGATCACCCGGTTGCTGCGCGACGGTTTCGGTATTGGCGCGCTGCCGCCGGTGCTGGTAGCCGAGGAACTGGCGCGGGGGGAATTGACCTTGCTGGCCATTGATCAACGGCCACCGAATTTGCAGGTGGTGGTGTCGTGGCGGGTTGGCGTGGAGTGGGTCGAGGAGATTGTTTCGTTATGTCAGCAGGTGCTGGACGGGTATGCGAAGAAGGTGGGAGAGGACTACATCGCGTTGAGTCGTTGAAGATCAAAAGATCGCAGCCTCGTTTCACTCGACAGCTCCTACAGGGGAATGCAAAACCCTTGTAGGAGCTGTCGAGTGAAACGAGGCTGCGATCTTTGGCGGATCAAAGCCCCCGCACATCTCGATCTTCGATTGGCCGGCTCTGGCGCAGGCGTTTGCCGCCCAGCACCACCCAGTCGATCAGACGGAACAGGCATTCAATGCCGAACGACAACAGCAACGCCCCGCTCATGCCCCAGATCATCGCTTCCGGCGTCAGCAGGATCTGGTAGCTGTAGCCGTTCCAGGTTTCCTTGCGAATATCCGGATCAGCCGCCAGCGCAACCTGCAGGAGGCGGATGTACCACGGGCCCTGCATGGCCTGGAACTGTTTATCGAGCGCCAGCTGACGGGTCAGCAAGGTGCTCAGGCTGTCGGCATCGCTGCGAAAAATCGGGTCTTCGCTGGCGCGGTAATGGGCCACCAACGCCTGCACGTCACCCTTGAAGAACTGATTCGCCGTGCCCTGAAAACCGCTCAGACTGGTCTGCGCCTCAATCAGATGCGCTTCGACCCGTTTGGCATAATCGCTGATGAACCCTGGCACCTGGACACCGATCAACAGGCCCGCCGCGAACAACACCAGCCGTAGATAACTGAGCAACATGAAGGGAGTCCTTATTCGGTCTTGCCCTGGCTGACGCATTCACCGCGTCGCCAGAGGCTCCATTGGCCCGGTTCGTAGCGGGTCCAGGTTTCGTTTTCGGTCAAGGGTTCGGTGGCGATCACCGTGACCACGTCGTTGGGCGTGGTTTCGGCCTGGAAATCGACGATCACATCGACGTCCTTCAAGCGCGCCGGACCGAACGGCGCGCGACGAGTGATTTGCGCCAGTTTGGTCGAGCAATAGCAGAACAACCAATCGCCATCGCTGAGCAGGCAGTTGAACACGCCTTTGCTGCGGTATTCGGCGCAGGCGGCCACCAGGTCTGGCAGCAGTTCTTCAATTTCTACCGGTTCCGGGAACGCAGCGCGCACGCGGTTGAGCAAATCGCAGAACGCCGCTTCGCTGTCGGTATCACCGACCGGGCGGTAAAAACTCTTGATCGGTTGAAACTCCGCGAGCTGGCCGTTGTGGGCGAAACACCAGTTACGCCCCCACAGCTCGCGCACGAATGGATGGGTATTGGACAGGCAGACTTTGCCGACATTGGCCTGGCGGATGTGCCCGATCACCACTTCGCTCTTGATCGGATAGCGCTGCACCAGGTTCGCGACTTCGGACTCACAGCTCGCCGCCGGGTCCTGAAACAGACGCAGGCCACGGCCCTCGTAAAAGGCGATGCCCCAGCCGTCACGGTGCGGACCGGTGCGGCCGCCGCGTTGCATCAGCCCGGTGAAGCTGAACACGATATCGGTCGGGACATTGGCGCTCATGCCCAATAACTCACACATGCTCGGATTCTCGCTGAAAGGCAGGGGCACGTTTACAGACGCGGTTCGACCCGCATTCGCTGAGGGTTGCTCGGCACCGGTGGACGACCGTAACGATCATCGCCCGCACCACCGAAAGGATGATCCTCTTCAAGGTCATCGGCCCGGGCCGCAGCCTTGGCGGCGGCAGCCTGTTCGTTGCGAGCGTTGGACGCGCGTTCGATAGGGAAACGGATCGCCACGAATACCAGGTAAATGCCGAAGGCGATCATGCCGTACATGAACAGGTCGGAAATCGCCCGCCAGGCGTTGTTGCCGACCTTGAACAATAGATCAAGGGCAGTAATGGCGATGGCCGGGGCAACCTTTTCCTTCACCGGATCAATGATGGTCGGGCTGAACAGCAACACGGCAACCAATAGCCGTAACGGCTCACGCAGCCAGCGCCACATCCAGCGGGTGATGCGCATCCACACCAACAGGCAGCCCAAAGCGGCAAAGGCGTAGAGGCCCCAAGCGATCAGATAGTCGTTCTCGGTCATGGTGTCCATGGCAAGGCAGGCAAAGAGGCGCTTATAGTAACGACTTTTCGCACGTCAGGCTGCCTCAATACCTGTCTGTGAAGCGCAACCCCTGTGGGAGCGGGCTTGCTCGCGAAAGCGGTGGGTCAGTCAACCAAGATGTTGAACGTGCTGGCCTCTTCGCGAGCAAGCCCGCTCCCACAAGTTGCGAAGCCCTTATTCTGTACATTGCTCGAGAGTCCTTCATGCCCCTATCCGTCAACGTTTCCGACGCTCCCATTGCCCACAAGGCCGAAGGCGACGACCCGTATGCCTGGCTGCAGGAGCGCGACACCGACGCGGTGCTCGACTACCTGAAAGCGGAAAACCGCTACCAAGAGGCACAAACCGCCGATCAGGCCGGGTTGCGTGAAACCCTGTTCGAAGAAATCAAGGGCCGGATTCTCGAAACCGATCTGTCCTTGCCCTCCCCTTGGGGTCCGTACCTGTATTACACGCGCACCACGGCCGGTGATGAATACGCCCGTCATTACCGCTGCCCGCGCCCGGCCGATGACAGCCTGCAGCTCGACGAAAGCCAGGAACTGTTGCTGCTGGACCCGAACGAACTGGCCAACGGCGGCTTCTTTTCCCTGGGCGCGTTCAGTATCAGCCCGGACCACCAGCGTCTGGCCTACAGCATCGACGCCACGGGCGATGAGATTTTCACGCTGTTCGTGAAGGAATTGTCCAACGGCCGCGTCAGTGAACTGGAATTCCAGGATTGCGACGGCAGCATGACCTGGGCCAATGACAGCCTGACGCTGTTCTTCGGCGAGCTGGACGAGACCCATCGCCCGCACAAACTGTTCCGCTATAGGCTGGACGGTACGGCGGCCGAAGAAGTGTTCCATGAGCCGGACGGTCGATTCTTCATGCATTGCTACCGCTCCAGTTCCGAGCAGCAATTGCTGCTGTCCCTGGGCAGCAAAACCACCAGCGAAGTCTGGGTGCTTGACGCGTTCCAGCCGCAGCAGGCCTTTACCTGCATCGCCCCGAGGGTTGAAGACCATGAGTACGACGTCGACCACGGCGCGCTCGACGGTCAATGGACCTGGTTCATTCGCACCAATCGCGACGGCATCAACTTTGCCCTGTACCACGCCGTAGACACCGGCGTGGCGCCGACCGAGGCCGATTGGCAGAACCTGATCCCCCACAGCGACACGGTGATGATCGAAGGCATGAGCCTGAATGCCGACGCCATGACCCTGAGCTTGCGTGAAGGTGGCTTGCCGATCATCGAAGTTCATCCGCAAGACCTCCCGAGCTACCGCGTGCAATTACCGGATGCGGCCTACAGCCTGCACGTGCAGAACAGCCTGGAATTCGTCAGCGACAGGATCCGCCTGCGCTATGAAGCGCTGAACCGTCCTGCGCAAATCCGCCAACTGGTATTGGGCAGCGGCGAGCAGAAAGTCCTCAAGGAAACCCCGGTGCTCGGTCCGTTCGACGCCGATGCCTACGTCAGTCAGCGCCTGTGGGCGACCGCACCTGACGGTACGAAAGTGCCGATCAGCCTCGTCGTCAAACGCGAAGCCCTCGGCAAGCCAACGCCGCTTTACCTGTACGGTTATGGCGCTTACGGCGAAAGCCTCGACCCGTGGTTCTCCCACGCCCGCTTGAGTCTGCTGGATCGTGGCGTGGCGTTCGCCATCGCTCACGTGCGTGGCGGCGGTGAACTGGGCGAAGCCTGGTATCGCGCCGGCAAGCAGGAACACAAACACAACACCTTCAGCGACTTCATCGCCTGCGCCGAACACCTGATCGCCAGTGGTTTTACTACTTCACAGCAATTGGCGATCAGCGGCGGCAGCGCCGGTGGCCTGCTGATCGGCGCGGTGCTCAATCAGCGGCCGGAGCTGTTCGGCGCAGCGATTGCCGAAGTACCGTTCGTCGACGTGCTGAACACCATGCTCGACCCGGATCTACCGTTGACCGTCACCGAATATGACGAGTGGGGCAATCCTGAAGAACCTGACGTCTATGATCGGATCAAGGCCTACGCCCCGTACGAAAACGTCACCGCACAAGCCTATCCGGCGACCCTGGTAATCGCCGGCTACAACGACAGCCGCGTGCAGTACTGGGAAGCGGCCAAGTGGGTGGCGAAATTACGCGCGACCAAAACCGACACCAATCCCCTGCTGCTCAAGACCGAATTGGGTGCCGGGCATGGCGGGATGAGCGGTCGTTATCAGGGATTGCGTGACGTAGCACTCGAATACGCATTTGTTTTCAAGGTTTTGGGCATCGCCTGAGGAACTTGGCCCGGCGTGTCGGTCTTAACACCGAACACCGGGCTGACGCAGCTCCCTGTAGCAGCTGGCGAAGCCTGCGTTCGGCTGCGAAGCAGTCGTTAATCCGGCTTACTCGGTTTATCTGACGAACCGCGTTGGCCGATTTTACGACTGCTTCGCAGCCGAACGCAGCCTTCGGCAGCTGCTACATAGAATCGCGACATTCTCGCCAGACCGGAACAGCAACAGACACAAGAAAAAGACCGTGACGACATGTCAGAACCGACCTTACTGAACAACGAAATTCGCGACTGGCTGATGGACTGTGGCCTGTTCGATCAACTGCTGCCGGCGGACTTCGCCACGGCCTCGGGCTACTTCAGCATCAGCACCATTGCTCAGGGCGAAGAGATTTTCCACGAGGGCGATGCCGGCAGCTTCATGTGCATCATCCACACTGGCCAGGTGGCGGTGCAGAAAACCAACAGCGAAGGTCACCTGGTGACCATGGCAATGTTGCGCAGCGGTCGGGCGTTCGGCGAAATGGCCGTACTCGATGGCGAACGGCGCTCTGCCAGTTGCGTGGCCGCGAGCAATTGTCAGTTACTCAACCTGGGCAAGGACTCGTTGGAAAAGATGCTCAACGATGCGCCGAAAATCGCCGCCAAAATCATCCGCGCCCTCGCCGTCTCCCTCTCCAAGCGCCTGCGCATGGCCGATGGGCAACTGCTCTCGCAGCAGGTTTAACCACCGGGCGATTTGGCTTTCGACGGGTTTTGCTCCAGCCCCGGCAGTGGCTGGTCCTTGGTGGGCGGGCTAGGCATTTCAATGGGCACCAACGGCGGACCGCCACTGCCGGGCCCGACCTTGGGCACGCTGGTCGGGGTGATTTGCGGGTACGGTGTCGGGGTCGCGGTGCCGGGCGAACCGGGCAGCGGCGCAGGGCTGGTTGGAATGGTTTGCAACTGCTGGGCCTGCACTGCAGTTATCGAGAGCGCGGCCAAGGCAATGACCGTTAGAATGGTGCGCTTCATCAATGGCTCCGTTGGCCTTGTTGTCTGTTTGCAGGCTACTCCCAACTGCGCGTGTTTGCCTTCCCCCTCTTATGCCAATTTCTCCTCAAGTGAGTCCCATGAAACGTTTCGTTCTGCTCGACACCACTCCAATTCCTGAAAATGGCGGTGCCTTGTGCCTGTTCGAATACGGTGAGGATTTCGTCATCAAGATCCAGGGCGGCGACGGCGGGCAACTGATGAACACCCGCATGCACGGCTCGGAAGACGCTCTGGCGGAGATCCCGTGCCGCAAAGTGGCTGGCCGGCCGAATTCGCGCGTGCTGATCGGCGGCCTGGGCATGGGCTTCACCCTCGCCTCAGCCCTCAAGCATCTAGGCAAGACCGCTGAAGTGGTGGTCGCCGAACTGGTACCGGGCGTGGTGGAGTGGAACCGTGGACCGCTGGGAGAGAAAGCCGGGAGCCCGCTGCTCGACCCACGCACGGTCATTCGCATGGAAGACGTGGCCAAAGTCCTGCAGGCCGAGCCGCAAGGCTTCGACGCGATCATGCTCGACGTCGACAACGGCCCCGAAGGCCTGACCCAGAAGGCCAACAGCTGGCTCTACTCCGCTGGCGGCCTGAGTGCCTGCGCCAAGGCCCTGCGGCCCAAAGGCGTGCTGGCCGTCTGGTCCGCGAGCGCAGACCGACAGTTTTCCGACAAACTGAAGAAGGCCGGCTTCAAGGCCGAGGAAGTCCAGGTCTTCGCCCACGGCAACAAAGGCACCCGCCACACCATCTGGATTGCCGAGAAGCTCAAGGGCTGAGCTAAACTGCGTTTAATACCGTCATTAGTCTTTTTACAAAGGTGAACCCATGAGTTCGTCAACACCTGCGACCAACACGTCGAAACTGGACCGCATCCTTGCCGACAATCAGCGCGACAAGGAAATGGGTTACCGCGACAAGGCCCTGAAAATGTACCCGCACGTGTGCGGTCGCTGCGCCCGTGAGTTTTCCGGCAAGCGCCTGAGCGAACTGACCGTGCACCACCGCGACCACAACCACGACAACAACCCTCAGGACGGCTCGAACTGGGAATTGTTGTGCCTGTATTGCCACGACAACGAACACTCGCGGTACACCGACCAACAGTATTTCGATGAAGGCTCGCTGAGTTCGCCAAAAATCGCCAAGGCGACGCACAACCCATTTGCCGCGTTGGCGGGGTTGATGAAGAAGGAAGACTGAAGATTTTATTTGCCTGACCTGGCCTCATCGCGAGCAAGCTCGCTCCCACAGTGATTGGCGGTGAGCAAAAATGCTGTGTACGCCGCAGAACCTGAGGGAGCGAGCTTGCTCNNGCTCCGGGCGGCGTTCCGACGATAGCGGCTAGCCAGACACCACCAATCTCCAAACCGAACACCCCTCCCCCAATCCCCGTATAATCGCCGTTTTTTCCCCGAAGGCACCCGCTCGTGGCAGACAAACGGTACAGCTGCATTGGTTTGTATAACCCCAAATCACCGGAGAACGTCGGTTCGGTGATGCGCGCCGCTGGCTGCTATGGCGTGGCGTCCGTGTTCTACACCGGCAAACGTTATGAACGCGCCGCCGACTTCGTCACCGACACCAAGCGCGTCCACTACGACATTCCGCTGATCGGCATCGATGATCTGAAGAAAATCCTGCCGCTGGGCTGCGTTCCGGTCGCTGTGGAACTGGTGGACGGCGCCCGTTCGCTGCCGGAATACACGCACCCGGACCGCGCGCTGTACATCTTCGGCCCGGAAGACGGCTCTCTGGATAAAGAGATTCGCGACTGGTGCGAAGACGTGGTCTACATCCCGACCACCGGTTGCATGAACCTGGCGGCCACCGTCAACGTCGTGCTCTATGACCGTATGTCCAAGGGACTCAACACCCGTTCCGGGGCGAAATTTCGTTGATTCACCAAACATTCGATGGAACAAGCCGCCCGCCTTGGCAGTCAGCTTAAATATCTATTCTTGAAGCAGTCATTCCAGCCAGGAGACAGATCATGAGCGAACTCAAACGCGTAGAACGCATCGAATCCACCCCGTTTCAGACTCACACGGAGCAGAACGTGCAGGGTTGGGAACGCATCGGCTCCCTGGCCGGCGGCGTGGTGATGGTGGGCAAGGGCCTGCGTCGCGGTGGTGTGTTCGGCTTGATTCAAGTGGCGATCGGCGGCGTGGCCCTGGCGCGTGGTATTACCGGGCACAGTTCGGCGAAAAGCCTGCTGGAGAAAAGCCGTCAGGACATGAACAACGTGCGGGCGAAGATTCAGCGGGCGGGTGAAGAGTTGAACCGGTTGAAGGCGAATGCTGAAGCCGCGACCAAGACCGCTACCGTGACCGGTAATGATTCTTTGAAGTCGCCGAAAACCGGGGTTTGACTTCTTAAGATAAAAAATCGCAGCCTCGTTTCACTCGACAGCTCCTACATTGGAATGCGTATCCCTGTAGGAGCTGTCGAGTGAAACGAGGCTGCGATCTTTTGATTTTCTATTGCAACAACTCGGTATCGAGGACTTTGGAAGACTCGCCGATCACACTCTCGGCCAGTTGAACAAATTCCTTGGTATCCACGCTCTCCAAATGCATCGCCCCACGCAACACATCATCCAGCGAACGCTTGTTGCGGGTCTTCAGGCGAATCTCGCGATCCAGTTCCTGCAATAACACGACCGCTTTCGACACCTGCGCCGGGCTGACCTGCTCAGCGCGCAAGGTTGTGACCTTTTGGCTGTCCTTGGCCAACTTCTTCTGCAAACTCTCATACCGCTCGTCACTCATGCCACCGGCGCGGCGCACCAGTTCGATGGCGTAATACTCGGCAAATCCTTCGCTGATCCAGTCACTGCGCTGCTGATCGTTGATCCGTCCGAACACCTGCGCCAATTCCCGCACCAGCGCACTGCTGCCGCTTTCGCTGACCATCGGCAGACGCGTGTTCAGATAGATCGATTCGTGCGCGCCCAGACTGCCGCGCCACATCGGGTCGTTGGCGCCGACAATCAGCAATTTGACGGGATGCCGGGGATACACCGCCTGCACTTGCGGCCAGACAAAGGTCAGCAGTGTCAACACATCCATGCGGCGCATGCCCTGGCCCTGAGGCGAGGCGACGGTGACCTCGGTTTCCCCAAGCCGCGTGCGACGGCTGCCGAGGTGACCGGCGAGCATCCAGCCCGTGGGCCGGTCGAACAAGCGAGAAACGTTATCGACCCGAAATTTGTTCTTGCCGATTCGCGGCCAGGCGGTTTCAACGCTTTTCCAGCCGGTGGGCAATTCGAACTCAAGGCGTGAGACCAGCTCAATACCGTCCTGCTGATCGAGTTTGGCTGCCGGCACCAGATCGTCGCCGCGCATCAACGCCCAGGTCGGCGTCATGCGCGTATCGAAGCTGCCGCTCTTGCGCCCGTGGCTGATGCGCACGCGGTAGGTCAGGCTGGCCTTGTCGGCGGCCGGATGCCAGACACCGCGGGCCTGCTTGCCCGGCGTGAGCTGCCATTGGCCATCGGCCTTGAAATCGCTGTAGTGACTACCATCGCCCAGGTCGAAATCCAGACTGCGCACCGCCGAACCCTGAGCCAGAGTCAGCCGCACTTCGGCCTGATCGCTTTGCGGCAACAGGCGCACGTGGTAATCCAGATCAACCTTCTTCGCCGCCCACGCGGGCGAACCCAGGACTAATAATCCAAAGGACAACGCCAGCCGCAATCCCACAGCCATACACACTCCTTGTGGCGAGCGAGCTTGCTCGCGCTGGGCTGCTTGGCAGCCCTGAATTCTAATAATCACTGCCGATTTTGTGAGTGGGAATTAACCCGCCCGGAAAATCAGATGGTCTTCCCAATCGTCTTCGGCCACGCTGCCTTCGGCGAGCATGCGCCCGGATTGTGAAATTCGTTCGTGGTGCACTGCATCGCGATCACCGCACACCAAGTGATGCCAGAGCGGAAGATCCTTGCCTTCGCTGACCAGGCGATAACCGCAGGTCGGTGGCAGCCACTTGAACTCGTCAGCCTTGCCCGGCGTGAGCTGGATGCAATCGGGGACGAAGTCGCGGCGGTTCGGGTAATCGGTGCACTGGCAGGTTTTCAGGTCCAGCAGTTTGCAGGCGATGCGCGTGTAATAGACGCTGTTGTCGTCTTCATCTTCGAGCTTTTGCAGGCAGCACAGGCCGCAACCGTCGCACAGCGATTCCCACTCCTGCGGATCGAGTTGATCGAGGGTTTTGCGTATCCAGAACGGTTCGACTTTGGCGGCCATGGCTCAAGCATCAACATCAGGTGGTGAAAAGGCCGTCAGTCTAGTGCCAAGGCCCTTGTGGGCCAAGCGTTGGCGACTGCCGGTAAAAACGAGCTTGTCAGTTATTGTGCCGCCCAGTAGGGTTTTGCGTCGCCCCTCACCTTCAAACGTAGCAAGGAATCTCTTGATGAGTGCCAATCCACGCGTTGCCGACTATGCCATCCACCCTCAGTTCACCGACCGCTGGTCGCCCCGTGCCTTCACCGGCGAAGCGATCTGCGAAGAAACCCTGCTGAGCTTCTTCGAAGCTGCACGCTGGGCGCCATCGGCCTACAACTCGCAACCTTGGCGGTTTCTGTATGCGCGTCGCGACACGCCAAACTGGGAGCGCTATCTGGGGCTGCTGAACGAATTCAACCGCAGCTGGGCGCAACACGCCTCGGCACTGGTGATCGTAATCTCGAAAACCACCTTCGCGGTGCCTGGCGCCACCGAAGAAACCCCGGCCTTGTGGCACACCTTCGACACCGGTTCCGCGTGGGGCCATTTGGCGCTGCAAGCGAGCATCAGCGGCTGGCACACCCACGGCATGGCCGGTTTCGACCAGGACCTGACCCGCAAGGAGCTGAACATTCCTGAAGGATATGCGCTGCACGCAGCGGTAGCGGTGGGCAAACTGGGCGACAAGGCGACGCTGGCGGACTATCTGCAAGCACGTGAAGAACCGAGCCCGCGTCGCCCGCTGAGCGAGTTGGCCGCCGAGGGCGACTTCACCCTCTAAGCTACACCGCAAAACCCATGTGGGAGCGAGCTTGCTCGCGATGAGGCCGTCACATTCAACATCAACGTGACTGTCACACCGCCATCGCGAGCAAGCTCGCTCCCACAGGTTTTGCACAATATTCAAGAAAGCGGTGGATTCAATACCCGCGATTGAAATCCACTTCCCCGCGCAACGCCTCACCCGCCTGATACGCCCGCAGGTTCTCGACAAACAGATTCACCATCATCGATGGCGAGGTCGGTGCCGAGCTGTGGCCCGTCAGCAGCAGGCCCCAAGCGGTCCAGAACGGATGACGTTGCGGCAGCGGCTCCTGACGGCAGACATCGATCACCGCACCGGCCAGATGCCCTTCTTTCAAGGCCTCCACCAGGTCCGCGTCGACCACTGCCACGCCGCGTCCGACGTTGATGAACAACCCGGTCGGCTTGAATTGCTTGAACAGCGCCGCGTCGTACAGGTCGTGGGTGTTCGGTGTATTCGGCAGCAGATTGATCACGTAATCGACTTCACCCACCAGACGCGGCAAATCAGCCAGCGCCCCGACTTCGACAAACGGCGCCTGCTCGCGGGCTTCGCTGGCGATGCCGTACAACTCGACGCCAAACGGCACAAGAAACTGCGCCACGGTCTGGCCAATGTCACCGGTGCCGACGATCAACACTTTGCGCCCGGCCAGGCTTTGGCCATGGCGACTGTCCCACTTGCGCTCGACCTGGCTGACCAGCCGCGGCAGCACTTCGCGCTCGTGGCCGAGTATGTAGGTCAGCACGTATTCGGCCATGACCTGACCGAAAATCCCTACCGCCCGGGTCAGGCGATAGTGACGTGGCAAGCCGTCGGCCAGCAGCGGCGTAATGCCCGCCCAGGTCGATTGCAGCCATTGTGGCTCGTGGCCCTGACGCAGCAAGGTCGCCAGCAGATCCGGCTGACCGAGCCAGATCGGACAATCAGCGGCCAGGCTGGCCAGTTCGGCGGAGTCGCCGCTGGTCAGTACTTCCAGGTCAGGTGCTGCTTGACGCAACAGCTGGGCGTACACCGGGTGGTCGTGTTCAGCAATCAGAACGCGCATGGTTCAAACCTTTCAAAAACAGTGCAGACGGCCGCCGATGGAGTAATGCTCCATCGCCTTGGCCATCGCCAAAATCATTCCAGTGTTTCATAAAGGCTCTGAACAGAGCCTGCCTGCCGGTCACATCGGGTCGTTGCGGCGCAGCAATTCTTCCGGCAAGTGTTCGATGTATTCGTCTTCGGCCGGCGGCATTTGCAAGTGGTAACCCTGCTTCTCAAGGTTTTCCAGCACCACGGTGATGTCCTCGCGCGACAGTTTGCGCTCGGGGGTCAGCACCAGGTCGAAGGCGTGATGCGGTTTGCCGAAGGCGGCCATCAGACTTTCCGGGACGCGCTCCAGTGCATCGCTTTTGAGCACATAGAGGTACATCTCGTTCTTCTTCAAGCTTCGGTAGATGGAGCAAATACGTTTCAAGGCTGTTCTCCGGCGGTGGCCAGGCTGTCGAGCAGCGCCTGGCCCATCAATTCGCGGCGCCAGCCACGCAGCGAATCAGGCAATTGATAAGGACCGTTGGGATAGCCACTCTTGAGCAGCGCTTCCAGGGTTTTCTTGCGCAGCATCAGCTCCGGCGCAATGTTCAGGCGTTCGGCTTCGGCCTGGCCGATCGCACGCAGCTGTTTGACCAGCGTGGCGGCGTCCACCGGCAAAGGCTCCGGCACCGCTGGCGGCCATTGATCAGGCGACACACTGCCAGAGCGCTTGATCAGATCAAGCAGAAACTCGCCGTCCTGACGCACGGTACGCGGGTGCATGTCTTCGATTTTCGCCAACGCGCCGAGGTTGTCCGGCTGAGTCCGCGCCAGCGGCCACAGGGAATGCTCACGCACGATGCGGTTGCGCGGCAGATCACGGGCGCGGGCTTCGCGCTCGCGCCAGGCGCACAGTTCACGCAACACGGCGAGCTGGGCGCGGGAAAGCTTCCAGGCCAGCTTGGCTTCGCGATAGACCTCATATGGATCAACTTCGCGGCGCAGGTTGGCCACCAGCTCGGCACCGTCTTCCAGGACCCAGGCGTACTTGTCGTCAGAAAGCTTCGGACGAAGCTGTACGAAAACTTCCGCCAGGTGCAAAGCATCTTCGGCGGCGTAGCTGATTTGGGTGTCGGAAAGCGGACGTTGCAGCCAGTCGGAACGGGTCTCGCCCTTGGGCAGGTCGATGCCGAGTACTTCCTGCACCAGCCGCGAATACCCCATGGAAAAACCGAGGTTCAGGTAAGCGGCGGCCAACTGAGTGTCGAACAGTGGCGCCGGCAGGCTGCCGGTCAGGCGCAGCAGGACTTCGAGGTCTTCGCTGCACGCATGGACGACTTTGACCACGGCCGGGTTTTCCAGCAACGCGGCCAGCGGCTGCCAGTTATCGATGCTCAGTGGATCAATCAGGTAAGCGCGTACGCCATCGCCGATCTGCAGCAGGCCTGCAATCGGATAAAAGGTGTCGACCCGCATGAATTCGGTGTCGAGGGCAACGAATGGCAGCTGCTGCCACTCGGCGCAAAACTGACCGAGGCTATCGTTGTCGCGAATCCAGTGAATATCGATGGCCACACGGCTCTCCCTTGAAGAATGGCGCGCAGTATATATCGCCCCCGGCGATTTCCGCGCATTCACTGAACAAGAGCTTTAGCGAAAATGCCTGCCGGACGGCAAGAAATGTCTGACAAGTGGAGACTAGCCGGCCTTACGCAGTACATAGACGCGCATCCGCGCACAGCCGGGCAGGAAATCCTGATGACTGAGCAAACGCAAACCTGCGCGCTTGAACTCGGCTTCCACGTCGGCCTTGCTGGCCAGCGGTCGGGCCGGAACGCCCTGTGCATCCGTGCGTCGGCCTTTGAAATGAGCATCGACCCGTACCGCCACAATCACCGTATCGCGACTGACCCGATGGAACTCCTTAAGCATGGCCAAGCGATGCTCGGGGCAGGCGATGTGTTGAAACAGTTGCATGCAAAAAATGCAGTCAACCGCATTCGCCGGCAAGCCGATGTCGAACGCTGAACTCTGAAAGGTCTTGACCCGTTTCAGCAGGTTCTGCGGATGGTGGGTGCGGGCATGATCGAGGATGTCCTGCGACGGGTCGGCCGCGAGAATCACCCGGTTGGCATGCTCGGCCAGAACCGGCCAGAAGCGCCCGACACCGCAGGCCAAATCGAGAACCAGGCCCGGCTCGCCAGCAGCCTTGAGCGCGTTGCGCACCAGTTGCTCGTCACGCCAGAACGTCAACCGCCCGGCCAGGCCACGCGGTCGCGGCTGAAGACAGACGCGGGCGTGCTCCTCGTCGTAGCGCCGGGCGATCTCAAGCTCGATGGCGGATGGGGATTGAGCGGACATGTGCAATGGCTCTCGGGGGAAACTCTGCCGGCCGCAAGTTAGCGACCGGGGCATGAAAAAAGGTTGAGGTACTCACTCTGTGGCCAATACGCCGTCGATCACCGCACCGCGACACCCGGCAAACATATCCAGGTCCTGGTTGTAGACCTTGCTCTTGACCTCCAGCAAACCGAGCATCGAATGGAACAGGTTGTCCTGGCTCAAGGGCTTTTCGCGACTCAGTTGCAGGCAATGGGTGTCCACCGAGAACGACTTTTGATAGCTGTCTGAAAACCATGCAAGCATCGCGACATGTTTTTGTTGTTCTGGCGCGAGCATGTAAGGCGTGCCATGCAGGAACAAGTTGTACTCGCCCAGGGATTCGCCATGGTCCGACAGATAGAGCATCGCGGTGTCGACTTTGCCCTGATTGTTACGCAACAGATCGATCAAGGTGGACAGCACGTGGTCGGTATACACCAGGGTGTTGTCGTAGCCATTGACGATACTTTCGCGACTGCAATTGTTCAGGGCGTTACTTTCACAAACCGGGGTGAAGCGCTCGTATTCTTTCGGGTAGCGCTTGAAGTATTCCGGACCGTGACTGCCCATCTGGTGCAACACCAGTACCGTGTCTTTATCCAGGGTATCGATGAAGTGCTGCAAACCCTGCAGCAGGATTTCATCGCGGCATTCGCTATTGGCACACAGCACCGGGTCTTTCAGGTTACTGACGTCGTCGACAGTAACCCTATCGCAAGTACCTTTGCAGCCCGATTGGTTATCGCGCCAGATCACGTCGAGACCCGCGCGTTTGAGTACATCCAGCAGGCCTTCCTGGTTCTTGGCCTTGCTGGCGTTGTAATTCTTGCGGCCCATGTCGGAAAACATGCACGGCACCGACACCGCTGTTTCCGTCCCGCAGGAATGCACGTCGGTGAACGCGATCAGGCCGGCTTCTTTAGCCAGTTTCGGTGTGGTGTCACGGTTATACCCCAGGATCCCGAAGTTCTCGGCCCGGGCACTTTCGCCCACCACCAGCACGGTCAGGGATTTGCGGCTGTGGGTTTGCCAGGCGGGATTTCGCTGGGCATCTTCGCCCAGTTTGACGAAGGGTTGCCGCGCAGACGCGACCTGCTCACGCAGATAGCCGGCCGAGGCGCCGATGTAGTTGCTCGGCACCACCATCAGGCGCAACTCATGGTGGTTGCGAAACAATGAGGACAACCCTTGATAGTTAACCAGTGCGACGCCACCGATCACAGCAACTGACGCGACACTCACGAGAACTTTACTGAGTAGTTCACGGTGCCAGCGACGGTAACTAACCGGCGTCTTCCATAGCAAAATGGACGGCAAAACACCGAGCAAAACAATATAAACAAGCAACTTGATCGAAAGTAAGTCACGCACTTCCGTCGCATTGGTTTGAGCAAAGTTACGCAACATGCCGGTGTCAATCAAAACACCGTATTGGCTCATGAAATACGCCACCCCGGCACTGATCATAAAGAGCAGGGTCAAGACCGGTTTGAGCACAGGCCGGAACGCGAGCAGGGTCAGCACAATGTTGAAGGCGGCCAGAATCATCAAGCCGAAAGCCACGCGCATGACGATGCCCTGACCGTCAGATGCCGTGATTTCAAACAGGTGTTGCCAGAGAACAAGATTGAAGCCCGATAATAGAAACGCGCTGGCAATCAGTGTCACCCACTCGGGGCGCACGGCTTTAATCTTCAACATGATGATCGGCTGGTCCTGAAAAGAAGTGCCTTCGGTAAATGTGAAAATTTCGTTTACCGCGGCAGCACTAATTTTAGGCAGCCAGCCATCAATTTTTTGTGAAAAAGAAGCTAACGATTAGTCGGCTCGTGGCACCAGGCCAACATTTTTGGCTTATTTGAGAATGGTTGAGGTTCGGTTCGGTTCAGGCTTGATGCAAATACCAGCGCCAATCCTGTTCGCCGACCTCGCCCATGAACTGGCGATACTCGGCACGTTTTACCGCCAGATACACGCCGAGGAACTCACCGCCGAACGCTTCCCGTGCCCAGCTCGAACCTTCCAGCGCCCGCAACGTGGTCAGCCAGTCAGTCGGCAACAGTTCCGTGGCCTGGGCGTAGCCATTGCCCTCCACCGGCGCGCCAGGATCGAGCTGTTCGCGAATACCGCGATGGATCCCGGCCAGAATCGCCGCAGCCGCCAGATACGGGTTGGCGTCGGCGCCACAGATGCGGTGTTCGATATGCCGGGAAAACGCCGGCCCGCCGGGCACGCGCAAACTCACGGTGCGATTGTCCACGCCCCACGTGGGGGCCAGCGGCGCATAGCTGTTGGTCTGGAAGCGTCGGTAAGAGTTGGCGTTCGGACAGAACAGCAGCAATGAATCGAGTAACGTACTGAGCATCCCGCCGACCGCCTGTTTGAGCAGTGGCGTGCCGTCCGGGGCTTCGCTGGCGAACAGGTTGTTGCCCTCCTTGTCCGCCAGGCTGACGTGCATGTGCATGCCAGTGCCCGCCAGGTCATCGAACGGTTTGGCCATGAAGCACGCTGTCATCCCGTGCTTGTGGGCCACGCCTTTGACCAGCCGTTTGTAGCGCACCGCCTCGTCCATCGCCTGCAAGGCATCGGGGCGGTGTTCGAGGGTGATTTCCACTTGCCCCGGCGCGTATTCGGAAATCGCCGTGCGCGCCGGAATACCCTGGAGTTTGCAGGCGCTGTAGAGATCGGCCAGAAACGGCTCGATTTGCTCCAGCTCACGCAAGCCATAGACCTGAGTGCCTCGCGGTCGCCCGCCATCGACATCCCGCGCCGGTTGCGGCCGACCATTGCTATCGCGTTGCTGATCCAGCAGGTAGAACTCCAGCTCCGCCGCCATCACCGGGTAATAACCGTCGGCCTGCAAACCTTCGATGACGTTCGCCAGCAGATGCCGTGGATCGGCAATCGTCGCGGGCATGCCCTCCTTCGGGTGCATGCTGACCTGCACCGCCGCCGTTGGAATCAGCCGCCACGGCATGCGCGTCAAACTGCCGCTGATCGGATACGCCCGGCAGTCGATATCGCCAACGTCCCAGACCAGGCCGGAGTTTTCCACGTCATCGCCGTTGATGGTCAGTCCAAGAATGGTGCTCGGCAATGGCCGCCCGCTTTCGTACACCGCCAGCAATTCATCGCGGTGCAACAACTTGCCCCGAGGTACACCGTTGTTGTCGAGGATGAACAACTCGAACATCTCGATATCCGGGTTCTGTTCCAGAAAGGTCAGGGCTTCTTGCTTGGAGGCGAAAGATGTCGTGGCAACACTCATGGGAATTCTCTTATTTCCGCGTCAGGCAAACGCACAGGCGTCGCCGCTTTGATCCCGGCGCATAGCGCGGGACCTATAAGAACAATCAACGGGAAATGCAGGAATCCGGTGGGCGCGCGTGACGGCAGTGCCACAGCGCCCAAAAGGCTAATTCGGAGGGAAGTGCGACGGGGCAACCGTCCATAGATAAAACCGCTGAGAACAGATGACCAGCAGCGTCACACGGGCGGTTAAGTCGTTAAATCGGGATTTGAAGAACTTTGGATGTGGGATGGCTAAACATTCTATAGCCATCCTAGATCCAATGTAGGAGCCAGCCTGCTCGCGAAGGCGGTGTGACAGTCGATATTTATGGTAACTGACACTCCGTCTTCGCGAGCCGGCTCGCTCCCACAGGGGATCTGTGTCTCGGCAGAGGTATTTAATTTCTAAATACTGCTCCGGACTTTCTGATTTGCGGCCCGCAGGCCTCGCGCGCCTAATCGGCTCCTTGTCATTCAAGGTCAGATCGATGGAAAACGTTCGCGCAATCTTCCGCCCCGCCCTCTGGCTGATGTTCAGCATCATGCTTGTCGCCCTGAACCTGCGGCCCTCCATGGCCGCCGTCGGTCCGTTGCTGTCGGCGATTCGCGGCGACATTGCACTGAGTTTTAGCCTGGCCTCGCTGTTGACCATGCTGCCAGTGATGGCGATGGGGCTGGCGATGTTCTTTGGGCTCGGCGTCAGCCAACGAATCGGCGAACAACGCACCGTGGTGTTCTCGCTGTTGATCATCGGCGTGGCCACGGTGTCGCGGTTATTCCTCGATTCGGCGGCCGAACTGATCCTCAGCGCCGTGCTGGCGGGTATCGGTATCGCGCTGATCCAGGCATTGATGCCGGCGCTGATCAAATCCCGCTTCAGCGACAACGTTTCCGTGTGCATGGGGCTCTACGTCACGTCGATCATGGGCGGCGCAGCGATTGCGGCATCGTTTGCGCCGCTGATGATGATCCGCACTGGCAGCTGGCGCGTAGGCCTGGCGATCTGGGCGGCGCTGGCGCTTTTAGCGTTGCTGTTTTGGTGCGTGCAACGTGAAAGGCTGCCGGCACAGCCTGCTCAGGCGCAGCGCAATGTCTCCTTCTTCGGCAATTCCCGCGCCTGGCTGCTCGCCATCTTCTTCGGCCTGGGCACCGCGTCCTACACCTGTGTGCTGGCCTGGCTGGCGCCGTACTACGTAGAAAAGGGTTGGGGCGAACAAAACGCCGGGTTGCTGCTGGGTTTCTTGACCGCCATGGAAGTGTTGTCCGGCCTGCTGACACCGGCCATCGCCAACCGCAGCCGTGACCGGCGCGTGGTGCTGGTGGTGTTGCTGTCGCTGATCATGGCGGGTTTTTGCGGGCTTATTCTCAGCCCGCAGTACCTGAGTCTGTTGTGGCCATGTCTACTGGGGCTCGGCATCGGCGGACTGTTCCCGATGAGCCTGATCGTGTCCCTGGATCATCTGGACAATCCCCAGCGTGCCGGCGGCCTGACCGCGTTCGTGCAAGGCATCGGCTACCTGATCGCCGGTCTCTCCCCGCTGATTGCCGGGTTGATCCGCGATCAGCTTGGCAGCTTCGAATGGGCCTGGTGGTCACTGACCGGCGTTATGGCACTGATGATCCTGATGGTTTTGCGCTTCGATCCGCGGCATTACGCCCAACACATTCACTGACCCGGACACCCCACCATGAAACACACCGGTTTCGTCGCCGCTCACGTCGGCATGCTGATCTGGGCACTGTTGATCGCTGCATCGTTTTCTGCGGCAGCACAGGTCAACCAAGCCATTGACCCGATCCTGCTGACCGGTTTGCGCCTGCTGTTCTGCGCCCTGGTGTTTTTGCCGCTGCTGCTGATCAAGGGCGATACCGCCATGACCGTCCTCGGACTGTTCGGCCATGCCGTGCTCGGCTTGCTGCTGGCGGTGTATTTCGGCTCGCTGTTCGAAGCATTGCGCTACACCTCGGCCGTCAATACCGGAACGATGTTCACCTTGGTGCCACTACTGACATTGCTGTTCGAAGCCGTATTGATGCCCGACAGCAACCTGAAACAGCGGGTGCTGCCGATGCTGATGGCCGCTGCCGGGGCCGTGTTGCTGGTTTTGAAAGGCACAGGCCCTGGCGAGCTGCCTTCGTTGTATGCAGTGTCGGTGTATGGCGTCGGTTGCCTGGCGATGGCGTTCTACTCGCCCCTGAGTCAACGGCTCAAGGCCAGCAGCCTCAAGGGTCGCGGACCGGTGGGCATGACGTTCTGGAACATGCTGTTTGGCGCGCTGTTTCTGCTGGCATTCTGTGGGTTCAGCGGCGGCTGGCGATCGGCGTCATTGCTGACTGTGAGCGATTTCTGGTGGCTGATTTACCTGGCGGTGTTCGCCACGCTGGCGACCTTCTGGCTGCTGCATCGGGCCATCGGCGTTATCGCCCCTTCCTCGGTCATTTCCTACATTTACCTGAGTACGCTGTTCCTCACATTGTTTCACTGGTTCTGGTTACGTCTGTCGCCACTGCCGCTGGAAATCATTGGCGCGCTGCTGGTGGGAGTCGGTATGTGGGCACTGCTGATGTCCAGCCGCCGCGGGGTGCCTGCAGCCGTTCAGGGCTGAAGGCCTCTGGAACCGCCCCACAACTTTCCATGAATACGCCTACAAGGCATTCTCCTGGCACCATCGTTCCGTTAGGATCACTTGCACAAGTTTGCGCACAGTCAGCGCAAGGAGCACAGCGAGACGAACGGATGTTGAACAGTAACTTGCTTAGAAAGCTCGATATGCAGGACCTCATGGTGTTTATCGCCGTGTATGAGCAAAGCAGCGTCAGCGGTGTATCCGAGGCGCTCTGCGTCAGCCAGTCCACCGTGAGTTACTGCCTGAAAAAACTGCGTACCAGTTTCGAAGACGAGCTGTTCATCAATACCCGCGCGGGCATGCGCCCTACCTACAAAGCCAGCACCATGTACGCCCACGTGCTGAAGATCCTCGAAAGCATCAACCTGTGTCACGCCGGTGCGCCAGCATTTGACCCCACCCTGCAACCCGTCACCTTCAATATCTGCGCACCGGAATACTTCGAGCAGTTGATCCTGCCGCGCCTGTTGAAAAGCTTCGATTTCGCCGACCTGCCAGTGATGGTCAACATGCACAAGTTCGAAACCGACATCCCGGCCGAAGAACTGCGCGACGGCAGCCTCGACCTGGTGATTTGCTTCGGCCCGAACTTTCATCGCAGTCACGGCGATTTCAAATCCCGGCTGCTGCTGGAGGACGACCTGGTCTGTGTCTTCGATAAACGTGCCACACCGCCGGAGCCGCGTTTAAGCCTGCAAGCCTTCGTCGAACGCCGGCACGTGTTCCCGACACCCTGGACGTCCACCACCAACATGGTCGACGGCTGGCTGGCACAGCAGGCGCAAAAACGGCAGATTGTCGCGCGGTCCAACAGCTACAGCGCGGCACTGAAGATGATCACCGGCACCGACTTCATCCTGACCCTGCCTCGGCGTATCCAGCAATTGCTGGCCAACGAGGCGATCTTCAATCATTGCGAAGCACCCAACGGCTTGCCGGGTTTCAGCCTCGAGATGCAATGGAGCCAGAATGTCGATCAGGACAGCGCCAACACCTGGCTGCGCGAGCAAGTGGTCAAGGCCTGCACCGAGCAAGAAATGGCCTGAAACTCAGTGACTGATAGCAATCTTGGTGTAGGACTCTCGATCGATGTCGAGGATTTCCACGGCCAGTTGGACTTCAATGTCCGTCGGCCAATCACACAGCTCCTGCACCACAGCCAGCAAACTTTCGGACAACTGCTTCTTGATCTGCGGTGAGCGACCGCTCAACAGTGCCAGTTTCACATGCACAAAGGCTCGCTCACCTGACACCGTGCCGACCTTGAACGTCTCAACCTTCACCGCTCGACTCTTGATGTCGTATTCGGCAGCAAACTGACCGGAAGCCACCAACGTATTGTTAAGCCGGATCAACGCCAGGTCGGCATTGAGCTCGGGCAGGTTGGCGGTGTATTCCATGTGCAGGTGAGGCATGACTGAGCTCCTGAAAGTGGGCAGAAAAGGTCGTACATATAACACAGCACCGCCCTCACTCGGGCAGTGGTTACTCCGCGCGCTCACTCATGAACGCCTCCAGCCGCGACCTCAACCAGCGCTCGGCGGGGTCGGTATCGACATGACTGAGCCAGACCATCGACAGATCCAGGGTCGGCGTCTTGAACGGGAACGGCTCCTTGAACAGTTGGCCAGACGCGGCCATCGCGTCGGCGGCGTAGTCCGGCAGACTGGCGATCAGATCGGTCCCGGCGAGCAAGGCCGGTAGCGAGCTGTATTGCGGCACGGAAAGGACGACTTGGCGCGTACGACCAATCTCCGCCAGCCACTCATCGGCGTAACCACTGACATTGGCGGTATGGGAAACCAGCACGTGCGGTCGTGCGCAATACTCATCGAGCGTCAGCGGTGTGTCCGATGCGTCCGCACGCAAAATGCAGGGCAGGATGTGCCGCAACAACTTGCGCTTGGCGTTGGCCGGCAGCCCGCGAGTCTGGCTGATACCCACGGTGATATCGCCGGACGCCAGCAAATCCGGAATCCGCCAGTAATCGACATGCTGCACCACAAACACCACCTTCGGTGCTTCATGGCGCAAGGCGCGCAGCAACGGCGGCAGCAGGCCAAACTCGACATCGTCCGACAGCCCGATACGAAAGGTCATGGTGCTGCTGGCGGGGTCGAAATCATGGGTCAGGCTCAACGCCACCGACAACGAATCCAGCGCCGGAGACAGGTGCAGGATGATTTCCTCGGCCCGCGCCGTCGGCTCCATGCGATGGCCGACCCGGATAAACAGCGGGTCGTTGAACATCGTGCGCAAGCGATTGAGTGCCGAACTGATGGTCGGCTGGCCGAGAAACAATTTCTCCGCCACCCGGGTGACGTTGCGTTCGAGCATCAGCGTTTCAAACACCACCATCAGGTTGATGTCGGCCTTGCGCAGTTCGTTACGATTCATCCACTGACCCCTCTCCCAAATCTGATGACAGTTTAGGTAGGCGTCGCAATCGGCGTCTATGCGACTCAAGCAGTTTGCGTTTTATCTGGATTCAGGCAGCGGCACCCATAACCGTAAGACCGCCTGTTGAAACGAAGCTGCTCTGGCTGAGCAGCTTCACCGCCTGAAGCCTAGATTTCCTTGACCGGGGTCTGATCGTGGGTCCCTTTGATCAAGCTGATGGCATGCACACAATCAGACTTGTTGACGTAAGCCTCCCCGCTGGCAATTGTTTCATGGTTTCCCGCCCTCAAACGCCACCGCCATTGACCTTTGCCGGTCTGTGCGATGCCACGGGTTTGCCTGTAAATCTCAAAATACATTGCTCGCTCCTTGCGATTGCTGATGACGGCAGATCAGTGATCTGCGAAACCAGAGTAGATGAGGTTTTTTTGCGGCAACGGGTTTCAATGTCAGGGGATATTTCGCAGATACAGCCTTGATTGGCGGGACGACCAATAGATTCGGGGGGCGGTAAATTGGGTGACTGCGCTGAGTAACTTTTCCCTTGAAGAGGCATATTTTTCTTACGCTGCGGTGCTGTCTGTTCCGACGCAAAAAACGCTGATTCGGGCCTTTGGTGATCGCCCGGTAATACATGCCATACAGACTGTTCACTGATTTTTCTGCTGAGTTGAATCGTCAGCGGACAGGGCCAAAGGCTGTTCTTCCACCAGCACGGCATCTTCCTCAAGTTCTGTTTGAGGTTGAGCCGCTACCGTGGTGGTAGCTGGGGCACGATGGGGCAGGAAAACCCGCACAACCCTTTCAATCAGTGAAAGGACTCCATAGGTGATGAAGCCAAAGATCAGTCCGACAACCACAATGCTCAAAGGGTGCATCTGCTCTGCGTCGGGACTTTCCAACATGTAGCTAAAAGCCTGAACAGCAACGGCCAGGCAGGCTGCAAATGCTGCCACCAGCTTCACAAACACCCAAAACCGTCGCCATCTGTTCATGCACTCACCCGTCATCCGGTGATTTGCTCTGTATTGCATGATAGCTAATGACCCGGGTTACACCGAAAGTCAGAAAAAACTCATGTGGGATCGCTGACAGAAAGGCGACTCTCTTCAACAGATTGCGCAATCTGTTGATCGAAATCACTCATCGATACAGCGTATCTTGGCGGAGGTAGCGGCAACGCGGCTGCAGGGGTGCGAGGCGCTATTAGAGGCCTCTGCCAAACAGGCTTTCGAGGCTCACGATGAAAACTACTGACAAGTCGGGTGGCACTTCGGTTACTGCGCCAATCGAGAAGGCGTCAACAGGCAACGTCTGGCGCACCATGCCTGGCGGCATCTGGGCGTTGGGCTTCGTCTCGATGCTGATGGACATCTCCTCAGAGATGATCCATGCATTGTTGCCGCTCTATATGGTCACAGTACTGGGCACCTCCGTTTTGGCCGTGGGTCTCATCGAAGGCATAGCCGAGGCTACGGCCTCGATCACCAAGGTATTCTCCGGAGCTCTCAGTGATCGACTGGGCAAGCGCAAACTGCTCGCGGCGCTGGGGTATGGGTTGGGGGCACTGTCCAAACCGATCTTTCCTTTGGCGGGCTCTCTGGACTGGTTGACCGGGGCTCGCTTTATCGACCGCATTGGCAAAGGTATTCGCGGCGCCCCGCGCGATGCGTTGGTGGCCGACATCACGCCGCCCGCGATCCGTGGAGCAGCTTTCGGCCTGCGGCAAACGCTGGATACCGTTGGTGCATTCCTGGGACCGTTGCTGGCAATCGGATTGATGTGGCTGACCGCGAACCACTTCCAGACTGTGTTCTGGGTGGCTGTCATCCCGGCCTTCCTTGCCGTCGCGGTGCTGCTGGTGTTCGTTCATGAGCCCAAACAAGTGGAAGGGACGCACCGGGTGCGGGTGCCCTTGAGCCGGCGGGAACTGACCCGACTGGGCGCTGGCTACTGGTGGGTGGTGGGTGTCGCTGCGGTGTTCACCCTGGCGCGTTTCAGCGAAGCCTTTCTGATTCTGCGAGGCCAAGCCGTCGGGCTGGCGCCGATGTGGGCGCCAGCGGTGCTTGTCTTGATGGGGGTGGCGTATTCACTGTCAGCCTATCCCGCCGGAGTCTTGTCTGATCGTGTCAGCCGCGTGGCGGTGCTCGGCGTGGGTCTGATCTTGCTGATTGCTGCCGACCTGACTCTGGCGTTCGCGCCGGGTATCGATGGCCTGGCCGTCGGCGTCGTTCTTTGGGGGCTGCACATGGGGTTTACCCAAGGGATATTCGCCGCCCTGATCGCCGATTGCGCGCCGGCTGAACTGCGCGGGACGGCATTTGGCATGTTCAATCTGTTGACCGGGTTGACCTTGCTGCTGGCCAGCGTCATCGCTGGGGCGCTGTGGGACACGGTAGGCTTCCAAGGCACTTTCTTGATGGGCGGGGGCTTTGCTGTTCTGGCTTTGCTGGGATTGTGGGTGATCCAGGCGAGAGTTCAGGTTCGATAGCAAAGAGCGATACCGCTTATGTTTAGCAAAAAAGTCGTACCGCTCTCCGGGAAAACAGGCGGCAAATTTGCGCTGAAACGAAACGCCAGAAACGAAAAAGCCCCTGAAATCTTTAAAAATTTCAGGGGCTTAGTCTTATTCAATAATGGCGGAGAGATAGGGATTCGAACCCTAGGTACCGGTGAAGGTACAACGGATTTCGAATCCGTCCCATTCGGCCACTCTGGCATCTCTCCAACGGCGCGCATCATAACAACACTTTTGCCGGAAGCGAACCCCCTAAGCGAAATTTTTCCGTGCTATCAGATGCTTGCGTCGATTAAAGCGGTACGCCCAGACGATTGGCGACTTCTTCGTAGGCTTCGATGACGTCACCGAGGCCCTGACGGAAGCGGTCCTTGTCCATTTTCTTGCCGGTCGCCTTGTCCCACAGACGGCAGCCGTCCGGGCTGAACTCGTCGCCCAGAACGATGGAGCCGTCAGAGAACACGCCGAATTCCAGTTTGAAGTCGACCAGCAGCAGGCCGGCGTCGTCGAACAGTTTGCTCAGGACTTCGTTGACCTTGAGCGACAGTTCCTTCATGCGAACCAGTTGCTCGGCGGTGCCCCAACCGAAGGCCACGACGTGGGATTCGTTGATGAACGGGTCGCCCTTGGCGTCGTCCTTCAGGAACAGCTCGAAGGTGTAAGGGTTGAGCTTCATGCCCTCTTCGACACCCAGGCGCTTGACCAGGCTGCCGGCGGCGTAGTTACGTACGACGCACTCGACCGGGATCATGTCGAGCTTCTTCACCAGGCATTCGTTGTCGCCCAGCAGTTTGTCGAATTGGGTCGGCACGCCGGCTGCTTCGAGTTTCTGCATGATGAAGGCGTTGAACTTGTTGTTCACCATGCCTTTGCGGTCGAGCTGCTCGATGCGCTTGCCGTCGAACGCCGAAGTGTCGTTGCGAAACAGCAGGATCAAGCGGTCAGCGTCGTCGGTCTTGAAAACCGATTTGGCTTTGCCGCGGTAGAGTTCTTCACGTTTTTCCATGATGGGCTCCGCTTGCTAAGTAGGTGGGCTAGGCGATGTGTCGCCAGTCGAGCCCTGAATCTTGATCGGCCAGTTGCAGCCAGTCCGGGTCGCACCCGAGGGTGTCGACAAAACATTGCCGGGCCAGCTGCGGCAGGTTGTTCTTGCTGCTCAGATGGGCCAGGACCAGGTGTTGCAGGCCTTGCCAGCCCAACTCGGACACCAGGAATGCCGCCTGATGGTTGTTCAAATGCCCCAGTTCACCGCCCACCCGCTGCTTGAGAAAGTAGGGGTAGTGACCGCGAGCCAGCATGTCACGGCAATGGTTGGACTCGATCATCAACGCATCGAGATCCCGATAGCCGTCCAGCACCTTGTTGCAATACGAGCCCAGGTCGGTCAACAGGCCGAAACGCCGCTCACCGTCACTGAAGACGTATTGCGTCGGCTCCTGTGCATCATGGGCCACGGCAATGACGCCGATGCTCAGTGCGCCGATCTGCAGTTGCTCGCCGCCGGCCAGAAGGCCAGCCGGTTCAATTGGTTTGCGCATCCCGCGCAGGGTACCGCGACTGAGGTAGACAGGCAGATTGTAGCGCCGAGACAGCAAACCCACGCCATGCACGTGGTCGGCATGTTCGTGGGTCACGAGTATCGCGCTCAACTGCGCAGGGTTCACACCCAGGCGCAGCAGGCGTTTTTCGGTTTCCCGCAGGGAGAAACCACAATCCACCAGCACATACGTGTCAGCGCTGGCTATCAGCGTGCCGTTCCCTTGGCTACCGCTGCCGAGAACGGCAAAACGCATGTGATCAGCCCAGGTTGTCCTGAATCACGCTCAACACTTTGCGCGCCACGTCTGCTGGCGCCACGGTGTTGATGTTTTTCTCGACGGTGACCTGGACGTTGTCGCCAACCTTGCTCAGGCGAACCTGATAGCGTTCGGCACGGGCTTCAACTTCTTCCTTGCTCGGCGCGCTGCCGAACAGGCCGCTGAAGAAACCAGGTTTCTCGTCTTTCTTCTCGGCTTTTTCAGACAGGTTGATGTAGTACAGACCCAGGCTGCGGTTGATGTCTTCTACGCGCCATTCGCCCTGTTCCAGCGCACGACCGACGCTCGACCAGGCACGATCCAGATCGGTGCCGACGTTCAGGACAGGGTTACCGCTGCCGTCTTCGCTCAGACTGACACGACCTGGCGTATCGGAGTCACGCGAAGCCAGCATGGAGACCGAACCGCCCTTCTCCGAGGTGCGGCTCATGCTCGCGAGCATGTCGTCGACCAGTGCAGCGTCCAGGCCAGTGTTGACCGAACGGTTGGTGAAGGCCACGTCGGAGGTGCTACCGGCAGGACGCTCGGCGCTGACCACGTAGATTTCACTGGTGTTGCGCTGCACGCCTGGCTCGATGCGGACCCGCACGCGGGTTTCGCTGTCGGCGCCGACACCGGCTGCGCTCAGGCGCTTGGCCATCGCGGCGGACAGTTCGTCGGAATGCTGCCAGGTAGTGGTGAATTCGCCGGTTTGCGGACGCTGTTCGTCCAGACGGAAACCGTTGTCCTGGAAAAACTGCACGGCCACTGGCCAGACTTCGGCCGGCGGGTTCTGAGCGACGATCCAGCGCGAATCACCGGTCTTTTGCAGGGAGTAGGCGCTGGCGTCAGCCGCTGCCGACAACGGCTGCGGACGAGGAACGATGTACTCGCCCTTGACGGTGTCATCGGCCACGTTGCGCGGGATCGGCAACAGCGGATCCAGACGTTTGGCAGTGCTGACATCCGGCGGCAGTTGCATGGGTGCAGTCTGTTGCGCTTCCAGGTAATCGCTACCGCGGTCACGGAAATAACCTTCCGGGCCCCAGACCCATCCGCAGCCACTGGTGCTGGAGATGATCAAGGCAAGTGCGGAAAGTCCGGCCAATCGCTTCATGCGTAGTACTTCCTCAATTAAACCAGGACGCCGGACTGGCGCATGGCCTGCCGCAGCGGTTCGTGACAGGCAGCACTGAGCCAGGTGAGCGGCAGACGGATACCGTCCGGCATCAAGCCCATTTCATGCAGTGCCCATTTCACGGGGATAGGGTTGGATTCGATAAACAGGGTTTTATTGAGCGGCATCAGCTTTTCGTGAATCGCGCGAGCCGTGACGGCGTCGCCTTTCAGCGCAGCGTTGCACAGGTCGGCCATATCGCGCGGTGCGACGTTGGCGGTGACCGAGATGTTGCCTTTGCCGCCGAGCAGGATCAGTTCGACTGCGGTGGCGTCGTCACCCGACAGCACCACGAAGTCTTTGCTCACGCCGTCGATGATGGCTTTGGCACGGCTCAGGTCGCCGGTGGCTTCCTTGATGCCGATGATGTTTTTCACGGTCGACAGGCGGATCACGGTTTCGGTCAGCATGTCGCAGGCCGTACGGCCCGGCACGTTGTACAGGATCTGCGGGATGTCGACGGCTTCGGCGATGGCCTTGAAGTGCTGGTACAAGCCTTCCTGGGTCGGCTTGTTGTAATACGGGGTGACCAGCAGGCAAGCATCGGCGCCGGCGGTCTTCGCATTGGTGGTCAGCTCGATGGCTTCGCGAGTCGAGTTGGCGCCGGTACCGGCGATCACCGGAATGCGCCCTGCAACCTGCTTCACCACGTAACGAATCACTTCGATGTGCTCGTTCACGTCAAGGGTGGCCGATTCACCTGTAGTGCCGACCGCCACGATCGCGTGGGTGCCGTTTTGCAGGTGAAAGTCCACCAGTTTGCTCAGGCTGTCCCAGTCGAGACGACCTTGTGCATCCATGGGTGTGACCAGTGCCACCATACTGCCCGCAATCATGCAACCGCTCCTGCCGGAAAAAGAGAGCGGTAATGGTACTGGCGCCAAGATGCTTGTACAAGCGAAGTACTGCGCTGCTGCCATTCCCCTTGGCGCTGCTTTTCGCTACCCTTCAGACTTTGATCGGTACTGATAAGCTCGTACGCCGGGTTCCAGCCTCCATTTTCGGCATCACAAGCCCCGATCCAGCGTTGCCACCCTTCGCTCTTGCCACTCTGGAGCATGTTGCAACCTTGCGCCTCGGGTTTTTTGAATTCGCATCCGCAGGCTCGCCCCCAGTAAAAAAAGCCCGTAGAAGTATCGACCGCTCATCGCTTTAGGAATGCTGCATGTCCACCCCCACAGTTCGCGAACAATTCCTTGTCATCAGTGCCCTCGGCGCCAACCCCATGGAGCTGACTAACGTCCTGTGCCGCGCCAGCCATGAAAACCGCTGCGCCGTGGTCACTTCCCGCCTGACCCGTCACGGCGAGTGCAGTGCGTTGATCCTCGAGATCTCCGGCAGCTGGGACGCCCTGGCGCGCCTCGAGGGCAGCCTGTCGAGCCTCGCCAAGAAGCACGCCTTTACGGTCAATGTGGTGCGCAGCGCAGCGCTGGAGAATCGTCCTCAAGCCCTGCCATACGTCGCTTATGTCAGCTCGGCTTACCGCTCGGACATCATCAACGAGCTGTGCCAGTTCTTCATGGACCACAACGTCGAGCTGGAGAACCTGACCTGCGACACCTATCAGGCTCCGCAAACCGGCGGCACCATGCTCAATGCCACGTTTACCGTGACCTTGCCGGCCGGTGTGCAGATCAGTTGGCTGCGCGATCAGTTCCTGGATTTCGCCGACGCGCTGAACCTGGATGCCCTGATCGAACCGTGGCGCCCACAAAACCCAATGTAAGGAAGCTTTCATGGCCGTTGCCATCGACCAACCGGTTGCCGACTTCGAAGCACCCGCCACCAGCGGGCAGACCGTCAGCCTCGCGAGCCTCAAAGGCAAGCAAGTGGTGATTTACTTCTATCCGAAGGACAGCACACCGGGATGCACCACCCAGGGTCAGGGCTTTCGTGATCAGCTTGATGCTTTTAAAGCCGCCAACACCGAAGTCTTCGGCGTGTCCCGCGACAGCCTGAAATCACACGAAAACTTCAAGGCCAAGCAGGCGTTCACCTTCGAACTGATCAGCGACAAGGAAGAAGCGCTCTGCCAGCAGTTCGATGTGATCAAGCTGAAAAAGCTCTATGGCAAAGAATATATGGGCGTTGATCGCAGCACGTTCCTGATCGACAAGGACGGTGTGCTGCGTCAGGAATGGCGCGGTGTGAAGGTGCCGGGCCATGTGGATGCTGTTCTGGCTGCCGCTCAGGCGTTAAACAAAGCCTGAATATTTGGCGTTCTTTCGGACGCTATCGCGAGCAGGCTCGCTCCCACAGTTGACCGAGTTGTTGAGACATATACGATCAAATGTGGGACCGAGCTTGCTCGGGATGAGGCCATCAGCCTCGTTGAAGGACAAGAGCCACCCGTTAAAGCAGCGGCGCCACCACCGGCTCTTTGCGCGGCCACGCATCCAGTACGGCCTTGAACAGGGTTGCTAGCGGAATCGCAAAGAACACCCCCCAAAAGCCCCACAGCCCGCCAAACAACAACACCGCGCAGATGATCGCCACCGGATGCAGATTGACCGCTTCCGAGAACAGCAGCGGCACCAGCACGTTGCCGTCCAGCGTCTGAATGATCCCGTAGACCGCCATCAAATAGATGAACTGATCACTCCAGCCCCACTGGAACAGTGCAATCAGCATGACCGGCACGGTCACCACCACAGCGCCGACGTAAGGCACCACCACCGATACGCCCACCAGTAATGCCAGCAGTGCCGCGTAGTTCAGCCCCAGAACAACGAAACCGATGTAGGTCACGCCACCGCAAATGAAAATCTCGATGACCTTGCCGCGAATGTAATTGGCGATCTGCCGGTTCATCTCATGAGCGACGCGGGTGATCAGCGCCCGCTCACGGGGCAAGTAACCACGCACCCACTGACCGATCATCTCCCGGTCCTTGAGAAAGAAAAACACCAGGATCGGCACCAGCACCAGATAGATCATGATGTTCACCAGCAACGGCAGACTCGACAGCGAGAACGTCAGCGCCCACTGCCCGAACTTGCCAATCTCGCCGCGCGCCACTTCGATGGCCTGCAGCACCTGCTCGTCGGATACCAGATGCGGGTAGCGCTCCGGCAACAGCAATAACAGCGACTGCCACTTGGCGAGCATGCCGGGTAACTCGTTGAACAGCGTGATCAACTGATGCCAGAGCAATGGCACCACAACCACGATGAACACCAGCAATAGCCCCATGAACAACGCAAAGACCAACCCCACCGCCACCCCGCCCGGCATGCGCAGGCGCTCGAGAGTGACGACCAACCCTTGCATCAGATACGCCAGCACCATCCCGGCCAGCACTGGCGCGAGCATGCCGCCCAGCGTTAGCACGGCGGTAAACGCCAGAAACAGCAGGACCGCCAGCACAACGGCCTCTTCATCGGAGAAGTAGCGCTGAATCCAGTCGCGTAACACTTTGAACATCAATAATCCTTAGAAACGAACGCAGCACAATTCAGGCTTTTTTCAACCAGTAGCGGTAAACACCCGCTTCATCTTCCTCACGAAGCAGCGTATGACCGGCCAATCGGGCAAAGGTGCGAAAATCGCGCTGTGAGCCCGCATCGGTGGCAATTACCTTCAGCACTGCGCCGCTGGCCAGTCGATTGAGTTCCATTTTGGCCTTGAGCAACGGCAAGGGGCAGTTCAGGCCGCTGGCGTCGAGCTCGGCGTCATGGGCTACAGCGTCGGTCATTGCATCACTCCGGGGTCAGGTAGTCGGGCGGCTAGAATATCTGGTCCGAAGCGTAGTGTCCGGCTACAGTAAGGTCTTTGTCGACTAAGGCTTTGTGCATGACTTTTTTGCGCCCTACCCTGCTGACGCTCGCTTGCCTGCTCGCCTCACCGGGCTTCGCCGACGACCTGCCGTCACTCGGCGACGCCAGTTCTGCCATCGTCTCGCCGCAACAGGAACACCAGTTGGGCCGTGCCTGGCTGGCGCTGTTGCGCAGTCAGGTTTCGCAGCTCAACGATCCACAGCTCAAGGACTACGTCGAATCCAGCGTTTACAGGCTGGTAGAGACCAGCCAGGTCAATGACCGGCGCCTGGAGTTCATCCTGATCAACAGCCCGCAACTCAACGCCTTCGCGGCACCGGGCGGCATTGTCGGGGTTAACGGCGGCTTGTTCCTCAATGCCCAGACCGAAGGCGAATATGCCTCGGTACTCGCTCACGAATTGGCTCACTTGTCGCAGCGCCACTTCGCCCGTGGCGTCGAAGCCCAACAGCGCATGCAGGTGCCAATGATGGCCGCGCTGCTGGCCGGGATCGTGATTGCCGCAGCCGGCGCCGGCGATGCCGGGATTGCAGCCATTGCGGGTACGCAGGCGGCGGCCGTTCAGGAACAGCGGCGTTTCTCTCGCCAGAACGAACAGGAAGCTGACCGCATCGGCATCCTCAATCTGGAAAAGGCCGGTTACGACCCCCGCTCGATGCCGACCATGTTCGAGCGATTGGCGCGCCAATACCGCTTTGACGCCAAGCCACCGGAATTTCTGCTGACTCACCCGGTGACTGAGTCGCGGATCGCTGACACGCGCAACCGCGCCGAACAGGCAAAACCCGGCGGCATCGAAGACACTATGCGTTATCAGCTGATTCGTGCGCGGGTCCAGTTGATCTATGAAGAAACCCCTGGCCTGGGCGCCAAACGCTTTCGCGCCCAGCTTGATGAAAACCCGAAAAATGATGTCGCTCGCTATGGCCTGGCTATCGCCCAGATCAAGGGCGGCCAGCTGAATGAAGCACGGGAAAACCTCAAGCTGCTGCTGGCCAAGTCGCCAAACGAGATCATCTACAACCTGGCGCAGGTCGATCTGGACATCACCAACAATCGTCTGCCGGACGCCCAGTCCCGGGTTGACCGGATGTTGACGCAGTATCCCGGCAACTATCCGCTGAATTCGGTGCGTGTCGATCTGCTGCTCAAGCAGAACCGTGCGCCCGACGCGGAAAAAGCACTGGAGAATCTGCTCAAGAGCCGTCCGGACGATCCGGACGTCTGGTACATGGTGGCCGAGACTCGCGGTCTGTCAGGCAACATCATCGGCCTGCATCAGGCCCGCGCCGAGTATTTCGCCCTGGTCGGGGATTACCGTCAGGCCATCCAGCAACTGGACTTCGCCAAGCGCAAGGCAGGCACCAACTTCCCGCTGTCGTCGCGGATCGACGCACGGCAACGTGAGCTGATGGAGGAAGAGCGCATGATCAAGGACATGATGGGCTGACGCTTGTCAGAAAAATTTCAGACACAAAAAAACCGCCTCTTTCGAGGCGGTTTTTTATTCAACCAACAACCGGATTATTCAGCCAGTTTGAAGGTGATGAAGCTGGCGCGTCCTTGACGCAGAACCCGCATCGACACCGAGCGGTTCTTCGGCAGCGCCTTGGCGATATCCGTGAACTCCTTGGTGGAACCGATTGCCTGATTGTTCAGGTGAGTGATCACGTCGCCTGGCTGCAGGCCAATCAGAGAAGCAGGACCGTCCTGGACTTCCTTGATCACGACGCCGCCTTTGAGGTCGTAGGTTTTCTTCTGTTCATCAGTCAGCTCGACCACGGAAACACCCAAGCGATTGCTGCTGCGCTCGGTGCTGGATTTCGGCAGCGCATCCAGCTCTTTGCCTTCTTCCGGGATAGCGCCGACAGTCAACTCGACATTCTTGCGCTTACCTTCACGAATCACTTCCAGATCAGCTTTCGAACCGGCCTTCAGCGCGCCCACCAGGTGTGGCAGATCGGCGGACATGACGATCGGTTGGCCGTTCATGCTCAGGATCACGTCCCCTACTTGCAGGCCACCCTTGGCAGCCGGGCCGTCATCCTGGATCTGAGCCACCAGCGCACCGGCCGGCTTATCCAGACCGAACGACTCGGCCAGGTCCTTGTTCACTTCCTGAATCACCACACCCAACCAGCCACGGCTGACTTTGCCGCCGCTTTTGAGCTGATTGGAAACGTCCATCGCGACATCGATAGGGATCGCGAACGACACGCCCATGAAGCCGCCGGACCGGGTGTAGATCTGCGAGTTGATGCCGACCACTTCACCGGCCAGGTTGAACAGCGGACCACCGGAGTTACCCGGGTTGATCGGCACGTCGGTCTGGATGAACGGCACATAGTTTTCGTTCGGCAGGCTGCGACCGATGGCGCTGACGATGCCTTGGGTCACGGTATGGTCGAAACCGAATGGCGAGCCAATCGCCACGACCCACTGGCCGGCTTTCAGATCCTGGGATTTGCCGAGTTTCAAGACCGGCAGATCCTTGCCTTCGATTTTCAACAGCGCCACATCGGAACGTGGATCGGTGCCGATCAGCTTGGCCTTCAATTCGCTGCGGTCGGCGAGACGAACGAGAATTTCGTCGGCATCGGCGATTACATGGTTGTTGGTCAGGATGTAGCCATCAGGCGAGATGATGAAGCCCGAACCCAGGGACTGGGCTTCGCGCTGACGATCACCGCGTGGCGCACGAGGCTGTGGCGGCATGCCGCGCTCGAAGAACTCGCGCAGCATTGGCGGCAAGTCATCAAGGTTAGGCATCTCCTGGCTCGACACTTTGCGGTCCGGCAGTTTCTGCGTGGTACTGATGTTCACCACCGCGGGCGAGGCCTGCTCGACCAACTGTGTGAAGTCAGGCAACTCGGCCGCCTGAACAGCGACCGCCTGACCAAGCACCAGCACGGTGGCAAAAATGGAGAGATAAGACTTCAAGCGTGGTATCGACATACGGCTCCCGTTACGACGAGCATGGTTAAGCGATATGGAGCAAGGAACACCGGGAACGATACGCCGGTATTTTTGTTCCGGGAACAACAAACAAGGCCAGAGCCGAGAGGCTCTGACCTATAGAAAAAATCGGGAATATTTGCAAGTTGAAATGCTCACCAAACATTTCGATTTCAGCTCACTACTTGGTTGCAGTGGCGTCGCTGCGCATGGATAGCGCAATCCGCTCAGCGGTGCCAATCGGAATCTCACCGACCACGGTCACCATCATTTCGCCTTGCGGGGTAGTCAAGCGTCGGGAAACTGCAGCGGTCGGCCCCAACTGGGTGCGAGTGTCAGTAATTGTTGCGCCATTCAATGGTTCAAGGAAAACCGAGAAACGGGCCAGACCGTCGTCATACATCAGACTGTTGACTTGGGTTTTGGTCTCTGGATCCTTGCGGGAGGTACTACTGGTCAGCTCGAAACCAGGTGGTAACCAGTCCGAACGCCATACTTGCGCTGCCTTGATGGCAGAAGCCTTGTCGCTGTCGAGGACAACCGTTTTGCAATCGGCGCCTGGCTGCAAGTCACTGTCGGACGGAACATCGGCGGTAACCAGTTGAGTGAACTGGAATCGCTCCAGCAACTGCCCTCGTTCATTCAGAAGCAATGATTTGAGAGGCAGGCCGGTTTCTTTATCCAGATGCAATTCAAAACCGTAGCGGTGTTGATCGCGAGGTGTCAGTGAAACGATCACTGCCGCACGCCCGGCCACACGCGACTTGCCAATGACGGCAAGGTCATACCAATTCTTTAACTTTTGTGGATCGAGTGTGCGAGCAGAGGAGCTGGGAGAATCTCCAAGCCCTGCGATCAGGATGCCGCTGACGCATTGAGTACGCCCATCAATGCGTACGACTTCCTGTGCCGAGCCATCGAGCTGGAGTAAACGCTCGCGGACCTTGCCATCCTGGACACGGTGCCAGATGTTGTGGGTAGAAAAACTACCGTTACGCTCGTAGACGAATGTACCGTGAAAACTTTGCTGTTGCTCGGCTTGGCCCAGACGGGTCAACCAGTCCTGGGCTTCATCAGCATGGGCTGGAACAACAAACCAGCCACCGAGCAGAAGCGTAAGTAGAGGGATGGCGCGCATGATCCTCCTTAACGGTTTTCCAGACTGGCTGCACGAGCGTAAGGCAGAGCGCTCTCAGTACCTTTCAGTGCAGCCTGTTGAGCATGTTGGCGCAAGTAGCCTGGCAGACGCTGATCGTGCCAGCCCGGCTGACCTTGCAATACGCCGTTGGCCATAGGGCCAGTGGCTTCCGAACTCTCATTGTAGCCTGCTAATACAGCTGGACCCTTGACCTGAGGAACGGCCAGACCAGGTTGACTGGATTGCTGAGCCAATTCGACCCCAGCGATCTCGTCCTGGTTATACAGACGAACACCTGCCAGTACGGCGAGGGTTACCGAAGCAGCGACCGCCAGACGACCCAGGCTGCGCCATGGACCACGGGTGGCTTTTGCAGGTACAGCTTCGTCAGCCAGCGCAGCAGAGACTGCCGCAGCGATATCCAGACGTGGAAGCAGCAGATCCTTGTGCATAACTGCCCGAGCGATTTGATAACGAGCCCAGGTATCACGGGTTTCGACATCGTCAAAGGCATTCAATACCCGACGCAATTCCAATTCGTCCGCTTCGTTATCCATCACTGCGGACAGCGATTCCTGCAGGGCTTCACGACTCATGGCGTTCCTCTCTTGGCTATCGCCGCTGTCTCAGTTTTCCTGCAACAACGGCTGCAGGGCTTTATCGATGGCTTCCCGAGCGCGGAAAATCCGGGAGCGCACGGTACCCACCGGACATTGCATGACCGCTGCAATGTCCTCGTAACTCAGACCATCGAATTCACGTAAAGTTAAAGCCGTACGCAAATCTTCTGGAAGTTGCTGGATGGTTCGATGGACGGTGCCTTCGATCTCATCCCGCAGCAATGCACGCTCTGGCGACTCGAGATCCTTGAGGCCATGATCGCCATCGTAGAACTCTGCATCTTCGGAACTGACATCGCTATCCGGCGGCCGACGGCCGCGTGAAACCAGATAGTTCTTCGCCGTGTTGATGGCGATGCGGTAAAGCCACGTATAAAACGCGCTGTCCCCGCGAAAATTGCCAAGTGCACGGTACGCCTTGATAAAGGCTTCCTGCGCCACATCCTGGGCTTCATGGGTGTCGTGCACGAAACGCACGATCAACCCGAGAATTTTGTGCTGGTATTTCAGCACTAGCAGATCGAAAGCTCGCTTGTCGCCGCGTTGAACGCGCTCGACGAGCTGCTGATCCTCTTCCTGGGTTAGCATGAACACTCCTCGATAAGCTCGGAGGAGGCTTGCATAACTAAACGACCAGGCTTGCAAACATAGACTCGGGCTTTTCGCAAAAGTTCTCCCCCTCCAAGCAAGTTTCCTGCGGGCTCTGATTTGGCACGCACGAAAAGCGCAGCTCGGCATGACCCGGCTGCGCGAATAATCTTGTCATCGGATTCGCCGGGAAGGACCAAACCGCAAGTCCCACCCCGAAGCCGACACTGTCCTTCTTTTCAGGCACCGTCTATTGATCTTGGGCCTTTGGCAAAAGTTCCAAATATTTATAGCCGCGCGAAAGCGACATTGTGCAACCGTGAATAGAAAAAGAGTGTTAAATCGCTGATACAGTCTCCTTGTCGCCGACCGGCCGAAAAACCATCCGACGAAGCGTCAGATATTTTCCGTCACAGTAGTTTCACAATGCCATATGCGCTCGGGTATTGTGCCGCTCCCCCCCTCTATATACTAGTGGGCTGTGTGGCTGCCTTGACTCGCCGTTCCAGGAGTCATGCGCCAACCCCGACCCGGGTCGCTTTGAGCGGAATCCTGAAATGAGCCAACAGTTTCAACATGATGTTCTGGTCATTGGCAGCGGCGCTGCCGGTTTGAGCCTTGCGCTGACCCTGCCCGACCACCTGCGCATTGCCGTACTGAGCAAAGGTGATCTCGCCAACGGCTCGACGTTCTGGGCCCAGGGCGGCGTCGCTGCCGTCCTGGATGACACCGACACTGTCGAATCCCACGTCGACGACACCCTGAATGCCGGCGGTGGCCTCTGCCACGAAGACGCCGTACGCTTTACCGTCGAGCACAGTAAAGAGGCGATTCAATGGCTGATCGACCAGGGCGTACCCTTCACACGCGATGAACAGTCCGGCACCGAAGATGGCGGATTCGAGTTCCACCTGACCCGCGAGGGCGGCCACAGTCATCGGCGCATCATCCATGCCGCCGATGCCACGGGCGCAGCGATTTTCAGAACCTTGCTCGACAAGGCCAGGCAACGACCGAACATTGAACTGCTGGAACAGCGGGTCGCGGTCGACCTGATCACCGAAAAACGCCTGGGACTTGAAGGTGATCGCTGCCTCGGCGCCTACGTCCTCAATCGCGGGACCGGTGAAGTCGACACCTACGGCGCTCGCTTTGTGATCCTCGCATCGGGTGGCGCAGCAAAGGTCTACCTCTATACCAGCAACCCCGACGGCGCCTGCGGTGATGGTATTGCCATGGCCTGGCGTTCGGGCTGCCGGGTGGCGAATCTGGAATTCAACCAGTTCCACCCCACTTGCCTGTATCACCCGCAAGCCAAGAGTTTCCTGATCACCGAAGCCCTGCGCGGTGAAGGCGCACACCTGAAGCTGCCCAACGGCGAACGCTTCATGCAACGCTTCGACCCTCGCGCCGAGTTGGCACCACGCGACATCGTCGCCCGGGCCATCGACCATGAAATGAAGCGCCTGGGTGTCGATTGTGTCTATCTGGACATCAGCCACAAGCCGGAAGCGTTCATCAAGACTCACTTCCCGACGGTGTACGAACGCTGCCTCGAATTCTCCATCGACATCACCAAACAACCGATTCCAGTGGTTCCGGCGGCGCACTACACCTGCGGCGGCGTGATGGTCGATCAGCAGGGTCGCACCGATGTGCCGGGGCTATATGCCATTGGCGAAACCAGCTTCACCGGCCTGCACGGCGCCAACCGCATGGCCAGCAACTCGTTACTCGAGTGTTTCGTTTACGCGCGTTCGGCGGCGGCGGACATTCTTGAGCAGCTGCCGCAGGTTTCGGTTCCGATCGCCCTGCCCGTCTGGGATGCGAGCCAGGTCACCGACTCCGATGAGGACGTGATCATTGCGCACAACTGGGACGAACTGCGGCGATTCATGTGGGACTACGTCGGCATCGTGCGCACCAACAAGCGCTTGCAACGAGCACAGCACCGTGTGCGGTTGTTGCTGGATGAAATCGACGAGTTCTACAGCAACTACAAGGTCAGTCGCGATTTGATCGAATTGCGTAACCTGGCCCAGGTGGCCGAGCTGATGATCCAGTCAGCCATGGAACGCAAGGAGAGTCGCGGCCTGCATTACACCCTCGACTATCCGAACATGCTGCCGGTTGCCCTGGACACTATTCTGGTGCCGCCCACCTACGTCGACTGAACGTGAGCCGAACCCGCAGGCGCCGGTGCAGATCCGCCGCCTGCGAGTCGCGGGGAACGCAGATTGATCTGACCCGGCGCTCGTCTCGCAGACGAAAACGCAGCACAACGAGCAAAGGTAGCGCCAGGCTGTCCGGTCGTAGCTGCACCGATTGCCAACCCTCCTCCTGATTCCACAATTGCCAGCCATCGGCATTGCGACGCAAGCCGCAAAATGCCCTTGGGTGTGTCAGCAGAATCTGTCGCGGTAACGCCCAAGCGCCGTGAGCCAGACAGCAAAAAGCGCCGAGCAGACTGGCCCAGGCCGGTATAGAGAGAAGGCACAGCGAACCCAGTGCGAACAGCTGGGCCAGAAGATACGCCGCCAGCAATTGCCGTGAGGCATGCCAGCGGCATTCGAACGCATTACTTGGGCTGGACACGATCCAGAATCATGCGAACCATGCGCTGAAGCTCCGGATCTTCCGATTCGGCGCGTTCCATGAACCAGCCGAACATGTCCTGATCTTCACATTCGAGCAGCCTGCGGTAGCAATCGCGGTCGACATCATTGAGGTGCGGATAGACCTCTTTCACGAACGGCACCAGCAACACGTCAAGCTCAAGCATGCCGCGGCGGCTGTGCCAGTAGAGGCGATTCAGTTCAACATCTTCGACCATGGAGCGCTCCTCAAATAGGCGGCAAGTATACAGCCCCAGGCACAGTCGAACACTCGGCTTTGGTCGGCCACCAACGATCCTTTGTGAACTACCCATTTCAAGAGCGCCCCCTTATGATGTCCCCCAGACTCTTTACCCTGCGATGACCCATGGCCGATTCTGCTTTTTTCTGCACCCTGTCTCACGAAGGCGTTCTCGCAGTACGCGGCGCGGATGCCGGCAAATTCCTGCAAGGCCAATTGACCTGCAACCTCAATTACCTGAGTGACACCCAGGCCAGCCTCGGCGCCCGCTGCACGCAGAAGGGCCGGATGCAGTCGAGTTTCCGCATCCTGCTGGAAGGCGACGGCGTTCTGATGGCCATGGCCACCGAATTGCTGGAACCGCAACTGGCGGACCTGAAAAAGTACGCGGTGTTTTCCAAATCCAAACTGACCGACGAAAGCACCGCCTGGGTCCGCTTCGGCGTCGACCATGGTGATGCGGCACTGATCAGCCTCGGTCTTGAGCTTCCGGCCGACACAGACAGCGTCGCGCGCAATGACGGCTTGATCGCCATTCGCGTCTCGCCGGACCGCGCCGAACTCTGGGTCGCCGCTGACCAGGCCGACCTCATCAAGGGCAAACTGTCCTCCGTATTGACCGAAGGCGATCTGAATCAATGGCTGTTGGGCCAGATCCGCGCAGGGATCGGTCAAGTCATGCCGAGCACTCGCGAGTTGTTCATCCCGCAGATGCTCAATCTGCAAGCCGTGGGTGGCGTGAGTTTCAAGAAAGGTTGCTACACCGGCCAGGAAATCGTCGCGCGCATGCAGTACCTGGGCAAACTCAAGCGCCGCTTGTATCGCCTGACACTGGATGCCAGCGAATTGCCTGAACCAGGCACACAATTGTTTTCCCCTACCCACGGCAGCTCTATCGGCGAAGTGGTGCTGGCTGCCAACGCCGGGCAAAACATTGAACTCCTGGCCGTGCTGCAAGCCGAAGCAGCGGAAGGAGGCGATATCCATCTGGGCGCGCTCGAAGGGCCAGCCCTGCACCTGCTCGACCTGCCTTACGAACTGGATCGCGATCGCGAAATCCAGCGTTAACAGCAGCATTTGTCGCAACACCTAGAGAAACGAAATGAGTGAGCTGGCGGAAAAGGTCCAACAGGATTTGGTTGAGGCCATCGATAACGATGACCTGGTTCTGCCAACGTTACCGGAAGTGGCCCTGCAGATTCGCAAGGCCGCTGAAGACCCGGAAATCAGTGTCAGCACCCTGAGCAAAGTGATCGGCCGCGATACCGCGCTGTCGGCGCGCCTGATCAAAGTGGTCAACAGCCCGCTGTTGCGCGCGACCCAGGAAGTCACTGACCTGCACACGGCAATCACTCGATTGGGCATCAATTACAGCAGCAACCTGGCCATCGGTCTGGTCATGGAACAGATTTTCCATGCCCGCTCCGAGGTGGTGGAACACAAAATGCGCGATGTCTGGCGCAAAAGCCTGGAAATCGCCGGGATCAGCTATGCATTGTGCCGCAGGTACACGCAACTCAAGCCCGATCAGGCAGCCCTTGGCGGACTGGTGCACCAGATCGGTGTGTTGCCGATCCTGACCTACGCCGAAGATCACTATGAATTGCTGGCTGACCCGGTCAGCCTCAACCATGTGATCGATCGCATTCATCCACTGCTCGGCGACAAACTGCTCAGGGTCTGGGAGTTTCCGGAAATGCTGGTACAGGTGCCGGGGCTTTATCTGGACTTCAATCGACAGTCCGAGCGGGTCGATTATGTCGATCTGGTGCAAGTGGCCAGCCTGTATTGCCACAAGGACACCGACCATCCCCTCGCGCGCATCGACGCACTCAGCGTGCCTGCGTTCAAAAAGCTGGGAATTGATCCAGAGAACGAGGCGATGTGCCGCGATCTGGAAGAGTCGCGGTCGATGTTTTACTGATTTCTGTGGCGAGGGAGCTTGCTCCCTCGCCACAGGGTTGTGTTCACTCCCCAGCAATAAAACTCACCCGCACCTTCAACCCGGCCCGTTCTCCATCGTGCAGGCTGATTTGAGCCAAGTGTGCGCGGCAGATCTCGCCAACAATCGCCAGTCCCAACCCCGAACCGGCCACCTGCTGGTTGCGCCGGTAAAAGCGCTCGAATACCCGATCTCGCTCTTCAAGAGGAATGCCGGGGCCGTCGTCCTCGACCTCCAACACGGCCGGTGCCGTGACCCGAAGAATCACGTTGCCACCCGACGGTGTATGGGCCAGCGCGTTGTCCACCAGATTGCTCAACAGTTCGTTCAACAGCGTTGGCTCGCCGCGCAACCACACCGGTTCGTCCGCTTCCAGCGCCAACGCCACACCGCGTGCGTGGGCCAGCGGTGCCATGGCCATGCCGAGTTCGCGAGCCAGCTGACTGAGGTCAAGCAACTGCGCGCCGCCCTCGGCGATGGCCCGGGCACCATTTTCGACCCGTGCCAGCGAAAGCAATTGATTGGCAAGGTGGGTCAAACGATCCGTGCCTTGGGCGGCGGTTTCCAATGTACTGCGCCAGGTTTCAGGTTCGGTCGAGCGCAAACCCAGTTCCAGTCGTGCCTTGAGCGCCGCCAGGGGAGTACGCAGCTCATGGGCGGCATCGGCGATGAATTGCGCCTGACGCTCGAACTGCCCGCGCAGACGCTCGGTAAAGTGATTGAGCGCGCGCACCAATGGCCACAATTCGTGCTGCACTTCCACCAACGGCAATGGCCGCAGATCGTCCGATTGACGCTCTTCCACCGCCGTGCGCAAGCGCTCCAGCGGACGCAACGCGGCGCTCACTGCAAACCACACCAGCAACAGCGCCCCCATCGCCAGCATGCCCAGACGCAACAATGTGTCCGCCGCCAGGCTGCGGGCCATGCTGACCCGCGCCTCATCGGTTTCCGCCACACGGATTTCCGCCATGCCGTTCATGTTCGGCTCGCTCACGGGTTTGAGCAGGCTCACCACGCGTACGTTCTGCCCTTGGTACTTGGCGTTATAGAAACGCGCCAGTGCCGGATAGTCGTCCGTTCGCGGGGTTCCCGGCGGCGGAGGGGGAAGGTTTTCGTAACCTGAGATCAGCTTCTGATTGATGTCGTTGACCAGGTAAAAAATCCGTCCCGCACTGTCGTAGGCGAAGGTGTCGAGGGCCACGTACGGCACGTCAGCACTCAGCGAGCCGTCGCGCTGGGAGACGCCCGCCGCGATGGTCCGTGCCGAGGCCAGCAAGGTCCGGTCATAGGCGGTGTCGGCAGCTTCGCGACCGTTCCAGTAAGCGCTCAAACCACTGGCCAACATCAACACCACCAGCAACAACGCCAGATTCCACAGCAACCGCCAACGCAGGCTGCTGGGCTTATGCATCGCGGCTTTCCAGCAAGTAGCCGAGACCGCGGAAGGTCACGATGACCACCGGTTGGCCATCGAGCTTTTTGCGCAGGCGATGGACATAGATCTCGATGGCGTCGGGACTGGCCTCTTCGTCCAGACCGAAAACTTGCGAGGCCAGTTGTTCCTTGCTCATCACCCGGCCAGGACGGGCGATCAGGGCTTCAAGAACAGCTTGTTCGCGGGAGGTCAGCGTCAGTAATTCTTCGCCGAGGGTGAAGCGCCGAGTGTCCAGGTCATAGGCGAGCACGCCGCAGCGCTGCACGCGTTCACCGCCGAGCACACTGCGGCGCAGCAGGGCTTTGACCCGGGCTTCGAGTTCAGTCAGTTCGAATGGTTTGGCCAGGTAATCGTCAGCGCCGAGGTTCAAGCCGTGGACCCGATCCTTGACGTCGCTGCGAGCGGTCAACATCAACACTGGCAGGTTCTTGCCCCGAGCCCGCAGGCGCGCCAGCACTTCGAAGCCATCCATGCGCGGCAGGCCGACGTCGAGAATCGCCATGGCGTATTCCTCGCTGCTCAACGCCAGGTCCGCCGCCACACCGTCGTGCAGCACATCCACGGTCAGCCCGGTGCTCTTGAGCGCCTGGGCGACACTTTCGGCGAGCTGCAGATGGTCTTCGACGAGCAGAACACGCATGGATCTTTACCTCATTCAGGGATGGTCGGCGCCATTCTTTGGCGCGGAGTTTACAGCCGCAACCGCCGCTGTGAAGCCCGAAAACCGTGAAAGTCTTCTGAAAGGTTAGCGAAAGGTTGGCCGGTTAGAGTCCAGCCACGGACAGTTTCGACTGCCGTGCGCTACCGCACATAGCGATACGAAAAACGCCTCGAAGCGTTTTCGCCAATAAGAACAATAAACGGAGTACTTCAATATGCTGTCCATGCAGCTCCAGGCGTGCCCGCCTGCTCGCTTTTCCCGCCTCAGCCACACCGCGCTTGTCAGTGCCGCCGCCCTCGCCGGCTTTTCGCCGTTGAGTCAGGCTGCCTTCTTCGAAGACAGTACGGCAACCCTCGAAACCCGCAACATGTATTTCAACCGCGACTTTCGCGACGGTACCAGCGCCCAGCAATCCAAGCGGGACGAATGGGCTCAGGGGTTCATGCTCAACCTGCAATCGGGTTACACCGACGGCGCCGTGGGGTTCGGTGTCGATGCGCTGGGCATGCTGGGGGTCAAACTCGATTCGAGTCCCGACCGCACCGGCACCGGCCTGCTGCCAACCCATGACGACGGCCGCGCAGCCGATGAGTACTCCAAGCTTGGCCTGACCGGCAAAGTGAAAATCTCCGCCACGGAGCTTAAAATCGGCAGCCTGATTCCGGAACTGCCGATCCTCAAGCCCAACGACGGGCGCATCCTGCCGCAGACCTTTGAAGGCGGAATGCTGACCTCCAAGGAAATCAAGAACCTGACCTTCACCGGCGGGCGTCTGGAGAAAGCCAAGGACCGCGACAGCACCGACTTCGAGGACATCGCCCTCAACAACAAGAACAGCCGCTTCGCTGGCACCGTGGCCGGCAAGCATTTCGACTTTGGCGGCCTGGACTACAAGTTCACGGACAAAATCACCGGCAGCTACCACTTCGCGCAACTTGATGAAGTCTACAACCAGCACTTCCTCGGTGTTGTCGCCTCGCAACCGTTCGGCCCCGGCACTTTCGGCACCGACCTGCGCCTGGCCATCAGTGATGACGAGGGCGCGGCCCGTGGCGGCAAGATCGACAACAAGTCCCTCAACGGCCTGGTGAGCTACGCCTTGAGCGGGCATAAATTCAGCGCCGGCTATCAGCACATGTCCGGCGACAGCGCGTTCCCTTATGTCGATGGCAGTGACCCGTACCTGGTCAACTTCGTTCAGATCAACGACTTTGCCGGCGCCGAAGAACGTTCCTGGCAGGCACGTTACGACTTCGACTTCGCCAGGCTTGGAGTTCCCGGCCTGAGTTTCATGAGCCGTTACGTGAGCGGTGACAACATCAAACTCAAGAACGGTGACGAAGGCAAGGAATGGGAACGCAACAGCGAAATCAAATACGTCGTACAAAGCGGCGCGCTCAAGGATGTTGCCGTGCGCCTGCGTAATGCCACTTACCGTTCCAACTACTCCGCTCGCGATGCCGATGAAGTGCGTCTGCTGGTGAGCTATAGCGTTGCCCTTTGGTAATTCAGTACACCTATAACAACAACTCCCAAGGAGACTTGAATGAACCTATCACTGCGTAAAGTTGCTCTCACCGCCAGCGCCCTGCTGTTCGCCGGCCAATTGCTCGCTGAACCCAAACGCCCGGAATGCATCGCCCCGGCCTCGCCCGGCGGCGGCTTCGACCTGACCTGCAAACTGGCGCAAAGCGCGCTGGTGAATCAGAAATTGCTGACCAAACCAATGCGCGTGACCTACATGCCCGGCGGCGTTGGCGCGGTGGCATACAACGCGGTGGTCGCTCAGCGTCCTGCCGACGCCGGCACGCTGGTGGCGTGGTCCAGCGGTTCGCTGTTGAACCTGGCCCAAGGCAAGTTCGGTCGTTTCGATGAAAGCGCCGTGCGCTGGCTGGCGGCGGTTGGAACAAGCTACGGCGCCATCGCGGTGAAAAGCGATTCGCCTTACAAGAACCTGGACGATCTGGTTCAGGCGTTGAAGAAAGATCCGAGCAAAGTGGTGATCGGCTCCGGCGGCACCGTCGGCAGCCAGGACTGGATGCAGACCGCCCTGATCGCCAAGGCTGCCGGGATCAACCCGCGCGACCTGCGTTACGTCGCCCTCGAAGGCGGCGGTGAAATCGCCACCGCCCTGCTCGGCGGCCACATCCAGGTCGGCAGCACCGACATCTCCGACTCCATGCCACACATCCAGAGCGGTGACATGCGCCTGCTGGCCGTGTTCTCCGAGAAGCGTCTGGACGAGCCGGAAATGAAAGACATTCCGACCGCCAAAGAGCAAGGCTACGACATCGTCTGGCCAGTGGTTCGCGGCTTCTACCTCGGGCCAAAGGTTAGCGACGAAGACTACGCCTGGTGGAAAGACGCGTTCGACAAGCTGCTGGCTTCTGAAGAGTTCGCCAAGTTGCGCGATCAGCGTGAACTGTTCCCGTTCGCCATGACCGGCCCGGAGCTGGACACCTACGTGAAGAAGCAGGTCGCGGACTACAAAGTGCTGGCCAAAGAGTTCGGCCTGATTCAGTGATCGCCTCTGTCTAGCGGCTACGACCCCCTTTCTGCGGGGTCGTGGCGCAGGAGTTTCCCATGCTCTTACAACGCATTTTTGCTTCGGTGCTGTTACTGGCCTGTGTCGGCCTGGCGCTGATGGCGTGGCCGTATCAAGCGTCTTTTTCCTACGAACCGGTGGGACCGCGAGCCTTTCCACTGTTGATGCTCGGCCTGATGGGGCTGGCATTGTTGTACATGGTGTTTCGGCCGACGCCCATTGTGCACAGCGACGACGACCCGAAACTGGACCGTGAAACCCTGATCAAAATCGGCATCTGCGTACTGCTGTTGCTGGTGTTCGCCGGGGCCTTCGAACCTCTTGGTTTCATCGTCGCCAGCATTCTGATCGGGGTCCCGATGGCACGCCTGTATGGCGGCCGCTGGCTGCCCAGTACGGTGATCATCAGCCTGATGGCTATCGGTCTTTATCTGCTGTTCGACAAGGTGATGGACGTGCCACTGCCGCTGGGCGTGCTCGACGTTCTGGAGAACTGATATGGATACTCTTGGCTATTTGGGTCAGGGCTTCGGCGTCGCGCTGAGCCCGTACAACCTGGTGACCGCGCTGTGCGGCACCCTGATCGGCACCGTCGTCGGGCTGTTGCCAGGCCTGGGTCCGATCAACGGCGTAGCGTTGCTGATTCCGATCGCATTCGCCCTGGGCCTGCCACCGGAGTCGGCTCTGATTCTGCTGGCGGCGGTGTACCTGGGTTGCGAATACGGCGGCCGGATCAGTTCGATCCTGCTGAACATCCCGGGTGAAGCATCCACGGTAATGACCACCCTCGACGGTTACCCGATGGCCCGCAAGGGGCTGGCCGGTGTAGCGCTGTCGCTGTCGGCATGGAGCTCGTTCATCGGTGCGTTCATCGCGACGTGCGGCATGGTGCTGTTCGCCCCGCTGCTGGCGAAATGGGCGATTGCCTTCGGACCCGCGGAATACTTCGTGCTGATGGTGTTTGCGATTGTCTGTCTCGGCGGCATGGCCGGCGACCGACCACTAAAGACCTTTATCGCCGCGCTGATAGGCTTGTTTCTATCGACCGTCGGGATCGATGCCAACAGCGGCGTGTATCGTTTCACCGGGGATAACATCCATTTGACGGACGGCATTCAGTTCGTTGTGCTGGTACTGGGCTTGTTCTCCATCAGTGAAATCCTTCTACTGCTGGAAAAAACTCATCGCGGCCAGGAAGCGGTGAAAGCCACCGGGCGCATGATGTTCAACTTCAAGGAAGCCTCGGCGGTGTTCGTGGTGAACATCCGTTGCGGTTTGCTGGGCTTCATCATGGGCGTGTTGCCGGGTGCCGGCGCGACGTTGGCCAGCGCTGTGGCCTACATGACCGAGAAACGTATCGCCGGTGCCAAGGGCACTTTCGGACAAGGCGACATGCGTGGCCTCGCGGCTCCTGAAACCGCTATCGGTGGCGCTGCCTGCGGTGCCCTGGTGCCCATGCTGACCCTCGGCGTTCCGGGTTCGGGCACCACGGCGGTGATGATCGGCGCACTGTCGCTGTACAACATCACCCCGGGCCCGCTGTTGTTCCAGCAGCAACCGGACATCGTCTGGGGCCTGATCGCTTCGTTGTTCGTCGCCAACGTGATGCTGGTGATCCTCAACATTCCAATGATCCGCATCTTCACCCGCATCCTTGCCGTGCCGAACTGGGCGCTGGTGCCGGTGATCGCGATTATTACCGGGATCGGTGTCTACGCGGTGCATGCCACCACCTTCGACTTGTTCCTGATGATCGGCATCGGCATCTTCGGTTACATCCTGCGCAAGCTGGACTTCCCGTTGTCGCCGGTACTGCTGGGCTTCATCCTGGGCGGTCTGATGGAACAAAACCTGCGTCGCGCGCTGTCGATTTCCAACGGTGCACTGGAAATACTCTGGTCGAGCCCGATCACGTTCGGTTGCTGGGTGCTGACTGCAATCATGTTGCTGATGCCACTGCTGCGCATCTGGCGCAAACGCTCGGTCGCCCGGCGCGTTATCGCCGATGTCTGATCGAACACCCTTCAAAGCCTGGTGGGGAACGCCGCTGGTCGGTCTGCTGGGCGGTTACTTGGCCAGCCAGATCGGCTGGCCACTGCCGTGGATGGTCGGCTCGTTACTGGCGATCATCCTGGTGCGTTGCCTGACACCCTGGCAGTTGGCGGAAATCCCTGGCGGCCGCAAGTGCGGCCAGTGGATTGTCGGCATCGGCATCGGCCTGCACTTCACCCCGGTGGTGATGGAGCAGGTGCTAAGCCACTTCGGTCTGATCTTCTTCGGTGCATTGGTCACCAGCCTGACGGCCGTGGTCGGGGTCTGGTTGATGCGGCGTACCGGTGAAGATCGCGCCACCGCGTTCTTTTCCAGCATGCCCGGCGGCTCTGGGGAGATGGTCAACCTCGGCGCGCGTAACGGCGCGGTGCTCAGTCGCGTTGCGGCGGGGCAAAGTCTGCGGGTGTTGGTGGTGGTGCTGTGTGTGCCGGCGGCGTTCAAGTATTTGTTGGGTGACGGTGCGCCGTTGTCCCATGCCACTTCCGTTGACTGGCGCTGGCTGGCGCTTCTGTTTCCGGCGGGCGCCCTCGCCGCCTGGCTCTGGGAGCGTCTGCGGCAACCCAATCCGTGGCTGTTCGGGCCGTTGCTGGTGAGTGCGGCGGTGAGCATTGGCTGGGATCTGCACATCAGTTTGCCCAACGGCGGCAGCCAGATCGGCCAATGGCTGATTGGCAGCGGGTTGGGCTGTCACTTCAACCGACAGTTTTTTCGGCGTGCGCCTTCATTCATGGGCCGGACCTTGATCGGCACGGTGCTGACCATGTTGATCGCCACGTTGGCAGCATTGGGGTTGAGTGCGATGACGCATTTGGATTTGCGTTCGCTGACACTCGGCATGATGCCCGGCGGGATTGCGGAAATGAGCCTGACGGCAGAGACGTTGCAGTTGTCGGTACCGCTGGTGACGGCGATGCAGGTGATGCGGCTGTTGTTTGTGTTGTTTCTGGCGGAGCCGTTGTTCAAGTATTGGAATCGGGTACCGGATTCTGTCTGACTAGACCGAGTCGACCCCATCGCGAGCAAGCTCGCTCCCACATTGATTTTTTGAACACTGAAGAACCAGTGTGGGAGCGAGCTTGCTCGCGATGCTTTTTAGGCGGGCGGCAACCGCCACTCAATCGGCGTTTCGCCATTCTGCTCCAGAAACTTATTGGTTCGACTGAAGTGCCCGCACCCAAGGAAGCCACGATAGGCGGACAGCGGTGACGGATGCACCGACGTCAGCACCAGATGTTTGGTGGCATCGATCAGTTTCTGCTTGCTCTGGGCATGCGCGCCCCACAGCAGGAACACCAGATGTGGCTGGTGTTCGCTGACCACTTCGATAATCCGATCGGTAAAGTGCTGCCAGCCTTTGCCCGCATGGGCGTTGGCGTTGGCGCGTTCCACGGTCATGGTGGTGTTGATCATCAGCACGCCCTGGTCAGCCCAGCTTTGCAGGCAACCGTGGGTCGGGATGTCGATGTTCAGATCGCGTTTCAACTCTTTATAAATGTTCACCAGTGACGGCGGCGCGGGTACGCCCGGTTGCACCGAGAAGCACAAGCCATGGGCCTGTCCCGGACCGTGGTACGGGTCCTGGCCGAGGATGACGACTTTGACTTTATCCAGCGGCGTCGAATTGAGCGCGTTGAAAATCATCGGGCCTGGAGGGTAGATTTCCTTGCCGGCCGCGCGCTCCTCTTGCAGGAAGTTGCGCAACTCTGCCATGTAGGGCTGGTCGAATTCGGCACGCAATGCCTCCTTCCAGCTCGGTTCGAGTTTGATACGGTCGTCAGCAGTCATGGTTACATCCGGCAAAAACAATGGGGCGAACCCTAGGAAAGCCCATCACGCTTGTCAATTGATCTGACGCAGATCCGGCACTTTCCTACATAGCGATCATACTGAACGCTCAAATTCCTGATCGAGGTCACGATGAATCTGCACTTCGAAGAACTCACTGGCACCGACGGCGCACGCATCGGAGTCGCCAGCCTGGATGCCGAAAAGTCCCTCAATGCCCTGTCCTTGCCGATGATCAACGCCTTGCGCGATCAACTGGACGTCTGGGCCAAAGAACCGCAAATCGTCTGCGTCGTGTTGCGCGGCAACGGTGCCAAAGCCTTTTGCGCCGGTGGCGAAGTCCGCAGCCTGGTGGAAGCCTGTCGCGCCCATCCCGGCGAAGTGCCGCCGCTGGCAGCGCATTTCTTTGCGGCGGAATATCGCCTGGACTTCAATCTGCACACGTACCCTAAACCGCTGATCTGCTGGGGGCATGGCTATGTGCTCGGCGGCGGCATGGGGCTGCTGCAAGGGGCAGGCATCCGGATTGTCACGCCGAGCAGCCGGTTGGCGATGCCCGAGATCAGTATCGGTTTGTACCCGGATGTCGGGGCCAGTTGGTTTCTGTCGCGCTTGCCCGGCAAGCTCGGATTGTTTCTCGGCCTGACCGGCGCCCATATGAACGGTCGCGATGCGATCGATCTGGACCTGGCCGACCGTTTCCTGCTCGATGAACAGCAGGAAGAGCTGATGGAAGGCCTGCTGCAGTTGAACTGGCAGGAACAGACGCCAATGCAGCTGAACAGCCTGCTCAAGGCCTTGCAGCAGGAAGCGATCGCGCAAATGCCCGAAGCCCAGTGGCTGCCGCGACGCCAGCAGATCGATGAGCTGCTGGATGTCAGTGACGTGCGCTGCGCCTGGAAGGCCATCAGCCAGCTGCGTGACAGCACGGATATGCTACTCAGCCGTGCCGCGAAAACCATGAGCGAAGGCTCGCCCCTGACCGCTCATCTGGTGTGGGAACAGATCGCCCGCGCCCGGCACATGTCGCTGGCTCAAGTCTTTCAGATGGAATACACCATGAGCCTCAACTGTTGCCGTCATCCGGAGTTCAGCGAAGGTGTGCGCGCACGGTTGATCGACAAGGATCAAAAACCGCATTGGCACTGGCCAGACATCAATAATCTGCCGGATGCAGTGGTAGAAGCGCATTTCCACAAGGCTTGGGAAGGCCGGCATCCTCTGGCTGATCTGTAGGAATACTGAAATCCGGGCATAAAAAAGCGGCGCTTCATGCGCCGCTTTTTTTATAAGTGTTTAACGGTGGCCGCCTCGGCCATCGTGATCGCCTCGTCCATCGTGATCACCGCGACCGTTGTTGTGGTCGCCCCGTCCGCCGTGATTATTGCGTCCACCATTGCCACGGTAATCGTAGTTTCGGCCGTCGCGGTTGCGACCGTCCCAACCTTGATTCTGATGGGCCCGATAATCGCCTCGTTGCGGCTGGTAATAACGCGGTGCCGGTTGATAAACCCGCGGCTGGTAGTAATACCGCGGGGTTGGCTGGTAGTACCGCGCTGGCGGTGCGTAGTACCGGCGTGGTTGCGAGTAATAACCGCCGCCACCTGAGTAGTAAGGCCCGCCGTCATAATAGGATGGCGAGGAATAGACCTCGGAACGGTAATAGTTGGCTCCTCCATCGGAATAGGGCACGCATGCACCAAGAGACAATCCCAATACAGCAATCAGAAGAATTCGCAGATACATGGCGGCCTCCTGGACCGCGAGTGAGCCACGCCAGCGACGCTGGCAGGCGACAGTCAATTATTCGGTGACTGTCGAAAGATCAGACATCGTTTTCCAAATCTGGTGCGTTCCTGAAACACATTGAAACAAGTCGCCGATGAAAGGTTTTTCATCCATTCACCCGCTGATTAATGGTGGCCACCACGATATCCACCTCCGTAATGACGTGGCCCGTGCCCGCCCCAATAGTAGTAGCGATAGCCGCCATAAAAGCGCGGACCATAGTAATAACGCGGTCCGTAATAGTAGGAATAGGGCGAATAGCCGGGGTAGTAATCAGGCTCGGAATACACATCATAGCCACCGGCATAGTAATAGCAGCCGGCTAACCCAAGACCCAGAGCAACACCAAGCAACAGTCGACGAAACATGGCGGCCTCCTGAAAGACCCACAACCGGAACAGGCCGGCTGACACCTGTTTTGACTGGCAATGCTGCACCGAGTGCCAAGCCGCCTGGACCTTCAGATCAGCGGCCAGCCCGATCCATTGCGGTGCACCCACGCACCATCACAAGGCAACGCCGCCACCTATTTCCAACGCGCCATTTGCGTAATTGCCCACGCTAGAGCGCTCAAGCCGACTTGGCACGTCTCTCGCTTTAGCAAAGACGTGCAGGAGTCATCACAGGTTCGCGGCACCACAATTTGCAATGGCTGACTAGGGTTCCGGCTCGCTAAGGCGAGTGGCTGGTCCGAGAGTTGGCGACCTCCAGTTGAGGTTACACGGCGGGATAAAAGCCCGGGAGACAAGCCACCGTTCGCGGTGCCGCGTTGACTCCTGCCCGCCCTTGACCAACTGGAGAACCACCCATGTCCCAGCTTCGTTTACCCGCCCTGCTCGCCGCTGCTTTCGCAGCCTTCGTGAGCTTCTCGTCCCAGGCCGCCCAGAAAGACCACTTCAGCGTCTGCTGGACCATCTACGCCGGCTGGATGCCTTGGGAATACGCTGGCAGCCAAGGCATCGTCGATAAGTGGGCGAAAAAGTACGGCATCAAGATTGATGTGGTGCAGCTCAATGACTACGTCGAATCCATCAACCAATACACCGCCGGCCAGTTCGACGGCTGCACCATGACCAACATGGATGCGCTGACCATTCCGGCAGCCGGTGGCGTCGACAGCACCGCGCTGATCGTCAGCGACTTCTCCAATGGCAACGACGGCATTGTGCTCAAGGGTGACGGCAAGAAAGTCACCGACCTCAAAGGCATGGACGTCAATCTGGTAGAGCTCTCTGTCTCCCACTACCTGCTGGCCCGGGCGCTGGATTCGGTCGATCTCACCGAGAAAGACCTGAAAGTGGTCAACACCTCCGACGCCGACATTTCGGCCGCTTTCAACACCGATCAGGTCAACGCTGTCACCACCTGGAACCCGATGCTTTCGGACATCAAGGCCAAGCCTGCGGTGACCGAAGTGTTCAACTCCAGCCAGATCCCCGGCGAAATCATGGACATGATGGTGGTCAACTCATCGACCCTCAAAGACAACCCGGCCCTGGGCAAAGCGCTGACCGGCGCCTGGTTTGAAGTGGTCGAGTTGATGAACGCGAAAAACGCCGCCAGCAAAGCCGCCCTCGAACACATGGCTAAAGCTTCCGGCACCGATCTGGCCGGTTTCCAGTCGCAACTGGACACCACCAAATTGTTCGCCACACCCAAGGAAGCTTTGGCGTTCTCCACCAGCAAGCAACTGCCGGAAACCATGCGCAAGGTGGCCGAGTTCTCGTTCCAGCACGGCTTGCTGGGTGAAGGCGCCAAGGACACCAGCGCAGTCGGCATGGCGTTCGCCAATGGCGTGACCAGCGGCGACAAGACCAACCTCAAGCTGCGCTTCGACCCGACCTACGTGCAGATGGCCGCCGACGCCAAGCTGTAAACAGGAGGACTGGCCATGCGCCTGATCAATCGCCACCCGGATCGCCCAAGTCGCCTGCTGTTGGTGATCCTGCCGTTCGCCCTGGTGCTGTTTGCCTACTTCATGGGCTCGGCCGAGCGGCTGACGGACAACCCCAATGACAAGCTGCTGCCGAGCGCCGTGCAGATGACCGACGCGGTGAAACGCCTGGCGTTTACTGCCGACACCCGCACCGGTGAATACGTGTTGTGGCAAGACACCGCGTCCAGCCTGCGACGCCTGGCCATCGGCCTTGGTATCAGCGCGCTGGCCGGGCTGTGCCTGGGTATCGCCGCCGGTACGCTGCCGCTGTTTGGCGCGCCGTTGTCGCCGTTGCTGACGGTGCTGTCGATGGTGCCGCCACTGGCGATTCTGCCGATTCTGTTCATCGTGTTCGGCCTGGGGGAGTTGTCCAAAGTGATGCTGATCGTGATCGGCATCACCCCGTGCCTGGCCCGTGATCTGGAGCAACGCGCCCGGGAAATTCCCGTCGAGTTGCTGATCAAGGCCCAGACCCTCGGCGCTTCGACCTGGACGCTGATGCTACGGGTAGTGCTGCCGCAATTGCTCCCACGCCTGCTGATCTCGCTGCGGCTGATGCTGGGTTCGGCGTGGTTGTTCCTGATCGCCGCCGAAGCCATCGCCTCCACCGACGGCCTCGGCTACCGGATTTTCCTGGTGCGCCGCTACCTGGCGATGGACGTGATTTTGCCCTACGTGGTCTGGATCACCCTGCTCGCCTGGCTGATGGATTGGGGCCTCAAGCGCCTGACACAACGGGCGTTCCCTTGGTATGAGGGGGCCCGCGCATGAGCTTCATCACGGTGAAAAATGTCTGGCAGCAATACGCCGACCAGGTGGTGCTCGAAGGGCTGAACCTGAACGTCAATGAGGGTGAGTTCTGCACCTTGGTCGGTGCGTCAGGTTGCGGCAAGTCGACCTTCCTACGTCTGCTGCTCGGCCAGGAACGCGCCAGTCGCGGCGAGATTCTGTTGGATGGCCAGGCCTTGGCTGGCGAGCCGGACGCCAGCCGTGGCGTGGTGTTCCAGCGCTACTCGGTGTTCCCGCATTTAACGGTGCTGGACAACGTCGCCCTGGGCCTTGAACTGCCGCGTTCGCCGCTGCTCGGACGGTTGTTCGGCAGCGCTAAAAAAGACGCACGCGAACAAGCCTCAGTGTTGCTGCACAAAGTCGGTCTCGGTCACTCGCTGGACAAGTACCCGGCGCAGCTCTCCGGCGGCATGCAACAACGACTGGCGATTGCCCAGGCGCTGATCATGAAGCCGCGCGTGTTGCTGCTCGACGAACCGTTCGGCGCCCTCGATCCAGGCATCCGCAAAGACATGCACGCCCTGCTTCTGGAACTGTGGCGCGAGACACAGCTGACGGTGTTCATGGTCACCCACGACCTGTCCGAAGGCTTCAGCCTCGGCACTCGCCTGCTGGTGTTCGACAAGGTCCGCGTTGATCCGCACGCCCCCGGCGCCTATGGCGCACGCATCACCTACGACATCCCTTTGAACAGCGACCGCCGCACCAGCCGTGCCGCCGTCGATGCCTTGCCAGCTGAGCTGGCAGGCACGCTTCGTACCGCTTAAGAGGACTTTTGCACATGACTGATTCGACCCAACTGTTCCCGCCCTTCGCCGAAGAAATGCTCCCCGGCGGCGGCCATCGTTCCTTCGTGTTGAAACGCGGCCAACTGCTGCGTCTGACCGACCTGCGCGGGGGTGCCAACGTCAGCCTGACGTTGCTCAACGCCAACGAAAAAACCGAACGCCTGAACCTGCCCGACAGCCTCAAATGCCAACACACCGCCAAGCTCACCACCGGCCATTGCCTGTACTCGGACATGGGCCGCGTGCTGGCCGCCATCACTGCTGACACCTGCGGCTGGAGCGACAGCCTTGGCGGTGTGCTCTGCGCTGAAGAGGTCACGGAAAAATACGGCCAGGGCCGCTATCAGGAACTGCGCAACGGCTTCTTCCGCAACGGCACCGACAACCTGTTGGTGGAGCTGGGCAAATGGGGGTTGGGCCTGTCCGACCTGCTGATGACGCTCAATTTGTTTAGCCGGGTGAACGTCGATGAGGCTGGCCGTTTCCACTTCGTCGAAGGCAACTCCAAGGCCGGCGACTACATCGAGTTGTATGCACCGATGGACACGCTGGTGGTGCTCACCGCCCTGCAACATCCGATGGACCCTTCGCCTGAGTACGCGCCGAAACCATTGAAGTTGAGCTGGATGAACGCCGACGCCAGCGTCGCCGAACACTGCCGCACCTCGCGCCCGGAAAACGAGCGCGGCTTCATCAACACCGACCGTCTGTTCGCTTGAGGATCGCTGCCATGTCACTCGCAATCGCTACCGCTCAACAGCTGCCCGAAACCGCGATCTACCACGCCACCCTCCCGGCCGGCGAACCGTGGCTGATGGAGGTCAAGGCCGGCCAGACCTTGCGCATCCTCGATCTGGAAGGCAATCAGGCCGTCGACACGTTGTTCTACAGCGTTGCCAACCCAAAGGAGCGCTACGACGTGCAACGCACGTTGCGCCGACAGAACAGCGTCTACCTGAGCACCGGCAGCGTGCTGTATTCCAACCTCGGCAAGCCGATGCTGACCATCGTCGCCGACACCTGCGGCCGTCACGACACCCTCGGCGGCGCTTGCGCGCAAGAGAGCAACACCGTGCGCTATGCGTTGGAGAAACGCTACATGCACAGCTGCCGCGACAACTACCTGCGTGCCTGTGTGCACGATGGACGACTGGGCAAAGGCGACATCGGGCCGAACATCAACTTCTTCATGAACGTACCGGTCACGGCGGATGGCGGGCTGACATTTGAAGACGGCATCTCGGCACCGGGCAAATACGTCGACCTGCGGGCCGAGATGGACGTGATCGTGCTGATCTCCAATTGCCCGCAACTGAACAACCCGTGCAATGCCTACAACCCCACTCCTGCGGAGCTGCTGGTATGGAACTGAAATTCTCGCAGTTGCGGCGGTGGTTGTTTGCCCTGTGCCAGGCCCGTTCAGGCCAGTGCCTGAAAAAGTAAGAACACCGCAATCCCAATGTAGGAGTGAGCCTGCTCGCGATGGCGTCAGCAAAGTCACCTTTGATGTCGACTGACCCACCGCTATCGCGAGCAGGCTCACTCCTCCAAGGGAGCGGCGGCGTTTGAGAAATCTGATTTTTCATCCGGGACGGCCCGGATGCATCAAAAAAAACTGCGGGACGGCCCGCATCCCCTCCAGGGGTTATGCCATGTTCGAAAAAGTCCTGATTGCCAACCGTGGCGCCATTGCCTGTCGCATCCTGCGCACCCTGCGTGAGTTGCAGGTCCAGGGCGTTGCCGTTTACTCCGAAGCCGATGCCGCCAGTTTGCACATCCTGCAAGCCGATGAAGCTCACAGCCTCGGTGAAGGCGCAGCCGCCGGCACCTATCTGTCCGTCGAAAAAATCCTCGCCATCGCCAAATCCACCGGCGCCACGGCGATCCATCCGGGCTACGGTTTTCTCTCGGAAAACGCCGCGTTCGCCGAAGCCTGCCAAGCCGCCGACATCGCCTTCATCGGCCCGACGCCAGAGCAGCTGCGAGTGTTCGGCCTCAAGCACACCGCGCGCGCCTTGGCCAAGCAACACGGCGTGCCGATGCTCGAAGGCACCGAGTTGCTCGACAGCCTCGACGCAGCGCTGATTGCCGGCGAACAGGTTGGCTACCCGGTGATGCTCAAAAGCACCGCCGGCGGTGGCGGCATCGGCATGCGCGTGTGTCGCAGCGCTGCCGAGTTGAGCGAATCCTTTGAAGCCGTCAAACGCCTCGGCCAGAATAACTTCAGCGACGCCGGCGTGTTCATCGAGAAGTACATCCAGCGTGCCCGTCATCTGGAAGTGCAGGTGTTCGGCGATGGCCGGGGCGACGTGATTGCCCTCGGCGTGCGCGACTGTTCGGTGCAGCGACGCAACCAGAAAGTCCTCGAAGAAACCCCGGCGCCAAACCTGCCCGAGGGCATGGCCGAAGCGCTGTGTGCGGCGGCGATCAAACTGGCGAAAGCGGTGAATTACCGCAGCGCCGGCACCGTTGAGTTCGTCTTCGACAGCGAGGCTCAGCGTTTCTACTTTCTCGAAGTTAACACCCGTTTGCAGGTGGAGCACGGCGTCACCGAGCAAGTCTGGGGTGTGGATCTGGTGCGCTGGATGCTGGAACTGGCGGCAGGTGATTTGCCGCCGCTGAGCACGTTGAGCCAAGGCTTGAAAGCCTGCGGCCATGCGATTCAGGCACGGCTCTATGCCGAAGATCCGGGACGGGATTTTCAGCCGAGCCCAGGGTTGCTGACTACCGTGAACTTCCCCGCCGTCGATGGCAAACACCTGCGCATCGACACGTGGGTCGAGGCCGGTTGCGAGATCCCACCGTACTTCGATCCGATGATCGCCAAAGTCATCAGTTGGGCGTCGACCCGTGAACAAGCCGCTGCCGATCTGCATCGAGCGCTGGGCGACAGCCTGCTCTACGGGGTGGAAACCAACCGCGATTATTTGCGGCAGATTCTGCTCGATGTGCCTTTCGCCAGCGGCCAGCCGTGGACCCGTTGCCTGGAAGGTCTGGTGTATCAGGCCAACACGTTTGAAGTGCTCAGCGCCGGGACTCAAACCAGCGTTCAGGACTATCCAGGCCGCCTCGGTTATTGGGCCGTGGGCGTGCCGCCGTCAGGGCCGATGGACAGTCGAGCGTTGCGTCTGGGCAACCTCTTGCTGGGTAACGACGAAGGCGCCGCTGCACTGGAAATCACCATGAGCGGGCCACTGCTGCGCTTCAATTGTGATGCAGTTGTGGCCGTCACCGGCGCGATGATTCCATTGACGCTAAACGGTGAAACCGTACCGATGAACACCGCACTGCTGGTTCCGGCAGGGGCGACTTTGAGCCTCGGCACAATGGCCGGAGCAGGCGCTCGCAGCTATTTGTGCCTGCGTGGTGGCCTGCAAGTGCCGGATTATCTGGGCAGCAAAAGCACGTTCACCCTCGGCCAGTTTGGCGGGCATGGCGGGCGTGCATTGCGGGCTGGTGATGTGTTGCATATACCGACCTTGAGCGACCGCAGCGCCGGTCAACAACTGGCGGCAGAACAGGTCACCGAGTTGCCCGTTCTGCGGCAGATCCGGGTGATCTATGGCCCTCATGGCGCACCGGAATACTTCACCGAAAACTACATCGGCACCTTCTTCGCCACCCAGTGGGAAGTGCATTTCAACTCCAGCCGAACCGGTGTGCGGTTGATCGGACCGAAGCCTGAATGGGTGCGTGCCGATGGTGGCGAGGCGGGTCTGCATCCGTCGAATATTCATGACAACCCGTACGCCATTGGTGCAGTGGATTTCACCGGTGACATGCCGGTCATCCTCGGTCCCGATGGGCCGAGCCTCGGCGGGTTTGTCTGCCCGGTGACGGTGATCGAAGCCGACCTCTGGCAACTAGGCCAATTGAAGGCCGGGGACAAAGTGCAATTCCTCCCCGTCGATATCCAGACCGCCCGCACCCTAGCCTTGAAATGGAATTCCCCATGTAGGAGTGAGCCTGCTCGCGATGGCGGCAGTACAGCCAACATTGATGTGACTGACACACCGCGATCGCGAGCAGGCTCACTCCTACAAGGGGTTGTGTCGCCGGTGGTGTTGGATATTGGTCAGGACGATACGCGGCTGGTGGCGAGACTGTCTGGGGACACTCATCTGCTGCTGGAAATCGGCGCCCCCGAACTGGACCTGGTCCTGCGCTTCCGCGCCCACGCATTGATGCAAGCACTGGAAAGCCAAAATCTGCACGGCGTCATCGACCTGACACCCGGCATCCGCTCACTGCAAGTGCACTACCAACCCGAGCAACTGCCGCTGGCTGATCTGCTCGGCATCGTCGCCGGCGAATGGGACGCCGTGTGCGCCGCCAAGGACCTGCAAGTCCCGTCGCGCATCGTCCATCTGCCGCTGTCCTGGGACGACCCGGCCTGCCAGTTGGCGATCGAAAAATACATGACCACCGTGCGCAAGGACGCCCCGTGGTGCCCGAGCAATCTGGAGTTCATCCGCCGCATCAACGACCTGCCAAACCTCGACGAAGTGCAGCGCACGGTGTTCGACGCCAGCTACCTGGTGATGGGCCTGGGCGACGTCTACCTCGGTGCACCGGTCGCCACGCCACTCGACCCGCGGCATCGCCTGGTGACCACCAAATACAACCCGGCCCGCACCTGGACCGCGGAAAATTCGGTGGGCATCGGCGGTGCTTACATGTGCGTGTACGGCATGGAAGGCCCTGGCGGTTATCAGTTCGTCGGCCGCACGTTGCAGATGTGGAATCGCTATCGCGAGGTCGCCGCATTCGATGGCAAACCGTGGCTGCTGCGGTTCTTCGATCAGATCCGGTTCTACCCGGTCAGTGCCGATGAACTGCTGCGCATTCGACGGGATTTCCCACTCGGGCGCTTCGACCTGAACATCGAGCACAGTCAGCTGAATCTGACGGATTACCAAGCCTTCCTGACGAAGGAAGCCGAGAGCATTGCCGCGTTTCGCGATCAGCAAAAAGGCGCGTTCAACGCCGAGCGCGAGCGCTGGATCGCCAGTGGCCAGGCGCATTTTGACAGCGAAGAACTTGTCCCGGAAGCGACCGAAGACGCGCCGCTGGCCAGCGGTCAACAGAGCGTCGACAGCCACATCGCCGGCAACCTCTGGCAGGTTCAGGTGGAGACCGGCAGCCGCGTCGCCGCCGGTGATGTGCTGGTGATTCTGGAGTCGATGAAGATGGAAATTCCGCTGCTCGCCCCCATGGCCGGAGTGGTGCGGGAGATTCGCGTGCAACCGGGTTCGGCCGTGCGCGCCGGACAGCGCGTCGTGGTGCTGGAACTTGAGTGAACCCATTTTGAAAAGGATTAACGCCATGAACATCAATCTGCAACTCGACGCCCTGCGCAACGCCTACCGCGACGCCAGCATCACACCTCGGCAATTGCTCCTGAGCCTGCGCGATAAAGCCGAGGCGCTGAACCCGGATTATCACCTGTTCATCCACTTGCTCAGTGTTGAAGAACTGGAACCGTACCTTGCTGCACTCGACGGTCGCGACCCCGACAGCTTGCCGCTGTACGGCGTGCCGTTCGCGATCAAGGACAACATCGACCTGGCCGGCATTCCCACCACGGCGGCGTGCCCTGATTTTGCTTATGTGCCGGAACGTTCGGCGACCATCGTCGAGCAATTGCTGGCGCTGGGCGCGATTCCTTTGGGCAAGACCAATCTTGATCAATTCGCCACCGGGCTTAACGGCAGTCGCTCACCGTATGGCGCGAGCCCGAACAGCGTGTTGCCGGAGTATCCATCGGGCGGATCCAGTGCCGGCTCTTCGCTGGCAGTGGCGCTGGGCGTGGCGAGTTTTTCCCTGGGCACGGACACGGCGGGTTCCGGGCGCGTGCCGGCAGCGCTGAACAATCTGGTGGGGTTGAAAGCCACCAAAGGGCTGACCTCCACGGCCGGTGTGGTGCCGGCGTGTCGCACCCTCGATTGCGTGACCACGTTCACCGCAACCGCTCGGGAAGCCAGTCAGTTGCTCGCGCTCACTGCGCACCTTGATCCCCGCGATGAATACAGCCGTAGTAATCCGTTGTGGAATGACGGCTCGGCGTTTGGTGCACCTCGCCCCTTCCGCTTTGGCGTGCCGCGTGCTCAGGATCTGCAGTTCTTCGGCTGCCCTGAGGGTCCGCTGTTGTTTGGCGATGCCATCGATCAGCTCAAGGCTTTGGGCGGTGAAGCCGTGGAACTGGATTTGTCGCCGTTCCTTGAAGCGGCGCGGTTGCTCTATGAAGGCCCGTGGGTGGCTGAGCGCTACAGCGTCGCCGGCGAATTGATGGAGCAAAACCCTGAAGCCGTACTGCCGGTGATCCGCGCGGTGCTGGCCAAGGCGCCGGCGGTGAACGGTGTGCAAACCTTCCGCGCCCAGTACCGGCTGCAAGCGCTGAAAGCCCTGTGCGACGAGGCACTGGACGACCTCGATTGCGTGCTCACACCCACCATCGGCCGCCCCGTCACGCTGGCGGAACTGGACGTCGAGCCGGTGCTGCGAAATTCGGAATTGGGCTACTACACCAACTTCATGAACCTGCTCGATTACGCCGCCGTCGCCGTGCCCAGCGGTTTCATGGGCAATGGTTTGCCTTGGGGTGTAACGCTGTTTGGCCGGGCATTTACTGATCAGTATTTGTTGGGTGTGGCGGATGCCATGCAGCGCCAGCAAGGTTTGGCGACACCGCTTCCGTCGGCGGTCGCACGCAATGATCGTGCACGGTTGGTGGTGTGTGGCGCGCATCTGGATGGATTGGCGCTGAACTGGCAATTGAAGCAGCGCGGGGCTCGACTGGTCGAGACGACGTTCAGCTCGCCGGATTATCAACTGTATGCCCTGGCCGGCGGCCCGCCGTTTCGACCCGGGATGGTTCGCGTGAAGGACGGGGGTGTGGCGATTGCCGTGGAGGTTTGGGAACTGCCGAGCCGTGAATTGGGTTCGTTTTTGACCGGGATTCCGGCGCCGCTGGGATTGGGCAAGGTGCAATTGGCGGATGGGCGTTGGGAGAGCGGGTTTATTTGTGAGGGGTATGGGTTGGAGGGGGCGGTGGATATTAGTCACCTTGGTGGATGGCGTGCGTATCTTGAGACTAGAGTCTGATCCGGAATCCACCCCTCACCCTAACCCTCTCCCCAAGGGGTAGAGGGGACTGACCGAGGTGTTTGTTTGAGCTACAGCGACCGGAAATATCGAGTCGAGCTCTGGTTTTGAACAACATACAAATCTGCTCCCTTTCCCCCCTCTCCCCTATGGGGAGAGGGCTGGGGTGAGGGGTGGCCCTACCTGACACCATTTCCCCCACAAATGCAGCAGTTATTTCCCAGCAGCGCAATTAGAATGCCTGCCATCGGGTCACTGCCAACGGAATCGTCATGCCGCTTCGCTCGCCGCTGTATTCGCAACGTTCGTTGGTCCTCACGCTGATCGCACTGCTGGGCGCAGGCTTTCTCGCCACGTCCTTCCTCAGCTACTACGCCTCGCGAGCGTCAATCCGTGACAGCATCGTCAACACGGAGCTGCCACTGACGTCGGACACGGTCTACTCGGAAATCCAGAAAGACCTCGTCCGACCGATCCTGATTTCCTCGATGATGTCCCGCGACACCTTCATGCGTGACTGGGTGGTAAACGGCGAGCAAGACCCCGAAAAAATGACCCGCTACCTCAACGAGGTCATGACCCACTACGGCGCCTACACCGCATTTTTCGTCTCCAACACCAGCCTCACCTACTACCACGCCAAGGGCGTACTCAAACAGGTCAAAGCCACTGAACCCCGTGATACGTGGTATTTCCGCGTACGAGACATGGCCGATCCCTACGAGATCAATGTCGACCCGGACCTTGCCAACAAGGACAACCTGACCTTCTTCATCAACTACAAGGTCTACGACTACAACAACCGTTTCATCGGCGCGGCCGGCGTCGGTCTGACAGTCGATGCGGTGATCAAGCTGATCGACAAGTACCAGCAGCGCTACCAGCGCAGTGTGTACTTCGTCGACAATTTCGGACGCCTGGTGCTCACCGGCGCCGAGGGCGGCCCGCAAGGCGCGAAGATCGGGCAGCGGCTCGGCGAACTCGACAGCATGAAAAGTCTCGTCAGTCAGTTGCCCAAGCCCCACAGCGGCAGCTACGAATATTCCGCCCAGGGCCAGGGACATTTCCTAAATGTGCGTTTCATTCCGGAGCTGAACTGGTACTTGTTCGTCGACAAACGCGAAGACGGCGCCCTCAGTGAAATCCGCCAGTCGCTGTACCTCAACCTGCTGATCTGCCTGATCGTCACGCTGATTGTGCTGATCCTGCTCAACCGGGTGATCAAGCGCTACCAGGGCAAGATCCAGGCCCAGGCGATCCTCGACAGCCTGACCGAATTGCCGAATCGCCGCGGTTTCGACCTGTTGGCGGCGCAAGCCATGCACGAAGCCCAGCGCGAGCCCAAACCGCTGACCGCGTTGCTGCTGGATCTAGACCACTTCAAGGCGTTGAACGACACCTACGGTCACCTTGCCGGGGATCAGGTGCTGATCGGCTTTGCACGGGATCTGGAGAGTTGCTTGCGGCACTCCGACATCGTCTGCCGTTGGGGCGGGGAGGAATTTATCGTGTTGCTCAAGGACACCGATGGGGAGACCGGTCTGATGGTCGCCGAGAAAATTCGTCAGCATGTCGAGCAACAGCGTTATGCCTACAACGATAAGGCCTTGCAGCTGACGGTCAGCATCGGCCTGACCACCTTGCAGACCGATGACACCTTGCACACGCTGCTCTCGAGAGCGGATCATGCGATGTACCGGGCCAAGCAAGCCGGCCGTAACCGCACCTGCGTGGAAATGCCTCACTCCAGTTATGCATACCCCTAAATGAATAAGCCAGATTTCTGCCCGGCCTGCGGCGCCTCCAACGACTGCACCCTGGCCGACCCGCGAACCGCCGATCGGGCCTGCTGGTGCTACGGCGTCAGCATCGACCCGGCGGTGCTCGAAGCACTACCGCCCGAACTGCGCGACAAATCCTGTTTGTGCCCCCGCTGCGCGCAAGTCGAGGCGCAGCTGTAAGCAACCGCACAACCGATCACGTAAGATACGCGCCCCTTTCCTACCGATCCCTCGTCATGCGCATTGACCGTTTCCTCAGCAACCTGCCGCGCTTCAACCGTAAGCAGGTGCGTCTATTGCTGGTGGAAAAGCGCGTCAGGATCGACGGAAAAGTCGTCAGCGACCCTCACGCCGACGTACTGGAATTCAGCTGCGTGGAAGTCGACGATGAGCTGCTGCAAGTCGGCAAGCCTGCACGCTACTTCATGCTGCACAAACCGTCTGGCTGCGTCAGTGCCACCCGCGATCCGCAACACCCAACCGTGCTCGACCTGATCCATGAGCCGGACAAGGAGGACCTGCACATCGCCGGGCGCCTGGACTTCAACACCACCGGCCTGATGCTGATCACCAATGATGGCAGCTGGTCGCGACGCCTGACCCAACCGCAAACCAAACTGCCCAAGGTCTACTACGTAGAGACCGAGCAAGAGATTGGCCCGCAATACGCTTTGAAATTCACCGAAGGCCTGTACTTCGCTTTCGAAGACCTCACCACCCAACCCGCCGGGCTGGACGTGCTCAGCCCCAAGTCCGCACGACTGAGCATCGTCGAGGGTCGTTACCACCAGGTGAAGCGGATGTTCGGCCATTTCGACAACAAGGTGCTGCGCCTGCACCGCGAAAGCATGGGCCCGCTGGTGCTCGACAGTGCCCTGAAACCGGGCGAGTACCGCGCATTACGCACCGAAGAGATTCAATTGATCTAAGCAGGCGACCGCTCAGCAGAACTTGTCGAACAATTTGCCAAAGATACTTGCGCGATGACGTGACCCCTGCTTGAATCAGGACGTCGGCCGAAATGTGACCGACTAGTCACAACATACTTCTAAGAAACTTTTTGCCGGTAGAGAACCCTCAGGTTCCGCTTTCCCCCCGGCAGACTGCCCGCTAATAACAATACCCGTCGACCGGACCGCATTGGATCGACATGGGCCTCCAAATTCCAGGCGTATGCCTACCTGTCACAAAGCTCGTGCAATCTCATTTGCGCGCATACCCGCTTGCTTGGAGTCTTATGACATGAGGCCAGAAATCGCTGTGCTGGATATACAGGGTCAGTACCGGGTTTACACGGAGTTCTATCGCGCAGACGCCGCAGAAAAGACCATTATTCTGGTCAACGGCTCGATGGCCACGACTGCGTCGTTTGCACAAACCGTGAAAAACCTTCACCCGCAGTTCAATGTGGTCTGCTACGACCAGCCCTACGCGGGCAAGTCGAAAGCCCACAACCTGCACGAAAAATTGCTGACCAAGGAAATCGAAGGGCAGATCCTCCTGGAGCTGATCGACCACTTCGCCGCCGAACACGTGCTGTCGTTTTCCTGGGGTGGCGCCGCGACCCTGGTCGCCCTGGCCCACCAGCCACGACGCATCGAAAAAGCCGTGATCAGCTCGTTCTCTCCGGAGATCAACGCGCACATGCTCGATTACCTCGAGCGCGGCATCGATTACCTCGGCAGCCGGGACGGTGACCGGGTCGGCAACCTGGTGAACAGCACCATCGGCAAACACCTGCCGACACTGTTCAAGCGCTTCAATTATCGGCACGTCAGTTCCCTGGCCGAGCATGAATACGGGCAGATGCACTTCCACATCAGCGATCTGCTGCAAAGTGATCGCCAGTGCTTCTTCAAAGCCGCGGAGAAAGTCAACGTACCGGTGCTGTTCATGAACGGCGAATGGGACGAGTACACCGCTGCCGACGGCGCTCAACTGTTCGCCAACCATGTGCAACACGCTACTTTCACCACCCTGCAGGCCACCGGCCACTTTCTCGACATGGAACACAAATCTGCCTGCCGAGACAGCCGCAACGCATTGCTGGGCTTCTTGAAACCTTCGCAACACGAAAGTCGACCGCGTTATCACTACGTCCAGGACCAACATGCATTGGCCATCTGAAACAGCGTCATCGCGAGCAAGCTTCGCCCTACAGTGTTGAATGCATTCCTGTAGGAGCAAGGCTTGCCCGCGATAGACCGCCATGCGGTCTCTGCTTTGTTTCAATTGCGCTAAAGCCGTCCCACGCAAAGAAAAACTTCATTTCCACGCCCACATCTGGTACAAAGTCAGCCGCTCTGAGCGGGTGTCGTATAATGGCATTACTCCAGCTTCCCAAGCTGATAACGAGGGTTCGATTCCCTTCACCCGCTCCAATCGAATTTCAATCTCACGTCGTTTTTTGACGGGGGATGCAGGTAAAGAAAAAACCGGCCTTGATGGCCGGTTTTTTTGTGTCTGGAGTTTGGTGAAATTGCCTTTTGCCCTTAGGACAGTTATGGCTAAGCTGAGATTCGTTAACGTTTTTTTTGGGAATAACAGTTTTAGTATCAAAATTCACACAGGATTAGTATTTTCGCATCGTAGAAAATTAACGTTTCCGCGCCATACTGGCGTTTTATTAGCATTTTCATTGCCCTGTTAAGGAATTCGTCAATGCCAGTCGGTTTCAAGGCCCTCGCCGATCGCTACGACATCGCAGTTGCACAGCCTCTGCGTGTCGAGTCTGAGATCGGCACTGCACGTCTCAGCCGCGAGAGTGACGGGAATGTGGAGAACCGGTTTCCGCCCAGTTACAGGCCCGAAGACGATTTCGCAGGGCATTTCGAATTCGGCCTCAAGTACGAAGAGATTCATCTTGAGTTCTTCTCTCGCCTGTTTTCGGCGATAGGCCCGCAGCCTATCGAAGACTGGTGTCGACGAGAGCCTTTCGGCCAGTACGCACGGCGCACCGGGTTCCTTTACGAATGGCTGACAGGTGAATGTCTGGATGTGCCTGACGTGACCAATGGCGCCTATGTCGATGCAGTTTCGCCCAAAAAATACCTGACTCGTTGCGAGTCACTGCGAACGCGACGCTGGCGAATCAATAACAACCTGCCGGGCACGGCTGAGTTCTGCCCCTTGGTTCGTCGTACCCCATCAGTACAGGAAGCTCTGCAATTCGATTTGCGCGAAGCATTGGAAGAGTTGGATCACGCCTATGGCTCCGACATCCTGATGCGTACGGCCAGTTGGCTGACGTTCAAGGAGTCGCGCGCGAGTTTTCTCATCGAAAAGGAAGCCGACCAGGCTGATCGCATCCAGCGCTTTGCCCATGTCATTGCTCAGCACTGCGGTCATATCAAAAACCCGTTGAGCAACGAAAGCTTGCAGTCCTTGCAAGCCGGCATCCTGGGGCAGGATGCCATCGGACTGGGCTTGCGCCACTCTCCTGTGTTTGTGGGTCAGGCCACAATGCGCGAGGACATCGTGCATTACATCGCCCCCCATTTCGCAGATCTTGCTCAGCTATTGGCAGGACTTACTGAGTTTGAGGTCGCAACGCGTGGTGCGGAGTCACTGGCACGTGCCGCTGTGTTGGCATTTGGCTACGTGTATATCCATCCCATGCGAGATGGCAATGGCCGGATTCATCGCTTCCTGATCAACGACACCTTGATTCGAGATAAGGCAGTGCCGGACGGCGTGATACTGCCGGTGTCAGCCACCATTACCAGTTCGATCGACTTCAGGGCCGGCTACGATCGTACGCTCGAAGTGTTCTCGCGACCGTTCATGCGACGTTACGCGACGGCCTATCGGTTCGGCGAACTCGTAACCTACGAGGACGGCACTCTCAGTAACTTCATCTTCGATGAATACGAGGACGCATGCTTTGCCTGGCGGTATCCCGACCTGACCGAGCACGTCCTGTACACCGCACGCGTCGTCAAGCACACGATCCATAAGGAAATGGCAGATGAAGCCAAAGTACTGGTGATCTTTCAGCGAGCTCAGGAGCAGCTAAAAGAGGTGCTAGAAATGCCAGATCAGGACGCAAACCGCATTATCCGCTCCATCAAGGAGAATGGCTGGGTGGTGTCCGGCAAGCTGAAGAAAGGGTATCCGCAGCTTGAAGATGACGCCATGGCTGAACGTGTCGTGGAGGCGGTGCGTTCTGCGTTTGAGGATCGGGAGATGGGGGTCGGCAGGGAGTGATTTTCGACGGATTAGATAAGGCCTTGGGGTGGATCATAGAAATGGCCCGGCCCCCCAAATTCCGGGCACAAAAAAACCGGGGGAGCATCAGACCGCCTGCGTCCCAACCCAAGCCTGAATGATATGCAGTGCTATACTTTTTTATGGTTTGAATGAAGCGTACAGCGTTCCCCACGGGTACTGATACCGACTGCAAATCTCGACTGGCAGCTGCATGACAAAGGAGGTCTACGGCAAGCACGAGATGGGAGGTGTGGCATGAATCGACACTATTACATCAGCAACAACCTCGATGATCTTGAAGCCGTTGAAAATGAGCTGGAAGCCAGCGGCATCAATTCCGAACAAATTCATGTGCTCAGTGAACATGTTGCCGATGTTGAGCAACATCATCTTCACGAAGTTAACTCGTTAATGGAACAGGATGTTGTCCACTCTGGCGAAATTGGTGCAGTGATCGGTATACCCCTCGCGGCGCTGGTTCTTGGCGGCGCTTATTGGCTGGGCTGGACCGAATCCGCAGCAGGCTGGATGCCTTTTATCTTTCTTGCCATTGTTGTATGTGGCTTCTGCATCTGGGAAGGCGGTTTTTTTGGTATCCAGGTGCCAAACACTCACTTCCGCAGTTTTAAACAGGTGGTAGCAGAGGGAAAACATATTTTCTTCGTAGATGTCGAGCCGAATCAGGAGTCGGTATTGGACGGAGTTATCGAACATCATCCAATGCTGGAGATCGCCGGTACGGGAACGGCAGCCCCCCACTGGACGGTAGCCTGGCAGCACAAATGGCATCAGTTCAAGCGAGTGATATCGGGTTAGCCCCTGGAGACTGAAGGCCATCCAGACGCTGCTTATTGGCCGAAGGAAATGACCCGGCTGAGGAAAACATAATCCGCCTCGGTGGCCATCAGTCCGACGAGTACCAGCAAACACAACGGTGGCACCAGTATGGCGTAGACCATGGCCAGCCGTTCCCAGGCCATATGCATGAAGATGGAGACAATTAAACCTGCCTTCAACAACATGAAAGTGATAATCAGGGCCCACCGAAGATAGCCATGGAAGTGAAAATAGTCGACGAGATACGACATCGTGCTGAGGACGAATAACAGCCCCCAGATTTTGAGATACAAACTAATCGGATGTTGTTGACCCTGAGCATGCGCCATCACCCGTGCTCCTCTACCATAAATAGAAGAAAGCAAAAATAAACACCCACACCAAATCCACGAAGTGCCAGTAAAGCCCGGCTATCTCGACGTTCTGATAGTTTCCGGAGCGCTCATAATCTCCCCGCAATACTTTCCGCGCCACAATGCTGAGGTAGATAGCGCCGATTGACACATGCAGTCCGTGGAAACCGGTAATCATGAAAAAGCTGGCTCCAAACTGCGCCGCCCCCATAGGGTTCCCCCAAGGACGCACCCCTTCTGCGATGAGCTTGCTCCATTCGAATGCCTGCATGCCGACGAAGGTCACACCCAAGGCAGCGGTCGCCAGCATCAGGGCCGTGGTTTTCGCACGATCACGGCGATAGGCGAAATTGACGGCCATGGCCATGGTGCCGCTGCTACTGATCAGCACAAAGGTCATGATGGCGATCAGAATAAGCGGGATTTCTCTACCGCCGATCGTCAAAGCGAACACTTCACTGGGGTTCGGCCAGGCGGTGGTGATGGTCATGCGTACCGACATGTAGCCGGTTAAAAAACAGGTGAATATAAAGGTATCGCTGAGCAGGAATATCCACATCATCGCCTTGCCCCAGGGGACCTGCTTGAAGGCCTCCTTGTCCGAGGACCAGTCGCTGGCGATGCCCTCCCATCCCGGTACAAGCGGTGAGCCGGGGGGATTGGATGAACTGGACTCGCCTGGGGTTGCTGGGTGCGATGCCATGGCTTTTCACCTCAGGCCGCAGAGTCTGGCGATGGCTTCATAGGTTTGTGGCGTGCTGGTCAGCAGAGCAAATAGCACGAACCACAGACCCAATAAGTAATGCCAATAGATGGCACAGAGTTCGACGCTGGCGCTGAGTTGCGGCAACGGCACACGTAGCAGGAATTTAGCCACGGTTCTGCCCCAGGCAATCAACCCACCCAGCAGGTGGAGCCCGTGCACACCGGTCAACAGGTAGAAGAAGCTGTTGGCCGGGTTGCCGGCGACAAAGTAGCCCCAGGCGACAAACTGCTGCCAGACCCAGAACTGCCCCATCAGAAAGGCCATTGCAAATAGGCCGCCCAACACAAAGCCGATGACCGTTGCGTCGAGCCGAGCCTTGCGAGCGGCCATGCGCGCCCACTGCAATGCGATGCAACTCAAGACCAGAAATGCCGAATTTACCCATAGCTGCCCTGGATTGGCCAACGGCGCCAAGGGCTCTGTCAGGGGCTGCCAGTCGGTCATTTGTGAACGGGCGATAAAGGCGAGCAAGAACAGGAAAAATAACGAACTCACCACGACCAGAAACAAACGCAGGCCTGTTCTTGCGATTTGGTATCGATCGGTGCCCTCGCCGGCCTCAGTACCCCGCGGATCGCGATTCCAGCTGCCGCCGGGGTCAGCGCCGTCGGCGTTTCTCAATAGCAGCCTGCTCATGGTTTAACGCCCGCTGTCGTGGTTCCGGCACTGAGTTGGCGCATCTGCTCCAGCTCCTCGGCGGAGACTGTTTGCGGAACGAAATCCTGTTCTATCCCCGGCACGCTGTAGTCATAGGCCCAGCGATGCACGACCGGCAGCTTCGCGCCCCAGTTACCGTGTATCGGCGGGGTGTTGGGCGTTTGCCATTCCAGACTGGCCGCGCCCCAGGGGTTACTGCCTGCGGGCTTGCCTTTGAACACACTCCAGGCCAGGTTGAACACGAACAGCAATTGGGAAACGCCGACCGTCAATGCGATCACCGTGATGAAGGCATTCAACTCCTGCGCCGACTGCGGAATAAACGCGTAGTTGTCATAGGCGTAGTAACGGCGTGGCATGCCCTGGAATCCCAGGTAGTGCATGGGGAAGAAGATGGCGTAGGTGCCCAGGAAGGTAATCCAGAAATGCAGCTTGCCCAGGGTGTCGTTCAACAGGCGCCCGGTGACTTTCGGGAACCAATGATAAATGCCGCCGAACACCACCAGTACCGGCGCGACACCCATCACCATATGAAAATGGGCGACGACGAAATAGGTGTCCGAGAGCGGAATATCCACGATCACATTGCCCAGAAACAAGCCGGTCAGACCGCCGACCAGGAAGGTGACGATAAAGGCCAGGGCAAACAGCATCGGCACGGTCAGATGAATGTCGCCGCGCCACAGGGTCAACACCCAGTTGTAGACTTTCAGTGCGGTCGGCACTGCGATGATCAAGGTGGTGACGGCGAAGAAAAAGCCAAAGTACGGGTTCATTCCGCTGACATACATATGGTGCGCCCAGACCACAAAGCTGAGTACGCCAATCGCAATAATGGCCCACACCATCATGCGGTAGCCGAAGATGTTTTTACGCGCATGCGTGCTGATCAAGTCGGAGACCAGACCAAACGCCGGGAGAGCAACAATGTAGACCTCCGGGTGGCCGAAGAACCAGAACAGGTGCTGGAACAAGATCGGGCTGCCACCCTGGTGATCGAGCTGCTGCCCCAGCGAGATCATCGCCGGCATAAAGAAGCTGGTACCCAACAGCTTGTCAAACAGCATCATGACCGCACTGACGAACAACGCCGGGAAGGCCAGCAAGGCCATGATCGAGGCCATGAAGATGCCCCATACGGAAAGCGGCATGCGAAACAAAGTCATGCCGTGCGTGCGCGCCTGCAACACCGTGGTCACGTAGTTCAACCCGCCCATGGTGGCTGCGACAATAAAAATCGCCAGAGAGACGAGCATCAGGACGATGCCCCACTCCACCCCCGGTGTCCCCTGAGAAATGGACTGTGGCGGATAGAGCGTCCAGCCCGAACCGGTGGGGCCGCCCGGTACAAAGAAACTGGAGAGCAACACCACTACCGCCAGCAAGTAGAACCAGTAACTCAGCATGTTGACGTAGGGGAAGACCATGTCGCGGGCGCCCACCATCAGCGGGATCAGATAGTTGCCGAAGCCCCCCAGAAACAAGGCCGTCAGCAAATAAATGACCATGATCATGCCGTGCATGGTCATCGCCTGATAGTAAGTACTGGCGTCCATGAACGCCAAGCTGCCGGGGAAGCCTATCTGTATGCGCATCAAGCCGGACAACACGATGGCGATAAGACCCACGAACAAAGCCGTCAAGGAATATTGAATGGCTATGACCTTGTGGTCCTGACTCCAGACATATTTGGTCAGGAAACTTTTGGGCTCGTGTAGCGCTTCTGTTTCGGCTTGCTCCGCATAGGCCATCACGTCATCCTCCTGTTCGAAGTTTCAGTGCATTCCTGGCTGCTTTACGGCTACTTCCCTGGCTCCGCCTTGCTCGCATCAGCGTCGGCATTCGCTTTGGATTTGATAAAAGCGATCAGCGCGTTCAACTCCTGATCACTCGGGGTAAAGGGTGGCATGACGGCTGCGTAGCCTTTGACGATTTTGGCACCGGGATTAAGGATCGAATCCTTTATATAGCCCTCGTCGGCCTTGATACTCGTACCGTCGGCAAGGGCTTCTGTCTTGCCATACAGGCCCTGCCAGCTGGGGCCGACACCCTTGCTGCCATCGACACTGTGGCAGGCCAGACAGCCGAGCGACTGAGCCAGCCGTTGACCCTGTGTCACCAAGTCCTCACCCGGGGCCGACGCTTCGCCGGGAGAAGCTTCTTCAGCTTGCTGCCCGCTACCCAGTGATTTGATCAGGGCGATGAGCGCACCCAGTTCATCGTCATTGAGAGTATAGGCCACCATCACCGGCGGGTAGCCTTGCACCAGGCGGGCCTTCGGATCGAGGATCGACTCTTTCACGTAGGCTTCATCGACCTGCACGCTGGTGCCATCGGCCAGTTGTTCGGTGCGCCCGTAAAGGCCCTTCCATCCCGGGCCGAGACTGGCACTGCCGTCCTGGCTATGACAGGCACGGCAGCCGTACTGCTCGACCAACAGCCGACCTTTTTCCAGCACGCTGTCCCGACTGGGTTTGGCAGCTGTTGTTAATGTCTGCGCAAAGGTCGGCTGGCTGCCCAGCCACTGAGCGAAGGTAGCCTGGTCTTCCACGATCATAGTGCCGCGCATGTTGTAATGACCGACGCCACAATACTCGGCACACAGGACTTCATACTTGCCGATAACAGTTGGCGTAAACCAAAAGTACGACACCATCCCCGGCACCATGTCCATCTTGCTGCGAATCTGCGGTATATAGAAATTGTGCAAAACATCTTTGGAGCGCAATAAAACTTTCACCGGTTGACCGAGCGGAAGGTGAACTTCATTACTTCTGACTATTACATCGTCCTGCCCGACAGGATCTTTGGGATCAACGCCGAGTGGATTGACCGAATCTACAAACTTGATATCCGACTTCCCCAACTTTCCGTCCTGGCCCGGAAAACGGTAAGCCCACTGCCACTGCTGGGAGACCACTTCAAGTTCATAAGCATTTTTTGGAACCCGGATGAAATCATTGTAAACAACCAGGCCCGGCGCCAACATCCCGGCAATACCGATCGAGGTCACGACAATCAACCAGAATTCCAGCCTTTTATTTTCTGGCTGGTAAGTCGCCCGGGAGCCTTCCTTGTGACGAAAACGCATGATGGCCACTGCCATGAAAACGGTAATGGCGATGAAAAATATGCCGCTGATGACCAGGGTGATGAACAGGGTGGTGTCTATAGAACCCCAGTTCGACGCGGGCGGCGCTGCATGCCAAGGCGCAACCAGATGGAACAGCACGGAGGCAATAACGATTAGCACAAGAATAATTGCTATTGCCATTTTGCCTTCATCCTATTCCTGTTACTCATCGGCATGCATAAGCATTCCCACAGAACAACATCGTCAAATTCATACTAATCTGACGCCAAAACAGGCTGGACAAACACCACTTATCTTCGTAGCAAAGTCCGCAGGAAGTATAGTTCATGGCCGGAGCAAACGCTTTTCCTGAAAAGCCTTGCTGCCTGGATATTCCAACTTCAGCATCAACTTGATCACTTGAAACCTATTCGCTATATATAACTGTAACTACTAAGCAACACATCTCGCCTGAACGACACATCGAGCAAGCGAGGCCCGGTTGCCAGCTATAATTAAAATCTGATTACGGAAGGCAAAGATCGGCTAAAAACGCTCGAAAAGATCCTCGCCTATGCATAGCGGTCAGACAGATGACGGCCAAAAGCTATAGAGTCCGGCTGTCCACAACGGAGATTTCGTCATGAGTGCCTTGACGATCGAAGGTCGGTGCAAACTCAACGGTGCAGAAAAGTCGGAACCAATAGGTGAAATCCATTTTTACGTCGATAACCCTCTCCGTCTGAGACTGGAGGAAGCTGAAGAACGCCTGCAGAAGACCGATGGGCGTGAAACCATGGTCGATGTCGACATGGACACACTGGAGTTGAAATTGCCGGAGGGATATGGCCCGTTGTCCGATTGCCAGATGCGCGTCTATATACACTACGAGCGCGGCCAGTTTCATCTGGTCGGGCATCGAGCGAGTGATGGGAGCTTGATCTATAGCAACGCGGTTTTGATCGATCAGTTGCTTGATTAACGACGGCGGGTTGCTCGGCCATCAGTGCGAGAAAGGGACAGACGAAAAGAGCGCGGCCTGTCCCCTTTTCATAGACGCGTCAACGCGATGCAACGATAAACAACCGTGGGAACGGCAGCAGCACGGAACCATCGGCCAACGACGGATAAGCCCGTTCGATCGTCGCTTGGTACTGCTTGAGATACTGCGCCCGCTCCTCGTCATCCAGCGGATCGAGAAACGGCCGCAAACCGCTGCCCTTGAACCACTCGACCACACCTGACGCGCCACCCGCAAGCGGGTGATGATAGGTGGTGCGCCAGATATCGACCCGTGAGCAGTGCGGGCGCAGCATCGAGTAGTAACCGCTGGCACTCTCCATTTCCGTTCGCTGGCCAGCGGCCCCGGCCAGTTTTTCGGCCCACGGCCCATCGGCAGCGACTTCGCGCATCAAGCGGTGGGATGGCTCGTTGAGGTTGTCGGGCATCTGAATCGCCAGGCTACCGCCGGGTGCGAGCCTGGCTACCAGTGACGGCAATAACCGCTGGTGATCGGGCACCCACTGCAACACCGCGTTGGCGAAAATCACGTCGAACGGACCCGTATCGTTCCAGGTATCGATGTCTGCCGTGTCGAATTGCACCTGAGGCAAGCGCTTGCGGGCGGCCTCGATCATGTCGGTCGAACTGTCCAGGCCACGCACCGTGGCATTGGCGAAGCGCTCCACCAGCAATTCAGTGGAGTTGCCAGGGCCGCAACCGATGTCGATGGCCGAGCGCGCATCCGTGCCGGGAATGGCAGCCAGCAAGTCACGGGCCGGGCGTGTGCGTTCATCTTCAAAAGCGACGTATTGTTTGGCGGACCAACTCATTGCGTTCTCCTGTCGGTGCGATGTTGCCTGAGGCGGACATCCGGTCAGCTAGGTTACATCGACCGGCGCGTGCGCCCTATCCCGACCTTCGGATGGCGACGCAATAGAGAGGAATCCGAGCGGGATTTTTTATCGCCAAATCTTCTTGCGCCTTAACCAAACCGACCGTTCGTCGAAACAGAAGCCAAGCAATTTTGACAGCCTATATATCGCATCTATAGTCCTGATCGCGGCCCGTCGGAAGGAACCCGAACCCGTTATTTTGCACGCAAGGAGCAAGGCCAGCTCATGCCAGTGACAGGTGGGTTCCGCCCTTAGTGTGTTCGCAACGGCCGCAAGGCAAGCAAGCGTTGTTGTGCCTGGAAAGAAGCCAGGCATTCACTATGAACAAGGAGCTTTACTATGTCTCGAGTCACGGATGTACTGGTTTCAATCGACACTGAAACCATTCTGAAAAAATACCCGAACATCAGCAAAAACCCTGCGTCGCCGACGCTGATCGACGTCAATCATGTGTACATGGTGACCAATCAAAACAACGTGGTCAGCGGCCAGGCCGGTGGCGAACTGAATTTGAAAGCCCAAGTAGGCGACTTGATTCGCTGGCGTGAAACCAGCCTGTCGCAGAGCTTCGAGACGGCCGTGATTTTCTACAAATTCATTGGCAACGCCGGCAACGAGTTGATCTCCACCCCCACGCCGCGCAAGGCTACAGCCTGTGTCGCCGTCCCCAACACCAGCAACCCGTCCGTGCCCAGCTGCCAGAAAGTCGATAACCATTACTGGTCTTCGGAAACACTTTCGTGCGGTAGCGTGACCTACCACTTCCATTTCCTGATCGTTGATCGCGACTGCAAGATCGTAGGCTGCTGCTCGTGGGATCCGTTCATTTCCATCCATAACTGACAATGACCAGGCCCCTTGGCAACGAGGGGCCTACCGAGTTCGTTGCCGCTTAGGCCGGGACGGGATGTCTTGCTTGATCCGATGCGGATGCCGTCTTGAATCACCATCATGAAAGGAATCCATGATGACTTCCGAACCAATTGCCTCCCCCTCGACGAGTATCGCGCCAGCCAACAATGTGCTGCTGATCGTCGATGCCGAATCACTGCTTTCACGCTATTCGCAGCCCAGTACAGAGCCGCAAAACCCGACCAGGATTGAGGAAGGTTTCATCTTCGCCATCAGCGGCACAAAACAAACACAAAGTACAATAAATGACAGCTTGATAATACTCTCCGCGAATAACAGCGAGAACTTCCACATCCGTGGCAGGACCATCAGCTTGCTCGCCGAACACAGCGTGGTGTTCTACGAGATGTCTGTAGGTGATGCCGGGGTCCTTTCACCGCCTGAACTGGTGGTCCACGCAAACCTGACAGTCCCCGCACCAAATCCCGAAGACCCGACCCAACCAGACAGCCACACGGCCGATGATCATTATTGGCACTGCACGCAATTGGCGGCAGGGGTGGCGGCGTGCGAACTGAAATTCATGCTGATCAATAAAAGCTGCGAGGCATTGGGGTACTTCAGTTGGTCGGTGGACGTGAAGTTGGCGGAGTAAATGGATGCCTGAAAACCGGCCCTTGAGGCTAATGCTGTTCACTTAAGACATTCAGTCAAGCAATAACCTGTGGCGAGGGGATTTATCCCCGTTCGGCTGCGAAGCAGTCGTAATCCAGACAACTTAGTCTGTCTGAAAAGACGCTGGGGCCGCTTCGCAGCCCAACGGGGATAAATCCCCTCGCCACAAATGTAGACGCCCGCGTTTAAGTAAACAGCATTAGCCTTAAAGGCCGGTTTTTTGAATATGGAAATGTAATTAGAATTTCCAACACGCCGTTGCTGTCTGAAATTCAGGCGCATCCCTATAAGGAACACGGCAATGAAATTCGCAAAAGTCGCTCAGAAACTTGCCCTGTGGACGGGCAGCCCCAAGACGTTCATGGGGGCGATCATTCTGATTTTTTTGTGGGGGCTGAGTGGGCCGATTTTTCACTTCAACGACACCTGGCAACTGATCATCAATACGTCGACCACCATCATCACGTTCCTGATGGTGTTCCTGATCCAGAACACCCAGAACCGCGACACGGACATTTTGCATTTGAAGATCGATGAGTTGCTGCGGGTGACGAAGGATGCGCAGAACGCGATGCTGGGCCTCGAGGCGCTGGATCTCAAGCAGTTGGAAGCGCTGAGAAAGCAGTATCGGCAACTTGGCGAGGGCGAAACGGTTTCCGTGGACGGGACCGTCGTCGAGGAAAAAGGCAAACCGGATTTGAATCAATGCTGATCAGGAAGTCGCGGGTGGCCCCAGACCACCCGCGCACTCCGATGGCTAGCGACTGGCTTGCAGCGCCTTGGCCATTTGCAGGTGGTTCTGCAGTTTGGGCAATGTTTCTTCGGCGAAGGCTTTGATTTCAGGCACGTCGGTGGTCTGCGCAGCCTGTTGAAGCTGTTCGATGGCTTCCTGGGTGGTTTTCACCTGACTGGCCGCGTAGGCCTGGTCAAAGCTCGCGTCGTCCTGAACTTGCGGCATCAAGGCTTTGGCTTTATCGACGACCTCTTCGCGCGGGGCCACTGGCAAATCCAGCTGCTTGGCGATTTTCGCCAGGTGCTGGTTGGCGGTGGTGCGGTCGTTGATGACGACGATGGTGTAGTCCTTGACCTCTTTGGATTCGGTTTTCTGGTGCGCCAGGCGGCTGGCCTCAATATCGGCCATGCCTTTGGCCGACGCATCGTTAATGAATTCGGCGGGGGACTGGGCAAAGGCGCTGCTGGCGCACAGGCCCAGCAACGTGGCAAAACTGGCATTGCGTAATCGGGTGGCCATCCGGCTCATGGTCGCGCCCTCCTCGTAAAAAATTCAAACGGGAGCTTACGCTCCCGCCTCTCAATCAAAACTACGTTCACCGCTACTTCGATTTCTGACCACCTTTGCGGCCCATATCGGGTTTCGCAGGGTCTTTATCGACAGTCGTGGTGGTAGTTTTCCCACCTTTGCGACCGGCTTCAGACGCCTTCGTTCGATCGTTGGCGAAGTTTCCCGAGTTCGAGTTTCTTGAATTAGGCATGATTCTCTACCTCTTGGTAATGATCGCGGCGAGCAGGAGCCCGCATAGAATCAGAATTTCGATCACCGCAAAGGTTTAGAAAAGTTGAAATCGCCGCGACGAACGGTGGCAGATTTTTCAGGCCCCGAGGCGTTGGTGATGTTGGCGCTTGGCGGCGTACATGGCTTCATCGGCGTGCCGGAACAACTGATTTTCTTCAGTGCCGTGGTCGGGGTATTGCGCAACGCCGATGCTCGTCTGAATGATCAGGCTGTGGCCGTCCAGACGCAGGGGTTGAGCCAGCACCTGTCGGATTTTTCCCGCCACGATGTCGGCGTCTTCCGAGGCGTGGATGCTGTGCAACAACACTACAAACTCATCACCGCCGATGCGCGCCACCGTGTCGGTTTCGCGCACGCAGCCTTTGAGCCGATTGGCGACCGCTTGCAGCAGCATGTCGCCGACCGTATGACCGTGGGTGTCGTTGACTTGCTTGAAGCGGTCGAGGTCGACGTACAGCAGTGCCATTCGGCCGGAGTCCGCCCGCGCCAGCTTCAGTGAGTCTTTAAGCCGGTCACGCAGCAAATCTCGGTTGGCCAGTTGAGTCAGTGGGTCGTACTGGGCCATGCGCTGCAGTCTGGCATGCAATTGCTTGCGCTCAATCGCGGTGGCGACCTGGGCGCAAACGTATTGCAGCAGCTCCTTGTCCTGTTCGGTGTAGCGCTCACCACCGGGCACGCTTTTAACGATCAGCGCACCGATGGTTCCGTTTTGTGAACTCAACGGCACACCCAGCCAGCAGGGTGAATGCTGACCCGCGACCAGCGCCTCAAACCCTTCCGGCAAATTGTCCTGATCCGGGGTCAGCAGAATCGGCTGGCCGCTGCGAATGACCTCGGCGCAGAGACGGCCGGTGATCGTTCCGGGCTGCTCGGGTCGCAGCTCCAGGTCGTCCACGTGATAAGGGAAATTCAGCTGTGCACAGTGCTCGTCATACAGCGCCACGGAGAAATTCAGCGCCGGCAGCCATTCACCGATGATCAAATGGATGCGTTTGAACAACGCCAACAAGTCTTCCGCCGCGTGGGCCGCTTCGGAGATCGCATACAACGCCGCTTGTCGGGATTCCGCCTGCTTGCGTTCAGTGATGTCACGTGCCACGGCGATGCGCAGCTGGTCGACCTCAGACCAGCGCGCCGACCAGAGGATGTGCGCCACCCGGCCATCTTTGCGCAGATAGCGGTTTTCGAAGTTGAGCTTGGGGTCGTCGCCCATGATTTCCCGTGCGGCATCGAGGGTGCGCTGTCGATCGGCGGGATGCACCAGGTCGATCATCGGCTGGCCGATCAGCTCTTCGGGGGTATAACCGAAAATACGTTCGCAGGCCGCGCTGACAAATACGAAGCGACCTTGTTTGTCGACCGCACAGACGGCGTCCAGCAAGAGATCGATGAAGCTCGCCAACGGCGCGGAATTTCTGGTTGCCATAGTGCGGTGAGCGTGTCCGGACAATGCAGCAATAAAGAACCTTCCCTGCCCCATCAATACAACTGACGCGTCACTGCGATCAGCCTCACGCCTTGTTCGTCACCAGCCCCGGCAATGCATGCGCCAGGGCGTTGATGGCGAAACCGATAAACATCACCCCACACAACCGGGTGATCAACAGCTCATGACGCTGGTACAAGCTGCGCACCTGCCGCGCACCGACAATGCCAATGAGGATAGCGTAGGCCATCAGGCCACCGACGAAGCTCAGGACAATCAGCCACGGCAGCATCGACCAGTGCAGCAATTCGGCACGGCTGGACAGCAACGCCGTAAAAGTCGCTACCGCCACCGGGTAAGCCTTCGGATTGGTCAGGCCAAACAGAATGCCGTGCCAGAACGGCTGCCGCGCCGGGCCCTGTGGCGCTTCGACACTGCTGCGACGGGCACGAACCGCGCGCAGGCCGAGCCAAAACAGGTACAGCCCGCTGAGTACTCCCAGCACATCGAACGCGGTACTGCCGATTTCCCGCGCACCGACAATCGCAATCAGCGCGGTGCTGCACCAGACCACATCCCCCAGCAAATGCCCGCAGAGAAATCCCGCCCCGGCCCGCCGACCACGCGCCGCACCAATGCCGAACACCGCCAACACACCCGGCCCCGGCGTGATGCCGTAAATAAAGCCCGAGGCGAGAACAGCCATTAGCAGCGATGGGGTCATTGGAAGTCCTGTTGAGCCGGGTTGAATGCACGCAAGTCTATCTCAGGTCCCCGGAACCTGACTTACAGATCGTCGAAGAACTTAATTCCCGCATAGGGCTGCTGCCGACAGGCCGTCAGTCGTGACGAAAGATCGCCAACATGGGCTTCGAGCTTGTGCCCGTCTGGGTCGAGGAAATAGAACGATGCGCCTTCGCTCCGGTTATCACGCCATTCCTGGACGTTGGATGATCGCAGGCGTTCGACGAACAGCGGGAAATTCGATGCACTGATACCGAAGGCGTAATGGGTGTAGTCGGCGGCGGGTTCGGATTTGCGCAGTAGATCGAGGGAAAGGCACAACCACAGACCCGGCAGCGAGAGATAGGCGCCGGTGTCCCACGTGGCTTCAAGCTGAAGTTGCAGCAGATCGTGATAGAACGCCACGCTGCGGTTCAAGTCGGTGACGGCGAGGGTCAGGTGGTTGAGGCCCGTGAGCATTTTTTACCTCAATCGCTAATTGATGAGCCCGTGGTTTGGTCGCCACGCACTATCCCCTCCCCAATCCGCCCATTCAACCAGTTCAACGCCTGATCCCCGCCCCGTCGCTTGTGCCAAACCAGCACAAACGTAAACGACGGAATATGAAACGGCGGCGGGACCACGATCAACGCCTGTTCATCGATTTTGAGCAACCCTCGGGAAGCGACGGTGAGGATCAGGTCTGTGCCGCTGATGAACTCCGGGGCGACGCTCCAGTGCGGCAGGCTGATCGCCACGCGACGGCGTTCACGCAGGGCGGTCAGGGCCCGTTCGATTTCCGGGGTGCCGCTGCCGCGCATTTCCAGCAGGACGTGGGGTCGGGCGAGGTAGGTCGGCAGGTCGAGCACGCCATCAGCGGACAGGCTGTTGCGGTCGACCAGACAGGCGTAGTGCTCTTCGAACAGCGGGGTGCTGCGCAACTCGTTCGGCAATTCTGGAAAGACGCCTGCCGCCACGTCGATGTCGCCGTTGAGCACTCCCTCGAGCATACCTTCGCGGCTGGCATGGCTGATTTGCAGATCGATGCCCGGTGCTTCCCGGCGCAAGGTCCGTATCAACCCGGGGAGGACGATTGCAGCGCCATAGTCAGACATCGCCAGTCGAAACGTGCGCTTGGCGGTGACCGGATCGAAGGTATTCGGTGCCAGCAGCGATTGCACCTGAGCGAGGGCTTCGGCCAACGGAGCCATCAACTCCAGGGCTCGCGGGGTTGGCACGAGGCCGGCGCCCGCCCGGACCAACAAAGGATCGCCGAGCAGATCCCGCAACCGCGCCAAGGCATGACTGACGGCCGGCTGACTCAGGTGCAGGCGCTCGGCGGCACGGGTCACGTGTTGCTCGCTGAGCAAGGCGTCGAGAATCACCAGCAAATTGAGGTCGACGCGCCGAAGATCATTCATCTTATGCATGTTCTGGATAGCTATTTGGAATTTAAATCTGCACGACGAATACTCTAGAGTCCAGCAAAACCTGTTGGAGAATCTTCATGAGTACGTTGCATTGGGCCGGGCTGTTGCTGCTGGCCGTGATAGCCGGGGCGGTGGTGCCTTTTCAAAGCGCAATCAACGCCAACCTCGGGCGCGGTTTGGGCCATCCGTTGTGGGCGACCCTCGCGTCGTTGTTGGTGAGTATTGTGGTGTTGTTGCCGGTTATGTTGGCGCTGCGTTTGCCGTTGCCGTCGCTGGCGTTCATCAGCAAGGCGCCGCTGTGGATGTGGGCCGGTGGCGCGTTTGGGGTGTGCTTTATTTCGTTGGCGCTGATGTTGCTGCCCAAACTCGGGGCATCGGGGTTTATTGCGTTGGCGCTGGCGGGACAGGTGGTGGCGTCGCTGGTGCTGGATCACTTCGGGTGGTTTGGGTTGGTGGAGCGGGAGATGACGTTGCCGCGGGTGTTTGGGGCGGTGTTGTTGATAGCAGGCGTGGCGTTGATTCAGTTCAGTGCCACACCAGTCAAAGGGGTGATCACGACTTAAAGATCAAAAGATCGCAGGCTGCGCCAGCTCCTACAGGGATGCGTGGTCCATGTAGGAGCTGGGGTAGCCTGCGGCCTTTTAAAACTTGTCGAGTGTGCGCAGCTTCTGCGGCAACCCCCACAGCAGCAGCGCGACGGCGATCAGCGCAGCGACGCCGATGACATACAGTGCCGGCGTGGTGCTGCCCGTCAGGTCTTTGACCCGCCCCACCATCACCGGGCTGACAATGCCGCCGAACTGGCCGAGGGTGTTGATCACTGCAATCCCGCCAGCAGCCCCTGCGCCAGCACCGGCCAGCAGTTTGGGCGGCAGGGTCCAGAAACTCGGGATGGAGGCGATGATCCCGGCACCGAGCAAGCCCAGCGCGACAATCAGGAAGGTCGTGTGGTTAGCGAAAATCCCCGCGCAGAAGAACCCCACCGCGCCCACCGCAACCAGACCTGCGACAAACTTGCGCCGTTCACCGGTCGCGTCGGACAACCGCCCGATCACCACCATGCTGATCGCGCCGCAGATGTAAGGGATGGCGGTCAGCAAACCAATCATCACCGGGCTCTCGGTGCCGGCGCTGCGAATCAGTTGCGGGGCCCAGAAGTTCAAGCCGTAGGACGCCACCTGAATCAGGAAGTAGATCAGCCCGAGGGTCAGGAAACCCGGAATCCGCAGTGCGGCGAGCAAAGAGCCGCCACTCTTGTGCGGTTCATGGTGAGCGATACGGCTGGCCAGCAGCGTTTTCTCCGATGGCGTCAGCCAATGGGCGTCTTCGATGCGGTCCTTGAGCAACGTCAGCACCAGCAAGCCGAGGCCAATGCAAGGCACGCCGCCCAGCAGAAACAGCCAGTGCCAGCCGCGCATATCCATAAAGCCGTCGAGGTGTTGCAACACCAGCCCTGAGAACGGTGCGCCGACCAGGCCGGCAAACGCCGACGACAGAAACAACATCGAAGTAATGCGTCCGCGATAGTGCTGCGGGAACCACAGCGTCAGGTAATACAGGACTCCCGGCGCAAAACCGGCCTCCATCGCGCCAATCACAAAGCGCAGCGCGTAGAACTGCCATTCGCTATTGACGAAGACCATGGCCGCAGTAGCGAGGCCCCAGGACATCATGATCCGGGCGATCCAGCGCCGGGCGCCGACCTTGTACAGCATCATGTTGCTCGGCACTTCGAAGATCACGTAACCGACCACGAACAACCCGGCGCCGAGGCCGTAAGCGGTGTCGCTCAGGCTCAGGTCGGTCTGCAACTGGAACTTGGCGAAGCTGATATTGATGCGGTCGAAAAACGCGAACAGGTAGCAGACCATGATCAACGGCATCAGACGCCAGGCGACTTTGCTGACCAGGGCTTTTTCTTCGTCGTGGCTAACGGACGGGCTCGCGCCCGCCTCCAGTACATTAAGGCTCATGATGGTTCTCCAGGCGGACTGCCCGTGGGTGTCCGATTGTTTTTGTTGTCTGGTTGAGAGGCTTTGTGGACGCTTTTACTGTAGGAGTGAGCCTGCTCGCGATGACGGAGTCATATCCGACATCGCATGAACTGACCCACCGCTATCGCGAGCAGGCTCGCTCCCACAGGGATTTGTGTTGAGTCAGGATGGCGTCGGATGCAGATCGCAATTGCGTCCGGCCTTGGCCAGCTGACCGGGCACTTCGTGGCCCAGCAGCGCGGGTAATCGTCGCGACAATTGCAGTAACAACGGCAGATCGATGCCGGTATGAACGCCGATCTCATCGCACAGGTTGACCAAATCTTCGGTGCAAATATTGCCCGAGGCGCCCGGCGCGAACGGGCAACCGCCGAGCCCGCCGAGTGCCGCGTCGAAGCGTCGGGCACCGGCCTCATAAGCGGCCAGCACGTTGCACAGACCCAGCCCGCGAGTGTTGTGGAAATGCAGGGTCAGATCAGCCGGCGAAACTCGTTGCAAGACCCGCCGCACCAGACGATCAACCTGCCGCGGATTGGCCATGCCAGTAGTGTCGGCCAAGGTAATGCCCTGAATCCCGAGTTCCTGATAAGCCTCGACGATTTGCAGCACGCGATCCTCGTCGATCTTGCCTTCAAACGGACAGCCGAAAGTAGTGGCGATGCTGCCGTTGAGTCGCACCTTCGTCCCTTGAACGTACTGCACGATCTCGCCGAACGCGGCCAATGAGGCTTCGCAACGCATGCGCATGTTGGCCAGGTTGTGGGTCTGGCTGGCGGACATCACCAGATTCAACTCGTCGGCCCTCGTCGCCAGCGCCCGTTGCGCGCCTTTCAGGTTGGGGATCAACGCGACGTAGATCACCCCCGATTGCCGGGCGATGCCCTTGAACACCAGCTCACCATCGCGCAGCGCCGGAATCGCCTTGGGGGAAACGAACGAGCCGGCTTCGATGCGGCTGAAACCGGCCAGCGACAGCTGATCGATCAAGGCAATCTTGTCGACGGTTTCGACCCACGTCGGCTCGATCTGCAAGCCGTCGCGGGGGGAGACTTCCTGAACAATCAGGGTCTCGGAAAAATCAGTGATCATTGCACCACCCCGGCAGCTTTCAATCGTTCGATGTCCGAACCGGTAAGGCCCAGTCCCGCGAGGATGCCATCGGTGTGCTGGCCCAACGCAGGTCCGGACCAGTTCACGCCACCGGGCGTCTCAGACATTTTCGGCACAATGCCGGGCATCTTCACCGTGGCACCGCCGGGCAGGTCGGCGTTGAGCAGCATGTCCCGCGCCTGATAGTGCGGATCGGCGACGATGTCGGCGACTGAATAGATGCGCCCGGCCGGGACTTCGGCAGCTTCCAGTGCCGACAACACCTCGTCGATCGGCAGGCTGCTGGTCCAGTGAGTGATCGCCGCGTCGAGCACGTTGCTCTTGGCGGCACGCCCGTCGTTATGGGCAAACTCTGGCGCATCGGCCAGATCACGGCGACCGATGACGTCCATCAAGCGCTTGTAGATCGGGTCGCTGTTGCCGGCGATCACCACGTAGGCGCCATCGGCCGTCAGATAAGTGTTGGACGGCGCGATGCCCGGCAAGGCCCCGCCGCTGCGCTCACGCACATGGCCGAGCATGTCGTATTCCGGCACCAGGCTTTCCATGACGTTGAACACACTTTCAGCCAGGGACACGTCGACGACTTGCCCACCGCCCTGCCCGGTCTTGACCCGCAGCAGCGACATCAAGGCGCCGATCACCGCATGCAGCGAAGCCAGGGAATCGCCGAGGCTGACGCCCACCCGAGCCGGTGGTGAACCGGGGGTGCCGGTGGTGTAGCGGATCCCGCCCATGGCCTCGCCGATCGCACCGAACCCGGGACGATCGCGGTATGGGCCGGTCTGGCCATAACCGGATATACGCACCAGGGTCAGGTTAGGGTTGAGGGCGTGTAGAACGTCCCAACCCAGGCCAAGTTTTTCCAGGGCACCGGGACGCAGGTTTTCGATCAACACGTCAGCGCTGGTCGCCAGTTGCTTGACCAGTTCAATGCCTTCGGGGGATTTCAGATTCAGCGCCAGGGACTTCTTGTTTCGCGATTGCAGGTACCACCACAGCGACGTGCCTTCGTGCAGCTTGCGCCATTTGCGCAGCGGGTCGCCCTGACCCATGGCTTCGATCTTGATCACTTCGGCGCCGAACTCGGCGAGCATGCGCGCAGCGAACGGCGCGGCGATCAGCGTGCCGATCTCGATCACTTTGATTGCACTCAAGGGGGCAGTCATCGCGGGGTACCTCATGTTGTTCTTGGAATATGAGCCAAGGCTAGAGGACCACGGGTGAAGGAATCCAACCTTCAGTTGGCAACGTTCGTTCGCGAAACGCGAACGCTCGGCAGAAGGATTGTCGCGACCTCAAGTCCGCTATCGCGAGCAAGCTCCCTCCCACAAGGGATCGGTGCTGGATTCAAACTCACTGCAAGACCACTGTGGGAGCGAGCTTGCTCGCGATGGGGCCAGTCCATCCAATCGAAAATTATCAGACCTGCCCACGCAACTGCTCAAACAACATCCGGCTCACCGGTGACAGCGCCGCTTCATCGCGCACCACCAGAACCAACGCGCGATCCGACCAGTCATCCGTCAACGGCACCGCGTGCAAACCCAGTGCCCGGCCAAATAGCTCATAGGCCTTTTGCGGCAGGATGCCGATGCCCATGTTGGCCTGGACCATCCGGCACATGGCATCGAAACCCGGTACATGAATCCGTAACCGCAGCACTTTGCCGGCCTCTCGTGCGGCCGCGTGGGTTCGCATATTGATCGAACTGGCGGAGTGCAGACCGACGTAATCACTGCCCAGCGTATCGGCGAAAGCCAGGCTGGAACGACTCGCCAACGGATGATCGGGCAGCATCAACACCATCAGTTTGTCCTGTCGATAAAGCACGCTGTGCAGACCTTTGACGTCGCTGTCACTGGAGCAGATCCCCAGGTCCGCCACGCCATCCAGCACCCCCTGAATCACCCCGCTGCTGGGGCGCTCTTCGAGGTCGGTCTTTACCTCAGGATGACGCTCGGAAAAGTCCCGCAGGTCTTCGGGCAGAAACTGAATGATCGCCGACAGGTTCGCGAGCATCCGCACATAGCCGCGGATACCGTGGCTGTGTTCGCCCAGTTCGAGCCCAATTTTCTCGACGTTGAACAGCATCTGCCGAGCATGGTGCAACAAGGTTTCACCGGCCGGCGTCAGGGTCATGCCCTTGGCCTGGCGCACAAACAGACTGATGCCCAGCGCTTCTTCCAACTCCATCAGCCGCTTGCTGGCCGCCGACACGGCGATGGCTTCACGCGCGGCGGCACGGGTCAGCGTGCCCTCCTCATGAACGGCAACAAACAGCTGGAGAGTGATCAGGTCGAGGCGGCGGATCAGGCTTTTTTGCAGCATGGAGGGCTCGATGACTTCTGTTCGACTGAGTCGGCAGGATAGCCCGGTTTCTACGCGACTCGGCAAGGCAAATTGCCCACAACATCACGAGGCATCGCCCTACGCATAAATCTCTTGTAACACTCAGCCGTACCGGAAACAGCCGATTCAAAGCCTCCGCCGCGCTCTGTAAAGTCTGGAAACACACACGAACTGCAACACACCCATGGATCGTTTCACTCAAGGAAAGTCATCTTCACATGGACCAGACAGCACACGCGGCAAACCGCTACACCAACTACCGCAAAGTCATCGCATTGGCCGATCACGATTGGGAGAGCGCTGAAGCCGGGAAAATTTCAGGGCTTAACGTCGAAATCAAAAGTGCCAACCGAATGCTCGATCAGCACGGGCGCGCGTTTCATCATTTCTGCACAACGTCGTACCTGGGCCTGGACCACCATCCCGACATTCTCGACGGCGCCATGAATACCCTGTGGGAAACCGGCACCCTTCGCGTCGCCAACTCAAAGAACCGCTGCAAGCTGGCCATTCTGGAACAGTACGAAACCGAACTGTCCGAGTTGTTCGGCGCCAGCTGCCTGAGCACCTTGTCGTGCAGTGCGGCGAGTGCCGCAATCCTGCCATTGCTGGCTAGCGGCGTGTTCACGGAAAACCGCCCTCCCGTGATGGTCTTCGACCGGTTGGCGCATTACTCGATGAATCACCTCAAAGCCGCCTGCGCCGATGAAACCACGGTCGTGACCTGCCCTCATAACGACATGGATTTTCTCGAGAAGCAGTGCCAGCAGCACCGCACCGTCGCGTATATCGCCGACGGCGCCTACAGCATGGGCGGGGTCGCGGACCTGGACAGTCTTTTGTATCTAAAGGACCGCTATGGGTTGTTTCTCTATCTGGACGATTCCCACGCGCTGTCCGCCGTCGGGACAATGGGCGCAGGCCTCGTGCGCCCCAGGTTGCATGCCCTGGAGGATGACTGCCTGATCGTCGCCTCGCTGGCCAAGTCGTTTGGCGCCAGCGGTGGTCTGGTGATGCTGGGCAATGAACGGCAGAAGAAGCTCATTGCCCGTTACGGCGGCCCCAGCAATTGGTCGCAAAGCCTGAACAGTGCAGCCATTGGCGCGGGCAGAGCGTCCATCCTGCTTCATCGCACGCTGGAATTTGCCGCGTTGCAGGAAAAACTTCAGGTTAATATCCGGCTGTTCGACAGCCTCATACGCACCGATCAACACAACAGCAACATGGCCATTCGACTGGTCAACTGCGGCGAAGCAGCACTGGCCAACAACATCGCCATGGAACTGGCCAATCACGGCTTCTTCACCTCGGCCGTGTTTTTCCCGGTGGTCGCACAAGGCAAGGCGGCCATCAGAATCACCCTGCGCGCCGACATGGAGCCGACGCTGATCCGCCACTTTTGTGAACTCATTACCGAGCTTTTACGCACTCAAGGCCGGGAAATCGGCGGTTGAACTGAAATCAGGGAAGATTCAATGAAGAGCAGCACCTCCCTCATCGTCACCTGCTGCACGGTTTTCCTCGCCCAGTTGGGCATGAGCATTTACCTGCCGGCGCTGCCGGACATGGCCCGTGATCTATCCGCCGACGCCTCGCAGGTGTCCTGGGGGCTGGCGGTGTATCTGATCGGCATGGCGTTGCCGATGTTGTTCTGGGGCAGACTTGGCCAGCGCATCGGCCACAAACCGGTGCTGCTCGCCGCGCGGGGCATCTACGGGTTGGGCAATCTGGCCCTGCCCCTGAGCCAGACACTTGAATCGTTCCTGATGTTTCGACTGATTCAGGGCATTGGCGCCAGCGGCATTTCGGTCATGGCCAGGGTGCTGATCCGCGACAGTTTCCGCGGTGACCTGCTGGCCAAGGCGTTGTCCTGGATTTCGATTTCCTTTGTGGTGGCGCGGGGTATCTAAAAGGCGCTGCGGAAAATCTCCTCGATCTGGCGCTGATCCGCCGCGCGGGGATTGGTCAGGCCGCACGCGTCTTTCAAGGCATTGCTGGCGAGGGTCGGGATGTCGTTGAGCTTGGCGCCGAGCTCACGCAAACCGGCGGGAATTTCCACGTCTCTGGACAGGCTGCGGATCGCCACGATGGCCGCCTGGGCGCCTGCTTCCGGGGTGAAACCGTGAACATTGGCGCCCATCGCAAGGGCGACATCGGTGAGGCGATCGGCGCAAACCAGCGCGTTAAAGCTTTGTACGTGGGGCAGCAGTACCGCGTTGCACACACCATGAGGCAAATCGTAGAACCCGCCCAACTGGTGAGCCATGGCGTGGACATAACCCAGGGATGCGTTATTGAACGCCATGCCGGCGAGGAACTGCGCGTACGCCATGTTTTCCCGCGCGGCCATGTCACTGCCGTCGCGGACGGCCAGGCGCAGGTTGTTGCTGATCAACGTGATCGCCTTCAGTGCGCAGGCATCGGTGATTGGATTGGCCGCCGTGGAAACGTAGGCTTCGATAGCGTGGGTCAGTGCGTCCATGCCAGTGGCAGCCGTCAGGCCCTTGGGCATGGCGACCATCAGCGCCGGGTCGTTGACCGACAACAGCGGCGTGACGTTGCGATCGACAATGGCCATTTTCACGTGACGGGACTCGTCGGTGATGATGCAGAAACGGGTCATCTCGCTGGCCGTGCCGGCCGTGGTGTTGATGGCGATCAGCGGCAGTTGTGGCTGGGTGGATTGATCGACACCTTCGTAATCGCGAATCTGCCCGCCGTTGGTTGCGCATAACGCGATGCCTTTGGCGCAGTCATGGGGTGAACCGCCGCCCAGGGACACCACGAAGTCACAGCGGGTTTCTTTCAGCAGACCCAGGCCGCTCTCGACGTTGGCCATGCTCGGGTTGGGCTTGGCGCCGTCAAAAATCACTGAATCGATGTCCTGCATCGCCAGTTTCTCGGCAATCATCTTCGCTACGCCCGCCTTGGCCAGCCCGGCGTCGGTGACGATCAACGCCTTGCGAAAACCGTACTTGCGAATGGCGTCCATGGCTTCGTCGAGGCAACCGATGCCCATGATGTTCACGGAGGGGATGAAAAACGTGCTGCTCATGAACGAGTCTCCTGGCTGAGGCCAAACCGGCAGCGCCGATCCAGCGGGTACCCACAGGATCGACCTATCGCTCACGCAGTAACTTGATCTGGCTCAAGTCTTGGTCGTGATAAAGTCGCCGCCCATCAGACCTTCTGCTTTGAGACTTTGAACGCAATGACCGATTTCCAGGATGTTGATGCCCAACTTGAAGACTGGAACGCCTTGCGCGCCACCGCCTCGTTCAGCGGCCTGCTGGTGGGCAACGGCGCCAGTCGCGCCGTGTGGGACGACTTCGGCTACGACTCGCTGTTCGAAAACGCCCGTACCGTCGAAGAAAAACCCCTGAGCCAGTCCGAACTGAGCGTGTTCGACGCCATGCAGACGCGTAGCTTCGAGCAAGTGCTCAGCGCGCTGAAAACCACCAGCCGGGTCAACAAAGCCTTGGCCGTGAGTTCCGCCGCACCGCGCAATCGTTACTACGCGATCAAGGAAGCGCTGATCAACACCGTACACGCGGTGCACATCCCGTGGCGACTGGTGGTGCCTTCGTCGCTGGCGACGATCAATCAGGAACTGGGCCGCTATCGCACGGTTTTCACCACCAACTACGACTTGCTCAACTACTGGGCGACTCAACACCAGCCCGACGCGATCAGCGACCTGTTTCAGGGTGCAGAATCAAGCTTTGATCTGAGCGCCACGGCGACCGATAAAACCCGCCTGCTTTACCTGCACGGCGGATTGCATCTGGTGCGGAACCAGGACGGCACGGCGCGCAAATTGATGTCGACCGAGGGCACGTTGCTCGGCAGTTTCGCGATCAACAACACGATCAAGACCCTCGACGACGTGCCGCTGTTCGTCAATGAAGGTCCGGCGCAGGACAAGCTCAAAACCATTCGCAGCTCGGACTATCTGTCGTTCTGCTACGACCAGTTACTCGGTCATGGCGACGGGTTGTGCCTGTTTGGCCATGCCCTGGGCGAGCAGGACAGCCACATCATTCACGCCTTGCGCCAGGCGAAACCGCAAGTGGTGGCGATCTCGATTTATCCGCGCAGCAAAGCGTTCATTCAGCACCAGAAGCGGCACTACGCGAAAATGTTTGAGGGCACCGGGAGTGAGTTGCGGTTTTTTGATTCGAAGACGCATGCGTTGGGCAGCCCGAAGCTGACGGTGCCGGTCGAGGTTTAGCGGCGACGCCACTGACGCCTTCGCGAGCAGGCTCGCTCCCACATTGGAATTGCATTCCCCCTGTGGGAGCGAGCTTGCTCGCGATGAGGCCATAACATTCAACAGAGATGTTGATCGTCGGAACGCCGCCCGGAGCAAGCTCGCTCCCACAGGGGATTTGTATTGGACTTGAATGGTGGTTTTAGAGCACCGGCAAGGTCTTGTCCTTGATCACCGTGGTCGGCCCGTTAGCCTTCACGCTGGCGATGCCTTTCTCCAGCGCGGCAGCGGAGGTGTAAGCCTCGCTGCTACCGATGATCTCGTGGTTACCGGCCTTGAGGTTGAAGTAAGGATGGCCATCCTTGGTGGTTTTCTTCTCGTAGCGTTCATCCTTCGGGCTGTTGCTCTGAACCGCCACGATGCCTTTGTCAGCGGCAGCGCGGGTGGTGTACAGCTCGCTGGTCAGAATGGTTTCCGCGTTAGCGGCTTTCAGTACAAATTTGAACTGACCATTGCTGCTTTTGCTCACTTCATACCATCCAGACATGCTCTTTCTCCTTGGCAATTGAGAGGTTTTGCGCTTCAGAGTAAAGACCAGCCTCAGACATCTGTCACCTGTACCGGCCCCTTCGCGAGCAGGCTCACTCCTACAATGGAAATGCGTTCCCCTGTAGGAGTGAGCCTGCTCGCGATGGGGCCGGCTGTGTCGATACAAATCTGTCTATTTCACCGCCGCACGCACCACCGATAATTCCGGTGGCTGCGCCCGTCGCTGACTCAGATACCGCGTACAACTGACCCGCAAAAACGAGGCGAAATTCACCACCTCGCCGCGGTAGTCCATCACCTCTTCATACAGCTTGGCGATCAACTGGTTGGTGGTCATGCCGTCGACCTCGGCGATTTCGCTGAGGATGTCCCAGAACTGATTCTCCAGCCGCAGGGTGGTGACCACCCCGCAGATGCGCAGCGAGCGGGAGCGCGATTCGTAGAGAATCGGATCGGCTTTGACGTAGAGCTCGCACATGGAAAGGTCCCTCGTTACAGCGTGATTTTGGTGCCCAGCAACCCGAGGAAACCGGCGAGCCAGCTCGGGTGCGCCGGCCAGGCTGGCGCAGTCGCCAGATTGCCTTGTACGTGACCTTCCGTCACCGGGATATCGATGAACGTACCGCCGGCCAGGCGCACTTCCGGGGCACAGGCCGGGTAGGCGCTGCACTCGCGACCTTCGAGAATCCCCGCGGCCGCCAGCAATTGAGCACCGTGACACACGGCGGCGATCGGTTTGCCGGCCTTGTCGAACGCTCGCACCAGTTCCAGGACTTTTTCGTTCAGGCGCAGGTACTCCGGCGCACGACCGCCTGGCACCAGCAGGGCGTCGTAGTCCTCGGCCTTGACCTTGGCGAAGTCGAAGTTCAGGGCAAACAGGTGACCGGGTTTTTCGCTGTAAGTCTGGTCGCCTTCGAAGTCATGGATTGCCGTGCGTACGGTCTGACCCGCGGTTTTGTCCGGGCAAACGGCGTGCACCGTGTGGCCAACCATCAGCAGCGCCTGAAACGGCACCATCACTTCGTAGTCTTCGACGTAATCGCCGACCAGCATCAGAATTTTTTTAGCCGCCATGGGGAGGACTCCTCTGGAAAATACGTGGGCCTGCAGGAGTATTCAAAGTAGTCCTTAATCAGCATGGAAGGTAATACCCGACTACTACGCAGATCAACTGTAGGAGCTGCCGAAGGCTGCGATCTTTTGATCTTGGAATGGACGAATCGGACTTGCGGCGCGACTGATGAAAAGATCGCAGCCTTCGGCAGCTCCTACGTTGCGAGCATTACTCGCAACTGTACGGATAACTCTGCACCTAGCTGTAACAGAGCAACGCCCACGGTTTATGGCTAGATGAAGGTCTTCCCGCCACCCTAGATTCTGGTTGCCATCATGTCCTCGCGCGAAAACACCGGTATGGCCCTCGGCCTGCTCGGCGTTGTGATCTTCAGCCTCACCCTGCCCTTCACGCGGATCGTCGTGCAGGAACTCCATCCGCTGCTCAACGGCCTGGGCCGTGCGCTGTTCGCGGCGGTTCCGGCGGCGTTGCTGTTGCTGTGGCGCCGGGAGAAGTGGCCGACGTGGAAACAGGTCAAAGGCCTGACCCTGGTGATTGCCGGGGTGATCCTCGGCTTCCCGGTGTTGTCGGCCTGGGCCATGCAAACCTTGCCGGCATCCCACGGCGCACTGGTCAACGGCTTACAGCCGTTGTGCGTGGCGCTGTACGCCGCGTGGTTGTCCCACGAACGACCGTCGAAAGCCTTCTGGGCTTGCGCTGCGCTGGGCAGTGCGCTGGTGCTGGGTTATGCGTTGATCAGCGGGGCCGGCAGCATTCAGGCCGGTGATTTGCTGATGCTCGGGGCGATTGCCGTGGGCGGTTTGGGGTACGCCGAGGGCGGCCGATTGGCCAAGGAGATGGGCGGTTGGCAGGTGATCTGCTGGGCCCTGGTGCTGTCGACGCCGCTGTTGATCGGGCCGGTGGTGTACCTGGCGCTGCAACATCAGGGCGAGATTTCGGCCAAGACCTGGTGGGCCTTCGGTTACGTCTCGCTGTTTTCACAGTTCATCGGTTTCTTCGCCTGGTACGCCGGGCTGGCGATGGGCGGCATTGCACGGGTCAGTCAGATCCAGCTGTTGCAGATCTTCTTCACCATCGCCTTTTCAGCGCTGTTCTTCGGCGAACACATCGAGCCGATCACCTGGCTGTTTGCCGCCGGGGTGATCGTGACCGTGATGCTCGGCCGCAAGACCGCAATAAAACCCGCAAGGATTGCCACGGCATAACCTGTAGGAGCTGCCGAAGGCTGCGATCTTTTGATCTTGCCCTTCAAAACAAAATCAAAAGATCGCGGCCTTCGGCAGCTCCTACAGGGTCAGAGGTAGCCGTCGGAACGCAGCAGGGTTTCGAGGCAGTGTTCCGTGATGTGGTAGAAATCCTTCAGTTCCTGAATCTTCACCAACAGCTGGGCCGGATCAACCGGCTCGGCACGTTTGACCGCCAGGATCATCTTGTTCTTGTTGGTGTGGTCCAATGAGATGAACTCGAACACCTTGGTCTCGTAACCACAGGCTTCCAGGAACAACGCACGCAAACTGTCGGTGACCATTTCCGCCTGCTGGCCCAAATGCAGACCGTATTGCAGCATCGGCTTGAGCAGCGCCGGGCTCTGGATCTGCAGGCGGATCTGCTTGTGGCAGCACGGCGAGCACATGATGATCGAGGCGCCGGAACGAATGCCGGTGTGAATCGCGTAATCGGTGGCGATGTCACAGGCATGCAGCGCAATCATCACGTCCAGCTCGCTCGGCGCCACGCTGCGCACATCACCGCACTTGAACACCAGCCCCGGATGTTCGAGCTTGGCAGCCGCGGCGTTGCACAAATCCACCATCTCTTCGCGCAACTCGACGCCGGTCACCACGCCTTCGGCCTTCAGGGTGTTGCGCAGATAGTCATGGATCGCGAACGTCAGGTAACCCTTGCCAGAGCCGAAGTCCGCCACCTGAACCGGTTTGTCCAGCGCCAGTGGTGACGTGGTCAGTGCGTGGCTGAAGACTTCGATGAACTTGTTGATCTGCTTCCACTTGCGCGACATCGCCGGGATCAGCTCATGCTTGCTGTTCGTCACACCAAGGTCGGCGAGGAACGGCCGGCTCAGGTCGAGAAAACGGTTCTTCTCGCGGTTATGCTCAGCGGACGGCACTTCACGCAATTGCTGAGGTTTGCTCTTGAACAGCGAAGACTTGCCCTTTTTGCTGTATTCCAGCTGAGCTTCATCAGTCAGCGACAGCAAATGCGCATTTTTGAACGATGCCGGCAAGAGTGCGGCGAGGGTCGCTACGCCCTCTGCAATCGGCAAATTCTTGGTGATGTCGCGCGTCTTGTAGCGGTAGACGAAGGACAGGCAGGGCTGATCCTTGACCGTCAGCTGCTTGATGATCAGCCGCTGCAAATCCACTTCAGTGCCGACGTACTTGGCCAGCACCAGTTTGATGAAGGCGTTATCGTCGAGGCTGGTTTGCAGCAGGTCGATGAACTGGGCGTGGTGATCCGGCGCGAGGCTGGCGGGAGTGGCGGTGACAGACATGGGAAAAACGGCCTCGGGCGGTGCGAATCGGGGAATGGCGGGTATTTTAGGGGGGATGGGGGTTGGGGACACGCAGTTATTTACCGAACGGTTTGAAAACCACCCCTCACCCCAACCCTCTCCCCAGAGGGGAGAGGGGAAAGGGAGCCGATCGGGGGCTTTTCAAAACCTGCGTTCGACTCAAAATATTCAGGTCGCAGTATCTCGAACATCCAACTCGGTAGGCTCCCTCTACCCCCTGGGGAGAGGGCTGGGGTGAGGGGTGGATCTCAAGTCGAACAAGAATCCAGAAGCCTACCCCAACACCACCAACCGATTCGGCAACTCATTCCTCACATGCGTCACCGGCACATGCACCTTGAGCAACTCGCCACACGCCTCGACGCAGGTGACAAACCCCTGCAACGTCTGCCCCTGCTTCACCTGCTGAGTAAACGCCGCAACAATTCCATCCCAGTTCTTGTTGTCCAGCCGTTTCGAAATCCCTTCATCCACCAGAATTTCCACATAGCGTTCAGCCTCACAGACAAAAATCAGCATGCCGGTGCTGCCCACCGTGTGGTGCAGGTTCTGCTCCAGAAACTGCCGGCGCGCCAGGTTCGAGGCGCGCCAATGACGCACCGAGCGCGGGATCAGGTGCGTGGTGATTTTCGGAATCCGGAACACCAGGCACAGCACGATGAACGAGATCCATTGCACCAGCAGCAAGCTGTGCAGGGTCAGCCAGCCGGTCAGGTAATGCACGATACCCGGCACGACCAGCGCCAGCAGGCTGGCCCAGAGCAGCGGGATGTACGCGTAGTCGTCGGCGCGGGCCGCGAGCACGGTCACCAGTTCGGCGTCGGTGTCACGCTCGACCCGGGCAATCGCCTCGGCGACTTTGCGTTGTTCGTGTTCAGTCAGTAATGCCATGTTTAAGAATGCCCACTCGCTATTGTTGTGTGATCACCAGCCGCCCGAGGAACCGCCTCCCCCGAAACTGCCCCCGCCGCCGCTGAAGCCCCCGCCGCCACCGCCGCCACCAAAACCTCCACCGCCGAACCCGCCGCTCGAACCGCCTCGACCACCGCCGCTGGGCAGAATCCCGAGCATCTGGCAGACAAATATCGTCAGGATGAACAGCATCACCAGAAACACGAAGATCCCCGGATGCCGCGAGACAAAGTCGCTTTCCTGATTGCCGCCGGAGTCATACACCGTGGACGGCTCATCCAGCGGATTGCCGCCCAATACCACGAGCATCGCCGCGACCCCGTCACTGATGCCCTTGCTGAAGTTGCCGGTCTTGAACGCCGGGGTGATGACCTGATTGATGATCACCGAGCTCTGCGCATCGGTCAGCCGGTCTTCCAGGCCATAACCGACTTCAATCCGCAGCTTGCGATCGTCACGCGCCACGATCAGCAAGGCGCCAGTGTTCTTGTCCTTCTGGCCGATACCCCAGTAGCGCCCCAGTTGATAACCGAAGTCCGCAATGTCGGCGCCCTGTAAATTCGGCAACGTAACCACTACCAGCTGCTCGCCGGTGGCTTTTTCATGGGCCTGAAGCTGTTGCGTCAACTGCTCACGCACCGCAGGCTCGATCATCTGGGCGTTATCGACCACCCGTCCGGTCAGTTCAGGAAACTTCAACGCAGCCTGGGCCGTCAGGGCAAATACCCAGAGCAACAGCACCAGGCCAACTTTCAACACACGCATTGGCAACCTCATCCTTGGTGATGCTTCAAGCCCCTCGCGGCGCTTACTGGAACTTCACTTGAGGCGCTTTTTCCGCATCGGGGCTGGTGGCCTCGAAGGTTTCGCGGATCGGCAAATCGCTGTACATCACGCTGTGCCACAGGCGACCGGGGAAGGTACGGATTTCCGTGTTGTATTTCTGCACGGCGAGGATGAAGTCACGACGCGCCACAGCGATGCGGTTCTCGGTGCCTTCAAGTTGCGATTGCAACGCCAGGAAATTCTGGTTGGCCTTGAGGTCCGGGTAACGCTCGGACACCACCATCAAACGGCTCAAGGCTCCGGTCAACTGATCCTGGGCCTGCTGGAACTGCTTGAGTTTTTCCGGGTTATCCAGGGTCCTGGCATCGACCTGGATCGAAGTAGCCTTGGCCCGGGCTTCAATCACGGCGGTCAGGGTTTCTTCTTCGTGCTTGGCGTAGCCCTTGACGGTTTCCACCAGGTTGGGAATCAGGTCGGCGCGGCGCTGGTACTGGTTCTGCACCTGGCCCCAGGCAGCCTTGGCCTGTTCGTCGAGGGTCGGGATCGTGTTGATGCCGCAACCGGCCAGCAGTGTGGTCAGCAACATCAAGGCTGCAACCTGCAGGCTCGACCGATAGTGGTGTCGTACATTCATCTGGTTGACGCTCCCTTGCACATTCCGTTGAAAAACAACCTACGAACTTTGAACCCGGCTCTTGGGGCATAATCTGCGGCCACCACTGGATTGCATCGAGCCAATGGGCTAAAAGATGCCCCAGCGCAAAAAACACGCAGAAGTGTGCTGCATTTACCTGAACAACAATAGTCGCTCCCTAAATTTTGGCTGACCGGCGCGTGTTCACTGCCGTTTAGGCTTTTGAGAAAACTATTCATGAAGAAGCTGTGTTTGCTGGGCCTGTTCGTCAGCCTGGCCAGTCATAACGTATTGGCCGCCGCGACGCCCGCACCTCTGGAAAACAAGGACGCGTTCATCAGCAACCTGATGAAGCAGATGACCCTCGATGAAAAGATCGGCCAGTTGCGCCTGATCAGCATCGGCCCGGAAATGCCGCGGGAGCTGATCCGCAAGGAAATCGCCGCCGGCAACATCGGTGGCACGTTCAACTCGATCACCCGCCCGGAAAACCGTCCGATGCAGGACGCGGCCATGCGCAGCCGGCTGAAGATCCCGATGTTCTTCGCCTATGACGTGATCCACGGCCACCGCACCATTTTCCCGATCCCGATTGCCCTGGCCTCGAGCTGGGACATGGACGCCATCGGCCTGTCCGGGCGCATCGCCGCCAAGGAAGCCGCGGCGGACAGCCTCGACATCACCTTCGCACCGATGGTCGACATCTCCCGCGACCCGCGCTGGGGCCGGACGTCCGAAGGCTTCGGTGAAGACACGTACCTGGTATCGCGCATCGCCGGCGTGATGGTCAAAGCCTTCCAGGGCACGGGCGCGAACGCGGCCGACAGCATCATGGCCAGCGTCAAGCACTTTGCCCTGTACGGCGCGGTCGAGGGCGGTCGCGACTACAACGTCGTCGACATGAGCCCGGTCAAGATGTTCCAGGACTACCTGCCACCGTACCGCGCCGCCATCGACGCCGGTGCTGGCGGGGTAATGGTCGCGCTGAACTCGATCAACGGCGTACCGGCCACCGCCAACACCTGGCTGATGAACGACCTGTTGCGCAAGCAATGGGGCTTCAAAGGCCTGGCCGTCAGCGACCACGGGGCGATTTTCGAGCTGATCAAACACGGCGTTGCCCGTGACGGTCGCGAAGCCGCGAAGCTGGCGATCAAGGCCGGCATCGACATGAGCATGAACGACACCCTCTACGGCAAAGAGCTGCCGGGGCTGTTGAAGGCGGGTGAGATCCAGCAAAGCGACATCGACAACGCGGTGCGTGAAGTGCTCGCCGCCAAGTACGACATGGGCCTGTTCAAGGACCCGTACCTGCGCATCGGCAAGGCTGAGGATGACCCGGCCGACACCTACGCCGAAAATCGCCTGCACCGCGCCGAGGCCCGTGATGTTGCGCGCCGCAGCATGGTGTTGCTGAAGAACCAGGGCGAAACCCTGCCGCTGAAGAAAACCGCGAAAATCGCCTTGGTCGGTCCGCTGGCCAAGGCACCGATCGACATGATGGGCAGCTGGGCCGCCGCCGGCAAACCCGCGCAATCGGTGACCCTGTTCGACGGCATGACCACTGCACTGGGCGCGCAATCGACGCTGATCTACGCTCGCGGCGCCAACATCACCAGCGACAAGAAGGTGCTGGATTACCTGAACTTCCTCAACTTCGACGCACCGGAAGTGGTGGATGATCCGCGTTCGGCCCAAGAGCTGATCGACGAAGCCGTGAAAGCCGCCAAGGATGCCGATGTGGTGGTGGCAGCAGTGGGCGAATCCCGTGGCATGTCCCACGAATCGTCGAGCCGCACCGACCTGAACATCCCGGCCAACCAGCGTGACTTGATCAAGGCCCTGAAAGCTACCGGCAAACCGTTGGTGCTGGTGTTGATGAACGGCCGTCCGCTGACGATTCTCGAAGAGAAGGAACAGGCTGACGCGATTCTGGAAACCTGGTTCAGCGGCACCGAGGGCGGCAACGCCATCGCCGACGTGCTGTTCGGCGACTACAACCCGTCGGGCAAACTGCCGATCACTTTCCCGCGTTCGGTAGGCCAGATTCCGACCTACTACAACCACCTGAGCATTGGCCGGCCGTTCACGCCGGGCAAACCGGGCAACTACACCTCGCAGTATTTCGATGACACCACAGGTCCCCTGTTCCCGTTTGGTTTCGGCCTGAGCTACACCGATTTCAGCCTGAGCGACATGGCGCTGTCGTCGACCACACTGAACAAAACCGGCAAGCTCGACGCCAGCGTCATGGTGAAAAACACCGGCAAGCGCGACGGCGAAACCGTGGTGCAGTTGTACATCCAGGACGTGACCGGCTCGATGATCCGTCCGCTCAAGGAACTGAAGAACTTCCAGAAAATCACGCTGAAGGCCGGCGAACAGAAAGTCGTGCACTTCACCATCACCGAGGATGACCTGAAGTTCTTCAACACCCAGCTCAAGTACGCGGCAGAACCGGGCAAGTTCAACGTGGAGATCGGCCTGGATTCGCAGGACGTGACTCAGCAGAGCTTTGAACTGTTGTAATTTTCAGGCAACACATAAAACCCTGTAGGAGTGAGCCTGCTCGCGATAGCGGTCTATCGGCTAGATCAATGCTGAATGACATGACGCCATCGCGAGCAGGCTCACTCCTACATTTGGTTTTAGGTTGTGGCGGTTATCCTCGTCGATCCAGCAGATTCACCACCAGCCGATCCACCCATCCCCAAACCCTTTGCTTCACCCGCCGCCACAGCGGCCGGCGTTGCCATGCTTCCAGGCTGACTTCCAGGCTCTGCGCAAAGTCCCTCTCGAAACTTGCCGCCACCGCACGCGTCAACCCCGGGTCCAGCGCCTCAAGGTTGGCTTCCAGGTTGAAGCGCAGATTCCAGTGATCGAAATTGCACGAGCCGATGCTCACCCAGTCGTCGATCAGGACCATTTTCAAATGCAGGAAACACGGCTGGTATTCGAAGATCTGCACCCCGGCCTTGAGCAATCGCGGGTAGTAGCGATGCCCGGCGTAGCGCACCGACGGGTGATCGGTGCGCGGCCCGGTCAGCAGCAGGCGCACATCGACACCTCGGGCGGCGGCCCGGCGCAGTGAGCGACGGACTTTCCAGGTCGGCAGGAAATACGGCGTCGCCAGCCAGATCCGCCGCTGGCCGCTGTTCAGCGCGCGAATCAATGATTGCAGGATATCCCGGTGCTGGCGGGCGTCGGCATAGGCGACCCGGCCCATGCCTTCGCCCATGGACGGCACGCGTGGCAGACGCGGCAAGCCGAAATGCGAAGCAGGTTTCCAGGCGCGCCGATGGCGGTTGGCGATCCATTGGCGGTCGAACAGCAACTGCCAGTCGATGACCAAGGGACCGGTGATTTCCACCATCACTTCGTGCCATTCGCTGGTGTCTTCGCCCGGTGTCCAGAATTCATCGGTCACCCCGGTGCCGCCCACCACGGCCATGCTCTGATCGACCAGCAACAGCTTGCGATGATCGCGGTAGAAGTTGCCCACCCAACGCCGCCAACTCAGGCGATTGTAGAAACGCAGCTCCACGCCCGCCGCCATCAATCGCTGGCGCAAGGTCAGGGTGAACGCGAGGCTGCCGTAATCATCGAACAGGCAGCGCACGCGCACCCCACGTTCGGCAGCCTGGACCAATGCCTGAACCATCGCCTCGGCACAAGCACCCGCCTCCACCAGGTACAGCTCCAGTTCGACCTGCTCTTCGGCGCGGGCAATCGCGACCAACATGCGGGGGAAGAACTGCGGACCGTCGATCAGCAGTTCAAAACGGTTGCCTTCACGCCAGGGAAAAATCGCACCGGCCATGTCAGCGCGCCGTGAAAATCAGTACCGCACCCACCGGCACCGACAGACTGATGGCCGACAAACCGGCGACCTTGCGCAAACTTTCCAGGCCGGGGGCCAGGTCAAAATCCGCGGCATTGATGATCAGCGGTTCGAGGGTCACCACCTGGAAGCGTCGGTCATCGAGACGGGTTGCCAGCAGTTCGGCGTTGTATTCGTGTTGTTTGCCATGGAGGTTGACGGTCAGCGGCAGGCGCAATTCAAGTTGCGCGCCGGGCGCCAGATCGTTGATCGGGCGTAGATCAATCTGCGCGGTGATCAGTGCTTCGGGGAAAGTCTGGATTTCAAACAGGTCCTTGCGCATGCGTTCATCGCGCAACGGGATGCCACTGTTGACCGAGTCCATCTCGACTTCCACCTCGGCCAGGCCTTTGGGATCGACCTTACCGTGCAGCACCAGAAAGCGCTGCACTTCGGAGATATTGGTGTTTTTGGTGCTGATGAATGACAGCCGCGAGGACTCGCCATCCAGATACCAATCGGCGTGGGCCGACAGCGTGGCACCGGCCAGCAGCAGGAAGGCGAGGGTTTTGCAGAGGAAGCGGTTGAACATAGAGACTCGTGGGGCAGATAAACCTGCACGAACCTTAACCGCCCCTGAGCCAATTGCAAACTTGTGTAGCAGCCGCCGAAGGCTGCGTTCGGCGGCGTAGCAGTCGTGAAATCAGGCGCTGCGGTTTTACAGGGAGAACGAGGTGGCTGGATTGGCGACTGCTGCGCAGCCGAACGCAGCCTTCGGCAGCTGCTACAAGAACGGTGGTGCTTCAGGGATTCAGACGGCAGCCTTGGCGTTCGCCGACCCATCGCGCGCTGTTGCTGCGGCCCATGCCGCTGACGGTAACGCGCTTGCTGGCGGCGTCATCAGTAAAGCCACTGGTCGGCAGCCACTGCTTCACATAGCCGTGGCAATACTCGGCCGGGTTGTTCATCACGTAACGGCACGAACAATACTCCTTGGCGGTGTAGCTGCTGATGATGTCCGGGAATGCCCACAGCGCCACGCGCTCCTGCCAGGTCCAGACGAGCAAGGCGACCAGCAGGATCATCAACAGCGTGCTGAACGGTCGGCGACGAACAAAGCTGCGACGCTTCATGGCTGCCCCTTCGCGGCAAATGCCTTGAGCGCGAGCTTGAGTAAATCGTTGTGCCGGTAGCTGCCGTCGCGGTCATCGCCGTAGCGCACGATCACCAGGTTTTCGCTGGGAATCACGTACATCGCCTGACCCCAATGGCCCAGCGCGGCGAAGGTGTCGTCGGGTGCATCGGACCAGGGTTTTGCCGCGCCTTCCACCGCGCGGTTAAGCCACCAATGGCCGCCGGGCACGGCGTCGTCTTGATTGGCTTGATAGCCGGCGAAAGGTTCGCGGTTGAAGGCGACCCAGTCCTTGGGCAGCAATTGTCGCTCGCCCCAACGACCGTCGCGGGCCATCAACAGCCCGACTCGCGCGAGGTCCCGGGCAGTGAGATAGGCGTAGGACGAAGCGACGAAGGTTCCTGGGGCATCGCTTTCCCAGACGGCGTGGCGAATCCCCAAGGGTTCGAACAGAGCAGTCCATGGATAATCTGGATAGCGAGTCGGGCCGACGATGTTTTTCAGCGCGGCGGACAACAGATTGCTGTCACCGCTGGAGTAACGGAATGCCTGACCGGGCTTGGCATATTCACCGTGATCGACGGTGAACGCGGCCATGTCCGGGTGACCACGGGTGTAGAGCATCGCGACTACCGAGGATTTCAACGGCGCGTATTCATAGTCTTCCTGCCAGTCCAGACCCGAGGCCCAATGCAACAGATCGGCCATGGTCATCGTCGGGTGCTTTTCCAGCGGTGGATAAAATTTCTGCACCGGGTCCTGGAGCTTGAACAGACCTTCGCCATAGGCCACGCCGAGGACCGCGGCTATCAGGCTTTTGCTGATGGACCAGGTCAGGTGCGGAGTGTCGGCGGTGGTCGGGCCGGCGTAGCGCTCGTAGATCAATTGACCGTCGCGGATCACCAGCAAGGCATCGGTGCGGATGCCTTTTCGGGTAATTTCATCGCGAGGCGGGAAGGCGTAAGTCTCCAGCGCTTGAAGCGCCGGCCCGGTGACTGTCGGGCCGGTCGGCCATTGCTCGGCAGGCCAGTATTCGGCGTGGGCCGTGAGGCTGAGCAACAGCCCGAAAATCAGGGACAAGCCTTTGAACATGGTGGGGGCTCGGAGGGATGAACCTGCTGAGCCTAGTTGAGGTTGATGACAGTTTTGAAATTTGCGGCGCACATGAGGCCGCCATCGCGAGCAAGCTCGCTCCCACAGGGTGTGTACAACGCAGATCCAATGTGGGAGCGAGCTTGCTCGCGATGGGGCCGGTCAATCCAGCGAAGAAAGTGCCTTGGCCAACCGCTTCCCCCGCGCACCCGCCGCCAAATCCATCACGCCCTGATCGCGCTGCCACATCACCGCCCAATGCGGCGGGCCATCGGCCAGTGCTTGAGCCACCTCAGCCTTCAGCCCATCGAACTGCGCAAACAAGCCACCGAGCAACACATGCCCGGACGGATTATTCGGCGCCTGCCGGCTGACTTCCGCACACCCGGCCAGCAGCGCCAGCAAACGCAGTTGCAAGGCTTGCGGCCAGTCGCTGTCCTGACCGATGCCGTACAGCCAGGCGGTCATCGCGCTCAGAACGTAAATGTCTTCAAGGGTGCGGAACGGTTTGATGTAAGCATCCCAGCCATCCCCCGCCAACAGTTCGCACTGAGCGTTATCGAGAAACAGCCGGCCATGGCTGATGTCTGGCATCAACGGGATCGCCGGTAGTTTCTCCAGACGCACGCCCGGTTCATCGGGATAGACCACCGCCAGACTCAGGCGCGGTTTTTCATCGGGGGCTTCACTGCGAGCAGCGATCAGCAGCCAATCGGCGGCATCGCCTGCGGTGACAAAATCCTTGCGCCCGCTCAGACGCAAATCGTGCAGACGGGTCTGCATGTCCGTCACCCGCAGGCTGCGCTGTTCGGTCGCGCACAAGGCGCCGAGGCTCAGCGGCGCGCTCGGCCAGAGCATGCGCAACGCCGCCTGATAACCCACCAGAAACGCCAGGCCCGGCGTCGACATCAAACGCCCGCCGGCCACCGCCAGTTCGAAGGGTGTGACGTTGCCCAACTGGTGCAACAAGGTTGCGAACCCCTCGCCCAGGTCCGGGTTGGCGGGCAGACGATCGCGGCGGCGCAGCAGGTTTTGCCAGGGCATAAGAGGCTCCTCGTGGGCTGTCATATAAGCATCACCAAAGCTTCATGGCGATGACACCGGGGCTACATAGCCTGACTTTGCACAACACGGCTGCATAAAGAAAGTCGATCGGCTGCAACCCACGACGGGTGACCGGCCCGTACGGAGATTCGCAATGACTCAGATCGCCCGCATCAGCGACACCGGCAATGAACGCCGCCTGCAAGCCGAACGCCTGGTGGGCGCCGAGGCCTTGCAGGAAGCCCAGGCCCTGCGCTTCAACGTGTTCAGCGGCGAATTCAACGCCAAACTGAAAGGCGCCGAGCTGGGTCTGGACATGGATGATTATGATGTTCACTGCGCCCACATCGGCGTGCGTGACTTGAACACCGGGCGTCTGGTGGCGACCACCCGTTTGCTCGACCACACGGCCGCCAGCAGCCTGGGCAAGTTCTACAGCGAAGAAGAATTCAGCCTGCATGGCCTGGTCCATCTCAAAGGCCCGATCCTGGAGATCGGCCGCACTTGCGTCGACCCGGCCTACCGCAACGGCGGCACCATCGCCGTACTCTGGGGCGAACTGGCCGAAGTGCTGAACCAGGGTGGCTACAGCTACTTGATGGGTTGCGCGAGCATCCCGATGCAGGACGGTGGCATCCAGGCCCACGCGATCATGCAGCGCCTGCGCGAACGTTATCTGTGCACGGAACACCTGCGGGCCGAACCGAAAAAGCCCCTTCCGAGCCTCGACATCCCGTCCAACGTCATCGCCGAAATGCCACCGCTGCTCAAGGCCTACATGCGTCTTGGCGCGAAGATCTGCGGCGAGCCGTGCTGGGATGAAGATTTCCAGGTCGCCGACGTGTTCATCCTGCTCAAGCGCGACGAACTCTGCCCGCGTTATGCCAAGCACTTCAAGGCGGCCGTGTGATGAGTCGGTTACGGGTGTACGCGCGAATTGCGCGAGTGTTGGTGGTGGTGACGTTGGGTTTGAGCATGGCCAGTGTGTTCGGGCTGTTCGAGCGTTTGGGGATTGCTCATTCGATGGTCCGCCGCCAACGCTGGTCGCGATTTTTCATGGCGCGCCTGAGCAATGCCCTGCCCTTTCGCGTGACCGTGCATGGTGAGTTGCCGAAGGCGCCGATGCTCTGGGTCAGCAACCACGTGTCCTGGACCGACATTCCACTGCTGGGCATGCTCACGCCGCTGTCATTCCTGTCCAAGGCCGAAGTGCGTACCTGGCCGGTGGCGGGCTGGTTGGCGGCCAAGGCCGGAAGCCTGTTTATCCGTCGCGGTTCAGGTGACAGCCAATTGATTCGCAAACAGATGACCCGTCATCTGGAACAGGAGCATCCGCTGCTGATGTTCCCGGAAGGCACCACCACTGATGGCCGTTCGTTGCGCACGTTTCATGGTCGCCTGCTGTCTGCGGCGATCGACTCCGAAGTGAAGTTGCAGCCGGTGGCGATTCGTTATCTGCGCGACGGAGAGCTCGATTCGCTGGCGCCGTTCATTGGCGATGATGATTTGCTCTCGCACTTGATGCGCTTGTTTGCCCATGATCGGGGTGAGGTGGAGATTCATTTGCTCAAACCGATTGCTTGTGAAGGTCGGGAGCGTGCGGCATTGGCGTTTGAAGCACAGCAGGCGGTGCAGAAGGCGTTGTTCGGGGCAATCCCAGAGAAACAGCGGGAGCCTATGCGCCCCGCAATCGCGGCCTGAACACCTATCCCCTGTAGGAGTGAGCCTGCTCGCGATAGCGGTATATCTATCGACATAGGTGTTGGATGATAAACCGCTATCGCGAGCAGGCTCACTCCTACAGGGGGTCTATGTTGTTGGGTAGTTTTGGGCAAACTCCTGAAGTTGTGGATAGAACAATCTGAAGTCATCGCTCAACGGTTCATACAACACCCGCAATTCCTGCATCGCTGCGGCCAGCTCCTCAGGCCGCGTCAATCTCCGTGAAATCCCTCGCAGCACTTGCTCAAGCACCGCAAATTCTCGATAAGAACCCAACCAGTCATTGGCCACCATGTGCGGCGCGATCTGCGCCAGACGTTCGGGCAATTGCGCCTCGGCGGACAGCACCCGGTACACACCTGAAGTGAACTGCTCCAGTGGCTGATCCGAATAAAGCGTCCAGTCCCGGGCCAGGCAATGGTCGAAAAACACGTCAAGCACGATCCCGGCGTAACGCCGGCGGGTCATGGAAAACCGTGACAACGAAACGTCCACCAACGGATGGCGGTCGGTAAAGACATCGATGCTTCGATGCAGCTGGATGGCCGCTTCGATCTCCGGATCGAACTGCCCTTGCAGCCGCCCTTTGACGAAATCGCCATACAGACTGCCGAGCAATTGACCGGGGCGCTGGCCACCGAGGTGCAGATGTGCGAGATAATTCATGCACGCAGCTTAGCACTGCACCTTTGCATCGTTACACCCAGCATATCGTTATAACTCGATATACCGAATTACTCGGTCATCAGACCAAAATCATATTGGTATATCGCGAAGTACCGATTTAAAGTTCGCCTCATCGCGATATAGCGTTTTACTCATCACGAGCCCAACACATGACCATTAATCTCGACGAAATAATAAAAGCCCTGGCACACCCAGTACGGCGAGAAATCCTGCACTGGCTCAAAGACCCGACCGTCGAATTCCCCGACCAGTCCCACAGCAACGAGCACGGTGTCTGTGCCGGGCAGATCGATCAACGTTGCGGTTTGTCGCAGTCCACGGTGTCTGCACACCTGGCAACCCTGCAACGCGCCGGCCTGATCAGCAGCCGCAAAGTCGGCCAGTGGCACTTTTTCAAACGCAATGAGGAAACCATTCAGGAGTTCCTCAGCACCTTCAGCAAAGAGCTCTGACCCTTAACGTCAGCAAGCCGACAAGGAATCAACAATGCCCCTCTCGCTACTCATTCTGGCCTTGAGCGCCTTCGCCATCGGCACCACCGAGTTCGTCATCATGGGCTTGCTGCCCGATGTGGCGGCCGACCTCGGTGTGTCGATCCCCGGCGCTGGCTGGCTGGTGACCGGTTACGCCCTGGGCGTGGCCATCGGTGCGCCGTTCATGGCACTGGCCACCTCTCGATTGCCGCGCAAGGCCGCGCTGGTAGCGTTGATGGGGATTTTCATCGTCGGCAACCTGCTCTGTGCAATGGCCACCGACTACAACGTGCTGATGTTTGCCCGTGTGGTGACCGCCCTCTGCCACGGTGCGTTCTTCGGCATTGGTTCGGTGGTGGCGGCAGGTCTGGTGCCTGCAAACAAACGTGCTTCGGCCGTGGCCCTGATGTTCACCGGCCTGACCCTGGCCAACGTGCTCGGCGTTCCGCTGGGCACCGCGCTCGGTCAGGAAGCCGGCTGGCGTTCGACCTTCTGGGCGGTGACCGTGATTGGTGTGATCGCGTTGATCGGCCTGATCCGCTTCCTGCCGGCCAAGCGTGATGAAGAGAAACTCGACATGCGCGCCGAACTGCGTGCCCTCAAAGGCGCCGGGATCTGGCTGTCGTTGAGCATGACCGCGTTATTCGCAGCTTCCGTATTCACCCTGTTCACCTATGTCGCCCCGCTGCTCGGCGATGTCACTGGCGTCTCGCCCAAAGGCGTGACCTGGACCCTGATGCTCATCGGACTGGGCCTGACGGTCGGCAACATTATCGGCGGCAAGCTGGCTGACAAAAGCATGGCCGCAACGTTGATCGGCGTCTTTATCTCGATGGCCGTGATCTCGACCGTACTGACCTGGACCAGCGTCGCGCTGATTCCGACCGAAATAACCCTGTTCCTCTGGGCCACCGCGTGCTTTGCCGCCGTGCCCGCCCTGCAAGTGAACGTGGTGACCTACGGCAAAGCCGCACCGAACCTGGTGTCGACCCTGAACATCGGCGCTTTCAATATCGGCAACGCACTGGGTGCCTGGGTCGGTGGCAGCGTCATCGCCCACGGTTTCGGCTTGACCAGTGTTCCTCTCGCGGCAGCCGCGCTGGCGGTTCTCGCCCTGCTGGTGACCCTGATTACTTTCCGTCAGAACGGTGATCCCGAACTGGCTCCTGCTACCAACTGATCTCTACAAGAGAGCTATTTCATGACGACTATTTTCGATCCGATCAAACTGGGCGACCTTGAGTTGGCCAACCGCATCATCATGGCGCCGCTGACCCGCTGCCGCGCCGACGAAGGCCGCGTGCCAAACGCGCTGATGGCCGAGTACTACGTACAACGCGCCTCGGCCGGCCTGATCCTCAGCGAGGCCACTTCGGTCACGCCGATGGGCGTCGGCTACCCGGACACCCCGGGTATCTGGTCCAACGATCAAGTGCGTGGCTGGGCCAATGTGACCAAGGCTATTCACGGCGCGGGCGGCAAGATTTTCCTGCAACTGTGGCACGTCGGCCGTATTTCCCACGGGTCGTACCTGGGCGGTGAAGCGCCGGTCGCACCCAGCGCCATTCAGCCAAAAGGTCATGTCAGCCTGGTTCGCCCACTGGCCGACTTCCCAACCCCACGCGCCCTGGAAACCGCTGAAATCGCCGACATCGTCGACGCCTACCGCGTCGGTGCCGAGAACGCCAAGGCGGCCGGTTTCGACGGTGTGGAAATCCACGGCGCCAACGGTTACCTGCTCGACCAGTTCCTGCAAAGCAGCACCAACCAGCGCACAGACAATTACGGCGGCTCCCTGGAAAACCGTGCGCGCCTGTTGCTGGAAGTGACCGATGCCGCCATCGAAGTCTGGGGCGCAGGCCGCGTGGGTGTACACCTGTCGCCCCGCGCCGATCTCCATGACATGGGCGACGACAACCTGTCCGAGACGTTCATCTACGTCGCTCGCGAACTGGGCAAACGTGGCATCGCGTTCATTTGCTCGCGTGAGAGAGAAGATGGCGACAGCCTGGGTCCACAAATGAAAGAAGCGTTCGGCGGCCCGTACATCATCAACGAACGCTTCACCAAGGACAGTGCCAACGCCTGGCTGGCCAGCGGCAAGGCCGATGCGGTGGCCTTCGGCGTGCCTTTCATTGCCAACCCGGACCTGCCGGCACGTTTGAAGGCCGATGCGCCGTTGAACGAGCCACGTCCTGAACTATTTTATTCCAAGGGCGCGGTTGGCTACATCGACTACCCTGTGTTGTAAGCGTCCCACTTGAAACACAAAAGCCCCGACTCGAAAGAGTCGGGGCTTTTTTGCGCCGGTTACTCACAAAATCCCTACAAATCAGGTAGCTCACTACCTATCAACCTGGCGAGCGTACGTATATAAAAGCAACTCATTACGTATTTTTTTTCATTTGCGCAGGCTGGGGCTCAAGCGCAGCATGTCCAATCCCGCATCGACCCAACGCTCTGCGTCGATATGCAGTTGAAAACTGTCGGGTGCCAACAGCCACTGATACAGGATGCCATCGATATAAGCATGAATGCTGATGGCCGCACGGGCCGTATCGAGGTTTTCCGGTAACTGCCCCCGATTGACCGCATTACTCAGCGCCAGGGCGATTCGCACATTGCAATCAAGGCTGACCGCTCGGCGCTGCTGGCGCAGGTCGCACATTTCATCGGTGAATTCGCACTTATGAAACAGAATCTCATTGATGCGTCGGGTTTTCGGATCCATGGCAACTTGATGAAACAAATGAATCAGCAGCTTGCGCATACAGCCGAGGGGATCGAGTTCATCTTCGCTTTCACTGGCCTTGGCCATTTCATCCAGCGGCTCATGCAAGGTATCAAGCATGGCCTGCACCAGATCCGCCTTGTTGCTGAAGTGCCAATAGATGGCCCCGCGCGTGACCCCGGCCAGAGTAGCGATATCCGCCAGTGTCGTGCGCGCCACGCCCCTTTCGTAAAAGGCTTTTTCTGCCGCTTCCAGTATCTGGCTGCGGGTTTCTTGAGCTTCCTCTTTGGTACGACGGACCATGGCAGTACAACCTCAATCAGGATGCTTCAGCGATGTCTGAACATCCGCTGAATAAAAGTGGGGCGAGCGCTCTTGGGCATCGTCCCCGGCCTACAATTCGAACCCTTGAACGGCTTTTGTAATGGTGTGGATACGCGGCCAAGGTATTTACAAACAACCATGAACGTAAGTATATTCCTTAGCAAGCTACTTATCCACTCAGCGCACATTTTTTACCTTTCCACATTTCGAGTGCGCAATTTGCGCGCCTGACCCGAGGATTTTCATGCAATTCAAGCCAGCTGTTACCGCTCTGGTCACCGCCCTCGCCTTGGCATCGCTGCTCAGCGGATGCAAAAAGGAAGAGGCGGCACCTGCCGCACCACCCCCTCAGGTCGGCGTCGTTACTCTGCAACCTCAAGCCTTCACCCTGACCTCCGAGCTTCCGGGCCGTACCAGCGCGTACCGCATCGCCGAAGTTCGCCCTCAGGTCAACGGCATCATTCTCAAGCGCCTGTTCAAGGAAGGCGGTGACGTCAAGGCCGGCCAGCAGCTGTATCAGATCGATCCGGCCGTTTATGAAGCCACCCTGAAAAGCGCCGAAGCCAACCTGCAACAGACCAAGTCGATCTCCGATCGCTACAAGCAGTTGGTCAGCGAACAGGCTGTGAGCCGTCAGGAATACGACACGGCCCTGGCCAACCGGTTGCAATCGGAAGCCGCGCTGCAAAGCGCCCAGATCAATGTCCGTTACACCAAGGTTTACGCGCCACTCTCCGGCCGCATCGGCCGCTCGACCGTGACCGAAGGCGCGCTGGTCACCAGCGGTCAGGTCGACGCGATGGCAGTGATTCAGCAACTGGACCCAATCTACGTCGACGTGACCCAGTCTTCGGTAGAGCTGCTGGAGCTGCGCCGCGAACTGGAAAGCGGTCGTCTGCAAAAATCCGGCGACAACGCGGCCAAGGTCAAGCTGACTCTCGAAGACGGCAGCCAGTACAAACAGGAAGGCAACCTCGAGTTCTCGGAAGTCTCGGTGGACCAGACCACCGGTTCCGTGACCTTGCGTGCGGTATTCCCGAACCCTGACCACACCCTGCTGCCAGGCATGTTTGTACACGCCCAATTGCAGGCCGGTGTGAACAGCGCGGCGATCCTCGCCCCGCAACAAGGCGTGACCCGCGATCTCAAAGGCACCCCGACCGCGCTGGTCGTCGGTCCGGACAACAAGGTCGAACTGCGTCAGCTCAAGGCCAGCCGCACCGTCGGCAACCAATGGCTGATCGAAGACGGCCTGAAGGCCGGCGATCGCCTGATCACCGAAGGACTGCAATTCGTTAAACCTGGCGTCGAAGTAAAGGCCAGTGAAGCGACTAACGTTGGCGCAAAGAACCCGGCCCCCGCACAGGTAGCTAACAAGGCTTCCAGCGGCCAAGGGGAGTAAACCATGTCCAGATTTTTTATCGACCGTCCGATTTTTGCCTGGGTAATTGCCCTGGTCATCATGCTGGTCGGGGCACTATCGATCCTCAAACTCCCGATTAACCAATACCCGAGCATTGCGCCTCCGGCCATTGCGATCCAGGTGACCTACCCGGGCGCGTCCGCACAAACCGTGCAGGACACCGTGGTGCAGGTGATCGAGCAACAGCTCAACGGTATCGATAACCTGCGTTATGTTTCGTCGGAAAGTAACTCCGACGGCAGCATGACCATTACCGCGACCTTCGAGCAGGGCACCAACTCCGATACCGCGCAGGTTCAGGTCCAGAACAAACTGAACCTGGCCACCCCGCTGCTGCCGCAAGAAGTGCAGCAACAGGGTATCCGCGTGACCAAGGCAGTGAAAAACTTCCTGATGGTGATCGGCGTGGTGTCGCGCGACGGCAGCATGACCAAGGACGACCTGTCCAACTACATCGTGTCGAACATGCAGGACCCGATCTCGCGGACCGCCGGTGTCGGTGACTTCCAGGTCTTCGGTGCCCAGTACGCAATGCGGATCTGGCTCGACCCGGCCAAGTTGAATAACTTCAACCTGACCCCGGTGGACGTGAAAACCGCCATCGCCGCGCAGAACGTTCAGGTGTCATCCGGCCAACTCGGCGGCTTGCCTGCCGTTGCAGGCCAACAGCTGAACGCGACGATCATCGGCAAGACCCGCCTGCAGACCGCCGAGCAGTTCAAGGCCATCCTGCTCAAGGTCAACAAGGACGGCTCGCAAGTGCGTGTCGGCGATGTGGCGGATGTCGGTCTGGGCGGTGAAAACTACTCGATCAGCGCCCAGTTCAACGGCAGCCCGGCCTCCGGTCTGGCAGTGAAACTGGCCAACGGTGCCAACGCCCTCGACACTGCAAAAGCCCTGCGCAAAACCATCGAAACCCTCAAGCCGTTCTTCCCGGAAGGGATGGAAGTGGTGTTCCCGTACGACACCACGCCAGTGGTGACCGAGTCGATCAAGGGTGTGGTTGAAACCCTGGTCGAAGCGATCGTGCTGGTGTTCCTGGTGATGTTCCTGTTCCTGCAAAACTTCCGCGCCACCGTCATCACCACGATGACCGTGCCAGTCGTATTGTTGGGTACCTTCGGGATCCTCGCGGCGTTCGGTTTCAGCATCAACACCCTGACCATGTTCGGTATGGTGCTGGCCATCGGCTTGCTGGTGGACGACGCCATCGTCGTGGTGGAAAACGTCGAACGGGTCATGAGCGAAGAAGGCCTGTCACCCAAGGAGGCCACCAAGAAATCCATGGGGCAGATCCAGGGTGCACTGGTCGGTATTGCCCTGGTGCTGTCGGCGGTTCTGCTGCCGATGGCGTTCTTCAGCGGTTCCACCGGTGTGATCTACAAGCAGTTCTCGATCACCATCGTCTCGGCCATGGCCCTGTCGGTACTGGTCGCGCTGATCTTCACCCCGGCGCTCTGCGCGACCATGCTCAAGGCGATTCCGAAAGGCGAGCACGGCGCGCCGAAACGCGGCTTCTTCGGCTGGTTCAACCGCAATTTCGACCGTGGCGTCAAAAGCTACGAGCGTGGCGTGGGCAACATGCTCGCGAACAAGGCCCCGTACTTGCTGGCCTACCTCATCATCCTGGTCGGCATGATCTGGCTGTTCACCCGCATCCCAACGGCGTTCCTGCCGGAAGAAGACCAGGGTGTATTGTTTGCTCAGGTGCAAACCCCGGCCGGCTCGAGTGCCCAGCGCACGCAAGTGGTCGTGGATGACATGCGTGAATTCCTGCTGCGTCCGGGCAAGGACGGCGGTGAAGGCGACGCGGTGGCCTCGGTGTTTACCGTGACCGGCTTCAACTTCGCCGGCCGTGGCCAGAGCTCGGGTATGGCGTTCATCATGCTCAAACCGTGGGACGAACGTAACGCCGACAACAGCGTGTTCAAAGTCGCGGCCCGTGCCCAACAGCATTTCTTCACCTTCCGTGACGCCATGGTGTTTGCATTCGCACCGCCGGCGGTGCTGGAGCTGGGTAACGCCACCGGTTTCGACGTGTTCCTGCAAGACCGTGCCGGTATCGGTCACGACAAGCTGATGGCTGCTCGCAACCAGTTCCTCGGCATGGCGGCGCAGAGCAAGGTGCTGTCGCAGGTCCGCCCGAACGGTCTGAACGACGAACCGCAATACCAGCTGGAAATCGATGACGAGAAGGCCAGTGCCCTGGGCATCACCCTCACCGACATCAACAACACCCTGTCGATTGCCTTGGGCAGTAGCTACGTCAACGACTTCATCGACCGCGGTCGGGTGAAGAAGGTTTACGTGCAAGGCCAGCCGGGTGCGCGCATGAGTCCTGAAGACGTGAAGAAATGGTATGTGCGCAACAAAGCCGGCACCATGGTTCCGTTCTCGGCGTTCGCCAAGGGTGAGTGGATTTACGGTGCACCGAAGCTGTCGCGTTACAACGGCGTAGAAGCAATGGAAATCCTCGGTGCCCCGGCACCCGGTTATTCCACCGGTGAAGCCATGCTCGAAGTTGAAGCCCTGGCCAAGAAACTGCCGGCCGGTGTCGGTATTTCCTGGACCGGTCTGTCGTACGAAGAACGCTTGTCCGGCTCGCAAGCGCCAGCGTTGTACGCCCTGTCGCTGCTGATGGTGTTCCTGTGTCTGGCGGCGCTGTACGAAAGCTGGTCGATCCCGATTGCGGTGATGTTGGTGGTACCGCTGGGGATCATCGGTGCGCTGATGGCGACCAGCTTGCGCGGTCTGTCCAACGACGTGTATTTCCAGGTGGGCCTGTTGACGACCATTGGTCTGGCGGCGAAAAACGCCATTTTGATTGTCGAATTTGCCAAGGAACTGCATGAACAAGGGCGTAGCCTGCGCGATGCCGCGGTCGAAGCCTGCCGGATGCGTTTGCGACCGATCATCATGACGTCGCTCGCTTTCGTCCTCGGTGTGGTACCACTGGCAATTTCCACGGGTGCAGGTTCGGGTAGCCAACATGCGATCGGTACCGGGGTGATTGGCGGTATGCTCACGGCCACGATCCTGGCGATCTTCTGGGTCCCCCTGTTTTTCGTCACCGTGTCGGCCATGGGGCAGCGCAAAACCGCTGACCAGGACGACGCTATTGAACCTTCTAAAGAGGCTGGCTAATGAGCAAGTCGCTACTCTCCCTGGCTGTTGCCGCCTTCGTGCTCGGCGGCTGCTCGCTGATTCCCGATTATCAGCAGCCTGAAGCACCGGTGGCGGGCCAGTACCCGCAAGGTCCGGCGTATTCGTCGGCCCAGGCGCCTGCCCAGGCTGCCGCTGAACAGGGCTGGAAGCAGTTTTTCCATGACCCGGCGCTGCAACAGCTGATCCAGGTCGCCCTGGAAAACAACCGTGATCTGCGTGTCGCGGCGCTGAACATCGACGCCTTCGCGGCTCAATACCGCATCCAGCGTGCCGATCTGTTCCCGGCCGTATCGGCCAACGGCACCGGCAGGCGTCAGCGAGTCCCGGCTCGGGCCTCGCAGACCGGCGAAGCGGATATCACCAGTTCCTACTCGGCCACGGTCGGCATCAGCGCCTATGAACTCGACCTGTTCGGTCGGGTTCGCAGCCTGAGCGAAGAAGCGCTGCAGAAGTACTTCGCCACCGAAGAAGCGCGCCGCAGCACCCAGATCAGCCTGGTGGCCAGTGTGGCCAACGCCTACCTGACCTGGCAGGCCGACAAGGAACTGCTGAAACTGACCCAAAACACCCTCGGTGCGTTCGAGGAGAGCTACAAGCTCACCGCCCGCAGCAACGAAGTGGGTGTAGCCTCGGCGCTGGACCTGGCCCAGTCGCGTACCTCGGTGGAAAACGCCCGCGCGCAAATGGCCAAGTACACCCGTCAAGTCGCCCAGGATGAAAACAGCCTGGTGCTGCTGCTTGGCACTGGCGTCCCGGCCAATCTGCAAGCGGCCAAGCCATTGGCTGACGACCTGCTGAGCGAAGTGCCGGCCGGTCTGCCATCGGACTTGCTGCAACGTCGTCCGGACATCCTTCAGGCCGAATACAACCTGAAAGCCGCCAACGCCAACATCGGCGCGGCACGGGCGGCATTCTTCCCGAGCATCAGCCTGACGGCCAACGCCGGGACCCTGAGCCCGGACCTGTCCGGTCTGTTCAAGGGCGGTTCGGGCACCTGGCTGTTCCAGCCGCAGATCAACCTGCCGATCTTCAACGCCGGCAGCCTGCGCGCCAGCCTGGATTATTCAAAAATCCAGAAAGACATCGGCGTGGCGAACTACGAGAAGTCCATTCAAACGGCCTTCCAGGAAGTCGCCGATGGCCTGGCCGCTCGCCAGACCTACACCGATCAGTTGCAGGCCCAGCGTGATTTCGTCACCGCGAACCAGGACTACTACCGTCTGGCCGAGCGTCGTTACCGCATTGGTGTCGACAGCAACCTGACCTTCCTCGATGCCCAGCGTCAGCTGTTCAGTGCGGAACAGGTACTGATCACCGACCGTCTGGCGCAACTGGTCAGTGCCGTCAATCTGTACAAGGCACTGGGCGGTGGCTGGAACGAGCAGACGGCGAAGAACGAGCCGTTGAAAGAAGAAGCGCCGAAGCTGAAGTTGTTCTGATAGCGCTGTAAAACAAGAAGCCCACCGATTGGTGGGCTTTTTGTTGTCTGCAGGAAAAATGTGGCGCCAGGACTGGCCTCATCGCGAGCAGGCTCGCTCCCACATTGGTCATTCTGTGTGCATGTGATTTGTGGCAAACACAGATCCCCTGTGGGAGCGAGCCTGCTCGCGATGAGGCCGGAACAGACAACACAAATTCCCAGCCAATCTTATGTTCGATAATCGCCCAAAACCCACTTTTCCCAATTGAATCACCCCGCCCATCCCCCGCACCATTCGTCGCACAAGACCAATAACAACAGGTTCGACACCATGCCCCCGCGCCCTGCCCTGTCCGGCTGATCCCGTTCGTTTTTGCCCTGATTTCAAATTTTTGTCTGCAACCCTCCGGTTGCGGCAGCGCCCCGTTTCACGCCTAAAAACTAGAGAGACCCGAACACATGACACCTTCCACTACGCAATACTGGTTCCCCAGCCTCATCGCCGTTGCACTGGCCAGTACGGCTCTGCCCGCCATGGCCGAGGAGTCAGGCTTTGTCGAAGGTGCCAAGGTCAACCTGAACCTGCGCAACTTCTACATCAACCGCAACTTCACCAACCCGACCAAAGCCCAGGGCAAGGCAGAAGAGTGGACACAAAGCTTCATCCTCGACGCCAAGTCCGGGTTCACTCAGGGCACCGTCGGGTTCGGCATGGATGTGCTGGGCCTGTACTCGGTGAAACTCGATGGCGGTAAAGGCACGGGCGGTACGCAGTTGTTGCCGCTGGATCACGACGGTCGCCCGGCGGACAACTTCGGTCGCACCAATGTGGCGTTGAAGGCCAAGCTGTCGCAGACCGAAGTGAAGGTCGGCGAATGGATGCCGGTGCTGCCGATCCTGCGTTCGGACGACGGTCGTTCCCTGCCGCAAACCTTCCGTGGCGGCCAGATCACCTCGAAGGAAATCGACGGCCTGACGCTCTACGGCGGTCAGTTCCGCGCCAACAGCCCGCGTGACGACAGCAGCATGAACGACATGTCGATGACCGGAAAACCAGCGTTCACCTCCGACCGTTTCAACTTCCAGGGCGGCGAATACGTCTTCAACGAAAAGCGCACCCAGATCGGTGTGTGGAATGCCGAACTCAAGGACATCTACAGCCAGCAATACGTGAATCTGATCCACAGCCAGCCCATCGGCGACTGGACCCTGGGCGCCAACCTTGGTTTCTTCTACGGCAAGGATGACGGCAGCGCCCGGGCCGGCGAGCTGGACAACAAGACCTGGTCGGGCCTGTTCTCGGCCAAATACGGCGGCAACACCTTCTACGTCGGCCTGCAAAAACTCACCGGCGACAACGCGTGGATGCGGGTCAACGGTACCAGCGGCGGCACCCTGGCCAACGACAGTTACAACGCCAGTTATGACAACGCTCAGGAAAAGTCCTGGCAGGTACGGCATGACTACAACTTCGTTGCCCTCGGCATTCCCGGCCTGACCCTGATGAACCGCTACATCAGCGGCGACAACGTCCACACCGGCACCATCACCGACGGCAAGGAATGGGGCCGCGAAAGCGAACTGGGTTACACCGTGCAGAGCGGCGCGCTCAAAAACCTCAACGTCAAATGGCGCAACTCGACCATTCGCCGCGACTTCAGCAACAACGAGTTCGATGAAAACCGGGTGATCGTCAGCTATCCGATCAGTTTGTTGTAAACCTCACCACCGCCATCGTCGGAATGCCGCCCAGACCAAGCTCGCTCCCACAGGGGTCATAGGTGAACACAAGATTTGCGTTCACACCGGATCACTGTGGGAGCGAACTTGCTCGCGATGGCGTCAGCTCAGACACCCAAAATCGCCAGGATCACTCCCGCGATTCAACCCCAAGCTCATCCCACACCGACTCCGCGAGGTGGAACGTCGCGTTCGCTGCCGGAATCCCGCAGTAGATCGCGCTCTGCATGATCACTTCCTTGATCTCGCCGCGGGTCACGCCGTTGTTGGCGGCGGCGCGCAGGTGCAGTTTGAGTTCTTCGTTGCGGTTCATGCCGATCAGCATGGCCATCGTGATCAGGCTTCGGGTATGACGCGGCAAGCCCGGACGGGTCCAGATGTCGCCCCAGGCGTGACGGGTGATCATTTCCTGAAACTCCGAGTTGAACTCGGTCAGCGCGTTCAGGCTACGATCGACATGGGCGTCGCCAAGTACGGCACGGCGCACGTTCAAGCCTTCGTCGTAACGTTGTTTCTCGTCCACAACAATCCCCTTAATGAGCTGACAAAAACGCCAACACGCGCTCGCTGAACGCAGCACCGGCCTGAACGTTGGACAGGTGCGCCGCATAGAACTCGGCGTACTCGGCGCCTTGCACGTGTTCCTGAATGAAGTGCCCACCGGACGGCGGCGTGACCGCGTCTTCGGTGCCGGCGATGACCAGCAGCGGCACCTTGATCGAGGACAACTGATCGCGGAAGTCGGCATCGCGCACGGCGGCACAGTTCGCGGCATACCCTTCAGGCGAGGTGGCGGCCAGCATGTCAGTAATCTTTTTCGCGGCAGCAGGATTGGCCTCAGCAAAATCCGCAGTGAACCAGCGCGCAATCGACGCATCACGCAAGGCAACCATGGCGGCAGGTCCGTCACGCAGCACGGTTTCAATCCGCGGGTTCCACACCGAAGGATCGCCGATTTTCGCCGCGGTGTTGCACACCACCAGTTTGTTCAGGCGATCACCCGCGTTGATCCCCAGCCACTGTCCAATCAAGCCGCCCATGGACAAACCGCAGAAATGCGCGCGTTCGATGTGCAACGCATCCAGCAGCGCCAGCACGTCATGGCCCAGTTGCTCGATGGTGTACGGCCCCGGCGTGACCAGCGATTTGCCATGACCACGGGTGTCGAAACGCAACACGCGAAAATGCTCGGAGAACGCCGCAACTTGCGCGTCCCACATGTGCAGGTCGGTGCCCAGCGAGTTGGACAGCACCAGTACCGGCGCATCGTCCGGGCCATCGAGTTGCGGCCCTTGAATTTGGTAGTGCAGTTCGCCCTCGGCGAGTTGTACGAAAGCCACAGCAATCTCCTTCAGGCAGTCAACGCAGAATGTTCAGCCACCGCTCGCTCGACCCAGGTATGGGCCTGACCGAGGTAATGGGCGGGGTCCAGCAGATGATCGAGTTCAGCATCCGACAGTTCGGCGGTCACTGGCGGCTCGTCGCCGAGTACCGCTCGCAGATGACGTTGTTCAGCCACTGCACGCTTGCAGCATTGCTCCAGCAAATGGTGCGCAGTGTCGCGCCCCACTCGTTGGGCGAGGACGATGCTCACCGCTTCGGCGAGCACCAGCCCTTGAGTCAGATCGAGGTTGCGGGCCATGCGCTCGGCGTCCACTTCCAGTCCGTCCGCTACCAGCCGCGCCTGCTTCAGGCTGCCGGACACCAGGCAGCAAATCTCCGGCAGGGTTTCCCACTCGGCATGCCACAGGCCCAGGCTGCGCTCGTGTTCTTGAGGCATGGCGCTGAACAGGGTCGAGAGCAAACCGGGTACGCGAGTCGCAGCGCCAATCAGCACCGCCGCGCCCACCGGGTTGCGTTTGTGCGGCATGGTCGAAGAGCCGCCCTTGCCCGGTGCGGAAGGTTCGAACACCTCCCCCGCCTCGGTCTGCATCAACAGGCTGATGTCGCGGCCGAGTTTGCCGAGGCTGCCGGCGATCAATCCCAGTACCGAGCCGAACTCCACCAAGCGGTCTCGCTGGGTGTGCCAAGGTTGATCTGGCAGTGTCAGTTTCAATTCTTCAGCCAGCGCTTGGGCAATCGGCATCGCCTGCTCGCCGAGGGCCGCGAGGGTTCCGGAGGCGCCACCGAATTGCAGCACCAGCAGTCGCGGTTTGAGTTCCCGCAGACGCTGACGGCTGCGAGTGACAGCGCCCAGCCACCCGGCGACTTTCATGCCGAGGGTGACGGGCGTCGCGTGCTGCAACCAGGTACGCCCGGCCAGCGGTGTGGCGACGTATCGCACCGCTTGGGTCGCCAGCGTTTCGCCCAATTGCGCCAGATCGATTTCGATCAGTTCCAAAGCACGGCGCAGTTGCAACACCAGACCGGTGTCCATCACGTCCTGGCTGGTCGCGCCCAGATGCACATAGCGCTCGGCTTCGGCATGGTTGGCAGCGATCTGTTTACCCAGCGCCTTGACCAACGGAATCGCCGAATTGCCCGCCGTGGCAATCGCCTCGCCGAGGGCAGCGAAGTCGTAATGCCCGGCCTGACAAGCTGCTTCAATCGGTGCGACTGCCGTTTGCGGAATCAGCCCGACTCGCGCCTCGGCCCGGGCCAGTGCCGCTTCGAAATCAAGCATCGCTTGAACCCGACCCTGATCGCAGAACACCTCACGCATGTCGCGGGCAGTGAAATAGGCATCGAACAATTGATTGCCCGGTCGCTCGTTCATAAACAGTCCCTGGAGGCGTGGGCCGGTCAGGCCCACGGGTAAAGATCAAAGGTCGTTTTCTAAATACTTCGCCTGTTTCGGCAAGCGCAGGCTGAACAGGAACGCCACCGCCATCATCACCGTGACGTACCAGTAGAAGGAGTTTTCCATGCCCCCGGCCTTGAGGCTCAGAGCCACATATTCCGCCGAACCACCGAAGATTGCATTCGCCACCGCGTAAGCCAGGCCGACGCCCAATGCGCGCACTTCCGGCGGGAACATTTCGGCTTTTACCAGGCCACTGATCGAGGTGTAGAAACTGACAATCGCCAGTGCCACAGTAATCAGCACGAAGGCCAGGAACGGACTGCTGACGCTTTTCAGGCTCAGCAGGATCGGCACGGTGAACAACGTCCCGAGGGCGCCGAACCACAGCATCGAGTTACGTCGGCCGATCTTGTCCGCGAGCATGCCGAACAGCGGCTGCATGCACATATAAAGGAACAGCGCGCCGGTCATGATGTAGCTGGCGGTCTTGGCGTGCATGCCGGCGGTGTTCACCAGGTACTTCTGCATGTACGTGGTGAAGGTGTAGAAAATCAGCGAGCCACCGGCGGTGTAACCGAGCACGGTAATGAACGCAGCCTTGTGGTCGCGGAACAGCGCACGGATGCTGCCGGCGTCCTTGTTTTCGCGCATTTCCTTGCTGGTGGTTTCCTTGAGCGAGCGACGCAGGAACAGCGAAATCAACGCCGCCGCCGCACCGACGACAAACGGGATCCGCCAGCCGTAGGCGCGCAAATCATCCTCAGTGAGGAACTGTTGCAGGATTACCACCAGCGACACCGCCAGCAGTTGCCCACCGATCAGCGTCACGTACTGGAACGAGGCGAAGAAACCGCGCTGGCCCTTGAGGGCGACTTCGCTCATGTAGGTCGCCGTGGTGCCGTACTCACCGCCCACCGACAGGCCCTGTAACAAGCGGGCGAACAGCAGCATGATCGGCGCAAAGACGCCGATGTCCTTGTAGGTCGGCAGGCAAGCGATGAGCAACGAACCGAAGCACATCATCAGAATCGAGATCAGCATCGAATTCTTGCGCCCGTGCTTGTCCGCCAGCCGGCCGAAGATCCAGCCGCCGATGGGCCGCATCAGGAACCCGGCGGCGAATACACCCGCCGTATNNCAGGCCCCCGGGGGCAAACCCCCCCGCCGTATTCACCAGCTGCACAGTCGGGTTATCGGACGGAAAAAAGGCCGGGGCAAAATAGATCGCGCAGAAGGCGTAGACATAGAAGTCGAACCATTCGACAAGGTTGCCGGACGAGGCGCCGACAATCGCGAAGATCCTTTTGCTGCGCTCTTCACCGGTGTAGTGCGCGGTAGTAGCGGTGTTAGTTGTCATTGTTTTTTACTCAATGGGGACTGTGAGAGTCTAGACACACTTTGCAACAACCCCGTTCCACAGATTGCAATGCTGCCCCCCTGTAGGAGTGAGCCTNNTCGCGATTGCGGTGTATCAGTGCCATCAATGCTGAATGACACTCCGCAATCGCGAGCAGGCTCACTCCTACAGGAATTTGCGGTGTTCTCAGTAGTCGAAGAACACCGTCTCGGCATCGGTGCCCTGCAGGATCACATTCCACTGGTACACACCGGACGCATCCTTCTTCGCCAACAAGGTGCTGCGGCGTTCAGCCGGCACACATTCCAGCAGCGGATCCGCCACGTTGGCCGGTTCGCCATCAAAGTAAATCCGCGTCAGCAAGTGCTTCACCAACCCGCGAGCAAACACCAGCACCACCAGATGTGGCGCCTGGGTCGTGCCTTTCAGGCCTTCCACCGTGCCCGGCTTGATCGTGGTGAAGCGGAAGCGCCCTTCTGCATCCACCGGCACCCGGCCAAACCCTTCGAAGTTCGGGTCCAGGGGTTTGTCCTGATCGTCTTCGGGGTGGTCATACTTGCCGGCGGCGTTGGCTTGCCAGACTTCCAGCATCGCGTCGTTGACGACATCGCCGTTGCCATCGATGACTTGCCCGGTGATCGCCACGCGCTCGCCCAGGGTTTGTTCGACGGTCAGGTCTTCGCGGTTCAGCCAGGTCAAACCGATGTGGTAATACGGCCCGACGGTGTGGGACGTGGTCGCGTTCAGCGTCATCTTATTTCTCCATCGGCGTGGCTTCGCGGCCGCGCAAGACGATGTCCCAGCGATAACCGAGGGCATAGGAAGGGATGGTTTTTTCCAGATCGAAACTGGCGATCAAACGCTCTTTGGCGCTGGTATCCGGTACGCAGTTGTAGATCGGGTCATAGGCCAGCAGCGGATCGCCCGGGAAATACATCTGGGTGACCAGGCGCGTCAGAATGCTCGGCCCGAACAGTGAGAAATGGATGTGTGCAGGTCGCCACGCGTTGTGGTGGTTGCCCCACGGATAGGCGCCGGGCTTGATGGTCTGGAACTGGTACCAGCCATCGGCGTCGGTCACGGTGCGGCCGGTGCCGGTGAAATTCGGGTCCAGCGGCGCATCGTGCAGGTCACGGTCATGGTTGTAGCGACCGGCAGCGTTGGCTTGCCAGATCTCCACCAGAATGCCCGGCACCGGCAAACCATCTTCATCCAGCACGCGGCCGTGAATGATGATGCGCTCACCCAGTGGCTCGCCCTTGTGCTGGGCGGTCAAGTCGTTGTCCTTCTCCTGCACACGATCGGCGCCGATGGTCGGACCGGTAATTTCCGACAGCGAATGGGGCAAAAACACCAACGGCTTGGACGGTGAGCGACGGTTGGTGGATTGATAGGCCGGGTGCAGGTATTCCGGCTGGGTGCCCTCTTGCGGGCGGCGGTAACCAGGCTTGTCAGTCATGAAGCTTTCCTCAGTTCTTATTCATCAACGCTGCGCGTCAGACCCGTTCGATCGCCAAGGCCAGACCCTGGCCCACGCCGACGCACATGGTCGCCAGACCTTTCTTGCCGCCAGTCTTTTCCAACTGATGCAGCGCGGTCAGTACCAGGCGGGCACCACTCATGCCCAACGGATGGCCCAAGGCAATGGCGCCACCGTTCGGGTTGACCTGGGCCGCGTCGTCCGCCAGCCCCAGTTCCCGCAGCACCGCCAAACCCTGGCTGGCGAAGGCTTCGTTGAGTTCGATCACGTCGAAATCGCTGACAGCCAGGCCGAGGCGCTCGGTCAGTTTGCGCACCGCCGGCACCGGGCCGATGCCCATTACACGCGGTGCGACACCGGCACTGGACATGCCCAGTACTTTGGCGCGAGCCGTCAGGCCGTGCTTTTTCACGGCGTCGCCAGAGGCCAGAATCAACGCCGCTGCACCGTCGTTCACCCCAGAAGCATTGCCGGCGGTAACGGTTTTGTCGGGACCGTTGACCGGTTTGAGTTTGGCCAGGGTTTCCAGCGTGGTGTCGGCGCGAGGATGCTCATCCTGGCTGACGACACTTTCCCCCTTCTTGTGGGCAATGCGCACTTCAACGATTTCTTCGGCGAAAAATCCTGCGGCTTGCGCGGCGGCTGTCCGTTGCTGGCTGCGCAGTGCGAAAGCGTCCTGATCGGCGCGGGAAACCTCGTAATCGTCAGCCACGTTGTCGGCGGTTTGCGGCATCGCATCCACGCCGTATTGGGCTTTCATTAGCGGGTTGATGAAACGCCAGCCGATGGTGGTGTCTTCCAGTTTCATGTTGCGCGAGAACGCCGCATCGGCCTTGCCCATCACGAACGGCGCGCGGGACATCGACTCGACGCCACCAGCAATCGCCAGCTCCATCTCGCCACTGGCGATGGCGCGGAAGGCGGTGCCGATGGCATCCATACCCGAGGCGCACAGGCGATTGAGGGTCACGCCCGGAATGGTTTCCGGCAGGCCCGCCAGCAACAGCGCCATGCGCGCCACGTTGCGGTTGTCTTCGCCGGCCTGGTTGGCGCAACCGAGGAACACCTCGTCCACCGCGTTCCAGTCCACCGACGGGTTGCGCTCCATCAGTGCCTTGATCGGCACGGCGGCCAGGTCGTCGGCGCGAACCGCCGACAGGCCACCGCCGAAACGGCCGATGGGGGTGCGAATTGCGTCGCAGATATAAACGTCACGCATCAGGCTTCTCCGGGTGCTTGGCCGTGGGCCGCGGCAGTGCGGGCTTCCAGATCACGCAGTGCCTTAAGCTCGACTTCGGTCGGCTCGGCGGTGTTTTCGACTGTCTCGGCAAAACGAATCGCCCAACCGGTAGCCGCGGTAACTTGCTCGCGGGTTACGCCTGGGTGCAGCGCGGTGACCACGAATTCATGGGTATCCGCTTCCGGTTCCATGATGCACAAGTCAGTGATGATGCCGACCGGACCGGCGCCCGGCAGGCCGAGACGTTTGCGCGAATCACCGCCCTCGCCATGGCCGACCGAGGTAATGAAGTCGAGTTTGTCGACAAAGGAACGCGCCGACTGCTTGAGGATGATCAGCACGCTTTTGGCCGAGCCAGCAATCTCCGGCGCACCGCCGGCACCCGGCAGGCGGACTTTCGGCTGATGGTAGTCGCCCACCACGGTGGTGTTGATATTGCCGAAGCGGTCGACTTGCGCGGCGCCGAGGAAACCGACGTCGATGCGCCCGCCCTGCAACCAGTAGCGAAAAATCTCACCGGTCGGGACGACGGTGTCAGCGGTTTCCGCCAGTTCACCGTCACCGATCGACAGTGGCAGTACGCTCGGCTTGGCACCGATCGGACCCGATTCATAGATAAGGACTACATCCGGCGAGGAAGTCAGACGCGCCAGGTTGGCGGCTTTCGACGGCAGACCGATGCCGACGAAACACACCGAACCGTTTTTCAGACGGCGGGCAGCGGCGACGGTCATCATTTCATTGGTGGTGTAAGTCATTACTTGGCCTCCGAAGCAGCGGCCAGTTTGGCCTGGAACTCGCTGAAGTCAGCGCAGCCGTGGATGTACTCGTTGATCCACGCGGTGAAGGTTTCACGGTCGCGGGCAATCGGGTCCCAAGCCTGGTAGAAACGGTTATCACGCTCGTTGTAGCCGTGAGCGTAGGACGGATGCGCACCGCCGGGAACGTGGCAGACCGCGCTCAACGCCCAGGTCGGCAGAACGCAGGAGTTCATCGGTGCATTGAGGTCGTCGACGATTTCCTCGACGGTAACGATGCAGCGCTTGGCGGCCAGTGCCGCTTCTTTCTGCACGCCGAGAATGCCCCACAGCAGCACGTTGCCTTTGCGGTCGGCTTTCTGCGCGTGAATCACGGTGATGTCCGGACGCACCGACGGCACGGCCGCCAATACTTCACCGGTGAATGGGCAGGTGACCGTTTTGATCAGCGGGTTGACCTTCGGCAGGTCGGAGCCGGCGTAGGCACGCAGCACCGCGAACGGTAGGCCGGAGGCGCCAGCGACATAGGCATTAGCCAGGTCGGCATGGCTGTGCTCTTCAATTTCCAGCGCGTGCGGCCACTGCTTCTCGACGGCGTCACGCAGGCGGTGCAGCGAACCGACGCCCGGGTTACCGCCCCAGGAGAAAATCAGCTTGCGAGCACAACCGGCGCCGATCAACTGGTCGTAGATCAGGTCAGGCGTCATCCGCACCAGGGTCAGATCTTTCTTGCCCTGACGAATGATTTCGTGACCCGCCGCCGTAGGGATCAGGTGAGTGAAGCCTTCGAGCGCGACCGTATCGCCGTCGTTTACGAATTGCTTCACCGCGTCGTGCAGCGAAAGGATTTCAGCCATGGGGCAGGCTCCCGTTTTGTTATGAACCGACAGTGGAAGAAAAAGGCGCGATGCGCAGCGCCGGAATGACTGAAGAGTAAGCCCCTGAAAAACGCCAAACAATCCGATAATCGACTGAGTGTTCGTTTATCGAACACATTGTTGTCTGGCTACCGATCGTCGTCGCCTGCAAAAAGATCGCAGCCTCCGGCAGCTCCTACGTCGAAACGCGTACACCTGTAGGAGCTGCCGGAGGCTGCGATCTTTTGTGCTACGCCGTCATTTCAAACCGGATCAGGTCGCATCCGCATGGCTGACCATGCCCTTGATCACCACCGCCGTGGTCGCCAATGCCGCTGGAATCACCAGTGCTGTCAGCACCTGTTCGAAGTTCCAGCCCAGGCCCAGTAGCGTTGCGCCCATCCATGCACCGAGAATCGCGCCGAAGCGGCCGATCCCGAGCATCCACGACACCCCGGTCGCCCGCCCCTGCGTCGGATAAAACCGCGCCGCCAGTGAAGGCATCGCTGATTGCGCGCCGTTGACGCACATCCCGGCCACCAGCACCAACGTCGCCAATAGCGTGATGTTGCCCAGGCTCTGCCCTACCGCGTAGGCAAATACCCCGGCGAGTAGATAGAAAATGCCGATAACCTTGTGCGGATTGAACCGGTCCATCGCCCAGCCCACGCCCACCGCGCTCAAGACACCGCCAAACTGGAACAACGCACCAATGAACGCTGCCTGCTCCATGCTCGCGCCACTGTCACGCATCAGCGTCGGCAGCCAACTGGTCAGCAGATAAACGATCACCAGCCCCATGAAGTAGGTCAGCCACAACAACAAGGTGCCGGTGCTGTAGGTGTCGGAGAAGATCACCGCAAACACGTTGCGGGCCTTCACGGTTTTCTGTTCCGGCACGCTGAAGCTGGAAGCCTGAGCGACGACGGTTGGATCGATGGGGGCCAGGGTCTTGCGCACTTTGTCAGTGCCGCGATTGCGGACGACGAGGTAGCGCGCCGATTCCGGCAGCCAGAACAGCAATACGACGGCGAGGATCAGCGGCAAAATCCCGCCGATCAGCAGCAGGCTGTGCCAGCCAAAGGCCGGAATCAGTTTGGCGGAAATGAAACCGCCCCCCGCCATGCCGAGGTTGAAGCCGCAGAACATGCTGGTCACCAGCAGGGATTTCTTGCGCTCCGGGGTGTATTCGGACAGCAGCGTCGTGGCGTTCGGCATGCCGGCGCCAAGGCCCAGGCCAGTGAGGAAACGCAGCACCAGCAACTGATCGACGTTGGTGCTGTAAGCCGAAGCCAGGCTGAACGCGCCGAACAACGCCACTGCGCCCACCAGTACGATTTTTCGCCCGAAGCGGTCAGCCAATGGGCCAGAACCCAGTGCGCCAAAGACCATACCGATCAACGCCGCGCTCATCACCGGGCCGAGACTGGCGCGGTCGATGCCCCAATCCTGAGACAGGGCGGGCGCGATGAAACCCATGGCCGCCGTGTCGAGGCCATCGAGGAAAACAATCAGGAAACACAGGATCACCACTCGCCATTGGTAGCGCGAAATGGGTTGAGCATTGATGAAGGACTGCACGTCAAGGCAGTTTCCTACAGCAGACTGGGGCTGGTTCATTATTTTTATTCCACGCAAAGAACGCAGTCGAACAGGTGCCAGCCGGGGCTGACGCTGTCATATGAAAGAGGTGTCGGGATCAGGCGATGCGGTTCCGGCAGGGAAACCGATGGGAACAGCGACAGTCGGGAAACGTACGCATGGGAGGTGCCTCTTCTCATTATTATTGGAGTCGTCGCCCGGCAATGGAGCGAGATCAGCAGCGCCGGATGACGCTGCCGCGACATTAATGAGCCAAGGGAAAGAGCGTCAATTCGATAAACGCGACTCTGTGCGTTTATCGAACAGCTTAGGCGAAGAGTTGCGCGCTGAGGTCGCGACTCGCGCTCAGAAGGCCGGGCAGGAAACGTTGCTCCAGCTCGTTGCGGCTGACTCGGCCGGCGTGGGTACTGACGTTTAGCGCCGCTACCACTTGGCCGGAAGCGTCGTACACCGGAACGGCAATCGAGCGCAGACCTTGTTCCAGTTCCTGATCGACAATGCACCAGCCTTGCTGTCTCACCTCTTGCAGGCATTCGAGCAACGCCTCGGGGGTGTGCAGGGTTCGGCTGGTCTTGGCTTGCAGCTCTGCATGGTCGAGGTACTCGCGCAGTGACGTATCGTCCAGCGCCGCGAGAAGAATCCGCCCCATCGAGGTGCAATAGGCCGGCAGACGTCCACCCACCGACAGGTCGACGGAAATCAGTCTCTGGGTGGTGGCCGAACGAGCGATGTACAAGATGTCATCGCCTTCCAGAGTGGCCATGTTGCAGGCTTCATGAAGTTGCTCGCTCATGCGGTCCAGGTAAGGCTGGGCGGAAACTGCCAGCGGCGTCGAGGATACATAGGCATGGCCAAGCGTCAGTACTTTAGGCAGCAGCGAATACGTGCGGCCGTCGGTGGTGGCGTAGCCGAGTTTGATCAGCGTGTGCAGGCAACGTCGCACAGCGGCGCGGGGAATTTCCGTGCGGTGGCTGATCTGAGCGATGGTGAGGTGACGTTTGCGCTCCTGGAACGCTTGCACCACAGCCAGGCCACGGGCCAGGGATGTCATGAAATCCGGGTCGCCGGTCAGTGCCTGGATCCGCTTGGCGGGCGAGGCAACGATCGGCGGCGCCACTGAAGCGAAGGAATTGCGCATTTGATCGTTCATATAAGGTCCTTTTCCCACACGGTTCAGCGGCTATTACAAGCGGCAGCCGGTCCCTCACACAACCCCGGGCAGCCAACACTGTTCGATTATCGAACCATCGACCGATAATCGCAATCGACGCCCACCAGGACCCGCCGATTATTGAACGGGCTTGCACCTGTTTTTACATTGTCTCTGACGCAGACTAGAAGGATCGATGTAATTGTCCTAACTTGTTCGACTTAATGGCGTCAGAAAGGCATCACTGTAACGTCGTGCCACCGAACGGCCTAGTTAGCCGTATAAAGTTGCGAGTAACAAAACAATCACACATCAAGACCGAGTTTTAACTCTTTGGCGATAGTGTTCTTCGAATCGACCGCTATAATGAAATTCAGTGGTGACCGGTTTTTAATTGCCGATTCCGCCACCCGGTAGCGCGATGTTCCATCGCCGTTGCCCGCAGCAAGCACCTGACACTCATTTCATATGCTTCGCCAAGGTGTTCGCTGAAACAGGAAACTGATGCTACGTCAGCTGTTTATCTCTGGTGTCGTGGCCGCCTGCAACATGGAAGTAATTGATCGCAATGCCGTAAAAAATGATGCCTTTACGGGCTTTGTCCATTCGGCGAGCGTGGTCAAATACATTTGATGCAGCGCGTTTCACCAGAATTTATCTCAACTCAATCAGGTAGCACTGTGACGAAAGACGAACTGCGCGCGGAACTTGAGCGCCAGGAACAACGTTACAAGGAAGTTTACGGCGGGGAAGTCACCACCTACGCCGCTCAGCCCGAACCGGAACGCAAACCCTGGCGTAAACGCGCCACCGTTCAGGATCAGGCTTTCACTCAAGAATTACAGAAAATGGAAAAGGAACTCAAAGCCGAAGAGCCATAAGCCCTCGGCCTGAATCCTTTCAAGGGTCTGCGTCTGCACCCGTTAAAAACGGGATGTATCGATGATGCCTTTCGCGCCCGCTACCAGCGGGCAGCGGCCACCTCACCCCCCGGATGAGGCAAATGGCTCATATCTGACCCTCTTTTCAGATTTTTCACACAAGCGTTAAAACCTCTTGCTCCTACGAGAGGACGCCTTGTGACTGCGGCCTTTTCAAAGAAATTCAATGACTTGCAAAACCCAGTAAAAACCTGGGGTTTTGGCTGCAGCCACAAATTAATTCGTTGAAGAATGTTACCGATGAGCAGCAAGTGCATTGATTAGCAGTCTTTTCTGGCATAATCGCGCCCCCTTACGACCGGGTCAGAAAACCTTCATGATCGATTTATTCAGCGGACTAGATGCTTGGGTGCTTGTGAGCCTCTTGCTCGCCCTGGCCTTTGTCCTCGCCTTCGAGTTCATCAACGGCTTTCATGACACCGCTAACGCGGTGGCCACCGTTATCTACACCAAAGCCATGCCGCCTCATCTGGCGGTGTTCTTTTCCGGTGTGTTCAACTTTCTCGGCGTGCTGCTGGGCGGTGTCGGCGTGGCGTATGCCATCGTCCACCTGCTGCCGGTAGAGCTGCTGATCAATGTGAACACCGGTCACGGACTGGCCATGGTGTTCTCGTTGCTCGCCGCCGCCATCACCTGGAACCTGGGCACCTGGTACTTCGGTATCCCCGCCTCCAGCTCCCACACGCTGATCGGTTCGATCCTCGGTGTCGGCCTGGCCAATGCCCTGATCAACGACATTCCGTTGGCCGATGGCGTGAACTGGCAGAAGGCGATCGATATCGGTGCCTCCCTGGTGTTCTCGCCGATGGCGGGCTTCCTGCTCGCCGCACTGATATTGATCGGCCTTAAATGGTGGCGTCCACTGTCGAAGATGCACAAGACACCGGAACAGCGCCGCAAGATCGACGACAAGAAACACCCGCCCTTCTGGAACCGCCTGGTACTGGTCATTTCGGCCATGGCCGTGAGCTTCGTACACGGCTCCAACGATGGCCAGAAAGGTATCGGCCTGATCATGCTGGTGCTGATCGGTATCGTTCCTGCGCAGTTCGTACTCGACCTGGGCAGCACGACCTACCAGATCGAACGGACTCGCGACGCGACCCTGCACCTGAGCCAGTTCTACAAGCGCAATGCCGATACGCTGGGTGAATTCCTGGCATTGGGCAAAAGCGTGGAAGGCGACCTGCCGGAGAAATTCCGTTGCAATCCGCAACAGACCGAACCGACCATCACCGCCCTGCTCGGCACCCTTAAAGGTGTAGCGGACTACCACTCGCTGCCGGCGGAAAGCCGGATCGAAGTGCGTCGCTACCTGCTCTGCCTGGACGACACGGCGAAGAAAGTCAGCAAGCTGCCTGGCCTGGCTGCCCGTGAAAAGGCTGACCTGGACAAACTGCGCAAAGACCTGACCACCACCACCGAATACGCCCCGTTCTGGGTGATTCTGGCGGTTGCCCTGGCCCTCGGCCTGGGTACCATGGTGGGCTGGAAGCGCGTGGTTCTGACCATCGGCGAGAAGATCGGCAAGCAGGGCATGACTTACTCCCAAGGCATGTCGGCACAGATCACCACCGCGAGCCTGATCGGCATGGCCAACATCTTCAGCCTGCCGGTGTCCACCACCCACGTCCTGTCCTCGGGCGTGGCCGGCACCATGGTCGCCAACAAAAGCGGCCTGCAAGGCGGAACGGTCAGAACCATCCTGCTGGCCTGGGTCCTGACCCTGCCAGCGACAGTCGCCCTGTCGGCCGGCCTGTTCTGGCTGGCGTCGAAGGCACTGGGCAGCTGATACATCGCTGCTAAAAAAGGCGCGTCCCGTGAGGTTCGCGCCTTTTTATTGCCCGCCGAAAACTCGCAAAACACCACGTAACCTGTAGGAGCCGAGCTTGCTCG
>NZ_LACH01000054.1:0-24168 GCF_000968015.1 Pseudomonas fluorescens
GTTCAAGACGGTATCTACAAAAGCGTGCGGGGATGCTGCAGGAAGGTTTTCAAATCAAAAAAATGGCCCACGGCGCGTAGCCTGTGGGCCATTGATCTGGGGGGTTACGCGGCTGCGGGGGCTTTGGCGTCGGCCTTGGCCTCTTCCAGCAACTGCTGAATCACTTTCTCCTGAGTCTCGTAACTGCCTTCACCGAAGTGGGTGTAACGCACCTGGCCCTTGGCATCGATCAGGTAGTGAGCGGGCCAGTACTGGTTGTCGAAATTGCGCCAGATCGCGTAGTTGTTGTCGATGGCCACCGGGTAGGTAATGCCGAGCTTTTTCACCTGATCCTTGACGTTGTCGATGATGCGCTCGAAACCGTATTCAGGGGTGTGAACGCCGATCACCACCAGGCCATCCTTCTCGTATTTCTTCGCCCAGTCCTTCACGTACGGCAAGGTGTGCTGGCAGTTGATGCAGTCGAAGGTCCAGAAGTCCACCAGCACCACTTTGCCTTTCAGTGAATCGTTGCTCAGCGCCGGCGAGTTGAGCCATTCGACCGCACCGGACAGCGACGGCATCGCGCCTTTGGCGTTGTCCATGGACGAGTCTGCGTTGACCTTGCTGACGAAGTAATCGACGACTTTCGGTACGGTTTCCAACACACTTTTCTCGATGCTGCTGACGCCTTCGGACGATGTGCCGGCCAGCAGTGTTTTGTCGGCACCGGTGGAAATCACCGCCGCAGCCGCCAGCACCGCAACACCCGTACCACGACGCAGCCAACCGGTGACCGGGATCGACGCTTTCAAGCGATTGACCAGGCCGCGACCGGCGAAGATCAAGGTGCCCAGGGACAATGCGCTGCCCAGGCCGTACGCCACCAGCAACAGGCTGGTTTGAGCGTTTGCGCCTTGCAGCATGGCGCCCGTGAGGATGACCCCGAGGATCGGTCCGGCGCACGGCGCCCAGAGCAGACCGGTGGCAACGCCGATCATGAGCGAACTCAACGGGCCGGACATTTTACGGGTGTCCGGATCGAGGCGGTTGCCCAGCGCCACGAAGGGACGGGCCAGCCAGTCACCGACACGGGCGGAAATCAGCGACAGGGCGAACAGTACCATCACGATCAGCGCTACGTGGCGACCGGTGTTGTTGGCCTGTATCACCCACTCGCTGCTGACCACGGCCAGGCTGGAAATCAGGGCGAAGGTCAGGACCATGCCGCCGAGGGTGAGCAGGATCGAGGAACGTGTACGTTTAACACCGGCGAACAGGAACGGCACGACCGGGAGGATGCAAGGGCTGAGGACGGTCAATATGCCGCCCAGGAAAGCGATGAGAAACATGGGATCACCTTTATATAGAGAGAGGGCGACACACCACACATCCCTGTAGGAGTGAGCCTGCTCGCGATGAGGCCGCAACATTCAACATTGACGTCGACTGACACTCCGTCATCGCGAGCAAGCTCGCTCCCACATTGGAATTGTGGTGTTCAATAAACCGTGCACGGGCTTCAGACCGTCTGGGTATCCAGTTGCTGCCCCTGCGGCGTACGGCTGGAACCGTCCTGCGCCAGGAAGGCATTCCCGCCCTTCTCCGCCACCGGGGTCAATTGAAAGCAAGTCGCGCTGCCGCAGCTTTTCTGTTCAACAGCAGCGTTGGCATGGGCAGCGGCGCCAGCCACGGAGAAGGCAATGGCAGTCAAAAAGCGGGTGACGTTGTTCATGATGTTCTTCCTGTTTCAATTGGGGTGGGCAATCGGTCAGCGCAGGACTCAGTTGTCTGAGTTGCAGCCATCAGCAAATTTGCGATAGTCCAGTACCTGGGTTTTGTTTTGGGAATCCAGGTAAGTCAGCTGGGCATCCACAACCCCACAGGAAGTCGAGGCGTCCTGTGTCAGCGACAGCACTTTCTTGATGTCCAGGTGCGTGCCGTAGGTGTAGGTTTTAGCGGAGACATCGGCTTCGGCGCGGGCCGACAAGGTGCAGATGTTCAGGGCGGCAAACAGGCAGGCGGCGTAGACGGCTTTGGTGTTCATGGTGGTTTCCTCAAGGCTTCAATAGGTCAATCGCTGATTGGGCCGAGGCGACTTGGCTTGCCTCGATGGAACCTATTAGAAGCTCGCGAGGTATCCCGACTGTGTCGGGAACAGGCGCGTGTAAATCGGTACGTATCAAAACCGGGCCGGGATACACAGCGATACAAAAGCCCTGAAAATCAGTGTTTTTGCGTCCACGTGTATCCGCCGACATGCCAGATACACTGCAATACAAAGGACTGCGGGCGAGCGGGCCAAGGCTCGATAGACTGCGCGACATCCCCCACCTACAGAGGCCTGGCCAAATGGAACACGTCGATCACATTCTCATCGTGGACGATGACCGCGAGATCCGGGAACTGGTAGGCAACTACCTCAAGAAAAACGGTCTGCGCACCACCGTCGTGGCGGATGGACGGCAGATGCGCACCTTCCTGGAATCCACGCCGGTGGACCTGATCGTGCTCGACATCATGATGCCGGGCGACGATGGCCTGATGCTGTGCCGTGAGTTGCGCGCCGGCAAACACAAGGCCACGCCGGTGCTGATGCTCACCGCGCGCAACGATGAAACCGACCGCATCATCGGCCTGGAAATGGGCGCCGACGATTATCTGGTCAAGCCGTTCGCCGCCCGTGAACTGCTCGCCCGAATCAACGCCGTGCTGCGCCGCACGCGGATGCTGCCGCCCAACCTGGTGGTCACCGAAAGCGGTCGCTTGCTGGCCTTCGGACGCTGGCGCCTGGACACCTCGGCCCGGCACCTGCTCGATGAGGACGGCACGATGGTCGCGCTCAGTGGTGCGGAATATCGGTTGCTGCGGGTGTTCCTCGATCATCCGCAGCGGGTGCTCAACCGCGATCAATTGCTGAACCTGACCCAAGGCCGCGATGCCGACCTGTTCGACCGCTCCATCGACTTGCTGGTCAGCCGCTTGCGCCAGCGTTTGCTGGACGATGCCCGCGAACCGGCCTACATCAAAACCGTGCGCAGCGAAGGCTATGTGTTTTCCCTGCCGGTGGAAGTCCTCGGGGCAGCGTCATGAATCTCTCGATGCGCTGGCCCCGCACCCTTGCCTCGCGACTGTCGCTGATCTTCCTGATCGGCTTGATTCTCGCGCAGGCGCTGTCTTTCGGCGCGCAGTACTACGAGCGGTACGAAAGCACGAAGAACACCATGCTGGGCAATCTGGAAACCGACGTCTCGACCTCCATCGCCATCCTCGACCGCTTGCCGGCCGAAGAACGCATGAGCTGGCTGCAACAACTGGATCGACGTAACTACCGCTATTTGTTGAACGAAGGTTCGCCGGGCATGCCCATGAGCGATTCGCCAATAGCGATGACGTCGATCAAAGAGGCCATCGGCAAGGATTACCCGATGACGGTGACCGACATCCCCGGGCCGGATAAACATTTTCAGGTCCACCTGAAACTGGCGGACGGCAGCCCGGTGACCATCGATGTGCGCCCCTCGATGGTGCCGTTATCGCCGTGGTTACCCATCGTGTTGCTGGGGCAACTGGCGCTGATGCTCATCTGCACCTGGCTGGCCGTGAGAATCGCCATCCGCCCCCTCACCCGCCTCGCCCAAGCGGTAGAGACCCTGGACCCCAACACCCACGCGGTGCACCTGGACGAAAAAGGCCCGACCGAAGTCGCGCATGCCGCCATGGCCTTCAATTCGATGCAGGCGCGCATCGCCGCTTACCTCAAGGAACGCATGCAACTGCTGGCGGCGATTTCCCACGACCTGCAAACCCCGATCACCCGCATGAAACTGCGCGCCGAATTCATGGACGACTCCGCCGAGAAAGACAAACTCTGGAATGACCTTGGCGAGATAGAACACCTGGTGCGCGAAGGCGTGGCCTATGCCCGCAGCGTTCATGGCGCCACCGAGGAAAGTCGCCGCACCAATCTGGATTCGTTCCTCGACAGCCTGGTGTTCGACTATCAGGACATGGGCAAAGACGTGCAGCTGGGCGGTAAAAGTGACGCGGTGATCAACACCCGGCCGCACGCCTTGCGGCGAGTGCTGGTGAACCTGACGGACAATGCGCTGAAGTTCGCTGGCGCCGCCGAGTTGTGGGTGGAAGCGAAGGCTGACGGCAGTTTGTCGGTGAAGGTAATGGACCGTGGTCCGGGGATTGCCGAGGAGGAATTGGCTCAGGTGATGGAACCGTTTTATCGCGTGGAGAACTCGCGTAACCGCAGCACCGGCGGGACCGGGTTGGGGTTGGCGATTGCACAGCAGTTGGCGTTGGCGATCGGGGGATCGTTGACGTTGAGTAATCGCGAGGGAGGTGGGTTGTGCGCGGAGCTTAGATTACCGGCTCAGTAACCTGATCGTCCCCACTCTGTGGGAACGATCAGTACAGGATCAGGCCGGGTAGTTGGCGCGCAGGGCTTCGAGGCCGCCTTGGTAGATACCGGTAAACAGCGCCACCACTTCCTCGTCACTCACACCGACAGGTGCAAATCGCCCAGACCAGGTCACTCGTGCGCCCTGCCCCTGTGCTTCAACACGGATAGTCGCCAGATAGTCAGTCGCCGGAAACGGCGCCTGCAAAATCGAATAACTGTAAGTCTTCCCAGCGTTATCAAACGCCTCCAACCGCTCAACCACCACCGCCCCGTCCGCCGTTTGCAAGCTACGCACCCGGCCGCCTTCACTCAGCTCGCTTTTGGGAATAAACGGCAGCCAGTCCGGCAGCGAGTCAAAGCCGCCAATCAAATGCCAAACCTGGTCGGCGGTCGCCGGGATGTCGATGAATGCTGATGCTGTAGCCATGAAATATTCTCTCTCAATCAATAAGGTTCAAATAGCCAAGCTGTCGACGACGCCGCCGTCGACCCGCAAAGCTGCGCCAGTAGTCGCAGAAGACAGCGGCGAGGCGATATAAGCCACCAGATTCGCGACCTCCTCGACATCCGCCACACGCTGGATGATCGAACTCGGCCGGGCCTTGCGCACGAAGGCGTCGGCTTCTTCCCGGGCACTGCGGCCGGATTCGGCGGTGGCGTCCTTGAGCATCTGCTCCAGGCCGTCGGTAAAGGTCGGGCCGGGCAGGATCGCGTTGACCGTCACCCCAGTGCCCGCCAGCCGCTTGGCCAGACCATGGGACACCGCCAGGTTGGCGCTTTTGGTCACGCCGTAGTTGATCATGTCGGCCGGCGTTGCGACCCCGGATTCCGAGGACAGGAAAATCACCCGGCCCCAGCCCTGCTTGACCATGTCTGGCACGTAATGCCGTGACAGGCGCACGCCGGAGATCACGTTGACCTCATAGAAGCGCGTCCACTCGCTGTCCGGTGCGTCGAAGAAATCCACGTCGTTGAAGATCCCGAGGTTGTTCACCAGGATGTCCGCTCGCGGTTCGGCGGCGAACAACAACGCGGCGCCTTCGGCCGTACCGAGGTCTGCGGTCAGGCCACGCAACTGCGCGTCTGGCACGCTCTGGCGAATACTCGCCAGCGCCTGTTCGACCTTGGCCGTCTCGCGGCCGATCACCACCACCGTGGCGCCGGATTCGGCCAGCGCCTTGCTGATGCCCAGGCCAATGCCGGCGGTGCTGCCGCTGACAATGGCGAGTTTTCCAGTCAGATCGATTTTCATGCTCAACCTCCAATGATTGGCAAGGGTGCGCGTTCAGACACCAGTTTTGCGTCGCGCATTGCCTGCCAGAAAGCAGCGGGAATGACGGCCGACATCGCGGCAACGTCTTCAGCAATCCGGTCCGGACGGCTGGAACCTGGGATCACTGCCGCCACGGCCGGGTTAGCCAACGAGAATTGCAACGCAGCCGCCTTGATGTCGACACCATGCGCGGCGGCAATTCGCTTGATGTGCTCGACTTTGTTGATGATCGCCGGGCTGGCTTTTTGGTATTCGAAGTGTGCGCCACCGGCCAGAATGCCCGAGCTGTAAGGACCACCGACCACGATCTCGACGTTCTGCGCCAGCGCGGCATCCATCAAACGCTGCAAAGCACGATCGTGGTCGAGCAGCGTATAGCGCCCGGCCAGCAGAAAACCGTCCGGCTGGGCTTCGGTCAGATCCAGGGTCAGTTCGCAGGGTTCAACCTTGTTCACGCCCAGGCCCCAGCCCTTGATCACGCCTTCTTCGCGCAAGCGGGTGAGTACTTTGAAGGCGCCGGTGCGGGCCTGATTGAAGTATTCCAGCCATTGATCGCCGTAGAAGTCCTGGGCGATGTCATGCACCCAGACGATGTCCAGACGATCGGTTTGCAGGCGCTTGAGGCTGTCTTCGATGGAGCGCATCGTGGCGTCGGCGCTGTAGTCGTTGACGATCTTGTTCGGGCGACCGTGTTCGAACACGCCACTTTTTTCGCCCAAGTCGCGGGCCGCGGCGTCTTCGACTTCATCGAGAATCACTCGGCCGACTTTGCTGCTGAGTACATAGTCGTCGCGGTTGTACTGGGCCAACGCGGTGCCCAGGCGAATTTCCGACAGGCCCGAGCCGTAAAACGGTGCGGTGTCAAAGTAACGCACGCCGGCATCCCAAGCGGCGTGGACGGTGGCCATCGCTTCTTCCTCAGGAATGGCGCGGAACATGTTGCCCAATGGGGCGGTGCCGAAACCGAGGGTGCCAGGTAGTTTGTCTTTCAAGCTCATGGGTTTTTCCTGTTGAGTGTCAGGGGTCATCAGAGGTGACCGTTGAGCAGATGCTAGATTGCGATGATCGGACCGTCCAAGACATAATGAGCAGCACTTGAGTCCCTATAGGTCTTACATGATCGACATCCGCCAATTGCGCTACTTCGTCGCCGTCGCCGAAGAAGAACACGTCGGTCGCGCCGCCGAACGCCTGCACATTTCCCAATCGCCCTTGAGCCGGCAGATCGCCCAGCTCGAAGAGCGCCTGGGGCTGACCCTGTTTGAACGCAGCCAGCAACGCATTCGCCTGACCCGCGATGGCCAGACTTTCCTGGCCGAAACCCGTGCCCTGCTGACCCACGCCAATCGCCTGGAATCCCTGGGCAAGCGCCTCGGTCGTGGCGAAGAAGGTGGCTTGTGCATCGGCTACATCGAAAACGCCATGCACGCCGGCGTCTTGCCCAATGCCTTGCGGGTGCTGCGGGTCGACCGGCCGAACGTGCACGTCGCGCTGTACAACCTCAATTCCGCCGAACAACTCGAAGGCCTGCGTCAGCGTAGTCTGGATATCGCACTGGTCAGCGAACCGCCCGTCGCCGATGACCCGGACCTGCTGGGTTTTCAGGTGCTGGACGATCCGATGCTGCTGGCCCTGCCCGAACATCATCCTTTGGCGAACCACCCAATACTGACCCCGGCAGACCTGGCCGATCAGGAATGGATCGGCGTGCAACCCCGGCAAGACGCCGCCAGCCGCGACGACTTCGTCAGCGCCTGCATCCGCGCCGGCTTCACCCCGGACATTCGCATGGAAGCCACTGAACCGTTTACCGCATTGGGATTGGTGGCGTCGGGGCTGGGCATCGCCATGATCCAGAAAGGCCTGAGCCGCAACGCACCACCCGGCGTGGTGCTGCGGGAAGTGCCATGGATTTCCTTCACCACACCGCTATGGGCCGCGTGGCACCGGATCAATTTGCGACCGCTGGTGGAAACGTTCAGGAAAGTGCTGGCCGAGCCGGGGTCGGTTCACACCCAGACTGATGTGTAACAGCATTTTGGGAAGCGTCTGACATCAATTCCTATGCGCCCTTGGTAGCGTTGCACCGAACCCGGCTCCAGGACGTCCTGTTGTGATCTGGCCATGGAAGGTCTTTCACACGTGTTGCATCAACGTCCCGGAGCCTGTGCCACGTCACAGGACAAGGAATCATGGATGTTCGACGCTAACCCTCACTCCCGTTTCAGCCTCACGATCAAAGACATTGAACATGACCTTCAGGTACTCGCGTTCACCGGCAAGGAGTTCATCAGCCAGCCTTACGCCTTTGAGATCGAACTGGTCAGCGACAGGCATGACCTGAACCAGGACAGCTTGTTGAACAAACAAGCCTTCCTCGCCTTCAACGAAGCTGGCAACGGCATTCATGGGCAAATTCATTGCGCGGGCAAAGGCAGCCTCGGTAATCGCCTGACCCGTTATAGCGTGACTTTGGTGCCTCGATTGGCGTATCTCGACCACCGCATCAATCGCCGCATTTTTCAGAAAATGACCGTCCCGCAAATCATTGCGCAGGTACTGGAAGACCACGGTATCCATCGTGAATTTCACCAGTTTCAGGTGGGCGGCAATTATCCGGACCGTGAGTATTGCGTTCAGTACGACGAGTCAGATCGCCAGTTCATAGAACGCTTATGCCAAGAAGAAGGCCTGCACTATCACTTCCAGCACAGCCGCGAAAAACATGTGTTGGTGTTCGGCGACGACCAGACCGTTTTCCCCAGGCTCGACCGCCCGACGCGCTATAAGCATGACAATGGCATGGTCGCCGAAGAGCCTGTGATCAACCACTTTGACGTGCAAGTGAAAGCAGGTACCAGCCGCACCACTCGCCGCGATTATGACTTCAACAAAGCACGTATTTTGCTGGAGGCCGAGAGCAGGTCTGATATTTCCAGGGCTCAGCCGGATCTGGAGGATTACCAGTACCCCGGTCGTTTTACCCAGCGCGATCGCGGCAAGCTGTTGAGTCGACGCGCACAGGAGCGTCACCGCGTCGAGTGCCGTGTGGCGCGGGGTAAAAGCGATCAACCAGCGCTGCTCTCCGGGCACTTCCTGCCACTGTCCGAACATCCGGACGAAGAATGGAACGACCTGTGGTTGCTGACCGAAATCGGGCATGAAGGGGCGCAACCGCAGGTCCTGCAACAGTACGCGGCCTACACCGGCACCGGCGATAAAAACGGCTTTCAGGGTTATCGCAACCAATTCCTCGCCACGCCTTGGGAAGTGACCTACCGCTCGCCGCTGACCCATGACAAACCACGCATCGCCGGCAATCAAAGCGCAGTGGTCACCGGCCCGAAAGGCGAGGAAATCCACTGCGACGACTATGGTCGGGTCAAGGTGCAGTTCTTCTGGGATCGCGAAGGCCGTCACGACGATAAAAGCAGTTGCTGGCTGCGGGTCTCCTCCCTCCTGGCCGGTAATGCCTTTGGCGGCGTCGCCGTGCCGAGAGTAGGCATGGAGGTCCAGGTCAGTTTTCAGGAAGGCGACCCCGATCATCCCGAAATCATTGGATGCCTCGCCAACAGCGCCAACCCGGTGCCCTACGAATTACCCGCGAACAAAACCCGTAGCGTATTCCGTTCCCGCAGTTCGCCGGACAGCACTGGGTTCAATGAACTGCACATTGAAGACCGTGCCGGTCAGGAATTAATTTACCTGCGCGCCCAGCGGGACATGGAACAAAAAATAGAAAACGACAGCCGTCTGGAAGTCGGCAACGAGCAGCGCACCACCGTCAAGGGCGACAGCGTTACCGTGCTGGAAGCCACGGAGCATCGAACCACCAACGGTGACCGGCACACACAGCTCAAGGCCAACGATTACCTGCAAGTTGCCGGCAACAGCCACACCCAAGTTGATCAAACGCTGGTGCTAGGCGCTGGCCGCCTGATTGTTGCCGAGGCAGGTGATCACGTGATTTTTAACGCCGGGTCAAGCTTCACAATCAACGCAGGTGGAGAACACTTGGTGGTAGGCCGCGGTGGGATTTTCGGCAGCAGTGAACTCCAGATCGGTGGCGCTCCCATGTGCGTGCCAGCCGCCTCAATCGCAATGCCTCGGTCAGTTGATGGCTTGTCACTGCCACCTGAACTGCCGCCTATGCTCGCGTCGTCCCAGCCGGAGTTGATGGCGGCAAGCAACGCGTTGGCGGCGGACTTTTGTCCGATCTGCGAAGCCTGCCGAGATGGCTTTTGCTCAACGGTAGGGGCCGCAGCATGATCAACACACTTTCCCGCCAATGGATAAACGAACAGCGCCGCTCGGGCCATGAGTTGTGCCTGGTGCTGGACTCGCAGAACGAACGCGAAACCCGTCAGCGGTTGTTGAAGTCCAGCGGACATGACCAGTACTTGAGCGTCTACAACGGCACGACCCTCGCGAATCTGGCCGATGTCGGTCCGTTCATCTTCACGCTGGATCCGTCCGGCGACAGACACCTCGATGACCTGCTGGATCATCCAGAACGCAACTGGGGCTGGCTCGCGAGCGTGGAAAAAGGTGCCTTGCGCCAACTGGTCAGTCACTGGCAAGAGCGGTTGATTGTCGGGATGCGCCCCTATCAGGCGCTGTACCGCTTTCACGACAACCGGGTATTGAGTCGCGCGCTGGAACATTTGCCGGCCAAAGCGCATCCGGCCTTCCTCGGGCCCGCGATCAGCGTGTGCTACTGGGACGGCACAGCCTGGAAAACAGCTCTTAACCCCGCCCCTGGCACGTATCCGGTGCCGGACAAACCTCTCTGGCTGCGCACTCCCCTGCCTCAACCGCAGGCCTCGGAAATTCGCCGGCTCAACGCCCATCGTTACTTGTTGGCCAAACACGTGGAGGCCTACGCCAATCTCGCCGAAGTACATGACCCTGATCTGTGGTTGCGTGAGCGCTTGTCCCTGGCGGAGGCATGGGGCTGGTTGGAGCCGGAGCAGTTGGAATTTCTATTGATTCAAAGTTTGCAGGCGCCGGGTTTTACGTTGTCACCGCAGTGGGAGGTGCGGGGTGATGAGAGTCCGGTGGAGCACTTTGAACGGGTGCGGCAGCTGGCGGTTTTTTGGCAGGGGGATGCGCCGATATGAAGCGGGTAGCAGGCATTGCAGTTGTGGGTTGTTGTCTTGCGTTGGTCACGGGTTGCTCTACTGGGCAGCCTAATACATTCACTTTCACCGCCGACTTACCGCCCGATTTTGCCTATCAGGCAGTCGCCGAGTATGTGCCTGCCAAAGGTGAAACCTGCACCGTGCCGGGGGGAAGAGATACCGAAGTTGGGCACAACATGAAATGGCGTGAAAGTTACGCGCCGGACTCTGAAATCGCTATGTACAGGACAGTCAGTGGCTGCCCATTGGTGATCTGGAAAATTGATCTAGAAATCAATTCGTCTTATGGCAAAACGCGACGAGATTTTAGCGGAGATGGCGCCGCAGTAGTCATTCGCGACGAAGTGGAAGACCAGTACAGAAGTACTTTCAATGAAGCGGGCGAAAGTACCTTTTACGGTCAATGTCAGTGGCTGTTTCGCACTTCAGGCAAGCCTCGCATCCTCAGAAAAATCCTTGACTGCAAAGCAGCTGATGCACAGGGCAAGCTTGATCGGGGCCACCCGTTTTCGGCTTACACACTCGATCAACTGCCGGGTAAAACCGTGAAGATGAAGATCAAATTGGCGGATGAGGAAAAACCCGGCTGGGGAGACACATGGGTCAAGGTGCCCGGTGGCTGGAAGCGTTGCATGGGCAAAGGTTTCGAGGATCAAGATGCATTTTGCTTCGGTAACCACACCGATTTCAGCACCTTCCAAATGGTGGATGGGCGCATCTGCACTATTTACCCCGGTTGCACGGAATAAGGAGATATTGACATGACGTCATTAGAAAAGGATTTGCCATCAAGTTTGAGCAGTCGCGTGCTCGCCTGCCCTGTACAAGGTAAATGGACCAGTTTTCAGTTGGTCGACGAGTTCGGCTCTGGCGAACCATATGCCGGGTTGGCTTATACCGCGATTGACTCGGAAGGCCAGAGATATAGTGGCCATCTCGATATTGCGGGTGCAGGTACAATCACCAACCACTTTGCGGGGCCTGTTACGTTAGTTCTCGACCAGAAATACGAAGGACAGGAAACGGTATATGTGCGAGCTAAAGAACGCCCGCACTATCCTCTCGAAATTACCGAGCTCCAAGTTCGCGCCGAGCAAACCCGCTATCTGAAAAAAAATTCAACCCGCACCAAAGAAAACCCCGCACAAGCCTGCGCCGACGCATTCTTTCAGGTAGAAGTGCGTCATCTGGTTAAACATGTCACGCATTTACCCCCCGAGATTTATCGCCATTACCCCCACAGCACGGGGACGGCGAAAATCATGGGCAAGCATCGCAAGCTAGGCGTTGCCCTGATGCCACAAAAACACACAGTCCTGGAAGTGCGCCCTTTGCGGGCCTTACGCCCTATGCTGTCTACGGGTCTTGAGTTCTGTGCCCTGAATCTCTATCAACTCGCATTGATGGCTACATTGAGCTATTGCTCCTTCGGCATGAAACCTGAAAAAAGCCCCATTGAAGAAGCGCCTGTAAGTTTTCCATTGCAACCCAGCGTAGGAAACTGGTTCGGCGACGCATTGGCAAAGTCTGATGAACTGTGGCGTGTTGACGCGGCGCAAACCAAAGCTTTCTACCCGCTGTATGAAGATGTGCCGTACTCCAAACGTCTGGAAATCGTGCCATTCGATCCAGACCTTTATGCCGTCAACAAACCTGGTCTGAAAGACAATCAGGAAAACCCTGCGAAAATTCACTTTCTCGATGACAGAAAGCAGGGGACGAAAGCGACTGATACCCAAGCATTCATCACCCACAACGACGAATTGATCCTGGTTGCCGTGCGTGGCACTTCCGAACTTATGGCGGATGGGCTGCGCGATGCCGATGCCTCCCAAGTGCCTTTTGAAGATACGGAAAGCAAAGTACATCGTGGCTTCTACGAGTCTGCGCAAAAAGCTCACGACTTCGTCGTAAATTATCTGGATAGATTCTACGCCGGGCAGAAACTGCTGATTTGCGGCCATAGTCTGGGTGGCGCAGTGGCATTGTTACTCTCTGAAATGCTCCGTCGCAGTCCTGAAAGCTACTCCATCCAGCTCTACACCTACGGCGCCCCCCGCGCGGGCGATGCTAACTTCGTCGCAGGCGCGAAGGACCTGGTGCATCACCGCATCGTCAACCACAACGACCCGGTGCCGAGCGTGCCCGGCACCGGGATGGACACCAAGGCCGGTGTGTTCGGGGCGGGGTTGGCCTTGACGTTTGCCAACGTGCCGGCCGGTTTGTCGGTGTTCTTTGCGGGCATCACGAACTGGACGGGCGAGCCCTACGATCACCACGGCAAGTTGCAGCACTTCATGCCGGTGGAGTTTGAGCGTGGGAAAAAGTCCGCGATCCTGTGGGAACCCGGCTGCGACACCATCACCCAACATGCGGCGTGCTCATTGGCGATTCAGCAGAAAAACGGGCTGCCGCATCGGCCGCCATTGCTGGCGCAGATCTTCCAGGCTGGGAATCATTTGATGACCGGCGGGTATATTCCGGCGTGTTGGGCCGTTCTGCTGCGATGGAAGGAAGCGCACGAATCGAAAAGGTCGCGGGTTACAGAACTCGAGTTCAATTCGGTCGCCGGGGCGCTGGCACGAATCACCCGACAGCTCAGTGATGAAGAAGATAATTTGCCGGCGCGTTCGGACGCTTACGCTCGCACCCGAGAGAACAACATCCGCGCATTGAGACTTGAACGGAGCAAGATCGAAACCACCGTCAACCGACTGAAAAAGATTCGACCTGAGAGGATTAGCGCACAAGCGCTTTACGGGGCGCTGTCAGAACAGCCCGAGGAGCTGATGAAAAACGTCGATCGCTGGCTGGCGCATCCTGAGAACAAGGTCAAGGACCCGTTGGCCATGGCGCCGGAGGCCCCTGATGGGGACGCGCTGACGGCTTCGATCTATGGGCACACCATTGGCGCACCGCACACGCTGGATATTGATTCGATCTGTTAAACACCCCCGTGTTTAACAGCCTTCCAAGTAACTTCCCGAGAGCTACAGCGCCTTGCGTCGTTGCCTACGGTTACGCCAGAATCCGCCGGCTTGTGCGTCTAGAGGCCGCTCGGTTACTTGTTTCCCATCACTGCCCATCAGTGATCGGGTTTCGCAGCCTGGGTAAATCTCTAGACGCACAACGTCCCGTCATTGAGCAGACGCTTTATCAGGTCTGTCGTTCATGTAATGGCGGCTGTGCGTGGGAGGCCTTTGGGTCTGCCGGGTTCCTAGAGTCCTGGTCTGCGAACCCGCGTACAGTTGCCACCTATCTTCGTTCCGCAGCGAATGGTGGCAACTTCATTTCTCTAGGAGTTTCACCATGTTCAAGGTCACACCAAACCCGCCGGACACCGATCCAGCATCCCCGTACGAAAGCCTCGATTCAAAAAAACTCCACGAAGCCGCCGAACGCGCCCTCGACCACTACCTCAAACTGGCTGCCCACATCAAAGCCATGCCACGCACACCCGGCACCATGTTCATCGTCAACCCGGAGCTCGATACCGAAACCCTGCTGGCCCACGCTTGCGAGTCGCTGGCCTCGACCAATGTCATGGCCATGGATTTGGTGGACCATTTGGAGGGGCCGAGTCGCGACTCCTTATTGGGCATCGCGCAAGTCATCATGCTGGGTGAACTCGCGGTAAACCGGGCACTGGATCAACTCGATCCGTCGGAGTAACCACCTGCCCCTGTGGCGAGGGAGCTTGCTCCCGCTGGGTTGCGAAGCGACCCCAAAACCTATGAACGCGGTCTTTCAGGCACACCGCGTGCACAGGATTCACGACTGCTTCGCAGCCGAACGGAGCGGTGCGACGTTTCGCTAAACCCCCTCGCCACACGTTTGGTGCTTTACTGAAAAGATCCCGAAACCCAGCGAGAACCCCGCATGAACCGCAACGACCTGCGCCGCGTCGACATGAACCTGCTGGTGATTTTCGAAACCCTGATGTTCGAAAGGAACCTGACCCGGGCCGGGGAGAAGCTGTTTCTCGGCCAGCCCGCCGTCAGTGCCTCACTGGCCAAGTTGCGCGACCTGTTCGACGATCCGCTGCTGGTGCGTAACGGTCGCGTGCTGGAGCCGACCCAGCGGGCCCTGGCGATTCCCAAGGAATTGCAGCCGGCGATGGACACCATCTCCGGCGCGGTCAGTCGGGCCAAGGATTTCGACCCGTCCACCAGCCGCGATGTGTTTCGCATCGGCTTGTCCGACGACGCCGAGTTCGGCCTGTTTCCGCCGTTGCTCAAGCAAATACGCTAAGAGGCGCAGAACGTTGTGGTAGTGGTGCGTCGGGTGAATTTCCTGCTGATGTCGTCGATGCTGGCCAGCGGGGAGATTTCCGTCGGGATCAGCTACACCACGGAACTGCCGGCCAACGCCAAGCGCAAGAAGCTGCGGGACCTGAGCGTCAAGATCCTGCGCGGCGACAATCGTCCCGGCCCTTTGACCCTGGATGAATACTGCGAACGTCCGCACGCGCTGGTGTCGTTTTCCGGGGATTTGACCGGGGCCATCGACAACGACCTCGCGCGAATCGGCCGCTCACGCCGGGTGGTGCTGGCGGTGCCGCAATTCGCCGGCCTGCGCGCCTTGTTGGCCGGCACCGATATGCTGGCAACGGTGCCGGACTACGCGGCGTGCGCGCTGATCGAAGGCAGCAGCCAGTTGCGTGCCGACGACCCGCCGTTTGACATCGTGCTGTCCGAACTGTCCATGGTCTGGAACGGGGTCAACGATAACGATCCGGCAGAACGTTGGTTGCGCTCGCGAATTTCGCAACACATGTCGGCGCCGCTGCCGGTGCATTGAGCGATTGGGAAGCAGCAGGGTCGGTCTCACGCAAGTACACCGGCAAGTCAGTGACCGGCGGCATGACCGGAATCTCGAAATACATCTGGATCACCCAGCCGCGGTGATAACTGGCGTGATTGACCACATGCATCAGTATCGCGCCGGCGCTCATGATGCCGCTTTCCCCCGAGACAAAGCTGAACTCGACGGGTTTATCCAGCGAGGCATCGGTCTGCCGCTCGCTCCAGTCGCAGTACCAGTGATCGATGTCCTTTTGCGCCATGCGCAACTCAGCGAGTTCGGGGTGCAGCAGATCGTGTGACGTCTTGAAGCCGTGCCCTCGGCCTTCGAGGTGGGCCTGCCAGATGCAGTCCACCACGTAGATGTGGTTCAGGGTGCCGATCATGTTCTTGAACACCGACACGCGCTCTTTGTTGACCTCACCCGGTGGCAGTGCGGCCAGGCTGTCAAAGAGGCGTTGATTGGCCCAGCGTTTGTAATCGGCAAGCATGCGGGCAGTGCGTACGTTAATCATCGCAGGTCTCCCATTGTGATGGGCGCACTGCCAAGCATAGCCCTCAGGGCGAGCGGCATTGCAAACGCTGATTACCGGTCACTTCGCCGCAACGTGACCTGCGTAGCAGCTGTCGAGCAACGCGAGGCTGCGTTCGGCTGCGCAGCAGTCGTAAATCCTGCGCACGCGGTTTATCTGATACACCGCGGCGTATGGTTTGACGACTGCTTCGTCCGAACGCGGCCCGAACCGAACGCAGCCTCGCGCTGCTCGACAGCTGCTACAGGGAATGCAGAGTCAGATGGTCCACCACCCGATCTGCCAGCGCCAGGCAACTGGTCAGCCCCGGTGACTCGATTCCGAACAGGTTCACCAGCCCCGGCACACCATGCTCGGCCGGACCACTGATGACAAAGTCGGCCGCCGGTTCGGTCGGCCCGGTGATTTTCGGGCGGATGCCGCTGTAGGCCGGTTGCAGGCTGTTATCGGGCAATGCCGGCCAGTAGCGCCGGATCGCCTGGTAGAAGCCATCGGCACGGCGTGGATCCACACGATAATCGACCTGATCGACCCATTCGACGTCCGGCCCGAAGCGCGCCTGACCGCCCAGATCCAGCGTCATGTGCACACCCAGCCCCGCACTTTCCGGGGCCGGGTACACCAGATGCCGGAACGGCGCCCGACCACTGAAACTGAAATAGCTGCCCTTGCACAATCGTGCCTCGGGAACGTACTGCGACGGCAAGCCTTCAATCCGGCTCGCCACCTCAGGCGCGGACAGTCCGGCGCAATTGATCAACTCACGGCAGCTCAAGGTCATCGGTTGGGCGCCGCCCATCTGCAGTTCGAAACCTTGCTCGGTGCAACGGGCCGACGCCAGTGGCGTATGAAAAACCAGCGACGTGCCGCTGGCCTCGGCATCCGCCTGAAGCGCCAGCATCAGGGCATGGGAATCGACAATCCCGGTGGACGGCGACCAGAGCGCAGCGACGCAGGACACTGCCGGCTCAAGTTCCCGTGCCTGTACGGCGTCCAGCCATTGCAAGTCATCAACGCCATTGCGCCGGCCCTGCTCCAGCAACCTCCGCAAGGCCGCGCACTGACCGTCATCCGTGGCCACGATCAGCTTGCCCAGGCGCCGATAATCGACGCCGCGCTCATCGCAAAAGGCGTAAAGGCGTTGCTTGCCCTCCACGCACATTTGCGCCTTGAGGCTGCCGCTCGGGTAGTAAATGCCGGCGTGGATCACTTCCGAATTGCGCGAACTGATGCCCACGCCAATGCCCTCGCCCGCCTCGACCAGGATCACTTCCCGCCCGCTGCGGGCCAGGGCTCTGGAGACTGCCAGCCCGACCACACCGGCCCCGACCACCACGCATTCGATATCGACGCTCACCTGCCCTCCGCTCCTTTCACGCCAGCCCTCGTTCCCGATAATCGATCAGGCTGGAGAATATCGCCAGCAGCAGGGCCATGACCACGAAGAAGATCAGCACCAGGAAATACGACCCAGTGAACTGCACGATCAGCCCGATCAGAATCGGCACGATCACACCGGCCATGTTCCCGCAGAAGTTCATGGTGCCGGCCAGTACGCCGGTTTTCGAAGTGCCGCCGAGGATCGACGGAATGCACCAGTACATGCCGCACCAGCGAATGAAAAACATCGCCACGCAGAGCAAACCGATCGCTTTACTGGCCTCGCTCGCATACGCCACCGCCAGCATGCACAGGGCCGCCACCAGCGCCGAGCCACTGAACATGCTGCGCATCACGAGGTTTGGCGAAGCGCCGCTGGATTTCCATTTATCCCCCAGGTAACCGCCGACCAGCTCGCCGACGAAACCGCACATGAAGATCAGGAACGTCGCCCCGCCCATGCTCGAAATGTTCAAGCCGTGGGTCTGGTGCAGGTAGCTCGGCATCCAGGTCAACAGTCCGTAGAACACGCTGAGGATGCAGCAGTAACCGGCGAACATCGCCAGCACCGAGCGATCCTTGAGCAGCTCTTTAAGAGGAATGCTGGTGACCGCGCCGGGTTGGCTGACTTTGATATTGCCCTCGGTGATGTGCGCCAGTTCCGCAGCATTCACCCCAGGGTGTTCGCTGGGATGGTTGCGGATGTATTTCCAGGCCAGCACGCCGGCGAGCATGGTGCCGATGCCGGCAATCACGAAGGCGATTCGCCAGGAGTCGAACCAGCCGATCAGCCCGGCAATGATGATCGCGCCGAAGGCACTGCCCAGCGGTGCGCCGCCGTCGACCAGCACCGCGCCGCGCCCGCGTTCGTTAGGGGTCAGCCAGGCGCCATTGAGCTTGGCCCCGGCCGGCATGATCGGCGACTCGGCAATGCCCAGGCCCATGCGGGTGATAAGCAGCGTGATCCAGTTGTGCGCGCCTGCGGCAAGGGCCTGAAAGGCACCCCAGGCGACGGTCGCGATGACGATCACACGGCGAGTCTGAAAACGATCCAGCAGCATGCCGCCGGGAATCTGCATCAACGCGTAGGACCAGAAAAACGCGCTGAGCATCAAGCCTTCCAGCGCGGGCGGGATTTGGAATTCACTGGAAATCAGCGGCAAAGCCACCGACAACGAGGCGCGGTCGATGTAGTTGATCGCGGTCAGCAGCAACATGATGAGGAAGATCCGCCAGCGCACGCTGGTCGGGCGCTCGGTGGCAGACGCGGCGGTCAGCCGCAGTGTTTCGGCACTCGGATTGTTCATGAGGGGCGCTCTTATTGTTGTGGATGCAAGCGGCCCAATACCAGTTAGGCAAGACACAGAACCTGTGGGAGCGAGCTTGCTCGCGATAGCGGTGGGTCATTCAACATGGGTGTTGGCTGACAGTTCGCTATCGCGAGCAAGCTCGCTCCCACAAGGATTGCGGTGACTGATGGGTATCAGGCAAGCAGCCCCACTCTAATCACGCACCCGACAGCTGAATAATGAGGGGATCTGATTGGGGGATCACCGATCGTCATCCCCCCCAACAGATCAGAACGTACCGGGGTAACTGCCGCCGTCCAGCAACAGGTTTTGCCCGGTGAGGAAACCGGCGTGGGCGCTGCAGATAAACGCGCAGTAGGCGCCGAACTCGTCGGGCTGGCCGAATCGCTGGGCCGGAACGTGCTGGCGCCGCTGCTCGCTGATGCTCTCGACCGTGGTGCTGTTGGCTTCGGCGGCGGCACTGAGGGTTTTGTGCAGGCGCTCGGTCTCGAATGGGCCCGGCAGCAGATTGTTGATCGTCACGTTGTGCCCGGCCAGCCGCGACTGACGCGCGAGCCCGGCGATGAAACCGGTCAGCCCGCTGCGGGCGCCGTTGGACAGACCCAGCACATCGATCGGCGCCTTCACCGCACCAGACGTAATGTTGACGATGCGCCCGAACCCGCGCTCGGCCATGCCATCGACGCAGGCTTTGATCAGCTCGATGGGCGTGAGCATGTTGGCATCCAGCGCCTTCAGCCAGTCTTCACGCTGCCAGTCGCGGAAGTCACCCGGCGGCGGACCGCCAGCGTTATTGACCAGGATGTCCACCTGCGGACACGCCGCCAACACCTGCTCGCGCACCTCAGGCGTGCTGATGTCCCCGGCCACCGTGCGCACTTCAATGCCCGGTGCCAGTTGGCGTAATTGGTCGGCGGCAGCTTGCAGCGTTTCATCGCCGCGAGCGTTGATCACCAGGTTGACGCCCTCCTTCGCCAAGGCCCGCGCACAGGCCAGACCCAGGCCCTTGCTGGCGGCGCAGACGATGGCCCAGCGACCCGATATTCCCAATTCCATGACGATGCTCCTGTCGGTTCGAAAACCTTACGTTACCACTGCAACAGGGCCCGTCAGGGGATGACAAACGGTGATCACCGGATCAGACCTTTTCATTATCAGCCGCCCCCCACGCTTATTAATGTCTCCAGACCAATAAGAACCGGAGACACCCATGAACCCGTTCCAGTTTTATTTCCCCACGACCCTGAAAAGCGGCAACGGCCTGGTGCGTCAGGCCGGTGCGCTGCTCAAGCCGCATGTTCGAAAAAAACTGCTGGTGGTCACCGACGAAGGACTGATGGCGTCGGGCGTGATGGAAGGCTTTTTCGCTTCGCTGGCCGAGAGTGACATTCACTACGAAGTGTTTTCCGGTGTCGAACCCAACCCCACCACCGACGTGCTGGAACGCGCCGTGGCGTTCCTGAAAAACCACGACTGCGATTCGGTGATCGGCGTCGGTGGCGGCAGCAGCATCGACACCGCCAAGGGTGTCGCGGCGATGGCCACCAACCCCGGCAACATCCTCGACTACGAAGGCTACGACAAACTGCTGCACCCGCCTCTGCCGATCTTTGCCATTCCGACCACCTCCGGCACCGGCAGCGAATGCACGGCCTCCACGGTGTTCACCAACACCAAAACGTTGTTCAAGACCGTGATCATCAGCCCGGCGCTGTTTCCGAAACTGGCGATTCTCGACGCCGAACTGACGCTCAAACTGCCGCCGTCGATCACCGCCGCCACGGGCATGGACGCGTTGACCCACGCCATCGAATCCTACGTGTCAAAGCAGGCCAACCCGGTCAGCCAGGCCCTGGCGCTGCAAGCGATCAAGATGATCTGCACGCACCTGCCGAAAGCGTTTTTCAGCGGCTCCGACCTGTACGCCCGGGAACAGATGCTGCTCGGTTCGTTCCTCGCCGGCGTCGCGTTCGCTCAATCGAAACTGGGCAACGTGCATGCGATCTCCCACACCTTCGGCGGCGTGTTCAACATCCCCCATGGCATCGCCAACGCTACGCTGCTGCCCTACGTCATCGAATACAACCTGGCGGCCTGCCCGGAGTTGTTTCGTGAAATCGCCATGGCCATGGGCGAGAACGTTGAGGGCCTGAGCGTTGCCCGCGCCGGGCACAAAGTGGTGGAGCACGTGGTGGCGTTGAACAAGGCCATCGGCATTCCCGACAACATCAAGGACCTGGGCGTGGATCTGGACTACATGCCGCAAATGGTCGGCGACTCGATGCGCAGCGGCAACGTGCTGGTCAATCCGCGCCTGACCACCGCCGCCGACATCGAACGAATCATCAGCAACGCCTGGCACGGCATTCATTCCTAAGAGACGACTCCCATGTTTTACGAAATGCGCACCTACACGATTCAAATCGGAAAAATGCAGACCTACCTCAAGCACTTCGAAGAAACCGGCCTGCCGGTGATCTCCCGCTACACCACGCTGGTGGGCTGGTGGTACACCGAGATCGGCGAGCTGAATCAGGTCATCCACATCTGGGCCTACGAGAGCCTCGATGACCGGATCAAGAAACGCGCAGCGCTGTATCAGGATCCAGACTGGCTCGAAGGCTTCGTTCCGAAAGCATTCCCGATGCTGGAAAAGATGGAATCGAAACTACTGATCGCCGCCGATTTCTCCCCCATCAAATAATCCCCTGACCACCACCGACGGACCTGAATCCATGCGCGGAACCTGTGGGAGCGAGCTTGCTCGCGATAGCGGTTGATCATTCAACATCAATGTCGACTGTCCCGCCGCTATCGCGAGCAAGCGCGCTCCCACAGGGATTGTGGAGGTCTGCAAGGTCACCATCGGCATCCGCTCAAACCAAGGAAACCCTCATGTGCGACCACAATCCCAATAACACCGCCGCTGACCGTTCTCCCGACATCAAGGCCTTGCTCGAAGGCCTGCCCACCAACTGGGGCAAATGGGGGCCGGACGATGAAGTCGGCGCCCTGAATTACCTGCAAAGCGCAGAAATCCTCCGGGGTATCGCCTCGGTCCGCCAAGGCAAGACCTTCACCCTGCAAGTGCAGATCGGCCACCCCAAAGGCGAACCGTTGTGGCCCGGTCGGCGTCCTTCGATGCGGGTCAACGTGCTGGACAAGGGCCATTTCCTGGCCGGCAAGACCCACTTCGACGGCCATGTGGAATACGCCGACGACGTGATCTTCATGCACCTGCAAGGCTCGACCCAATACGACGCGCTGGGCCACGTCTGGCACGACAACAAACTGTGGAATGGCTACGACGCCATGAGCACCATCGGCAGCATGGACAAGGCCAGCATCCTGCCGATTGCCGAGCGCGGGATTGTCGGGCGTGCAGTGTTGATCGACATGGCCCGCCATCGCGGCAACGCGGTGCTGGACAAGGGCGAAACCTTCAATCACCTGGACCTGCTGGCTGCGGCGAAAGCCCAAGGCATCGAGATCCAGAAACGCGACATCCTGATCATCCGCACCGGCTGGATCGGCTCGTTCTATCAGCGTGAGCCGGAAGAGTTCTACAAGGACTTCGCCGAGCCGGGCCTGACCTTCAGCCGCGAACTGGTGGAGTGGTTTCACCAGATGGAAATCCCCAACCTGGTGACCGACACCATGGCCAACGAAGTGGCGGTCGACCCCACCTCAGGCGTGCTGATCCCGCTGCACAATGCCTTGATGCGCAACCTCGGCGTGACCTTCACCGAAGTGGCGATGCTCGATGATCTGGCCAGTGATTGCGCCGCAGACGGCCAGTGGCAGTTCCTCTACACCGCCGCGCCGTTGAAGGTCGTTGGCGGCACGGGGGCACCGGTCAATCCGATCGTGATCAAGTAATCAGGTCCTGCTGCAGTTCGTTGATCAGCAGGGTTGCCGCCGGAGACAAGTCGGCGCCGGCCCGGCTGATCACGCCGTAAGGCTCGGTCAATGCGCGCATCGACACCGGCAGCTTCACCAGCAAGTCGAATTGCTCGCAGAACCTGGCCACTTCCACCGGGATCACCGCCAACAAGCCCGGGTCTTGTTGCACCAACAAAATGGTGGCGAAAATCGACGAGGTTTCCAGCGGATAACGCGGAATCCCCAGCCCTGCCTCATTCAGTTCACGTTCCAGGGTCTGACGCATCGGCATGTCTTTGGGATAGACCACCCAGCGGTAGTCGCTCAACTGCGACAGCTGTAAAGACTCGGCACTGGCCAGTGGATGGTCCTTGCTGGCGACCACCGCCAAGGGTTCTTCACTCAGTTCGATGCAGTCATAAGCGTCCGAGCGCTGGCCGACGCTGGTGCGACAAATCGCCAGGTCCAGCCGTCCCTGATCCAGCAACCCGAGCAACGCGGCGCTGGTATTTTCCACCAGTTCCACCGACAGCTCCGGCTGCTTCAGGCGCAACTCGGTCAGGGCTCGGGTCAGCAACGGCACCGCCCCCATGATCACCCCCACCGAGAGCCGCCCGCCCTGGCCTTGCATGATGCTCAGCATTTCCTCGCGCAAGTGCTCGACATCGCTGTAGATCAGCCGCGCATAACGAATCATGCACCGGCCCATTTCGTTGGCCACCAGGCCTTTGGGCTGGCGTTCAAACAGCGGCATGCCGAGCAACGATTCGACTTCATGCAGCGCCTTGGTGGCGCCGGACTGGGAAATCGAAATCTTCTCGGCGGCCTTGTGCAAAGAGCCGCGATCATCCAGCGCGATTAGCAAACGCAGTTGTTTGAGGCGCAAGCGTGCGGCAATGCTGCAAAGGGAAGGAACAACCATATCCGTGTGTTCTCGATTCAAGGGACGTTGTTTTTCGTAGGAACAAGGCTTGCCCGCGAAGAAGGATCACGCGGCGTGTCAGGCCTGACGCCTTCGCGAGCAAGCTCGCTCCCACAGGGTCCGGTGTCGGCCACAAATCTCGCGAACAACATCGAACAAAATGTGGGAGCGAGCTTGCTCGCGAAAGCGGTGTGTCAGGCGCCAGTGTTGTTGACTGTGCTGACGCCATCGCGAGCAGGCTCACTCCTACAGGGTCCGGTGTCGGCCACAAATCTCGCGAACAACATAAAACCAATGTGGGAGCGAGCTTGCTCGCGAAAGCGGTGTGTCAGGCGCCAGTGTTGTTGACTGTGCTGACGCCATCGCGAGCAAGCTCGCTCCCACAGGGGTCTGTGCTCACCACAAATCTTGTGAGCGACACCAAACCAATGTGGGAGCGAGCTTGCTCGCGAAAGCGGTGTGTCAGGCGACAGTGTTTTTGACTGTGCTGACGCCATCGCGAGCAGGCTCGCTCCTACAGGGTCCGGTGTCG
>NZ_LACH01000054.1:24223-71892 GCF_000968015.1 Pseudomonas fluorescens
CTCCTACAGGGTCCGGTGTCGGCCACAAATCTCGCGAACAACATAAAACCAATGTGGGAGCGAGCCTGCTCGCGAAAGCGGTGTGTCAGGCGACAGTGTTTTTGACGGTGCTGACGCCATCGCGAGCAAGCTCGCTCCCACAGGGGGCTGTGCCCACCACAAATCTTGCGGAGTTAGCCGTCGCGCCTTTATCTAGGGTTTGGCGATCGCGATACGCCAAACCTTGTTCCCGACATCATCGGCCACCAACAACGCTCCGCTCTGATCAAGCGTGACGCCCACCGGGCGCCCTTGCGCTTCGCCATCGGCATTGAGGAAACCCGTCAAGAAATCGACCGGCATGCCTGAAGGCTTTCCGTCGGTGAACGGGATGAACACCACCTTATAGCCCGCCTGCGGATTACGGTTCCACGAGCCATGTTCACCGACAAAAACGCCATTGGCGAAGTTCGCAGGCATCGCGCGGGAATCAGAGAACGTCAGCCCTAACGGTGCAACGTGGGTGCCCAGCGCGTAGTCTGGCGCGATGGCCTTGGCCACCTTGTCCGGACGCGGCGGCTCGACTCGGGTGTCGACATGGGCACCGTAGTAGCTCCACGGCCAGCCGTAGAACGCACCGTCCTGCACCGATGTCAGGTAATCCGGCACAAGGTCGCTGCCGATTTCGTCGCGCTCGTTGACCACAGTCCACAACTGCGTCGAACCGGGCTTCCAGGCCAGCCCGTTGGGGTTGCGCAGGCCGCTGGCAAACAGACGCTTGCTGCCGGTTTTGACGTCCACCTCCCAAATCGCTGCACGCCCGTCTTCTGCATCAAGACCGTTCTCGCCGACATTGCTGTTGGAACCGACCGTGACGTAAAGCTTGGAACCCTCGAGGTTGGCGAGGACATTCTTGGTCCAGTGGTGATTGATGCCTGCGGGCAGATCGGTGACTTTCACCGGGGTGGCGTCACTCTCGGTTTGCCCCTCGATATAAGGCACTTTGACCAAGGCATCGGCATTGCCGATAAACAATTCATTGCCCACCAACGCCATACCAAACGGCGAAGCGAGGCCCGTCATGAATACCTTCCGGACTTCCGCGTGGCCATCACCGTCGGCATCGCGCAACAAGGTAATGCGATTGGCACTGGGTGCATCAGCGCCAATACGGCCCATCACAAAACCCATGACGGTGCGTTTTGCCCAGGCGATCGGGCCGGTGCCACCGTCAGTCGCGCCTTCCGGCATTGGTGGGTGATTACTCTCGGCAACCAGAACATCGCCATTGGGCAGCGTATACACCCAGCGCGGGTGATCGAGGTTTTCGGCCAGCGCGGTCACTTTGAAACCGGCAGGTGCCTTGGGCATGTCATTACCCGCCCAGCCGATCGCTTTGGATACTTTTAACGTAGGGATCAACGAGGTAGTGGGTTCAGGCAATTGCGGGGACGGACCGACGCTGGCCTGAGACGGCAATTTGGAAGACTCGCCACACGCGGTGAGCAGCGCGGCAGTCGTCATCAAGAGCGCAAGTCGGTTGGACACATTCATTGTTCTAACCTCGCAACGGCCATCCGTGGGCCAATTATTGGGCAGGCAAAATCCCGGCGAAGTATCGCGGCGCGGGTCCGTTTCAAACACCGCGTCTGTCGCAAATCAAATTTGCCTAAAACGCACGAATGCGCGCCTCTAAAGCCGGGCACTATCGCAAGCGCCTGTTTCAACCGTTCCTGAGTTCAAACGGGGTTCAACAACGCCTCCCGTAACAGCCTGGCGGCCGGCGAATCCGGCACGCCTTTGCGCGACACCAGCTCGTACGGTTCGCTGCGCGAGGTGATGGGCAGCGGCAGCGTGGTGGTGAAACCGTAGCCGGAGCAGAACTTCGCCACATCGGTCGACACCAACGCGACGAGGGTCGGGTTTTCCTGAAGCAGCGACAAGGTGGCAAACGCCGACGTGGTTTCCAGCAGGTGCACCGGAAAACGCAGGTCAGCCTCGTGAAACTCGCGCTCCAGCAGCAAACGCATCGGCATGTTGGCGCGATAGACCACCCAGCGGTAATCCACCAGGTCCTTCAGCGAGAGCTGCCGGGCATAGGCGAACGGATGCTGAGTGCTGGCGATCACTGCCAGGGTTTCTTCGACGAAGATCGAACTCTCATACAAGTAGGGCGTGTTGCTGATGGTCGTACGGCAGATCGCAAGGTCCAGGCGCCCGGCGTCAAGCTGGCTGAGCAGTGCGGCGCTGGTGTCTTCGACGATCTCGATGGACAGCTTCGGGTGGTCGGCAATCACCCGGCTGATCGCGGTGGTGAGCAGTGGGACGGCACCCATGATGGTGCCGACGGACACACGTCCGCCCTCTCCGCTCATGATGCCGATGATCTCTTCGCGCAGGTGCGCAAGGTCGGTCTGGATCAGCCTTGCGTAGCGAATGACCGAGCGCCCGGCATCGTTCGGTTCAAGCCCGCGGTTAGTGCGGGTGAACAGCGCGGTGCCGAACGTGGTTTCAATTTCTTGCAGGGCTTTACTGGCGCCGGGCTGGGTCAGCGCGACCTGTTTGGCCGCGCCCAGCAAGGAGCCGTGTTCATCAAGGGCTATCAACAAGCGAAGCTGCTTGATGTGCAGGCGGGACATGATCGAATTAAGTGAGGGCGTCATCAGGGTTAACTAAAAGTTATAGAGGTATCGAAAGTTGTCAGTATCGAGGCTCGCCACGACGGCCCTATAGTCCACTCCACAACCAGGCAATGCAATGGGTTTGACCAGATAGCGAAAGCCTTCCTGCCGCAGACCGATTGCAACAATAACAATCCTGTATAACTTGTGGTGAATCATGTCCCTCATCAATTACGTCACCAAGATCCAGTTCGGCTACGACAGCCTGCAGCATCTGGCCGCCGAAGCCGAGCGCGCGGGCATTACCCGGCCGCTGATTGTCACTGACATCGGCGTGCGCAATGCCGGCATCGTCGACAAGGTCATCGCGGCCCTCGGCGCCAGTCTTCCCCCTTCGATTTTCGACGCCACCCCGCCCAACCCAAACGAGCACGCCGTACGTGAAGCCGTCGCGCAATACCATCGCGACGAGTGCAACGGCATCATCGCGGTCGGCGGTGGTTCTTCCATCGACCTGGCCAAAGGTGTCGCTGTTTGCGCCACTCATGACGGTCCTCTGCAAAGCTTTGCGGTGATCGAAGGTGGCCTGGATCGCATCACCTCTGCCACCGCGCCGCTGATCGCCATTCCTACCACGGCGGGCACCGGCAGCGAAGTCGGCCGAGGCGCCATCCTGATCCTCGACGATGGTCGCAAGGTGGGCGTAATCTCTCCTTATGTCGTGCCTCGCGTGGCCATCTGCGACCCGGAACTGACCCTGGGCCTGCCACCGATGCTGACCGCCGCCACCGGCATGGACGCGATTGCTCATTGCATCGAGACGTTCATGGCGCCGGCCTTCAACCCGGCGGCGGATGGCATCGCCCTCGACGGCCTGTGGCGTGCCTGGGAACACATCGAGCGCGCCACCGCCGAGCCCGGTGATCGCGAAGCCCGGATGAACATGATGAGCGCGTCGATGCAAGGCGCACTCGCCTTTCAGAAGGGATTGGGCTGCGTGCACAGCCTGTCCCACGCCTTGGGCGGCATCAATCCGAAGCTGCACCACGGCACCTTGAACGCCATCTTTCTGCCAGCGGTCGTGGACTTCAACGCCAACGCCCCGACCGTTCGCGACGAACGCAAGCTCGAACGCCTGCGGCACGCCATGGGCCTTGAGGCCAACGCCAATATCGGCACGGCCATCGAAGACATGACCCGACGCCTGGGCCTGCCGACCCGCCTGAGCGAAATCGGCGTCGACGAAAGCCTGTTTGCCGGCATCGTCGAAGGCGCCTTGCACGACCACAGCCACAAGACCAACCCCCGCGAAGCATCGTCCGCGGACTACCTGTCGATGCTTGAGCAGTCGTTGTAACCGTCGCTACCCAACAATAAAAAATGAGGAGGCAGCCGCGTCGTCGGTTGAACCGACGCCAGCGCAACAATCATGAAGCCCACCGTCCTGATCGACCGGCAAGACAGCCTTGCCACCGTCACCCTCAGCCACCCGGGAAAAATGAACGCCCTGACCTTGTCCATGTGGCAGGACCTGGGTGATGTCATGACCGAGTTGTCCGCCGACGCCACCGTGCGTTGCGTGGTGTTGCGCGGTGCCGACGAACAAGCCTTCGCCGCCGGCGCCGATGTCAGCGAGTTTCCGACCGTGCGCGCCAACGCGGCACAGGCCCGGGTGTATGCCGACATCACCTCCAGAGCCATGCGCGCTGTCGCCGACTGCCCGCACCCGGTGATCGCGATGATCCATGGCGTGTGTGTCGGCGGCGGCCTGGAAATCGCTGCGCTCTGCGACCTGCGTATCTGTGGCACCTCCAGCCGTTTCGGCGCGCCGGTCGGCAAACTGGGCCTGATCATGTCCTATGACGAAATGGCCGGTCTGGTGGCGTTGGCCGGACGCTCGACGACCCTGGAGATTCTTCTCGAAGGCCGCATTCTCGACGCCAATGACGCCTACGTAAAAAACCTCGTGACCCGCGTCGTGCCCGATGCCGAGGTCGAGTCCGAAACCCTCGCCACCGCCAAGCGCATCGCCAATGGAGCGCCCCTCGTCGCCCGTTGGCATCGCCAGGCCGCACGCCAGCTTGAGGCCGGCGTTGCACCCACCGCCGAGCAGATTGACGCGAGTTACTTCTGCTACGACACCGAAGATTTTCAGATCGGTCTGAACGCTTTCATCGAGAAAGCCAAACCACAATTCAAGGGGAAATAACATGGGACCGCTGACAGGAATGCGCGTTGTAGAACTGGCTCACATCATGTCCGGCCCAGTGTGCGGAATGATGCTGGCCGACATGGGCGCGGACGTGGTGAAGGTCGAGAAAGTCCCGGGCGGTGATGATTCGCGCCGCTTCTCGCCGATCATGGCCAGCGGTGAATCCGCCTCGTTCATGGTGGTAAACCGCAACAAACGCGGTATTGGCCTGAACCTGAAAACCGAGGGCGGGCGCGACGTGTTGCGCCGCCTCTTGATGGACGCCGATGTGGTCACGGAAAACTACCGTGCCGGCACCATGGAGAAATTCGGCCTGGGTTATGAAACGCTGAAAACCCTCAACCCTGGGCTGATCTACTGCGCGATCTCCGGCTACGGCCGCAGCGGGCCGTTTGGCGAAAAAGGCGGTTTCGACCTGATCGCCCAAGGCATGAGCGGCATGATGAGCATGACCGGTGAAGCCGGGCGTGAGCCGGTCAAGGCCGGTTCGCCAGTGGCTGACATCAACTCCGGCATTCTCGCCGCCCTCGGCATCTGCGCAGCGTACGCCGCCAAACAGAAAACCGGCCTCGGGCAGATGGTCGACACTTCATTGTTCGAAGCCGGTCTGCAACAAATGTACTGGCCAGCGGCGGCGTATTTCGCCGACGGCACCATCCTGCCGAAGATGGGTTCCGCCAACTCCACCAGCGCGCCGTATCAGGTGTTCCGCACGGCGGACGGCTGGATCAACATTGGCGCCGCCAACCAGGCCAACTACGAACGTCTGGTCGAGGCGCTCGCCCTGCCCCAACTCAAAGCCGACCCACGATTCGCCAGCAACGCATTGCGCATGGAGCACCGTCTGGCCCTGGTGGAAATCCTCAACGAAGTCCTGGTCGCGCGCACCACGGATGAATGGATGGTGCTGTTCGACAACCTCGGCCTGCCTGCCGGGCCGGTCCTCGATATCGCGGCGGCGCTGGCTCATCCACAAACGGAAGCACGCGGCATGGTCGTCGAGACCGAACACCCGACCGAAGGCCGGGTACGCGGCATGGGCCTGCCGATTCACTTCTCCGACATGGACAACGCCGCGCCGCCAACCAGTCGGCATGCCCCGCTGCTCGGTGAACACACCCGCGAAGTGCTGAAAGAAAGCGGCTTTGCTGAAGATGAAATCGATGAGCTGATTAGAACCCAGGCCGTCGTGGCACTGGCGTAACGCAAACCTGTAGGAGCGAGCCTGCTCGCGAATGCGGTGGGTCAGTCGACATGAATTTCGAGTCTGACGACGCTATCGCGAGCAGGCTCACTCCTACCCGGAGCAGCGTTCGCTTGAACGATCCGCTGTTTTTTAAAACAACTACAAAAACAATAAGGTGAACATCATGAGCCGTATCTTGACCGAGTCCGTCAGCCGCCGATCATTCCTAGTGTCTGCCGGCGTCACCGTTGGCGGCGCATTCGCCGCCAACCTGCTGCCCTCCAGCGTCTTCGCCGCGACCAAACCCATTGTGTTGCGCTACACCAGCAGCCTGCCCGACACCCATCCGCTGAACATCCAGATGAAGGCGGCTTCGCTAGCCATCAAGGCCGAAACCAACGGCGCCGTGGACCTGCAGGTGTACGCCAACGGCGCCATGGGCGGCGACACCGACATGCTGTCCCAGGTGCGCGCCGGGGCAATCGACTTCATTCCCTTGCCAGGCGCGATTCTCTCCACGCTGGTGCCGGCCATGTCGATCGAAAGCATGCCGTTCGCATTCAAGGACTACGACAGTGTCTGGGCCGCGCTGGACGGCAAGCTGGGCGAGTACGTACGCGCCAAGACCGAGAAGGTCGGCCTGATCCCGATGGAGAAAGTCTGGAACAACGGCTTCCGCCAGATCACCAGTTCGACGCGTCCGATCAACACCCCGCAAGACCTGGCCGGTTTCAAATTGCGAGTGCTGGTCAGCCCGCTGTGGACCTCCATGTTCAGCGCCCTCGGCGCCTCGCCAACCGGCATCAGCATCAACGAGACCTACTCGGCGTTGCAGACCAAAGTCGTCGACGGTCAGGAAAACCCGCTGGTGGTCGTTGAAGCCGCACGCTTCTATGAAGTGCAGAAATACTGCTCCATGACCGACCACATCTGGGGCGGTTTCTGGATCGTCGCCTCGGGCAAGACGTTTCCAAAACTGCCCGCAGACGTGCAGGAAATCGTCTCCCGGCAGATCAACGCCGCCGCGCTGATTCAGCGTCAACAGGTGATCGATCTCAACGCCAGCCTGGAGCCGTCCCTGACCGCCCACGGCATCACGTTCAACAAAGTCGATCGTTCATTGTTCAGGACTGATCTGCAGTCCAAAGGCTTCTACACCCAATGGAAGGAAAAGTACGGCCCTGAAGCCTGGAGCTTGCTCGAGCAGTACGCGGGTCAACTGTCCTAAGCCGGAGACAAGGTCATGAAAAGCGAAATACCAATGACGGATGTTTCTCCCGCTGAAGGACTCAGCACGCGCCCCACCACGTTTCGTCTCGGTCGCGCACTGGACACCGGGCTGCGCTGGCTGACCGAAGGCAGCGCGGCGTTGCTGGTGGTTATCGAAGTCACGCTGCTGTTTTGCAATGTGTTCTCGCGCTACGTGCTCAATCAACCCATCGTCTGGGGCGACGAACTGGCCTCGCTGCTGTTTCTCTGGCTGGCGATGCTCGGCTCAGTGGTGGCGATGCGTCGAGGCGAGCACATGCGGCTGACCTCGTTCATCGGGCGGCTGCCGCTGGAAAAACGCGCCTTTGTCGACACCTTGGGCGCCGTGATCGTCATCACATTCATCGGGTTGCTGTTCACGCCGGCCTGGGAGTACGTCAGCGACGAGTGGATCATCACCACTGCCGCCCTTGAAATCCCCAACGCCTTTCGCGTGTCCGCCATTGCGGTCGGCCTGAGCCTGATGCTGATGACCTGCGTTGCACGTCTGCTGACCAGTGCCCGGTTGATCGACTTTTCGGTGTCGGTGGCGATGCTGGCCTCCCTGGCCGCGTTGTTGTGGGTGGCTGAAGGTTCCCTGCTGCTGATGGGCAACTGGAACCTGGTGGTCTTCTTCATGATCGGCGTGATGGCGATGATCGTCATCGGCGTGCCGATCATGGTGGCGTTCGGCCTGGCGACCGTGGCGTACCTGTCGACCATGACCAGCACACCCTTGACCCTGGTGGTCGGGCGGATGGACGAAGGCATGGCGAGCCTGATCTTGCTGGCCATTCCGTTGTTTGTGTTTTTGGGTGCGTTGATCGAAGCCATGGGCATGGCCCGCGCGATGATCCGCTTCCTCTGCTCGTTGATCGGCCATGTCCGTGGCGGCCTGTCTTACGTGCTGATCGGGGCCATTTACCTGATCTCCGGCATTTCCGGCTCCAAGGCGGCCGACATGGCGGCCATCGCACCGGCGCTGTTTCCGGAAATGAAGAAACGCGGTGAGGATGAAAACGAACTGGTGGCGATGCTCAATGCGTCCGGGGCGATGTCGGAAACCATTCCGCCAAGCCTGGTACTGATCACCATCGGTTCGGTGACCGGCGTGTCGATTTCCGCCCTGTTTACCGGTGGTTTCATGCCAGCGGTGGTGGGTGCCATCGCCATGGCGGCGGTGATCTGGTGGAAAAACCGCAAAGGCGAGGCCTCCACCGGCAAACGCGCTTCGGGCAAGGAAATTGGCCACTCGCTGCTGATCGCGTTACCGGCATTGGCCCTGCCCTTCGTGATCCGCACCGCGGTGGTTGAAGGGGTCGCGACCGCCACCGAAGTCGCCGCCATTGGCGTGGCTTACACCTTCATCGTCGGCTTGTTGTGCTACCGCTGCTTTGACTGGCGCCGCCTGTATCCGATTCTGGTCAGCACCGCGTCGTTGTCCGGCGCGATCCTGATCATCATCGGCAGCGCGACCGCCATGGCCTGGGCATTGACCCAGTCGGGCTTCTCGCACCAGTTGGCGCAGGTGATGTCGACGGTGCCGGGTGGCGCGATGGGCTTCCTGATCATCTCCGCCGTGGCGTTCATCCTTCTGGGCAGTTTTCTGGAAGGCATCCCGGCCATCGTGCTGTTCGGGCCGCTGCTGTTTCCGATTGCCAAGGCCATGGGCATCAACGACGTGCATTACGCCATGGTCGCGATCTTCGCCATGGGCCTGGGTTTGTTCGCCCCACCGTTTGGCGTGGGTTTCTACGCCGCCTGCGCCATCGCCAAGGTCGACCCCAGCGGCGCCATGCGTCGGGTCTGGCCGTATCTCGGCGCGCTGGTTGTGGCCCTGGGCGTGCTGATCGCCGTGCCATGGATTTCCATCGGTTTCCTGCCCAACGCCTGAATCACTTTTTGACTGTCAGCACTCAAATACGAGGTTTCTCATGAATTTCTCCACACTCGAAGCCGGCACCGCCACCGAACGCAAACTGATCGTCGACAAGGAACGCACCATCTCGTTTCTCGGCGAAGACTTGCGCATCTACGCCACGCCCCGCCTGGTGGATGACATCGAACGGACGTGCCTGGACTACCTGCTGACCTTCCTCGATGAGGGCGAAAACACCGTCGGCGCGGCAGTCGACATCCGCCACGTTGGGGCCACGTTGCTGGGCATGTCGGTCAGCATCGTCGCCACGGTTACCCGGATCGAGGGTCGCAGCGTCACCTTCAACGTCGAAGTGCGCGATGACGTCGAGCTGGTGGCCACGGCGGCGCATACCCGGGTGGTGGTGAACGTCGCCAAACTGCGCAGCCGCGTTCAGGCCAAGGCCGAGGCAGCCGCCGCAGGGGAAGTCGAAGACAGCGCACTCAGCCCTTCCCAATTCGCCGCGTCGCGCTGAGCAAGGGACCCCGTCATGATCACGCTGCACGAACGCAACGGCTTGCCCAACCTGGCGGCCGAGGATGCGCTGCCGATTGTCGATGCTCACCACCACTTGTGGGACCTGGGCAACGGTCGTTATCCGTGGCTGCAGGACGAGTATCACGAGGATTTTTTCCTCGGCGACTATCACAGCCTGTGCCGTGATTTCTTGCCGGAAAACTTTCTTGCCCTGACCGAAAGACAACGGTTGGTGGGCACGGTGCATGTCGAGGCCGAGCGTGCTCGCGATGAGCAAGTCGCCGAGACACGCTGGCTGGAACAGGTGAATGCCCGTTACGGCTTCCCGAATGCCATCGTTGCCCATGCCTGGTTCGATCGTGAGGACAGCGCGGAAATCCTCGCGGCACAGGCCGCCCGGCCGCTGGTGAAAGGCATACGCTCCAAACCCGTCACTTCGGCATCGCCTGAGGTGTCGATTGCCGGGGCTCGCGGCACCATGCAAGACCCGAAATGGCTGGAAGGCTTTTCGCGTCTGGCGGATCACGACCTGTCGTGGGATCTGCGCGTGCCGCCGTGGCACCTGGTGGAGGCCGCTGAAGTGGCAGCGATGTTTCCGCAGATCCGGATCGCCCTCAATCACACCGGTTTCGCCTGGGATCGCAGCCCGCACGGCATGGCCCGTTGGCGCAAAGGCCTGGAAGCCCTGGCCCTGCAACCCAACGTGCACATCAAGCTCTCGGAGTTCGGGCTGAAAGACTCGCCCTGGAACTACGACGACAACCGGATCGTGGTGCTGACCGCACTGGAGATCTTCGGCCCCGAGCGCTGCATATTCGCCAGCAATTTCCCGGTCGCCGGATTGCGCGCGTCCTACGACACGATTGCCGACGGCATGGCCGCGATGCTCGCGCCACTGGGCCGTGCCGTGCAGGAAGCGGTGTTCGCCGGCAATGCACAACGCTTTTATCGTCTGGAGGAACAGCATGGATAACCCATCCGTGATCGACTGGCGCGCGCGCTTTTTGGCCAGCGGCGAAGATGCGGACTTACCCATCGTCGACGCCCACCAGCATTATTTCGATATCGAAAAGCATTACTACCCGTGGCTGAACGACCGCCCGTTGCGACCGTTTCGTTACGGCGATTACTCGTCGATCTGCCGCAACTTTCTGCCTGAGGACTATCGCCGGCTGACGGGCAACCATCGCATCGTGCAGACCGTCGTCATCGAGGGTGAATGGGACCCTGCGACGCCCGCCGATGAGGTGAGGTTTGTCGAGTCTCTGGCACATAACGAACCGACCCTGGCGGCAATGGTGGCGCAGGCCTGGCTTGATCGTGAAGACGCATCGGACCTCTTGCGCCAGTACGGCGATCATCCGTTGGTGCGCGGGGTGCGCCACAAACCTGCGGTCACCAGCCTTGAGGCATGGCGCGAAGATTTCGTGGCGCCAGGCTCCATGCGTGACCCTCGTTGGCGCGAGGGCTACGCACAACTGGCTGAAAATGGCCTGCACTTCGAGTTGCAGGCGCCCTGGTGGCATCTGGCGGAAGCGGCCGAGCTGGCCAGGGACTTTCCTGACGTGACCATCGTGGTCAATCACACGGCGCTGCCGGCTGATCGTTCGGAAGAAGGGCTAGCCGGCTGGCGTGAAAACCTCGCGTTGCTGGCACGCGAGCCGAACGTTGCCTTGAAGATTTCAGGTATCTGTATCCCCGGCAAGGCGTGGCCCGTCGAGTCGAACCGCGTGGTGGTGAACGACGCGATTTCGATTGTCGATGTCAGTCGCTGCGCATTTGCCAGCAATTACCCGGTCGACGGCGTCGTGAACGGCATGAGCGAGATCTTCGACGGCTTCAAAACGATTGTCAGCGACCGCTCCCTCACAGATCGCCTCGCCCTGTTTCATGACAACGCCCGACGTATTTACCGGCTCACATGACCCGAATTGAACAGACCTTCAGGAGTTCCCATGTTTGAAGTTTCAGGCCACAACTACATCGCAGGCGCTCGTTCGGCAAAAGGTTCGAGCACCTTGCAAAGCCACGACGCCAGTACCGGCGAAGCACTGCCGTATCGTTTCCATCAGGCGACCGTGGATGAAGTGAACACGGCTGCAGAAGCGGCGGCCACGGCTTACCCGATCTTTCGCCATCTTTCATCCGCCCGACGCGCTCAGTTTTTGGAGGCTATTGCCACTGAGCTTGACGCGCTGGACGACTCGTTCATTGCCCTTGTGTGCCGGGAAACCGCCCTGCCTGCCGGCCGGATTCAAGGTGAGCGGGCACGCACCAGCGGCCAGATGCGCCTGTTCGCCACGATGCTGCGTCGCGGCGATTTCTACGGCGCCCGCATAGATCGTGCGCTACCGGATCGCCAACCGTTGCCTCGCCCCGACCTGCGCCAGTACCGCACCGGGCTCGGTCCGGTCGCCGTGTTCGGGGCCAGCAATTTCCCGCTGGCCTTCTCCACCGCTGGCGGCGACACCGCTTCCGCCCTCGCAGCGGGTTGCCCAGTGGTGTTCAAGGCCCATAGCGGGCATATGGCAACCGCCGATTACGTCGCCGATGCGATCACTCGCGCGGCCAGAAAAACCGGGATGCCGGATGGCGTGTTCAACCTGCTCTACGGCAGCGTTGGCGAGGCGCTGGTCAAGCATCCGGCGATCCAGGCGGTGGGTTTCACTGGGTCATTGCGTGGCGGCCGGGCCTTGTGTGACATGGCGGCGGCGCGTCCTCAACCGATCCCGGTGTTCGCCGAGATGAGCAGCATCAACCCGGTGGTGGTGATGCCCGAAGCACTCAAGGCGCGCGGGGAAAAGATCGCTGCCGAATTGGCCGCTTCCGTGGTGTTGGGCGCAGGTCAGTTCTGCACCAATCCCGGTTTGGTACTGGGTATTCGCTCGCCGGAGTTCACGGCTTTCCTCGAGCGCTTTACCGGTTTGATGAGTGAACAACCGGCGCAAACCATGCTCAACGCCGGCGCGTTGAAAAGCTATTGCCACGGTTTGGACAACCTACGCGCTCATGCTGGCATGACTCACCTGGCCGGCGCACAACAACAGGGCAATCAGGCACGGCCGCAAGTGTTCAAGGCCGACGTCAGCCTCTTGATCAACGGTGATGAGCTGCTGCAGGAAGAAGTCTTCGGCCCGACCACCCTCGTGGTGGACGTCGCTGACCAGGCCGAGTTGCTCCAGGCACTGCACGGTTTGCGCGGTCAGTTGACCGCCACGCTGATCGTCGAAGATTCGGAACTCAATACCCTGAACGAAGTGCTGGCCCTGCTGGAACAGAAAGTCGGGCGCGTGCTGTTCAACGGCTACCCGACCGGGGTGGAAGTCTGCGATGCCATGGTCCACGGCGGACCGTACCCGGCCACGTCGGATGCTCGCGGTACCTCGGTCGGGACGTTGGCGATCGATCGTTTTCTGCGTCCCGTGTGTTATCAGAACTGCCCCGACAGCTTGCTGCCGGACGCGCTGAAGAACGCTAACCCGCTCAGCATCGCCCGACTGGTGGACGGCGTCAGCCGCCGCGATGCGCTGTAAGTCACCCGGCTTCAACTAACACCCGCTGTCAGCACAACTTCCGCGCCTGTTGAACAACAGGCGTCGGATTCGCTCGTCCCGAAAACCGCACCACCCACACAACAACAAAAACAGAGGAAGTCTCATGCACGTTCAACTTCACCCGAAACAGCGCTTTTGCAAATTGATGCTGGCCGTGGCCGCCGCCGTGATGATCACCACCGCAGGCGCTCAACTGGCCGTTGCCGAAACCACTCCCGCCGCGACGACAACCCCCATGCAATGTGCCACTGAAGCCACACCGCGCTACACCAAAACCCCCACCGGTTACCTCATGGTGCTGCGCATGGGCGATAACGCCTTTAAAGAGCTGACCAAACTGGCCATCGCCGAAAAAATCCCCAGCGCCTCCATCACCGGCATCGGCTTCGGCAATGTGAAGTTCGGTTTCTGGAACAAGGACAAAAAGGACTTCGACGCCAAGACCTTGAACAGTGTCGAGATGGCGAGCATCACCGGCTCCGTGGCGTGGAAGAACGACCAGCCTTCGATCCATATGCACGGCGTCGCCGGCGACGCGACGTTCCAGGCGTACGGCGGCCACATCCTCGACTTCGAGGTCACGACGGGTTCGATGGAAATTACTGTGATCGTCCATCAGCGTCGCCTGGAACGCGGGATTGATCCGTGCATCGGCGCCAACGTGCTGGGTATTTAACTCAAGCGTCACGCTCCCGCAGGCAACTGCGGGAGCCACTCTCCCCCATTCAAACTACAAAAAAAAGGGCGGTTTCGATGAGCAATAAAACAACGGCGGTAATGATTGCACTGGGCGCCATCGCACTGAGCACCCAGGCGCACGCCGACTTCCTGAGTGACAGCAAAGCCACCCTGGGAATGAGAAATTTCTACTTCAACAACGACAACCGCGACGGCACGGCCGCGCCTTCGAAAACCGAAGAGTGGGCGCAAGGTTTCATGCTCGATTACAAGTCGGGCTACACCGATGGCACGGTCGGGTTTGGCGTCGATGCATTGGGCTTGATGGGGATCACGCTGGACAGTGGCAAAGGACGGCACGTCGGCAGTTCGATGATTCCTTCGGACAGCGACAACAGCGCCGTCGACGAATGGAGCCGGCTGGGGTTGACCGGCAAAGTCAAAGTCTCAAAAACCGAACTTCGCCTGGGCACACTGATGCCCAAACTTCCAATCCTCGTCTCCAACGACGGCCGCCTGCTGCCGCAGACCTTCGAAGGTGGCCAGATCACCTCGGGCGAGTTCAAGGACTTGACCCTCACGGGAGGCCGAATCGAACACGCAACCGGTCGGGGCTCAAGCGATCAGACGGGGTTGGCCGCCACCGGCGGCACCCGTGAAAGCAATGCCTTCGACTTCGCCGGCGGCGACTGGAAAATCACCAAGGACCTGACCGCCCAGTATTACTACGCCCACCTGGACGACTACTACACCCAGCAGTTTTTCGGCCTGATCCACACGCTGGCGATCACGGAAGGTCAATCGCTGAAAACCGACTTGCGCTATTTCAAGACCGATTCATCCGGTAGAAACAGCTCGGGCACGTCGGGCTACAGAATCAGTGGCTTCACCGAGGGTAATGATGGCGAGATCGACAATAAAACCTGGAGTGCCGCACTGATTTACACCTTGGGTGGCCATGCAATCACTGCGGGCTATCAAAGCGTTTCGAGTGGCAGCAACTTCACGCAGCTCAATCAGGGAGGCCTGGCCAACAAGGGTGCCGGCGGCTCCAGCGTTTACCTGTACACCGACCGTCTGATTCAAACCTTCACCCGCGCGGGCGAACGCACAGCCTTCGGTCAATACGCCTATGACTTTGCTGCCATGGGTGTGCCCGGCCTGAAAGCGTCCGTCATGTACCTCAGCGGGGACGATATCAAGACAACCTCTGGCGATACCCAGAAGGAATGGGAGCGGGACATTGCGCTGGACTACGTGATTCAGTCCGGGGCTCTGAAAAATGTCGGATTTGGATGGCGTAACGGCAAGTCCAACAGCGAGGCGGCGCGTGATCAGGACCAGAATCGCTTGATCGTGAGCTACAGCATTCCTTTGCTTTAGCATCGGGGTCTAAAGGGGTTGCCCGGCGAGGGGTTGAGCTTTTTCAGAAGCAGGCTTTGGGCTGATCACGCTTCGGCAGGGAACTCCTGACGACCGCCACGCATCCTACAGATGAGGTACTTCCTTTTTTGCATCACGCTTTACAGAGGACACCGTCATGCGCCGTCTGATTATCATCTCTTCCCTTTTGCTGTGTTTACCCTTCGGCTCCGCTATGGCCAAAGTGGATGCGGGCGATGTCGCCACGTCAGCCGGGGTTTCCGCATCGTTGTACTCGACCTTCAAGGATGACAAACGAGTGATTCCGGCTCGGGATGACGCCTCCAGCTTCGTCGCCAGTGGCGGCGCGATTCGTGGTGTTTATCTGGAGTCTTACTTAAAGCAGATTCGTCAGGAACATCCCGGCCTCAACGCCAGCGACGAAGACCTGGCCAGAGCAATCCTCGTCCAGGAAGGCGTAGCTGCGGGTCAATAAAGGCTGGAAAACCAGCGGTAGGGCTTGCGGCACCCGGATAGCGTTTGCAGCCCTACCTTGCTTCAATACCGGTGGATAATCGCGCCCAACCCGCCACCAGTTGCGCGCTGATGCTCACGCCGCCGCACACCACAATCACCACATCATGGGCACCGGCAATCGCCGGATGGTCCAGGTATCCAATCGCCAACGAAACGCCGCACGCCGGCTCGACCAACTGACGCAGGTCGTTGGCGTATCGGACCACGCCCATGATCGCCTCGTCATCGCTAAGCACCACGCACTCATGGGGGAAATCGAGGATGTGCTTCACCGGCCAGGCGGCTACCTGAGCAGCGCCTAGCGAAGTGGCCACAGTGTCGATCCGCGGCAATCTGACCGGATGCCCGGCAGCGACCGCTGCCGCAAAAGAGGCCGCCCCCTGGGTTTCACAAGCAATGATCCGGCAGTCCATGCGGTCATGGCGAATCAACCCGGTGAGAATGCCCGCCAGCAAACCACCACCCCCTACCGACGTCACCATTGCATCGACCTGAGGACAATCTTCGAGGATTTCATCGACTATCGTGCTGTGCCCTTCCCACAACACCGGGTGATCGAAGGCCGGCACGTATTCAGTGTCCGCGCCTTGCGAGAGTTCCTTCGCCCGTTGATTTGCATCGTCCCAGACCTTGCCATGGACGATCACCTCGGCACCGGTTTTCCTGATCCGTGCGCGGGTGGTTTCGGGAGTGGTGTGCGGTACCACAATGCAGGCTTTCAACCCCAGGATGGCGGCAGCCACGGCGGTGGCGAACCCGGCATTACCGCCGGAAGGACAGACGACTTTGCGTTTGCCCTGCGCCTTTGCCTGGCTGCACAAAAGGCCCATGCCGCGCAATTTGAACGAACCGCTGGGTTGCAGGTTTTCCAGCTTGAGCCAGATCCGCCGGGCCGGCGTCGACAGGCCTGGGTGCAGAATCAACGGCGTTCTGATGTGAAGCATGGTGAAGCTCCTTAAGGGTGAACAGTCCTTATCCAAGCTTAGTTCACCCTGCCCGGAGGCTACCGCTTCAGCGATAACGCGGTGCGGCCGTGGAATTGCCGAACAAGCCTGAAAGCGTCTGGCGTTGGGCTTCGTAGGTGTCCCACTGGTCGCCTTGGTGCAGGCCCGGAATGGTCACCACTTCGCCTTGCGCCAGGCCCGTCAGCGCGGCATCGACCATGTCCTGGGCAGACATCACGATCTCTTGCGGCAGGTTTTCCACCGGGTTGCCGGCCTCGCTCCAGAAGTCGGTGGCGGTGGCTCCGGGCAGCACGGCCTGGATCCGAATGCCTTTGTCGGCCAGCTCGCGGTGCATGGATTGGCTCAGGCCGAGGACAAACGCCTTGGTCCCGCCATACACGCCGTTGAGAATTTCCGGGGCGATGGCAACGATCGAGGAAATGTTGATCACCGTCCCGGTGCCGCGAGCGACGAAGCCTGGCACCACCGCGTAAGCGAGGCGCATCAACGCGGTCACGTTGAGGGTGATCATGTCTTCCATGTCATCCACCGGGCTGCCGAGCAGCGGCATGACAGCGCCGACCCCGGCGTTGTTGACCAACAGGGTGATACTGGCGTCGGAGCGTAGAATTTCTTCGACCCGCCGCACGTCGGCCTTGTCTTTCAGATCAGCGGCGACCACTTCGACTGTGCGACCGGTTTCGTTACTCAGGTGGTTGGCCAGGGCGTTCAGTTTTGCCTGGCTGCGGGCGACCAGAATCAGGTCGTAACCCTGCCGGGCGAGTCGGTCGGCATACACCGCGCCGATGCCCGAAGAAGCGCCAGTGATCAGCGCGGTACCTTTGGATGAGAGGGCCATGTCGATTTCCTTCACAGTGAGGCGATAACGTCGCCGGGTGTGAATCGTTATAAATGGTCTAACGATCGTCTCAAATGACGTTTAAAGTACGTTTTTCGGACATGACCTTTTGAGGACATCTCGATGACTTCCGTGGCGTTTGTAGTGTTTGAAGGGTTCCAGTCCATGGCGCTGGCGGCCATGCCGGTGTTCGAGTACGCCAATTTCAGCGCCGGCGAAGCGCTGTATGACGTCAGCGTACTGTCCGAAGACGGCCGCATATTGCGCGCTTCCGGTGGACTGAGCGTCGGCACCGAGGCCTTTGGTGAGCGGGTGTTCGATACGGTGATTGTGGTGGGCGGCGATGCCATCCTCGAGCAGGCGCCCGAGGGGGTACTGAACTACCTGCGCACAAACGTTAAAACCGCACGGCGCACGGCGTCGATCTGCTCCGGGGCGTTCGTCCTGGCCCAGGCCGGTTTGCTCGACGGACGGCGGGCCACCACCCATTGGGCTTATGCACGGGAGCTGCAAGCGCGGTTTCCGTCGATCAAGGTCGAAGAAGACCGCATCTACGTCGTCGATGGTTCGATCTGGACCTCCGCCGGGATGACCGCCGGCATCGACCTGGCGCTGGCCATGGTGGAAAAGGATCACGGCGCCGCACTCGCCCGTTCCGTGGCGCAGAAACTGGTGATGTACCACCGCCGTGCGGGCGGCCAGTCGCAACACTCGGCGCTGCTGGAACTGGAAGCGAAATCCGACCGTATTCAAACCGTCCTCGGCTATGCGCGAGAACACCTCACCGAGACGTTGTCGGTGGAGCAACTGGCGGACGTCGCGCGCCTCAGCCCTCGGCAGTTCAGCCGGGCCTTCCGGGCGGAAACCGGTCAATCACCGGCCAAAGCCATCGAGAACCTGCGCCTGGAAACAGCACGGCAGATGCTGGAACGCGGGCGCCTGACCCTCGACCAGATAGCCGAAGAATCCGGCTTCAGCGACTGCCGCCGCATGCGCGAAGCCTTCCTTCGGGCGTTCGGGCAGCCGCCGCAGGTGATTCGGCGTAATGCCAGGGCCGACGCCACGTAGGAGCTGCCGCAGGCTGCGATCTTTTGATCTTGAGCGGTATTGAGGACGGCCAAGATCAAAAGATCGCAGCCTGCGGCAGCTCCTACAATGAACGGTGTCAGGTTCGTTTGTGGAGATGTAGATGAAAATCTCGGCCAAACTGGCGTTTTTCGCCGTAGTTTCCACCCTCGCCTACCTCGGGCTCGCGGTGTGGGGGCTCGGCGGGTTCTCGGCGTTTTTCTCTCATACACCGCTGGTGGTCATCGTGTGTGCCACTTTGGTGATGGCCATCGCGTCCTTGTTCACTGAGGTCAACCTGAGTTCCGGCGAACGTGAAGACCGGGCCAATCGCTGGGTGCTGCCGGCGTTCGGGGTGATCGGTTTATTGAGCGGGTATTTGCCGGCCTATACGGACCGGATCGATTTCTGGACCTTTGGTGGCGAAGGTGTGCGCTGGCTCGGGGCGTTGCTATTCATCATCGGCGGCACGCTGCGGCTGTGGCCGGTGTTTGTGCTGGGCAAGCGTTTTAGTGGACTGGTGGCGATTCAGCCGGGGCACACGCTGGTCACCGACGGGATTTATCGCACCTTGCGCAACCCCAGTTATCTGGGGCTGATGATCACTGCAGTGGGCTGGGCACTGGCCTTTCGCTCCGGCGTTGGCCTGTTGCTGGCCGCGGTGACGCTGATCCCGCTGATCGCCCGCATTCACGCCGAAGAAGCGCTGTTAAGGACGCAGTTCGGCAGCGAATACGAGGCTTACTGCGCCCGCAGTTGGCGGTTGATTCCCGGGGTTTACTGAAACAACAAAATCCTAATGTGGGAGCGAGCTTGCTCGCGATGGCGGGCTATCAGTCGACATTATTGTTGAATGTTAAACCGCTATCGCGAGCAAGCTCGCTCCCACATTAGTTGGTGTGCAGGCAGATTTGGTCGTCGTGATCCACATGGGCTACGACCGACTCATAGCTGGCGAGCGTGGCGTGCGGGGTCTGGAGCGGATGGTCGTGGGTCGCGGTCACTACGATCAGGCCCGCGCCCGCTGCCTCGGCGGCGAGAATGCCCACGGTGGCGTCTTCGAAAATCAGGCAATCGGCCGGTTCAACGCCCAAGCGCTTGGCCGCCAGTCGATAACCCGCGGGATCGGGTTTTCCGGCGCTGACGTCTTCGGCAGTGACCATCACCAAAGGCTCTGGAATACCCGCCGCGGCCATCCGCCGCAGCGCCAATGCCTTCGGCGCAGAAGTGACGATTGCCCATTGATTGGCAGGCAGCGACTTCAGAAAGTCTGCCGCGCCAGGCACCTCAATGATTCCCTCGACATCCTCGATTTCCGCCTCGGTGATGAACGCCGCTTCAGCCTCGGCATCCACCCCGGGCAACGCCAGGCGATTGATGGTATCGATGGCGCGAACGCCATGAATGGTGGGCAGGAAGGTTTCGACATCGACGCTGTGGCGCACGGCCCAGGCCGCCCAGATCCGCTCGGCAGCGGCGATGGAATTGAGGACGGTGCCGTCCATATCAAACAGAAAAGCGCGGTACGGGGTGTTGAAGACGGATTCTTGAGCAGACAAGGGGGAGCTTCCTCTCGCAAGTGCCAGGCGGGTTCGCCGAACAATGTAGCATTTGCGAGGAGCTGCCGAACGCGGCCCGAGCCTTCGGCAACTCCTCCAGAGGATTTCCTGACTAAGCGGGACGTGGTGCTTCAACAGGCGGGGTGCCGTCGTGAAACATGGTCTTCAGTTGAGCACGCAGTTCCGGTGAATCGGTGTGCTTGTGAACACTGACTGCATGCTGTGCGGCGGCCTCGAGCAGTTCGTTTTCAGAGTCTGCGGACAGTGCGACCGAGCATTTGGCATCGCTTGGAAACTCGCGGCAGTCGATGTATTTACGCGCCATGATCTTCTCCTCCCTACGACGAAGGCAGGCCGTGGCCTGCGTGAACGATCACTCGACGCGCCATCTCATCCATCCAACACGACTGCATGTCGCACCGAGTGTGCCGACTCTTGAAGTATAGGCCCGCCACAAGCCGCATCGTGACAGGTTGTAGTGGTTCTACAGGGTATGTTTCGACTTCAAGGCACCTTCGACACAGTCCAGCAACTGCCCAAGCGCCCACGGTTTCTTGATGAACGACACCGAATGCCTGACCCCGGCGCTTTCCGGTGTTTCGAAACCGGACATGATCATGATCGGTTTGTTCGGCCAGCGGTCGCCAAACAGATTGGCCAGGTCCGCGCCATTGAGTTTGCCTGGCATGGTGATGTCCGTGAGCAATAGACGGACGCCGTCCGAGTGTTGTTCCAGATACGCTGACGCGGCATCCGCACTGACATGCGCTTCAACCAAAAAGCCTTCCTCCTGAAGAATTTCGCAGAGAAACTCCAGGATCAGCGGGTCGTCCTCCACCACAAGAATCAACCCGCCAAGGAGATGATCGCCCGCCTTCGATACTGGTCTCATGACTGTGCCACTCCCTGATTGCCTAAATGATTTCGCGCGCTTAAATCCGCTACCTACAGGTATGAGCAGCGGACTTCGCGGAAATTCATTTTTGATGCAATCGGGCGGTGAATCAGGCGTCCTGCAAAATCAGATCGGCGCCCTTCTCCGCCACCATCAGCACGGCAGCGTGAGTATTGCCAGAGGTCACGTTAGGGAAAATCGATGCATCGACAATGCGCAAACCATCTAAACCATGGACTTTAAGGCGCTTGTCGACCACCGACTTCTGTTCGTCCGCGCCCATCGTGCAGGAACCGCACAGGTGATAAATCGAGCCGCTGTTTTCGCGAAAGTACTGCAGCATCTGTTCGTCACTTTCGATGGCCGGCCCCGGCAGCACTTCTTCGACGGTAATGCCTTTGAGCGCCGGCGCCTGCATGATTCTGCGCATCAAGCGGCTGCCCTGGATCACCTCGTCGATGTCCTTTTGCGTGCTCAGGTAATTCGGGTCGATCAGCGCCGCGTCCCGCGGATTTTTCGAAGCAATCTCGATGTACCCGCGACTGGTCGGTCGGCACGGGTTGAAGCACAACAGGAAGCCTGAATACGGTTCCGGCTTGAGGCTAGCCTTATTGTTTTTTGGAATCTGGTACGACAACGGGTTGAAGTACAACTGCAGATTAGGATTGGCTTGCTGCTCATTGCCACGGAAGAATCCGCCGGCCTGATTGACGCTCATCGCCAGTGCGCCCTTGCGGGTGAACACGTATTTCAAACCCAGTTTGAACTGACCGAACAGCGAGCTCAGTTGATCATTGAGCGTCGGGATGTTGGCCTTGTAGTAGTAACTGGCGCAGAGGTGGTCTTGCAGGTTCTGCCCTACCGCCGGCAGGTGTTTGACCAACGGGATGTTGTGTCTGGCCAGCAGCGCCTGATCCGCGACACCGGACAATTGCAGGATCTTCGGCGTGTCCACGGCACCGGCGCAAAGAATGACTTCCTTGTTGGCGGTAAATGTCCGCACCACGCCGTGCTGGGTGATGGAAATCCCGGTCGCCCGGCCGTTATCAAACAACACCCGATCCACCAGCGCGTAATGCTCAACCGTCAGGTTCGGCCGGCTCAATGCCGGATGCAGATGCGCAAAACTGCTGGAGCAACGCTGACCGTTGCGGGTGTTGACGTCATAGATGCCGGAACCTTCAAATTTCGGGCCGTTGAAGTCGTCGCTATGGGGATAACCCAGTTCATCGCAGCCCTTGAGGAATACATCGCAAATCGGATGGGTCTGGCCCTTCATAGGTGTGATGCTGATCGGGCCGCTCCCGCCGTGGTACTCGCTGTCGCCCAGCGGATGGTTTTCCAGTTTGCGAAAATACGGCAGCACGTCCTTGAAGCTCCAGCCATCGTTGCCATTGGCCGCCCAGTCATCAAAGTCATGGGCCTGGCCACGGACGTAGATCATCGCGTTGATAGAGCCGGAACCACCCTGCACCTTGCCCCGCGGGGCATAGATTTCGCGGTTGTTCAGCTGTTTTTGCGGCTGGCTGTAGTACATCCAGTTGAAGGTCGGGTTGTAATACATTTTGGCGAAGCCGACCGGGATCCTGAACCACAGAGAACTGTCCTTGCCGCCCGCTTCCAGCAGCAACACCGAGTGTTTCCCGGACGCAGAGAGCCGATTGGCAAGGATGCAGCCTGCGGCGCCTGCGCCAGCGATGATGTAGTCGTAAGTCATGCACGGTTACCGCGTAAGTCGTTGTACAAAAAAAACCGCCCACCCCCTGTGGGAGCGAGCTGCGTGGCGAGGGGATTTATCCCCGTTCGGCTGCGAAGCAGTCGTAAAACCATTGTTTGCGGTGCATCTGATACACCGTGGTTTTCGATTTTGGGGCCGCTTCGCAGCCCAATGGGGCGGTGCGACGTGTCGCTAAATCCCCTCGCCACACAGCTCGCTCCCACAGGTTTTGCGTTTGTGCGGCAAATCCCGTCAGCCTCGAGCTGGCGATGTGTCTTTGACGTCAGCCGGGGTCGGCGCCATTTGCAGGTGCAGGCGCTCGCCGGTGTACGGCGAATGCTTGCGCACCACGTCCATGTTCAGCTCCACCCCTAGGCCCGGTTCGGTGGACGGAATGATGTAGCCATCCTCCCATTGCAACGGTTTGGTCAGGACTTCGGCGTGGAACCCGCCCCAGGTCATGATGCTTTCCTGGATCAGGAAGTTCGGCGTACAGGTGGCCAACTGAAAACTCGCCGCCGCACCGATCGGCCCGTTGTAGAGGTGCGGGGCGATTTGCGCGTAATAGGCTTCGGCCATGCTCGCGATTTTCTTGGCTTCCAGCAGACCGCCGCAGCGAGCGACGTTCATCTGCAGAATCGACGCACCGCCGGCCTGCAACAACTTGAAGAATTCGTACTTGGTGGTCAGCCGTTCTCCGGTGGCAATCGGGATGCTGGTTTTGGCCGCGACTTGCGCCATGGCCTCTTCCTGACCCGGCGGCACCGGTTCTTCGAACCACAGCGGATCGTATTTCTCCAGGCGCTTGGCCAGGCGGATCGCCGAGGACGGCACCATTTGCCCGTGGGTGCCAAACAGCAAATCGCACTTGTCGCCCACCGCTTCGCGAATCTTGCGGCAGAAGGTTTCACAGCGTTCGAGCACTTCCAGGGAAATCTGGTGCCCGGAGTACGCGGTGTACGGTCCGGCCGGGTCGAACTTCACGGCCGTGAAACCTTTGTTCATGTTCTCGATGGCGCACTCGGCGGCCAGGTCCGGGTCGTCGTAGTCATACTCGCCCTTGCTGTTGACCGGGTACAGGTAGGTGTAGGAACGCAGGCGTTCGTTGACCTTACCGCCCAACAATTCGTAAACCGGTTTGTTCGCCGCTTTGCCGATGATGTCCCAGCACGCCATCTCCAGGCCGCTGACCACACCCATCATGGTCAAATCCGGACGCTGGGTGAAACCGCTCGAATAGGCCTGACGGAAGAAGCGCTCAATGTGGTGCGGGTCGTGGTTGAGCAGGTAGCGTTCGAACACGTCTTCGATGATCGGCAGCATGGCTTTGGGGCCGAAGGTCGCGGCGTAGATTTCGCCCACGCCTTCAATACCGCAATCGGTCTTGAGCTTGACGAACAGCCAGTACATGCCGCCGATGTGCGGTGGCGGTACGGCAACGATATGGGTTTCAAGGGCGACGATTTTCATCTCAGGCACCTGTCATGTTCAAAGATTGACGATTGATTCGAGCGCGCAGGGTCAGGGCTGCCAGGGTTCCGAGCAGACCGACGAAAGCGATGTAGCCGAAATACAGCTTGTAACCAAAGGCACCCGGGAAATGCTCGGTGAGGTAGCCGTTGATCAAGGGAATGAAGGCATCGGGCAAGTAACCGACCACCGAGACAATGCCAATCGCCAGGCCGGTAATGCGCAACGGAATGTTGCAGGTGTCGAGGATCGCCCAGTACAAACCGCGAATGGCGTAGGTCATCAGGCCGATGAAGATGACCGTGCCGATCAGCAAGCCCATGCTGTTGAGCGCCGGAAACACGATCAGGCCGACCATCGCCAGTGTTGCCAAAAACAGCGCAACGACCAGTACCGAAATGTTGGAGAACTTGTCACCGAGCCAGCCACCGCCGATGCCGCCAATCGGGCGCATCCACAACTTGATGGTGGTGATGGTGCCGGCCATGACTGCGGTCATGCCGCTTCCCTGCAGGTAATCGGAGAAACTGTAGGTGGCCCAGAAGATGTGATAACCGCAGAACACGATGGCCGTCACCAGCCACAGCTCGGGGATTTTCACCAGGGTGGCCAGATCACTGAGCAGGTTGTACTTGCCCTTCTCTACGGCCGCTGTGTCTTCCATCGACTTCGGATCCTTGATCAACACCAGCACACAGCCGATGGCGATACAGGTGAATGCATACAGGTAGACCACGTGCTTGAAACCTTCGGCGGCGGACTCCCCACGGGTTTCGGTGGCGAAGGCAAACAGGCCCAGCGCAACGGTCGCCAGCAAGGCTTCGACTAAACCGCGACCGCCATCGAGGATGCCGAAAAAACGGCCCTGTTCCGTGTGGTGGGCGATCATTTTCACGCGCTTGAGCACCGAGGCCCAGAACGTCAGGCCGGTGGTCAGCCCCCAGCAACCGAAGATGATCATCAACCCGGTCATCGAGGGCGCGGTGGAATACCACAAGCCCAGCGCACCGGTGGCGACCAGCGAGAAGAAAATCAGGAAACGCGGGGCGATGCGGTCGGCCAGCCAGCCACTCGGCAGATAACTCAGAAGGAAAATCGTGCCGAGCATCGAGTACAGATAACCCAGCTCGCTGTGGTTGATCTGGAACACTTCGAGCATGGTGGTCTGGTAGACCTGGCGCAGATAAAGGATCGGGTAGATCGCCCCGGCGGCGAGCACCAACATCATTAACTGGATGTAACGACTTCCCTTGTCACTGTGGCTTTTTGAACCCGCGTTCGAACCCTGAACAGCGGCAACAGTGGTTGCAGGCTTGGACATCTGTGAGACCTCGGGCAGCCCGGTGGTCCGGGCGCCCCAAATAATTGTTTTTATAGGTGTGGCGTGAGGCGTGTCGCGGGTGGATCAGTACTTCATGACCACCAAACGGGTCTGGGTGAATTCAAGCATGCCGTGCTTGCCGTCATCGCCGCCCAAACCGGAGCGTTTCCAGCCGGCGTGGAAACCCTGGTACGGGTCGGCCGGGGTGCGATTGACGTACAACTCGCCCGCCTCGATGGCGTTGGCGACTTTCATCGTGGTGCGGTAGTTCTCGGTGTACAGCACCGACGACAGACCGAACTGATGATCGTTGGCCATGGCCAGCGCTTCGTCGATGTCGCGGTACTTGAGTACCGGCAGCACCGGCCCGAAGATTTCTTCCTGGATGATTTCCATGTCCTGACGGCAACCGCTGAGCAGGGTTGGCGGGTAGAAATGACCGCCGCCCTGCGGAATAAAACCGCCTGTTTCCAGTACAGCACCGTCGGCGACAGCGCGCTCGACCATCGCGTGGATGTTCTGCTGCGAACTGGCGTTGACCAGTGGGCCCATCAGGCTGGCATCGGTGGCGCGGTCACCGAATTTCACCGCGCTGATTTTGCTCTTGAGCAGCGCGAGGAACTGCTCGTAGACACTTTCCTGCACGTAGACCCGCTCCACCGCCGTGCACAACTGGCCGCAGTGCGTGGTCTTCGACGCGATAATGTCGCTGGCGGCTTTTTCAAGATCGGCGTCCGCTTCAATGATCGCCGGGGTCTTGCCGCCCAGCTCCAGCGACGGCTTGGCGATGTTGGCCTTGCAGTAATCGAGCACGATGCGCCCGGCATTGACGCTGCCGGTCAGGGTGATCAGGCCGACGGCCTTGTGCGTGCAAACCGCAGCAGCCGTGGCGTGGTTCATGGTCAGAATGTTGATCACACCCGCTGGCAAACCGGATTGCTGCACGGCCTTGGCGATTTCGAAGGCCGAGGTCGGTGTGTTGTTGCTCGGACGCACCACCACCGTGTTGCCGGCAATCAACGCCGGGGCGATTTTGCGCAGCAACGTATAGACCGGGTAGTTGAACGGAATAAGGCAGGCAACGACACCAATCGGCTCGCGGTGCAGAAAGAGGGTTTCGTTCGGGGTGTCGCTGGGAATGATCTCGCCTTCGATACGGCGCGCCCACTCAGCGTGGTAACGGGTGATCTGCGCGGCGTAACGGGCTTCGTTGCTGGCATCGGCGACACTTTTGCCGGATTCCGCGGCCAGGGCTTCACCGATATTTTTGGCGCAGGCCTCAAGGGCATCGGCAAACGAGCGCAGGTGTTCGGCGCGTTCGATACTGGTGAGTTTGCCCCAGACTTTCTGGGCGGCGGCGGCAGCGTCTACGGCAGCGGTGGCTTCGGCCGTCGTGGCAGCCGAGACCTGGCCGACCAGTGCTTCAGTCGCCGGGTTATAGACCGCAATCAGCGCGTCGCTGGCAGGCTCAATGAAGTGACCGTTTACAAAATTTCGCTCGAGTCGCATGTGAATCGCCCATCGTTGTTTTTATCCAGTTCGAGCAGTCTTGGCATCCTGAGCGGGTTGAACAAACGATTTATTGAGCGGGGGAACATTCGAAAAATGCATATTACCCCTGGGAACGAAGAGATTCCCTGTGGGAGCGAGCTTGCTCGCGATGGCGGTGTTTCAGTCGAAGCATCATTGCCTGACACTACGCAATCGCGAGCAAGCTCGCTCCCACATGGGTTTGGGGGTGTTCAGGTGGCGGCGGTGGAGGGTTCGAGCTGCCTTTGCGCCAACCAGATCTCTTCCTGCAACCACTGACTGAACACCTGCAATTGCGGCATCTGCGTCTGTTCCGGCCGGGTCACCAGCCAATACGATTGATGCCCTTCCACATGCACGTTCAGCACTTGAGTCAACTGCCCGCTGGCCAGTTCCGGGGCGACCATGTGCCAGTCGGCAATGGTGATGCCCAGGCCATCGGTGGCCGCGCGGATGGCCAAGTCCAGCAGGTCGAATTCATAACCGCCCTGAGTGTCGACACCGCTGATTTTCGCCGCGTCCAGCCAGTGTTTCCAGGTCAGGTAGCGCTGGTCCTCCCGGGCCAGCACATGCAGCAGCGTCAGGCGATTGAGGTCAATGCCACCCTCGCTCCACTCCCGCGCATACAAGGACGGCGCGCACACCGCGATGTGCCGTTCCTGGATCAGCAGCGAGCTGTCCAGGCCATCCCATTCGCCATCGCCAAAGCGGATCGCGCAGTCCAGGGTGCTGGTTTCCGCCAAGCTGTCTTGCAGGCGAGTGGTGATGCTCAACTCCAGCTCCGGGTGCTTCTCACGGAGGCGCCCCAGGCGTGGCATCAGCCAGCGACTGGTGAAGGTCGGCGGCGCGTTGATGTGCAGGCGATTGGCGTGGGATTTCTGCTGGATGCTGCGCACCGTCAGCTCGATTTTGTCAAATGACTGGTGCAATGCCCGCAGCAAAACCCGGCCGGCGCTGGTCAGTTCCAGGTGATGATGGCGACGCTCCAACAGGTTCTCGCCGAGCTGTTCTTCCAGCTGACGCACCTGCCGGCTGACCGCACTCTGGGTGACGTTGAGCAACTCCGCTGCCCGGGTAAAGCTGCCGGTGCTGCCAGCGACTTCAAAGGCTTTTAGCGCGTTGAGCGCGGGCATTTTGCGTTTCATTAAGCTCACTCGTGGGAGGCTGACGAGGTGTAAAGCATCCCATGCCTCGTAGGAAATTTCCTGAGTAACATGCATTTTTGTGTTGTGCAGGACGATTCCTGCTTCACGCTGGGTTGACTTATGTGGGAGCGAGCCTGCTCGCGAAAGCGGACGTTCAGTCACTACAAAGGTGGCAATCAGATCGCTTTCGCGAGCAGGCTCGCTCCCACAACGTCCGTATTCAGCCTGTCTATCTCAAGCACTGGCGTAGCCATCCGTCAGTAACATGCATTTATCGAACGTTTGCGCGTTGAATTTATCGTTTGTCGATCTTTGCGCGGATGACAAAACTGCGGCCATCTCAAATAAAAACAACATGAGAGCTGCCCATGCCCCATCTCGACGAGCTAACAACTCTGGACGGCGCCCTGCCGCATCCAGCAGTCAACGACCTGTGCATTCAAGTCAAAAGTGGCGAGATCAATCGTCGACAGTTTCTGCGCACCGCCGCCCTGCTGGGCGTCACCGTGGCCAGCGCCAGCACCTTTCTCGGCTCTGCACTGCTCGGCAATTCAGCCCGGGCAGACGATGCCATCACGCCGCGCCAGGGCGGTAGCCTGCGTTTTGCCTGTGCCATCCAGGAAATCCAGGACCCGATGCTGATCACCTGGATCGAGGCCTCGAACCTGTTGCGCAATTCCCTGGAATTCCTGACCTGGGTTGACGCCGACAACATCACGCACCCGTACCTGGCCGAAAGCTGGAGCCCGTCCGAGGACCTCAAGACCTGGACGTTCAACCTGCGTCAGGACGTGAAGTGGAGCAACGGCGATACCTTCAACGTCGACGACGTACAGCACAACATTCAGCGCTGGATTGCCACCGACTCCAAGTCGGTCAACCGCACCGCGTTCCAGGACATCAGCGCCTTCGAAAAACTCGGTGACTTCCAGTTCCGCCTGGTGCTCAAGCGGCCGATCCTGGCGATCCCGGAAATGCTCAACGCCTTCACCTGCGCCATCGTTCACCGCAGCTTCAAGGCCGGTGACGACTGGGCGAAAAACCCCCTCTGCACCGGTCCATTCAAGCTTGTGTCGTTTGCCGTCAACAAGCAGGCGACCTTCGCCAAGCGGCCCGATTACTGGCGCAAACCGGCCAACCTCGACGAATTGCGCTACGTCGACATGGGCACCGACATTTCCTCTCATCTGGCGGCATTGCAGGCCGGGCAAGTGGACGTGTTGTACCGGGTGACCGTGGCGGAACTCGACTTGGCCAAACGTCTGCCGGGCGCGCAATTGCTGACCTGCAAATCGGCGCAAACCATCGTCATGCGCATGGCCTGCGACCAGAAACCGTTCGACGACTTACGCATTCGTAAAGCGGTGGTGCTCTGCGCCGACAACGCACAGATGCTGAAAATCGCCTATCGCGGCATGGGCACGCTCGGCGAAGACCATCACGTCGCACCGTCGAGCCCGGAATACTTTGCACTGCCCAAACGTGCCCGGGACGTGGTGGCGGCGAAGAAGCTCCTCGCCGACGCAGGTTATCCGAACGGCATCGACATCGACCTGATCGTCGGTAACACCCAGGGCCGCTACGAACAGGACTGCGCACAGATCCTGCAACAGAACTGCGCCGAAGCCGGCATCCGCATCAACCTGAAAGTAATCCCGGCCACCCAATACTGGCCGATCTGGAACAAGGCAGCGTTCAGCCTGACCTATTGGGCCCACCGCCCGCTGGGCGTGATGTCCCTGGAACTGGCCTACCGCAGCGGTGCGGCCTGGAACGAAAGCCACTACAGCGACCCGGCTTTCGACGCCGCGCTGGACAAGGCCATGGGCATTGTCGACCCGAAACAGCGGGCCGTGGCCATGGAAGAAGTCGAGCGCATCCTGCAAGACGCCTGCGTCATGGTGCAGCCGTTCTGGGGCGACAACTTCACCGCCACCAGCAAAAAGGTCCAGGGCTTCAAGGTCCACCCTTCGCACTTCTACCCAATGGATGAGGTCTGGCTGAGCGCCTGACGCACAGCCCCACAACAGCTCGCCACACCTGCGGGTGCGGCGGGCCGGCCTCCCTTGAATAGCCGGAGCTTGCAAGCATGGCTGAATTTCTGTTGCGCAAATTACTGGCATTGATAGCAACCCTGTTGTCAGTGTCACTGATCGTATTCGCGGCCCTCGAACTGAACATCGAAGACGTGGCGATCAATGTCCTCGGCCCCTACTCCGCCGCCGACCAGCGCGCCGCGTGGCTGGTCGAACATGGCTACAACCAACCCTTCCTGTGGCGCTACCTGGTGTGGCTCAAGGATTTCCTCTGTGGCGACTGGGGCACTTCAGTGCACTTTCGCGAACCGGTCATCGACCTGTTGCTGCCGAACCTTGGGCAAACACTGATCCTCGCCGGCCTTGCGCTGCTGGTGATGGTACCGGTGGCACTGACCCTGGGCATTCTGGCGGGCATTCGTCAGGGTTCGGCGCTGGATCGGCTGGTGTCGTTCCTGTCGATCGTCACCACGTCGATTCCGGACTTCGCCAGTGCGGTGTTCGTCTCGGCAATCTTCGTGTTCTGGCTCAACTGGCTGCCGGGTGTAAGCAGCATGAGCGACGGTTTCAATGCCGCTGAACTGGCGTTGCCACTGATGGTGCTGTGCCTGTTCGGCATCGGCTATCTGGCACGGATCACCCGCGCCTCGATGGTCGAAGTGATGCAGGCGCCGTACATCCGCACCGCCCGGCTCAAGGGCGCGTCCACTTCGCGCATTGTCCTGCGCCATGCCCTGCGCAATGTGCTGATCGCTCCGATCACGGTGATCATGTTGTACATCCCGTGGCTGCTGTCGAACGTGATCGTGGTCGAGGTGTTCTTCGCCTACAAGGGCTTCGGTTCGCTGCTGTACACCGCCTCGCTGAACCATGACGTCTACCTGATCGAAGCCTGCGCAATGATCAGTGGCGTGGTAGTCGGCGCGACAAAAATATTCTCGGACCTGGCCTACACCTGGCTCAACCCGCGCATCACCTTGCGCAGTCTTGGCGGAGGTGGCCAATGAGCTTCCTGCAGTCGTTCAAACATCCCTTGGCTTTACTCGGCTTGTTGTTGGTTGGCAGCTGGGTGCTGCTGGCGATGTTCGCGCCTTGGCTGGCGCCCCACGATCCACTGGAAAGCTTCACCCCGCTGCTGACTCCGATGACCGGCGACGGTACTGGCCAAAGCTTTTTGCTGGGCACCGACATGATCGGACGGGACATTCTTTCGCGGCTGATCTGGGGCACTCGCACCGTGCTGTTCTGGTCGGTGCTGGCGACATTGACGGCGTTCGCCGTGGGCATCGCCATGGGCCTGTGCGCCGGTTACTTCAATGGCCGGGTCGACGCCTTGCTGTCCTATGTCGCCGACACCGTGTTGTCGTTCCCGGTGCTGGTGTTGTACATCGTGATCATCATCGCCCTCGGTGCTTCGGCGCTGAACATCCTGATTGCGGTGACCGTCACCAGCGCCCCGGCGATTTTCCGCATCATGCGCGCATTGACCATCGACATCCGCTCCAGGGATTACGTGCTCAGCGCCATTACTCAGGGCGAAGGGTCGCTGCGGATCATGCTGGTGGAAATCCTGCCCAACTGCGGCGGGCCGCTGATCGTCGATTTCTGCCTGCGCATCGGCTACACCGCAATCATGATTGGCGCCCTTGGTTTTCTCGGCCTCGGCCTGCCTCCGCCGACTCCGGACTGGGGCGGCATGATCAACGAAGGCCGCAGCATGGCCATCGCTTTCCCGCACTTGGTGATCTTCCCGTGCATTGCCATCTCCACCCTGATGCTGGGCCTCAGCCTGCTGGCGGACGGTCTGGACGAACACGCCCAGAAAGGCGCAAGGAGTTGAGCATGAGCCAACAGCAAGTACTGAGAGTGGAAAACCTCTCCATCGAACTGCCCGCCGACGCTGACCGCAGCCACGCCGTAAAGGGCATCAGCTTCGATGTGCGCAAGGGCGAAATCCTCTGTGTGATCGGTGAGTCCGGCTCCGGCAAATCGGTGCTTTCGGCGGCGATCATGGGCGACTACGCCAAAGGCCTGCGCCATAGCGAAGGCGTGATCGACTTCCTTGGCGACGACATCTGCCGCATGGACGAACATTCGTTGCGCCGGCTACGTGGCAACCGCATCGCGATGATTTTCCAGGAACCGATGGCGGCGCTGAACCCGGCGATTCGCATTGGTCAGCAGGTCGAGGAAATCTTTGACATCCACGCCCCACAGATGCCCGCCGCCGAGCGTCGCGAACGCATGCTCGCTTTGCTCGACTCGACCCATCTGCCGGACCCGCCACGGATCGCCAACAGCTTTCCCCATCAACTGTCCGGTGGCCAATGCCAGCGCGTGGTGATTGCCATGGCCCTGGCCATGAACCCCGACCTGTTGATCGCCGACGAACCGACCACGGCCCTCGACGTCACTACCCAGGCGCAAGTGCTGAAACTGGTGCGCGAACTGCGCGGGCGTGGCCAGCACGGCATTCTGTTCATTACCCATGACTTTGGCGTGGTGGCGGAAATTGCCGACCGCATCGCCGTCATGGAGGGCGGTGTGCTGGTGGAGATCGGTGAGCGTGATCAAGTGCTCAATGCGCCGAACCACCCGTACACCCGCAAGTTAATCGCTGCCGTACCGGCGCTGCATCCCGAATTGCACGCTCCGTGCGCCGACGGTGAACTGGCGCTGCGCATCGAACACCTGACCAAGACCTACAACGTCGGCGGCCGCTCGGTGGCGGCGCTCAAGGATGTGTCGCTGCAACTGCCACGGGGTAAAACCCTGGCCATCGTCGGCGAGTCCGGCTCCGGCAAGAGCACCTTGGTGAAAGCCGCGATTCGGCTGGTGGACAGTGACAGCGGTCACGTCTGGGTCGGTGACACGGACTTTCTGGCCTTGCGCGGCTCGGCCCTGGCGGCCAATCGACGGCGGATCCAGATGATTTTCCAGGACCCTTACGGCTCGCTCAATCCGCGCCATCGGGTCGGCGACATCATCGCCCGCGCCGCGCAGTTACGAGGGTTGTCGGCCAAGGATGCGTGGACCGAGGCCGGCGACTTGCTGGAGCAGGTCGGACTCAAACGTGACGCCCTCAAACGCAAGCCCCGGCAGTTTTCCGGTGGCCAGCGCCAGCGCATCGGCATTGCCCGGGCACTGGCGATGCGCCCTGAAGTGCTGATCGCCGATGAAAGTGTCTCGGCCCTGGATGTTTCCGTGCAGAAGCAGGTGCTGGAGTTGCTGGCTGAACTGCAACAGCGACTGAACCTGAGCATTTTGTTCATCACCCACGACTTGCGGGTGGCCGCCCAGATCAGTGACTACATCGCGGTGATGCGCCAGGGCGAAGTCGTCGAGTACGGCACCGCCGAACAGGTGCTATTGCGTCCGCAAAACAGCTACACCCAGACGCTGCTCGCGGCGGCACCCGGTGCTTCGGCGATACCGGCCACACCCGTCGTCGCCCCTGCATTAAGGCTGATCCGACCTCAGGCCCACTGACCAAAAAACCCTTTCCCCCACGCTGCAGCGTTCGCTGCGGCCGGGGTTGCTGTTGCCAATAATAATCAGAAATCCGGAGTAAGACTGTGCGCACAACCACCCCTCGCGCTATCCGTTCCATCGCATTGATACCCATGCTCGGCGCCCTCGCGGCACCGGCCATGGCCGTTCAAGTCACCGACAACCTCGACCTCGGCGGCGCCGTCCGGGCCCGTTGGGACTACGACCCGGACCGCGACATCCAGAAGTTTGGCCTGGACACGGTGTTCCTCAGCGCCAAATACAACTCCGACACCTGGATCGGTGAGGCCCAGTACCGTTTCTACGGACGTTCTTATCCGTACCAGTACACCAAGAACTACGGCGACATCCAGTTCGCCAAGTACGCCTGGGCCGGCTACAAGTTCAACCCCGACCAACAGGTGCAGGTGGGTCTGAACACCGTGCCGTTTGGTTTGCAGCCGTACTTCGGCAGCACCTTCTACGAAACCCTGGGCAACGTCATCGGCCTGGAAGATGTGCAACAGATCGGCGCCAAGTACATCCAACAAAGCGGCGACTGGAACGTCCAGGCCGGTTACTACCTGCGACCGGCGTGGCAAGGCAAAGGCACCAGCAAAGGCGTGACGTATTCCAGCGTGGTGTCCGGGGCCGACAGCTACGTGGCCGACGGCAGCGACAACCAGGAACGCAACACCATCGTACTGCGAGTGGCCAAGGCCCTGGACCTGGGGCCGTGGAAATCCGAAGTCGGGATCTCCGGCCTGACCTCGACCCTGGAGAACAAGGACACCGACAACGACGGCCGACGCAACGCGGTGGCCGTGCACTATCTGGGCAAGAACGGTCCGTGGGGCGTGCAACTGCAAGCGGCGCGACAGCAGATGTCGCCGCGCAACGCCGGCACCGACGAACTGGTGACCCTCGGCGGTTACGACGGTACCTATAACGTTGCCAGTCGCGGCAATCTGTACGTGGCGGACCTGAGCTACGACCTCGCCGGCAAGTACCTGTTCGACCAGATCAGCGGCGTGAAGCTGTACGCCAACTACAGCGCCTTCGACAAATCCGCCAGCGAGTTCAAGACCTCGGAACGGATGATCCTGGGCACCTCATTCTCATTGAACAAATTGTGGATCGCCACGGAATGGCTGTATGGCAAGAACGATCCGTACATCGGCGGTAGCAGTTATACCCAGAGTTTGGGGGCAGGCGGGACGGATCACTGGGAGAATCAGTTGTACATGAACATAGGGTATTACTTCTGATCCTGGTTTCTTAGCGCTCTTCAGGACGCTTTCGCGAGCAAGCTCGCTCCCACATTGGAATGCGGTCCACTGTGGGAGCGAGCTTGCTCGCGATGGCGTCAGTCCAAACACCACTTGCATCAGCCCATCCACACATAGTCAGATAGGCCACCACCCAAAGAAAAACAAAAACCTGCCCCACTTCGGCGTCAGGTGCGGAGCCCCCACTTCCATGCGTCAACTGCCCTCGCTCAACATGCTGCGCGTCTTCGACGAGGTCGCGCGGCATCGTAGTTTCAGCCAGGCGGCCCTCGGTCTGAACGTCACCCAAGGCGCGGTCAGCCGTCAGATCAAGCAGCTCGAAGACTACCTCGGTGTAGCGCTGTTCGTGCGCACGCCCCAGGGCCTGACGCTGACCGAAACCGGCACCGCCCTCTCCCCGCATCTGGCGGAAGCCTTCGACCATATCGAACGCGCCCTGCAAGCGGTACGCGTGCCCAACCTGCGCCAGCGCCTGCGGATTCTTGCACCGCCGACCTGGGCGACTCGCTGGTTGTCGGCGCATTTGCGCGTGTTCTGCCAACGCTACCCGGACATCAGCCTGAGCGTGACCAACCAGAGCAGCCACGAAAGCCTCGCGGAAATTGATTGCCACATCCGCTTCGGCCTCGAACCCGCCAGCCATTGCAGCAGTCGGTTGCTGGTGATGGAACGCCACATCGCGGTGGCCAGTCCGGAGCTGTTCAGCGACGGGCAACCCCCGGATTTTCGGCAGTTCCCGCTGCTGCACATCCTGCACGACGGCAAGCGGTTGAAGGTCTGGGAGAACTGGTTGGCGGCCATGGGCCGGGAGGATGTCGATGCCGGGCAAGGGCTGGAATTCAGCACGTTGGATCAGGTGATCCACACCGCGTTGGCCGGTGGTGGGCTGGCGGTGATCGACCGACAGATGATTGAGAAGGAACTGGCAAATGGCAGCCTGCTGCCGATCACCCCGGTGGAAGTGGTCGGGCCGTATGGCTATTGGCTGGATGTGGCGAACGACAAACAAGGGTTGTCGAAGGTGCGGCTATTTACCGAATGGTTGGGGTTGGTCAGCAATCCCTAAGCCACTGACGTTCTAATGTGGGAGCGGGCTTGCTCGCGAAGGCGTCATGTCAGTAAACATCTATGCTGAATGACACACCGCCTTCGCGAGCAAGCCCGCTCCCACATTTGGATTTGTGGCGTATTTTAGATCGATGTCGCGACTTTCACGGCCACCGGAGCACTGCCTTCAACCGGGCTCTGCGCCTTGCACGCCTGGCTCAGCGTCAGGGATTTGGTTTCCGGTGCCCAGGCCCAGGACAGCATCGCCCCCAACGCCAGAATCGCCGCCAGGATGCCCATGGTCGGGCTCAGGCCAATCCCCGCCACACTCACCGGCAACAGGAAGGTGCTGACCGCCGAGCCCAGACGGCTCACCGCCGTAGCCAGGCCAATCCCGCTGGCCCGCACTTCCGTTGGAAAGCTCTCGGCCGGAAATACCCCCACCAGATTGCTCACCGCCGACAACACCAGCGTAAACAGCCCGAACACCAGCACCATCAGGAACGCCGCATTGCTCGGCAACACGGCCAGCATGAACAACGCGACCGCGAGGATGATGAACGAGTTGATCAGGAACCCACGCCGAGAGAATTTGATCGTGCACCAGATGCCGATCAGCGCGCCGAGGATCAGCAGCATGTTCAGCATCAGTTCGGTGCCGAAGCCTTCGGACAGGCCCATCTTCTGCAGGATCGACGGCAGGAAGGTGTAGATGGCGAAGTACGGCATCACGATGCAGACGAAGAACAGGCAATTGAACGCGGTGCGTTTGCGGTATTCACGACTGAACAGCACCGCGTAGCCGGAGCGGGTTTCAGTGGATTGTGTTTCGTCGAGCTCGACATTGTCGCCCAGATGCTTCTTGACGATCGCTCGCGCCTCGGCAATCCGACCCTGATTCACCAGCCAACGCGGCGACTCAGGCGTGCCGATACGCGCAATCAGAATCAACGCCGCCGGGATCGCCGACGAGGCCAGCATCCAGCGCCAGGCATCATCACCGAGACTGAGCATGGCGGTGCCGACGAAGGTCGCGGCCACGTAGCCGAAGGTCCAGATCACGCTGAACGAACCGAGCAATACGCCACGGTGCTTCTTCGGCGCAAACTCGGCCAGCATGGCATGGCCGACGCTGAAGTCACCACCCAGCCCAATACCAATCAGCACCCGACAGAGAAACAGGCCCATGGCCGTCTCGGCGTAGAACTGCATCACGGAGGCAATGGTGATCAACACGAAGCTGACCAGAAATATTTTCTGCCGGCCGACTTTGTCGGAAATCCAGCCAAAAAACAGACTGCCGAGAAACAAACCGATCAGCGCCGAAGCACCTATCAGGCCCTGCCAGAATGCATCGAGGTGCATCTGCGGGCTTAGCAGGGTGAACGCGATACCGATCAGGCCGAGGATGTAGCCGTCGGTGAAATGTGCGCCGAACGTCAGGCCGGCGATTTTGATGTGAAAGCGCCCGATGGGCAGGTCATCGATCTTTATCGATTGAGCGGACATATTCGTCTCCAGTTGTTGTTATTGACGGAGAAATGAAACCGATAGCTCTTGAACTTGTGGGAGCGAGCTTGCTCGCGATAGCGGTGTGTCAGTCAACATCCATGTTGAAAGTGATGGCCTCATCGTCGGAACGCCGCCCGGAGCAAGCTCGCTCCCACATTGGTTGTGTGGTGGGCGTTACAGGCCGCCCATTAACAGGTATTTGATTTCCAGGTAGTCATCCAGACCGTACTTCGATCCTTCGCGACCGAGCCCCGATTCCTTGATGCCACCGAATGGCGCCACTTCCGTGGAAATGATCCCTTCATTGATCCCGACCATGCCGGCTTCGAGGCCTTCGGCCATGCGCCAGACCCGGCCGATGTCACGGCTATAGAAGTAGGCCGACAAACCGTACGGCGTGTCGTTGGCTTTTTGCAGCACCTCGGCTTCGTCCTTGAAGCGGAAGCACGCAGCGACCGGACCAAAGGTTTCATCCTGGGCAATCAGCATCTCGCTGTTGGCTTCGGCGAGGATGGTCGGCTCGTAGAACGTGCCGCCCAATGCATGACGACGACCGCCGCACAGCACCTTGGCGCCCTTCTCCAATGCATCGCTCACGTGCAGCTCGACCTTGGCCAGCGCCGCCGAGTTGATCAGCGGGCCTTGTTCGGTTTCACCCTCAAGCGCGCTACCAACCCGCATCGCCGCAACGGCTTCAGCGAGTTTGCCGGTGAAGGCTTCGTAGACGCCGTCCTGAATGAAGAAGCGGTTCACGCAGACACAGGTTTGCCCGGTGTTGCGGAATTTAGAGGCCATCGCGCCTTTCACGGCGGCGTCGAGATCGGCGTCGTCGAAGACAATGAACGGTGCGTTGCCGCCCAGTTCCAGCGAGACTTTTTTCAGGGTGTCGGCGGCTTGGCGCATCAGCAACTTGCCAGTGCGGGTGGAGCCGGTAAACGACAATTTACGCACGATGCCAGATGCTTGCAGCGCACCACCGATGGCCACGGCGTCGCCGGACACGATGTTGAACACGCCCGCCGGAATGCCTGCCTGCTCCGCCAGCACAGCCAGGGCGAAGGCTGATAAAGGTGTCTCTTCCGACGGCTTGAGAATCATCGTGCAACCGGCGGCCAGCGCCGGGCCGACCTTGCGGGTGACCATGGCCAGCGGGAAGTTCCACGGGGTGATCGCAGCGACTACACCGATGGCTTCCTTGACCACGATGATCCGCGCATCAGCCTTGTGGCTTGGAATCACGTCGCCGTAAGCGCGTTTGGCTTCTTCAGCGAACCACTCCAGAAAGCTCGCGGCATACACCACTTCGCCCATGGCTTCGGCCAGCGGTTTGCCCTGCTCGCGACTGAGCAAGGTCGCCAGATCCTTCTGGTTGCTCAACATCAATTCGCTCCAGCGCTTGAGCTTCTGGCTGCGTTCCTTGGCGGTCAACTTGCGCCAGGCTGGCAAAGCGCGGTTGGCGGCGTCGATGGCCTGGTTGGTTTCTTCGGCGCTGGCCTTTTGTACGTCGGTAATCAACTCGCCGTTCGCCGGGTTGAACACCGGGTAGGTCGAACCACCGCTGGACCATTGGCCGTCGATGAAATTGCCGTTACGGATCAACGCGCTCATGCCACGGCCTCGGTCAGGTTGAAGCGTTCCAGACCCGGACGGGCCGAACGCAGGATACGTTTGCCGGCGGTGTAATCGTTGATCACGTCGCACGGGGTGTAATTGCGTTCCAGCTCATGCAGCTCTTCGGCATCGAGTTTGGTTTCCAGCGCGGCCAGGGCGCTGTCGAACTGTTCTGTGGTGTCAGCGCCCACTAGCATGCAATCCACGCCAGGATGATTGGCGACCCAGGCCTGAGCGATCTGCGCATTGGACACGCCGCGCGCTCGGGCCACGCGCTGTACCGAATGGGCGATTTCGAACGAAGCCTCGTCGCTGTACATCTGCTGAGTGAAGAAGTCGGTCTGGTTGCGAGTCGATTGCACATCGCCGGTCAACAAACCACGGGCCAGCGGACTGAACACCGACACCCCAAGGCCTTGATCGCGGCAGAACGGGATCATCTCGCGCTCTTCTTCGCGGTAGGCGCAGTTCAGTTGCAGTTGCATGTTGATCGGCTTGACCCAGCCGTTGCGCTCGCAGGCCATGAGGATCTTCGCCAGTTGCCCGGTGAGCATGGTCGAGACACCAATGTAACGGGCCTTGCCGGAACGCACGATGTCGTTCATGGCGCTCATGGTTTCTTCGACCGGGGTATTCACATCGAAGTAATGCAGCATGAACACATCGACGTAATCCATGTTCAGACGCTTCAGCGACGCATCGATGCTGTCCATGATGTGCTTGCGCGAATGACCGCTGGCGTTGATCCCGGTGCGAGTCCCGTAACCGACCTTGGTGGTGATCACCAGGTCTTCACGACGGGCCAGGCGCTTGACGATGCGCCCCACCACTTCCTCGCCGACACCGGCGGAATAAAAATCCGCGAGGTCGATGAAATTCACGCCGTTGTTCAATGCGTGCGCGACGATCGGCTCGCTTTTCTTCTCGTCGAAGATCCACGGTTTCCAGTCCGGGGTGCCCATGTTCATGGTGCCCAGGCACAGGCGGGAAACTTCAAGGCCGGAGTTGCCCAAACGAATGTATTGCATGGCGCGGACCTCAGGCTTTTGGCGTGTAGAAAGGATTGCTGATGTGATTGACCACATCCGCCAGTTGCGCCGTTTCCGGCTTGCCGGTCAGCGCTGCACGAATCGCCGTGCGGCAGGCGTTGTAGTTGTTCAGGTAGACCGCATCCAGGTCGTCGCAGGCCGGGTTGACCCAGTTCGCGGTCACGATGGCCCACTCGTCTTCAGCTTCCGGCGGCAAGGTACCGTCCAGCAGCGCTTCAAGCACAGCCTTGGCGATCCCGGCCTGCGACGCGCCCCACGTGGCGTTGCCGTGCAGATCACTGCTGATGGCGGCTTTGTTCACGTAAAGGGTCATTGGCTTGACCGGAATGTTCGGCTGGGCGATCACCATGAACGGGCAATGCCCTTGGCTTGGCGACGCCAGGCTATTGGCAAACGCCTGCCCTGCCGGGCCGTTGCGCGGACCGATCAGAATGTTGATGTGCGCGGCATTCACGCCCGGGCCTTCGAAGCCTTCACCGATGTACAGGTCGAGTTCTTTCATGAGTCGTTACTCTTCAGGGATTTTGGGTGATCAGAAACGCACGCGGACCGTAGCGGTTGCGTGGCAATGGTCGGGGATTGAAGAGCGCAGGACGTGGCAGTGAGGATGAGTCATGGGTGCAAACGCTCTTTTATGTTGTTGATGAGCTGTGTTTGCGATTTTTTAACACCGGGGGTTTGCGGGGCTGTAACCATTAAAAGTCATGAGGGCATGACTTCAAGTCATACCCCTGTGCAACCTGTGGGAGCGAGCTTGCTCCGGGCGGCGTTCCGACGATAGCAATGGGTCAGTCAACATTGATGCCGACTGCCATGGCCTCATCGCGAGCAAGCTCGCTCCCACAAGGATTGGGTTGTTTATGCTCAATACGACGGGGCGTCTTTTTTCATGGTGTCCTTGGACATCGCGTCCTTCTTCATTCCGTCCTTGCTCATGGAGTCCTTGGACATCGCGTCTTTCTTCATCGCGTCCTTGCTCATGGAATCCTTGGACATGGCGTCCTTTTTCATCGTGTCCTTGCTCATGGAATCCTTGGACATTGAATCCTTGCTCATGCTGTCGTTGCTCATGCTGTTATTGATTGTTGCATCGGCGGCAAACACGCTGGCGACGCCAAAAGCCAGGCACATGGACAGTACGGTGGTCGCTAACTTTTTCATGATTAAACTCCTTGAAGCACAGGTTGCGAATGAGCGCAGCGGACGCTGCGCAGTGAAGTGGCCAGGCGCCATCAGCTGCCACCGAACCAGTTGTAGCCCTGGTCTTCCCAGTAGCCACCCGGATAGGTGTTGGTGACGAAAATCGCCTGAATATGTTTGGGATTCTTGTAGCCCAGCTTGGTGGGCATGCGCAGCTTCATCGGGAAGCCGTACTGGCGAGGCAGCACCGCGCCGTCATAGGTCAGCGTCAACAAGGTTTGCGAATGCAGTGCGGTGGCCATGTCGATGCTGGTGTAGTAGTCGTCCGCGCATTTGAAGCCGACAAATTTGGCATCCGTGTCGGCACCGACACGCTTCAGGAAGTCGCTGAACCGCACGCCGCCCCAGCGGCCAATGGCGCTCCAGCCTTCGACGCAAATGTGTCGGGTAATCTGTTCGGTCTGCGCCATGGCCCGCAGCTCTTCGAGCCGCCAGCTGCGCTTGTCGGCGACCATGCCGGTCACTTCCAGTCGATAGCTCTCTTCCTCCACCGTCGGCGCCTCGTCGATGCCGTAGAAGGCATTGAACGGAAACGGCCGGGTGATCATTGACTCGGGATAGGTCGGTGCCAGGTTATTGGGATTGAACAGCCAGCCCTGCACCCTGTCGTTGAAGCGGGACATCGAGAACAACGCGGTTTCGACGCTTTCGTTGTCGGTGAGGTTGCAGCCGGACAACATGGCCACGCCGCCGAGGGTCAGGCTGCGCATCAGGAACGAGCGTCGTGAGCGGTCCTCGATCTGTGGTGCGAGGATCTTTCTGGCATCTGTCAGGATGGACGATTCGTCCAGCCCTGAGCTTTGAATGCGCTTTTTCATACGACCTCCTTGCGACCGACAATCATGGCCCACAACGTTTTGGGAACCAGCGCGACCATCACCAGATGAACCGCGACAAAGGCCACCAACAGCGACATCGCGATGAAATGCACGTGCCGTGCGCCTTCGTAACCACCCAGCAGTTCACGCAACAGCGGAAACTGGACGGACTTCCACAACACCAGCCCGGAAATCACCAGCATCGTGATGTCGACCATCACGAACAGGTACGCCACCCGTTGCACCTGGTTGTAATGACTCAGGTCGGCATGCCCCAGTCGTCCTCTCAACGCCGCCCACAAGTCATGCAAGACACCTTTAGGCGAAACCGGGAAAAAGCGCCGTTTCAGACGACCACTGACAAGGTTGATGATCAGATAGACAAGACCGTTGACGGCCAGAAACCACATCGCCGCGAAATGCCATTGCAATGCGCCGCCGAGCCAGCCACCCAACGTGATTTCCTTGGGAAAACTGAAGTCATAAAGCGGAGACGCGTTATAGATTCGCCAACCGCTGGTGACCATGACCAACACCGCCAAGGCGTTCAGCCAATGGGTCAGCCGTAGCCAGCGGGGATGGCTGCTGACCGTGGGTGAAGCAGGTAACTGCGACATGATGGGCTCCCGGCGGTTGATCGTTGGAGCCGATTATGCGAGCCGACAGATCCCCAAATCCTCACGTAAAGTTAAATAAAACGTGATAACTCTCCCCAATAACCTGTGGGAGCGAGCTTGCTCCCACAGTTTTTTGCGTGGTCCGCCCTTGGCTCAATTGTGGTTAAAATGCCGCCCCTCCAAATTGCCGACGTTGCCCGATGAACTCAGACGCCCTCTCCACCCTCCACGACCATTTACTGACGGCCCTGGCAACTGCCCCCGCAGAAACCCGCCGGCTGTTCCACGGCCGTGGCCGGTGCTGGCCGGGGCTGGAGCAATTGACTGTCGACTGGTTGCAGGGCGTGGTGCTGGTGTCGCTGTTCAAGGAACCCGACGCGTCGCAGCTGGAAGCGTTGAAACACAAGCTGATGGACGTCACGCACTCGCCTGCGTGGACGCAATCCGGCGCGCACACGCTCCTGCTGCAACATCGCTACCTGCTGCAAAGCACCACCGAGTGGCTGGTGGGGGACGCGATCGACGAGATGACGATCACCGAGGGCGGCCTGCATTACCGGGTGGACCTGGGCCGCAAGCAGAACACCGGCCTGTTCCTCGACATGCGTTACGGCCGCGACTGGGTGCGGGCCAATGCCCAAGGCAAGCGCGTGCTGAACCTGTTCGCCTACACCTGCGGATTCTCGGTAGCGGCCATCGAAGGGGGAGCGACGCACGTGGTCAATCTGGACATGTCCAGCCCGGCCCTGAGCCGTGGTCGCGACAATCACCGGCTCAACGGCCACGACCTGAGCAAGGTGACGTTCCTCGGTCATGACCTGTTCAAATCCTGGGGCAAGGTGATCGGCAAGGGCCCTTATGACCTGGTGATCATCGACCCACCATCCTTTCAGAAAGGCAGCTTTCTGCTGACCAAGGACTACCAGCGCGTGCTGCGCCGACTGCCGGAATTGCTCAGCCCCCAGGGCACGGTGCTGGCGTGCATGAACGATCCGGCGTTCGGTGCGGACTTCCTCATCGACGGCGTCACCCGCGAAGCACCGAGCCTGCGTTTCGAGCAACGGCTGGACAACCCGCCGGAGTTTCCCGATGCCGATGTTGAATGCGGGTTGAAAGCGCTGGTGTTCAGGCTGGGTTAGCTGAAAATCAAAAGATCGCAGGCTTCGCCAGCTCCTACAGGGTGTACGCCATCCCAACGTAGGAGCTGGCGAAGCCTGCGATCTGTTGATCTTGATCTCAACGCGGCTGCAACACCAACGCAAACAACTCACCATGCCCATTCACATTGAGCTTGTGATAGAGATTGCGCCGGTGAACCTTCACCGTCTCCGGGGAAATGCCCATCTGCTGGGCGATGGCCTTGCTTGAGAAGCCCTGAAGAATCAGGCGCGCCGTTTCGATTTCCCGCACTGACAGACGCGCGTCGAAGCGATCCAGCAGGGTCGCCAGATCCCCGGCCACCGCCTCGGTTGCCGGTCCTTCCGGGGGCATCAATTGCAGGTGACGGCGCATCGCCGCCAGCACCCAATCGCGCACGCAAAGCAGGCGGCCCTGTTCCTCAAGCGTGAATCGCGTCGAGCGCCCCAACGACAAACCGAGCACGGCGCCATCGATGTTGACCATGAACTGCAACTCGTCGCCGCCCACCACGGTGCGGAAGTAGCTCAGGTAGTACTCGCTCTGCTGGAACTGGTCGGGGGCCACTGATTCGAGGCTGTGCAAACCGTCAGCAATGCCGGCACAGGCGGCCTGATAAAACGGATCGAGCAGGTACATGCCGGCGCTGTAGTCCGCCAGTTCTTCTTGCTCGGCAGCACCGCCCTTTGAGTCGAAGTCGATCAGCAGGCGCGGCACCCGCCCGGCCCGCATTACTGCGACCAACGCGTTATCCATCGGTACCAGCAGCCGCAGCGTGTCGACCAGCGCACGCCAGAACCCGTCCTGCCCCACGGCAGCAAATACCCGCGCCAGCCCCTGGTGCACCGGTAACTCTTTCAACAACGCGTCCACGCCCTACCCCTTTCGAGTAACCCATGATGGGAATGGGTGAGTCCACTCCCTGCCGATACGCTGCAAGCACCTGATCATCACCGGCCTGCAGCAGGCCAGGAGTGCCGCATCATGAGTCGTCACCGCTCGCATATCAATCTCGGACTGGGCGCCTGTTTGTCGGTCTCGCTATCGGCGGTTGCCGCCGACGGCCCGACGGTGCACGTCTACAACTGGTATGACTACATTGGTCCCACAACCCTGCAGGATTTCAAGCGTGACACCGGGATCGCGCCGGTCTACGACACCTTCGACAGCGCCGAAGTACTGGAAGGCAAATTGCTCACCAGCCGCAGCGGATACGATGTGGTGGTGGCCAGCAACTTCAGCCTGCCGACCCTGATCAAGGCCGGCGCCCTTGCGCCTCTGCCCCACGCTCAGATGCCTGACTTCAAAAACATGGATGCCGATCTGTTGGCGAAACTGGCCAACAACGACCCGGGCAACCAGTACGCCGTGCCATATCTGTGGGGCACTAACGGCATCGGCTACAACATCGACAAAGTCCGCGCCGCGCTGGGCGACAAGGCGCCGGTGGATTCCTGGGACCTGGTGTTCAAGGAAGAAAACCTGGCCAAACTCGGCCAGTGCGGCGTGGCCATGCTCGACTCGCCAGCCGAGATGTTGCCGGTCGCCCTGCACTACCTCGGCCTGCCACCCAACAGCACCAACCCCGAGGACTACAAAAAGGCTGAAGCACTGCTGCTCAAGCTGCGTCCGCATATCGCCTACTTCAACTCGTCCAAGTTCATCAGCGACCTGGCCAACGGCAACATCTGCGTGGCGGTGGGCTGGTCCGGCGCGATGCTGGAAGCCAAGACCAATGCCGAGCAGGCGAACAATGGCGTGAAGATCGCCTACAGCCTGCCAAAAGAAGGCGCGCCGGTGTGGTTCGACACCCTGGTGTTGCTCAAGGACGCGCCACATCCGGAGCAGGGTTTGGCCTTCATCGACTACCTGATGCGCCCCGACGTCATCGCCCCGGTCAGCGATCACCTCTCCTACCCCAACGGCAACCGCAGCGCGACGCCACTGGTGGCCGAAGCGACCCGCAACAACCCGGCCGTGTATCCGTCAGCTGAAGCCATGGCCACATTATTCACCCTCCAGCCTCTGCCGCCCGCCACCGAGCGCGTGCGCACGCGGATCTGGAGCAAAGTCAAAAACGGTCAGTAAGCCTGATGTGAAACACCTGTGGGAGCGAGCTTGCTCGCGATCAGGCCATCCCATTTAACACTGATGGCGACTGACCCAACGCTATCGCGAGCAAGCTCGCTCCCACAGGTTCCGCGCCCAACCTAGCCCACTTTTTCTGCCACGAGATGAGAGAAACAATGAAACCACGTGCCCGCGACCTGAACATCCAGTTCGGCCAACTGCAACCCGGCCCGCTCAACGCCATCACCGACGTGCCCGGCGTACGGGTCGGCCATAGCAATGTGCGAGGACGCACCGCCAACGGCCGCGACATCCTGACCGGCGTCACCGTGATCGAGCCGCGTGCCGGCTCTACCAGCCTGCAACCGTGCTTTGCCGGCGTCCACGTGCTCAACGGCAACGGCGACGCGACCGGCCTTGAATGGATTCGCGAAGCCGGACTGTTGACCAGTCCGATCGCCTTCACCAACACCCACAGCCTGGGTGTGGTGCGCGATGCGCTGGTGACACTGGATCGCCAGAACCAGCCCGATGACGGGCGACTCTACTGGAACATGCCGGTGGTGCTGGAGACCTTCGACGGTCTGCTCAACGACATCAACGGTTTCCATGTGAAGGTCGAACATGTGGCCGAAGCCTTGCGCACGGCGGTGGGTGGCCCAGTCATTGAAGGCGCCGTCGGCGGTGGCAGCGGCATGATCTGCCACGAATTCAAGGGCGGTATCGGCACCGCTTCGCGACGTCTGAGCAGTGCTGAGGGCGGCTGGACCGTCGGCGCCATCGTCCAGGCCAACCATGGCATCCGCAACGAACTACGTGTCGATGGTTATCCGGTCGGGCGCTACATGGAGCAGGCCGATTCTCCGTTCCTCAAAGCGTCGTTGCCGCATCCAGGCATGGGCTCGATCGTCGTCTGCCTGGCCACCGATGCGCCGTTGCTGCCGCACCAGTGCACGCGCCTCGCGCAGCGCGCCAGCCTCGGTCTTGCCCGTACCGGCGGCGGCAATGAAGACCACAGCGGAGACATCTTCATCGCCTTCGCCACCGGCAACCAGCACGTGCCGCCGGCCGCTTACGAGAGCAAGCGTGCGCCGACCACCGACAACCTGAGCATGGTCAACAACGACCACATCAGCGAGTTGTTCCTGGCCGCCACCGAAGCCGTAGAAGAAGCGATCATCAACGCCTTGCTGGCCTCCGACACCGCCGAAGGCAATGGCCATGCGGTGCCGGGACTGGATGCCGGAACGCTGCTCAACGCCTTGCGTCGGGCGGGCTGGCCGGGTGATTCGACTAGCGGTACTTGAGTGCCAACCCCCAACTTTCTACGATAATTCTACGCAGCCGCTTGTTTGCTCAAGCCGCTGCGTAAGTGGTGAGTGAACTGAACCCCCAACAAGCTCACCACTTGTTTCATGCGCATCTTGAGCCTCGAGGGCTCTTCTTCCTCCCCATCAAAGAGCTTTGAGGCTCTTTTTTATCTGTACGAATTCCAGACATCGGCATAGGGGACGGCC
>NZ_LACH01000055.1 GCF_000968015.1 Pseudomonas fluorescens
AGGCACCGAATGGAGGGGCAAGAGCCTTTGGTTACTTTGGGCTTTTCAAAGTGACTCGCTGTAAGAGCGAAACCGTAATCAGCCATCCCCGCAGAAACGGATATGTACCCCGACCTTAACTGAACAGCACTACCATTCATGCGGAATCTGGCAACAGTGTTTGTCCAGCTGGCTGCTGTTTGAGGGAGGGGTAAACACCTAGCATCGTCTCTACCCAGTGAGCAAAAAGAACAAGCGTCAACCCGCTCACGAGGTTAACTTTTAACGATAGGGTGAATACGATGAAAATCTCAAAACTTGCGATGTTTCTTGCACTTGGCGTTTTAGGTTCACAGGCCTTTGCAGGCGAAAGCCAATCAACTGCCGAGGACAGCAAGACGCCTGTTGAAACCTACACATACGACACGAAACTGGATATCCAGAAAGTCATTAAGGTGACCGATATCGCTGACCAGTGCGGGCCAGTCCCGGCGCAAATGACCTATGAAGACTCTCAGGGTCAACGGCATATCCTGCAGTATCAAGTCATGGGAACTGGCTGTTCAAATGGTTGAGCCGTGTGTGGAAGATGGAGGGTCGACACTCCATGCCTGCCACACTCGTCATTTAAAAGCTTGTTATCGTTTCCTCGGCGAACCTGTGATTTTTTCATCGGATGCCAACAAGTCCGGAATATAACTTTTAAGAAACTCCACCCATGTCTTGATCTTTGCATCCACGAATTTTCGTGATGGGTAGATCGCAAACAAATTCAACTCTTCAAGATGATAGTCGGGTAATACCCGCACTAACGTGCCCGCCCGGAGTCCATCGACTGCCGAAGCAATCGGCTGAATGCCGATGCCCATTCCGTTTGTAATCGCGATGGTCATGCCATCGGCAGTATTGATGTGCAAGGGAGACAACGGGATGTTGACGGTTTCCATGCCTTCTGGCCCCTCAAATGCCCAGTTTTCAGCCGGCATGACGGTATTCACAATTCTCAGGCAATCATGTGAGCCAAGCGCACTCGGGGACTCCGGGTGTCCGCGTTTCTTCAGGTACGCAGGCGAAGCGCAGAGGATGCTGTAGGTCATGCCGAGCCGCTGAGCGACAAACCCTGAATCGGGTAAATCCCGCGCTAAGACAATCGACATGTCATAGCCTTCTTCCAGCAAGTCAGGGAGCCGGTTGGTCAGGGTCAAATCAAACATCACCGAGGGATGAGTCTCTCTATAGCGGGCGATGGCATCGATCACGTAATGGTTGCCAATGGCTGACATCGCGTGAATTTTCAGCCGGCCAACGGGCAGGGTGTGAGCGGTGCCTGCTTCTTCATCCGCTTCGCGCATTTCGTCCAGGATTTTCTCGCAACGTTGCAAGTAGCGCAGACCGGCTTCGGTCAGCGCCAGGCGTCGGGTTGTCCGGTTGATCAAGCGTGTTTGAAGTCTGGCTTCCAGACTCGAAACAGCTTTGGAAACGTTGGTTGTTGTGGTGTCCAACACCTCAGCCGCCGCCGTAAAGCTGCCGCTCTGAACGACCGCAACAAAAAAACGCATGGTTTGGAAAACGTCCATCGTTTCCACCTCAGGGGTATGGATAAAAAGGGCGGCCCTGCAATAAGACCGCCCCCTCGTGGCTAATGCCGGTCAGTTAAGGTGAATAACCTGTGGGAGCAAGCTCGCTCCCACAGAGGTTGTGGTGTTCACACCCTTAACTGACCGGCATTAGCCGCCTCGTGGTGTATTACTTTTTCTGCGGAATAAATCCAGGTACACCCGTTTCCACGACTGAGTTGAATCGAACCCGGGTCGTAATATCTGACTGGATTTCAAGCATGGCCCTGTGTGGCAGGGTAGAAATATCAATGTTTTCCTGAATATGGCTCGGTGTCGCAGACGTGGTCAGGAAAGCGACTCCCCGCTGTACCGACCAGGCCAGTGCCACTTGAGCCGGGGTCTTCTGTATGCGCTTGGCGATCCCTGTGATTACCGTGTCTTCCAATACGTTCGGCTCCATACCATGGCCGAGTGGCGCAAAGGCAAGGACGATAATTCCATGTTGCTGGCAAAACTCAAGCAGTTCCCATTCAGGCAAATAAGGGTGGGATTCTACCTGCACCACGGCGGGTTTTATCCGGGCCACTGCCACGATTTCTTGCAACCGCTCCAGCGTGATATCAGACAAGCCGATGGACTTGCAGCGGCCTTCATCCACCAGGCGCTCAAGCGCCCGCCAAGTCTCAATTAACGTCACGCCTGAGTCGTAGATGACTCGACCGTGTTCGTCTCTGGGGTCCTGATCATCACCGGGTTGAAAGGCAAAAGGCGTATGGATCAGGTAGCAATCGATGTAATCAACTTGTAGCCGTCGGCAACTTGCCTCAAAAGCAGGTTCGACGCGCTCGGGACGATGGTTGGTGTTCCACAGTTTCGTGGTAATGAACACGTCCTCGCGCCGGACCTTACCCGCCTCAATCACTTCCTGTAGGGCAACGCCGACCCTCTCTTCATTTCGATAACGTTCTGCGCAATCGAAATGGCGAAAGCCTGCTTCCAGTGCGGCCTTGACCGCTTGTGTTGTAACGCTGAGATCCCGAAACAGCGTGCCAAAGCCAACGGCCGGCATCTCACCGGATCCGTGGATCAGAGGGAATCGGGTATCGCGAAGTGCATCGTGAAAGGATTCGTAAGGCATATCTTTGACTCCAATATCGGGTGCTACTGATAGGAAGGTTTCTGGTCTTCGCGACTGGCCACTCGTTGCTCAAACACGCCAACGGAGTTACCGCCGAGTGCCACATACAGGCGCACCGTGTCGAGGTACTGCGCGGTCTTCACTCTGATTTGACCCAGTAACGCTTGCTCATAAGCACGCTCCGCCTCCAGCACCTGGAGAATGCTGTTCTCGCCTTGCGCGTAGGCTTGTTGGTTCAGCCGAAAGCTCGTTTCCGCCGCTCGCAACGCGTCCTCCTGCGCCAGGTTCTCCTCGGCGTCATGATTGATCGCTTGCAGGGTGTCGGCGACCTGGCCGAATGAATTGATGACGGTTTGCTGGTAGCCGGCGAGGGTTGCCTTGTAGCCGTCGACGGCGGCCTGACGTTCAGCTTTGAGCGTTCCGCCATTGAAGATGGGCGCCGTGAGCCCGGCAGCGAAACCCCAGAGTGCGGCGCCGCCATTGCCTGAAGCCGCTTGTGCAAGCGACGCGGACAGCTCGACATGGGGATAGAGGTTGGCTGTCGCCACGCCAACCGCCGCGCTGGCCATGTGCAGTTCAGCCTCTGCTTGCCGTACGTCCGGCCGGTCGTGGGCCATTTCGGAAGGCAGACTGACCGGCACGTTTGCCGGCAAGGCAAATTCGGCGAGCGTGAAGTCAGGTGCGATCCAGTCAGCCGGGCCTTTGCCCGTCAGAATCGAGAGCGCGTGACGTGCCGAATCGCGCTGCTGGGCGAGGGGCGGCAACAGCGTGCGGTCCTGAGCAAGCCGCGTCTCGGCCAGCGAAACATCGATCTGCGTGGTGCTGCCATTGGCGTGCGCCATGCGCACCAGCTCGAGGTTCTTTGCATCATTGGCGAGCAACTTCTCGACGGCTGCCATCTGCGCGTTGGCCGAGGCCAGCAACAACGCCTGGCTCGCGACATCGCCCGTCAGGGTCAGGTACGCCGCTTCGTAGCGATGCTTCTGCAGATCGGTAAACGCTTGCTGTTGTTCGACCTGGCGCTTGTTACCGCCGAAAACGTCAAGGTCGAAGCCAACCCGTGGCCCAATCGCATAGAAGTTGGAGATGGAAGGCTCTTTCGCGGTGTGTACCCGTTGGCGGCCAGCCACGGCACCAAAATCGACTTGCGGATACAGCGCACCTTCCGCCGCAGCGACGGAGGAAGCCGCTTGCCGGATCGTCGCGTCCGCAGCTACGAGCTCAAGATTGCCGTCGATGGCGCGACGGACAAGCTTGTCGAGCTTCGGCGAACGAAACGCAGACCACCAATCACCGTTGACCTTCTTGCCCAGGTCAATGCGTTGTTCGCCGGGCTTGTTACTGCCTTGGCCGAGACGCTGCTCGGCCTGTTGGTCGTAGTGCTGCGACAGGCTCGGTGGCGGCATTTGATAGTCAGGGCCGACGGTACAGGCGGTCAGGAACGCAAGAGCCGACACCGCACCGAACGTGGTTTTGAACATCCGTCTGTTGATGAAGCGCGCATGGGATTTCATTTGGCAAACTCCACGAAAACTAGTTGGTCGCAACGGGCTTGCGAAGAAAAATAACCAGTGGGCTGACCACCAGCATCGCGAACATCAAAATCTTGAACTGGTCGATCACCGCGATAAAAGCCGCCTGGCCGGTGATCATTTCGTTGAGCCCCGCCAGTGCTTGCAGGGACGTCGGCGCGGAATGCGCAGCGGCGCGATACGGCGTCAGGTTACTGGCCAGCGCCATGTGCATCGCTTGCGTGTTGTTGAAGAAAAACAGCTGCACAATCGCAACGCCGAGGGTGCTGCCGTACACACGTGACAGATTGAACAGACCAGTGCCTTCCGGGCGTAACGTGGGGTCGAGCGTGCTGAACGCGACCTTTGTCAGCGACGGCATCAGCATGCCGATGCCAATCCCCTGGATCGCACCCGCCACCGCCACGGGCGACCAGTCCATCAACGGCGAATAGCCGAGCATCAGCCAGTTGGCATAAACCACCACGGCGACGCCCGCTGCCACGAACAATCGACGGTCGAAACGCTCGGGAACACGGCCCATCAACAGGAACGCACTGATCAGCCCGATCCCGCGTGGAATCGTCAGGGAACCCGTGGTGTCAGGCGGGTAGCCGAGAATCTCGTCGAGCATTGGCGAGGTCAGCGCCATGGTCGACAACAGCACGAAACCCACGGCGAAAAAGATCACCGTCGACAGCACGAAGTTGCGGTCTTTGAACAAACGCTTGTTGAGGAAATGCACCTTCGCAGTCAGCACATGCACCGCGAACAGGTAGAGCCCCAGTGCACAGCCGATCGCTTCCAGCCAGATCTCGGTCGAGGAAAACCAGTCCAGGCGTTCACCGCGATCAAGCAACATTTGCAGGCTGATCAAACCCAGCGTGAAGCTGCCGAAGCCAAAGAAGTCGAACGACGGACGTTTCTCGGCCTTCTTCTCGGCCAGCAACAGCGCCATCACCAGAAAGATAAACGTCGATAACGGAAGGCTGATGTAGAAGATCGGGCGCCATCCGAAATGTTCGCCAAGCCAACCGCCGATGCTCGGGCCACTGACGATGCCGAACAGCACGATGGCGGTCCACGTTGCGCCAAATTTCGCACGCTTCTCGAGTGGCAATGTCTCCATCGAAATCGCCATCGACAGCGGTGCCAGCACGCCACTCGCCAGGCCTTGAACAATGCGCGCGCCAACGAATTCCAGCGGCGTCGTTGCCTGTGTGGCGAGCAGCAAGCCAACGACGAAGAAGGCCAACGCGGCTTGGTAAACCCGCTTCAAGCCATAGCGCCCGGCGAGCCATTGCGCAATCGGCATCGTGATGGCGCTCGCCGCGAGGTACGAGGTAAATATCCAGCCAGCCTGGTCGTCGGTCATCGACAGGCTGCCCTGAATCAACCTGAGTACTGCATTCGGCAAAGGCAGGTTCGCCGACTGCATGTAGGTGGCGAGCAACGCGGCGAACCGTAATTCCCCCGCACTTTGAGGCCCCGCAAGATTGGCGTTCATCAGAAGTTACCTGCGGTCAACAGCGCTTTGAGCGGATGCCACCAAGGCGTGCGATACCCGGTATCGACCTTGACCGTGGCGCTGGTGCCCGAGAAAAGGGGCAGGGCAGGGTCCACCTCATCGAGTTCAAGTCGGACCGGCACCCGCTGGACCACCTTGACCCAGTTGCCGGTCGCGTTTTCAGGCGGCAGCAGGGCGAAGTCTGATCCGGCACCGGGGCTCATGCTGGTCACGTGGGCTTTGAAGGTGTGATCAGGGTACGTATCGATACTGATGGTCGCTTCCTGGCCTGGACGCATGTGGGTCACGTCGGTTTCACGGAAGTTGGCTTCAACCCAGATCTCGCGATCGGACAGCAGCGCGAAGGCTGGCGCACCGTTGTTGACGTAGTTGCCCACCTGCAAATCGTCGACCTTGGCCACGATGCCATCGTCCGGCGCATACACCGTCGCGTACGAGAGATACAGCTGCGCCTCGTCGAGCTGAGCCTTGGCTTCGCGCACCGACGGGTGACTATCGGCTTCGATGTTCGGGTTGCCGTTCAAGGCAACGACCGTGCTGGCGAGCTGTTGTTCGACCGACGCTATTCGTTGCCGGGCAACTTTAACGTCAGTGTCGGCGCGCTCGTAAATCGAGCGCGAGACAAACTCTGTAGCGACCAGCGCCTTCTTGCGGGCAAAATCCCGTTGGTCGAAATCGGCCGATTCTTTGGCTGATTGCAGTTCGGCTTGCTGCTGGCGGTAGCTGGCCTTGAGGCCATCGATGCGCAGCCGCGCGACGCTCAACTGTGCTTGTGCACGGTCAACCGCAATCTGCAGCGGTTTCGGGTCGATCCGAAACAGAACCTGGCCCTTGTGAACAGGCTGATTGTCCTCGACGGCGATCTCGACGACTTGCCCGGAAATGCGCGCGTTGATCGATGCTTTCGCCACGCGGGCGTAAGCGTTATCGGTCGAAACAAAGGGCTCGCCCGCCACATGGTGGGCGTATCCCACCGCAGCGAAGAGGAGAGGGAAACCCACCATCAGCACTGGCCGTAATTTCTCTTTAAGCGGCTTCTTGATGGGCGAATCAGACGGGTTCGGCCCTGGATGCTCGAAGGTCTGTGTCGCTGGGATGTCGAACTGTTTGGTCATGATCGAATGCACCTATTAACCGGGAAGTCGGGCTAACACCCACAAAAACAGCCATACCGTGTGCGGCCAGGAGGATCGCTCCGCCGCCTCTGTTTCGTCGCCGCAATACCCAGTTCGAGCTCCGCTACAACAAACCTGAAAACCAAGGAATTTCTGGTTCCTTAATTTTGTGCGATGGTGTAAGAATATCCCCCGAGCCCATCTTCATTCAAGGATTTTGTACGACATGGCACAAAAAAAGATTACAGAGGGCAAAGGCCGTGGCCGCCCACGCGCGTATGACCCGCAGACAGCGCTGCTGCAGGCACTTGATGTTTTTTGGAATACCGGATATTCCGGCGCTTCTCTGGACAGCATTGCCACAGCCGCCGGCATGAATCGCCCAAGCCTCTATGCGGCATTCGGTGACAAACACGCGCTCTATATCAAAGCGCTGGAGCAGTATTGGGAGTTTGCCGCGGCGGCCATGCAGGAGGCGCTGACGGACAACGAACTGACCTTGAGCCAGGCATTGATGCGGTTTTACGAAGGGCAGTTGTCGATTTACTTCTCGGGTGACGGCCAGCCGCGCGGGTGCTTTGCGATCGGCACGGCGACGACCGAAGCCGTCGAGGATTCTGAAATACGAGACGTGCTGTCGGACCGGCTCAGCAGGCTCGATGCCGATCTCGAAACGCGTCTGCGAGCGGCAATAGATTCCGGCGAGTTGAAAGGCAATGTCGACCCGGCAGCTCTTGCCGTACTCGCGTCATCCCTGCTGCACAGCATTTCGATACGTGCGCGGGCGGGCAAATCCCGCGATGAACTGACCGAGCTTGCACGCAGTGCGGTCAACGTGATCTGCGGTGGGTGAGGTTTTCAGTGAGTGAAGGACTCGACGATATTCTTGCCAAACAGCTAGCCGTGATTTTTTGTGGCATCAACCCAGGCATGACTGCCGCTGCCCAAGGCCATCATTTTGCGGGCCGGGGCAATCGCTTCTGGCGCACGCTCCATCTCGCTGGCTTTACGCCTGAGGAGGTGCGCCCGGAAAACGATCGGACGATCTTGCAGTATCAGTGTGGATTAACGGCCGTGGTGGAACGGCCGACGGCGCGAGCGGATCAGCTGTCTGCCCAAGAATTCATCGCTGCCGCTGCGGACTTTGAACAAAAGATCGAGCGCTATGCGCCACGCTTTGTGGCGTTTCTCGGTAAAGCGGCGTATTGCGCGCTATCCGGCCAACGAGACATTCCGTGGGGCCTTCAGTCAAAGACCTTCGGCAATGCTTCGGTCTGGATCCTGCCCAATCCCAGTGGACGAAATCGCGCATTCACGCTTGATCAACTGGTGGGCGCGTACCGCCAACTCTATTTAGCTACAGGCGAGCAACCACACCATTAAGCCAGGTATCGCCGAAACCACACCAGCGTCCGGTCCCAGGCCAGCTTGGCCGCAGCTTCATCGTATCGAGGCGTGGAATCGTTATGGAAACCATGGTTGGCGCCGGGGTAAATGTAGGCTTCATAGGTCTTGCCCGCAGCTTTCAGTGCCTTCTCATAGGCGGGCCAGCCTTCGTTGATGCGCGTATCCAGTTCACCGTAATGAAGCATCACCGGCGCCTTGATTCGGGCGACATCCTTGGCTTCTGGCTGACGGCCATAAAAGGACACTGCCGCCCCCAGTTCCGGATAAGCCACGGCCGCCGCATTGACGACGCCACCGCCGTAGCAGAACCCGGTGATGCCGACTTTTCCAGTGGTCGCGTCATGCTTCATCAACCACTCGATGGCAGCGAAAAAGTCATTCATGAGCTTTTCCGGGTCGACGGTCGCCTGCAACTCCCGGCCTTTGTCATCATTGCCAGGATAGCCGCCCACCGACGTCAGGCCATCAGGAGCGAGGGCGATGAAGCCTGCCTTGGCCACACGCCGCGCGACGTCCTCGATGTAAGGGTTGAGCCCGCGATTCTCATGCACGACCACCACCGCCGGCACCTTGCCGGTGGCTTTCGCCGGGCGCACCAGATAGCCACGAACCTGCCCGTTGCCCTTGGGGGAGGGATAGGTGATGTACTCGGCAACAATGTCCGGGTCGGTAAATTCCACCTGTTCGGCAAGCGCATAGTTCGGGCTCAGGGCGGCGAGCAGGGCGCTGGCGGTCAAACCACCCAAGGTGAACAACGCCGCCCGATCCAGAAACTCACGCCGGTTGATCTTGCCGTGGGCGTAGTAGTCGTACAGTTCGAGCAGTTCCGGGGCAAAGTCTTTCGCAGTGAGACGGGTCATCTGTGCGCTTCCTCTTGGGCGGGTCGATTGCTCTGTTGGCTGGACAGCATGGGCGATACCTATCGAGCGTAGCTGCCCACAAAAAAAAGAGGCCGGAGCCTCTAATGCTGATCAGTTAAGGATTTGAACACCGCTATCCTTGTGGGAGCGAGCTTGCTCGCGATAGCGGACTGGCAGACAACGTAAGTGTTGAATGTAAGACCGCCATCGCGAGCAAGCTCGCTCCCACAGGTTCCTCGGCTTAACTGACTGGTGTCAGGCCGGAGCCTCTTCTTTTGTTCCCTCTGCTTACACCCTCGACTGCTTGAACGCGAGCCGGAATTTATGCAACAGCGGTTCGGTATAACCATTGGGTTGTGCGCGTCCCTCGAACACCAATGCGCAGGCCGCTTGAAATGCAACCGACTGCTCGAAGTCCGGCGCCATTGGCGTGTAGATCGGATCACCGGCGTTCTGCTCATCGACGACCCGCGCCATGCGCTGCAATATCTCGACCGTCTGATCCTTGGTGATTACCCCGTGTCGCAGCCAGTTGGCCATGTGCTGACTGGAAATGCGCAAGGTCGCGCGATCTTCCATCAGGCCCACGTTATGGATGTCGGGCACCTTCGAGCAGCCAATCCCTTGTTCGACCCAACGCACCACATACCCCAGCAAGCCTTGGGCATTGTTTTCGACTTCCTGACGAATCTCATCGGCCGACCAGGATGGCTCGGTGACGACCGGCACGCTGAGCAAGCCGTCCAGAAGTGCCGGGCTGGCGCCACCGAAGTCCGTTGTTTCAAGGGACTCCTGCACCGAACGCACGTTGACCTGGTGGTAATGCAGCGCGTGCAAGGTGGCGGCGGTCGGCGAGGGCACCCATGCGGTATTTGCGCCTGCTTTGGGGTGGGCGATTTTTTGTTTGAGCATATCGGCCATCCGGTCCGGCATGGCCCACATGCCTTTGCCGATCTGCGCCCGCCCACGCAATCCACAGTCCAGGCCGACGAGCACGTTGTTGCGCTCGTAGGCCTCGATCCACGCGGTATTTTTCATGTCACCCTTGCGCAGCATCGCGCCTGCTTCCATGGCGGTGTGCATCTCGTCGCCGGTGCGATCCAGGAAACCGGTGTTGATGAACGCGACCCGTGAAGAAGCTGCGGCGATGCAGGCCTTGAGGTTGACGCTGGTGCGCCGCTCCTCGTCCATGATGCCCATTTTCAACGTATGACGTTCCAGCTGGAGCAGCTCTTCGATGTGGCTGAACAATTGCTCGGCGAAGGCCACTTCGGCGGGGCCGTGCATTTTCGGTTTGACGATGTAGACGCTACCGGTGCGGGAATTGCCGCGGCGTTGCAGGTCATGCAGGGCAATCAGGCAGGTGATGACGCCGTCGAGAATGCCCTCCGGGATTTCCAGTCCGTCCTTGTCGAGAATCGCCGGACTGGTCATCAGGTGCCCGACGTTGCGGATGAACAGCAACGACCGCCCGTGCAGCGTCAGTGAGCGGCCATCGGCGGCGGTGTACTCGCGGTCCGGGTTCAATTGTCGAGTGATGGTTTTACCGTTTTTCTCAAGGTCCTCTTTCAGGTCGCCCTTCATCAAACCCAGCCAGTTGCGGTACACCTGCACCTTGTCATCGGCATCGACCGCCGCGACCGAGTCTTCACAATCAATGATGGTCGAGAGCGCTGCTTCAATCAGCAGGTCCTTGACCCCAGCGGCGTCAGCCTGACCGATGACACTCTGGCGATCGATCTGAATCTCGACGTGCAGATCGTTGTTTTTCAGCAGGATGGCCGTGGGGTCAGAGAGCGAACCCTGATAACCGATGTACTGCGCGGCGTTCGATAAGCCGGTTTGACTGCCGTCATTCAAGTTGGCTTCCAGGGTGCCGTTGTCGATCCGGTAGCGTGACACCGCTGCATGGGAGCCGCTGCTCAAGGGGAATGCCTGATCCAGAAACGTCCGTGCAAACGCGATGACTTTCGCCCCGCGCACCGGGTTGTAAGTCCGGCCCGGTTCGGCACCGCCATCATCAGAAATCACATCGGTGCCGTAGAGCGCGTCGTACAGCGAGCCCCAACGAGCATTGGCGGCATTCAGCGCATAACGCGCGTTGACCGCCGGGACGACCAGTTGCGGTCCGGCCTGCACACTGATTTCTGTATCGACGTTTTCGGTGCTGACCTTGACGTCTGCGGGTTGCGGTTGCAGGTAACCGATACCGCTCAGGAAGCTGCGATAAGCCGGCATGTCTGTCACCGGTCCCGGGTGGGCGCGGTGCCAGATGTCCAGTTCGGTTTGCAGGCGATCACGTTCAGCCAGCAGCGCGCGGTTAAGAGGTGCCAGTTCATGCACCAGTGCGGCGAAACCACTCCAGAACGCTTGAGGGGCCAGGCCGGTTCCCGGCAGCACGTCCAGATCAACGAAACGTTGCAAGACAGGCGCGACCTTGAGGCCTTGGCAGTTCACGAATTCGGTCACTTTTTGCATCTCCATCACACAGTATTTATCGAGCAACGACAGCGTCACGTTCAGTTCACTTCAGGCATTGCGCGCCGGCCTTGGCCACTTGGGCATCCTGTTCGGCCTTGACCCCGGACACGCCGACCGCGCCGATCACCTGGCCGTCGACGATGATTGGCACGCCGCCCTCAAGGGACGTCAGCAATGGCGCGGACAAAAAGGCGTGGCGTCCACCATTGACCATCTCTTCATAGCCTTTGGATTCGCGCCGCCCCAGGGCCGAGGTGCGGGCCTTTTCGGTGGCGATGTAGGCGCCAATCGGAGCGCACCCATCGAGGCGTTCGAGAGCCAGGGGATGGCCGCCGTCATCGACAATCACGATGGTCACGGCCCATTGGTTGTTCTGCGCTTCGGTGCGTGCCGCCGCGAGGATTTGGCTGACTTCGGTCTGGCTCAGTACGGCTTTGCTTTTCATGAGGATTCTCCAGTGCTCGTTTGGGGCAAGGCGGCTTCGACTAATTCGATCCAGTGCCTGACAGGGGTTCGGCCCGCACCGTCGAGGTGGGACTGACAGCCGATATTGGCCGTGACAATGACTTCGGGATGTCCGCTTTCCAGCGCGTTGAGCTTGTTGTCGCGCAGTTGCCGGGACAGTTCAGGTTGGGTCAGCGAGTAAGTGCCCGCCGAGCCGCAACACAGGTGACTGTCGGTAACAGGCGTGAGGTTGAAGCCCAGGCTGGTCAGAATCGCTTCCACTGCGCCGCCCAGTTTCTGCGCGTGCTGCAAGGTGCAGGGGCAATGAAAGGCCAGGCGTTGGGCGCTGTGGATACCGAGCTTTTCCAATGGCTCGTCGCGCAGCACTTCGACCAGATCCTTGGCCAGCGCACTGACCTTTTTCGCCTTCTCGGCATAGGCCGGGTCGGTGCTGAGCAGGTGACCATAATCCTTGATGAAGGCACCGCAACCGCTGGCGGTTTGCACGATGGCTTCGGCACCGTTTTCAATGCTTGGCCACCACGCATCAATGTTGCGACGGGCGCGATCCAGGCCGGCCGCCTGAGCGTCGAGGTGATAATCCACGGCGCCGCAGCACCCAGCTTCGCGGGTCGGTGTGACGCTGATCCCCAGTCGATCCAGTACTCGGGCGGCGGCCGCGTTGGTATTGGGTGACAGACTCGGTTGCACGCAGCCTTCGAGCATCAGCACCTGCCGGGCGTGTCGAGTGACCGGGCGCGGCTTGGCCGGATAGATGCGGCGAGGCAACTTTATCTGCAAGGTGTTGGGCAACAATGCCCGGAACACCTGACCGCTGCTGACCAGTCCTTTGAACAGCGCAGGATTGGGTACGACGCTGCGCAGTCCCTCGCGCAATAACCGCTGACCGAGTGGGCGCGGCACCGCCGCATCGACCACCGCCCGGCCGATGTCCAGCAAGTTGTGGTAGTCGACGCCGGAAGGGCAGGTGGTTTCGCAGTTACGACACGACAGGCAGCGATCCAGGTGTTGTTGGGTCTTTTGCGTGACTTCGTTGCCCTCCAGAACCTGCTTGATCAGGTAGATGCGGCCCCGCGGTCCGTCCAGTTCATCGCCCAGCAATTGATAGGTCGGGCAGGTGGCATTGCAGAAACCGCAGTGCACGCAGGTGCGCAAGATGCTTTCGGCTTCTTCGGCGCGGGGCAGTTGGCGGGCGTGTTCGCTCAAAGTGGTCTGCATGGGTCAAAGCTCCGCGTACAGGCGCCCGGGGTTGAAGATGCCCTGAGGATCGAGTTGTTGCTTCAAGTTCCGGTGGTAGCGCATCAATGCGGCTGGCAACGGTTGGAACGGGCTGTCGATCAGGCCATGGGTGTAGCAGGTCACATGCCCGCCGACTTCTTCGACGATCGAGCGAACGAATGCTGCCTCTGCGTCGGATTTGAGCCAGCGCTGCGCACCGCCCCAATCGAGCAACTGACGGCCAGGCAGGGAAAGCCGAGGCGTGTTGTGAGGGACGGACAGGCGCCAAAGTGCCTGGTCCTCATCGAAGAAACTCAATCGATGTTCGTTGAGATCATCCCAATATGAAGCGTCCAGCAACTCGCCGCCGAGTCGGTCATGAGCCGCCGCCACCGAGCCTTCGCCACCCTCAAGCCGCAGGTGCAGGCGCTGCCCATCGTGGCACGCCGCGCTGATCGGCAGCGGCTGTTGTCCCCATTCCGCGAGGCGCAGCAAGGCGCGATCGCTGTCCATCTCCAGGCTGATGCTTAACGCTTGGCGCGGCTTGGGCAGGACCTTGAGCGAGACTTCGGTGATCACGCCGAGCGAGCCGTAGCTGCCGGCCATCAAGCGCGACAGGTCGTAGCCGGCGACGTTTTTCATGACTTCGCCACCGAAGCGTAAATGCTTGCCATGACCGGTGATGACCCGTGTCCCGAGGACGAAGTCCCTGACGGACCCGGACCAGGGACGCCGTGGTCCCGACAGCCCGCTGGCGATCATTCCGCCGACCGTCGCGCCGTCGCCGAAGGAGGGCGGTTCGCAGGGCAGCATCTGCTGCGCCGCGTCCAACACTTCAGCCAGTTCTGCCAATGGGGTGCCGCAGCGAACGGTGATCACCAGCTCGGTCGGGTCGTAGCTGACGATGCCTCGGTGGCTGCGCGTGTCGAGCACTTCGCCCGCCACGATGCGTCCAAGAAACGCCTTGCTGTTGGAGCCTTGAATGCGCAACGGCGTAGCGTTTTGCAGCGCCTGGTTGACCTGCTCCAGCAGCGAGGCGCTGTCGTCGATATCGTGTTCGCTGCGCATCAGAAACGCTCCAGTTCAGGGAAGGGCAACTGACCCATGTGAACGTGCATGGCGCCGAACTCGGCGCAGCGGTGCAGCGTCGGAATGTTCTTGCCGGGGTTGAGCAAGCCACTCGGATCGAAGGCGGCTTTGACGGCATGGAACACGGTCAGCTCATCGCTATTGAACTGCGCACACATCTGATTGATTTTCTCCCGGCCCACGCCGTGTTCACCGGTAATGCTGCCACCGACCTTCACGCACAATTCGAGGATCTTGCCGCCCAGTGTTTCGGCGCGATCGAGTTCGCCCGGTTGGTTGGCATCGAACAGAATCAGCGGGTGCATGTTGCCGTCACCGGCGTGAAAAACGTTGGCCACCCGCAGGCCGTACTCGGCCGACAATGCGGCGATCGCCTGCAGCACACCGGGCAACTCGCGGCGAGGAATCGTTCCGTCCATGCAGTAATAATCCGGTGAGAGACGGCCCACCGCCGGAAAGGCATTCTTGCGTCCAGCCCAGAAACGCACGCGTTCGGCTTCATCGCGGGCCTGGCGCACTTCGGTGGCACCGGCCTGTTCCAGCACCTGGCGCACGCGGTCGCAGTCATCATGAACGTCGGCTTCAACGCCATCGAGCTCACACAGCAAAATGGCTTCGGCGTCGACCGGATAGCCGGCGTGGATGAAGTCTTCGGCTGCGCGAATGGCCAGGTTGTCCATCATTTCCAGGCCACCGGGGATGATGCCGGCGGCAATAATGTCACCCACCGCACGGCCAGCCTTCTCGACGGAATCGAACGCCGCCAGCAGCACTTTGGCGGTCTGGGGTTTGGGCAGCAGTTTGACCGTGACTTCGGTGATGACACCGAGCATGCCTTCGGAACCGGTGAACAATGCCAGCAGATCGAAGCCCGGAGAATCGAGCGCCTGGGAACCCAGGGACAGGTGTTCGCCGTCGGCGGTGAGGATGTCGACCTTGAGCAGGTTGTGCACGGTCAGCCCGTACTTCAGGCAATGCACGCCACCGGCGTTTTCCGCCACATTACCGCCGATTGAACAGGCGATCTGCGAGGAAGGGTCCGGCGCGTAGTACAAGCCAAACGGCGCGGCTGCCTGGGAAATCGCCAGATTGCGCACCCCCGGCTGAACCCGAGCCGTGCGGGCGGCGGGGTCGATGTGCAGAATATTATTGAAGCGCGCCATCACCAGCAGCACGCCTTTTTCCAGCGGCAATGCACCGCCGGACAAACCGGTCCCGGCACCGCGGGCGACCACCGCGACCTGTCGCTCATGGCAGAGCCGAAGCACGCCTTGCACCTCGTCGATGTGACGCGGCAGCACCACCAGCATCGGTGTGGTGCGGTAAGCAGACAGTCCGTCGCATTCGTACGGTTTGAGCTCTTCCTGTTGATGCAGGACTTCCAGATCCGGCCACTGCGTGTGCAGGGCTTGCAGCAAGGCAGCTCTGTCGACATCAGGCAGGACGCCGTCGACGCGTTCATCGTAAAGAATGTTCATAGTCGGTTGACGACCCTCAGTTGTTTTTATAGGAGGTCTGTGTCCGTTTACCGCTGACTTGCATCATTGGCCTGAGGCGTTCTACTGTCTATGTGTTGTTTGGCTGGTCGAACCAGTTTTTTATTTGATGGTTTTTTATTTATGCAAAAAAACAGTTTTAAAACATTGGCTTATGTTGGTGTTTGAACATTTTTGGTTTTGGCAGTGAGGCTGGTCATACCAGTTGGAGAGTCGATGGAAAAGGCAGAAACGAGCCGCAATCCACAAGTCGCAGACGTGGTCTGTGAACGCATCGAACGGCTGATCGTGGACGGGGTACTCAAGACCGGGCAACTATTGCCGTCGGAGCGTCGTCTGACCGAGAAACTCGGCGTTTCACGCACGGCGCTTCGCGAGGGCCTGAAGCTGTTGCGCGCTCGCGGGATTATCAAGACAGAGCAGGGCAAAGGTTCATTTGTCGCCGACCTTTCGGGTCACGGTGCTGCGTCGCCGCTGATGCACTTGTTCAGCTCACAGCCTCGCACGCTCTACGATTTGTTTGAGGTCCGCAGCCTGCTCGAAGGCGAGTCCGCACGCTTGGCGGCGTTGCGCGGAACCGACGCCGACTTTGTCCTCATCACCCGCAGCTACGAGGCGTTGCTCAATGCCCATAGTCGTTCGCTGGAGGCGTCCGAACACGCCCGGCTCGATCATGCATTTCACCTGGCGATTTGCGAGGCCTCGCATAACCCGGTGCTGGTGCAGACCTTGCGCTCGCTGACGGATTTGCTGCTGAGCACGGTGTTTGCCTCGGTCAACAACCTCTACCACCGCGATCCGCAAAAGCGTCAGATCGACCGTCAACATGCGCGGCTCTACAACGCCGTCACCGGCCGTATGCCGGAACAGGCGCGCAAGGCGGCCATCGCGCACATCCAGAGCATCTGCGAGAACCTCAAGGAAATCGAAAGCGAAGAACAACGTCTGGTTCGGGCCACGCTGCGACTTGAGGGGTGGGCGTAATGCCGCATCTGGATCAGTTCTCCTTGCACCTGTTCATTCTGGTCTGCGACGAAGGCACCATCGCACGGGCCAGCGAGCGGGCATTCATCGCGCCATCGGCGGTCAGCAAACGGATCTCCGACATCGAGGTGCGCTTCGGCACGCCGTTGCTCAAACGCAGCAAACGCGGGGTTGAACCCACGCCAGCTGGTCAAGCTTTGCTGCGGCATGCCCGATTGCTGACGCGAGCGATGGAACGGCTCGACGCTGAGCTCAGCGAATACGCGGAGGGTGCTCGTGGGCATGTCCGGGTATTAGCGAACGTGTCCTCGATCATGGAGTTTTTGCCGGAAGAACTGTCCGATTTCATGTTGGCCAACCCGAGAATCCAGGCTGACATCGAAGAGCGTTTCAGCCCGGATGTGGTCCGTGGGGTGGCCGAAGGAAATGCCGACTTGGGTATTTGCAGGCGATCGATGGCCGTGGGCGATCTGGAGTTTCTACCTTACCGCCAGGACCATCTGGCCGTCGTGGTGGGGGCGAATCATCCCTTGGCCGATCGCACCAGCCTTGCGTTCGAAGAGACGCTGGATTTTGATCACTTGGGATTGTCGGCCTTCGCCACGCTCAATACCTTCATGCGCGAAGATGCGGAAAAGCACGGCCGGGAGTTGCGTTTCCGCTCCTATGTATCGTCATTCGACGCCGCGTTCCGGTTGGTGCAGTTCGGGCTGGGACTGGCGGTGTTCCCGCTGGAAGCCGTGGCGCGCTACAGGCAACTGTTCGACTTGCGCATCATCCCCCTGACCGACGTTTGGGCGCTGGGCGAGTTTGTGATCTGCGTGCGGGATCGTGATGCACTGTCGCTTTCAGCCCGTCGGCTGCTGGATCACCTGCTGTTACGGGCACCGCCACGACAAACCATGACCTGAATCCATCCATCGCGGTTGACGATGGATCAGGCCGTGAATCACGTCTTTTCGGCGCCTTGGTGTCTCTCTAGTCTGAGCCTGTGCTTCAGCCTGTGAGAGAACTTCATGACAACAATAACGATCAACGAAGTCGGTATGCGCGATGGATTGCAGAGCCTTCAAGCCATCATGCCCACTGCTGCCAAACGCCACTGGATTGATACCGCCTATGCGGCTGGCGTACGCCATATGGAAGTTGCATCCTTTGTGCCTGCCAAACTGCTGCCGCAAATGGCCGATGCCAAGGAAGTCGTTGCCCACGCCTTGAGTTACCCCGATCTGGTGGTCTCGGTCCTGGCGCCGAATCTGCGTGGCTGTCGGGATGCGCTTGAGTCCGGCGCCCACCGCATCATTGCGCCTGTTTCCGTCAGCGCGGCCCACAGCCTGGCCAATGTTCGGCGTACGCCACTGGAAATGGTCGAAGAGCTGGTGCGGATGTGCCAGTTACGCACCGAGCTGGGCTTGCAAAACGTTCAATTAATTGCCGGAATGTCCGTAGCCTTCGGCTGCACCCGCCAGGGCGATGTGCCGTTGAGCGACTTGTGCGAATTAACCCGACACGTACTTGAGGCCGGCTGCGATCTGGTCTCGCTCGGCGACACCACTGGCTATGCCAATCCCGGTCAGGTGGCGATCACGTTGCAGGCGGTCCGAGCCATCGCCGGTGACAAACTCAGGGCTGCGCATTTTCATGACACCCGTGGTCTGGCGCTGGCCAACAGTCTGGTGGCCGTGCAGCAAGGCATCACCGAACTCGATTCGTCCCTCGCCGGGCTGGGCGGTTGCCCGTTTGCACCGGGCGCGTCCGGCAACACCGTGACGGAAGACCTGGTGTTCATGCTGCACAGCATGGGCTGCGACACCGGCATCGATCTGGCCGCATTGATCGCATCACGAGATGTGCTGCATGCCGCGTTGCCAGACGAAACCCTTTACGGCTGCATTGCCCGCGCCGGTCTGCCACTCAATTACACACCACCCGCCAGCCGCGCTTGAGCTGTCCGATCGAGGAAAACATTCATGTCCAGACTTCCATTGGACGGCATTCGTGTCGTCGAAATTTCACACATGGTGATGGGGCCGACCTGCGGAATGATCCTCGGTGACCTCGGTGCCGAAGTCATCAAGATCGAGCCGACCCGCGGCGATGGAACGCGGCGTCTGCTGGGGGCCGGTGCCGGATTCTTTCGCACCTTCAACCGCAACAAGCAGTGCATCGCCATCGACGTCAACACCCCGCAAGGGCGCGACGCCGTGCTGGAACTCATCGACACCGCCGACGTGTTCATCGAGAACTTCAAACCCGGGCGCATGCAGAAACTCGGCTTCGGTTACGCAGCGATGCGTGAGCGTAACCCGCGCATCATCTATGCCTCGCACAAAGGCTTTCTCAACGGGCCGTATGACAATCGCCTGGCCTTGGATGAAGTGGTGCAGATGATGGCGGGCCTGGCCTACATGACCGGCCCTGTCGGCAGACCGCTGCGTGCCGGCAGCTCCGTGAACGACATCATGGGCGGGATGTTCGGGGCTATTGGCGTGCTTGCTGCGCTCAATGACCGGCACACCACCGGTGTCGGCCGTGAAGTGCAAAGTGCGCTTTACGAAAATTGCGTATTGCTCGCTGCCCAACACATGCAGCAGTACGCCGTGACCGGGCAGGCTGCCGCGCCGATGCCAAACCGCATCAGCGCCTGGGCGATCTACGACGTGTTCGAATTTGCCAACGGTGAGCAGATGTTCGTGGCGGCCACCGGCGAAGGGCAGTGGAATGCCTTATGCCAGTTGCTCGGTCAGACCGCATTGCTCGACGACCAGAGCCTTGCCACCAACAACGATCGTGTACTGCAGCGACCCCGGTTACTGACTCACCTGGCCGAAGTCTTTGCCACGATGGATGCTCAGGCGCTGGCCCTGGAGTTGGAGGCCCACAGCATTCCCTTTGCACCGATCCGTCGTCCTGAGGAGTTGTTCGACGATCCTCATCTGCTGCAAAGCGGCGGCCTGGCGAATCTCGAACTCGAAGATGGATCGTTCACCGCCATGCCATTGCTGCCGTTGTCCCTGGATGGCGAGCGTCTGCAACCGCGTCAATCGATTCCGCGCATCGGCGAGCATACGCACAAGGTCATGCGTGAACTTGGTTACAGCGACGAGCACATCGCCGAACTGTGTGCAGCCGGTGTGCTTAAAACGGACGCTCAAGCCTGAGGAGGCGCTGCCATGGCTATCTATCAATACGACACGCTGATCCCCGTCATCCACGCTGAAACCTTCGTCGCCGAAGACGCCACCGTCATCGGCAATGTCACGCTCGAGCAGGGCGTCAGTGTCTGGCCCCAGGCGGTTCTGCGTGGTGACAACGAGCCGATTCGAATCGGTCAGCACAGCAACGTACAAGAAGGCGCGGTCTTGCACGCCGACCCCGGATTTGCGCTGACGGTGGGCAATGGCGTCACCATCGGCCACCAGGCCATGTTGCATGGCTGCACCATCGGAGATGGGGCGCTGATAGGGATTCAGGCGGTGGTGCTCAATGGTGCGGTTATCGGCAAGAACTGCCTGGTCGGAGCCGGCGCGATTGTCACTGAAGGCAAGGTGTTCCCGGACAACTCCCTGATTCTGGGAGCACCCGCCAAAGTGGTGCGAGAGCTGACGCCTGAAGCCATCGCCGGCCTGCAGCGTAGCGCCCAGGACTATGTCGCCAAGGGCCAGGTTTACAAGGACAAATTGATTCGAATCAGCTAAACCCGTTGAGCAAGGTCCTGAAGGACGTTGCCTCTCTCCAATAATTACAACAATGGAGAAACACTATGGTTGCCATGACTGGCGAAATCGCACTGGCGCGCAATGAAGAAACGATCAATGAGCTACTGCTCTATCGGCGCGTGGCCTGGCGCATCATGCCGCTGGCCATTATCTGCTTTCTGTTTTCCTATTTTGACCGGATCAACATCAGCTTCGCCAAGACCCAGATGCAGCATGAACTGGGCTTGACCGATGCAGCATATGGACTGGCCGCGAGCATGTTCTTCATCGGCTATGTGCTGTTCGAAGTGCCCAGCAGCCTGGGCCTCAAACGCTACGGCGCCCCAGCCTGGATCTGCCGGATCATGGTGTCGTGGGGGCTGGCGACCGCGGCAATGATGTTTGCCTACACTCAGTACACGCTCTACTTTTTGCGTTTTCTGATTGGGGTAATGGAAGCCGGTTTTGGTCCGGCGATTCTGTTCTACTTGGCTTGCTGGTTCCCGAAAAAACATCTGGCGAAGATGAATGGCCTCTGGTTCTTGTCGGTCCCATTGGCGGGAGCATTGGGCGGGCCGGCTGCCGGGATTTTGTTGGGCACGATGGATGGCGTGCTTGGCCTGGCGGGTTGGCACTGGCTGTTCCTGATGTCGGGTTTACCGTGTGTGGTGCTGGGTGTGCTGGTGTTGTGGAAACTCGATCGTGACATCGAGTCGGCCAAATGGCTGACAAGGGGAGAGAAAGACCTGCTCGCCGCCAATCTGGCACATGACAAAGCCAGGCAAAAGCCGATATTGGGGTCGCTGTGGCGAGTGTTGCTGACGCGGGAAGTCGCGATCATGGCGTTCATCTACTTCGTGATCAAGACAGCTTCCTATGGCCTCAATTTCTGGATGCCGCACTTGATCAAGTCGTCCGGCGTGCAAAGCGTTTTTTGGGTCGGCATGCTGTCATCCCTGCCTTATATCGTTGCGTGCATCGGCATGATCTGGCTGACGCGGCTCTCGGACCGCACCGGCGAGCGCAAGAAATACCTGGTGATGTGCCTGCTGCTGGCGGCCGTGGGTTACTTGCTGGCCTGCCTGTTTTCCGATTCGTCCTGGGCCATGATGGCGGCCTTGGTCCTGGCGACGGCGGGCACGTTCATAGCCATTCCAATCTTCTGGACGATTCCACAATCGACCTTCTCAGGGCTGGCGATTGCCAGTGGAACCGCAGCCATCAACTCCATTGGCCAGCTCAGCGGCATGGTCGCTCCGGTTATGGTGGGCAAGATCAACGATGTCTCCGGCACCAGTTATATGGGCATGCTGTCCATCGCGCCGATGATCCTGATCGCGTGCTTTGTGGTCATGCGTTGGGTCAAGAATCCCAAACCTTGACCCCTGCGATGCACCAGGGGCCAAGACTTGAGAATGGCGGGCTACATCAATCAATGCCCACCAACAACCATATGACTGAACGGCGCCACATACGCCTGCAATGTCACTAAACCACCGACCAAGATGGCCAGGATGATCGAGTGGAAAAACACATAACGCAGGATTTCCCCTTCATGCCCGTACCAGCGGGTGGCGGTGGAGGCCACCACGATTGACTGCGCGTCGACCATCTTGCCCATGACCCCACCGGAACTGTTGGCGGCAGCCATCAACACCGGGCTGATCCCCAGCTGCTCGGCGGTCACCCGTTGCAAGCCGCCGAACAGCACGTTGGACGCCGTATCCGAACCGGTCAATGCCACGCCGAGCCAGCCGAGCAGGGTGCCGAACATGGGGTAGAAGATGCCCGTCGCGGCGAAGGCCAGGCCCATGGTCGCGTCCAGACCTGAATAGCGGGTGAGGAAGCCCAGGGCGAGCATCGCGACGATGGTGATCAGCGAGTAACGCACGACCCAGATCGTTCGCAGGTACTGGTGGATCAGCTGTGGAATGGAATAACCCATCAGCAGTCCGCCGAGGATCGCCGCCAGCAGGATGCCGCTACCGGTGCTGGTGAGCCAGGTGAACTTGTAGATCGCGTCCTCGGCTTTAGGCGCGGGCACTACAGGCGGGACCTTCTCGATCTGCTGGTGAATCGTGGTGAACGTCACGATCGGGGCGAAGATCGGATTCGCTTCGCGCATCGGTTTGCCCTGAGGGTCGAGCTTGGCCGAGTGAGTGGCCGGATCAATCGCCGGGCGGGTATCGAACATGTTTTTGAAACCCTGGGTGCCCCAGGCGAACACGAACACGGTGAGGATTATCCACGGCATCCACGCACGCATCACCGCAGGCTTGGCATCGCTGGCAAAGGTCGCGCTGGCGACGGGTTTTTCGTCATGCTCTTCGGCAATCTTGGAGTTGTCGACGCGCCCGGACAGTGCGGCGGAGGTATGCACGGTGGTCGGTTTCCAGACCCTGAGGAAACCGGTCAGGCAGGCCATGGAAATCAGTGCGGCGATCACGTCCACCAACATCGGCCCGTGGTAGTTGGACACCAGGAACTGCGGCACGGCAAAACTGACCCCGGCCACCAAAATCGGCGGCCAGATTTCCAGCATCTTGCGCCAACCGGCGAAGGCCCAGATCAACCAGAACGGCACGATCACCGAGAAGAACGGCAATTGCCGGCCGACCATCATCGACAGCTCCATTTCATCCAGCCCGGTCACCTTGGCCAGGGTGATGATCGGCGTGCCCAGCGCCCCGAACGCCACGGGCGCGGTGTTGGCGATCAACGCCAGGCCAGACGCGGCCAGTGGCGAGAAGCCCAGCCCGATCAGAATTGCCCCGGTCACCGCCACCGGCGTACCGAAGCCTGCGGCCCCTTCGAAGAACGCACCGAAGCAGAAGGCAATCAGCAGCAGTTGCAGGCGTCGATCGTCGGTGATGCGTGCCAGGGAATCCTGCAGCACTTTGAACGAGCCGTTCTCGGTGGTCAGCCGATGCAGGAAGATGATGTTGAGCACAATCCAGCCAATGGGTAGCAGGCCGTTGGCGGCGCCGTACAGTGCGGCTGAGCCGGCCATGTTCGCCGGCATGCCGAAGGCGAAGATCGCGATCACCAGCGCAGACGCCAGGGCCATCAATGCGGCCAGATGCGCCTTGACATGGAAAAACGCCAGGGCTGCCAGCATCACCACGACCGGCACTGCTGCCATGATGGTTGAAAGTATCGGGTTACCGAACGGATCGTAGATTTGCTGCCAGACCATGTTCCACCTCTGCTTTTTATTGTTGGGAGTGCAGACCCCGTGGGGGCGGTGGCTTCTAGTATAGGTGGCATTACGCCGCTGTCCTGGCAGGCCTTTTAGTGGGCCGCACTGAGCTAACATGGCCAATGGGTAAATGCGCTACTCGGACTTCAACGACGGGAGAAATACAGCCATGACTGAACGCCATATGCACCACAAGGAAACGCTGTCGAACGGATGCAAGATCGAGGTCAAAGCCGAGATATTGAAGGACGGCTCGCTGGGGATGTTCATCGGTGTTTACCGGCCCGATGGCACGGCCATTTTTGAGGACCACGATCCAAAACCGCATCTGCTGGACATGGAGGCTGCCTTCGACTGGGGGATCGAAAAGGCCAAGACCCTCGGCAACAGTCAAAAAACGCTGTAACACCCGGTTTTCGACACCCTCATGAAGAAGGCGACAACCACCATGAACAAAGAGCAGGTCGGTGCAAAGGAAGAAGAGGGCGCAGATTCTGCCTCTCAGCTGATCGACGCGAGAATCAAGGAGCTGGGAGATTGGCGGGGTGAGATGCTCGCTCGAGTCCGAACGCTCATCCGGCAAGCCGACCCCGACGTGGTCGAGGAATGGAAGTGGCGGGGCGTTCCAGTGTGGTCGCACGGCGGAATCATCTGCACCGGCGAGACCTACAAGCAGGTCGTGAAGCTGACGTTTGCCAAGGGCGCCTCGCTGGAGGACCCTTCAGGCCTCTTCAACGCCAGCCTCGAAGGCAACACCCGACGTGCGATTGATTTGCATGAGGGCGACACGATTGATGAGAACGCCTTGAAGGCGCTGATTCTCGCCGCCGTGGCGCTCAACACAAGCGGGCGTGCGAAACCCTGACGCCGCCTCGCCGACAGGTTTCGGTTTCAAGCGCTAAGGTCGGGGCAACTGCCATGGCGCGCCTCGCGCAAACGCTGCCTCGATCCAGTGCTTGAACGCAGTCGTCGTTGCCGTGTTGTACTTGGCTGACGGGCGCACCAGATAGACACCCGCGTCTGCATCCAGCTGCCAGTCGGGAAGCACTCTGATGAGATGACCGCTATCGATGTCCCTCGTCATGAGCCACTCACCGCCGGCAAGAATGCCCAGCCCCATGCGGGCAGCGGACAGGAGCGCCTCATTGTCGTTACTGACCATGGCGCTGCGCACCCTGATGCTCTGCTGATCGCCATCACGCGTCAGCTTCCATTCCGGGTACGAATGCAGTCCGGTGAAGCCCAGGCAATTGTGATCAGCGAGGTCTGCCGGTGTCTTCGGTTCGCCCCGGCGTTGCAGGTAGGCGGGTGCAGCACAGAGGATTCGGCGGTGATCGCACAGCTTCCTGGCGACCAGTCGATTGTCTGACAGCTCACCGATTCGGATCGCGGCATCGAAACCCTCCGCGACGATGTCGACGAATCGCTCCGAGTATTCGACCTCCAGCGACACCTCGGGGTAAGCCAGGGCGAACTCCGACACCAGCGCGCTGAGCCATAATCGTCCCATCGCGGCTGGCAGGGCGAGTCGCAACCGTCCCCTGACCTGTGCCGCGCCTTGGGCTGCCTCTTGCTCCGCTTGGGAAATCAAACTGACGGCATGACCAAGCTGCGAGACCAGACGCTGTCCCTCGTCGGTAAAACGCAGTTGCCTTGTGGTTCGTTCCACCAGACGTATTCCGAGACGAAGTTCCAACGCGCTGAGCCGTTTGGACAGCACCGACGGGTGCCGTTGCAGCCTCCTTCCGGCGGCGGCAAAAGAGCCGTGTTCGGAGAGCGCCAAGAGTGTGGCGAGTTCATCTGCCTGTCGGCTATCGAACAGATCCATGCAACGGCAAACCTCGCAAATTCAAGCAAACAAACGGTGCTGATGAAGGCTCGGGGGCATAGGTTTCGTCCCGGCGTCTACTCAGGGCGTAAGGACAATTGCACCTTGCGACAGTCCACTTTCCATATCGGCGTGCGCCCGCGCTACGTCAGCCAATGGGTAGCTACGCCAGATTCGAGGTTGAATGATACCGGCCGCCGCCGCTTGCAACACCTCCTGTGCGCGCTGCTGATACTCATGCGCGGTGGCCGTATGCGCGGCGAGAGACGGTCGGGTCAGGAACAGAGAGCCTTTGGCGTTGAGGGTGCTGACCTCGACAGCCGGCGGGATTCCCGAGGCCATGCCGAAAGACACCATCACGCCACGCGGGCGAAGGCTGTCGAGGGAGGCTTCGAAAGAAACCCGCCCGATGGGGTCATACACGACGTCAACCTTTTGCCCGTGGGTGATCTCCACAACCTGGGCAGCCAGTGTCGCTGCGTCGAACACCAGCACTTCATCACAACCGGCGTCCTTGGCCCGCTCGAAACTGTCCTGTTTCGAGACCACGCCTATCACGAAGGCGCCAAGGTGTTTGGCCCAAGGCACCATGATTTGCCCCAACGCACCCGCAGCGCCATACACCAGCATTCTGGTGCCTGGGCCAACGGGGTAGGTCGACTTGAGCAAGTAGTGGGCGGTGATGCCCTTGAAGAGCAGGGCCGCCGCTTCGTCGAAACCGAGGTCGTCGGGAATCTTCACAAGCCGATTGGCCGGATAGAGGCGACCGCTTGCATAAGCACCCATCGGGCCCGTGGCGTACGCGACTCGGTCCCCCACGGCGACTTCGGTGACACCTGGCCCGATCGCCGTGACCTGTCCGGCGCCTTCGAGGCCGAGTCCGGAGGGCAGGGGAACACGGGCAGCTCCGGAGCGTTGGCTCACGTCCAAAGGGTTGAGCCCGATGGCCGCTTGTTCCAGCCAGACTTCTCCGGCACCCGGTGTTTGCGCAGTGGTTTTTTCGAACCGCAAAACCTGAGGCCCGCCAGTTTCCTGAAGTGTAACGGTGCTTACCATTTGGAACTCCCGATGCGTTGGTCGTGCTGAGAGTCTAATGAGTTGCCAGTGAAGCACTAGTCAGGGCAATTGCAGTTCATTGCTGTACCAGGTGCAGCAATGGGTGCCGAGTGGATACGGTCTGATTTCGGCCAGTGATCGTGCTGGATGGCGTTGTCGTACGACTTTGCTTGGTGTCAAAACGCCCAGATCTTGCGATCAACACCCGAAAAACAAAAACCTGACGGGCCCACAACCAGCGGCATCTGTACGAAGTTGCGCTTTTAATGGGCAGCCTTTGTCGAGACGAACGGCAATTTTTCAGATTGACAGCCCGGTAGTGATATCGATATAAAAGACACGGTTGTACGACGACAGACGATTATCGGCTGTTAAACACTAAAAATAAAAACGAGTGTCGGCCCCATCATGAATTCAACCCGCCTGCGCATCTTCCAGAATGCCGCTTCTTATGGTTCGACCTCGACTGCTTGCCCATCTCCACGGTCAGGCTTGTCCCATACAACTGTCCCACCCAACGCCCGATAGCTCATGCCAAATGTCCAACTCCAGCCGCTGAGCAGGGAGTGCCCATTTTCGAGCCCGCCATACAGTGGCGTGGATTCATCGCGTTTTGGCGATGCTCTGCGACACAATTGATCTCGCTTGAAACCGAGAGATCATCACCATAATCCAACAATAAAGTGATGCCATGAATCTGAACGAGCCCATCAATCCGCAACGAATCGGCCAGGCTGTCGGCAAGTACCGCTGGACGATTTGCGCGCTGTTGTTTTTTGCCACTACCGTCAATTACCTGGACCGCCAGGTACTGAGTCTGTTGGCGCCGGATCTGTCGACGCAATTTGGCTGGAGTAACACCGATTACGCGAACATCGCGTCTGTCTTTCAGTTTGTGTACGCGATTTCCATGCTGTTCGCCGGCCGCTTCGTTGACAAGATCGGCACCAAGACCGCCTATGTGCTAGCGATCGGCATCTGGTCGACCGGCGCGATCATGCACGCCTTTGCGGAGCCGATGGGCGAGGGTATTGCCGGCATCAGCAGCGCCTTGGGCTTTGCCGTCATCCCGGTTTCGATCGCGGGTTTCATGCTGGCGCGCGCCGTGCTGGCGATCGGCGAAGCGGGTAACTTCCCGATCGCGATCAAGGCCACCGCCGAATACTTCCCGAAGAAGGAACGTTCCTTCGCCACCGGTATCTTCAACTCCGGCGCCAATGTGGGCGCGGTCCTGGCACCGATCAGCGTGCCGCTGATTGCCGGCCTTTGGGGCTGGGAAGCGGCGTTCATCGTGATCGGTGCGTTGGGCTTCGTTTGGGTGGCGGTGTGGATTGCACTGTACGAAAAACCGGAGCAGCAAAAACGCCTGTCGGTGCAGGAACTGGCCTACATCCGCAGCGATCAGGGCGCGCAAGCGCTCACCGGCACAGACTCGGGTGCCGCCGCTAAAAAAGTATCGTGGTTCAAGCTGCTGACCTACCGCCAGACCTGGGCCTTTGCCTTCGGCAAATTCATGACCGACGGCGTTTGGTGGTTTTTCCTGTTCTGGCTTCCGACCTACCTGTCGGCGCAATACGGCATGAAGGGCCAGGCCATCGTGTTGCCGCTGGCCGTGCTGTACAGCATGACCATGGTGGGCAGCATCGGCGGCGGCTGGTTCCCGAGCTACTTCATGTCACGCGGTGATGCGCCGTATGACGGCCGTATGAAAGCCATGCTGGTGATCGCTTTCTTCCCGCTGCTGGTACTGCTGGCGCAGCCATTCGGTTACATCAGTTTCTGGGTGCCGGTGCTGCTGATCGGCGTGGGCGCATCGGCGCACCAGGCATGGTCGTGCAACATCTTCACCACCGTGTCTGACATGTTCCCGCAAAAAACCATCGCTTCGGTGGTGGGCATTGGTGGTTTGGCCGGCGGCTTGGGCGGCGTCGTGATGACCAAGACCGGTGGTTGGGTGATCGACCATTACAAACTGATCGGCGATATCCATACCGGCTACATGATCATGTTTGCCATCTGTGCACTGGCCTATCTGGTGGCGTGGAGCGTGATGAAGGCGCTGGTGCCACGTCATAAGGAAATCACCGACCTGTAAACGGCGACGTGCATGGCCTGCTGACTTCCCGTCCGCAGGCCTGTGGCGAGGGAGCAAGCTCCCTCGCTACAGGTTTAGTGTGTCTGCGAAGTGTGTAGATGTACTCGATACCGCTCACAGGTTCAGGACCGGGCATTTTCTGACGTGACGATCTGCAAAGGAATATGGATGCGATGCCGGGCCGGATCGAAGTCCGGCGTGGTCTGCAATTCCACCAGCAAATCGACCAACGCTGTCGCTAGCAATCGCGGCTGGGAATCGATGACCAAACTGATCAAACCCTGCGACAAAGCCTGGCGCGACAGCTCGGTCGACTCCTGCAAAATGCAGCACAGCGACGGCCGCTTCGGTAACTGCGACAGGGCACTGATGATGCCGTCGCCGCCACCGCCGACCACGCACAACCCCCGCAAATCGTCATGCCGCGCCAACAGTTCCAGCGTCGCCTCTTCGGTGATGTCGCAGTTGTCCAGATTGATCACCGCTTCAAGCGGCCGCAACCCCGGTGCGTGCTCCGCCAGGTAACTGCGCAGCCCCTCCACGCGAGCCTGATGGCCGAGAAAACGGTGGCCGCCGAGCAGGACCCCGATGCTGCCTTTGCGCGCACCACAGGTGTGAGCCATCAGCCAGCCCATCGTGCGCCCGACCGCAAGATTATCCTGGCCGACGTAAGGCTCATTCGCGGCCTCATCGATGTCGGACAGCAGGGCAATCACCGGCACACCGGCCTCTCTGATCTGGGCGATGGCGGCGTTGATCAGCGGGTGAGCGAAGCTGACCACCGCCAGACCATCGCACTGCACCGCCAGTTGTTCAATCTGAGCAACGATGGCGTTCGGTGTGCGATCGAATACGTACTCGAACTGACAGCTCAGGTTGGCACCGGTCTGACGCTGCGCCGCCTCGGTGATGGCGGCGGCAACATTGGAATAGAACGCTTGGGCGGTACCGAGCAAGAGGATGCCGAAACGATAACTGGGACGCCGTTCGCGGATCCGCTGACCGATCAGCCGGGCGGCGAAATAACCGACGGCTTCGGCGGCCTGGAATACCTGCTCGGCGGCGGCCGGGCTGACCGGCGCCCTGGCGTTAAGTACCCGGTCTACGGTGGCGACACTCAACCGAGCGTGTTCGGCGACCGTGGCGATGGTGGGGCGTTTAGTGTTGTTCATGGCGGGTCCCGAAAACGCCTTGATAGAAAACTATCAAGCCTTGCTGGGCCTGGATGATAGCTTGATAGGGAATGTATTCAAGGGCTTGAGGGTAATCTTTGGGCTCTCTATCTTTTCTCCAACGATGTGATTTCGCATCGAAGCAAGTGCCTAAAACCATCAAGCTTGCGGAGAACAATAAAATGCCTGAACAAAACGCAGCCTATGAAAACCGCGGTAAACCCGTGCCTCGGGATTATCGATTGCTCGGTCCCGAAGCCGCCAAAGCGGCGCAAAAAGGTTTGGTGTCGGCCACCTGGTACCAATCGCCCATTTCCCGTAAACGCATGAAGGAACTGATGCAGCGCCGCGACGGCCCGGCCTTGCGCGATACCGCGATCTGGTTGCTGTCAATGGTCGTCACCGGCTTCGGTGGTTACTGGTTCTGGGGCTCCTGGGCCTGCGTTCCGTTCTTCTTCGTCTATGGGCTGCTTTACGGCACCGCGTCCAATGCCCGCTGGCACGAAGCGGGTCACGGTACGGCGTTCAAAACCCGCTGGATGAATGATGCGGTCTACCAGCTGTCGAGCTTCATGTTCATGTTCGAACCCCAGGTCTGGCGCTGGAGCCATGCGCGGCACCACACCGACACCATCATCGTCGGCCGCGATCCTGAGATCGTCGAGCCTCGTCCGCCGAGCCTGATCAGTATGGTGCTGAGCCTGTTCAGAATGCCCTACGCGTTGAAGACGATGGGTTCAGTCTGCCGGCATGCAATGGGGCGGATGGATGAAGAAGAGCAGACGTTCATCCCGGAATCCGAGTGGCCCAAGGTGATGCGGGACGCCCGTGTCTGGCTGGTGATTTATGGACTGGTCCTGGGCAGCGCACTGTATCTGCAGAGCTGGTTGCCGCTGATGTTTATCGGTCTGCCAACCCTGTACGGAGGCTGGCTGTCCTACCTGTTCGGGCTGTCGCAGCATGTCGGCCTGGCCGAGGATGAGCTCGATCACCGCACGAACTGCCGCACGATTTACATGGGACCGGTGATGCGCTTCCTGTACCTCAACATGAACTATCACCTTGAGCACCACATGTATCCGATGGTGCCGTTTCATGCGCTGGCGCAGCTTCACGAAGAGATCCGCCACGACTGCCCACCGCCGTACACCAGCCTGTTCGAAGCCTTCAAGGAAATCCTCCCGACCATCTGGAAGCAGCGCAAAGACCCGACCTATTTCATCCGTCGCCCTTTGCCACAACGCGCAGAACCTGCCGCAACCGCCCGGGCGGAAGCTGAAGTAACGCCGGCCTGACACCTTCCTGTCTGTACCACTAACAAGAGAAAACGCCATGACCGATCAATGGATCGACGTATGTGCCGTGGGCGAGATTAATGAAGAAGACGTCATTCGTTTCGACCATGGCCAGCACACCTATGCCGTCTACCGCTCCGCCGACAGCGAGTTCTTCGCCACCGCAGGCCTGTGCACCCACGAGTCCATCCACCTGGCCGATGGCTTGGTGATGCAGCATGTCATCGAGTGCCCCAAGCACAACGGGCGCTTTGACTACCGCTCCGGCAAAGCCCTTGGCGCACCGGTGTGCGTCAACCTCAAGACCTATCAGGTGCGGGTCGAGGCGGGGCGTGTCCTGCTCGCCATCACGGTTTAATTGCAGGGAGTCTGAGCCATGAATTCTGCCAATGCTCCACTGGTCATCGTCGGCGCCGGGCATGCGGGTGGCCGCGCCGCGCTGACCCTGCGTGCTGAAGGTTATGGCGGTCGCCTGATTCTGATCGGCGATGAGCCCCACCCTCCGTATGAACGTCCGCCGCTGTCCAAGGGGTTGTTGCAGGGCACGGTAGATCTGGCGGGTTACAGCTTGTGCGACAGCGCTCGACTCGCCGAACTGGACATCGAACACCTGGCCGGCAATCCGGTAAAAAAACTGGACCCGCCGCAGCATCGTCTGCAGTTGGCCGACGGTAGCTGGCTGGCCTATGCGCGTCTGTTGCTCGCGACGGGAGGGCGCTCGCGACGACTGGCCTCTGTGCCCGAGCATCTGGGCAACGTGCTTTACCTGCGGACCCACGACGAAGCGCTGGCACTGCGCGCTTCGTTGCGGCCCGGCGCTCGGTTGGTGATCATCGGCGGCGGCTTCATCGGACTTGAAGTCGCCGCGACCGCCCGAGCCTTGGGTTGCTCGGTGACTTTGCTCGAGGCCGGACCGCGTCTGGCGGGTCGGGTTTTACCGGAGCGGCTGTCCAGCGTCCTGCTGGAACTGCATCGCAGTCAGGGTGTGGATGTCCGATTGAACGTAACCATTGAGGCGGTGCAAGGCAGCGCTTGCGTCGAGGCGGTGCAACTGGTCGACGGTCAGCTTCTGCCCTGCGACCTGGTGGTCGTGGGCATCGGCATGCAACCCAACATCGAACTGGCCGCAGCCGCCGGGATCGAGGTCGGGCAGGGCATTCGTGTCGATGCTCAGTTGCGCACCAGCGCGCCTGACATCTTTGCGGCGGGCGATGTCTGTGAGTTTCAGCTGCACCCGCAAGGCGTTTTCCAGCGTCAGGAAACCTGGCGCAACGCCGAGACCCAGGGCCATCACGCCGCCCTGAATCTATTGGGCGGCGAGCAGCCCTACGAGGTCATTCCCGGTTTTTGGTCTGATCAGTACGACTGGGGGCTGCAGATCGTGGGCGTGATTTCCAACGCCGAACCGACGGCGAGCCGGACAACCCAGGGCGGTGGTTTCCTGTTGTTCTACCTCGATGCCGAGCAACGCCTGCAAGGTGCTTGCGGTTGGGGCCAGGGTAATAGCGTCGCCAAGGACATCAAATTGTGCGAACGACTGATCGCCAACCATAACCCCCTCTCGACGGACGCGTTGGCCGATGCCGGTGTGCCGCTCAAACAACTGCTCAGGAGCTGACATGCGTGAATTTCTGGTATTTCAGTCCCTGTGGGCCATGCAGGATCAGCACGGCCAATGCGACCTTCCCCTGGAAGCGCAGCTGGAGAAAATCGCCGCCGCCGGCTTCGACGGGATCACCGATCATTTCTGGGTCGCGCAACAGGCAAAACGTCTGAGTGCCGCTGCCAAGGCGCAGGGCCTGCAAATCGAAGGTCAGCTATTCCCCCGCACCGTGGATGATCTGGCGGCGGCGATTGATGTCGCCTCCTGCTACGGCTGCCACCACCTCACGCTGCAAGCCGATGTGAGGCCGCGCACGCTGGCGCAAGCGATCCAGCTGATCGAAGGCTGGCAGCGTCTGGCCGAGCAGGTGGACTTTCCGATCCTGCTGGAAACCCACCGTTATCGCCTCACCAGCGACCTGTTATTCACCCTCGACATCCTCGCTGAAATGCCCGATCTCAAGCTGTTGGCCGACTTGTCCCACTATGTCGTGGGCCGAGAACTGCCAGAGCTGGCCACCGCCGAGGACGACGAGCAGATCCATACCATCCTGCGTCACAGTTGGGGTTTTCATGGTCGCGTCGCCAATGGCGAACAGGTCCAGGTGCCTTTGAGCTTCGCCCAGCATCGACCTTGGCTGGAGCGTTTCCTGGGCTGGTGGCGCTATGGGATCGAGGATTGGCTGGCCCGACCGCACACACCTGCCAGTCTGTCCTTTACCTGTGAACTCGGTCCGCCGCCGTATGCCATTACGGGTGCCGACGGAGGTGATATTACCGATCGCTGGGCCGAGGCGTTGATGTTGAAGGCGCTGATGCGCGAGGTCTGGAAGGAGTGCCAGTTACGACCACACGAGGGTCACTGATTTAATGCCAGACAGGTCGAACGCACTGGCCAGTGCTAATCTCCTGTCCATCGCGTTTCAATGAGATGACCAAATGGCATTCGTCGATAAGTTCGTTGCTGAGATACTGGCCCTTCAGGTTGCCCTGTATCACGCCCGTGCTCGGTTGGAGGCACGAACTGATGGCGAAGCTTTGCATGATCTCAGGATCGCCGTGAGGCGTATCAGGAGTTTGCTCCGACCGATGCGCTCCATGAGCCAGGTGGCGGCTCTGAACATCGCGGCAGCTGAGGTGGGACGGCTGACTACACCCGCTCGGGACCTGGAGGTGATGATTCAGGAACTGGAGGGCAGGGGCTTTCCTGCCCTGGCTCAACTCAGAAAAACGCGCTTGGCCTCTCACTACTCCTGGATTCTAAAAAGCCCACACCTCAACAACTTGTTCATCCAGTTGGATGAATGGCCTTCCATTTTTCGATCAGTGGAAGCCAGCGGCGGTTTGAAACACGTCCAGCCTCAAATCGAAAAAGCACTGATAAAGCAGATTGACCGGCTGCATGCTGCCGTGGATGACGCTGGGTTTGATCGGCACGAGTTGAGAATCCTGGTCAAGCGCACGCGCTACCTCACGGAAGCGTTTCCCAGTCTTTCACCGCTTTCGGGTAAAGCGGCGAGTGCGCTCAAGGCACTGCAATCGGCTTTGGGCGCCTGGCATGACCATTATCAATGGTGCCAGAAGGCGCTGCTCGAATCCGACCTGCGCCCGCTGGAAAAGATATGGCAGAGCTGCGCAGCGACCGCTCTCGAAAAAGCCGAGTCCCAATTGGTCGATCTGTCAAAGCGGCTGCCAAAATCATCAGGCAAAAAAAAGCCGCCTAAAAGGGCAGCAGAAGAACAAGCACGCGTTGTATAGCCTGAGTATGACTGTCGAAGGTTACAGCGCGATGACACATTTTTTGAGTCCTTCGAAGATCACCTCCTCAAGACCGGCGATCCTGGTGTCTGTTCGTCCGTAAAGGGCAGCGGGTGTCATCTTAGCGTCATCGACCCCATGGCAAGATCCTCGCAAACCGCCTAGCGCGCTCAGCTTGCAAGGAATCCCCCATGAAAGGAGACGCTTCTCTATTTGCAGCCATTGACCTTGGTTCTAATGCGTTTCGCATGATGATCGGCCAGTCAGTCAGACGGCGTCAGGGGTTCGTGATCCAGGAAGTGAAAACCCTGCGTGAACCTGTCCGTTTGGCGGAAGGGTTTCAAGGCGGGGCGCTGGACGAGTTGGCTTTGGATCGGGGATGGCAAGCGCTCGCGCGATTCGGCAAAAAGTTACGCGGCTTCGAGGCCGGTCGTGTGCGGGCAGTGGCGACCAGCGCTGTGCGCGAAGCCGACAATGCGCAACTGTTTTTAGCCAGCGCGGAGCGGCACCTGGGGTTTCGGATTGATGTCATCTCTGGGCATGAAGAGGCCCGACTGGTGTACGCGGGTATTGCCCATACGATACCCGGTACCGAAAACAGGCGACTGGTCGTGGATATCGGCGGCGGTTCCACTGAATTGATTCTGGGGCAGGGCGCTCAGCCCCTGATGACCGAGAGTATCGCCATAGGCAGCGGCACCTTCGGCGCACGTTACTTTCAGGGTGGCTGTATCACGGCTCAGGCGCTCCTGGAAGCTGAGCGTGTAGCCACTCTACAATTTGAAAAAGTGGCGCGTCGTTATCGCACGCTGGGTTGGCAGCAAGTGATTGGCTCTTCAGGCACCGCACGGATGCTGGCCAAAGTCCTCAAGGCCAACGGGTTGAACGACTATGGCGAAAGCGGCATCACCTACAGCGGTCTGTTGCGCCTGTCGTTGCGCCTGCTTGAAGTGGGGCATGTCAAACAACTCGGCCTGTCGGGCTTGCAACCCCATCGCCAAAGTATCTTGCCTGGAGGTCTGGTGCTGATGCTGGCGGCATTCAAGGTGTTTGGTGTCTCGCACATGACGCCTTCCGAGCCGGGTCTGAGGTTCGGCGTTCTTCATGGTCTGATGAGTAAACACTGATCAGCCCGTAGCAACCTTGCCTCGATGAAGGCCAACAGTTTGAAACAGGGGAAGAACGTTATGGCTGACAAATGTCGGGTGCTGTTCGTTTGCGCAAAAAATGACGTTCGTTCACTCATGGCAGAAGCACTGCTGCGACACACTGACTCGGTACACTTCGAAGCTTTCAGCGCTGGCCTCGAAGCCAGTGAGATCGACTCACGCACCTTGGAATCTCTCGATCACATTGGGGTAGACCGCGTGGGGTTACGCAGTAAAGCAATCGATGAGTTTGAGGGACAGCCGTTCGACTATGTCATCACTCTGTGCGATAAATCGTCCGAAGAAGCCTCTCGGATGCCGTCTTCTGGCGAGGTGATGGTGTGGAGTTTTGAAGATCCGACGACCAGCGAGCGACATGAGCCTTTTCGTCATGCCCTTCAGGAAATTCACGACCGCATCAAGATGTTCGTCACCGTGAAGACCAGACAGTCATAGATCCAGGGAGGGCTCTGGGTTAATGCCGATCAGTTAAGCCGCAATGCAGTCCGTAGCAGCTGGCGAAGCCTGCGTTCGGCTGCGTAGCAGTCGTAAAATCAGCAACTGCGGTGTGTCAGGTGGACTGCGTTAGCCGGATTCACGACTGCTACGCAGCCGAACGCAGGCTTCGCCAGCTGCTACAAGGTTTGCGGCGCAGCTGAAATTGCTTAACTGAGTGGTATTAGGGCTCTGGGTCCATTTTTTTTTTGCTCGTCATTGGCCCCAGCGAGGTGTGTCACGGGCGTTAGTATTTTTCCATCCTGCCGCTCTTCCCACAGGGAAAAATCGTTCTAAAAAGCCCGCCTTGCGCTTTGCACTTTGTACTAATCTTGAACTTGTAGGTGAAGACGCAGACTGATGCGCAAGCGGATGGCGAGGAAACGTGGGGCGCGTTCCGAAGGGTACACGGTTAGAAAGATCTCCGCGCTGAGATCCAGCCCTTATGCCGTGTGAAGCAGGACAGCACAAAACTGTTCTGTGGGAAGCCTGATAAACCTTGTAAGCCGGAGACCAGCACCGGCCACCTACTCGATTTACAAAGCCCGCCTTGTGCGGGCTTTTTCGTGTCCGCAGGATCCGTTTGTATCGGAACGTATCCCGCGCACCTGCAGCTACCTTCGCATACAAAACCAGGGCATTGGCGACACTTGCGCGATACACGGCGGCCTCTCAATAGAGCCACCGCATCCGCGGCAAGCTCCGCGCGGCATTCCCGCGCACTGATTGGAGAAATGCCATGTCCCGTTTCAACCACTGTATCTCCGCTGGCATGCTCGGCGTCGCCGTTGCCGCGGCACTCACCGCTTTCGCGGGGCTCTCTCAAGCTCAAGAGGCGCCTGCGGCAAAAAGCTGGCAGGCGGGCCTTCACCGTACCGATCTGCTGCGCCAGGACCTCGACGTCGCCGGGCGTGAAGTGATCCAGGTCCGCGTTGATTTCGAGCCGGGTGTGGTGTCCCCCAAGCATTCCCATCCCGGGGTGGAAGTGGCCCACGTCATTGAGGGCACGTTTGAATACCAACTCGAGGGTCAGCCTCCTGTAACGCTCAAGGCTGGCGATTCCTTGTACATCCCCGCAGGCACCGCGCACGTCGCGAAGAACGTCGGCGCGAACAAAGCGTCTGAGCTGGCGACGTACATTGTGAAGAAAGACACGCCACTGGTCGTACTGGAAAAGTAAACGACCTGTCGGCTTACCGGCGGTCACGACGCACGGCCAGCGCGCGGCTTCCCAGCGCGATGGTCAGTGCGACTGAGATCAGCACCAGCGCCACGGCGAAGGTGATCCGCAGACCGCTGGCCACCGCTTCGGGTTGCGCCGTTGCAATGTCGACCGAGGCCGATGCGAGCGCGAACACCGCGCCCAAGGCGGACGCCCCCGTGATCAGCCCCAGATTGCGCGACAGGTTGAGCAGGCCGGAGATGACGCCTCGCTGGTCCGGCTGAACATCCGCCATGACCGCCGTGTTGTTGGCTGTCTGGAACAGGGCATAGCCGATAGTAATCACGACCATGGGGCCGATGTAGCCGCTGATGCCGAACGTCTCCGGCAGTACCGACAACGTGAAGCATCCAGTCGCCATTGCCACGAGTCCGGCGAGGGTCATGCGTTGGGCGCCAAAGCGGTCGGCAATACGGCCGGCGGGCACACCCGTCAGTGCCGCGACAAAAGGCCCGACCGACAAAACCAGTCCAACCAGAACGGCATCGAGCCCCAGCCCATGCGCGAGATAGAAGGGCCCGACCACGAGCGTCGCCATCATCACGGTTGCGACGAGCAGGCTCATGGCGAGGCTACCGCTGAGCACGGGATCACGGAACATCGCCAATCGAATCAACGGTGAGGTGACGCGAGCTTCGGTGAATACAAAGAGGCAGGCGCCGCCGCCCGCCGCCAACAGCAAGGCGATGTTGAACGGACCGAAACTGCCTCGCCCAAGGGTCATCGCCAGCGCGTAAGCGGCGAGCGTCAACGCCAGCAGCAGTGTGCCCAGCGGGTCGAAGCCGGCGCGATCGGTCGAGGGCTTCTGGCGATCGGCGGGCAAGTAGCGATGCGCGAGCACCAGCGTCAGCAAGCCCAGCGGTACGGTGATGAGGAAAATCGCGCGCCAGCCGAACCCGCCAATCAGCAGGCCACCGAGCGACGGTCCCATCGCGGTGCCAATCGCCGACATCGTCCCGAGCAAGCCCATGGCGCTGCCGGTTTTTGCCTTCGATACCGTCTCGCCGACAAAGGCCATGGTCAGCGCCATCATGATTGCCGCACCGATTCCCTGTAGCGCCCGGGCGCCAATCAGCAACCAGAGTGTGGGCGCAAACCCGCACAGGGCCGACGCCAGCGTAAACACGCCGATGCCGGTCAAGAGCAGCCGCCGACGCCCAGTGATGTCACCGAGCCGACCGACACTGACGATCAGGGTGGTAATGGCCAGAAGGTAGGCGAGGACAATCCACTGCACGTGCTGGAAGGAGGCGTTGAACACCTGGGCCAAGGTCGGCAAACCCACATTGGCGATGCTGGTGCCGAGCGAGGACAGCAGCATCGACAGCGAAAGACTGGCCAGCGCCCACCGAACCGACGGTGTCTGTTGCGCACGCTCTGCGATTGCACTGAGTGATTTCATGCTGTTCCTCTTTTCTGGCCACTCCCGAAGCGGAGCTATCAGAAATCTACGCCTCGGCCTAACATGGCGGAAGGCGCACCGTTTGCACTTGATACGTGCGTTCAACGCCATATCACTCTGCCGCGGGGCGCTGCATGTCCACTCCCGATTTCAATTTGCTGGTCACCCTTGATGTGCTGCTCGCCGAAGGTAGCGTGGCACGCGCCGCCAAGCGCTTGCGCCTGAGCCCGTCGGCCATGAGCCGGGCACTGGCGCGATTGCGTGAAACCACCGGCGATCCGCTGTTGGTCAGGGCCGGGCGCGGTCTGGTTGCCACCCCGCGAGCGCTCGAACTGCGTGAGCGAGTCAGTCAGTTGGTGCAGGACGCAGAAGCGGTCCTTCGGCCTGCCGAGCAACCCGACCTCAAACAGCTGAGCCGCACGTTCACGCTGCGCACCAGTGAAGGCTTTGTCGAGAATTTTGGCGCGGACCTGATTGCCCGCGTCGCCGAGCAAGCCCCTGGCGTGCGGCTGCGCTTCATGCACAAACCCGACAAAGACAGCGCGTCACTGCGCGACGGGACGGTCGATCTGGAAACGGGAGTGGTGGGGACAGCCGCTGGCCCGGAGTTGCGAACCCAAGGATTGTTTCGGGACCGTTTTATTGGCGTCGTGCGAATGGGGCATCCTCTGAGCGAAGGCGAGATAACCCCCGCACGTTATGCGGCAGGCAGCCACATCAGCGTGTCTCGGCGGGGGCTCGACAAGGGACCCATTGATGAGGCCCTTGAGCGCCTGGAACTGGAGCGGCAGATAGCAACCATCGTCGCAGGCGTCTCCACTGCGCTGGCGCTCGCCCGGACCACCGACCTGATCGCCAGCGTTCCTGAACGCCACACCGCCAGCCTGCGCACCGGCATGCACAGCTTTGCACTGCCGTTGTCACTTCCAGCGTTCACCGTCGCCATGCTCTGGCATCCGCGGCTGGATGCCGACCCTGTGTATCGCTGGTTACGGGGTTGCCTTCGAGAGGTGTGTTCCGAGTAAAAATTGTCAGATTTGATCTAATGTTCATTATTGAAACTATGATGTTTCACTTGTGTAACTATCGCATGATTATTCTGGTTCTATCAGTGAGTCATTTTGGTATAAAAATATTTTGAACTTATTAATATGAGTGCGGTAGCTGCAAGTATTTTGCGTAAATGGGAATTAACTGCTGATGCCGTTAAGTGGCGCAACGCTATCAGTGGTGGCAATTAACTAGTAGTGAGTATAGTTGTAAAGATTGAGTTACTAAGTGTGTGTAAGCTGATGAAATATAGGTAATTATTTTTTGAGGGTGATTAGACGCTTTACCGAGCCGTCGCGCGGTGAGCAAGGCGGGATTCAATTAAGAGTCATGGCGAAATATTGGCGGTCGATATATCAGAAAAATAACTTCATAATAATACTGACGTATTTCTGATGCGGTGCTAGTGTTTCTAACTCCTTTTAACCGTACTTGTCTGTCTGTCGAGGCCGTGCGTCATGACGACTCCAACTCCACGGATTGCGATACTGGGTAATAGAGTTCCAAGCTTGAATCTTCCAGAGCTTGAGCACTTCACTGATCTGGGCAGCTTGTTGGCTGCACCTGCATTTGATGTGGTGCTGCTGGACCTGCCAGCGGTTTATTCCGGGCGGGTGCTTCGAAAGTTGCGCACCCTTCACCCTTATCGCTACAGCCTCATTTACTGCTGCCGTGATCAGAACGGCTGGTGTGAAGCCTTGGGTGATGGCGCGTGCCCTGTAGAATCCAGCGAAATAAGAACCCTCTGGGGGATATGGCAAGAACGCTACAGGTTGTTCAAACGGGGTTCTGCCCCCGAGCGTTTTGAAAGTCGGGTGCTTTCATGGTTGTGGTTGCGTGACAACGCTCACATCTATGCCCTTCGAGACCCGGAGGTGCCTCAGCATTATCGCTATCCGTTGCTGGATGCCCTGGCTGATAACGAGCAGGTCAACTCGTTTGTCTGGCTCAGTCTGATGGTGCAGCAGGACTGGCTGGAGGAGGGGGTTCTGGTCGATCGCGTTCGCCTGTGTTCGGAGTGTGGCTCGGGCCGGCTCAATTACATTGATGTGTGTGCCGAATGTCAGGCCCTGGACATTTCACGGCAGCCTTCATTGCACTGCTTTACCTGTGGGCATGTGGGGCCACAGGAATCCTTTCTCAAAGACGGGGTGTTGTTGTGCCCCAACTGCTTGAACCGGTTGCGCCATATCGGCAGTGATTACGACCGCCCGATGGAGAACTATCGCTGTCGGTCATGTCAGGCGTTTTTTGTCGATGCCGACGTGCAGGCACGCTGCCTGGATTGCGGCCTGTCGCACACGCCTGACAAGTTGCGAGTACGCGAGGTCAGAGATTTCCGCCTGGCCGAGGCCGGCCGTTTCCGCTGCCGCCAGGAGTTCAGCGATCAAACGGTCCGTCACTTCGGTCGTCTCAATCTGTTAGGCGGCAAGGATTTCTATGACCTGCTGACCTGGCAGATGCAGGTCGTACGCCGCTACCAGACGCCTGTCTTCTCACTGCTCGGTCTGCGCTTCGTCAACCTGGCCGGCACGTTGACTCGCCTGGGTGAACACCACGGCCATGCCTTCATCGATAGCGTGGCTGATCGTTTGAAGGAAACCGTCAGGGAAACAGACCGCTGCTCTCGCAGTACCGAAGAGTACTTCTGGATCATGCTTCCCCATACCGATGGCAAGGGCCTGGAGACCGTCAAGCAACGCTTGGGCCGGGTCGCCGAGTTGTTTTCAGCACCGGAGGTCAGTGACATTTCCCTGCGTGTCGTCAGCATCACGGCGCCCCAGGATCTTCTCGAACAAGAAGATGGCGAACTACTCCTGGCCCGTCTGGCCAGTGAGTTGGCGTGACCTGCCATGAGCCCTTTAATGGAGCAACTCTATAACGCACTCAGCGGGATCATGGGGCCGGATGGTTTGAGCCGGTTGTTTTTCATGCTTTTCCCCTTGTTTCTGATCTTTGAATTACCCCTGATGATCATGGTGATGCTGGGTGTGTTGCGCTGGTTCACACGTCGGCGCACCCGTGTGCCGAAGATCAGCGTCTATCGGCCAAGGGTCTCTTGCATCATTACCTGCTACAGCGAGGGGATGGATGTTCAGACCACGCTGTTAAGCCTGTGCGAGCAGACGTACCCCGGCCACATCGAGATGATTCCGGTGGTGGACGGGGCCACGGTGAACCAGCCGACGCTCAGCGCCGTGCGCAGTTTCAGCGTGGATCCGCAGTTGTACCCCAGACGCCATTTGCGCCCGATCGCCAAATGGCAGAGGGGCGGGCGGGTGTCATCGTTGAACGCCGGCCTGTCGCTTGCCAGCGGTGAAATCGTGATGGCGCTTGATGGTGACACGTCCTTCGACAACAACATGGTCAGCTCCATCGTGCGCCATTTCGAGGACCCGTCGGTCCCTGCGGTCGCCGGTAGCCTGCGAGTGCGCAATGTCTGGGCTTCCTGGGTGACCGCGATGCAGGCGCTGGAATACCTGTTATCCATCCACATGTCGAAAATCGGTCTGGCCGAATGGAACCTGGTCAATAACGTCTCGGGGGCCTTCGGGGCATTCCGCCGCAGCTTTCTGGTGAAAATCGGTGGCTGGAACACGCACACCGCGGAGGATCTGGACCTGACGTTGCGCATCAAAAGTTACTTCAAGCGACACGACTTGAGGATTCCCTTCGAGCCGGAAGCGATTGGACACACCGATGCACCGTCGACGCTCAGTCAGTTTCTGATGCAGCGCTTGCGCTGGGATGGCGACCTGTTTTTTCTCTACATCAGAAAGCACAACCACAACATCAACCCCAGCTTGTTGGGCTGGCCGACCTTTCTGATGATCCTGCTCAGCGGCTTCTTTTTTCAGCTGGTGCTGCCGTTCCTCATCTTCAGCTACACCTTGCTGGCGTTATTTGTTCTGCCGGGCAAGACGCTGTTGTTTCTGTTCGTACTGATCTATGCGCTGTACCTGACGATCACGGCGCTGTTGTTCGGCGCCATGTTGTTGATGGTCTCCGACCGACCTGCAAAGGACATGACCCTGGGGTTGTTGGTGCCTTTCTTCCCGCTGTTCATGCTACTCCTGCGGTGCTGGAGCGCAGTGGCCATGCTCAACGAGATCTTTCGCCGGGGCCACGAAGAAAGCTCTATGGCACCGTGGTGGGTGCTTAAACGAGCCACGAGGTTTTGATGATGCGATCGATACTTCTGCTGCTGACGCTGTCGTTGCCCCCCACGATACTGGCCGCACAACCCCTTTCGGCTCAAGCGGTGGGGGCGCCGTCGAGCCAATGGTCCCAGGCCAGTTATGTCTGGGACAGCGAAGCGTTGCTCGATCCCGATCAACGCAAGGCGGAGCTCGAGCAACTGCGCAAGGCCGGGATGGACAAAATCTACCTTGGCCTCAAGTCCTCACAGTTGAAAGACCTCGCCACGACGCGCCAACGGCTGGAGCAATTGCTGCAAGACGCGGCCGGCAAGGGGGTGAAAGTCAGCCTGTTGCTCGGCGATCCGGCCTGGATCGAGCCGCAGGAACGCCATCAGCTCACCGACTTGTTGGCGAAGCTGAAGGGGCTTTCATTCACCAGCCTGCACCTGGACCTGGAACTCGAACAACTGGGCGTGCCGGTCCCGGATCAGCGCTTGAAGGATTTGCTCGATACCTTGCGCGCCGCCTCCGCAGCCAGCCCCTGGCCGGTAGAAATCTCCAGCCATCATCGTTGGTTTGCAGAGGCAAAACCCGGAAAAACCTGCCTGCCGTGCGCGCTTCCCGAGGCGGGTGTGCGTCAGGTCAGCCTGATGATCTACACCCGCAACCCGAAAAACAGCGCACGAATGGCAGAGCAGATCGCTCAACGCTGGCCCGATCTGCAATTTCGCCTGGCGCAAAGCACGGAGCCGCAACTGGATGCCACTGAATCCTGGGCCGGCGCGTCACCTGAGCAGTTGCAGCACCAGACCAGTGTCTGGCGCGAACAGCTGCAACCACGGGGAATTGCCGGCATTGACTGGCAAGCCTGGCGAGACTTTCCAAAACGGTGAGCCGTCATGAAGATTCGATTCGATAGTCGCAAAGAACTGAACCCCACCCAGGAACAAGGTTTGACGGTGCTCTACGCGCCGGGCAAACGCATGGCGTTTCGCGTTCGTTGGTATTTGATCCTGTTCCTGGTCGCGAGTCCCTTGATCTGGCTGGGAGGGAAGCTGGCTTACGGCATGTTGATGATCGACGCACCGGCGCAATTGCGCCTGCCGATTCTTGAGGTGCGCGCGCGGGATGCCGGGCGGGTCGATCAGCTGTTCGTCATGGCCGGGGAGCAGGTCCAGATCGATCAACCATTGGTCAGTCTCGACAATCCCGAATGGCGTGCGCGGCTCTCGCAGCTCGCCGCGATGCCGACCAAAACGTTGCCCGCCATCAACACCAAACTGGACACCAGGGAGCGTCAGTTGCTCAGGACCCGAGTGAGCAGGACGGAGGAGCGCGTGCAGGTGCTTGAAGACCTCGTCACATCAGGCGCCGTCTCTCGTGGAGAAGTGCTGGCCGCGCAGTCCGAACTCGACGCTTTTAAAGCCGACCTGTTGGCGTTCGAGCGCCGCGAACAGCTGGCTCGTCAGTCGCCGTTGAGCGTTGAGCGCGAGATTATTCAACAGACCGCCGAGCAACAATGGTTGAAGACACGCCTCGCCGCGTTGTCGGTCAAGGCTGCGCAGAGCGGTCGAATTGCGGAGGTGTTGGTCACGCCCGGCGAAAACGTCGGTGCCGGTACGCTGTTGATGCGCCTTGAACGGCTGGAAGAGCCTCTGCTGTGGATTTATCTGGAACCGCTGAACATCAGCTACGCCGCGATTGGCCAACCGCTGCGCGTGCGCATGCCCGATGGCGAGTGGTTGCCGGCCCACGTTGTCCAAGCCGTCGACAGCGCCGGTCGCACGCCGACGGTGTTGCGTGGGCCGTTCGCTGCCAGCGAGATGGGTTTACAGGTCGCCGCTCGGTTTGATCGCCCCCTGTCGCCGCGCTGGAGAATCGATCAACTGCCGTTGAATGTGCGCTTTCCCACCGACTGGCAACAAATGCTCAGTAACAGCCGTGAACTCATTGAGCAATTAGGCGACTTCATTGCAATGGATCGAACACCCACCACTGCACCGGGGAGTAAATAAATCATGACTGCAGATCGAATTCTTGTGACGGGCGGTGCCGGTTTCATCGGTTCGCACCTGGTCGAAGCACTGCTTGAAAGCGGTTATAGCGTTCGGGTTCTGGACGATCTTTCCAGTGGAAAATTGTCGAACTTGCCGATTGATCGCTGCCATTTGACCCTGGTGGTGGGGGATGTCGCCGACGCGCCGACGGTGGAGCGGGCGATGAAAGACTGCAACGCGGTGGTGCATCTGGCGGCGGTGGCCTCGGTGCAGGCGTCGGTCGATGACCCGGTCGCGACTCACCGAAGCAATTTCGTCGGCACGCTGAATATCTGCGAAGCCATGCGCCAGGCTGGTGTAAGACGGGTGGTTTACGCGTCCAGTGCGGCGATCTATGGCAACAATGGCGAGGGTATGGCGATTACCGAGGACACGCCCAAGAATCCACTGACCCCGTATGCCGCCGACAAGCTGGCCAGCGAACACTTCCTTGATTTCTACCGACGCCAGCATGGTCTTGAACCGGTCATTCTGCGGTTTTTCAATATCTACGGACCCCGTCAGGACCCTTCATCGCCTTATTCCGGTGTCATCAGCATTTTCAGCGAGAGGGCGCAAAAAAAACTCCCCATCACGGTTTACGGTGATGGGGAGCAAACAAGGGACTTTGTTTACGTCAATGACCTCGTAAAGGTCCTGGTACAGGCGGTCGCTGAGTCAAAGCCGATTATCGAACCGGTCAATGTCGGGTTTAACCGATCCACCAGCGTTAACGAACTGGTGGCGACGTTAAGTGAACTCCTGGGACGCCCCGTGACGTTGAACCACGACGTGCCGCGTTCCGGTGATATCAAACATTCGCGCGCCGACAACCGTCGTCTGCTTGAGCGCTTTTCCTTGAGTACACCGACCTGTTTTGCCGAGGGTTTGGGTCAACTACTCAGAAGTATTGATTCCGGCGGGCGGTAGCGGCGAGCTCAGTCGCCAGCAGGTGCTCTTCCAGCACATCGCTCAGGAACCGGAACTGATCATTGAGCCCGATCACCTCATTGTTGAAGTGATTGGCGGCGGAGGGCATCAGCAACGCCTCGAAGTTTTTGTCGAACACCAGTTCGAACGTTTTGCGGGAAACGAAGGATTGGGAATAGTAGTTATTGCCGAACACCGCAAAGCTTACGGCCAGGGTCACGGAGTGAATCATGACGTGCGCTCCTCAGACAGGACGTACCAGGAAAAAACGCTCAGTGTGACGGCCGTCAGGGCCAGGCAGGTCAGGAGATGGATAATCATGATTCGCCCCTCCGATGCGGGGTTTTGCGTTGGGTTAAGGCTGATCCTACGCTGACGGTTTTTGAGCGAAAGGCATTCGCGGCGATGGTGAATATCGACATAAGTGATGGACAGTTTTTGGGTGTTATTTAGGGCCCCTTCGCGAGCAAGCTCGCTCCCACATTGGACCGGGGGTAGCCGCTGAACTGTGGGAGCGAGCTTGCTCGCGAAGGCGGCCTGAAGAACACTCAACCCCAATCGAACAAACACCGACACCTATACTCAAATTAATAGGCCTTTGAACACCGGACATCCCGTTCGGGCAAGTCTGTAGGAACCGCGATCTTGAACGTGCGTTCGCTGATCGTCGCTCTGTTGGTGGTGCTGGCGGGATGCGCCACGCCTGTGCGTGCGCCGGTGCAAGTGGTGCCGGTGATTATTTCCCAAAGCACCTGGCAGATGGTGGATCAGGAGATTGTCGCGGCGTCGCAATCGGCCACCGAGCAGACCAAAATCTACGCGCGCGGTGCCATGGATTACTGGCGAACGCGGGTCTATCAACTGACCGAAGAGAACTTCATTCCGTGGTTCAGCAGTTACTGGACCCAGGAATGGCTGTCGATGAAGGTCAGCTGGTACACGATCAGCGCCAAGGGCGAGCAAGATGCCTCGGCCAAGCGCTTGGCGGCGTATCTGCTGGAGCAATACCAACAGCGTGTGCTGGCGCCAGTCGCGGTGGAAATCGATCCTGACGCGATTCTTGGCCAGGCGACGGCGTTCTACGTGGACATTCTTCAGGAAGAACTGCAGAAAATCTCCCAGCGTCACGGCGTGCCGATGGCTCAGCTCAACGGGCGGATCCAGAAAATCCCCGCCATCGCCCTCGGGCCTCCGCCGGCCCGGGACGCGTCGCTGTATCAAGTGGTTCATACCCAGCCGCTGAACACCTTGCCGGCCTACGCGGCGCTGATCGAGAAGATCCACAAGGCGGGCGGTGACAAGGGGGTGGGTTCGACAGACACCGCCATGGCGCCGGTGGCCAAACGCGCCAGCCAACGGATGGAGGCCGAAATGGCCCCGCGAGGGGCGGCCAGTGCAGTGGCCGCCGCAGCGGGCAAATTGGCCGGGGGATTGATTACCGTGGGGGTGGCGGGGATTCGCGCGCTTATCCAGGCCAATGACCGGCCTGACAGCGAGGCACTGATTCGCAGCAGTCTGGGTAACACGTTCGACAAGGCCTGGCTGAAGCTGGTGCAAAACCCGACCACCGGTGTGATGGCCGGTACGTTGTACATGGCGGCGCAGATCGAGGGCAATCTGGCGGGGAGCGCCGAAGTACCGTCGGTCAGTTCGGGAAGCGGATCTGTCGATTGGGGGCCGAAGGAATCGACTAACCAGCAGAACGACCCTCTACCCACAGCAGGAGAATGACCATGTCTTACGTTGATGGCTTCATCGCAGCCGTACCCACCGCCAACCGCGAAAAATTCAAGAAACACGCCGAAACCGCCGCTGACCTTTTCAAGGAAAGCGGCGCCCTCAGCGTCGCCGAATGCTGGGGCGACGACGTCCCTGACGGTAAAGTGACCTCGTTTCCGATGGCAGTAAAACTCAAGGAAGACGAAACCGTGGTGTTTTCCTGGATCATCTGGCCCGACAAGCCCACCCGCGATGCAGGCATGGAAAAAATCATGAACGATCCGCGCATGCAGCAGGACGTCAACCCGATGCCGTTCGATGGTCAAAGGCTGATCTTTGGCGGGTTCGAAATGATCGTAAAAGCCTGAAATAAACGACAGGATCACTCCGGCGTCGGGGTGATCCTGCAACTCTTGCGATTACGAATCTCGCTGTCCGTCGGCCGCTCTTTGATGAACTCGAAGCGCGGCTCACCTTCGTTGTAATGAACCAGCCAGCCCCATTCCAGCTCGGACTCGTCCTGACCGGGTTTCGGTGGCACGGCCCACCATGGTTCCTTGCTGATGATCTCGCGCATGGCCCCTCCAGTTGAATCGTTTGCATGAACTATAACTTGGATGTCAGGAGGTGCCAGCGATGAGCGACGAATCCCGTGAGCCGTTAAAACGACTGTTTTTTGCCTTGAACTGCACGCCCGAGCAACGTCGGGCCATTGCCCAATGGCGCAGCGCACTTGGGCTCAGGAGCGGACGTCCGGTGCCGGTGGAAAACTTTCATCTGACGTTGATGTTTTTGGGCGCTGTCGAGGTGGCGCAGATTGCCGATATCTGCACGGCCGCCGCCAATATTCGAACACCGGGTGTGCCTTTGAGGGTGGCGCTTGATCGATTGGATGTCTGGCGCAGGGCAGGGGTGTTGGTGCTCGCTCCGGAGCAGGCATCACCGGAGTTGCTGCGGCTGGTGTATGCGCTTGAGCAGGCCATGCTGCCGTTCGGGTTTGAGGATTCGCCGAAGAAGGAGTTTCGGCCGCATCTGACGCTGATGCGTGATTACCGAGTGCCGGTGCCCGAGTCCGCGACGCCGCCCGAGTTCTATCTGCGGGCCGATCACTTCACCCTGTTCGAATCCCATAAGGGCCGTTACCGAGCGCTGGCCGAGTGGCCGCTCGTTTCATCATAAAAAAAGGCGCCCGAGGAGGGCGCCCAAATTCACCTTAACCGAGGAAGCCAGGTGAGGCCGTTCTGCAGATAGGCGTGCAGCGGTGGTAAGGCGCTGCGTGAACGGAAACGGTTAGAACTGATATCTATGTTGAATGTCATGGCCTCATCGCGAGCAAGCTCGCTCCCACAGTGATCTGTGGTGGACGCTGATCCCCTGTGGGAGCGAGCTTGCTCGCGATGGCGGCCTTGAGTGAATTACTTGCCGAGCTTCACCCGCGTCCATCCTCGGGTCATCACCCGCTGAACGCCGATCGGCATATCCGGAATGGCATACAACGTCGCCATCACAGCCTGCGACGGATACGACCCCGGATCATCCCGAATCGCTTCATCCACCAACGGTGTGGCCGCCGCGTTGGCGTTGCTGTAGCCGATGTTGTTGGTGATCTCGGCGATGATGTCCGGACGCATCAGGAAGTTCATGAACAGGTAAGCGTTTTCCACGTTCGCCGCGTCCCGAGGGATCGCGACCATGTCGTAGAAACTGCCCGCGCCTTCCTTGGGAATGCTGTAGTCGACCTTCACCTTATCGCCCGCCTCTTGGGCGCGCGCCTTGGCTTGCAGCACGTCACCGGAGTAACCGACCGCCACGCAGATGTTGCCGTTGGCCAGGTCCGAGATGTATTTCGACGAATGGAAATACGCCACCGACGGACGAATCTTCATGAACAGCGCTTCAGCTTCGGCGATCTGCTCCTTGTTCTGCGAGTTCACCGGGTAACCCAGGTAGTGCAGGGCGGCCGGGAGCATCTCGGTCGGCGAATCAAGGAAACTGATGCCGCACGCTTTCAGCTTGGCGGCGTTTTCCGGTTTGAACAGCAAGTCCCAGGAGTTGGTCGGGGCGTTGCTGCCGAGCACTTCCTTGACCTTCTCCGGGTTGAAGCCGATGCCGATCGAGCCCCACATGTACGGGAAGGCATGGCCGTTATCCGGGTCGCTGGCAGAAGCATTTTTCAGCAGGACCGGGTTGAGGTTTTTCCAGTTCGGCAGCTTCGACTTGTCCAGTTCCTGATAGACGCCCGCCTTGATCTGCTTGGCCAGGAAACTGTTGGACGGCACGACGATGTCGTAGCCGGATTTGCCGGCGAGCAGCCGTGCCTCAAGGGTTTCATTGCTGTCGAACACGTCGTAGGTCACGCGGATGCCGGTCTCGTCTTCGAACTTCTTGACGGTGTCCGGGGCGATGTAATCCGACCAATTGTAGACGCGCAGTACCTTGTCATTGGCCTGGGCGCCCGTAGCCATTGCGCCCAATAAGGACAGTGTCAGCAGAGTCCTGCCAAACATTTTCATCGGTACAACTCCATTTCTCTTTTTATTCAAAATCACACAGCAAAAATGCAGTGAACACACAACCCTGTAGTACGGGGACTTACCTGTAGTGAGGGGATTTTTCTTTGAAGATGAGATTAATTTGTGGCGAGGGGATTTATCCCCGTTCGGCTGCGAAGCAGTCGTAAAACCATCACACGCGGTGTGCCTGACACACCTTGGTTGCAGGTTTTGGGGCCGCTTCGCGACCCAACGGGGATAAATCCCCTCACCACAGAATCCCCTCGCCACAGTTAACTCAACAGCCTAGGCCGTCGCTTCTACCATTTGCTTTTTAGGTTGCTGCCAGGATTCGCTGGCGGTCTGGTCCATCGCTTCCTGAATCGCACGTTTACGGGTGGCTTCGGCGCGGCGGCTGAAGAACCAGACCATGAACGTCACGATCGATACCGCCAACAGAATCAGACTGGCCACGGCATTGATCTCAGGCTTCACGCCCAGACGCACCGCCGAGAACACTTCCATCGGCAGGGTCGTGGAACCCGGGCCGGACACGAAGCTCGCCAGTACCAGGTCATCCAGCGACAAGGCAAACGACATCATGCCGCCGGCCGCCAGTGACGGCGCGATCATCGGAATGGTGATCAGGAAAAACACCTTGAACGGCTTCGCCCCGAGGTCCATGGCCGCTTCTTCGATGGACAGGTCCAGCTCACGCAAACGCGCCGACACTACCACCGCCACATACGCCGCGCAGAAGGTGGTGTGGGCGATCCAGATCGTCACCAACCCACGTTCCTGCGGCCAGCCAATCAACTGCGCCATCGCCACGAACAGCAGCAACAGCGACAGACCGGTGATCACTTCCGGCATCACCAGCGGCGCCGTCACCAAACCACCGAACAGCGTGCGGCCCTTGAAGCGCGTGACGCGAGTCAGCACAAACGCTGCCAACGTCCCCAGCGCTACCGCAGCTATCGCGGTGTAGCAGGCGATTTCCAGCGAGCGCACCACCGAACCCATCAGTTGCGAGTTGTCGGCCAGGCCGACATACCACTTCACCGACCAGCCGCCCCACACCGTCACCAATTTCGAGGCGTTGAACGAGTAGATCACCAGAATCAACATCGGCAGGTAGATAAACGACAAGCCGAAAATCAGCATGAACTTTGAAAATCCGAAGCGTTTCATCCCCGTGCCTCCATCTCTTTGGCCTGGCTGCGGTTGAACAGCAGAATCGGCACAATCAGGATCAACAGCATCACCACCGCCAGGGCGGACGCCACCGGCCAGTCGCGGTTATTGAAGAACTCTTGCCACAGCACGCGACCGATCATCAGGGTCTCCGGGCCGCCCAACAGTTCCGGAATCACGAACTCACCCACCACCGGAATGAACACCAGCATGCAACCGGCGATGATCCCGTTCTTGGCCAGCGGCACGGTGATTTTCCAGAAGTTGTTGAAGTTGCTCGAACCCAGGTCCGACGCGGCTTCCAGCAAGCTGCCGTCGTGCTTGACCAGGTTGGCGTACAGCGGCAGCACCATGAACGGCAGATACGCATACACCACGCCGATATACACAGCGGTGTTGGTGTTGAGGATCTCGATCGGGTGGTCGGTCAGCCCGGTCCACATCAGGAACGCGTTGAGCAAGCCGTTGTTGCTGAGGATGCCCATCCACGCATAGACGCGGATCAGGATCGCCGTCCAGGTCGGCATCATGATCAGCAACAGCAGAACGTTCTGCGTTTCCTTGCTTGCCTTGGTGATCGCGTAGGCCATCGGGAAACCGATCACCAGGCACATCAGCGTGCTTAAAAACGCGACCTTCAACGAGCCGAAGTAGGCCGAGATGTACAACTCATCCTGAGTCAGCAGCGAGTAGTTGCCGAGGTTCAACAGCAGCTGAAATTTCTGCTCGGCGAAGGTGTAGATTTCTGAGTAAGGAGGAATGGCCAGGGCCGCTTCCGAGAAGCTGATCTTCATCACCAGGAAGAACGGCAACAGGAAAAACAGGCACAGCCACAGGAAAGGAACCCCGATGACGAGCTTTCGACCACTCGGCATCAGCCGCATAAACTGCTGATTGAGTGTTTTCATGAGCGCAGTACCACGCCGCTGTCGTCTTCCCACCACACGTAGACCTTGTCGTCCCAGGTCGGACGTGAACCACGGCGTTCGGCGTTGGCCATGAACGACTGCACGACCTTGCCGCCAGGCAGTTCCACGTAAAACACCGAGTGACCGCCGAGGTAGGCAATGTCATGCACCTTGCCGCTGGACCAGTTGTAGCGGGTATCCGGTTTGGTAGTGCTGACCAGCAGTTTTTCCGGGCGGATGGCGTAGGTGATCGACTTGTCTTGCACCGAGGTGCTGACGCCGTGGCCGACGTAAATCTTCTGCTCCAGGTCCGGGCTGTGAATGATCGCGTGCCCTTCAAGGTCCTCGACCACGGTACCGTCGAAGGCGTTCACGTTGCCGATGAATTCGCAGACCATGCGGCTGACCGGCGCTTCATAAATGTCCACCGGGCTGCCGATCTGCGCGATCCAGCCGAGGTGCATGATCGCGATGCGTTGGGCCATGGTCATGGCCTCTTCCTGGTCGTGGGTCACCATCACGCAGGTCACGCCGACCCGCTCGATGATCTCGACAAGCTCAAGCTGCATTTGCGAACGCAGCTTCTTGTCCAGAGCACCCATCGGTTCGTCGAGCAGCAACAGCTTCGGACGCTTGGCCAGGGAGCGAGCGAGCGCCACACGCTGACGCTGACCACCGGACAACTGATGCGGTTTACGCTTGGCGTATTGGGTCATGTGTACCAGTCGCAGCATCTCTTCAACGCGGGCGTCGATTTCGCTGTTGGACAGACGATCCTGCTTCAGGCCGAAGGCGATGTTCTGCGCCACCGTCATGTGCGGGAACAGCGCGTAGGACTGGAACATCATATTGATCGGCCGTTCGTACGGCGGCATGTCGGTGATGTCGACACCGTCGAGCAGAATCCGCCCTTCGGTCGGGCGCTCGAAGCCGGCGAGCATGCGCAGCAGTGTCGATTTGCCGGAACCGGAACCGCCGAGCAGGGCGAAGATTTCCCCTTGATGGATCTCAAGCGAGACATCGTCCACTGCGGTGGTTTCGTCGAATTTCTTGGTGACGCGGTCGACTTTCACCAGCACCTTTTTCGGTGACTGGTGACCTTCAAGAGCCTTCCTGTAGATGCTGGAGGCGTTTGCCATGTGAAACTCCCAACAGGTTTCAGTCGTCGGGCCAACGCGGCCTGACTTAATAGTTGATTGCAAGCCCGGGGCTGTACGGTGCCAGTGAGTTCGGCAGTGCCCCCTGTAGGAGTGAGCCTGCTCGCGATAGCGGTGGATCAGTCAACATTGATGTCGCATGACACATTGCAATCGCCGGCAAGCCGGTCTCACTCCTACAGGGGTATTGCGTTTGACTCACTGGCATCGCCCGCCTTGGGCTTATTCGGCGCCGCCGTCCTGGCTGCCTGGTAGTACTTGTTGTTATTGCAGTGTGTTGTTGTCGTGAGGGACCGGCGCGCAAAGGCACGCCCGCCTGACTCACGGGGCAGTAAATTGATTAATCGAGTGTTAAGTCAGCGCTTGTTACGCAGCGCGGCCCGTCGCCGGCACGCATCGCCAAACGCCTGGAAAATACTCAAGTAGGGCGGATTCGACAGAACCTGCCATTCCGGGTGCCACTGCACACCGACGGCGAAGGTCGGGCTGTGTTCCACCGAGATCGCCTCGATCAAACCGTCCGGCGCAATCGCTTCCGCACGCAGGCCGGGCGCCAGTCGGTTGATGCCTTGGCTGTGAATCGAATTGACCTGGAACACCTGCGGCAAATCCAGCGCCTCGAACACACCGCCCGGTTGCACGTCGACCGCGTGAGCCGGTGCGTATTGCACCGCCAGGTCTGGATGATTCGCTTCCCGGTGATCCAGCATGCCGGGGAGTTCGTGGACCTTCTGATGCAGGCTGCCGCCGAACGCCACGTTCATTTCCTGAAAGCCCCGGCAGATGCCGAGCACCGGAACGCCCGCCGCAATGGCCGCACGCAATAAGGGGAGGGTGGTGGCGTCCCGTTGCGGATCGTGATCCGTGCCGGGGGCGCTGTCGGGGCCTTGATAGTGGAAAGGTTCCACATTCGAGGGCGAGCCGGTCAGCAGCAGACCGTCGAGCTGCGCGAGCAGGTCATCGATTTCGGTCAGATCGCCTAAAGAAGGAATGACAACCGGCAGCCCCAAAGCCGCGACGCTGACAGCACGCAAGTACTTGTCGCCGCTGACATGGTAGGGGTGCAGGCCAATCTGTTTGACGCACGCAGTAACGCCGATCAATGGCTTGAATGCCATTTTTATCACCTCGAAGTTTCACACTTGAACGAGCTTTTCCGGAGCTTAGCCTTGTTGATTTTAATTAACAACTCTCATGTAAAAAATTCTAAACGCCATACGTCTGATCTTCAGGATTTACACGGTGTGCAGGACTGATCTGGCACTCTCGTGCCCAAGAAAGGCCCGAAAATAAAGGTTGAGAGGTCAAGTGTTCGCTATTGACTTCACTTTGCCGTTCGGGTTGACTGGGCTCGCAACAAGGTAGTGAACATAATAATTAACAGCTAATAGGTGCATCATGTCGGTCCCTCTGCGTACCGTTCAACTCAACGAAGCAAACGCATTCCTTAAGAAATATCCTGAGGTTTTGTACGTCGACCTTCTGATTGCGGATATGAACGGTGTGGTGCGCGGCAAGCGCATCGAGCGCACCAGTCTTCATAAGGTTTACGAAAAAGGCATCAACCTCCCGGCGTCGCTATTTGCTCTGGACATCAACGGTTCTACGGTGGAAAGCACCGGCCTGGGTCTGGACATCGGTGACTCAGACCGAATCTGCTTCCCCATCCCGGATACGCTCAGCATCGAGCCTTGGCAGAAGCGCCCGACCGCGCAACTGTTAATGACCATGCACGAACTCGAAGGCCAGCCGTTCTTCGCTGACCCTCGCGAAGTGCTGCGTCAGGTCGTGAGCAAGTTCGATGACATGGGCCTGACCATCTGCGCCGCGTTCGAACTCGAGTTCTATCTGATCGACCAGGACAACGTGAACGGTCGTCCGCAATCGCCACGCTCGCCGGTCTCCGGCAAACGTCCGATGTCGACCCAGGTGTATTTGATCGACGACCTCGACGAATACGTCGATTGCCTGCAAGACATCCTCGAAGGCGCGAAAGAGCAGGGCATCCCGGCCGACGCCATCGTCAAGGAAAGCGCCCCGGCGCAGTTCGAAGTGAACCTGCATCACGTCAACGACCCGATCAAGGCCTGCGACTACGCGGTGTTGCTCAAGCGTCTGGTGAAAAACATCGCCTACGACCACGAGATGGACACCACGTTTATGGCCAAGCCGTATCCGGGCCAGGCGGGTAACGGTTTGCACGTGCACATTTCGATTCTCGACAAAGAAGGCAACAACATCTTTGCCAGCGAGGATCCCGAGCAGAACGCCGCGCTGCGACACGCGATCGGCGGTGTGCTCGAGACCCTGCCGGCGCAGATGGCGTTCCTCTGCCCGAACGTCAACTCGTACCGTCGTTTCGGCGCGCAGTTCTACGTGCCGAACTCGCCGAGCTGGGGCATCGACAACCGTACCGTTGCAGTGCGTGTGCCAACCGGTTCGCCGGACTCCGTGCGCATCGAGCACCGCGTAGCGGGCGCCGATGCCAACCCGTACTTGCTGATGGCGTCGGTCCTGGCCGGTATTCACCACGGCCTGACCAACGAAATCGAGCCGGGCGCACCTGTCGAAGGCAACAGCTACGAGCAGAACGAGCAGAGCCTGCCGAACAACCTGCGCGATGCACTGCGTGAGCTGGACGACAGCGAAGTCATGGCCCGTTACATCGACCCGATGTACATCGACGTGTTCGTGGCGTGCAAGGAAAGCGAGCTGGCCGAGTTCGAGAACTCCATCTCCGACCTTGAGTACAACTGGTACCTGCACACCGTCTAAGGTGAACAACACCGATCAACTGTAGGAGTGAGCCTGCTCGCGATAGCGGTGTGTCATACAACACCAATGTTGACTGTGCTGCCGCCATCGCGAGCAGGCTCGCTCCTACAGGGGGCTGCATTTCAACACTCTGGTTGAGCGGCATTCAGTCCCACTACTTATTCCTCTGCGTCGAGTCACAACCATGACAAACACTCGCAGCGACTGGGAGCAACGCTTCCAGTCCCTAACACTCGAAGGCCGCGCATTCATCGACGGCCAGTACTGCCCGGCACTCAGCGGCGACACCTTTGAATGCATGAGCCCGGTCGACGGCCGCTTCCTGGCCAACGTCGCCAGCACCGACGAAGCCGACGCCAATGCGGCAGTCGCCGTCGCGCGCCGCACCTTCGAATCCGGCATCTGGGCCAACCTCGCTCCGGCCGAGCGCAAGCGCATCCTGATTCGCTTCGCCGACCTCATCCTGGCCAACCAGGAAGAACTCGCCCTGCTCGAAACCCTCGACATGGGCAAGCCGATCAACGACTCGATGAACATCGACATCCCGGCGACCGCCAACGCGATCCGCTGGAGCGCCGAAGCCATCGACAAGATCTACGACGAAGTCGCCGCCACCCCGCACGACCAACTCGGCCTCATCACCCGCGAACCTGCCGGTGTTGTCGCCGCCATCGTGCCGTGGAACTTCCCGTTGATCATGGCCAGCTGGAAGTTCGCCCCAGCCCTCGCGGCCGGCAACTCGTTCATCCTCAAGCCTTCGGAAAAGTCGCCACTGACCGCGATCCGCATCGCGCAATTGGCGCTGGACGCCGGCATCCCTAAAGGCGTGTTCAACGTCTTGCCGGGCTACGGTCACACCGTCGGCAAGGCGCTGGCGTTGCACATGGACGTCGACGTGTTGGCCTTCACCGGCTCGACCGCGATTGCCAAGCAACTGCTGATCTATTCCGGGCAAAGCAACATGAAACGCGTCTGGCTCGAAGCAGGGGGGAAGAGCCCGAACGTGGTGTTCGCCGACGCGCCGGATCTGCGCGCGGCAGCACAAGCGGCGGCCGGTGCGATTGCCTTCAACCAGGGCGAAGTCTGCACAGCCGGTTCGCGCTTGCTGGTGGAGCGTTCGATCCGCGAGCAATTCATCCCACTGCTGGTTGAAGCACTGCAAGCCTGGAAACCGGGGCATGCCCTCGATCCGGAAACCACCGTCGGCGCGGTCGTCGATCAGCGTCAATTGGAAAACGTGCTGCGCTACATCCAGGTCGGTAAAGACCAGGGCGCGCAACTGATCGCCGGCGGCAGCCGCACCCTAGAAGCCACCGGTGGCCTGTACGTGGAACCGGCGATCTTTGACGGCGTGACCAACGCCATGACCATCGCCCGCGAAGAAATCTTTGGTCCGGTGCTGTCGCTGATCACCTTCGACACCGAGGAAGAAGCGCTGGCGATTGCCAACGACAGCATCTTCGGCCTCGCCGCAGGCGTGTGGACCAGCAACCTGAGCAAGGCCCACACCTTCGCGCGCGGCTTGCGTGCCGGCAGCGTCTGGGTCAACCAGTACGACGGCGGCGACATGACCGCGCCGTTCGGCGGGTACAAGCAGTCGGGTAACGGTCGGGACAAATCGCTGCACGCGTTCGACAAATACACCGAACTCAAAGCGACCTGGATCAAGCTCTAACACCTCTACAACGGCGGCCGCCGGCACATGCCAGCGGCCATCGGAGAATTTTATGAAGCAAACACATGTAAACAGCTACTACGCCGCCACCCGCAACTTCACCGGCGACTTCCCGGTGCTCGAACAAGCGGTGGACTGCGACGTCTGCATCATCGGCGCCGGCTACACCGGTTTGTCCTCGGCCCTGTTCCTCGCTGAAGCCGGTTACAGCGTGACCGTGCTCGAAGCCGCCAAAGTCGGTTTCGGCGCCAGCGGTCGCAACGGCGGTCAACTGGTCAACTCCTACAGCCGCGACGTCGATGTCATCGAAGAACGCTACGGCGACAAAACCGCCGAAGTCCTCGGCAGCATGATTTTCGAAGGCGCCGACATCATCCGTCAGCGCATACAACACTACGACATCCAGTGCGACTACCGCCCGGGCGGCATCTTCGCCGCGCTGAACAAGAAGCAGCTCAAAGGCCTGGCCGAGCAGAAAAGCAGCTGGGAACGCTACGGCAACAAAAACCTGAAAATGCTCGACGCGGCGGACATCAAACGCGAAGTGGGTTGCGACAACTACGTCGGCGGCCTGCTCGACCTGCAGGGCGGCCACATCCACCCGCTGAACCTGGCCCTCGGCGAAGCCTCGGCCATCATCGGCCTGGGCGGCAAAATCTACGAGCAATCCGCCGCAGTGGAAATCACCTACGGCGAACCAATTACCGTGCGCACCGCCAAAGGCGTGGTCCGCGCCAAATACCTGCTGATCGCCGGCAACGCCTACCTGCCACAAGACCTCGACAACCGCGTCACGCGCAAAAGCATGCCGTGCGGCTCGCAAATCGTCGTCACCGAACCGTTGTCCGAAAAGGTTGCGCGCAGCCTGATCAAAAACAACTACTGCGTCGAAGACTGCAACTACCTGCTCGACTACTACCGCCTCACCGCCGACAACCGCCTGCTGTATGGCGGCGGCGTGGTCTACGGCGCCCGCGAACCGGACGACATTGAACAACTGATCAAGCCGAAGATCCTCAAGACCTTCCCGCAACTGAAGGACGTGAAAATCGACTACCGCTGGACCGGCAACTTCCTGCTGACCATGTCACGCATGCCGCAATTCGGCCGTATCGAGAAAAACGCCTACTACATGCAAGGCTACAGCGGACACGGCGTCACCTGCTCGCACTTGGCCGGCAAACTCATCTCGGAAATGATCCGCGGCGACGCCGAACGCTTCGATGCGTTCGCTTCGCTCCCGCACATGCCGATGATCGGCGGCCGCACCTTCCAGGCCCCCCTCACCGCCATGGGCGCCGCGTACTACGCGCTGCGAGACCGTTTCGGCATCTAACCCCACCGCAACCCCTGTGGGAGCGAGCTTGCTCGCGATGAGGCCATATCAGTCGCCATCAATGTCGCCTGACACACCGCCATCGCGAGCAAGCTCACTCCCACAGGTTGGTCCAGGCCGATCACAGATTTTGTGGTCGTCACAGATCCCCTGTAGGAGCGAGCCTGCTCGCGATGAGGCCATACCAGTCGCCATCAATCCCATCTGACACCCAGCAACCGTACTTATACTTTTCAAGGCCAAACCACCCGATTTCAGGACAAAACAACCTTTTTACCCAACCATTTATCGAACCTGCTGAGCAACACCACCAAACGTGATTTAATACCCGCCTTTCAAATTTCCGGGACAGGGAAGCGGTGTTTTTCGCGGCCAAAAGTCGCCCGCCATCCACCCCCATAACCCTTAAGTATTCTTCGCATAAGGCTGTCATGGACACGGGCTCACGACTCAAATTAGTACGCGAAAGCTACAAACTCTCCCAGCGCGAGCTGGCCCGGCGTAGCGGCGTCACCAATGCCACCATCTCCCTGATCGAACAAAATCGCGTCAGTCCCTCCGTCAGCTCCCTCAAAAAACTGCTCGAAGGCATTCCTATGTCTTTGGCGGACTTCTTTACCTTCGACCAGCCGCCGCGTGAGCATCAATACGTGTTCCGCGCCAATGAACAGCCGGATCTCGGGCGTCATGGGCTGCGGTTGCTGCTGATTGGCGCTTCGGTGCCGAGTCGGCAGATGCGGTTGCTGCGCGAGCAATACGCGCCAGGGGCGAGTTCGGGGGAAGAGCCGATTGTGCACTCGGAAGGGGAGGAGTGTGGGCTTGTTACGCGGGGGACGGTTGAGTTGACGGTTGATGGGCAGATTAGTGTGTTGAATGCTGGGGATGGGTATTACTTTCCGACGACGTTGCCGCATCGGTTTCGGAATATTGGGGCGGATGAGGCGGAGATTATTAGTGCGAATACGCCGGCTAACTTCTGATAGCGATGAACTCTGGCATCGTTCAACTTGATTTTCTGCGATTGATAAAAGTCCGACTCCCGTTCAGGTTTCGGACTTTTTATTTTCACGACACTCCAAAAATATTTCTATTACTCAGCTAAATCTACAAGCTTCCGATTTTGAAGACCCTCTATAGCCCTGGTTTTTTGGTGAGTTGCTTCTGGATCGTTGGGAAAAATACGTAAGAAAAAAAGAAATGATGTGTAAGGCTTTTCGGATCGTCGCTCGTTTGTGTCGTTTGTTAGAGTGAGCCATATTAATGGTGTGGTTATAATTTTGGGTGTGTGCGCTAATTGTATCGAAGCTCAAAAAACTATCAGGCTGTATGAGGGGGCAATAATGCGGTTGCGGGTTTTTTTTACCGTTTTAATTTCGGATTCACTAGCTGTTATGCTTTCGATGTTTTATGCGTTATTACTTACGTGGTTAATAGAGATAGTGGTCCCTTTAATTGGGGTTTGTTATTGGTTGGTGCTAGGTGCTTTTTTTGTTATTTTGTTGTTTGTTAACTTTTATTACTGTTCTCCCGGTTATATTGATGTTTCACTTGGGCGCGATCTTAGTCCCGAAAGAGACTCTGCTTGGGTTGCATATTTTGGCGCTTTTGTCGGTTCTTTGTTCTGGACTGCTGTTATCGTTCTACAAATTGATCAAGCATTTTCGCTGCAAGGCAGTCTTTCGTTTGTCGTTAGTGCGGCTATTTTTATGTTGGTTTTTGCCTGCTTATGCATTTATATAATGAGGCTGCGTCGAAGAAAGTGATGTGCTTGATGATGTGGTTCATTCTAAATCTGTTTCTTCTACTATGTTTTTTATTGTGATTGTATCGATCAATGCTTCAAAGGCCAGTGCCAGTTTTCCCATTTGTCTGTATGCTCGTTCATAGTTGATAGGGTCTTTCCTGAAAAGTTCAAGCGTATCAGTTTTACGCACTAGACTCATTACGCCGAAAGCTGATAGCCCTAAGTCCACAGAATAATAGATAGTGTTTCCGGTTTTAGTGTTTTTGGCTAGATGTTGATATGTTCTTCTAACTGGCCCTACTGTGCTGGGTGCGTCAGGTCCGTTGTATATATTTCCTGCGCTTTCATAAATGTTATTTGCGCCATGCGCAATGTAGGTTAACCCACTGGTTAATTTAATGCCTCTTGAGTTTCCGAGTGATGAAGCCCCGGTTTGAATCTGAATTGCTCCCGCTAAAATCCCAATGCCATTTTGAGTGTAAAACATCGCTTTGGATGATAATTCGGCATACTCGTCTCTGATCTCTTGCAAACCCTGTCGTGCGCTGATCAAGCCTTCATCAACCGCTTGGATAATTTCGTTAGCAAAAGATGAAACGATCGAACTAAATTGAAGCTGCAAAAAACTATCGTACAGCTGCGTAGCGCCGATAGTGCACCCGAACGCCACAAGATCGGACGCAGCTTTAGTCACGTCATGAATATCACAGGAATCATCATTCATCCTCAATTCCCCACGTACTGTAAGCACACGTTCCCGCCTGAACGTGCGTCCAAGTGATATCACGATATCGGATGGATACCATCTCTTGAGGTTCTGCATCATTCATATGTATGGCATGAGGAACTTGAAGGTTGATGTGCGCGATTTTCGCCCCGGTGAGTTGTATTTTATAATATTTATCTTGGCCGCCCGCCGGAGATGTTCTATAGAAAAAGATAGTGCACTCAATGTCCTCCCTTTCATGGAGTGCACTAGCCAACAAAGGTGAAGATTTATCGATGTTCTTCGTAATCATGATCGGCAGATGTTTGCCGCGACCACCTGAAACTCCACCGTCGTTACCTGTAATCATGTTGTGCGAATACGCCAGAATCATGATCTCGTCTTTATGGGCGATTTGACATTTACTCCCTATAGATTCCACACCGGAGCACCCGGCGGAAATTAAACCTTGGCGTTTGCCGGTGATTCTCATGTATCCGTGATTAGCCATGCGGGGTACATCCTGTTTTCTGATTGCTTTATTTCGAGCGTATCAGATGCACTATTGACAGAATTTTGATTTGGCAAATCTTTCAATTAAGTTAAGACTCGTCTTACAGCTTGTGAAGAAATTAGTGATGGAAGAAACCTACAGGCGGAATTTTTTACCTTTGATCGGCTCCTGCGTGAAAATCAATATGCTTTCCGAGCAACCACAGCCCAATCTTGACGTCGTGGGCTGTGGTTGCTGCATGAGAGTAAACGCGGGACGAGTCGGAGGAGGTGCCGTTTATGCTTGCGGGTGGGGCACGGCGAGGTTTCGTTTCACGTAATAGGAGGGCATTTTTTCCTTCAGCATTTGTGGGCTTATCGAAAAATAGCTGCATTGGCACATTAGTTCGTTGTGACGGTGATGATCGTCGTTCATGATCAATCTTTTTTCGTGAACCCACGGAAACCCATTTCCCATCGTTTTCAGCCCCGATCACGTTTCAAGAGAGACCTCATGAGTTCAGGGATTAGTCAAAAGCTGCAGGGTAGCCGCAAGGAACTGCTCGATATCGGCCTTCGCAACACCATGCTGAACTTCCGCGCGTCAGCCAAGACGTTGACTGTGGTGGATGAGCTTTCAGAGTCAGTGTTCCACCTGCTTTATCGGCAGGAGAAGGCCATGAGCTTTTCGCCAATGGCACGCCAGAAGTTGGCGGCGTTGGCGAAAACCGCTCAGATCGAGGGGGAAGACGCTCAGGACGCTGCGACTGATGAGTTGCTGTTGCATGAACTTGACGGCTTGGGCGAATCGGGGTTTGTCGACGATGAGCTGGACGAGTCTGGGCGAGCGCGTCGGCATACGGATACGCGCCTGCAGATAGCACTGGATGAGGAACGCCTTTTCCTGCAGCTGTTGAGGATTCATAGCGAGGCGCGAGCGTTTATCGAGGAACAAGGCGTAAACACCCTGTTTCTGGCGCTGGGCTTTCTTCATTGGTACGAAGCGGACAGCTCAGAGACCCTTCGCAAGGCTCCCTTGATGTTATTGCCGGTGACCCTTGAACGCAGCGGCGCAAAGGACGCCTTCAAGCTGAAGTATTCCGGCGACGAGTTGATGCCTAACCTGTCTCTGATCGCCAAGCTCAAGACCGATTTTGGTCTCGACCTTGCGGCCTGTGAATTCAGTGAGGATCGCTTCGATGCTACGGAGGGTAGTCTAGACAGCTTTTATGCCGAAGTTACGGACCTGATAAGCAAGCAACCCCGCTGGAAGGTTTCAACCAACGAGGCTGCCCTCGGGTTCTTTTCCTTCGGAAAGTTCCTGATGTTCAAGGATCTGGACCCGAAAAGTTGGCCGCAAGACCAGCAGCCCGACGCCCACCCGGTAATCAATCGGCTTCTGGGACCTGGCTTCGGCGACCAGCGGCCAGCCTATGCCGAGGATGTGAACATCGACTCGGTGCTCCAGCCTGGGGAAGTGCGATTCGTTAAAGACGCAGACAGCAGCCAGACTGAAGCGATTCTTGAAGTGCGAGAGGGCGCCAATCTGGTTATCCAGGGGCCCCCGGGAACCGGTAAGTCGCAGACCATCACCAACATCATCGCGGAACTGATTGCCCAGAAAAAAACTGTGTTGTTCGTGGCCGAAAAAATGGCCGCCCTTGAAGTGGTTAAACGTCGACTCGATCAATGTCACTTGGGCGATGCAGTGCTTGAGTTGCACAGCCATAAGTCGACTAAAACGTCGGTGCTCAAAGAACTCGGACGTACGCTTGAACAAGGCCGGCCACTGACCAAGGTGGGCGAGGATGATCTGGCCAACCTGGCGGAACTGCAAGGCAACTTGAACCGTTATTGCTCCGCAGTGAGTGCGCCTGTGGGTGCCAGCGGCATGGACTTTGTTGAGGTGCTGGGGCGGTACCTCAAACTCAAGTGCAGCTACGGTGTGTTGCCTACGATTGCTTTCGCGCCAATGGCGTCATGGACTCAGGCTGATCAGCTGAAACGCCGCGAACTGGTCGAAGAATTAACACTTCATCTCAAGGAAATGGGCCGCCCGGACCAAAATCCGTTCTGGGGAAGCAAACGAACTTTTTTCTCTCCCATTGAACAGAACAATGCGAACGATGCGTTACAACAAGCAAGTGCGCACTTAGCCGCTTTGGACGCTGCCGCCAAGGCGCTGTCGATTCGACTGATGCTGACTCAGCCCGCCACTCTCGCGGACGTTGCTGTCATCTGCCGCGCCGCAAGGCGGGCGGCCGAGGCGCCTCGTTTGCAAGGTGTAGAGCTGAGTACGGGAGACTGGCAGCTGCGCCGCGATGCCATTCGTGAATTGCTTGATGCTGGCCAGCGCATGAGCATGTGCAAAGCCAACCATGGCGCTCAGTTGATCGAGGCCGCGTGGGAGCAGGATCTGTTGGACGTTCGGCAGAACCTGCTGGCCTACGGTGACAAATGGTGGAAGGTATTTTCGGGGCGCTATCGTGCGGCCAAAGCTCGTTTGCAAGGGCTTGCACAGGGTGCGCTGCCTGGCAGCAATGCCGAACAACTTAGTTTGGTCGATTCGGTTCTGACCTATCAACAAAGCCAGAAGGTTTATAACCAGCACGAGGGGCTGGGTAGTGCGCTATTCGGCGCTCAATGGCAGCGTCAGCAGTCCGACTGGGCGGTACTAGAGCGCGTTAGTGCCTGGGTTGTCCAGCTCTACGAAGACCTCGGTAATGGCCATGTACCACAAGGAATCATTGCGTTTCTCGCCGGGCACACGGACGCTAGTGGGCTTGGGGAAACTGTCAGTGACATTGAGGAACATCTCGCTGGCCTTGATCAGGCATTGCTGGCTGGGCTGGAAGTCATCGGCATGCACGATGACAACGCCCAAACGCTGCGCAACTTGGATCTGTCTGCCTTAGGCACACGCTTGCAGCTGTGGCAGGCCAGCCTGAGCGCGCTTTACCAAATGGCTCGGCTCAATGTGCTGTCGGGCGAAATGCATCAGGCCCAACTGGACGAGTTGTTGAACATCGCGCTGCGCAGTGACACGCCCGATCAGATACCCGCCATCCTCGACTTTTCCTGGTATTCGGGGCTTGTGCAAAAGGCCTACGCCGAAAAACCAGCACTACAGCAATTTGACCGCATCAAGCACGAACATCAGATTGCCAGGTTCAAAGCACTTGATGCTGCTTCGTTGAACCATGCTCAAACATATTTGGCGCGTCAGGTATGGGAGCACATGCCCAATGTGAACCAACCGGGAGAAATGGCAACGCTGCGTGCAGAGCTGAATAAGAAACGTCGGCACATTCCGATACGCCAGCTGATCGACAAGGCTGGTCGGGCGATTCAGCAAATCAAGCCGGTATTCATGATGAGCCCTATGTCGATCGCCAACTTTTTGCCTCCAGGCAAACTGGCATTCGACGTAGTGGTGTTCGACGAAGCCTCTCAAGTCAAGGCCGTCGATGCGTTTGGCGCGATATTGCGCGGCAAGCAAGTGGTGGTTGTAGGAGACACACGGCAGATGCCACCTAGCGATTTGTTTAGCCGCGACATCGCACCTGATGACGAGAACGACGCCACCGCAGACATCGAAAGTATCCTCAGCCTGTTCAAGGCAGCAGGTAGCCAGGAACGCTACCTGCGCTGGCACTATCGCAGCCGGCACGAATCACTTATCGCTGTTTCCAACGTCGAGTTCTACGACAGCAAGCTGGTGGTATTTCCCTCTGCTGGCCAGCATCTCCATGCAAAGGGTGTGAGCTTCGATTATCTGCCCCACGCACTGTATGACCGTGGCCGCACTCGAACCAACAAAGAAGAAGCCAAAGCAGTCGCCCATGCGGTGATGAAGCATGCGCTGGAGACACCGGAACTTTCCTTGGGGGTTGCCGCATTTAGTGTCCCTCAGCGGGATTTGATTAATGTTGAAGTCGAGTTGTTGCGGCGTAAGACACCTCAGGCCGAAGTGTTTTTCACTGCACAGGGGAGCGAACCGTTCTTCGTAAAAAACCTTGAAAACATTCAAGGTGATGAGCGCGACGTGATCTTCATCAGCATTGGTTATGGCCGAAATGAATCCGGTCGTATCGCCCGTGAATTTGGTCCGCTCAATAAAGATGGTGGGCATCGTCGGCTTAACGTTCTGATCACGCGGGCAAAATTGGCGATGCGGGTGTTTTGTAACTTCCGTGGCGATGAGCTGGACATCGATGCCACTGCCAAGCACGGCGTACGGGCTTTGAAAAATTTCCTCAAGTACGCGGAAACGGGTGAACTTGAAGTGGCCAAGGAAACCGGCAAAGCTACGGACTCGCCCTTTGAGGACGAGGTTATCCGGGCATTGCGTGATCTTGACTACCAGGTAGAGCCGCAAGTCGGCACCGCTGGTTACTTCATTGACCTCGCAGTGAGAGACCCCGAATTCCCAGGCCGTTACGTGCTGGCCGTTGAATGCGATGGCGCCGCCTATCACAGCTCGCGCTCTGCGCGTGATCGCGATCGGTTGCGCCAAGGTGTGCTTGAGGGCCTGGGCTGGAACTTCCATCGTATCTGGAGTACCGATTGGTTCCGCAATCCCAAGCAAGAAATTAGCCGCACAGTGGCAGCGATCGAGGCTGCGCGCGAACGCATAGCCAACCGTCGTAACGTCCCGGTTGCAGAGACTTTGATCGAGCCCCTGCATGAAATCCTCCGCGATGAAAGTGTTGACGAAGTCGAGCCGGCTGCCAGTCCGCGTTATGAGAAAGCGCGGCTCGCTGCAGTAACCAACCAAGTGGAACTGTATCAACATCAACCTGAACACCTGCTGCAACTGATACGAACAGTTGTTGATATTGAATCTCCAGTGCATTCGGTCGAGGTTACTCGACGTCTCATGGATGCATTCGGGGTGACGCGGCAAGGTTCAAGAATCACCGCCGCTGTAGAGCATGCGATTGGTATGGGCGTTAAACAGAGGCACTTCTTGCGTCGTGGCGAGTTTCTTCACTTGACCGAAGGTCGCCCCGTTGTCATCCGCAGCCGAGCACATTGGGAGTCCACCGAGCGCAAGTTGGAGTGGGTCGCACCTGAAGAGCTCGACCAGGCCTTGATAGAAATCATCATCTCGGGATTTTCCATGAGTTATGACGATGCGATCTCTGGAGCTTTGAGATTGCTGGGCTTTGGTCGTGCCACTGCCAAGGTGACAGCGCTATTGGAAGAAAGAATCGAGCAATTGATCAGTGATAGGCGTTTGGAATTGAGAGAGGGTCGATTAGCGGTGTGTGCCTGATAAGGTATGCAGTTGTGCAAATAATAGAAAACCCGCAGTGATGCGGGTTTTTTTCGACTCGAATTTGGTCACTGACCCTTTGGCGCATCAAACCCACGCTGCTCAATCACCCGAAACACATCGCTCACATCCTGGACCATGATCCGGGCGATGTTGGTGACGGTGTTGATGTCGTTCTCGGCGTAGTCGGGGAGGCTGGTGCAGGCCATGAGGTTGAGGTACTTGAGGACGGCGCTGAGGCGTTCGCTGACGCAGTTATGGAGTTCGCGGAGTGGGGCGTCGCTGTCGATGAGCAGGACGGGGTAGTCGGTGGCGAATTGGGACATGGGGGTGAAGCGGCGGGGTGGGTTTTGGGTTGTCATGGTTTTAGTCCTAGAAAGATGAATCACATCCGTCATAACCAGTTCACAGTCGGAAATCGGCTGTGTTGTGACTGACGGTATTTGGTGTCTTCTTTTTAGGGCTGCGAATCCCTGCCGCTAACTTCTGTCAGCGACGGGGTGAACTATAAGCGGCGATTTTGGCGTCTGCAAACGGGGGTGTAGGACGACAGATCGGGTTTTGCCGTTGATAGTGGAGGCTGCAATTGGCTGTTTGGCAGTTGTGGATTCAGAAGTTGTTTGGTGTCAGATCAATCTTGTTTGCTGGATTTACGGCTGCTGCGCAGCCGAACGCAGGCTTCGCCAGCTGCTACAGGGTTTGGGTGATGTTTAAAAGTTCGGTAGGGTTTGGGGCGGCTTCGCCGCCCAGCGGGAGCAAGCTCCCTCGCCACAGAAGGTGGTTTCCTACGAGACTTTCGGAGCTGAAGATTAATCGAGCGAGGTCTTCTCCAGTTCTAACGGAAAGTCAGAAACAAAAAAGCCCCGAATCTTCGGGGCTTTGTTGTTTAGTTTGCGCAGTTCCCAAATTCTTACCGCGCAGCCTCCGCCGTCATTGTCTAGCCTGCGGTGAATGCGGGTCGTGATCGGTGTGTTTCGGTCCCGCCAGTGCCCACGCTATCAGCCCGAACAGCGGTACAAACACGATCACCACCATCCATACGAGTTTGTTGCTGGATTTGCCTTCGGCTTTTCGCACTTTGTTGATGGCCCATAACTCGATCACTACGAGAATTGCGGCGAGTACGATCCAGATGGTTTCGGTTTGCATTGGTCACCCTCCTGATAGTCATTCAGTTAGGTGAGTCGTGCTGGGCAGGGTTCATTTAATTTTGGAGGGTTGCGGGGGAGATGTAGGCAGGGTTGCTCGCGATGGTGGTCTGTCAGGCAAATCAATATTGACTGTCAGGGCCTCATCGCGAGCAAGCTCGCTCCCACAGGGGATTGGGGGTTTAGTTAGATCGAGTTGGCGAGTTTTCCGGTTGAGAGGCGACGTTTGTAGGCGGTGTCGCGGTTGGCTAGCCAGTAGTAGAGCGGCGACGTGATCAGCAGGCCGACCAGCCAGGACAGGTCTGCCCCATTGATGTGTTCCGAAATCGGCCCGACATACAGCGGCGTGTTCATAAACGGAATCTGCACCACGATCCCGATCGCATACGCCAACAACGCCTGCGGGTTGTACCGGCCATAGATCCCGCCATCGACCTTGAAGATCGAGCCGATGTCGTACTGACCTTTGTGAATGGCGTAGAAGTCGATCAGGTTGATCGCGGTCCACGGCACCAGCACCACGAGCAGCACCAGCACCATGTCGACGAAGTGGCCGATGAAGTTGGCGGAGGCGCCGACGGCGGCGAAGCAGCAGGCGGCGAGGACGATGATGGAGAGGACGGCGCGGCTTTTGGCGGTCGGGATCCAGCGGTAGGCGAAGGTTTGGACCAGGGTGATCAGCGACAGTACGGCGCCGTACAAGTTGAGGGCGTTGTGGCTGATGACGCTGAGCAAAAACAGCACGAGCATCAACGGGCCGATGGAGCCGGTGGCGAGTTTGACGGCGTCCATGGTGTCCATGCCGACGGGTGTGGCGAGAACGGCGACGGCGCCGAAGATGAACGAGAGGCTGGAGCCGAGCACGGTGCCCAGGTAAGTGGTCCAGAACGTTGCGGCCACGGGCACGTTGGCCGGCAGGTAGCGCGAGTAATCGGAGACGTAGGGGGCGAAGGCGATTTGCCAGAGCGCGGCGAGCGATACGGTGGCGAGCCAGCCGGAGATGTTGAAGCTGCCGCGGGTGAGGAAATCGGCGGTTTGCACGTGGGTGAAGATGTAGCCGAAGCCCAGCACGATGCCGGCGCCGAGCACCCAGGTGCCGATGCGGTTGAGCACGTGGATGAAGCGGTAGCCGATGATGCCGATGATGCCCGAACCGAGGGCGCCGATGACGATGCCCACCGGCACAGGCACGCTGTCGACCACGCCGTGCAGGGACTTGCCGGCGAGGACGATGTTGGAGGCGAAGAAGCCGATGTACATGATGCCGGCGATCAGCACCACCAGCAGCGCGCCGAGTGAGCCGAACTGGGCGCGGCTCTGGATCATTTGCGGAATGCCCATCTGCGGGCCTTGCGCGGAGTGCAGCGCCATCAGCACGCCGCCGACCAGGTGGCCGACGAGGATGGCGACGATGCCCCACACCAGGTTCAGGTGAAACATTTGCACGCCGAGGGCGCCGGTGACGATAGGCAACGGTGCGATGTTGCCGCCGAACCAGAGGGTGAACAGGTCCCTTGTCTTTCCGTGACGATCTTCGGGGGGCACGTAGCCGATGGTGTGTTTTTCGATGAGCGGGGCGGAGGTTGTTGCTGCGGTAACCATGACGGACTCCAAGGCAATTTGAGTACGTGGACGTACTTCGGTGAGCGCTGCACGGGGGCGACGCTTTTCTTGTTGGAGTTGATGATGTGCGGTGGGGAGTGAGAGATAAATTAGTAAGTTTGTTGGCATAGACGTTAAAAAAAGTATGCCTATGGGCAGCCACAAAACCTGTGGGAGCGAGCTTGCTCGCGATGAGGGCCTGGCAGTCAAAATTGATTTGGCTGACAGATCGCTATCGCGAGCAAGCTCGCTCCCACAGGGGATTTTGGGGTGTTCAAAATCTTTGTTAATCGCTGATCGATTGCAGCATTCGATGGAGCATGGCGTCGCAGGCGGTGAGTTGTTCGAGGCTGACGAATTCGTCGGGTTTATGGCCCTGATCCATGCTGCCGGGGCCGCAGACGACGGTGGGAATGCCTGCGGCGTCGAATAGGCCGCCCTCGGTTCCGAAGGCTACGGTGCCGAACTCTCGGGAGCCGGAAAACGCAGCAATCAACTCAGCCGCTTCGCTGTGCGCATCGGTCGCCAATCCGGGGTACGCCGACAACTCGCTGAAGCGAATCTCACTTTGTTCACTCACAGCACGCATGCGCGGCAACACCTGCTGCTCGGCATAGGCCTTCAGCTCCTGCGCAACCTCACTCGGATCATGCGAGGGCAGGGCGCGGATTTCGAAGTCGAAGCGGCAATCGGCGGGGACGATGTTCAAGGCTTTGCCGCCAGAAATCACGCCGGTTTGCACCGTGCTGAACGGTGGATCGAAACGCGTGTCGTGATGCTCGGGCGCCTTGAGCCGGTTACCAATCCGCCCCAGTTCACCGATCAGTTCAGCGGCGTACTCGATGGCATTGACCCCAAGCGGGGCGTACGCCGAATGGCACGCTTCACCGTGGATGTCGCAACGCATCGCCTGTTTGCCTTTATGGCCCAGCACCGGTTTCAGCTCGGTCGGTTCGCCAATGATGCAGAGCATCGGTTTGACCGGGCGCTTTTCCAATTCCGACAGCAACGAACGCACACCGAGGCAACCGACTTCCTCATCATAGGAAAGTGCGATGTGCACCGGCAGCCGCAGTGTGGCTTTCACCAGCGACGGGACCAGGGCGAGCACGCAGGCGATGTAGCCTTTCATGTCCGCCGTGCCGCGACCGTACAGCTTGCCGTCGCGCTCGGTGAGTTCGAACGGCGCAACGGTCCACGGCTGGCCGTCGACGGGCACCACGTCGGTGTGCCCCGACAGCACGATGCCCGGCCGGTCCACCGGGCCAATGGTCGCGAACAGATTGGCCTTGCTGCGCGGCTCGTTGTAGACCAGCTCGCAAGGCACGTCGAAGCGTTCGAGGTAGTCGCGGACGAACTCGATGAGGTGCAGGTTCGATTCGCGGCTCGTGGTGTCGAACGCCACCAACGTTTTCAGCAAATCGAGGCTGTTGCTCATCGGTCGTCTCCGGCGACACCGTAGCCGGGGGATTTGTCAGGGGCGAGGGCGCGGTCGATGTAGTCCTGAACTTGTGGACGATAGGCGTCCCACAATTTCTCAAGCTGGCCGATTGGATCGTGATCCGCCCAATCCACCCGCAGGTTGATGATCGGCCAGGTCAACTCGCCGACCACCACCACCGCCGCCGAATGCACCGGCCCGGCTTCGCCGCCCGCTGCGATGGCCGCTTTCATGGCCGCGAGCAGGCGGTCGGTCAGTTGGCCTTCGCCATGTTCGAACGCCTCGACCATGGCCTCGATCACTGATCGATCCGCCAGCATGTTGCCGGCAGCGACGCATTGGTCGCCGGACACTGCATTGTGGTTGCCCAAGGTTTGCGCGCCGCTGAAGTGCGCGGTGCGGCCGAGATGGTCAATCGCGGTGATTTGGCGATATTGGCTGTAGCCGTTGCGGGTCAGGACTTTGTCCAGTGCCTCGGCGGGGGATAGGCCTTGCTCCATGAGGGCGAGGGCTTCCGGGCCGAGGGAGGGCAGGGTGATGTTTTGCGTGGAGACGGCGCCGACACCCGGCAGCAGCCAAGGGCAACGGGCGCCGACGGCGATGCTGGAGGAACTGATCGCAATGCCGAACTGACCGGTTTCGGGGCAACGGGCGGCGATGGAGAAGGTCATGGTTTTGCTCCTTGTATTGCCTTGGCGAATGAGGTGTCTGTGCGGACGCCATCGCGAGCAGGCTCACTCCTACAGAGGATCTTCGGTGGCCACAAAATTTGTGTACGACGACTAACCTGTGGGAGCTGGCTTGCCTGCGATGGCCGCGACTCGGTAAACGTGCTTACTCAGGAATCACCGCAATCACATCAATCTCCATCAACCATTGCGGCTGCCCCAACGCCGACACCACCAACCCGGTCGAAATCGGAAACACGCCTTTAAGCCACTTGCCCACTTCCTGATACACCGGCTCGCGATACCGCGGGTCGATCAGGTAGGTGGTGGTTTTCACGATGTGGCTAAGGTCGCTGCCGGCTTCTTCCAGCAGCTGTTTGACGTTGCGCATGGCTTGCTCGGTTTGCGCTCGCGGGTCGCCGAGTCCCACCAGGTTGCCTTCGAAATCGGTGCCGACCTGGCCGCGAACATAAACGGTGTTGCCGGCCCGGACTGCCTGGCACAGGTCATTGTCCAGGCTCTGGTTCGGGTAGGTTTCCTTGGTGTTGAACATGCGAATGCGGGTATGGGTTGGCGTGGACATTTGACGCTCCTGAAAAAGAAAATTAAGCACTGACCGTTGTTTTGTGGGCGACCGGGGCGGCTTCTGCCTCACGTTGCGCGGCATCGTGGTAGTCGAGGTATGAACGCTGGATGGCGATGTGATCAGCCACGTACTTGGCGTCATGCCAAACGCCCCAGATGAACGAAGACCCGCGACGGGACTGCCACGGCAGGCCGAGGAAATACACGCCCGGCTCGCTCGACACGCCGCGCTGATGCGCCGGTTTGCCGTTGTCGTCGAAGGCATTAACCTTGAGCCAGCTGTAATCCGTGGCAAAACCGGTGGCCCAGATGATCGAGGTCACGCCGGCCTTGGCCAGGTCAAGTTCAAGAATCGGGTTAGTCACGCATTCCGGATCGGAAAAGGTAATGCGCGCTTCAGGTTCTTCCGGCAGGTCCAGACCGTTGCGCTCGATGTAGGCGTCAGCCGCATTGAGCAACGCCAGATAGTTCTCATCGCCGCGCGCCAGGTTCTCGGCAAGGTTCGGTTGAAAAGTCGCTACGCCACCGTTGAACGATTGGGTCAGACCGACCAGCGTCATGCCGCGATGAGCCAGCCCACGAAAGTCCACCGTGCGGCCGCCATGCGCACCGCTCACCGCGATGGTCACGTGTTCCCGGCCGGGTTTCATAGCCGCCTGATCCCATTCACCCAGCACGCCCAGCCACCAGCAGAAATCACGGTTGCGATAAGCGCGAGGAGGGCGGTCATGTGCGCCGACCGAGAGGTAAACCTTCTTGCCGGCCCGCTGCAGTTCATCAGCGATTTGCACGCCCGACGAACCGGCGCCGACGACCAGCACTGCACCCTCGGGCAGTTGCGCCGGGTTGCGATAGTCGGCGGAGTGGATCTGCAGGAATGGCTGATCTTTCGGTGCAATCGGCGGGATAACCGGACGCTGGAAAGGCCCGGTGGCAGCCACCACGCGGTTGGCCTCGATCACGCCTTCGGAGGTTTCAATGGTGAAGCCCGGGCGACCGACATTGCGCTCAACCTTCAGCACGTCCACGCCGGTGCGGATCGGCGCGTTGAATTTCTTGGCGTAGGCTTCGAAGTAGTCGGCGACCCGCTCTTTCGGGGCAAAGTCGTCGGGGCTGAGGTCGTCGAAATCGAGGCCGGGAAAACGGTCGTGCCAGGCCGGACCGTTGGCCACCAACGAATCCCAGCGCCCGGTGCGCCAGCGCTCGGCGATACGGTTGCGCTCCAGCACCAGGTGCGGCACGCCGAGTTTGCTCAGGTGTTCACTCATGGCCACGCCAGCCTGACCGGCGCCAACAATCAGCGTATCTGTTTTTATTTTTTCAGTGGTCATCTCTATACCCTTCGAAGTTGGATTTAGGTCGGTAACGGCCTGCCATTTCTTGGGGTCAAGACTAGGGATCACCCTGGTATCGGTAAAATATTATTAAGCTGGCATTTGAGTATAAATAACTGATGCAGAGCGCTTGGTTCGGCGGTTTTCCCTTTAAACACTAGGCGCTGGCATCGGCTTCATGCTCGTCGGCGAAGGCCATGAGCACCTCAAGATCGAGTACATCCAGCTTGATTCGGGAAATAAAAGCGGAGAACGCCAGGTTGGCGGCTAGCAGACGCAGATCGGAGGCCCACGCCGGGACATGGACCGGTCCCTGGAGCCAACCGGACTCGAAAAGCGGCGCCAGGCGCACGGTATCCCCCAGACTGAGGCGCCCGGCGAACAGATGGCCCACCAGTTCCGGCCGGTTGTCGCGGATCGCGATGCGCAACAGGGTGTGCACGCCGAGCAAACCGGTCAGGTAGGCGGCATCCTTGGTGAACGCCGAACCGCCGCGCAGGTCGGCGCCGCGGAACACCCGCTGGGTCGAGCGGAAGGACTCCTCTTGCGACTGACCAGCGGCGAGAAAACCTTCGAATACCTGAATGAAATCGGCACCATCCAGCGCCTGCTGGACCGCAAGCACGCGCAGGGCGAGGCGGCGCAGGCGGTTGATGTCCATGCTGCCGGTGAACAGCTCGGCCAGGGTGGCAATGCCCTCCTGAGTCTGGGTCGTGCGTGGCGCCCCCAGGCCCAGGCTTTTGAGGTTGGGTTGCAGCGCGCCGTTTTGTGCCGTGGCGACATGCACGAAGGCCTCATGTTGCAACAGCTGGTTCTTGTCCAGTTCCGAGAACAGGGCGCTGGCACGCAGGCGGATACGACTCGCCCCGGCGATGGCCTTGGCGGCCAGGGTCGGATCGAGCACGATGGTGATCCGGCCCGCTCCGAAGAAGCGGTCGAGTTCCGGCTGCATCCAGGCGGCGAAAACATCGGCCGGGATTTCGGCCGGGCTCGGTGGAATCCGCGCGCCGCCCAGAAGGGCATCGGTGGTCTTGAGGAAGAATTGGGCAGCGTCCAGCATGCTCAGTTTCAGGCGTGAATAGTAGAAGTCCGGGCGTCGGTACAGCGCTGACGAATACTGAGTAAAGGCGGGTGTGCCGATGGCACCGAGCATGTGCCCCGCCGTGGCATAGCTGCGCGCCGTCATGGCGAGGTGGCGCCCGGCCGGATGGCCCTCATCGCAGCGGCCGATAAAGGCTTCTAGGGCGACGATGTCGGCGCTGTGGTCGCGCGGGCGCAGCTCGACCCTGGGCAGTTCTGCCTGCCCGGCGCGCCAACGTGCCAGGAATACTTCCTCGACCCCATCCGGCCAGGCCAGGGCCTCCAGCACGCGGATCTTGCGGGCCAGACCGGGCAGGGCGGCATCGAGTTCAGACAGGGGAGCGGCGCTCACAGGGACCTCCTTGGGAAACAAGGTTCAATCGCAAAAGTTTAGTCGTTGTCGATGCATTGCGTGGTGACAGCTCAAGTCTGAACTAAGCTGTTCGATGTGCTTGCGGATGCAATGTCTTGGCCATGCTGGCACAGCTGAAAGCCAGGACCACGCTGACGCAGCCGCCGTGGCGAGGATGAGCGCATGCAAAACACTGGAGAGCAAAAGCGGGCCCGTGTACTTGATCCGGTCGATCGTGTCACGGAGATCATCTTCGGCCTGCTGATGGCAATGACCTTCACCGGGACGATCAGTGTGGCCACCTCTGGCCAGGAGGCCGAGCGCACGATGATGATCGCCGCGCTGGGTTGCAACCTCGCCTGGGGACTCGCGGACGCCGTGATGTATTTGATGCGAGCCCTGATTGAGCGCACGCGCAACCGTACGCTTCGCACCAACCTGCGCGATGCGACGGATGCAGCCGCCGGGCAAGCGCTCATTGCTGAGGCATTACCCCCGCGTCTCGCAGTAGCGGCCGGCCCTGAAGAGCTGGAATCGTTGCGTCGCCGCCTGGTCGACTATTCATCCATGCCGTTACAGCCGCGCCTCGGTTGGGATGATTTCAGGGGCGCTGTCGGCGTTTTCCTATTGGTGGTGTTATCGACATTCCCGCTTGTCGTGCCGTTTCTGTTGCTCGACCAGACAGCGCTCGCCGTGCGCCTGTCTAACCTGGTCGGTCTCGGGGTGCTGTTCATCGCCGGTTGGATGCTCTCCAAGTACGCCGGCGCAAAACCGTGGCAAGGCGGTCTAGCGACTGCAGTTACCGGCGCTGTACTGATCACTGCGATCATCGCGCTCGGTGGATGAGCAGATTGCAACCCTACGCTGTTTATTGGTGAGGTCTCGATCATGGCAAAGGACAAGAAAAAAGCCCCTAAGAGTCAATCTGCTGAAAGCCCGAAACTGAAGAGCAAGGATTACCTTGAGCAACTGCGCACCCTGCACGTCGAACTGGTCAAGTTGCAGGAGTGGGTAAAAGCCAAGGGCATCAAGATCTGTATCGTCTTTGAGGGGCGCGATGGTGCTGGCAAGGGCGGAACGATCAAGGCGATTACCGAACGCGTCAGCCCACGTGTGTTTCGGGTGGTGGCGCTGACGGCGCCGAGTGATCGAGAGAAAAGCCAGATGTATATCCAACGTTACCTGCCGTACCTGCCCGCGGCGGGCGAAGTGGTGATCTTCGATCGCAGTTGGTACAACCGGGCGGGCGTCGAGCGTGTGATGGGGTTCTGCACCAAAGAGCAGGTTGCCAGTTTCCTGAAGACAACGCCTCCGGTGGAGCGTGCAATCGTCGCCTCGGGCGTGATCCTGCTCAAGTATTGGCTGGAAGTCAGCGAAGAGGAGCAGACCCGCCGGCTTCAAGAGCGCATCAAGGATGGGCGCAAAATCTGGAAACTGACCCCCATGGATCTCAAGTCATACAGCCGCTGGTATGACTATTCACGCGCGCGTGACGACATGTTCAAGGCAACCGACACCGATCATGCCCCATGGCTGGTGGCCAACTCCAACGACAAGCGGCGGGCGCGCCTTAACATCATCACCGATTTGCTCAGCCGTATCCCGTACAAGGAAGTAGCGCGCGAGGAGGTGGTATTGCCCAAACGGCAGAAGCCAGCCGGCTATCGCGACCCGGGTTACCCGCACCGGCGGGTTCCCGAAAAATTCTGATGGGCACGTGTAAGCGAATCTGCGCTGTCTACCTATAGGCCACAGTTCTATGAGCGATTCGGACTCTTCGACTCCCGTCCCGGAACCGGGCCGGATTGCACGCCGCAATACCGGCGACGAAACCGGCTGGAGCCGCTGGCTGCCTGGGCTTCGCACGCTGCGCGGGTACCAGATTGCCTGGTTGCGTCACGACATCATGGCCGGGCTGGTGCTCACCACGATGTTGGTGCCCGTCGGCATTGCCTACGCCGTGGCATCGGGCGTACCCGGCATCTATGGCCTCTACGCGACCATCGTTCCGCTAATCGCTTACGCACTGTTCGGGCCTAGCCGGATTCTGGTGCTGGGCCCGGATTCCTCACTGGCCGCCGTTATCCTGGCGGTCGTCCTGCCCCTGTCGGGCGGTGACCCGCAGCGCGCCATCGCCCTGGCGAGCATGATGGCGATCGTTTCAGGCGCCGTGTGCATCCTGGCGGGCATCATGCGTTTGGGTTTCATTACGGAGTTGCTGTCCAAACCGATCCGCTACGGGTACATGAACGGCATCGCGTTGACCGTATTGATCAGCCAATTACCCAAGTTTTTCGGTTTTTCGATTGAGTCCCACGGCCCGCTGAGAAACATATGGGCCATCGTCACCGGGGTGATGGAAGGAAAGACCAACTGGGCCGCGTTCATGATCGGCGCAGCCACCTTGGTCGTGATCCTGCTGCTCAAGCGCTTCAAGCGCGTGCCGGGCATCTTGATCGCCGTGGCAGGTGCGACCGTTGCCGTGGCTGTGCTGGACCTTGCCGAGCGTGCGGGGGTGTCGGTCCTCGGTGTTCTTCCACAAGGTTTACCTGCGTTCGCCATCCCCTGGATCACCCGCGCCGATATTGTGCCCGTGCTCATCGGCGGTTTCGCCGTGGCCCTGGTGTCGTTCGCCGACACCAGCGTGCTCTCGCGTGTCTATGCGGCACGGACCCGCACCTATGTCGATCCTAACCAGGAGATGGCGGGGCTCGGTCTTGCCAATCTGGCGGCGGGATTTTTCCAGGGCTTTCCGATCAGCAGCAGTTCGTCACGTACCCCCGTGGCCGAAGCCGCAGGTTCCAAAACCCAGTTGACCGGGGTTGTCGGCGCGTTGGCCGTTGCCTTGTTGCTGATGGTTGCGCCGAACCTGTTGCAGAGCTTGCCCAGCAGCGCACTGGCAGCGGTCGTGATCGCGGCGGCCATCGGCCTGATTGAAGTCGCCGACCTGCGACGCATTTATCGCATCCAGCGCTGGGAGTTCTGGCTGTCGATCGTCTGTACCGTCGGCGTAGCCGTGTTCGGTGCGATCGAGGGCATCGGGCTGGCCATCGTGATCGCCGTCATCGAATTTCTGTGGGATGGCTGGCGGCCGTATTCCGCGGTGCTGGGACAAGCCAAGGGGGTCAAGGGCTACCACGACATCCAGCGTTATCCCGACGCGAGCCTTATCCCCGGCCTGGTGCTGTTTCGCTGGGATGCGCCGTTGTTTTTCGCCAACGCCGAACTGTTCAATGAGCGAGTGCTCGACGCAGTGGCAACATCGCCAACGCCCGTGCGCTGGTTGATCGTTGCGGCCGAACCCGTCACCAGTGTGGACGTGACCTCTGCCGACGTGTTGGCTGAACTGGACGACACCTTGCATGCGGCGGGCATCAAGTTGTGTGTGGCCGAGATGAAGGACCCGGTCAAGGACAAGCTGAAGCGATTCGGGCTGTTCGCACGGCTTGGCGAATCGGCGTTCTTTCCAACCATCGACGATGCCGTCGAGAGCTACCTCGTGATCCATCCGGTGGAGGGTGCGGGTAGGCAGGACGGGGCGCGCTGAGTGGCATGGGTGTCACTCAGCGACGGTCCTTCTCAACGTTATCCAGATCGACTGGATCGCCCGGTTTGACGCCGAGTTTGTCGCGAATATCCTCGAACATCGCGTCGTATTCCTTGTGCCCGCGCATGATGAGACTGGCAGTGGTGGGCACGCCATGCCTGGCCGCAGCCTTTGCCACGTGGCTGGCAAAGTTGAAGGCCGTGTCGCGGTGCATATCGAATTCTTCAGTGAAGCTTTTACCTGATACCGCTCCGTCCATCTTGAAGTGCATCAGCATGCCTTCCTTGGGGTCACGGCGGACTTCATAGAAGACATCAATGTTGTATTCCGGGACTCCGGGCGTGCCAGGAGCATTAGTACGGTTCAGGTGACCGGGCTTGAACATGATTGGCTCCTTTTCGGATGGATGGCTAGCTTCTTGGCATCGGCTGGAGTCCAAATGACTTGGATTTCAGTCAGTGGAACTCGCATTAGTGGAGCGTGTTCCATAGCGTGGTGCTATCAATTTGCAGCAGCGCAAAATCTCCCCTTAAAGCTTAGGTGATCGCTTGGGGTTTTCTACCTTCAAGGTGCACGAAAGGTGTATCCGTACCAGAATGCACGTACCCATTCCAATTCTGGAGAACCAAGATGATCAGCAAAAACACGATTTGTCTGTGGTACGACGGCACCGCGCTGGACGCTGCGACGTTCTACGCCAAGACGTTCCCGGACAGCGAGGTGGGAGCTGTCCTTCGCGCGCCCGGTGACTATCCAGCAGGCAAGCAGGGCGATGTCCTGACGGTCGAGTTCACGGTGATGGGCATCCCTTGCCTCGGACTGAACGGGGGCTCGGGGGTCAAGCACAACGAGGCTTTTTCGTTCCAGGTTGCGACCGACGACCAGGCCGAAACGGACCGCTTGTGGAACGCGATTATCGGAAATGGCGGCCACGAAAATGTATGCGGCTGGTGCCAGGACAAGTGGGGAGTGTCATGGCAGATCACACCACGCGTTCTGAGCGCCGCGATCACCCATCCTGATCAAGCAGCGGCCAAGCGCGCCTTCGACGCCATGATGGAGATGGGAAAGATCGACATCGCTGCGATTGAAGCGGCTGTTAAGGGTTAACCAACGCTGCTGGGGGGCTACTGCGCTTTCCAGTGTCCTCCACCCGACTCGCAATCAATTTTCGCCTGACTCAAATGCTCAGCGCCGTAGTAATACGTAGTGACCTGAGCATTGTTCGGAATACTCAGCGATGTGCTGTTCATGTCCTTGTTTGATCAAAGATCAGCGCTGATAGAGTTTCGAAAACGCGATGAGGCGCGGGGTTCCATTGGTTTTTCAGATCCACTGTGGGAGGGGACGCAAAAAGCCCAGGCCCGATGGTATGCTCGCCGCGCCACGCGCTGGCAATCCAGGGAACACTCTTTAAGGAAGGGGATGGCGGATGATCGATTTCAACAACAAAGGCTTTTTCAAACTCAAGCAAAACAACGAGTACGCGGAGCGAGTCACCGCGCTGCTGCTGGACGGCGAGCAGGTCATTGATGCCTATAAATCCATGCGCGACGGCGTGGTGTTTACCAACAAACGAATCATCGCGGTGAACGTGCAAGGCATCACCGGCAGCAAAAAAGACTTCACTTCGTTACCTTACAAAAACATCGTCGCTTACTCCGTGGAAACCTCGGGCACCTTCGACCTGGATTCTGAGCTGGAAATCTACTTCTCGGCACTGGGCAGAGTGAAGTTTGAATTCACCGGAAGGACGTCGATGGTCGAGATTTCCAAACTCATCTCACAGCATCTGTTGGGCTGAACCCGGATTTTCATGGTCATTGCGGCGAGCTCCAATGCGAACGCCGATAACCCAAGGGAGAACGACATGAGCCAGACACTGGAACGCGCCATTGCCATCGCCGCCGCTGCGCACGAGGGCCAGGTCGACAAGGGCGGTAGCCCTTACATCCTGCATCCGTTGAAAGTCATGTTGCGGGTCACGACGCTGGAAGAACGCATCGTCGCGGTGCTGCATGACGTGGTCGAAGACTGCGGCATCAGCCTTGATGACCTGCGCAAGGAAGGCTTCAGTGAAGCTGTTCTGATGGCCATCGAGTCGGTGACTAAAGTGCCGGGTGAGTCCTATGAAGCCTTCGTCGAACGCGCGGCGCAGAACCCGATAGGCCGGGCGGTGAAACTGGCGGATCTGGAGGAGAACAGCGACTTGTCGCGGATCGCGCAGCCGTCGTGGGAAGACCTGGAGCGTGTTGAAAAATACCGGCGGGCGATTGGCGTGTTGCGTTCCTGACGAGCCGAACAAATAGACAACTGCGCCCCGGACTATGTAGCAGCTGGCGAAGCCTGCGTTCGGTTCGGGCCGCGATCGGACGAAGCAGTCGTGATGTCAGGCAACGCGATGCGTCAGGAAAACCGTGTGCACAGGTTTTACGACTGCTGCGCAGCCGAACGCAGGCTTCGCCAGCTGCTACATAGTCCGGGTTGCATTACTGCGCTATGAATTCGCGAATCGCTCGAATGGTCTGCGTTGGCGCTTCCTCCATCAGCCAATGCCCCGCACCCGGAATGACCACTTGGGTCACCGAGTCCGCTGCATTGCGCATCACGATCGCTTCATTCTCTGCAAAGGATTTTTCCCCACCGACGGCCAGCACCGGCATTGTCAGCCGCGTTGCCATCGACGCTTCGTTGTCCACCGCGTCCTGACGAATGCTGCGGAACTGAGCGAAGGCCGCGTGCATGGCGCCGGGTCGGGCATAGAGTTTGGCGTAATGCTGACGGGTGGCTTCATCCACCTTGGTCGGGTCGCCTGCGAATTCGTTCCAGAACCGGTCCAGGTAGATGCGCTCGCGGCCGGCGACCAGGCGTTCGGCATCCGCTCCGCCGAAGTCGAAGTGCCACAGCATCGGTGAGCGGACAATGTCGTTCCAAGGGGGAATGCCCGGCACGGGCGCATCCATCACCACCAGGCGGTCAGTCAGCTGCGGATAGCGCGCGGCGTAGGCGAAGGCGACCATGGTGCCGATGTCGTGGCCGATGACCACCGAGTGCTCGATACCCAGCGCGGCCAACAGCGCACGGATGTCGCCCGCCTGGGTCTTCTTGTCGTAGCCACTGTCCGGGATCGACGACAAGCCCATGCCGCGCAGGTCCGGCACGACGACGGTGTGATCCTTGGCCAGATCGGCAGCCAGTGGCGCCCACATGTCGCCGGTGTCGCCGAAGCCATGCAGCAGCACCACGGCGGGCCCCTTGCCGCCGACGCGCACATGGAGCGTGACGCCTTCGACCGGAATGTCCTGAACACGAAAGGCAGCAGGAAATGGCGTCACCCCGGCCTGTGCCGGAATGCTGAGCGCAAGCAGGATAAAAGCGCTTAACAGGATGCGGATCATGACGGTGCCCCCTCGGTTTACGGGGAAGGACCCCCGAAGCCATCTGGATGAGCGTAGACCGTTTGATCGTCTCTGGATGGCCCTCTCCCCGGCAGGAGAGGGCTGGTGCCAGTCTTATGTGTGATGAATTTCCCGATCCTTGGTTTCCGGCATGAAGAAAATGCCCAGAATGGCTGTCATCACAGCGATGACAATCGGGTACCACAGCCCGTAGTAGATATCACCTGTGGCCGCGACCATGGCGAATGCCACCGTCGGCAGGAAGCCGCCGAACCAGCCGTTGCCGATGTGGTAGGGCAGCGACATCGAGGTGTAGCGGATGCGCGCCGGGAACAGTTCCACCAGCCAGGCGGCGATCGGGCCGTAGACCATGGTCACGTAGATCACCAGGATGGTCAGGAGCAGCACCATCATCGGGTAGTTGGTCTTGGCCGGGTCAGCCTTCTCGGGGTAGCCGGCCTCCTTGAGCTCGGTGCCGAGGGTGGCGGCGAAGGCGTCGTTCTTGGGCTTGAAGTCGGCAGCCGGCATGCCGGTGCCCTCGAAGCTCGGGATCACCTTGTCGCCGATGCGCACTTGCGCAACGGTACCCGGCTCGGCCTTCACGTTTTTATAGGGGATGGCCCGCTTTGCCAACACGGTCTTGGCGAGGTCGCAGGAGCTGGTGAATTTGGCCTTGCCCACCGGGTCGAACTGGAACGAGCACTGGTCGGGATCGGCGACCACCGTGACCGGGTTCTTCTCCTGCGCGATGAATACGTCGGGGTTACCGTATTGGGTCAACGCATGAAAGATCGGGAAGTAGGTCACTGCCGCCAGGATACAGCCGGCCATGATGATCCCTTTGCGGCCGATACGGTCGGACAGGCTGCCGAATATGACGAAGAACGGTGTGCCGATCAGCAGGGAGCCGGCAATCAGCAAGTTGGCGGTCTGCGCTTCGATCTTCAGCGTCTGCAACAGGAAGAACAGCGCATAGAACTGCCCGGTGTACCAGACGACGGCCTGGCCGGCAGTGCCGCCGAGCAGGGCCATGATCACGATCTTGAGGTTTTCCCAGCGGGCGAAGGACTCGGTCAGCGGTGCCTTGGAGGACTTGCCTTCGGCCTTCATCTTCAGGAACACCGGCGACTCGCTGAGTTGCAAGCGGATGTACACGGAGACGATCAACAGCAGGATCGACAGCAGGAACGGAATCCGCCAGCCCCAGGCCTCAAACGCTTCGGTGCCGAGGACCGTGCGGCAGGCGAGGATCACCAGCAGCGAGAGGAACAGCCCAAGGGTTGCAGTGGTTTGAATCCACGAAGTGAAGTAGCCGCGTTTGCCTTTCGGTGCATGCTCGGCGACGTAGGTCGCCGCGCCGCCGTACTCACCGCCCAGGGCCAGGCCTTGCAGCAGGCGCAAGGTGATCAGGATGATCGGCGCCGCCACGCCGATGGTCGCGTAGCCGGGCAAAAAGCCCACGACGGCGGTGGAGATACCCATGATCACAATGGTGATGAGGAAGGTGTGCTTACGCCCGATCATGTCCCCCAGTCGGCCGAACACAATGGCGCCGAAGGGGCGTACTGCGAAGCCCGCGGCGAACGCGAGCAGCGCGAAGATGAAGGACGTTGTTTCATTGACGCCGGCGAAGAAGTGCTTGGCAATGATCGCGGCGAGAGACCCATAAAGGTAGAAGTCGTACCACTCGAACACTGTGCCCAGGGACGAGGCAAAAATGACCTTGCGCTCCTCCTTGGTGATCCCGTGGTGGGGCGCGCTGCCCGTGGAAGTGTTGTCGATTGCGGCCATGAGTCTTCTCCGTCGTTCTTGTTGTAGGCCGGAGTACCTCGTTACCTTTCTTGCCGCACCCAGGCCCTGGGGCTGATGTCGTCGGATTACGGATTGCGCGAAGCATGCACACAGGCTGACGGCCTCGCATCGCTGCAAGGTTTCCTGAAGCATAATCGGCTTCGCGCAGATATCCACTCGCCATCACGCTCAACCCCGGGTTGAAACGCCGCTGGAGGTGTGAAGACTTACGTTTTGATCACGTACCCATAGACTCGAATGCGATCACCGTCCTGTTTCAAGTACACGCCCTGGAGTTCCGGCGTGAAGCCGGGCAGTGAGTTGATACCTTCCTCCAGCGCCAGGAAGTACTTGAGCACCGCACCGCCCCATACTTCCCCGGGCACCACGCAGAGCACGCCGGGCGGGTAGGGAAGCGCACCTTCGGCAGCGATGCGACCGTCCGCGTCCGCCAGCGCCACCAGTTCGACGTTGCCACGGATGAATTCGAACTGTGCTGCCTGCGGGTTCATCGCCTTTTTCGGGAAGTGTTCCTTGCGGAACATTGCCTTCTGCAATTGCTGGACGTTGTGGGTGCGGTAGAGGTCGTGCATCTCCTGGCAGAGTTGGCGAATGGTGTAGTTGTGATAGCGCTCCTGATGCTTTGCATAGATGGCCGGCAACACCCGGCTCATCGGCGCGTCATCACTGATGAAGCGTTCAAAGCGCGCGATCTGGGCGGCGAGATGAGTCATCTTCGCCCAGTCTTCGGCCGGGGTGAGCAGGAACAGAATCGAGTTCAGGTCGCACTTTTCCGGAACGATGCCATTCTCCCGCAAGAAGTTGGCGAGGATGCCGGCATGGATGCCGAAGTCGGTGTAACTGCCATCGATCGGGTCGATGCCGGGCGTTGTGAACAGCAACTTGCAGGGGTCGATGAAGTATTGCTTGTCGGCGTATCCGCCAAAGGCATGCCAGCGATCCTTCGGATGGAATTCGAAAAACCGGATGTCGTTGGCGATGTCTTCGGTCGGATGGTCCTGCCAGGGGCGACCGTCAATGGTGTCCGGCACGAAGGGGCGAATCAGGGTGCACGCTTCCAGAATCAACTTGCGTGCGTCGATGCCGAACTTCACACAGTCTTCCCACAAGCGCAGGCCACTGCGCCCGGAATGGATGCGCGCGTTCACATCCAGTGAGGCGAACAGCGGGTAAAACGGGCTGGTAGAGGCTTGGGACATGAAAGCGTTGTTCAGCTGCGCATGGTTGCAATAACGGGCCTGGCCCTTGATATGGCGATCTTTCTTGTGGACCTGCGACGCCTGGGAAAACCCCGCCTGCTGTTTGTGCACCGATTGAGTGACAAAGATACCGGGATCGTTTTCATGCAGATCCAGCAGCAAAGGCGAGCAATCCTTCATCATCGGGATGAACTGTTCATAGCCTACCCACGCCGAGTCAAACAGGATGTAGTCGCACAGTTTGCCGATGCGATCGACCACTTGTCTGGCGTTGTAGATGGTGCCGTCATAGGTGCCCAATTGAATGATTGCCAGGCGAAACGGCCGCGGCAGTTGGGCCTTGTCCGGCGCAACTTCGCCGATGAGTTCGCGCAGGTAATCTTCTTCGAAACAATGGGCGTCAATCCCGCCGATAAAACCATAAGGGTTGCGCGCGGTTTCCAGGTAAACCGGGGTCGCCCCCGCCTGGATCAACGCACCTTGGTGATTGGATTTGTGGTTGTTGCGGTCGAACAGCACCAGATCGCCAGGCGTGAGCAGCGCGTTGGTGACCACCTTGTTGGAGGCCGATGTGCCATTGAGCACGAAGTAGGTCTTGTCGGCGTTGAACACCTGCGCCGCGTGTTTTTGCGCCAGAAGTGCCGGGCCTTCGTGGATCAGCAAATCGCCGAGCTTGACGTCGGCGTTGCACATGTCGGCACGAAACAGGGTCTCGCCGAAAAAATCGAAGAACTGCCGGCCAGCCGGGTGTTTGCGGAAAAACTGGCCGCCCTGGTGGCCAGGGCAGGCGAACGTAGCGTTGGCCGATTCGGTGTAGTGCTTGAGCGCGTCGAAGAACGGCGGCAGGAGACTTTCTTCATAGGCTTTTGCTGCGGTCTCCAATTGGTTGCCATGGTATTCGGCGTTGTTGCGCGAGGGGTCAAAAATGCCATTCACCTGAAGCAGGACATCTTGCAGGTGCTTGTAGACTTCCCGGGCGCGGTTGCCGGAACCGGGAGAAGTGACGAGGAAAATGGGGATATCGAAACCGGTTCGCTGCAGGACGTCCAAGGCGCCCCCCATCACATCCTCCACAGAGAACACCGCAACCGCGACGTCGGTGTAGTCGGTTTGATTGAGCGGAATCACTTCTCGGGAGGTCTGGAAACATTCGAACGCGGAATCACTGGCGGCTATTTTCAGGGCTTTCATGCGAGGAATCTCCTAGCGGACAGTCACTTGTCGGCTTTTTTTCAAGAGATCAATTTAGCGAAGGAGCCTTCAAGGTTCTGTGATCCAAATCATGTAGACACTGGTTATAGACCATGTTGGCAAGGGTTACGGCTTTTCTACCGGCTTTTCCCAAGGACTGCCGACAGACGCTCGACCACCTCTTTTTCGGCTACCCCTTCGTTGGCGCCTTCATGAAAGACCGCGCAACTCGCAGCGTTTTCGCCATCAACGCAGCGATAGACCGCCACTACGCTGCCCGGACCGGCGCCGGTGTGTCCGCTCAACGTCAGATCGCCCATCACCAAACCCTGCATCAGGCCGAGACCGTAGCCCGGGGAAGTCCATGGGCGACCGGGAATCGGGCCGCCGAGGACGCGTGCCGTTTGCATCGCTTGCAGCAGCGGGTTTGGCAGAAGGTGCCCGGCCAGCAGGCCGTCCAGACAAAGCGCGGCGTCCTCTAGCGGGCCAACCAGTAAACCGTGATAGACCCAGCCGGGGTCGTAGGATGGCGCGCTCCCCATGTTCACGCCGTCCAGATCGGCTCGTGTTTTGGCGAGGCGTACGCGGGTTAAACCGAGGGGGGCGAACACACGCTCCGTGAGCGCCGCTTCAAGCGTGCGCCCCGTCACGCGTTCAATCAGTCGCACGACAAACAGATAGCCGACGTTTGAATAGCGCCAACCGTCCCCGGGTGCGTAGCGCAATCGGCTGGCATCAAGGCGTTGCAGCATGTCATCGGCCGACCAGGGCGTCTCTTGGCGAGCCACGGCGTTGTGGTAGTCGGCGAGCTCGCCATAATCCGCGAGCCCGGCCTCGTGCCGAAGTAGTTGGCGCAGCGTAAAGGGGCCTTCAGCAACGGTGTCGTCCAGGTTGATCAACCCGTCACGCACCAGTGACAGCGCGGCAGCAGCGAGCACGGTTTTGGTAAAGCTCAACCAGGGCACCGTTGTATCCGGCCTTTCAGGCGTGACGAGCGCGCCGTTCGATACAAGGGAACACAGCATGAGTTGACTCTGGATGGAGGAGGAAGGGAATGGCCCTCGGTTTCTGCTGATCAGGCGTGACCCAGCGCAATCGCGAACGAGACCACGATCATGCAGGCAAAGGCAAAATTTAGATTCATGAAGTTTCCATCCAAAACATGTGTGATGGCGCCATCTTGAATCGGTCACAAACAAATAAAAAATTCGGCTTCATGATTTGAATCATCGAAACAATTGATAGGCGGCGGTTTGTGTTTATCCCGCGATGTGGCTAGTCTCGCACAAACACGCAACTACACGCAAAAGCGGGCAAAAACATGCACGACTCACACTCGGCCGCCGAGCTCCCTCATCTGCGCCGGCAAAAAATCCTGTTGATTCTCGAACGTGACGGCAAGGTCATGGCCAGTGAGCTGAGCCAGCATTTCGCGGTGTCCGAAGACACCATTCGCCGTGATCTGGCGGAGCTGGCCACCGCTGGGCTGGTGCAACGGGTGCACGGCGGGGCACTGCCGCGCCCCAAGGACACCGGCAAGGATTATTTCACCCGCGTCAGCGAAACCGATGAGGTGAAAACACACCTGGCGCAACTCGCCGCACGCCAGGTACACAACGGCCAGATTGTGATTTTCGATTCGGGGAGCACGACGCTGCAAATCGCCCGTTCTCTACCTTCGGACATTGTCATTACGGCCGTCACCGCCTCGCCGATGATCGCGATCACCCTGGCTGAATACAAAGGCATCACGGTGATTCTGGCCGGCGGGAAACTCAACCCCGCGACCATGTCGGCCAGCGGACATGAAACCCTGCGGCTGATCGAGGGCATCAAGGCTGATCTGCTGTTCACCGGGGTCTGTGCGATTCACCCGGAGGTCGGCATCAGCTCCCTGCATTTCGACGAGGTGCCGGTCAAACAGGCGATGCTCGCCAGCGCTTCCCATGTCGTTGCCGTCACCACCGCCGACAAACTGGGAGCGGTGGAGCCGTTCGTGGTCGCGCCGTGTCAACGCATTCATACCCTGATCACCGAGCGTCATGTGGCGTCGGGCAATGTCGGGGACTATCAAAAACTCGGGATCGAGGTGGTCCAGGTGGAGGCGTGAAGCGCGTTGGGTTTTGAACTAACAAGTGTCAGCTCTTTGGAGTGAATAGCAGCTTGGCTTCAGCAAAACATTTCTCGGCAATGGCCGAACGAGGCTCGGTTTTGCGCATGACCAGGCCCAAAGGCGCAAGCACACTGGCATCCGGCAGGTTGATGAACGCCAGATGCTCGATGGGCTCTTCCAGACCGCTGTCCAGCGGCATGATGGCGCAGCAGAAGCCTTCGTGAATCGCCTGGAGCAACTGGTAGGTCGAATCGCTTTCCAGTATCGGTTGCGGGTTGAGCCCACGGCTGCGGAAACTCAGATCGATGGATTTTCGGTAGTGCATGCCGTTGCTGATCATCCCCAGCGGCAGCTCGGCGGCGTCTTCCCAGCTCATTTCAGTGCCTTCGAAATGGAAGTGTCGCGTGTCGTACAGCAGACCGACGCGGGTCTCGCCGATTTCGAAAGACTCGAAATAGTTCGGGTTGACGTGATCCAGGTAGCACACGCCCAGGTCCAGTTGATTGTTGCCAAGGCCTTCGATGATCTCGTCTGAACTGAGGGAGCACAGGCTGAATTTCAGCTCGGGAAAGCTGCGGTTGAGGCCTTGAATGTAGCTGACGGGATTAAAGCTGCTCAGCGGCACCAGGCCCAGACGCAAGTTGCCGACCAACTGGCCACGGCACGCGGCGGCTTCAGCGAAGAGCCCGTCGTGGGCGGCCAGCAATGTCTTGGCCCATGCCAGCACCCGTTCACCGGCCTGGGTAAAACCCTCGAAGCGCTGGCCCCGGGTGACAAGCACCAGGTCCAGTTCATCCTCCAGGTTGCGCAAGCGCATGGACAGGGTCGGCTGAGTGATGTGGCAGCGCGCGGCGGCCTGCCCGAAGTGTCGGGTCTGCTCCAGTGCGATCAGGAACTTCAGTTGTTTGATGTCCATGATTGCACCTGCTGACGGAGGAATGAGAGGTAAGTATTGACTCAGGTGCCGAAGACACAAGGCTGGGCTGTTGACGTTTGGCCTGTTGAGTTCCTTGTGGGAGCGAGCTTGCTCGCGATAGCGGTCTGTTAGTCGACATCAATGTTGGATGTGCCGGCCTCATCGTGAGCAAGCTCGCTCCCACAGGTGATCGAAGTCGTACACGCATGGCGAGTCCGACAAACAATCCCTGCATACCTGGAAAATTATCAACTCAGCACATAGTCCACCGGTTCCAGCTGCGGTGGCAGTTGTGTCACGCCCAGTGCTGCCAACACATCCCGTTCGACGCTGCGCACCAGTGCATCGGTGGGCAGGTCGTTTTCATCGCGACCGAACGGGTCTTCCAACTCATCGCCAATCGCATCCAGACCGAAAAAGGTATAGCTGACAATCGCGGTGAAAATCGGTGTCAGCCAGCCCAGCGGCTCGGCCATCGCGAAGGGCAGCAAAATGCAGAACAGGTAGATGGTCCGGTGCAGCAGCAAGGTGTAGGGGAAGGGCAGCGGCGTGTGTTTGATCCGTTCACAGACCGCTTGCACCTGGGTCAGGCGGGTCAAATGGTTGGCCATGAGCGTATAGCGCCATTCATTGATCGCGCCTGACTCGGCGAGCGCCGAACACTGTTGACCGACCTGCAGCAGAATCCCCCCGCTGATATCCGCCGCGTTGTCCTTGGGCATCGGGTTCAACCATTCACCACTGGCCGCCAGTTCGTTTTTTTTGCGCAGTTTTGCATTGAGCGCATGGGCGAAGCCGCAGAGGTTGCTGAGGATATTGTGTCGCTCGTTCGCGTCCTTGATGACCTGGGTTTCGCGCACCATCGAGCGAATATCCACCAGCATGTCGCCCCAGGCTTTGCGCGCTTCGTACCAGCGGTCGTAGCAGGCGTTGTTGCGAAAGCTCATGAAGATCGACAACGACAAACCCAGCAGGGTGAAGGGCGTTGCACTGACCTTGGAAAAATAGCTCGGGTGCAAGGTTTCGATGAGCACGATGGCCGAGGCGAGAAGTGTCACCAACAGACTGCGCCAGGCAATTCGTTTGGCGATCGAGCCCTTGAGTGAAGTCAGGACGCCGATCAGATTGGGTTTGGGTCTAACGATCATGGTGTTCAGCCGCCCGTCATGTTCATGAAGCGAACCACCTGGACATCGTCGTTCACTTCGAAATTGTGTCGATAGGGTTTGAGTTTCATCGCCTCGATAATGGCTTTTTCCAGGCGCTCGGGATGGCCGGGGTGGCTGCGCAACACGGCCTTGAGGTCGACAGAATGCTCATTGCCCAGACACAGCAACAGACGACCTTCCACCGTCAGCCGAACCCGATTGCAGGTGCCGCAAAAGTTGTGGCTGTGGGGGGAAATGAACCCCAGACGAATTTGCGGTGCCTCGGCCAGGCGCCAGTAGCGCGACGGGCCTTGGGTCGACTCGGCGGACTCGATCAACGTGTAGCGCTCGGCGATCCGTTCACGTACCTGGCTGCTTGCGTAAAACGACTCCGCACGGCTGTGTTCACTGATGGTGCCCAGGGGCATTTCTTCGATGAAAGAAATGTCGAGATTTCGGTCGATGGCAAAACTCACGAGGTCGTTGATCTCGTGGTCGTTACGGCCCTTCATCACCACGCAATTGAGTTTGGTGTGACGAAATCCTGCGGCGTTGGCCGCGTCGATGCCTTTGATGACCTGCGCCAGATCACCGGTGCGCGTCAGCTCACGAAAGCGTTGCGGGTCCAGGCTGTCGAGACTGACGTTGAGCCGTTTGACCCCGGCCTCGAACAACGGAGCTGCGAGCTTGCCCAGCTGCGAGCCATTGGTGGTCATGCACAGTTCGCGCAGGCCGGGCAGGGCAGCGATCTTTTCGCACAGCTGCACCACCCCTGGACGGATCAGCGGTTCGCCACCCGTGAGGCGGATCTTGCGGGTGCCCAGCGCCACGAAGCTTTCGGCCAGTTGGTAGATCTCTTCCAGGGTCAGTACCCGTTGGCGTGGCAGAAACTGCATGTCTTCAGCCATGCAATACACGCAACGGAAATCGCAGCGGTCGGTGACAGACATCCGCAGATAGTCCACACGCCTGGAGAACCCATCGATCAAGACTCGCTCTGACATGACATCCTCGCCGTGAGTTGAATATTGCGCTATTAACGGACTTGTTGAGCGCAGACTAAGAGCAACATTAGAACGCGTCCAATCACTATTAATGACCGGGTGATAGACAGGATCGATGAAGGATTTATTTAGGCGATGAAAGTTGTTTTATTAATTGTTAACTATATGATATGTAACGATAAAAACTCATGATAGATCTCCTCGATAATGTGGTCGTAAATAGCGATTAGACAATATTTAAACCCCATTCATATTCTTTCTCCGTCAATCGAACAAAGACCTGAATCAGGTCAAAGCCTGTGTGCATTGTCACGGAGAATTACCATGTCTCAAGTCGACCGATACAAACCCTACAAAGGCGCAGCCGCCGGTTGGGGCGCGCTGATCAGTGTCACCAAGAACTGGTTAGGCAGTGAAAATGCCCTGAAAAACATTCGCGCCATGCTCAAGACCAACCAGAACGGTGGCTTTGACTGCCCTGGCTGCGCGTGGGGCGAGTCGCCGGAAAGCGGCATGGTCAAGTTCTGCGAGAACGGCGCCAAGGCCGTTAACTGGGAAGCGACCGGTCGCCTGGTCAACCCGGCCTTCTTCGACAAGTACAGCGTCTCGACGCTGGCCGAGCAGAGCGATTACTGGCTGGAGTATCAGGGGCGACTGACCCATCCGATGCGCTATGACGCCGCCACCGATCATTACGTGGAAACCACGTGGGATGAAGCGTTCGCCCTGATCGCCCGGCACCTCAATGCGCTGGAATCGCCGGACCAGGCCGAGTTCTACACCTCGGGCAGGGCCAGTAACGAGGCGGCATTTCTCTACCAATTGTTCGTCCGAGCCTACGGCACCAACAACTTCCCTGACTGTTCCAACATGTGCCACGAAGCCAGTGCGGTCAGCATGGGCGAAAGCCTGGGCAGTGTGCTGGCGTTGGGGGTCGTGGCGGGGGCATTGCGATTGTTGATGCATGCGGCCGGGATGAGTACCCACTGACGATCACTGAAAAAACAAACCCGGAGCCCCATGACAGGGCTCCGGGTTTTTCTATCGGGCGTCCCGAACTCACTGACCGCCGAACATCGCCGTCCAGTAAATCCCCGGATCACTCTTCGGATCAACCGCGTAGGCGGCGCCCAACTCCCGGTAATTTGGGTTCATCAGGTTCGCGCAGTGACCCGCGCTGGACACCCAGCCATCGACCACTTTGCGCACGGTGTCTTGGCCGGCAGCGATGTTCTCGCCGACCTGCCCGCCGCTGTAGCCCGCCAGCTCAGCCCGGTCACCCGGCATGCGGCCATCGCGGTCCTTGTGATCGAAGTAATTGTTGTTGGCCATCGACCGCGCGTGCTCCTCGGCCGCCGTCGCCAGTGCCGGGTTCCAGGCCAATGGCGTGGTGGCGGCAAAGGATTGCGTGCCGCACTGGCGCGGCTGGCTGCGTACGATGTTGAGCTCGGCCAGCAGCTTCTGGCCTTCGGCCTGCCAGTCGCCCAGGCGAGCGCTCAACAGTGGACGCGCCAGCACGATGCGCCACTCGCGGTCCTGGTGGCTGACGCCGACATCGACGAATTGCGGGTCCAGCACGATCTGGCAAAAGCTTTCCTGGATGGCTTTCATCGCCGACGGCGCATCGCGCGGCCCGGACAGGCTGATCGCCTGGACATTCTTCATCGGATAACCCGCGCTGGCCATTGCCTGCTGCAAATTGCCGACACTGTTGGCGTTCATCGCCAGCCGTGGGTCGCCGGCCAGCGGTGGCAGTTCCTGCGATACCTGACCCGCGCAACGCTGCACCTGGCTGCGGTAGAGGTTGATCGAATCAATCAGTTGTTTCTCGTCGGCCGCCAACGCATTCATGGCGAACAACATCCCCAGTGACACCGTGGCAAGACGCATAGCAGATGATTTGAAGCGCATGGAAATCCCCTTGAGCTGACTGCGCCCATCATGCGCGATTTCACCCCCGCGAGCGCAATGACTTTTCATGCCCGAAGACAGTTTTTTTGTCCGTCTGCTGGAATGAATTTTGGCAACTACAATCAAGCAAAGTCGCCAGTGTGGCGTGCTCCCGGTTCCGTCAGAAAGGTCGATCATGCGAGTTATCTGGATAGCCACCTGCTTGGCAATAACCCTTCTCGCCGGCCACGCCATGGCGTCTGAACAGGAGCAAAAAAAGGAGGTGGCTGAGGACAAGGCCGAGGTCCTTGAGCAGAAAGCTGCGGAGAAGGGCGCCGATGTGCCGGTGCCCAAGTCCGAAACCATCACCACCTCCGAGGCTCAGGCGGTCGATCCGGCCGGGCAGTCGCCCATGGACGATGCAATCACCTGTCTGGCCCGTTCCATCTATTGGGAATCCAAAGGCAAATCGCCCGCCGACATGGAAGCCGTCGCCAGCGTCGTCATGAACCGCCTGGGCCATGAGGGCTTTCCGGACACGGTATGCGCCGTCGTCAAGCAGGGTTCTGAAACCAAGAATTGTCAGTTTTCGTGGTGGTGTGATGGACGCTCGGATCAGGTCCAGGAAGAAAGCCAATACGCGATCGCCAAGGAAATCGCGCGCAAGGCGCTCAACAAGCAACTGAACGACCGAACCCACGGCGCGATGTATTTCCACAACCGGAAGGTGAAACCCGCTTGGGCCAAGGAATACATCAAGACCACAGAGACTTCGATGTTTCTTTTTTATAAGCCGCATGAAGGGGCGGCGAAGTAGGGACGTTCGGTATAGGTCCGGGTCGCCGGCCATATGAAGAGCATTAGATGCTCGGGATCAGATGAGGCGAGCTGGGACGAATGTTGCCTATCGTGGAGGGCCGTCGACCCAATGCGGCTTGAGTCATATCGACTCGTCTCGAACTTGCCACACCTCTCAGTGCAACGCCTGTTCGTCCAAGTAGTTGCCAAGACACTCAATAAAGGCTTGGTGCTTACGGGTATGGCGTCTGTATTCAGGGTAGATCACATGTATTTTTGAACCGAATTCATCAGGCTCCGGTTGTATTTCCGGGAGTAGTTGCACCAATTCCCCACGTCTCAGATAGGGGGCTGCACTCCATTGCGGGCAGAACTGCAATCCCATCCCTGACAGCAACGCACCTAACAAAAAGTCGTAGTTGTCGCTGGCCATGCGCGGTACGGGTTGCGCTATGCGTTGGCGTTCCCCGCCATGCGTAAACCACCAGAAATGTGGGTTCAGTGCTGGATGACGAAAAATCAACCAATCGTGTTGGTTAAATGTGTCAGGCAGTACCTCGATGGGATTGCGTTTTAAGTAGTCGGGGCTGGCGCAAAGCAGAATACGGTTTGCGGTCAGTGGTCGCGCGATCAGGCCGGGCAACTCTACCGGTCCATCTCGCACGGCAAGGTCATAGCTGCCTTCGAGCAGATCGACGAACTCATCGGTGAGTTCGACTTCCAGACGCATTTGCGGATATTGATTGAGAAAGCGACAGCACACCGCATTAAGAAAGGCCGGGCCGAAAGAGGGCGGGGCAGACACACGCAAGATGCCGCACATCTCCTGCTGGAGCTGATCGATATCTTCTCGAGCCTGTTTAAGTTGAATCAGCACCTGGCGCGCACTTTCCAGATAGATCATCCCAGCTTCGGTCAGGGCTATACGTCGTGTGGAGCGCTCGAAAAGACGGGTTCCCAGTTCAGTCTCAAGGTGGGTCACGGCCCTGGTCAGGGCTGATGTGGTTTTACCTAGATAGGCGGCTGCACGCGTGAAACTGCCTTGATCTGCGGTGGTCACGAACATGGTGATGGCGCCCAGCTGGTCCATTCACTTTTACCTTTTTGGAAAGTGTGTGTTTCGGCTATCAAGTATTCTTAACATCGCATGATTTGACTAGTCTCCCGAACATTCTAATAAAAAGAAGGTTTGGCAATGAAGAATGTTCTCAGGGTGACACTTGCAGCTGCCGTGGCTTTTTCATCAATGGAAAGCATGGCCGCTGTGGATTTGCTTTTGTTCAATGGCAAGGTGTTCACGGCCGAGCCGGGGCAAGCGCTGCAACAAGCCGTCGCGGTGGTCGATGGCCGGATCCTCAAGGTCGGTAGTGATGTCGAAATTCTTTCGCTCAAGGAAGCCATGACCCAAGTGGTGGACTTGAACGGTAAGGTTGTCATGCCCGGCTTCATTGACAGCCACAGCCACGCAATTTTTGGCGGGGTGAAAGTTACAGCGGCGGATCTTGATGCCCAGATGTTGCCCTTCGATGAACTGGAGCAGCGCTTGCGCGCGTGGCGAGATAACGGTAAGGCTCGGCATGGCGACATACTCAGTGTTGGTGGCTTTCCGTCTACTTATTGGAGTGAAGTGGCGCAGTTTGAAAAACGCTTCAATCACGGTGAATGGGCGGACACACCGATTGCTTTCATCGGCTGGGATTACCACACCGGCTGGGCCAACAAGGCGATGCTCAAGCGCGCCGGTATCGATGCCGAAAGGGTCAAGTCGCTGAAAGGCGAAGCCGTGGCGACCATCGGGCATCATCAGGACAGCACTCCCAACGGTTTTGTTGCCGACGCAGGGTTGTCTGCGGTCATGTCTCAATTCCCTTCACCCTCCATGGATCAGTTGATGGCGGCGGGCCGGGCAGCGCGTGATCTGAACCACAGCCTGGGCATTACGGCGCTAATGGATCCGGCGGCCAATGCCATGCCGGGCGATGGGCTCTTTGACTTCAAGCCGACAGCGCAAACCGTCGGAGTGTTGCCGGTTTACAAAGCGCTATCGGAAAAGGGTGAGCTGGAGATGCGTGTGGCCGCGCTGATGGTTGCCAATCCGAAGAGCAAACCGGCGGATCTGGATGTGCTGGATGAGGTTAGAAAGCAGTTCGTTGGCGTCGATAATCTCAGCCTGCCCGGCATCAAGATATTCGCCGATGGTGTCGCTGAATTCCCTGCGCAAACCGCATCGTTGCTCACTCCCTACAAGAACTCAAAAAAGGGTGGGGAGTTGTTGATCGATCCCGCGCATTTCGATGAGTTGGTCAGCGCCGCCGATGCCCGTGGCTGGCTGGTTCATGTGCATGCAATTGGCGACCGCGCGGTGCGCGAGTCGCTCAATGGCATCGAGCAGGCTCGTCACGACAGACACAGTGATGTGACGCATTCCATCACCCATTTGCAAATGGTCAACCCCAAGGAATTCGCCCGTTTCAAACCGCTGAACGTCATTGCTTCGATGCAGCTGTACTGGGCTTCGGCGGACGAAATGAGCATCGATCTGCTCAAACCCTACATCAGCGCCATGCAGTTCCAGTTCATGTATCCGGCGCGTTCATTGCTCAAAAATGGTGCGACTATTGCGGGCGCCAGCGACTGGCCGGTCAGTACGCCCAATCCGTGGAAAGCCATTGGCCAAGCCATCAGCCGCAAGGGCCCCAAAGGCATCCTCAACAAGGATGAGGATATCGACAGGGAAACGATGTTCTACGCCTATACCCGCAATGCCGCCCGAGCCATTGGCCTGGAGAAAGAGATTGGCTCGCTCACTGCCGGTAAAGAGGCTGACCTGATCATTCTTGACCGCGATGTTTTCAGCGTGCCGGACGAGCAACTCGCCGACACCCAAGTGCTGAAAACCTACTTTTCGGGGCGCGAAGTCTACAGCCGCCCGTAATAACCCTTTCTCGACTGCCCGTCCTGTGTCCTTCGGAACACAGGACGGGCGAAGCCTTGCCTGCCAATAATAATAAACAGGACTCGACCTATGCATCGCCTTGCCTTTACGACCCTTGTCGGCTGCGCGCTTTTACCCGCTGCCGCCGGGGCCGTGTCGCTGACTGACGACCTGCAATTACAGCTCAAACCGCAAGTGGTCAGCGACTACCGCAGCCGCGGACTTTCTATGACAGTGGGCGATCCCGCCGTGCAATTGGACGCCACCTTGATTCACAGTAGCGGTGCCTATGCGGGTGTCTGGACTTCAAATGTCGACTTCGGGCTGAACTTGAAAACGCGCCTGGAACAGGATTTTTACGCCGGCTTTTTCAGCCAATTCAATGACGATGTCAGCCTTGATATGGGGTATCTCAAATACACCTACGCCAAGGAAGCACAATTCAACATGAGCGAGGTCTACGCCATCCTCAAAGCCTATGGCTTCAAACTCGGCAGTTTCTACTCCGGCGATTTGAAGAACTATGTCGGGAAAGATCAGGACACCCTCTACACCTATCTGGGGTACAGCCATGAAATTGTGGATCAGACAGGTCTGGAGGTGCGCTACGGTCGGTACGACTTCAAGGATGATGTGTTTTTAAAGCTCGTGGTGATTATCACGAATGGGAAGCCAAGCTCACCCGCAGCGCTTTTGGTGTCGACTGGGGGGTGAGTTACATCGACACCGATCTTTCCAAGAGCGAGTGCGTGAGCTATTACGGTTACACCGATGTTTGCACGGCGACCGTGGTGGTCAGTGCCAGCAAAACGTTCTGATCTAAATCGACGGTCCTGTAACCTGCAAGCTCGAATGCTTGCAAGTTTTAGAGCAGCCCTTTGCCGGGTTCTCATTCGTTCCCCGTGTCAAAGACGATGAGGGTCGAAAAGCCATACCCAACGGTCGCATTCGACCGATTCTGTTGAAAAAGTCGACCCGGCCAAGTGGGGGGTTGATGGAATCCAGGCGTATATTAATAGTGTCGATCCAGACAGTTGAGGCGATAGTTAATCGTCGGTGGTGTGACAGGCGAGAGCGCCGGGGGAGCTAGATATCCCGGAAGGTTTGGAGGTGTTACATGAGCCAATATCAACGACTCTTTCTGATAGCCGGTCCAGGCATGCGTCACACGCCAGCGTTGGAGCGCGCTGTCGCCATTGCCGAAGCCACTGGCGCCGCGCTGCACATCACGGTGTTTATCGAAGACTCCAACCTCTTGGGTTTGAAGAGCGCGGGTGCACGCTTTCGTGAGGCCTGTCAGCAAGAGAACGAAACATGGTTGAAGGATGAGGCCGATCTGATACGCGAGCGCGGGGTCAGGGTGAGTACCGAAGTGCTTGTTACGCGAAACGCGCTGCAAGAAATACTTCGGCATGTGGCAGAAATGCAGCCGGATCTGGTTATCAAGGATGTGCAACACGAGTCAGCGCTCAAACGCGTTTTCATTACGCCTCTTGATTGGCACCTGTTGCGCGAATGTCCGGTGCCTGTGCATCTGGTCAGCGAAGTCAGGTGTCCACGTCCGCGGGTGGTCGTGGCGGCAGTCGATCCGTCACAACCCGAGACTCAGATCACGGGCATCAACGACCGCATCATCCAGGCGGCGAACGGATTGTCTATGCAATGCAGCGCGGAACTGCATCTGCTGCATGCCTACGATCTGTCGCTGACACATATATCCGACGCAGGCGCCGGGGCAGTGACGATGCCAGGTTTCAGCAGCGAGGTGCGCAAGTCACTGCAAAAGTCATTTACCGCATTGGCCGACCACTATGGTGTGCCCACTGAGCGACAACACTTCGTCGAAGGGCCACCTGGCAAAGCGCTGGCCGACTTTGCCGCGCATAATCGGGCCGATGTGATCGTCATGGGAAATGCGCATCGCAAGGGACTGGGTAAATGGGTGGGCAGTACGACGGAGCATGTTCTGTATCGAGTGCCCTGCAACATTTTCGCCGTTATGGGGGCTGCGGATCAGTGAATGTATTGGCTATCAAAAGACTCGTATCGCCATCGGTCGCGCTAACGCGTTATCCAGATTGCGCGCAAGCTTCGGTTCATTCCGGCGTTGTGGCCAGGAGGAGGGATCGGCTTGGTAGACGATTCCTCCTCCTGGAGTCCATGGCGATGATCAGGCTTGCGCTGCGTTCATCGCGCCAGTGGCCATGGATTTTTTGCGCACCGCTTGGTAGAGCAGGCTGGACACCATGAAGCCCCCAACGGCCAGTAGGCTCATCAGGGTGAAGACGTAGTTGTAACCCTGTTGGCCGGGGAAGTGGTCGAGGATCGCGCCATAGATGACGTAGGCAAACATGCCGGGTGCATAGCCGATCAGGCAACCGATGCCGAAGGCCGAGCCGGTGATGTGCTGGGGAATGCCGACTTCACCCATGGGGGCCCAGAACACGCCGCGCATGGAGAACACGATCAGGGCGAAGGACAGGGTGGCGGCCATGCCCGCATAGATGAAGCCCGGGCTTTTCGGAATCAGCATGATCACGCCCATCAGCGGCAACAGCGCCAGGAATGCCCACTTCAGGTAGCGGCTGGTGCTCTTGAACTGCTTGTCGGCAATGAAACCGCCGGCAGGCCCGCCGAGGATCTTCAGGAAATACTGGTTGATGATGCCGTAGGCGCCCACCAACGCCACGGGCAATCCGTACATTTCCTTGAGGTAGGGAATGAAATAGGTCAGGCCGCAGTAGACGATGTAGACCATGAACACGTTGAGGCTGACCAGCCAGATGCCCGGCACTTTGATCGCTTCCATCAGGTTCGCCAGACCATTCTTCGGCTTGGCCACCGACTGCGCGTTGCCGCCCTTGAGCAGGAACCAGGTCAGGGTGCCGGCCAGAATGTCGATGACCGAGTAGAACAGGATCGCTGACTTCAGGCCGGTTTCGCCCGAACCCATGGCGACGAACACGCCCAGAGCGGAAAAGGCCACCAGTGTATCAACCACGCCACGGCCGCCTTCGAGCAGGCCGAACAACCGGCCTTGCTCCTGATCGTCACCCAGGTTGCGGATGGCTTTGAGCAGCGATGGCCAGAACAGGCAGTCGGCACAGACGGCCAGGAGACTGAACACGATCAGCAAACCGCTGAAGGGTGGAAAGGTCGCCAGGTACAACCCCAGGCTACCGGTCCCGATCAGGCCGAGGGGAATCAGTTTGCGCGTGTCGTAGCGATCGGCGAGCAGGCCGCCAACCACAAACAGCGCAGTAGCGATGATCGCGTTGGCACTTAGCAGCATGCCGATTTCAGTGTGGCTCAAGCCCATGAATTCCTGCATGGGTACATAAAAGGCGTCCTTGAGGTTCGCCAGCTTGTAGATGGTGCCACCACCGAGGATGAGGATCAGGAATCTGAGCCATTTGGCCTTGTTTTGAGTTGTCATTATTGTTCTCCGGGCGTAATCGGGTCGTCAGGTTCAGGCGTTGGAAGGGTTGGCCAGGGTCAGTTCGGCCAAGGTGCGCCATTCGGCCAGCAGGCTACGGACGTAGGCGACCTGGTTGTTCGCCCAGCGGTGTTCATCGGCCAGCATTTGCTCCAGCGAGTAGCCGTTCGGGAGTGGCGTTTCACTCATCTCCCGGTAAGCAATGAAGGGATCGGCCGCTTCAAGGCTCTGGCGGAAGGCCGGGGCCACGTAGTGGTTTTCCTGCTCGAGAATGAATGCGATCACCTGCGGGGTGGCTTCGCCCAGCATCAACAGCTCGAACAACATGCGGGGGCTGGGAAGATCGTCCTCTTCGCTGCCCTGCAATACGCCGTAATGGCCGAAGCCGTTGTGTTCGGGGACGATGCGCACACCCTTGAGGTGAGTCTGGCGGATGTGCGGCGCCAGGTTGCGCAGGGCCTGCAGGGGCTGTTCGCAGGCATTGATCATGTTGCCGAAGTCGAACAGGGCATGCAGGCGAGGGTGGTTGAGGCGGTTGAGCAGTTGCGCGATTTCGCCGCTCTTGAGTTCTTCATGCTGCTCGAAGTCAAAGTACAGATCGTGTGCGTCGGCCTGTTGCGCGAGGTAGTGCAGGTCGGTCTCGATCACGTCCATGACCCGCGACAGCGTGCCCTCGTAACGTGAGTAAACACGGATGTTGCGCACCCCCAGGGCCCTGGCGATGGCAATCACCTGGTCGACATCCTTTTTCAGCGTGCTGCTGATTTCCAGATGCACATCCAGCCCCAGCGCTTTGGCCTTGGCGGCAAACGCCTGGAGCTGCGCGAGTGACATTTGGCTCAGGCTGTTTTCCTCGCCGTCGAGCAAGTGCAGGCTCAGGCCTTGCAGCTCGTGGCGATAGGCGAAGTCCAGCAGGTCGGCAGGGGTGACACGACCGTGGGTAAGGTTGGTGAGTAGCGGGTAGGCGTGGGCAAACAGGCGCAATTGCCCGAGACGCTCAAGCAACCGCCGGGCCAGTGCGTCCGTCAGCACGGGAACTGGCCCGTGTTCGACCACCTTATGGCTCAGCAAGGCGTTGAATCGTTCCTGGATCTTATTGTTCATTAGAGTCGTTCCTGGTTCAGACACCGGGTCTACCGGCGCGCCCTTTATCGCGCCAGTCAGGAACTCTCGATAGATCCATTATCAGTTAATTGATAAGACCACTTGCCTCGCATCAAGTGGTCGGCGGCAGATAACCCAATGTGCGCAAGGCCCGGGCCAGTGCCTCGACACGCTCCCGGGCCTGGTTTTCAGGCGTGCCGGCAAAGCCGATCAACAGGGCCGGCGGCAGGGCATGCTTGATGCGGTAGTCGCTCAAGGCGTAAGTGTGGATGTTGTGCCGGGCCAGTTGCCGGGCGATGTCAGCGTCACTGAGTTCGGGGGGCAGCCAGGCGATCAGGTGCATGCCAGCATCCGTCGGAGTGATCCTGAAGAAGCTGCCAATTTGCTGTTCAAGTTGTTCGATCAATGCCTGCTGGCGCGCCTTGTACAGCGCACGCATGCGGCGGATGTGCCCCAGGAAATGGCCTTCGCCCATGAAGTCCGCCGTTGTCGCCTGAAGCAGTGTGGGCGGACTGCGATCCATGACCGCGCGCAGGGTGCAAAAGGGTTCGACCAGGGCCTGCGGCAAAATCACGTAACCCAGTCTGAGTGACGGAAAGAGCACTTTGCTGAACGTTCCGACGTAGATCACCCGGGCCATCTGGTCCATGGCATACAGCGCCGGGAGGAGGCGGCCACTGTAGCGAAACTCACTGTCGCAATCGTCCTCGATGATCCAGCTCTGATGCTGCGCAGCCCAGTCGATGAGTGCCTGGCGCCGCGCATAACTCAGGGTGACACCCAAAGGATGCTGGCGCGAAGGCGTACAAAACACCAGGCGCGCATCAGGGCACTCGGTCAGGCCTTGCTGGACATCGATCCCCTGTTCATCGATACGCAACGCAATCACCTGAGCACCCTGGGCCTGTAATGCAATGCGCGCGGCGATGTGCCCCGGGTCCTCCATCCAGACGCTGTCCTGCGGATTGAGCAGCAGCATGCCCAGCAGGTTGAACGCTTGCTGCGCGCCGGAAACGATCACCACTTGCCCGGCAGTGCAGTCGATGCCACGCGCATCGAAGACGTATTCGGCAATCGCTGTGCGAAACGCCTGCAAGCCTTGCAACTCGCCATAACCCAGAATCGCCTTGGTCGGCTTGAGCAGATGGCGGTTCATCAGGCGCCGCCAGATCGCCTGCGGGAATGCGTCATAGGTGCTGTGGCTGGGCAGGAAAGAGGTCGGGGTCGCGGGGTCCCAGTCGGCATAGGACACCCCGCGAAAATGATCGCTGCGCAGCGACAGCATCGACTGGCTCAGGTCGGACAGGCGCGGTGGCTGGGCAGGTTGCTCGTCCTCGAGACCCCGGCTTTCCCACTCAGTGCCGACATACGTACCGGCGCCAGTGCGCGAGGCCAGGAAACCTTCGGCAATCAGCTGATCGAACGCATTGAGAATGGTGATCCGCGACAACCCCAACTCGTTGCTTAAGGTCCGGGTCGACGGCAGGCGCACGCCCCCCTGGATTCTGCCGTTGAGTATCTGTTTGCGAATTTGCAGATACAGTTGGCGGTACAGGGGAATGGCACTTGCACGGTCCAGCTCGATGGCCGACAGCAGCAAACCTGCGGGGGATTTCATGACATGCTCGTCTGGGCGAAATGGGATTTGACCTGCAAACCGTCAGGCGACGGCGAGGTAAGGGTATCGAGCGATACCCGATAAGTCATCTGTCTGGCGCTGGATACCACTGAACAGGCCGATGATCACGGCACTGTCCAGGTCGATGAAAAAGCCAGTGTTGTCATGCGTGAGCTGTAGGAGCAGGTGCTCCAAAGCCGCTCCAGGCCGACGCTTTCACAAAGATTGGAGGCTGGTTTTGATGGTCGTGACCACACGGTTACGGCCTTCGTGTTTAGCGTGATACAGGCGTTGATCGGCTGTACGCAGAATGGCCTCGATGGTGTCGCCGTCGCGGCCGGATTGCGATACGCCGATGCTCACGGTGACCACGGTTAACCGCTGCAGGCCATGAAAAGAATTATTGGCAACGGTGCTTCGCAGACGCTCGGCGATTACGTGCGCGCCCTCAAGTGAAGTCTGAGGCAGCAGAATCATGAATTCTTCCCCACCCACTCGGGCTACGCCGTCGTACGGCCGGATCGAATCGAGGCATTTCTCCACGAAATCCTTCAGGATGTCGTCGCCAACCTGATGCCCGAAGCGATCGTTGATGGACTTGAAATTATCCAGATCGAGTGCCAACACCGAGAACGGCTCACCGCCGCGCTTGGTCCGGCCCATTTCGACGTCGAGCCGTTCCATGAACCGACGCCGATTATCAGCGCCCGTCAATGGATCGGTGGCCGCAAGGTGCCCGAGTTCTTGATTGGTGCGCTGGAGTTCCTGCAAGGCGCTCTCGGTATACGCCATCGCTTCGGCAAGACGCACCATCAGCTCTTCCTGGCTGTAGATCTTCGAGAACGACCGCGTGGTGAGGAACGCTTGCACGACCCCGTAGCTCAGCATGAAGAAACCACCGGCGAAGATCGCATGAGCGAGCCACCACATGTGGTTCCACGGACGTGCAAGGATGAAGGCAAGCGATGACAGCGCGAACGCGGTGACCGAGACGACAAAAATCATCATCAGCGGCGACCGGATACGGCGCAGCAGGAGTATTACCACGGTCAATGTGGAAAGTATGAGCGCACCACCTTCCATCGAGAGGCGCACCGCGATATCGCCGGCGATCGGTGAATTCGCGACGTACGCCACTGCCACGTCAACCAGCAGGAACAGTCCTATCCAGGTCAACCACGGGCGGGCCTTCATTCGTTGGTCCGCGGCATCGGGTGGGCGGTGGTACGACAGCATTCCGACTAACAGCAAACTCGACATGACCAGCCGAGAGGCCGGTCCATAAAGCAGGAAGAGCCAGATATTGTGGTGTGCTTGCCCGGTGAAGGCGCCATGCAATGCGTAGATCAGTACAAAACCGAGAAAACCAAGCGTCATCCATCGCAGCAGAGGATCTCCCGAAGACTGATAGCAGCGCCACGTGACGTAAGTAACAAACAGGCCCGCCAAGGTGGCTGCGGTGATCGCAATGATATGGAACAGGTGGTTTTCGAAAATAAGGGTGGGGTCTTGAAAGACGTATAAGTAGCCAATCAGATAGGCCGGAACAAACGCAAATCCTGCGAGCAGCAAGTAGGCATAAACCTTGACCATGAGGCGGACGGCTTCAGGTGGCTCGCCGGTGGCGATGAGATTGCTCATGGTTCCCTCCAAGTTGAAATCTATTTAGCCAACACCGGTCCGGTGTCGGCTCCGAAGCCGCCTGCTTGCCAATGGCCCCACGCATCACTACGTAGATAGGGGATGGACCGACCTATGGCATTTCAATATTAGACTCCTTCCCGATTTCTGCTGCGCAAGCAGGTAAAAATGTTCACGCGAACGCAAGGGGCGCGCTAATTGATCTGCACAATGACCGGGCCTTCCGTGACGACGGGTGGGTTCGCCTGGATGTGCGAGGCGTTTTTCTGAATCCAGTCGCGAGCGACTTTCATGCTCTCATCGGTGCCGGCCTTGTCCGTGCAAACAGTGACCGACATACCGCCATCACCCAGAGGCAGCAGTGTGTAGCTTGCCAGGCCATTCACTTTGCGGAGGGCCGCTTCGACGTCGGCCTTCTGCTTTTCCAAAACCTCGAAAAGCTGCTTTGCACCAGGACCTGAGTAGGTTCTTATGACCGCATACATAGTCGTCTCCTTAGTGATTTACCGTCGTGATAGCCACCCGGATCCGCTGATGGCCGCTGATGTGTTCAGCTTAGTCAAACGCCGGTGACAAGCGAAATGCAACGACCACCGGCAGCAGCCATTCCTGATGTGGACGTAGAGTCCAGCAGGGCGACCGACCCCATCAGAAACCGAGGCGATCCCCCCGTCTGGATTAGCGGGCGCTCACTTGATTGCGACCCCATCCTGCAATGTCGCTTTCACGGCACTACACATTTGTGGTTAACCCCTGGGGGTAATTACGTGTCGCTCTACCGCGCTCCATACTCTGGCCAACCCTGGCGGGTTGGGCCCTTACTTAACGGTGCAAGGAACAGAGATGAAGATTGAATTGGTGCAACTGGCTGGCCGTGATGGCGATGTCGTTCACAACCTCGGCCGTACCTTGGAGGCCATCGCTACCTGTGCGGCTGACACGGATTTGTTGATCTTCCCGGAAACCCACCTCACGGGATTTGTCGATGCCGAGCAATTGGCGAGTGTTGCCGAACCCTTGGATGGTCCCACCTTGCAGGCCGTCGAGCAGCTGGTGCGCAAGCGTAATGTCTCAGTCGTCGTCGGCATTGCGGAGAATGATGGCGGCATCTTTTACAACACCTCGGTGCTGGTAACGCCCGAAGGTATCGCCTTGCGCTACCGCAAGACTCACCTGTGGCCATCGGAGCGTGGTCTTTTCCAGCCGGGTGATCGCTATGTCACGGCACTGTGGAAGGGCGTGCGTGTAGGCATGCTGATTTGCTACGACATTGAACTCCCGGAAAGCGCCCGCGCCCTCGGGCAGCTCGGCGCCGAGCTGATACTGGTCACTAACGGCAACATGGATCCCTACGGCCCGGTCCATCGCACAGCGATCATGGCTCGCGCCCAGGAAAATCAGGCGTTTGCTGTCATGGTGAATCGGGTGGGAGAAGGGGATGACGGCCTGGTGTTCGCGGGGGGCAGCGCAGTGGTCAATCCGTTCGGGCAAATAATGTTTGAGGCCGGCCGCGATGAGTGTCGGCAGGTGGTCACGCTTGACCTTGACCAGCTCAAGGCGTCCCGTCGGGATTACGACTACCTCAACGACCGTCGCCTGCACCTGACAGGTGAACAACTTCAACATGCCGACGGTCGTCGCGAGCTGCTGATTCCTTGAGTCGTTTGAATTCTGTTCCCCAGTCATACGTCGTTGATCTTGCCGATGTCGGCCCTGCCCTATAACTCTAACAATCAGCAGGCGTAGCGTTGTTTTTTTAAACAGCGCCACCGCTCCGGAGTCTCCAGATGAACCCGAAAGTCGGTTTACAGCTAGTCCTTGCCTCACTGTTGAGTACAAGCATCCTCTGCACCGAGGCCGCTGAGCCCCAGATGAATATCTACAGCTGGTACGACTTTATCGCACCGGATGCGACGAAAAATTTTCACGAAGAAACCGGCATCAACGCGACGTATGACTCGTTCGACAACAGCGATGTCATGCAAAGTAAAGTCATGGCCGGTCGTAGCGGCTATGACGTGGTGATTGCTACCGATTGGCTGTTGCCGAACCTGATAAAGGCCGGTGTCATCAAGGAAATAGACCGGGCGCAATTGTCCAATTATCACCATCTCAACCCGGATATCCTTGCCAAGTTACAAGCTAACGATCCGGGTAATCGATACGCCATTCCGTATATGTGGGCTACCACCGGGATTGGTTATGATGCGGACAAGGTCAAGTCGATCCTTGGCCCGGATGCTCCGGTCAACTCATGGGACCTGATTTTAAAGGAGGAGAACCTCGCCAAATTAAGCCAATGCGGCGTGGCCATGCTGGACGCACCGGGCGAGATTTTTCCGATCGTACTGCATTACCTTGGGCTGCCCTATAACAGTCAGAATCCTGAGGACTTCCGCAAAGTCGAGGCGCTGTTGTTGAAGCTGCGCCCGTACGTCCGTTACTTCGACTCATCCAAATTCAGCGCTGACCTGGCCAATGGCGACGTCTGTGTTGTGCTCGGCTGGGCTGGCGGAGTGTTCGGGGCACAAGAGAGTTCCAGGCTTGCTGGTAACGGACGCAAGATTATCTATAGCATTCCTCGCGAAGGTGCTCCGTTTTGGGTGGAAAACCTTGTGCTGCTTAACGATTCCCCGAATCCAGTGGAAGGAATGGCCTTCATCAATTACATGCTACGCCCTGAGGTCATCGCCAAGTCCTCCAACTACTTGGCCTATCCGAACGCCAACAAGGACGCTACCGCGCTGGTCGAGGAGAATATTCGCAATAATCCTGACGTTTATCCGTCGAAGCAGGTTTTGGACACTCTGTTCCCGCTGGAGCCGATCTCGCTGAAAATGGAACGTGTACGTACCCGTCTCTGGAGCAAGATCAGAACGGGCAGTTGATCGTTTCTGCAGAAGGACGATCAGGGGGCGTTACTCGCACTGCACTGGAGATCCGCAGACGTGAGTTGACGCCCGCCGATCCTGTTCATTCGCGCGTAGATTCCGGTTCTTCCAGGTGATCGATGTGCTTGAAGCGCTCGACCAAAAAATCGATCAGGCTGCGTACCCGCGCCGACAGGTGCAGCTGTTGCGGATACACGGCGTAGACATCGGCGCGGGTGGGGGTCTGATCCTCCAGCACCAGGCGCAAGCGGCCACTGCGCACGTAACGGGCGATGTCCCATTCGGCCCGCAGCAGAATGCCGTAACCTTCCAGCGCCCAGTTCAGGGCCACTTCACCGTCGTTGCAGCCTAATGCGCCGCGCACTTTGACGTTTTGCGTGCGCCCACCGTTGGTGAAGCTCCACACGCCATAGGGCGTTTCGTTTTGCCGCAGGAAGATGCAGTTGTGTTGCTGTAAATCCGCCAGGCGTTGGGGCACGCCATGCTTTTCCAGGTACAGCGGCGAGGCGCATAACAGACGGCGATTGGAGGCGATCTTTCGGGCATGGAAGGCGGCGTCCGGCAGCGTGCCGAAACGAATACCCAGGTCAAAGCCATGCGTCGTCAGGTCGAGTGGGTGATCGCTGATTTCGAGCTGTATTTCCACCTCCGGGTACTGCGCGAAGAACGCGCCCAGGGCAGGGCCGATATAGCGCCGACCGAACCCCAGCGAGGCGTTGACGCGAATCAGGCCTTTAGGGGTTGCCCGACTGCTGCTGATCAACTGCTCGACCTCATCGATCTGCGTCAGGATGCGCGCTGCATGGGAAAAATACAGTTCACCTTCCGAGGTCAGGCTCATCGAGCGCGTGGTGCGGTTGACCAGGCGTATGCCCAGCCGTGCTTCCAGCGCGGTCAGGCGTTTGCTCACCGCCGGCGGTGTGACGCCCAGCTCGCGAGCCGTCGCCGCCAGGCTGCCTTTGTTGGCCAGCAGGTAGAAAAAAGACAAATCCAGGGTTTGGCTCATTGGTAACTCAAATTCATCTATGTAGTGATTTGGAGTAACTCACGCTCATTTGTTCACTACATATACTCCGCTCACACCCTGATTGAACACCCCCGTTCGACAGGCACAACAAGAACGTGACGAGAGTGGAGTCAACAATGAGTGCATACAAAATTGCTGCGGTTCCAGGTGATGGTATCGGTGTTGAAGTGATCGCCGCAGGCGTCGAGGTGCTGCAAGCCTTATCGAAGAAATCCGGTTTCGAACTGAATTTCAAACACTTCGACTGGAATTCGGACAACTACCTGAAAAACGGCTACTACATCCCGGAAGGTGGCCTGGAAGAGCTGAAAACCTTCGACGCCATTTTCTTCGGCGCTGTCGGTGCGCTCAACGTACCGGATCACATTTCGCTGTGGGGCTTGCGTCTGCCGATCTGCCAGGGCTTCGACCAGTACGCCAACGTGCGTCCGGCTCGCGTACTGCCAGGGGTAAAAAGCCCACTGCTCAATGGTGATCAGATCGATTGGGTCGTGGTGCGTGAAAACTCCGAGGGCGAGTACTCCGGCAACGGCGGTCGTGTTCACCGGGGGCTGCCCGAAGAAGTCGCCACCGAGGTGTCAGTGTTCACCCGTGCCGGGGTCGAGCGCATTCACCGTTTCGCCTTCGAACTGGCGCAAAGCCGTCCACGCAAACACCTGACCATGGTCACCAAATCCAACGCCCAGCGTCATGGCATGGTGCTGTGGGACGAGATCTTCTATGAAGTCGCCAAGGACTTCCCGGATGTGAAGATCGACAAGGAACTGGTCGACGCGGTGACCACGCGCATGGTGCTCAAACCGTCGACGCTGGACGTGATCGTCGCCACCAACCTGCACGCCGACATCCTGTCCGATCTGGCCGCCGCGTTGTCCGGCAGCCTGGGCATCGCGCCGACCGCCAACCTGAACCCCTCACGCAAATTTCCCTCGATGTTCGAACCGATCCATGGCTCGGCCTTCGACATCACCGGCAAAGGCGTCGCCAACCCGATTGCGACGTTCTGGACGGCAGCAATGATGCTCGAGCACCTGGGTGAAGCGGCCGCGGCGAAACACTTGATGTCGGCCATCGAGGCAGTGACCGAAAGCGGTCTGCATACCCCGGATCTGGGCGGCACGGCCACCACTCGCCAGATCACTGATGCGGTCATCGAATTGATCAAACGCTGATTCAAGCGGCGGCACAACGCCAAGGGGCTGATCACCGGTCAGACCCCTTGGCATTTCCTGACAACAATAAAAAATCAGGGCCCTGTCATGAAAAGAATATTCGGCAAACTTTACGTCCAAGTGCTCATCGCCGTGATCCTCGGCGCCATCGTCGGGGTGTTTGTGCCCGAATCCGCAACAGCGCTCAAACCCTTGGGCGACGCGTTCATCAAACTGATCAAAATGCTCCTCGCCCCGGTGATTTTCCTGACGGTGGTCACGGGCATTGCACGCATGGAGAACATGAAAGAGCTGGGGCGCGTCGGCTTTCGGGCGCTGATCTATTTCGAAGTGGTGTCCACCCTGGCGCTGGTCGTCGGTCTGGTGGTGGTCGATGTGTTCAAACCCGGCGCCGGCATGAACATCGATGTCGCCACGCTGGATACGTCCAGCCTGGCCACCTACACCAGCGCCGTGAAGCACGCGTCGTTCATGGACTTTGTGATGAACATCATCCCCGACACCATCGTGGATGCCTTCGCCAAGGGTAACGTGCTGCAAATATTGTTGTTTTCCATTCTGCTGGGCATTGCCCTGGCGCATGTCGGACCTCGCGCCAAGGTGTTCGTCGACACATTGGACAGCCTGATGCAGGGCATGTTTCGCATCGTCAACATGGTCATGCGTCTGGCACCCATCGGCGCCTTCGGGGCGATTGCCTTCACCATTGGCAAATACGGTTTTGGCTCGCTGTTCTCACTCGGCAAGCTGATGGCCTGTGTCTACCTGACCTGTGCTGTGTTCGTGATTTTTGTACTGGGCCCGATCTGCCGCTACAGCGGTTTCAGCCTGTGGAAGTTTCTGAAATTCATCAAGGAAGAACTGTTCACGGTCCTCGGCACCAGCTCTTCGGAATCGGTACTGCCGCAGATGATTTCCAAGATGGAAAAGGCCGGCGTTTCCAAACCTGTCGCGGGCCTGATCATTCCTTCGGGCCTGACCTTCAACCCGGACGGGCAGGCGATCTACTACACCATCGCCGCCATCTTCATCGCACAGGCCACGAACACACCGCTGACCCTGACGGATCAGTTGATCGTCCTGGCCGTGCTGATGTTTACCTCCAAGGGATCTGCTGGGGTCACCGGCTCGGGATTCATCATTCTGGCGGCGACGTTATCGTCCCTCGGCACCATTCCGGTGGCGGGCATGGTGCTGCTGTTGGGCGTCGACCGGTTCATGTCGGAAGCGCGTGCGATCACCAACACCATCGGCAATGGCGTCGGGACAATGGCCATTGCCAAATGGGTCGGGGCGCTGGACACCGTGAAAATGCACAAGGCGTTGAATGGTGAGGTCGAAGGGGAGAAACCCGCGACGGCTCAGGCAGAGGTTATCGCTGCTCATTCAGCGCTGGGCGCTCGCGTGCTGCCAAACCGCCCAGAAGCCTCTCAGGCATAAGCTGTGAGGCGCTGAACAGTGCGATGTTCAGCGCCCGCTTGTAACGCAAGGTGCTCAAAGTTTGTAGCCGATCTGCCGCAACAGGTTCTTGCGCCACAGGATGTCTTCCTCGCCTTCAATGTCACGGGCACAGAAGCCATCCACCACGCCCAGAATCGCTCGCCCTTGATCCGTCTCGGCAAGAATCACTTCAGTCGGGTTGGCCGTTGCACAAAAAATGCGGCACACCTCCGGGACCATTTTGACGGCGTTCAACACGTTTACGGGATAGAAGCCATCGTCGAGGAAAATGATGAAGCTATGGCCTGCTCTGATGGCTTGGGCATTGCTGCGGGCCAGTTCGATCATGGCGGTATCGGTGCCGGACCAGCGCACCAGGCATTTACCGGAGGCTTCGCAAAACGCCACGCCAAAGCGGATACCTGGCACGGCATTGACCAACGCTTCGTGGATGTCCTCGACGGACTTGATGAAGTGGGTCTGACCGAAAATGAAGTTTGTCGCTTCCGGCTTGTCGATTTTCAACGTGATGAGTTGCATCTCAAACACCTCCTTTCACGATGTGGCTACCAGGGGCTGGCAACACCTCAAGCATAGCTACCCATGGGGTTTGTGATCGCCGCCGCTTATGCTACTTGAACTTACAAAAGTCCCCGGTGCTGACACAGTGCAGATACATCAGTGCGCTTTCATGGGCCAATCCCACACGCATAGAGAGATTTGCCATGTACCGCAAACTGCAGCATGTCGCGAAGTTCCTCAGCCAGAGCGCGCGTTTAATGGTTGGTGTTCCCGATTACGATAACTACGTTGCGCAAATGGCGCTCAATCATCCCGGCGAGCCGGTCATGAGCTATTCGGCGTTTTTCCGTGAGCGTCAGGAGGCCCGCTTCGGCCGTGGGAAATGCAATACCCGTTGCTGCTAGAACTTCGCATAGTTCAACGCATCGACAATGGCCGAGCCGCCGATACCGGTCAGCGACAGCAACAGCGCCCTGATCAGCGGGTCTTCTGAGTAGCGTGAGAACGAGCCGGTATTGAACGTCGCGACCCGCTCGCGGATCATCTTGAACTTGGTGTAGCAAGGCGTTGTTTCGGGTGTTTGCAGCAGATAGGCATCGAGTCGTTGCAGTGCAAGCGTGCGGGACTTTTCCGCGGCACGTCGCAGCGACAGCGCGGAGACCAGCAGCACCAACGCCGTCAGCAGGTAGGAAATGATCAGGCTGGGCGGTGTCGGCCAGTTATCGAACAGACTGCTGCGCGACGCCAACAGGATCAACAAGACCACGGTCGGCGCATAGATCAGACGGTTTACGGCCGAGGTGCGCTTGGCGATCAGCTGCAAATCTACCCACTCGTCGATGCACGGGTGCCGGAGCATGCCAAAGGTTTTCTTGTGCTCCAACTGCAAGGTGCCAGGCCAGATCGCATGATGTTCGCTGAGATGGCGGATGAACCGCGTCAGCAGCAGGTTGGCATCCACCACCCAGAACACCAGCACCTGGAACGTCAGGGAGGGGATCAGCCAACTCAGCATCCACCACATCGATGCGCCGCGAACGGGCATGCCCTCCATGGGCCAGATGACAAACAGCACGCTGGTGACCACGACGTAAACCCACGTGGCGAGCATGGCCCGCAGCATTCGGGCGCCAAAGGAGCCGCAGACGCAGTGCTCACCCCAGAAGCGTGCAATGACGATCATCTTGCGTCCGTCCGTGCAAGCGGCCTGTGCCGGTGCGCAGGACTTTGACCATTCGTCGCTGGCGGTCAGTAGGGGGAAGAAAATCTTCAGCAGGCAGTGCCCCAGTTCGTTGCACCAACGACGCAATGTCCAGCCTTTGCCCCGGCGAATCAAGCGTCGCACCTGTCCCCACAAGGTCATCTCGTATTTGCGCATGTGCAGGCGCAAATGGTACGTGGCTTCGATATCGGTCCGGTTGATGCGCAGGTTGCGCCAGCCCCAGGCCAACGCCGAGAGCGAGATCAGCACGGCCAGCAGCCGCAGTGCCACGGTGGGCCAGGCACTGATGCCTTCAAACAGGAACATCGGCTCGCCCAGTCCGTTGTCCGTTAATGTGCTGCGCATCTGGTACGCCAGCATCAGCGCGAGGATGAACATGACGAGAGGGACCACGATGTACCACGCCCGGGAGTCGTATAACCCCGTGTCCATGCTGGCTGTCGAGTCCTTGGCCATCGCCTGTTGCCTGGCGGAGCGCCGGGTCAGGTTCGACGAGATGATCCCGAGCAATATCAGCACGAACGTGAACCAGAGAAACTCCGCATGCCAGAACCGCGTGGCGATGAATGCGCAGGCCGCTGCCACCATAAATAGCGTCATCGGTACGCCGCGAACCCAGGCCAGCCGTGCGTCATGGTTATCTTTCGGGCCCTCTATGCGCCACCAGACGATGAACCCGGCGAGTATCAGCAAGGTGATCGTCAGTGGCCCGGCCCAGAAAAATGATTGGGCTTGCTTGAAGCGGTCGCGGATGGATTTGGAGGGTTCAGGGTAGGGCGGTGGCGAGGGGTCTTGAAGGCAGCGCAGCGCCATCAAATCGTGTGGACGTACGCCTCGTTCCGACTGCGATTGGGTCGGTGCCTCGCAGCTAGCCGGGCGTGAGGCGGTCAGCCGGCTCGCCAGGGGAATGAAGCCGCTGATCCCCACTTCATAGATGCCCGGCGAGAGCAGCTCCGATTTGGAATAGTCGAATTTCGCGCGCTTGGCGTCGAAGGATTGTGGCGCCAGTGCCGCCAGCACCGAGATGAACACCGCACTTTGCAGGCTGTCGCGAAATGGCGGCACGTCTTGTTGCAGGGCGCGGGTCAGGGTGAGTCCGTAGGGGGCAGCGAGTATCAGGTTGCGCGTGGTTTGGGCCTGGCCCCGTTGCAACATGCGGGCATCGAGGTCGGTGGAAAAGTACAGTTTGTACGGCATCCGGCTCTTCAGCGCTTGCAGCACCAGGAGCTTGTCGTAGGCATCGACGCCCAGTACGCCAATCGCGCCGATGCCGCTTTCGCCGTTGCGTCGATAGGCTGCGTCCTCGTTGGCGATATGGTCGGCGAGGCGCCGCAGGTAGTCGAGCTGGGAGTTGCCGTCGGATTTCTCCAGCGGACTGAGATCAAGTTGGGTGGGGTCTTTGTTTTTACCGGGATCGGTACTGGGGCTTTTTTCGTTGCTCGCGGACTCTTCCGGGAGGCGTCCGTCCAAACCGCGTAGATAGCTGAAGCGCAAAATCCACTGATCGACCACGTCCCTGTGGTTTTTTTCGTCGCTGCCCAGGCGGGCATCCTGGGCCACCTGTGACTTGAAACTTTCGATCAGCGCGCGGCTGTAGAAACTGTCCCACTCGGAAATCAACGCGATGCGATGACCGCTGCGGCGAAGGTCGCGGGTACACGGTGAGCCGATCCGTTGCAGCTTGCCTTCGCTGCAACGCACGCCCGTGGCCGGGTCCACGCGGCGCAACTTCAGCTCCTCAAGCATCAGTTGCGTCATGGTGCCGTCGTCGCTGACGGTGCGCAGCAGCTTCATGGGTTGTCTGTTCGCCAGCGGCGGCGACAGCTTCTGGTACCCGCGATCCAGCGTCTCGTTATCGGCCGTGGCCAGGGGTGAGTAGATTTCGACCTTCGGCGTGGCCTGGCCGATGTCCTGGTCCTGGAACATGTCGCGCAGGACAGTTGAGGTAGAAGGGCCGATGACCTTCAGGACAGCCGTGTCGGGTGGCCCGGAACACGGTTTTGGAGCGCACGCCACAGCGGTTTTATTTTTCAGGGTCTCGCGTAACGTTTCGAGTGATTGCAGCGGCGTTGAGCCAAGTGCGTCCTGCTTGAACCAGAACACGATCGTTCGCTCAGGCGGTGGTGGCGACCCTTCAAGGGCTGTCGGCGGATCGAAGGGGTTGGAGACGAACACTTCGTAGGGTGCGTCGACGAAACCGGTTTTCTGCGGGGTATCCAGCGACAGGTTGGCGGCGAGTCTCAAGCAATGGATGTACTGCTCCTGATCCGGCACCCGGTGGGAATTCTTGAACCCTGCCAGCAGCGCATAACGAATGCGCCGGCGCCGTTCGACTTCATCGGCGTAAGGGCCGCCTTCGACCAGCGCCACCATGATGTCGGGCGCCGGTTTGTCTCCGGACAGGGGAGAAACATCCGGGCTGCAAACATGCTCGGCATCCGGGTTCTTGCTGTCCGTGAGCTTCTTGCGATAACGCTCGACCGCGTCAAAAGGGTCTTGCCATAACCGGGCTTCGATGGGCAGTTGTGCCTGGAACTGTGCACCGATCGGCCGCGGTTCCAGGAACGGTTCGCGGTTGAGGGCGAACATCGATATCACCAGACTCAGGATGACCGCACTGCCTGGCAGCCAGAAGGCCAGGTTAGTGCCAGAACCCTTGTTGTCCATGGCCTGTGCCTCTTGTTCTCGGCCAACTGATTACAGTTATTTATAGACCCATTAAGGGGGTTCAGTGCAAAGTCAGTGGCGGTAAAATCCGTCATGCCACCTTTAAGGTCAAAAGAAGCCGCCACCATGCACACAATCGGACTCATCGTTTACCCCGGATTTCAGGTGTTGGGCCTGGCCATGTGCGCCACGTTCGAGTTGGCCAACATGGCCACCGACGAACCGGCGTACAACATTGCCTTGCTGTCCGAGCGCGGCGGTACAGTACAGACCTCCGCCGGGTTTGGTGTGGAAACCTCGGCGTTCGACCAGCGCTCGTTCGACACGCTGCTGGTGCTGGGCGACAACCTGATCCGTCCGGTATCACCGGGCATGGTGGCGTTTTTGCGCAACGCCAGCCGGACCACCCGGCGGCTGGGCTCGATTTGCACTGGCGCGATTGCGCTGGCCGAGGCCGGTTTGCTGGACGGTCGACGGGCTACCACTCACTGGTGCCATGCACCGGCACTGCAGAAGGCGTACCCGAAGGTGAAGGTCGAGGAAGACCGGATCTTTATCAACGACGGCAACATCTGGACGGCTGCGGGCATGAGCGCCTGCGTCGATCTGGCGCTGGCGCTGGTGGAAAAGGACCTGGGTGCGGACGTCGCGCGGCGTGTGGCCCGGCAATTGGTGGTGTACCACCGGCGCGCGGGAGGGCAGTCGCAGTTTTCGGTGATGCTCGAACTGGAGCCCAAGACCGATCGCATCCAGGCCGCGCTGGCCTATGCCAAGCAGAACCTGAAGTCCGCGTTGTCGGTCGAGGAACTGGCCAGCGCCGCCAACCTCAGCCCTCGGCAGTTCAGTCGCGTGTTCCATGCCGAAACCGGTCAATCACCCGCCAAAGCCATCGAAAACCTGCGGGTGGAAGCGGCGCGCCTGATGATGGAAACCGGCCGGCACCCCATCGACGTGGTGGCGACCGATACCGGTTTTGGTGATCGGGAGCGGATGCGTCGGGCGTTTATCCGTGCATTTGGCCAGCCGCCACAGGTGATTCAGCGCGCGAATCGGGGCTGATGTCAGTCAGTTAAGCGTGACACTGAACCTGTGGCGAGGGAGCTTGCTCCCGCTGGGTCGCGAAGCGACCCCCCGATCCCTAAAAAGAAGGGGACTGCTGCGCAGTCCAGCGGGAGCAAGCTCCCTCGCCACAGGTTACTTATCATGCACGGGGTGTCCTAAAAGGTGGTGTATTCGACATTTCGGTCTAAATATTATTGGCGTAATTTCGATCTCGTTGAAGTCCACTCCCTTAATGAGATCACTGCCATGACCCTCGTAAAAGCCGCCGCCGTACAAATCAGCCCCGTTCTTTACAGCCGTGAAGGCACCGTCGACAAAGTGGTGCAGAAGATTCTCGAACTCGGTGAGCAGGGCGTGCAGTTCGCCGTGTTCCCGGAAACCATCGTGCCTTACTACCCGTACTTCTCGTTCGTTCAGTCGCCTTTCGAAATGGCGGCTGAACACCTCAAGCTGCTGGATCAGGCCGTCACGGTCCCTTCGGCTGCCACCGAGGCCATCGGCGCCGCCGCCAGACAGGCCGGCATGGTGGTCTCCATCGGCGTCAATGAACGTGACGGCGGTACGCTGTACAACACGCAGCTGTTGTTCGATGCCGACGGCACCCTGATTCAGCATCGGCGCAAGATTTCCCCGACTTATCACGAACGCATGATCTGGGGCATGGGCGACGGCTCCGGCCTGCGCGCCACCGACAGCGCGGTAGGGCGCATCGGCCAACTGGCGTGCTGGGAACATTACAACCCGCTGGCCCGTTATGCCTTGATGGCCGACGGCGAACAGATCCATGCGGCGATGTACCCAGGATCGTTTGCGGGGCCGTTGTTTGCTTCACAAATGGAAGTCAGCATCCGCCAGCATGCGCTGGAGGCGGCGTGCTTCGTGGTCAATTCCACCGCCTGGCTGAACCCTGAACAACAGGCGCAAATCATGGCCGACACCGGTTGCCCCATCGGCCCGATTTCCGGTGGTTGCTTCACTGCGATCATCAGCCCGGACGGTTCGGTGTTGGGTTCGTTGACTGAAGGCGAAGGCGAGGTGATCGTCGACCTCGATATGGGCCTGATCGATAAACGCAAACGCATGATGGATTCGCGCGGTCACTACAGCCGTCCGGAACTGCTGAGCCTGCTGATCGACCGCACACCGACAGCCCATGTGCATGAGCGCAGTGCTCATCCGAAGTTGGTGGTGAACGAGGTGGTTGAAGAAATTAGTCGTTAAGCGGCTGAGACCGTGTCGACCCCATCGCGGGCAAGCCACGCTCCCACAGGGGAAATGCATTCTTATGTGGGAGCGTGGCTTGCCCGCGATGGGGCCATTACAGGCGCTAAAAAAAGTCCGGCCTTACAGTTCCTGACCCAAAAAGATCAACGTATTGCCATGGGCCTCAGCCGCTGCGCGTTGGTTGTAGCTGTCGCGATGCGAGCAGTTGAAGCCATGTTCGGCTTCCGGATACACGACAATTTCGATGTTGTCGTTGTTCTCGAAACGCTCGGCGATTTTCTCCACGGCTTCCAGTGGGATGTGGCTGTCCTCTTCACCGAAGTGCATCAGCAGCGGCACGTCGATTTCATCGGCGCGGTCCAGCTGATTCTGGATTCCGCCACCGTAATAGGCGATGGCCACGTCCACCAGCCCATTGGCGGCGGTGTGGTACGAGAGCAAACCACCGAAGCAGTAACCAAGCGAGGCGATCCCTCCGTCCAGGCCCGGCTGGGCTTTCAGGGCGTCGATGGCCAGTTCGATGTCGGTCTGTGCCTTGCCGACGTCGGTGGCGTTCATCAACTCGACGGCGCGTTTCCAGCCGGCCTCGTCATAGGTCAGTTCAATGCGGTGGCCGCTGCGCCAGAACAGGTCCGGTGCAATCACCAGGTAACCGTCGGCAGCGTATTGTTCGGCGACTGAGCGGATGTGTTCATTCACGCCGAAGATTTCCTGGATCAACACGATCCCCGGGCCTTTGCGGGTGTGTGGAATCGCCAGGTAAGCGCCGAATTTACCTTCGGCGCTGTCGATCTCGATCCATTGGGTGGTCACGCTCATGGTGGCTCCTGTCTACACAAGTGGGTGGGGTGAAGCTTATTTCGGCTGCGTGGCCTTGAAGCTTGGCAGAGACTGCATACGTTTCCACCATCCGTCGAAACCGTCCACCGAAAATACCTGCGGTGCATCCGGGGTCATGGCGATGTAAGCGCAGCCCGGTGCCAGGTAAAAGTCGCCGATGCTGGGTTCAAGACCTGCGATATAGGGATCGGTGCCTTTTATTTTCATCAGTTCGCGCAGCACCCGTTTCGAGTTCTCGATGCCTTTGCGGCGCGAATCTTCATTCTGCCCGCCAATGAAGTCAGGAAAAAGATGGTAGCCGAACACTTGCACAAGGTTGCCGTAGCCATAGGCATCGTAAATGCTTTGGGCCATGTGGGTGCGAGCGCGGTCGTGGGCGTTGTCAGGTGTAATGGACGGGCCTGGCAGGACTTCGTCCAGATAGGCCACGATTGCGCCGGTTTCGATCACCCGGAACCCGTCATGATCGATAACCGGCACCTTGCCGAAAGGGTGACGCACCAAATGTTCTGGCAGGTGCGGCTCGCCTTTGATCACGTTGACCTGCACCTGGTCGAAGTCCGCGTCTTTTTCCACCAGCAGCATCTTCACGGTGCGCACATAACTACTGCCGTCAAAACCATAGAGGGTGAGACTCATGACGATTGCTCCACTATTGAACCGAGGGACGTTATCGAGTCCCTGGCGCTTTAGCGGTTATCGCGACGCCAGAAGACTCGAGCCAGCAGCGCATCGAGGCTGAGCTTGCCGGCACCCGAGAGCAACAGCGGCATAAAGGCCGCGAGGTAGATCAGCGGCAGTTTGAAGTTGCCATGACCCTTGTTGCTGATGGCGTAACCCTGGGCAAGCTCACTCAATGTAGACCAATCGGCCGGCCAGTGAACGGCGGCGGTCGCGACGACCGTGACCACGATCAAAATGATCGCCGAGATCCGCGTTCCCAGGCCGACCAGTATGGCCAGGGCGCAGATCAGTTCGGCCCACATCGACAGTTCCCAGTTCAGAGTGGCTGGTACGTGGTTGAAGGGGAACGGGAAGCTGTCCTGAATATCGGCGAACCAGTTTTCGCCATTGAATTTTTCCAGGCCTGATTCGAAGAATTCCCAGGCGAGGAACACCCGCAGGGTCAGCGGCGCGATCCAGGTACCGGCACGGTCAAGGTTCAGGTGCAGGCCTTTCACGGCCGATAAGAGTGAGGTGGTCATGGGCTTGATCTCCGTTCAGTCAGGGAGGAGGGGCACCGCGGTGCCCCTCGCAAAGGGTTACTCGCTGGCGCCGCACTTGCCTTCGCCACATTTACCTTCCGCCGGTTTTTCTGCCGTGTCGGCCTGGACCTGGCTGTAGCCGTGGGCCAGCTGTTTCATGCTGAATGCTTCGGACTCAGAGGCTGAAGCCACGTTGGACAGGGCCAGGCCGCCAGCGATGATCAGGCCGAGGGTCAAGGAAGAAGTCGAGAGCTTGAACATGGTGATACTCCGTAGCATTGAGTGAGTTGAGCGCTTTGATCGGCGTGGCCAATCGACAGGCACAGTTCATCAAGCGGGTGTATCTGCGATGTGTCTTTGGCGTGGGGATTTAGGGGCGGGGTGTGTCGGGAGGGGCGTTGTACACACTCAGATACACAGCCAACACAAAACCAATGTGGGAGCGAGCTTGCTCGCGATAGCGGTGTGTCAGACACATCTATGTCGACTGTTGGTCCGCTATCGCGAGCAAGCTCGCTCCCACAGGGGGGGCAGTGGTGTATTTGAGATTGGGTTCATGCAGTGCCATGGTTTTTACAAAACTGTGATCCGCTACCGACCGCTGGCGTCTAGCGTCTGTGTCCCCGCAATCCCATGGGGCGTGACTTCGGAACCCGGCATGCAAGCGCTGTTGAACGAGATCCTTGACGCAGTACGTCCCCTGATCGGCCAGGGCAAGGTGGCTGATTACATTCCCGCCCTCGGTACGGTGCCGGCCGATCAACTGGGGATCGCGGTGTATGGCAATGACGGCGAGCTGTATTGCGCCGGCGATGCCCATACGCTGTTCTCGGTGCAGAGTATTTCCAAGGTGTTCAGCCTGGTGCAGGCCATCGAACATTCCGGCGAAGACATTTGGAAGCGCCTGGGTCACGAGCCTTCCGGCCAACCGTTCAATTCGCTGGTGCAACTGGAGTTCGAGCGCGGACGCCCGCGCAATCCCTTCATTAACGCCGGTGCGCTGGTGATCTGCGACATCAATCAGTCACGTTTTGCCGCGCCAGCGCTGTCGATGCGCGACTTTGTCCGTCGGCTGTCCGGCAACCCGCACGTCATGGTGGACGGCAAGGTCGCCGAGTCCGAATACCAGCATCGCGCGCGCAATGCTGCGATGGCTTATCTGATGCAGTCTTTCGGCAATTTCCATAACGACGTCGAAGCGGTGCTGCGCAGTTACTTCAGCCATTGCGCGCTGCGCATGAGCTGCGTGGATCTGGCGCGGGCGTTCTGTTTTCTGGCCAATGACGGTTTCTGCAAGCACAGCGGCGAACAGATCCTCAGCGCCCGCCAGACCCAGCAAGTCAACTCGATCATGGCCACCAGCGGCCTCTACGATGAAGCCGGCAATTTTGCCTATCGCGTCGGTCTGCCTGGCAAAAGTGGCGTGGGCGGGGGGATTGTCGCGGTGGTGCCGGGGCAGTTCACGGTGTGCGTCTGGTCACCGGAGTTGAACACCGCCGGCAACTCCCTCGCGGGCATGGCCGCGCTGGAGTTGCTGAGTCAGCGGATTGGCTGGTCGGTGTTCTAGACACGTGGGTCAGAGCGGCAACGCTTCGACCCGGCTGCGCAGACACGCCAGCGTTTCATCGTCCAGCACCGTGGTGATGTTCAGGTGCTCTTTTACCTGAAAGAGATTCATCGCATCCCGGGTCTGTTTGCCGACGATGCCGTCGACAGGGCCGGGATGCCAGCCCAGGTACGTCAAGTAGGTTTGCGCCATACGGATTCTCAGGTCCGGCGTCCCTCCATAGGAGAACTTCTGATACGCCGCGCTTAGCCGCACGTCGTAGTTATTGATCGCGTAGTTGGGGCCGTTGTAGCGGCGTGCAAAGTTGGCCCAGTCCTTGGCCCGCAATGCCGCCACCGAACGGCCTTCGATCAACTCGCCAATGGTGCAGAGCAATTGGTCGTTCTCCGACGCGACCATGCGCTTGACCATCGCCTCGACATCCGCCGAGTTCGTTTGCGCGAAATTGAACCCCATCGTTTGCCCCAGTCCCCACGAGGTACTTTGCAGCGCCGCGTTCCTGTTCAGGCGCATGGCCAGATTCAACCGGTCGTATTGATGCGCCCCCGAAGCGCCATAGTTGCCGGGAGTTTTGCTGCTGATATCGGGGTGTTGTGCGTCAAACTCGTGGTGGGTCAGCCGACTGAATACGTGACGCTCGTAAAGGATTTTCGGACGGCGATCGGAGAAGTATCCGTTGCCGGAAGTTTCTACTGCCAGAACAGCCCATAGTTGCGCGGCACTGACTTTGGCAAGATCCAGCGCCTGCGCCAGACCTTCCTCGTCAAGGGCCGCTCCATGGCTTTTGAATTCATCGCTCATGACGGCCTCCTTGGATAACAGGAAACACTGGTGTATCTCTTTTAGCGTAGGAGCGCCGGGTGCAGGGCCGCCGGGTTTTCGATCACCGGTCAGGCGCGCGGTTAATGACGCTCCAGGGATTTTCCTATACATTTTCCGGCCGCCCACTGCATGGTGAAACCGCTTCATGTCTCTTGCGCTCGAACGTCTAGTCGCTGGCACGCCTATCCCTTTCGCCGGGAATCGTGTCTCTGTGGTCAGCCCCGAATTGGCCGCGCGCTTTCAGCCCGGGGACCATTTGCTGGTGGAGCAGGTCAGCGGCGAATTGTTGCTGATTCCGGTGGCTGATCAGCGAGCGGCGGCCATTGCAATCGAGTGTGCCGAAGCGGCGTTCAGCGCAATGTCTGCGGTCTCGGATCAAGCCATCAGCGAGTTCTTTGATCGCTTCGCCCAACGCCTGGAAGACCCTGCCTGCTGGGCGTTGATCGAAGCCGCCAACCTGGCCGACATCGAGCGGGCCAAGGCTCGCGGGCGTTCCACCACGCGGCTTCTGGCGGATGAACGCATGCGCCGTGACATGATCGCCGGCCTCAGGGCCTGGCGTGATGCGCCGGCCACGCGCGGCAAAGTGGTCAGTTGCATCGAGCATGACGGCTGGAAAGTCGAGCAAGTGGTCTCGCCGCTCGGCATCGTCGCGTTCGTCTTCGAAGGCCGGCCGAACGTGTTCGCCGACGCTGCCGGTGTGTTGCGCACGGGTAACACGGCGGTGCTGCGCATTGGCAGCGATGCGTTGGGCACGGCGCAAGCCATCGTCACTAACGCACTGAATCCGGCACTGAGCGACGCCGGGTTGCCGACCGGCGCGGTGTCGCTGGTGGAAAGCGTCAACCACGCCGCCGGTTGGGCGATGTTCGCCGACCGGCGCCTGTCGCTGGCGGTGGCCCGTGGTTCGGGTCGCGCCGTCAGTCAACTGGGCAGCATCGCCCAACAGGCCGGCACCGCCGTCAGCCTGCACGGCACCGGTGGCGCCTGGCTGATCGCCGACAAGGACGCCGATGCCCAGCGCTTTGCCGCTGTAGTGCGCAATTCGCTGGATCGCAAAGTCTGCAACACGATGAACGTTTGCCTGATCCACCGTGACCGTGTCGCCGAACTGCTGCCGCTGTTCCTCGACGCGCTGCAACAGGCCGGCACCGCACGCGGGCAGGGCTGCAAATTGCACATCGTCGAAGGCAGCGAGCCGTACTTGCCAACCGATTGGCAGAGCGCCAGCGTTGAGGTGTACCGCGCCGAAGGCTATCAAACCGAAGCCTTGGCCGAACCGCTGCCCGAGGATCAGTTGGGCCGCGAGTGGGAATGGGAAGAAACCCCGGAAGTCAGCCTGAAGATCGTCGATGACCTGGACAGCGCCATCGCGTTGTTCAATCGCTATAGCCCGCAGTTCACCGTGTCGTTGATCAGTGAAGATGCCGCGGCTCAGGAACGCTTCTACAACGCGGTCAACGCACCTTTTGTCGGCAACGGGATTACCCGCTGGGTCGACGGACAGTACGCGCTGAACAAGCCGGAACTGGGGCTTTCGAACTGGGAAAGCGGTCGCCTGTTTGCTCGCAGTGCGATTCTCTCGGGCGATGGGGTGTTCACGATCCGCAGTCGCATGACCCAGACGGATCTGTCGGTCAAACGCTGATCCAGCACCACGACCCCGGTCAACGGCCGCACTATACTTAATGTGCGTCCGTAAGGGCGTGGCGAGCACTCCAAACGAATCAGATGTCGATAACGCTCGCCTGAGCGTCAAGGCTGCACAGCCAATGGACGGGCAGTGCATCTGATGACGGAGAGAGGGTTACACCATGAAACTTCATTCCTTCCAACAATACTCTCATGACCTGGAAAGGGGCGTTCACGACACGTGGATTACCGCCAGGGTGAAGTCAGCCCTCGCAATGGCCGAACCCAGCCTCGGCCTGCAAATCCATGTCAAAACCCTCGGGGGCACGGTGGCATTGAGCGGTCGCGTCAACACCCATAAACAGTGTGAGCAGGCTGTTGCTCTGGCCCGTTCGGTTCAGGGGGTCGTCGAAGTCGATGCCAGAGACTTGCTGACTCACGTGTTCACGCCAGGCAGTATTCCAGAACCACCCAACGCGGAAGAGGCCCCTGAGAATCGGGACGATAAATAACCTTGTCGATCGTGTTAGTGCGGCGCTCCCGTGAGCCGGGAGCGCCACATCGATCGTCTCTGCCAGTGGATACTCACTTCAGGCTGCTGCTTCTATGGCGCGGGCTTGAAGGGCGCAGGTGTCCGGATACTCGGCGAGCGCCACAAAACGGTGGCTGTTGGCATCCAGCGCATCGACCGAACCGGTCTCGATGTCGTAAACCCAACCATGCACATTCAACAGGCCTTTCTCCTGAGCCAGGCGCACGCTCGGATGCGTCTGGATATTGGCCAGTTGCGCGATGACATTCTCCCGAACCATTGAACTCACCTTCGCCGCTTCATTGACGTGAGGGCGGGATTCGTTAATGACTTTCGCTGACTCGGCGTGTTGCAACCAGCCGCTGACGGCGGGCAGGTGGTCCATGCATGTGCACTTGGCGACAGCAGTCATGGCGCCGCAGTCCGAGTGCCCGCAGATCACAATATCGGTGACGCCGAGCACTGCGACCGCATATTCAACCGTGGCCGACACACCGCCGGGGTGAGGGCTGTAGGAGGGGACGATGTTGCCGGCGTTGCGGATCACAAACAGTTCACCGGGTTCTTGTTGGGTCAGCAGTTCTGGCACGACACGGCTGTCGGAACAGGTGATGAACAACGTGCCCGGATGCTGGGTAGTGGCCAGGTGTTTGAACAGGTCGGTGCGTTGTGGAAACGCTTCTTTCTGGAACTTCAAAAAACCTTCGATGAGCGCTTTCATGGCGACTTCCTCATGTGTGTATCGGATGGTTCCGTAGCAGCTGTCGAGCCCGCGAGGCTGCGTTCGAGGACGGAGTCCTCGCAGGGCCAGGCGACTGCTGCGCAGCCGAA
>NZ_LACH01000056.1:0-630 GCF_000968015.1 Pseudomonas fluorescens
ATCCTGCTCAATCCCGATGGCTCCTATACCTACACGCTGACGTCGGCGCCAAGTACGACGCCGCATGTAAACGACGGCGCCAATACCCTCAGCGAAAGTTTTACTTACCAAGCCACCGACTCTTTGGGCAACAGCACCACCAGCACCATCGTGGTCAAAATCGTCGATGATCAGCCGATTGCGCATGCCGACGAGACCTCGGTCGCCGAAGGCGGCACCGTCAGTGGCAACGTGCTGTGGAATGACGTCGGCGGCGCCGATGGTCTCGCCGCAGGCGGCGCGGTGCTCGGTGTGCGTGCCGGTTCGGACACCTCGACCCCAGCCATCGGTGGCCTCAACAGCCAGATCAATGGCACCTACGGTTACCTGACGCTGGATGCCAACGGCAACGCCGTGTACCACAGCAACCCGAACGCCGTGAGCGACCCCGGGGCGACCGACGTGTTCACCTACACCGTGCGCGATGCCGACGGTGACCAAAGCACCACCACCATCACCATCGACGTGATCAACAGCTGCATCAGCGCGGCCAGCGACAGCGACGTGACCGTCTACGAAAAAGCCCTCGACCTGAACAAGGATGGCCAGGATCTGGCGCCCGGCACCGTTACCGGCAGTCAGCCGGGCCAC
>NZ_LACH01000056.1:698-14862 GCF_000968015.1 Pseudomonas fluorescens
CGCCAAGCACCACGCCGCATGCGAACGACGGCGCCAATACCCTCAGCGAAAGCTTCACTTACAAAGCCACCGACGCCCTGGGCCATTCCACCACCAGCACCATCGTGGTCAAAATCGTCGATGACCTGCCGACCGCCAACCCCGACGCGGCCTCGGTAGCGGAGGGTGGCATCGTCAGTGGCAACGTGCTGGCGAACGACTTCAACGATGCCGATGGGATTGGGGTGGTCGGCGTGCGTGCCGGTTCAGACACCTCAACCTCGGCCATCGGCGGCCTCAACAGCCAGATCAATGGCACCTACGGTTACCTGACGCTGGATGCAGCGGGCAACGCGGTCTATCACAGTAACCCGGGCGCCGTGAACGGTCCCGGTGCGACCGATGTGTTCACCTACACCTTGAGCGATGGCGATGGCGACGAGAGGACCACCACCATCACCATCGACGTGAACAATAGCTGCATCAGCGACAACGACGGCGACCTGGCCAGCTCGGTGTTGACGGTCATTGCGAACGCGCCACCGGTGGTGGTCGATGACCACATCATCACCAACGTTCTGTCGGGCAACATCGTGGTGCCAGGCGAGTTGCTGCTGGCCAACGACACCGATCCGAATGGCGATCCGCTGACCGCTTCGCCGACCACCGTCAGCACCGGTTGGATTGCCAAAGGCGCGGACTTCACCGGCACTAATCAAAACGTCAGCTTCACCGGCGGTAACGCGCAGGCGGTGACCCTCGCCCGCAGTGCATTCGTCGCCAACACGGCAGCCATGACGGCGGTGTTGGTCGTCAGTGGGGCGCTGGGAGCGGTCAACAACCCCCACGATGAGGACCGCATCACCGTCGACCTCAAACAGGGTGAAACACTCAACCTGGATCACAATCTGGCGGCCGGTCATGTCGCCATGGAGTACTCAATCAACGGCGGCGCATGGATAGCCCTCGCGGACGGCCAAACCCTCACCGCAACATCGGACAGCACCTATCAGATCCACATCACCAACATCGACAACGGTGGTCCGGGCAACAGCGGGAAGGGGGCGGAAAACTACCAGCTGACCATGACCGTCAACTACGCCGGTGCCCACGACATCACGCCCGATGCCCACGGCACCTACGCCGCCAACGACAGCCATGGCGGCAGCGACAACGCCGCCGTGACCATCACCTATCAGGACGGACACACCCTCACCGGCACAGCGGGCGATGATGTACTGGTGGCGGGCGCCGGCAACAACGTGATCAATGCCGGCGACGGCAACGACGTGCTCACTGCCGGTTCCGGCAACAACGAAATGCACGGCGGCGCTGGCAATGACTTGCTGTACAGCGGTGCGGGCAACGACCTGCTCGACGGCGGCACCGGCGTCGACACCGTGAGCTATGCCCACGCCACGGCCGGCGTCACGGTCAATCTGGGCGTGCTCGGTGCGCAGAACACTGCGGGCGCCGGGACCGACACCCTGACAGCGATCGAAAACCTGACCGGCTCGAACTTCAACGACAGCCTCACCGGCGACAACCACAGCAACATCATCAACGGCGGCCTGGGCAACGACATGCTCAACGGTGGGGGCGGCGACGACTTCCTCATCGGCGGCCTGGGCAACAACACCCTCACCGGCGGCAGCGGTGCCGACACCTTCCAGTGGTTCAAAGGCAACAGCGGCCACGACGTGGTCACCGACTTTACGCCGGGCATCGACAAACTCGACCTGTCGCAACTGCTGCAAGGGGAAAACAGCACCGCGGCGTCGCTGGATGACTACCTGCAATTCAAAGTCACCGGCAGCGGCGATTCACTGGTCACCAGCATCGACGTCAGCGCCATGGCTGGCGCTGCACCGAACCAGACCATTGATCTGGCGGGTGTGAACTTGGCCAGCCATTACGGCGTAACGCCGGGGGCCGGTGGGGTGATTGCAGGGGGGCACGATACGGCGACGATTATCAACGGGATGTTGAATGATCATTCGTTGAAGGTGGATACGGTGTGAGCTGAAATGACCCCTTCTGATCCTGGAACTGCCGGACGGCATTTGCTCTCATGAAAAACCAGAGCGAATACCAGCCAAATTAAGACTGCAGGGTTCCCCCTGCAACATAGAATCTCCCACATCTGCGTCGTACGCGATGTGGGAGGGTGGCTTGCCCGCGAAGAACGATGACGCGGTACTTCTGGCTAAATCACTTACCGGATACCGACTCCGTTCGAGTAGCCGGTCCTTACATGGATGTTTACATTGGAACCGCGGGCGAGGTAATGGCACCTTTTTTGGGGGCCCCTGAAGTCACTATGGTCGGTGGTGGACCAGTAATGATGATCGCCCATCGGCCAACGGCCACCGTAAGCCGCGTGAATCTCCCCAAGCTCTCCAAAGCTTGGAATTCTGAGCCCGTTGGCGCTCGCTCCGGCATTAATGCCTGCCCATGTCGAGTTACCCAGCCCTACGCACTGAATGACATTGGTCACTGTCACGGTATAACTTTTGGATTGATTGAATGAGTCCATCGCCGTGATGGTCGCCGATCCTCTGCCGCGGGCAACCACCAGGCCGGACGAATCGACAATGGCCACGCTTGTGTTACTGGAAACATAACGGTACCCCGGTTGTCCGCCACTTGCCTGGTACCGCACCGAGATACCAGCTGTCAACGCGGGATGTATTGTCGGGTAGTCCCGAAGAACGTAGGCCTTGCCACTCAGCGTTACGGGGTTGGTGTTGAACACCAGGGGCACCAGTACTTTAAGCGCTGCTGCTGGCGATTCTCGCTCCGGCGCTCCGGTTATACGCGTTACCAGATAGGTGACCGTAACGTCATAACCTCGATTGTTGATTGCCAGCACCCGGTCAACGTTGATTGTCTTGGGTGCCAACGTATCAATTCTCGAGTGTAGCGTTGTATCGCTGCCGCCAGGTCCCGTCCATCTCACTCTGACCATGTCGCCAATTGCCATGCCTTGATACTGAGGGATGGTCACAGGGACGCCGCTGGCAGGGACTCTCTCCGGGTCAAGAATGCCACCGACGACGCCAGTAACGGTGGGCGGCCCCAGCTTGAGCTCGACTACGACGTTAAAGGTATAGGGCGGTGATTCACGTTTCTCCCCCCCTTCGGCACGCGTTACATGGTAGACCACCGCAACGTTGCCCCCGGAATTGGCGATCGCGACATTTTTGGGCACGCTGAAGCTCATTTCACCCAGCTTTTGCAGCACTTGTGGGGCGGTGATCGTGGAGCCACTTCCGGGAGCACCACGCCAGCTGACGAAAACTGTGTCTCCGACGGCCATGCCACCATAGCGAGGCACCTTCACCGTAGCGCCACTGGCGGGCAGTATGAAAGGGTCAAGGGCGCCGCCTACCACACCGTCGACGCTGGGCGGGATCAGGACCAGTTCTCCCACTTGCAGCAACGTTAACACCAGTCGTGGAAACTCCTGTGCCAGGTCCGGGTTGTCGCCACCATCGAACGCAACCTTGGCAATCAGCGTGAGCAGTGATTTGTCGGTCAGCTGCAGGAGCCGTGCGCGCGGCAAAAAGGTACTCAAGCCCCGCTCGGCTTCTAATTGTGTAATGGTTTTGCCGTCGTACAAGGTGATGGTTTCAAGGCTGCCGTTTCTGGTGCCTTCGGCGTGTAACCAGACTTTCTGGCCCTCGGCGCTGTGGGGCCATTTGGCCAGGGTGGTCGTGGCATCACCGATGAAGGCGGCCAGTTCCAATACCTGGTCGTCGGGTGCCTGCGTGACTTTCGGGGTCGGCAGATCACTGAGAGAAAACTTCTGCACGTGAAGATTCAGCGGATCGGAAGCTTTCGGTTGGACATAGCGTTTGACGTTATAGGTGACCACTACGTCTCGATCCAGGTTGAAGGGGACCAGACGGGTAGGTATCTCAACTTCTTTAGGTTCAATCGTACGAACTTCTCTTTCAGGGCTCGTAAATGACCCCTGGCCCGGGGTCCCGGTCCAGGTGACGCTGAGTCGGTCATTCGTCTCCATGGTGGCATAGCGCGGAATTTTCACCGTGAGGTGGGTCAGCGCCTTGATCGGATTCAATGCGTTGCCGTCAGCCTCTTTCACCTCAGGCGCCGGCAATTCTCCAATCAACGTGCCGACGATCAGCAGCAGCCGTTCCGAGGTGTCGTATTTGCCGGTGGCCGCGCGTTTGAGGGTGTAACGGACCTCGACCTGTTGGTTCATGTTTGGCTTGATGAATTGCGCATCGATCCTGAAGGTCAATGGCTTGCCGACGAGACCGGTGGTGATTGGCATTCGGTCGGTGGTAGTGCCGACAGGAGATATACCCCTCCAGTAGTAGGTCAACTCATCTCCCTTGGCAGTCCCCAAGTAGGGGATACGCAAGGTAGCGTTGCGCGGTACCAGTGCTGGATCGAGTACGCCGTCCTGCGTTTCGTCTACCAGCGGGGCGGGCAACGTGGCCACTATTGTTCCGACTTTTACCGACAAATAATCGGATTCGTCGATCCTGCGGGCTTGCGCCATGTCATTGGACACCCGGTAAAAAAGGTCGAGCGTGCCGCCATCGAGTGGCGTGATGTGCGCATTCTCGACGAGCAGTGTGATGTGCTTGAGTCTGGCTTCGCCCGCAGTGACGAGATGGGGCACTTCATGCAAGTAGGGATTGTCATTGGCCATGCCCGACCAGACGAGGTTGATAAGGTCGCCGTCGGCCATCGCCAGATAACGGATATGCACGGTCGCATGGCTTACGCTGGGTTCCAGTGTGTCTCCGATGACTTCACTGATGGTCGGTGCCGGCAACTGCGAGATCTTGCCTTTGACCGTGGCAAAGGCATGTTTGGACGACAGGGGAGGGTCTCCGTTGGCCTTGATCAATACGTATGACGCATCCGCCGAGCCCATCGCAATGGCTTTGACATACTCATAGGGCACCTTGACCTCGACGTGGTCTGGCCCTTTGACAATTTGTATCGATTCTTTATAGCTGACCGGCTCGTTGGAAGAAGGGCGCGTACCGACCCAGGATACCTCGAGCGTGTCGTTGGTTTCGAAGTCATCGGGCTTGATGTCGATTTTCAACGTGACCGGGGCCCTGTTCAATTGGTCCAGATCGATAACACCGTTCAACGCTTCTACGATAAGAGGAGCCAGCAGTCGCCAGGCCCCGGCGTCGACATTCACTGGGGTGATTGCAGACCACTTTTCGCAGAAGTTGAACACTTCATCATAAACTTCGTAGCGCACCGGCAAGGCATTGCTGTCACCGCCGGTCAGGACCGTCGCTTGGTCAACAGTGATGGTGATCGCCTCCGTGCCTGCGGCCTGTTGCTCAGTGATCCGCAGAGAGGGGGCGAATACAGTCCCCCACTTCAGTCGTACCGTATCTCTTGCGGCAATTCCTGGGTAAATCGGCACGGTGATTGGAATACCGTTTTTTGCCCATTCGGCATCCACGCCATTTTTGATCACATCGGCGGGAAGCTGCGGGGCTTTCAGTTCTGAATGCCAGGCTTCAAAGGGTCGCTTGTCCGGCCCACCCGGGCGGTTGAGCTTGACCAGAATTCGCAGTGGCGCAGAAGTTTCATCAGGGGTCGTCGAGCCACTGCGAGTTATCTGGTAATACACTTTCTCAACCCAGCCCGAAACAATATCGGTAGACGATATGTAGAACAGCAGTCGTTGATCGACTTCTTCAGGCAAAACCTCTTTTTCATAGACCTTGAGATCGCCCCAGTAGATGTCGTGTCGGTCTCCTGCCTGCATGCCGCCATAAGGATCGATGTTGCAAAGCATCCCGGCGGGATGACCGGTGAGTACCGCAATGTTGACTCCACCATCACCACCCTCGATCTCTCGGATCATGCCGGCAATCATCAAGGGGTACGTGGCAAGGATAGAATCAGTGTCATCAAATCGAGAGAACAGGCCCGGATTGGAAAAGTCCATGGGAGCTCCTGAGGGGCATTACCTGACGGTGAGTCGTGGTCGCCCCTCAATCATGAAAACAGATGGCTGAAGGGGGAAATGAATCGCTGGGGTCAGGCGATAATGTTCACCTGACCCCGGCTGAGGCAGAGTTGCTGTTAAGCGTCTCGTGCCGGGTCAAAATCCTGCGCCGGGAGAAGACCGCCCCATGACACGCAGCGGTTGTTCTCTTTGCGTGCGACAAAGCCCCCATACACGACGGCTGTTGAAGGAGCGGGTCGGCTCTGAACCGTATAGATTTCAACAACCCCGCTGCTCAATGCGTTTTGCAACGTAGGGGGAATCATGCCGCCGTCGTAGGTCGCTCTGCCCCAAGCTACGACAGCGCCTTTGGTTTGGCCTTGATCGACCAGTGCGGCAAACGCACCGTTGGAGCAATACACTTTACGAATGGTGCTGGCCATCAGGACCTGGCGGGTCACGTCAGGAAGTGTGCCTCCCGTTGCAGCCAATCCCCAGGTGATGACATCTTTGGTGCGACCATCGGCATCGCGACTGATCAACACGAAGCTACCGTCATTGCGTACCAGTTCGATGTCGCCGCCATCTTTTGTTTCAACCCTGGACGACACTCGTGTCGATGCACTGGGGGCGGAGAAAGCCCCGAATGCCTCGGCGTCAGAGGGTTCGGCAACAGGGCTGGCTTCAAACAGTGATTCGATACGGCTTTGGGTGTCGCCTTCTTCAAAAAGTGCCTGTGCGTTCATGGAGGGTTCATCGACACTTTCTGTACTGGCCTCTACGCCCATGGCTCCCATGGCTCCCATAGCACCCATAGCACCCATGGCCATGCTTCGGGTCGGGATCGGCCCCCCGCCGTAACCTGCATATCCCCAGGCTGCTGCCTGACCATTGGCATTGATAAAACACATGGCCCAGGGGCTGGCTGCACACAATGCAAGTTTGCCCTTGGCGGCAAGGCTTGCTGCTGCTTCAGACATCGTGCCGCCGAAACTCGCATTCCCCCAGGTCACGGCTTTTTGCCTGCCCAGGGTGATTGCACAGAAGGCATGCTCATTGGCAATGACGGTTTGAGCGCCGTCATCGTCGTAGATTTTTTCCAGCGCAGCGGCCGGAATGACACCACTTGTTCCCCAGCCGATCAAGTTGCCCTCGGCAGTGATTGCGCAAAACGCTGTAGATGAGGCTACGATTCGCTCCACCTTCATCAAATTGAGTTCTGCCTGCACATCGGCCGGGATGATGCCGCCTGTGGCGACCGGTCCCCAGGCGTATACCTTGCCAGCCTTGGTTAGCACAACGAATGAGCTGGTGGTGGAATAGATGGCGGTTGGCGGGTCAAAAAACAACTTGGTCTGAATGGCCAATGGGACCTCGCCCCCCGTCGCCGCAGAGCCGATAGCGCCAATGGTGTGCTCGCCCGGTTTGGGGTTTCGGTAGATAAACGCCATTGACGTCTCGTTGGCGTATACCGCTTTGACATCCCTGATAATTGGCTTGTTGGCGGGCATGTTCGGACCCCAGACAAACAGCTGGTTACCGCTGCCTACCGGCACCAAAGCACCAAAGCTGCTATGGGTCGAGGACATAGTGGTGGCGGGGTTGTTCAACAGATAGTTCGCTATCTCCGGGGGCACTACACCACCGTAGGTACTGCCTCCCATGACGGAAACGTTCTGTGTAACCCGGTTCTTCAGCGCCAGGGCGCCCGCCGTGGTGGTGATCATCCCGTCCTTGGGGGTATTGGCGTGAAAGGCGTATTGGCCCCTTTGTTTGAGGAAGCTGTTTTCGCTCTCTTCATCCGAGATGTTCTGGAAACCACCGGTGAGGACGGTTATCGACGCGGAGAACGTTTCCACGCCTGTTTCACCCGACAGGGCGGCCGGCGTCACCGAAAATGTCAGTGCCATGCCGTCGTGTTCGGGTAGCAGCGTCAAGTCGAGTGTGGTGGCAACAATGTCGCCCGTCTCTCCTCCGTTGTACCAGCAGTACGTAGAGCCACTTTCGGGATTCTCGTCTGCGTTCTGGTAGATATAGCTGCCTGTAATCGTTCCGCCAACGAGTGGCTGACCCATGATGGCAACATTGGTGACAGTCGGTGCTGCTTTCACATTGATGCTCATTGCAATTCTCCAGGGATGAGTTTCCCCACGTGCAGGAAACACGGTTCAGTCCATCGGTTGTTGTTCACTCGGAATAAGAGATCTGGCCGTCGAGCGATTGAAGATCGGGGGCGCCTGATCCCCAGGCGTACACACTGCTCTGCTGAGTCAGGAGCACCCAGTGAGGGCCTGCGTTGTAAACCCCCGCAGCCTCGTAGCCCTCGGCAATGCCTGCGTTGATCCCCCAGGAAACCACGGTCAGATCCTCCAGCAACGCGCAGAAAGATCCGTAAGATGCCGACAGCGTCAGCACTGGCCCAAGCTCGCGAGGGATCGTTGCCCCCTCGACCGGTTCTCCCCAGGCGACCAGCGAGCCATCCTTTTTCAGGGCGCAGAAGGCAGTAGTGGAACCGGTCACATGCTGCACATTTTGCAAGGTGCCTGGCGCAGTGCCGCCAAACCGGGCGTTGCCCCAGGCAATCGCCGATCCATCAGCTTTTAATGCGGTAAACGCTGCGCTGGTCGCGCTGATATGCGTTACGTTGAGAAGCTGCTGCGCAATCTTTGCAGGAATCTCCCCGCCATGATCCTGCGAACCCCAGGCCGCTACCTTGCGGTCGGTCTTGAGGGCTGCGAACGCACGATTGGTCGCACTCAGGCGTGCGGCACCATTGGCGGCAGTAATATTCAGGCCCAGGGGCCAGGTCTCTCCCCAACTAAAGACTCGTCCGTCACTCAGCAATGCGCTGAAATCGGTGGTATTGCCGATGATCTGTTTCACTTGCCTGAGCTGTGAACTGATCGCGGTGGGAATGACGCCGCCGAAGTCTTTATGACCCCAGGCCACGAGGCTGCCATCGACGCGTAGCGCGACAAATGCGCCGCCACCGCTGGCGGCTATTTTTTTCACGCTCCTGAGTTGAGCTTCGACGGCGGGAGGGATAGCCCCCCCGAACTCGGCAGCGCCCCACGCCCGGACAGTGCCATTGTGTTTGATTGCTGCATAAGCGAGCCCGCCGGCCGTGACGTAGCTCACATCAGTGAGACCGGCAGGGGGGAGCATTTCGGTGTTGTCACTCCAGCCAAAAACGCTGCCGTCATCCCTGGTGATGCAGCCGCTGTGACGTTTCGCCAGGTTGAACACCCCCGAAATGTTGCCAGGGCGCAGAACGTGTTTTTCGATGAGCGTGCCTTGGTCTTGCAGGGTGACAATCAAGGGCCGCTCAGGCTCGATGTCGAGAAAATACTCCCCCGCAATGCCGGTGTTGTCGCCTTCATAGGTCCACAACACTTCACCGTTGCGAGTGACGTTTCCATTCAGGAGTGTCGGGTTCGAGTAGTAATGAGGACCACTGGGCGAGCGACTACCAACGATTTGCAGTACAGGTCGAGCTTTGCTGATTTTCAGGGTCAGCGTGTTCGAATAGCGAATTTTCTCCGAGGGTCGGTTGACTTCGTACCAGACTTCGACAATGCCGCGGCGATTGGGCAAGAGGTGGTCGGTGACGAATCGGCTGTCAAGCGTGAATGGCACAGGCTCACCTGCGGTGTGTGATGTCAGGGTGATCGAATCACTGATACTGCCGCTGGTTGATCCCAACCAGGTGAATCTCACCACGTCTTCAGCTTCTGTAGCTGTGTAGGGAATCGTCAGCTGAAATCCAGTAAGGACATCTTCGGGGTTGAGTGTGCCGCCTTGTTCCTTCTCGACTTCAGGTACTACAAGCTCCAGCAATGGGGCTCCGATGATGAGAGATTCCAGATGAATGGATTCACGTTTGGTGGAGGTTTCGTCATCACCAATCGAATGGATCAGGTAGTACAGATCAAGTTTGCCATCCTTGATCGCGACAATATGTTGACCGCTCACATTGATGGGGATCGGCCGCCGATTGAGCACATCGTTGTTGCTAATCGGATACCGCTCCAGCACCGGATCGTAACTGCCGCTGTCGTGTTGCGTGCCTACCCACCTGAGCTCAATTTCCTGCCCGGCAAACATCGACTCATCGAATGGAATGCTGACGGTGGTGCTCGCGAGGGTAGGGTCAAGTGCACCTTGGCGCGCATCGTCGGCGACGGGCGCTGCCAGGCGATTAGCTTCACCGATGATGTCAATGAATCGCCCTTTTGATTTCAGGTCTTTCGTCCCATCCTGCTTTTCAAGGTGATAGGAAAAAACAGCCTGGGTCTGGGCGAGTAAACGTACGGCAGCATTTGGCAGCTCCACCTCGACGATGGTATCAGGCTGTCTGTCGATGGTTTTGGAGACATTGATATCCACCGCCGGGCCTTCCAGCGGGTTGCCCTTGAGGTTGACAACAATGATGTCGTCTTTATCAAAGCTGGGTTTTTTCGCGTTGATCTGGACAATGACCTTTTCGCCGCCCAGCGTATCGAGATCAAGTTCCTGGCCATCCGCTTGCTTGACCACGGGTGCATCGAGTCGTGAATTACCGGTATCAACCTCGAGCCACTGTGGGGCGCTCCAGTCTTCGGAATGGTTGTTCACAATATCCCTGACATAAAAGGCGACTGCCAAGCCTTCTTCGTCAGAGTCGCCCACCAAAAGAATGGTTTCTTCGTCAACGGTAATGACGATGGGGTTGTTTGCCGGATCCTTGATTTGCAGTTCTGTCACCGGGGCCGATTCGACAATTCTCCAGCCCCAGCTCAGCCTGCATATATCGCCCACCGCAATATTTGGGTAAACCTCTTTTTTTGCGCTGCCCGGCTTGGTCATGATGGTGATGGGTACACCGTTTTTGGCGGTTTCTTTGTCCACGACTCCGCCAATGATTTGCGGGTCAATGAACATGTACAGTTCAGAATGTCCTGGCGTACTGCCATTTTCATCCTTGCCGCCAGGTCTCTCGAGTTTTGTGTAAACGCGGATTGGTGTTTCTGGCGCGTCGGACCCTCCACTGAATCGCGTAACGCGGTAGTTCAGCGCATAGGAGCCTGTGGTAAGGCGCCAGGGCTCAACGAACAAGGTCACACGCTGTTTGACTTCATTGGCATCAATAACGTCTTGAGCGACTTCAATGCCATCGAGCAGTAGCACGACCTTGTCACCCACCTCCATTTCGTCCCATGGCTGGATTTGGCACTTCAATCCGTCATCCGGATTTACGCCTTGGACGGCGGCGATGTTAATCCCCCATTCCTCCGATGGAAGTGCGGGCTCGGTGCGGTCCGGGATGTCTAGTTCGGGCAATGATCTGACATTGGTGGGGAATTGGGAGGCCATCGATGCAACTCCGGTCAAGGAATAAGTGACGGAGTTATTAGGTCTCTAAGTCGCGTTGGTGGCTACTGTCACATTTGACAGTTAGATGATGGTTTTCGACGAACGGTCGAACCCCTCACATCGGCTCAGGCGGCCCAATCAACCGCCCCATCACCCCAAACAACCCCAACTCCCGGATCACCTCCAACTCCCCCTTGGTCTCCACCATCTCCGCAATCAACGGCAAATCAATACTGTTGGTTGCCCGAAATATCGCTTCGATAAATAGCCGTTTATCACTCTGCTCATCAATGTGACGGATGTACGCCCCATCGATCTTCAAGTAAGCCAGCCCCAGTTGAGTGAGGTTGCCGATCTGGCCGAAGCTGCCGCCGAAGTGCTGCAGACCGATGCGGTAACCGGTGTTGAGCAGGCTGTGGCTCAAGCGTTGCAGTTCTTCCTGAGGTGGCAGTTGGCGTTCGTCGATTTCCAGAGTCAGCAACGGCGCGAGTTCGGGCAGCGATTCGAGCATGTCGAGGATATGTTGCAGCTGCGCTGGATCGCGCAGGGTGCTCCCGGACAGGCTTAACGCCAGCGGCCAGCGATTGACGATGAGGTAGTCGAGGGTGGCTTCGAGCATGGCCAGGTCGAACCGCGCCGACCAGCCGAGTCGCTCGATCCACGGCAGAAAGTGCCCGGCGGCAACGGCCTCGCCCTGCGGGTCGAGCAGGCGCGCGAGGACTTTGTGATGCAGTACCTGACTGGTGTCGGCGCATTGCACCACTGGCTGGAAATACAACTGCATCTTGCCTTGGTTCAAGGCGTCGTCGATCCAGGTTTGCCAGTCGTTTTGGGACGGGGTCGGCGCGGTGATGGAATCGGCCAAGTGGACCCACGGGCGCTCGGGATGTTGCCGGGCTTCGGTCAACGCCTGATCCAGTCGCGTCAGCACGTCACTGGCGGGCTCACCGGGATGGTAAGGAGCGATCCCCAAATGCGCCACCGGCATGGAGTCGCTGGCGCCGGTCAGGCGCAGGTTTTCCAGGGTGGCGCTGATTTCGCCGGCCAGGCGTGCGGCGTCGGTGCTGTCCAGGCCTGGCGTCAGCAGGCTGAATTCACCGCCGCGATTGCGCGCGGCAAGCCAGGTGCGACGTTCCGGTGGCTGGGTCAGGCGCTTGAGTAATTCACCGACGGCGCTGATCAGCGCATCGGTGCGCTGGCCACCCAAGCGTTGGTTGAGACCGACCAGATCGTTGATTCGCAGCATCAGCAAATGGCCGTCGCTGCTCTGCTCGGAGACCAGCAATTCGTCGGCCAGTTCTTCATCCAGCAAGCGTCGATTGGCCAGGCCTGTAAGGCTGTCCTGGTACGACTCGGCCCGCAGCTTTTCACTTCGCGCGACCTCTTCGGCGAATAGCGCTTTGAGCTTCTCGACCATCTGGTTCATGGCCAATACCACGCGTTTCAACTCCGGTGTGCGCGGCAGTTTCGGCAGGCTGAGGAACTCGCGTTTGCTGATGGCTTCGGCCTGTTTGACCATGGTGTCGAGTGGGCGAAATTGCCGGCGCAGCAACCAGCCACCAAACACGGCACTGAGCAGGCCGCACACCAGCAACCAGATCAGGCTGCCGAGGGTGCTGTCCCAGAGTTTGGCCAGGGCGAACTGCGGATTGCTCAACACTTCGACCCGTGCCGCCTGCACCCAGCCGCGCATGATCAGCGCTTCGCCACCGGGAGGGTGCAGGTTGACCAGGTTCACAAACCAGGCGGGAACGCCCTCGATTTGCCCCGGCGCACTGCGCTCCACCAGCACCTGCGCATCCTCAATGTTGATGATTCGAATGCTGCTGAAATAACCGCTGTCGAAAATCGAGCTGACCATTAATTCAATCATGGCCGGGTCATCGATTTGTGCCGTCAACGACAAACCCAACGCGGTGGCGGCGTCCTGGGCGTGGGAGCGCAACTGGCCGAGCATCTGGTCGCGAGAGCTTTCCAGGCTGACAAAAAAACTGCCGCTGAACGCCACCAGCAAGAACAGGCAGATGGCGAGAAACAACTGTTTACGCAGTGACATAAATCGCTCCTTGCTCAGGTGGCTAGCCGTCGCCCACGGCGAACCCTTCGGCCTGCATCTTTTTCAGTACGTCCTGCCAGCGCGACAGTTTTTTCGAGTCGCTGCTGCGTTTGCCGCCATTGGCGCCCGGCAAGTACAGCCCTTCGGCATTGAAGGCGTACACCGGCAACAGGTCTTTGCGTTGGGAGGCGGGGCGGACCTCGCCGATCAAGTTGTCCAGCACCAGCGGATCGGCCGTAGGGCTGTTGTAGAACGTCAGCACCATGTGCGCCTGGTTCTGGGTCAGGGCTTTCACGTAGGTGATGCGTAGTTTTTCGCTGGGAATTCCCAGGTAGCGCAGGCTGAAATATTTCGCCAGTGCGTAGTCCTCGCAATCAGCGGCACCCTTGATCAGGGATTCGACGGGTGTGGCCCAGTAATCGGTCTGATGCCAGATGCGGGTGTCGTCCAGAAAGCTCAGTTGCTGATTGAAGAAGCGATTGACCGCGTTCAGTTGCTCGCGCTCGGGGGCGTTGACTTCGCTTTGCAGCATCTGACTCCAGGCCTCGATCCGTCCCCGTCCTTGGCCGAGGGTGCCGTAGCGATCTTCGGCGGTTTGCAGAATCTGCGTAAAACTCCAGTTGGCCCCGACACTGCCCAGCCCGGCCAACAGAAAAGTGATCAGCAACAGCCATCCGCCGAGCCGAAGTCGGAGCGTTGACCATCCTGGACGACGCGGACTGCGGGACATGTCTGGCCGCTCGGGTGCAGATGCCTGAAGTCTAGGCGGTGTTTTTGGGGAGGCAGGACAAATCGTCGGTTGGTGGTGGTGGTGGTGGTGG
>NZ_LACH01000056.1:14899-61849 GCF_000968015.1 Pseudomonas fluorescens
TGTGGCGAGGGGACTTGTCCCCGTTCGGCTGCGCAGCAGTCGTAAATCCAGCAAGCACGGTGTGTCAGAGGGCAACGGGTTGCAGGGCTTGGGGTCGCTTCGCAACCCAACGGGGCGGTGCGGCGTTCCGACAAGTCCCCTCGCCACAAAAGCGCTCTCAGCATTGGGCTCGGTTCAGGATTTGCGCAGGGTTTTCTGTTTGAGGATGTAGACGGTCACCAGTACGGCGCTGGTCAGCATGAACCCCCGCGCCCACGGCAAGGGCACCAGATAGCAGGAAAGCAGGATGCTCGCCCACATCAGGCCGATGGCGTAGACCTTGCCTTTGAGCGGGATGCCGTTGCCGCTCAGGTAGTCGCGAACCCATGGCCCAAGCCGCGGATGTTCAACCAGCCAATGATAGAAACGCGGCGAACTGCGGGCGAAGCAGGCGGCCGCCAGCAGCAAGAAGGGCGTAGTGGGCAACACGGGCAGGAAAATCCCGATCACCCCCAGCGCTACGCTCAGCCAGCCAATGGCCAGCAGCACGTAACGCAACATCAGGGAGCGGTTGCCTATGGGGTTGTCCATAGGCAAAACCTTAGTGGTGACGAGGCTTGAGGATCGCCGGTTTTTCGTCTGGCGCCTGGCACAGCAGGTACAGCGCGGTCAGGGCTTCCGGGATCTGTACGATCATGTCGTCCATCAGGTTGGCGTCTTTGGCGATGTCTTCGAACTCAGGCTGTTCGTCGAACAGACCCGAACCGACCATGATCGGCAGCAGCATTTCGCTGACTTCGTCTTCGGCGGTTTCGAACCAGGCCGCTTCGCGCAGGAACACGCCTTCCATGAAACCGATGCACCAGCCGCGCAGGTCGGAATCATCCGGCTCTTCGCCCAGGTCCAGGTCGCAAGGCAGCTCGAACTCTTCATCGGATGCCAGTTGGCGTGCGATGTGAGCCTTGAGGGCCAGCAGGGTGGATTCGATCGCTTCACGCTCGGTGTCGTCGGCGTAATGCGGCTCTTCGGCGAAGAGGGCGTCGATCCATTCACGGTCGGGAACGGTTTCGGAACAGATCGACAGCGCAGTGAGGTAGCCGTGGGCGGCCACGTAGTCCAGCGCCTCGTCATGCAGTTCGTCGGCGTCGAGGAAGACTTGCAAACGGGTTAGTTGCTCAGCGAAGGACATTAAAGGGCTACCTTGGGAATTAAACAGATGCGGGAATTCTAGGCCTTCTTGAGCGCTTGGGCCAGCCGCGCGGCATTTTTGCAGCCCTCGCAAGAACAGGAAACACCGCAATCCCTGTAGGAGTGAGCCTGCTCGCGATAGCGGTGGGCCAGTCAGCACTGATTTTGAATGTAACGCCGCCATCGCGAGCAGGCTCACTCCTACAGGGTTCTTTGTTGCATTGGCATTCGTGTGTCTTCTCAGCGGCACCCTTTGCAGGGGAGGGGTCGGGTATACTCGCGCGTTTTGTGATGCCCTGCCGGCGTCGCGGCTGAAATGTGAAGCGTCATGCAATGCGCACTTACGATTTGTCGGTGCAGCCTTCGTGGTTCTGAACCAGCCTTGCAGGGATGTTTTTGTGATTTTTGGAGTTTCTATGCTCGAACAGGCTCAACGCGTCCTCAAGGACATCTTCGGCTACGACAGTTTCCGTGGCCGTCAGGGTGCAATCATTGAGCGCGTGGCCAGTGGCGGCGACGCCCTGGTGCTGATGCCTACCGGTGGCGGCAAGTCCTTGTGCTTCCAGGTGCCGGCGCTGTTGCGCGAAGGCCTGGCGGTGGTGGTGTCGCCGCTGATCGCCCTGATGGACGACCAGGTCGCCACCCTCGAAGAGCTGGGCGTCGCTGCGGCGGCATTGAACTCCACGCTCAGCGCCGAGCAGCAGCGCGATCTGGCGGCACGGATCAAGCGCGGTGAAGTGAAAATGCTTTACCTCGCGCCTGAGCGTCTGGTTCAGCCACGGATGCTGGCGTTCCTGCAAAGTCTTGAAATTTCCCTGTTCGCCATCGACGAAGCCCACTGCGTGTCCCAATGGGGTCACGACTTCCGCCGCGAATACCTGCAACTGGGCCAGTTGGCGGAATTGTTCCCCAACGTCCCGCGTATCGCCCTGACTGCGACCGCCGACAAGCGTACCCGGGAAGAAATCGTCGACCGCCTCCATCTTCAGGATGCCGAGCGCTTCCTGTCGAGTTTCGACCGCCCCAACATCTTCTATCGCATCGTGCCCAAAGAGCAGCCGCGCAAGCAGTTGCTGGCGTTCCTCGCCGAGCGGCGCAGCGATGCCGGCATCGTCTATTGCCTGTCGCGCAAGAAAGTCGACGAAGTGGCGGTGTTCCTCAGCGAACAAGGCTTCCCGGCGCTGCCGTACCACGCCGGTCTGCCCAACGATACCCGGGCTCACCACCAGAAGCGCTTCCTCAACGAGGAAGGCCTGATCATGGTCGCCACCGTGGCGTTCGGCATGGGCATCGACAAGCCCAACGTGCGCTTTGTCGCTCACCTCGATTTGCCAAAATCCCTCGAGGCTTACTACCAGGAAACCGGTCGCGGCGGCCGAGACGGTCTGCCGGCAGACGCCTGGATGGCCTACGGCCTGCAAGACGTGGTGATGCTCAAGCAGATGTTGCAGAACTCCGAGGGCGACGAGCGCCACAAGCGTCTGGAGCAGCACAAGCTCGACGCCATGCTCTCGCTCTGCGAAGAAACCCGCTGCCGTCGCCAGACGCTGTTGGCCTATTTCGACGAAGACATGCCCGAGCCGTGCGGCCATTGCGACAATTGCGTCGATGGCGTGCAGACCTGGGACGCCACCGAGCCGGCCCGTCAGGCGCTTTCGGCGATCTACCGAACCGGCCAGCGCTACGGTGTCGGGCACCTGGTGGACGTCTTGCTGGGCAAGGACAACGAAAAGGTTCGCAGCTTCGGCCATCAGCACCTGTCGGTGTATGGCGTTGGCAAAGCAATGGGCGAGAGCGAATGGCGCTCCTTGTTCCGACAACTGGTGGCCCGCGGTCTGGCGGACATCGACCTCGAAGGCTACGGCGGCCTGCGTCTGAGTGACACCTGTCGACCGCTGCTTAAGGGCGAAGTGACCCTGGAACTGCGTCGCGACCTCAAGCCGCAAACCACGGCCAAAAGCAGCAAGAGCCAGGCGAGCCAACTGGTTCGCGGCGAAGAACGCGAGCAGTGGGAAGCCCTGCGCGCCCTGCGCCGCAAGCTTGCCGAGGAACATGGCGTGCCGCCGTACGTCATCTTCCCCGACTCGACACTGCTGGAAATGCTCCGCAGCCAACCGACCTCGCTGTCGGAAATGGCCACGGTCAGCGGCGTTGGCGCGCGCAAGCTGGAGCGTTACGGCGAGGCCTTCCTCGAAGTCCTCGGCGGGCAAGTCGAGGCGCCGAAAGTGGTGGCCGACCTGCGCCACGAACTGATCACCCTGGCCCGCGCCGGCATGACACCGTTGCAGATTGCCGGTCAGCTGCAATGCTCGGAAAAGAACGTCTACACGCTGCTCGCCGAAGCGATTGGCAAGCAGCAGTTGTCGCTGGAGCAAGCGCTGGATCTGCCCGAAGAATTGATGGGCGAAATCCAGGACGCATTCCTCGACGGCGAGGGCGAATTACCGCCCGTGTCGGAGATTGCCGCACTGTTTACCGGGAAGGTTCCGGAAGGGGTTTTGTACTGTGTTCGGGCAGCGCTGCAATCCGAATTCGAGATTTAGGCGATCTGCCACCTAGATGTAACGATTCAGTACAGAGCAAGCCTTGCCTCTGGCGAAGGGTCATGCTTAGCTGACTAATAATTAGTTTTTCTTTATTTCAGTCTAATCATGAGTGTTTTATGCCGTTAACCGACCAACACCGCTTTGGCATGCAACTGGCCCAGATGTCGCGCGGCTGGCGTGCCGAACTGGACCGCCGTCTGGCTGGCCTGGGGCTGTCCCAGGCGCGCTGGCTGGTGCTGCTGCACCTGGCGCGTTTTGAGGATGCCCCGACCCAACGTGAACTGGCGCAGAGCGTCGGCGTAGAAGGACCGACCCTGGCTCGTCTGCTCGACAGCCTCGAAGGCCAGGGACTGGTGCAACGTCAATCGGTGCTGGAAGACCGCCGGGCGAAGAAAATCGTCCTCTGTGCCCCGGCGCTTCCCTTGATCGAACAAATTGAAACTATTGCCACCCAACTGCGCCACGAATTGTTCGAAGGCGTCGATGAGGCGGATTTGAAGATCTGCATGCGTGTCCACGGGCACATTCTGGCTAACCTCGAAAAGTCTTGAGGCAAAACCGCAGGCTGGATTTTTGAGAGACCCCGTTGGGCAGACTATAAAGAACTACTTGGCAATATCGTGTTCGTACCGGAGGTGCGAACGCGTACAAGATGGTTCTGGTTATCTAAGGGATGCTCATGCTCGAGAGTTGGCACATGGCTTTACGGTGTTGCGCCAGGCTGCTTCTGGTCGGTGGTGCTGTCACTTACTCGGCATTGGCGCCCGCGTTGGGCCTGGGTGATATCACCCTGCATTCGGCGCTGAATCAGCCGTTGCGCGCCGATATCGCACTCGAAGATGCCGCAGGTCTGGAGGAGGGTGAGCTCTCGGTCAGCCTGGCGACAGCGGACGAGTTCAGCCGCGCCGGCGTCGATCGGGTGTTCTTTCTCAATAATCTGAAATTCACGCCGATCCTGCGCGGCAACCGCAGCCTGATCCGGGTTAGCTCCAGCAAACCGGTCAATGAGCCTTTCCTGAATTTCCTGGTGCAGCTCAATCAGCCCAATGGGCGCGTGCTGCGCGAATACACGGTGCTGATCGATCCGCCGGGTTCGCCGGGGATCGTTCCCGTCACTGACGAGCCGTTGACTGACGTTCAGTCCTCTGGATTCCCGACGGTTGAGCCGGCCGTTGCGCAGCCACCTGCGGCGAAGGGCAAAAAGCCCCCTGTACCTCGCGCCGATCAACCTGCCGCCGCGCCTGTGAGTGATCCCGTTGCCGAGCAACTGGCCGCCAGCGTGCTGCAAAACCAGCAGCTGCAAGCAACCATCAATGATTTGACTGCGAAGCTCCAGGCCCAGGAGGAGCAGGTCGCCGGTCAGAAAAAGCAGGTGACTGAACTGCAAACCCAATTGGCGGAAATCAAGACCGCAGCGGTGGAGCCGGTTGCACCCGTCGTTGAGGCTCCCGCGCCGGTTAATGTTGAAGAGCCTGAAGCCACCCACTGGGGGCTGATTTTGGGGTTGCTGGCGGTGGTGGCGCTGGTGTTGCTGGGGTTGTTCGTTCGGCGTCAACGACAACAGGTTCAGGCATTGCCCGACGCTTTACCTGTTTTGCCGTCACGGCATGAACCGGTACTCAATCGCACGGCAGAACCGATTGCCCGATCGTCAGCGTTGCAACCGGCAACTGAATCGGGCGAAGAGTCGCCCGCAGGCGATGTGCTTGAAGGGGTCGATATCTATCTGGCCTATGGCCGTTTTTCCGAAGCGGCCGGTTTGTTGCGAGAAGCGCTGATCAAAGAGCCGCACCGCACGGATCTGGCCGTTCAACTGTTGGAAGTCTTGGGTAAACAGGGTGACGTACCCGCCTATGAAGCACAGGAAAACAACCTGCGTGACGCCGGATACGACCTGCAAGAACTTAAGAATATTCGCGCTCGACACCCGAAATTGAACAGTGCGGCAGCGTTGACCGTCGCAGCGTCAATCACTCCCCCCAAGGCTGCGATACCTGAAGCAGCGCCCAAGGATGAATTCCAGTTGAACCTGGATGACCTGTCGATGGATTCGAGTTGGGATTTGATCAGCCCTTTTGAGGACTCGCCGTCCGCCGCGAAGCCATCGAGCGAATCCGCGCCGGTCGAGCCGCCGTTTGTCTCGAACCTGCACGTCTTGCCCGAGGTGTTTGAAATGCCCGACGATTCGACGCTGGACGAGCCCGAACTTGAATGGGTCGCCGAGCCTGATTCGCAGTCTCTGGATGACACCTTTCTCAACGAGTTCAGCGATCCCGGCCAGTCGCTGGAACTGGAACCACTGGACCTGGAACCGGCCGAGCCGAGCAGCGCCGACAAACTCGAACAAGCCCAGACCTGCATTGATGACGGCGATGTGGACAGCGCCATCGAACTGCTCAACGAGTTGCTCAAAGAAGGTAACGAGCCGCTTAAGCAGACCGCCCGGAACCTGCTCGCCGGGCTATCATAGCGGCGCCCTCTGGCTCAGGAGTTTCGCCGATCATGACTGCACGCAAACCGGAAATCATCATCACATATTGCACGCAATGCCAGTGGCTGTTGCGTGCTGCCTGGCTGGCCCAGGAACTGCTCAGCACCTTCGGTGACGACTTGGGTAAAGTGTCGCTGGTGCCTGGCACCGGTGGGGTGTTTCACATTTTCTGTGACGACGTTCAGATCTGGGAGCGCAAGGCTGATGGCGGTTTCCCGGAGGCCAAAGTGCTGAAGCAGCGGGTCCGCGATCAAATTGATCCGGACCGCGACCTGGGGCACAACGACCGCACTCAGTGAGAGGCGGCTTCTGCCGCAACGGTCTTCTTGCTTGAACCACCCGAGAGTCGGCTGGAGACCACGATCGCCACGATGATCAACGCGCCACCGAGCAGCATGCGCAGCGTCGGGTTTTCATCAAACAGCAGCCAGGCCATGGTGATGCCGTAAACCGGCTCCAAGGCGAACACCACGGCCGCGGTCCGCGCCTTGATCACTGCCAGGCTGGCGACAAACAGACTGTGAGCGACGCCAGTGCAGAACACCCCGAGCAATCCGATCCACAGCCAGTCGATGGCGCGTACTTCGCTCAACTGCGGTGCCGCAATCGGCAGCAGGCACAACGCGACCACCACGTTCTGACACAGCGCAGCCTGCACCGCCGGGATTCGCCCGGAGCTGGCACGGTTGGTCAGCGATAGCAAAGAGAACAGCAAACCTGAGCCCACCGCCCACAGCAGACCCGTGGTGGCACCGCTGGCCAGATCGAAATCAGGGGTGACCAGCACCAGCCCGATACTGACCAGCACCACCAGCAGGATTTCGTTGGCGCGAATTCGCTCGCGGAAGATCAACCCTTCAAGGATCACGGTAAACGCCGGGAAACTGGCGAAACCCAGGGTCGCGATCGCCACGCCTGCGATCTTCACTGCAATGAAAAAACTCACCCAGTGTCCGGCCAGCAACAAGCCGCTGAGCAACAGTCGGCGCCAGTCCACAGCCTCGAGTTTCTGCCAGCGAGTAGTGCTGGCGAACCGCGCAAAAACGGCCAACGCCAGCACGGCGAACACGGCACGCCCGAAGACGATGACGGCGGGGGAGGCGGCAGCCAGTTTGCCGAACACACCGGTCAAGCCGAACATCAGTGCGCCGATATGCAGGGCGCCAAGGGCGGTACGGGGAGTCATTGCAATCCTTGATAAACGATACGTGTAGGAGCTGCCGAAGGCTGCGATCTTTTGATCTTGATCTTTTCGGGGGCGCTAAAAATCGAGATCAAAAGATCTCAGCCTTCGGCAGCTGCTACATTTAATCGTGCAATGCCCAGCTACGTCTGTCGCCAGACTATCGTTCTTTGTCGCCAGCCTCTCGGCGCAACTTGCCAGGCGATGCGCCGAACTCCCGCAACACTGCTGCAGCAAATGCACTCTGCGAACTGTAACCCACTCGACTGGCAACCTCGCCAATGGGCAATGGCGAATCCCGCAGCAGTCCCACAGCAATATGGAGTCGTCGACTGCGGATGTAATCCATCGGCGTCTGCCCGCATTCAGCAACGAATCGTGCATGCAGCCGAGCGCTGGACAGACCGGCGACGCGCGCCAGATCGGCGACTTGAAGTGGATAGGCTGCGTACTGATCGATGTGCGCATTCAGCGCCGCATAAGGCAGGCGCCGACCGCCGACGATCTCGGGTTTGGCGTTGTTGAGGCTGGCCAGCAACAACACCGCGCCTTGTTGCGCGATCAGTGGATCGCTGACCTGACTGCCCGCCAGCCAACTGACCAATTGGCTTTGCCCGGCATCCAGCGGCAGGCGACCGGCGTTGTCGAGCAAACGACGGCTGGCCTCGGCGTGATCACCCAGGGACTGAGCAACCCATTGGTCGCTGGGCACATCCAGCACCAGACAACGGCTGCCATTGGCGCTACCGCAGGCGTGATGGAAACCGGACGGCACCACCACGAAACTCTGCTGGACCACCTGACTGCCATGCCCGTCGACCTCGAAATCCAGCGCACCCGACAGCCCGAACACCAGCTGCGCGTGGTCGTGGCTATGGACGATCAGGTCATGCGTGTATTGGCGTAGCGTGAGGATCGGTCTCATCGCAGGTCTCCAGGGCTTGGCTGCCAGTCTACACCGAGGGCAATCGTGGGGCGCTGTCACAGGACTGACTCGCCACTGTCATGGGCAATTAACCCGACCGGCGCAAGCTTGCAAAAACTTTCCAGAGGGTTGCCCATGACCAGCGCCGAGCTCGCCAAACCCAGTCGTAAGCAACGTGTGCGGACCTTGTGGATTTCTGACGTGCATCTGGGCACCCGGGATTGCCAGGCCGAACACCTGTCGCAGTTTCTCAAGGGCTATCACACGGACAAGATCTACCTGGTCGGCGACATCATTGATGGCTGGAAGCTGCGCGGCGGCATGTACTGGCCTCAGGCGCACACGAATGTGATCCGCCGCTTGCTGACCATGAGCAAGCGCGGCACCGAGGTGATCTACGTCACCGGCAACCACGACGAATTCCTGCGCCGCTACTCGAAGCTGATTCTGGGCAATATCCAATTAGTGGACGAGGCGGTGCACGTGACCGCCGATGGTCGGCATCTGTTGGTGATCCACGGCGATCAGTTTGATGTGATCACCCGGTATCACCGCTGGCTGGCCTTTCTCGGCGACTCGGCCTACGAATTCACCCTGACCCTCAACCGCTGGCTCAACCATTGGCGCGCACGCTATGGCTACGGGTACTGGTCGCTGTCGGCCTACCTCAAGCACAAGGTCAAAACCGCGGTCAGCTTCATCAGCGATTTCGAAGAAGCCATCGCTCACGAATGCGTCAAACGCGAGTTGCACGGCGTGGTGTGCGGGCACATTCACCATGCCGAGATACGCAAGGTCGGCGGGGTGGATTACCTCAATTGCGGGGATTGGGTGGAATCGTGCACTGCGCTGATCGAGCATTGGGATGGCTCGATCGAGTTGTATCGATTGGCGGATGCCCAGGCGCGGGAGGCGGAGTTGAAGGCCGTCAAAGTCGCAGAACCCGCCTAAAAATCAGGGTGTCTGGTCTGGCCCCATCGCGAGCAAGCTCGCTCCCACAGGGGGCTGAGGAGGGTACAAGATTTGTGCCCGCCACAGATCAAATGTGGGAGCGAGCTTGCTCGCGATGGACCGCGCAGCGGTCCTCTCGGATCTTCAGGCCGGCGAATGTTCTTCCATCGCCTCCTTGTAAATCGAATGCTTGGGCTGCGCAAACAACCGCTCCATCATCGGTTCAAAGAAGCTCAGCGGCAGCGTGTCATACGCCGGATCAAACGCCGCGGCATCGTATTTGGCGCAAAATTCAATGGTTGCCTGATACTGCGGATGCCCGCTGAATTGCTCGCGCAAATGCCGGTCCATCCCTAGATGATGGAAGAAGTAGTACCCCTGGAAAATCCCGTGCTTCTCGACCATCCACAGGTTTTCGGCGCTGACGAACGGCTTGAGGATTGCCGCCGCGATGTCTGGGTGGTTGTAGGAACCCAAGGTGTCGCCGATGTCGTGAAGCAGCGCGCAGATCACATATTCTTCATCGCGGCCATCACGCCAGGCACGGCTGGCGGTTTGCAGGGAATGGGTCAGACGATCCACCGGGAAGCCGCCAAAATCACCCTCCAGTAATTTCAGGTGCGCCACAATCCGTGTCGGCAATTGCCTCGCATAGGCACTGAAATCTGCGGCGATGATCGCCCAGTCTTCCTGCGTGCCGTCCTGCATGTGGGTGAAACGGGCGCTGGCATTCATCGGCTATCCTCTTGTTCTTATCGAAAGGGATTTTTTGAGTGTAGAACCTGGATCCAATACCGCACTGGCTGCGCAGGACGCTTTTGTGGCCCATCGGGCCTAGAACGGCACGCGACCCAGAATCATGTCTCGGTACATGACGAAATCGCCGAGCAGGCTGTAAAACGGATGTTGAAAGGTCGCGGGACGGTTCTTCTCGAAAAAGAAATGCCCGGCCCAGGCGAAGCTGTAACCCGCCAGCGGAAGAGCCCACAGCAGCAGCCAGGCGCCTTTGCCGATGGTCAGGGCCAAAATAAAAATAACCAGCGTCGTGCCGATAAAGTGCAATCGTCGGCAGGTGCTGTTGCTGTGTTCGCTGAGGTAATACGGGTAGAACTCAGCGAAGCTGTTGAAACGTCTGATGTTTTCCACGACTGCGATCTCTGTGGTTATTGTTCTGACTGCAAGATGCTCTGCGGGTAGCTTATTTGAGTCTAGAGTGATCATTGGTATCAGCCAGTGACAATAGGCGCCAGTTTAGTATCCTTCGGAAATTGGCCGTAGCATGCGGCTCATCATGTAAGTGGACGACATGAGCGAACGAACAACTTCTGCAAGCTGGGCGATGGGGATTGTCAAAGCACTGGAGATGGACGGCCTGGATTGCCGGGTTCTGTTCAAGCAGCTGGGGCTCGACTACGCGGCACTGGATGATCCGGACGCGCGCTTCCCGCAAGATTCCATGACACGCCTGTGGCAGCGCGCGGTTGAGCTGTCCGGCAACCCGGCGATTGGCCTGAACATGGGCAAGGTGGTGCGACCGGCCTCCTTCCATGTGGCGGGCTACGCGTTGATGTCCAGCCAGACCCTGGCTGAAGGCTTTCAACGGCTGGTGCGCTATCAACGGATCATTGCGGAAAGTGCCGACCTGAGTTTCCGATTGTTGGATGAGGGTTATGCGCTGATTCTGACGGTCCACGGCGACCATCTGCCACCGACCCGACAGAGCGCCGAAGCGTCACTGGCTTGTGCCCTGGCGCTGTGCGGCTGGTTGACCGGACGCACCCTGCAACCGCGCAAGGTGCTGGTGCAGGGTGATCAGCCCGTCGATCTCGAACCCTATAAACAAGCCTTCCATGCGCCTTTGATGTTCAACGCACCTTATGACGCCTTGATCTTCGAGCGCGCTGACATGGAGGCACCGCTGCCTACCGCCAATGAGGCGATGGCGCTGTTGCATGACCGGTTTGCCGGTGAATACCTGGCGCGGTTTTCCGAGAGTCGCGTGACCCACAAGGCGCGGCAGGTGCTGTGCCGTTTGCTGCCCCAGGGCGAACCCAAGCGCGATACCGTGGCGCAGACGTTGCACCTGTCGCAACGCACCTTGCAGCGACGCTTGCAGGAAGAGGGCACGAGTTTTCAGGCGTTGCTGGACGACACGCGACGTGAACTGGCTGAGCAATACCTGGCGCAGCCGACCATGACCCTGCTGGAAATTGCCTACCTGCTGGGGTTCGCCGATCCGAGCAATTTCTTCCGCGCTTTCCGCCGCTGGTTCGACGCCACCCCCGGCGAGTACCGGGCGCGCCTGATGGGCACACCTGTTCCTGTCAGTGACGCCAGAACGCCGGAATACACAGAACAAACACCGTAATGATCTCCAGTCGGCCCAGCAGCATGCCGAACGAGAGAATCCACTTGGCGGCGTCCGGCAGGGTGGCGAAGTTGCCCGCCGGGCCAATGGTCTCGCCCAGTCCCGGACCGACGCCCGACACCGTACTGGCCGCGCCGGTGAGGGCGGTCATCCAGTCCACACCGAGCAGCGACAACAGCAGCGCGATGACGCAGATGGTGATGGCGAAGAAGAACGAAAAGGTCAGAATCGAACGCACGATCTCTTCGTCGAGGCGGTGACCGTTGTACTTCTGCTTGATCACTGCGCGCGGGTGAATCAACTGGTTAAGGTTGGCCTTGAGCAGGATGTACGCGACCTGGAAGCGGAAAATCTTGATCCCGCCAGCGGTTGAGCCTGAGCAGCCGCCGATAAAGCCCAGATAGAAGAACAGCATCAGCGAGAAATTGCCCCAGAGGCTGTAGTCCCCCAGCGCAAAGCCTGTAGTCGTGACCACCGAGGTCACGTTCAGTGCCACATGCCGCAGGGCTTCCAGCCAATGCAACTGGGTGGTCCACCAATACCAGGTGCCAAGCACCAGCCAGGTCACCAGCAACATGCCGAGCAGCCCCTGAACCTGTTCATCCTTGATCAGTGCTTTGCGGTTACCGCGCAAGGTCGCTACATACAGGGTGAACGGCAGGGCACCAAGAATCATGATGACGATCGCGACCCAATGCACTGCAGGCTCCGGCCACTTGGCCAGAGACTGGTCGGACGTTGAAAAACCGCCGGTGGAAATCGCAGACATCGCGTGGTTGATCGCATCGAACAGGCTCATCCCGGCCCACCAGAACGCCAAGCTGCCGAAAATGGTGATGCCGACGTAGGCCGCAACGATCAAACGCGCCACCATGTGTGAACGGGGCATGACTTTTTCGGAACGGTCCGACGACTCGGTCTGAAACAGCCGCATGCCACCGATGCGCAACAAGGGCAGAATTGCTACCGCCATGCCGATAAAGCCGATGCCGCCGATCCAGTGCAGCAATGATCGCCATATCAGGATGCCGGGAGACATGTTGTCCAGGCCCGTGAGCACCGTCGCACCGGTGGCGGTGATGCCGGACATGCTTTCGAAGAACGAGTCCGTGTAGCTGATGTGCTGGGTCAGCAGGAACGGCAGGGCGGCGAAGATGCACACCACCAGCCAGCTGCTGACGGTCAGCAGGTACATGTCTCGTGGACGCAGGTGTACATGTTCCGGGCGACCGGGGATAACCAGCGCGAGGCCGGCGACAAAGGTAATCATGCTCGCCCAGAGGAACGATGGCAGGTCGCTGGTGCGGTCGAAAATCACCAGCGTGGCCATGGGCACGACCATGGAGATGGCCAGTGTGATCAGGAAGATGCCGATGATGAAACCAATAGTCCGTAAGGTCGGCAACGCCATGAAGTCCGCTCGGGCTGAAATAGGGAAGGGCGCCATTCTACCTGTGGGGCCTGCTATGTAAACCGACCCTTCCAGGCAACAACGCGGCGCAGGCAATAATTGATGGCAGGCCCTAGAATAGCCTCACATTTTTTTCAGGAGGTGGCCGATGCAGGCTCTCGACGCTTTGCTCAACCGTGTTTCCGTTCCACGATTGATAGAACCCGCACCGACCGCAGAACAACGCGAAGTGTTGTTTGGCGCTGCGATGCGAGCGCCAGACCATGGTCACTTGCAGCCTTGGCGCTTCCTGACAGTCGAAGGCGCGGCGCGCGAGCAAATGGGCGAGTTGCTGGCCGAAGCGGCGAAGCTGCAGGACAGTGAAGTGTCCGAGGCCGCACTGGACAAGGCGCGTAACGGTCCACTGCGCGCGCCGCTGGTGGTTGTGGTGATCGCGCGATTGCAGGATCACGTTAAATATCCGAAGTCCGAACAACTGCTGGCGGCGGGTTGTGCGGCTCACGGGATTTTGCTGGCGGCGTATGCGCAAGGGATTGGCGCGGTGTGGCGCACGGGTGAACTGGCGTATTCCGCGCATGTGGCCAAGGGGTTGGGCCTGGCTGAAGGGGAAGAGGTGATTGCGTTTCTTTACCTTGGCACACCGCAGAAGGAACCGCGCGTGGCGGAGAAGGTTGACCTGGCTGAATTCGTCAGCGCCTGGCCTCGCGAGGTCTGAAGATCAAGAGATCGCAGCCTCGTTTCACTCGACAGCTCCTACAGGTGTACGCATAACCCTTGTAGGAGCTGACGAGTGAAACGAGGCTGCGATCATTTTTGCATCACCACTGCACTTACGGCTGAACAACTGCCCCCGGCACCAACGGTAATTCGAGGCTGGCAATAAACCCGCCATCGGGATGATTGGCCAGCACCAGACTCCCGCCATGCCGCTCCGCCGCACGGCGCGCAATCGCCAATCCCAAACCATGTCCAGCCGCCGTCTGCCCCGGCGCCCGATAGAACGGCTCGCCCAACTGACTCAAATGCGCAGCCTCTACGCCCGGCCCATGGTCACGCACACTGACCACAATCCGCTCACCTTGACGCACCGCCTGCATTTCAATCGCTTGCCCTACCGGGTTGAACCGCTGAGCATTGCGCAGCAGGTTGTCGACGGCGCGCTCGATCATGGTCGGCCAGCCTTTAAGGTTCAGCTGCGGCTCGGCCTCAAGGTGCACGTTTTGCTCCGGCGAACCCAATTGAGCATCCTTTTGCAGCGTGTTGAGCAGCGTATTGAGATCAACCTCTTCAGCGCTGGCGTTGTCGGCATCGACCCGCGCCAGAACCAGGATTTCACTGATCAACGCTTCCAGCCGGTCGCACTCACGGGTCAAGCGTGGCGCGAGTTTTTCCCGTTCTTCGGGAGTGGCCCGCTCGGCCAGAGCCAGCGCGATACGCAGCCGGGCAAGCGGTGAGCGCAATTCATGGGACACATCCCGCAGCAACTGCCGCTGACTGCCGATCAAACTTTGCAGACGCGCGCCCATGCGGTTGAAGTCGTTGGCCAGCACGCCGAACTCATCGCGCCGGTTGGCCAGTTTTACCAGGCTGTTTTGTTGGTAGGTGGTTTGCCCCAGATCATGCACGGCACCGCGCAAGCGGCTGAGTGGGCGAGTAATGGACATCGTCACGAACAGGCTGAACAAGGTCAGCACCACCAGCGCGATACCCAGCGCACTCAATGGCCAGAGAAGGCTTTCGCGGTGCCATGAGTCCAGTTCCGGGTGCGGAATTCGATAGATCAGCAGGTAGGTGTCGCCGGTTTTTTCGCTGGTGTATTCCGCGGTCAGGCGACGCCACGGCAGGCGTCGATCGTCGTTGTTCTGCCGCGCTTCGAAGGCCGCCGCACGGCGCGGGAAAGTACCGCGGACCACCGGGTCACCGCTCTCGTTGAGCACTTGAACGTCGATGTGATACTGGCGTTTGCGCTGTTCCAGAATGTCCTGGGCCGCGTCTTCACCCTGTGACTCGTAGGTTTGCGTCCACTGTTCGGCCAAGGTATTGAGGCCGGGATGACGACTGAGAATCCACGCGTCCTGGTTGAGCATGTGCCCCAGCAGAATGGAGAGCCCTGCAACCAGAGCGATGGCCAGCCAGAAGCTGGCCAGAATACGCCAGAACAATGAGCGCACAGAAAATCCTCAAACAAAAACACAAACCAGTGTGGGAGCGAGCTTGTGTGGCGAGGGGATTTATCCCCGTTGGGCTGCAACGCGGCCCCGAATCAAACATTGCGGTGTATCAGATGCACCGCAAGCAATGGTTTGCGACTGCTTCGCAGCCGAACGGGGATAAATCCCCTCGCCACACAAGCTCGCTCCCACATTAGACTGAGTGGCAACAGACCCAACGGTGTTAGCCGTCGGGTCCGGGGGTTAACGCATTATTGCGCCTTTTGCGGTTGTTGCGCTTTCCAGGCCTTGAACTCGGCCCATTCGGCGCGACGCTCAGCCTGCTTTTTCTGGATCTCGTCGAATTTCTTCTGTTGATCCGGTTTCAGCAGGGCGCGCACGTCGGCTTCTGCTTTCTTGTGGTTGGCCGCCATTTCATCTTTCATGGCTTTCTGGTCGGCTGGCGAGAGTTTTTCCAGGTACTTGTCGACCACTTGCTTACGCTCATGCATCTGCTCGCCCATGATTTTGCGGATCTGCTCGCGCTGTTCGCGGCTCAGGTCCAGCTGGCTGTACGGGCCTTTGCCGTGCATGCCGTGCATCTGACCGCCATGGCGTGAGCCGTCCATCGGGCCACCCATCGGGCCGGCACCTTCAGGCATGGCCATGGCAACGGTTGGCAGGGCGGCAGCGAACATCAGAGCGATAAGAGTCTTGCGCATGGTGAATCTCCTTGTCTCGTTCCCGGTACGTTCCGGATGAGTACAGATTACGGAGATCAAGGTCAGCGGCGGTCAGCGGAGCGTAAAGCTTGGGTAAAGACGAATCTGGACCTTCCTGACAAATCCGTTATCGCAGATGCCCCCAACCCCTGTAGGAGCTGTCGAGTGAAACGAGGCTGCGATCTTTTGATCTTGATCTTGATCTTAAAAATCAAAGTCAAAAGATCGCAGCCTCGTTTCACTCGACAGCTCCTACAGGAGATCGCGTTGGGGTTCAGAGGCTGTAGTAATAGCCGCGGCTACGCAGGGCCACGATGCGTGGGCGGCCGTCGGGGTGCGGGCCGATCTTTTTGCGCAGATTGCTGACGTGCATGTCCAGGCTGCGGTCGTACAGCGTCAGCTTGCGGCCGAGGGCGATTTGCGCCAGTTCCTGTTTGTCCAGCGGCTCGCCGGGGTGCTTGAGCAGGGCTTCGAGCAAACGGCTTTCGGAGACGGTGAGGGTGAATTCCTGTTCATCGATGCTGACCACGCCACGTACCGGACTGAAACACAGGTCGCCCAGTTCCAGCTGACTGGAGACTGCGGCCGGATGACTGCGGCGCAACACGGCGCGCAGGCGAGCTGTCAGTTCCCGTGGGTCGCACGGTTTGGCCAGGTAATCGTCGGCGCCGAGTTCCAGGCCGAGGATGCGGTCCAGCGGCTCGCCGCGGGCCGAGAGCATCAGCACCGGCAAGTCCGGATGATCGCTGCGCAATTGCTTGAGCAGCTCCAGGCCGCTGCCGTCCGGCAGCATCACGTCCAGTACCACGGCTGCCGGCGACGTTTCGGCCAGTGCGCGACGGGCGCTCTGACCATCGTGGCAGGCGCGGACCTGGAAGCCTTCCTGGCTCAACCAACTGCTCAGGAGCTCACATAGCTCCTGGTCATCATCAATTAATAACAGCTCGCTCATGACTCACTCAATTTAGCCATTGCCTACGTTTTCTGGTGGCACCACTGGCGAAGATACCGCAGAGCAGCGCCAATAGCGCTACTGCGGCGCCGATGACGAACCACTGTTGCTGATCGGTCAACAGACGCGGCAGCGGGCTGCTGGCCTGGGTTTCCTTGAGTTGCAGCTTGAGGCGCTGATTCTCTTGGCGCAACCGGCTCAGCTGAGCGCTTTCGCGTTCGGCATCGGTATTTTGCAGTTGTTTGCTCAGTATTTCTCGTTGCTGTTCGCTTGCCTTCAAGCGCTGTTGCAACTCGGTGATCTGGCTGCCGGCGCTCAGGGACAGCGGTGTGGAATTACCGCCCTCGGCGCTTTCTTCACCGTGAACAGGGGCCACAATCGACAACGTCACCAACATCAGACACAACGGACCTTTGCGCATCGCCACTCCTGATTCCAATACGAGTATTGGGCAGGTTGTCGGCCGGTAAACGAGAATAATGAGCGTTGAGAGCGCGATGAACCGATAAGGTTCATCGCGCTGGAGGGATATTACGGCAGGACTTGCTTGAACGGCTTGACCGAAACGTTGGCGTAGACGCCTGCGGCGATATACGGGTCGGCGTCGGCCCAGGCCTGGGCGGCGCTCAGGGAATCGAATTCGGCGACGATCAGGCTGCCGGTGAAACCCGCAGCGCCCGGATCATTGCTGTCGACCGCCGGGTGTGGGCCGGCCAAAACGATGCGACCTTCACCTTTGAGCACTTGCAGGCGCTCAAGGTGTGCAGGCCGTGCGGCCAAGCGGGCTTCCAGGGAGTTGGCGACGTCTGTGGCAATGATTGCGTAAAGCATGTCAGTCCTCGGTTTTTGGCGTTGTGGTATCGGTGTCGTGCAGGTGGCGGGACAAGTAAATGCCCTGGCCGACCAGGAACAGCAACGTCATGCCCAGGCTGCCGAAGACTTTGAAGTCGACCCAGTAGCTCTGGAACGTGAACGCGACGAACAGGTTGGCGGCACCGCAAAACAGGAAAAAACCGATCCAGGCGATGTTCAGACGGGTCCAGACCGGCTCCGGCAGGGTCAGCGCGTGGCCCATGATGCGTTTGATCAGCAGTTGTTCACCGACGAAGTGGCTGCCAATGAACGCCAGGGCGAACAGCCAGTTCACCACCGGGGCTTTCCATTTCAGGAAGGTTTCGCTGTGGAACGCCAGGGTCAGGCTGCCGAAGACCAGGCAGGCGATGAGGGTCAGCCACTGGCTCTTCTCGAGCTTGCGCTGCTTGATGAACAGCGTGCCGTAAACCACCAGGGAGCTGATGATCAGCATGGCGGTGGCGCTGTAAATACCGCCTACAGTTACCTCGTGGCCGGCAATGTCGACGACCCGGGGATCGAGTTTGAAGACGATGAAGAACAGCAGAAGCGGGATGAAATCGATGAATTGTTTCACAGTGGCAGCCAGAAGCAGGATGTGGCGGCATAATAACAAACATATGGGCGCGCGATAGCGCCAGCTGATTTGAGGTAAAAAAGTCCTGTGAATGTTGATTTGCACTGCCATAGCACGGCCTCCGATGGCGCTCTCGCGCCTGCAGTACTGGTTGCGCGTGCGTTCGAGAAAGGCGTGCGAGTCCTGGCCTTGACCGATCATGACACCCTCGAGGGCCTTGATGAGGCTCGCAGTGCGGCGACCGCGCTGGGGATGCAACTGGTCAATGGCGTCGAATTGTCCTGCACCTGGGGCGGCGCGACCATTCACGTGCTGGGCTATGGTTTCGACGTCAACGCCGCACCGTTGGTCGATGCCATCGCAAAATTGCACGATGGCCGCTGGTTACGGTCCGAAGAAATTAGCCGCAAGTTGGCCCTTAAAGGCATGCCGGGCGCGCTCGAAGGAGCCCGGGCCATCCAGCAGGAACTGGGCGACAGCGGCAATGCGCCGGCCCGCCCGCATTTCGCCGACTGGATGGTGCGTGAAGGTTACGTCAAGGACCGCGCTGAAGCGTTCCGCAAATGGCTGGGCGCCGGCAAGTTGGGGGACGTCAAGCAACATTGGCCGACCCTGGAAGACACGGTCGAAACCCTGCGCGCCGCCAAGGCCTGGGTCAGCCTGGCGCATCCGTGGCACTACGATTTCACTCGCAGCAAACGCCGCCGGCTGATTGCCGACTATATTCAAGCTGGGGGCCACGCTATCGAAGTGGTCAATGGCCATCAGCCCGCCGAGCAAGTGGGCAGCCTGGCGATTCTCGCCCGTGAGTTCGGTCTGCTGGTCAGCGCCGGCAGTGATTTTCATGGCCCTGGAGGCTGGTCCGAGATCGGTGAGTACCGCCCGCTCCCGGAGGATCTGCCACCACTGTGGTGTCGATTCAAACATGACCCAAATATTGCCGCCGTCTGAACAGGTAGAGAATGTGAGTCAATTTTTCCAGATTCATCCGGAAAACCCGCAAGCGCGCCTGATCAAACAGGCTGTCGAGATCATCCGCAGCGGCGGGGTGGTGATTTATCCCACAGACTCGTCCTATGCCATTGGTTGCCAGATCGGCGACAAGAATGCCGTGGAACGCGTGCGCCGGTTGAGACAGCTGGACGAAAAACACAACTTCGCGCTGATTTGCAGCGACCTGTCGCAACTGGGGCTGTTCGCCAAGATCGATACCGGTACCTTCCGCCTGCTTAAAGCTCACCTGCCGGGGCCTTACACCTTCATTCTCAACGCCACCCGCGAAGTCCCGCGGCTGTTGTTGCACCCGAAAAAACGCACCATCGGCCTGCGCGTGCCAAGCCATCCGATTGCCCTGGCGCTGCTGGAAGAACTCGGCGAACCGCTGATGAGCGTGACCCTGATCATGCCCGGTGACACCGATCCGATGACCGATCCTTACGAAATGCGTCAGTTGCTCGAGCATCAGGTCGACCTGATCATCGATGGCGGTTTTGGCGGGATCAAGGCGTCCACCGTGATCAACCTCGCCGATGGCGAGCCGGAAGTGATCCGCGTGGGTTGCGGCGACCCGACGCCGTTCATGGCCGAGGCGTAGATGTCTGCAGTAGAACCCGTTGTCGACAGTCAGGCCGGAGCCCAGCAGGAGCTGCCCTTCGCGATGGTCTATGGCCAGGCGGTCATGGAAATGCCGCTGGACCTGTACATCCCGCCGGATGCGCTTGAGGTCTTTCTCGAAGCCTTCGAAGGCCCCCTCGACCTGCTGCTGTACCTGATCCGCAAACAGAACATCAACATTCTCGACATCCCGGTGGCGGAAATCACCCGTCAGTACATGGGCTATGTCGAGTTGATGCAGTCAGTGCGCCTGGAGTTGGCCGCCGAGTACCTGGTCATGGCCGCGATGCTGGCCGAGATCAAATCGCGGATGTTGCTGCCGCGTGCCGAAACGATCGAGGCCGAAGAAGACGATCCTCGCGCCGAACTGATCCGCCGCTTGCAAGAGTACGAACGCTTCAAGGCCGCGGCCGAAGGCATCGATGGTCTGAGCCGTGTGGGTCGTGACGTGGTAGTCCCCAGGCTCGACGCCCCGGAAGCCCGGGCGCGCAAGCTGTTGCCAGACGTGCGTCTTTCAGAGCTGTTGTTGTCCATGGCAGAAGTGTTGCGCCGTGGCGACATGTTCGAAAGTCACCAGGTCAGCCGCGAGGCACTGTCCACGCGCGAGCGCATGAGCGATGTGCTGGAGCGCCTCAAGGGCGGCGGTTTCGTGCCCTTTGCCGAGCTGTTCACCGCTGAAGAAGGACGTCTGGGGGTGGTGGTAACCTTTATGGCGATTCTCGAACTGGTCAAGGAATCCTTGGTCGAGCTGGTGCAGAATGAGCCGTTCGCAGCGATCCACGTGCGGGCCCGAGCCGAATAACGAGTTGAATCATGAACCTGACTGAACCCCGCGAGCTGGCGCCACTGCTTGAAGCCTTTCTGTTGGCCTCGGGAAAACCGCAATCGCTTGAACGCCTGTTCGAACTCTTCGAAGAGGGCGAGCGACCGGAGCCGCCAGTCTTCAAGAAAGCCCTGACGATTCTCGCCAAATCCTGCGACGGCCGGGCCTTCGAGCTGAAGGAAGTGGCCTCCGGGTATCGTCTGCAGATCCGCGAAAAGTTCTCGCCGTGGGTAGGACGTTTGTGGGAAGAGCGGCCGCAGCGCTATTCCCGCGCCATGCTCGAAACCATTGCGCTGATCGCCTATCGCCAGCCGATCACCCGGGGCGAGATCGAAGACGTGCGGGGCGTGGCGGTCAACAGTCACATCGTCAAAACCTTGCTGGAGCGCGAGTGGATCCGCATCGTCGGCTACCGCGACGTGCCGGGTAAACCGGCGATGTTTGCGACCACCAAGGCCTTTCTCGATCACTTCAACCTGAAAAACCTCGACGATTTGCCACCGCTGGCCGAATTGCGCGAACTGGAGCCTGATCCGGTGCTCGATTTCGACGACGCGCCGGTGCCTGCCGGACTGCAGGAGTTGGCCGACGCCAGCGCCGAGCCGGAAGAGCCGAAGGAGGAAACCAGTTTCCACACGTTGTTGCTGGAGCTGGATACCATGGAGGAAGGGCTCAAGACCGATTTCGACGACATTCTGCGCGATAGTGCGGTGACGGATTCCGAAGAGGTGCTGGATCAGCCTGAGCGAGAGATCGAAGTTGAACTTCAGGTCGAGCCAGAAGCCGCAGTCGAAGAAGAGCAGGAAGAAGAGCAGGAAGAAGAGCTTGAAGACGACGTGCTTGGCGTCGCCGAAGCTCGCGAAAAACTCCTCGCTGCCGTCGCCGCTCTGGAAAAACCGAAACCCGAGCCCGAGTTGTCCGACGAAGAAGCCGAAGCCCGGGCTCTGGCCGAAGCGATCGAGGCCGAACGCCGCGAGTTCGACGATTGACCCCGGCCCCCTGTGGGAGCGAGCCTGCTCGCGATAGCGATCTGTCAGTCACTTAGATGTTGAATGTGCCGCCCTCATCGCGAGCAGGCTCGCTCCCACAGTGGATTAGTGTTGTTTCCTGGAGATGGTGATGAGTTCTACAAAAGACCCCTGCATCAGTGTCTGCAAATTCACCGACGACATCTGCCTCGGCTGCGGCCGCAGCAAGCGCGAGATCAAGGCGTGGAAGAAATTCGACAAGGTCGACAAGCTCACGGTTCTTGCCGAAGCCTCGCTTCGGCTGATCAAACTCGGCGCCACCGGTCGGCGGAAATCCAGGTAACGACCCATTAATCAACTAGTCTCTGATGCGCGAACGCTCCCATGAGCGTATGATTCGCGACCCTTCGGCAATCCCTTTGCCCAAGCTCTTCAAAAAAGTACCCAGATTTACATCGCTCAGGCAAAAGCCTGAACAGACCACACCGGGAGGTGCCCAGATGAGTATCAAAGACCAGAAAGACGACCAGGAAATCGGCCCAGCAGGCGAGAAGCTGCAGAAAGTCCTCGCCCGTATCGGCGTCGGCTCGCGCCGTGACGTAGAAGCCTGGATCAGTCACGGCCGCATCAAGGTCAATGGCAAAGACGCCACCCTCGGGCAGCGCGTCGACATGCACGACGCCATCACCATTGATGGCAAGGTGATCAAGCGCGAAGAAGCCGCCGAGTCGGTACGCCGCGTGATCATGTACAACAAACCCGACGGTGAAATCTGCACCCGCCTTGATCCGGAAGGTCGTCCGACCGTTTTCGACAAGATGCCGAAACCAAAAGAAGGTCGCTGGATCAACATCGGTCGCCTGGACATCAACACCACCGGCCTGCTGATGTTCACCACCGACGGTGAGCTGGCCAACCGCCTGATGCACCCTTCCTACGAAATGGACCGTGAATACGCGGTACGTGTGCGTGGTGAAGTCGATGACGAGATGATCGAGCGCCTGAAAGCAGGCGTCGTTCTCGAAGACGGCCCGGCCAAGTTCACCGACATCAAGCAGGCGCCAGGCGGCGAAGGTTTCAACCACTGGTACCACTGCGTGGTGATGGAAGGTCGCAACCGCGAAGTCCGTCGTCTGTGGGAATCCCAGGGCTTGGTGGTCAGCCGTCTGAAGCGCGTGCGTTTCGGCCCGGTGTTCCTCAACTCCGATCTGCCGATGGGTCGCTGGCGCGAAATGAGCCAGTACGAAGTCGACATTCTGAGTGCTGAAGTTGGCCTGACGCCTGTGGCCATGCCGCAGATGAACGCCAAGAGCAAGGACAAGCTCGACCGCATGCAGCGTAAATCGTCGCGTCCGATGGGCAAGACCGAGCGCGTGCGTTCGTTGCGTCCAGCCATCGGTAACCAGACCGCTGCTACGCCGCGTGACTCCCGTGAACCGCAAATCGAAGGCGAGCGTCCAGCCCGCAAACCAGCAGCGCCACGCGCTGATGGCGAGCGCGGTCCACGCACGCCACGTCCGGCCAATGGTCGCACCGAGCGCGGCGAAGGCCGTGGTGCGCCAAGCGGTGGTCGTAGCGATCGCGGTGCTCCTCGTGGTGAGGCTCGTGGTGATTCGAGTCGCGGTACGCCAGTGGCAGACCGTCCTTCCGACACCAAGCGCCCGGCCAAGGCACCGGCGAAGAAGCGTCCAGGCATCGTCCTGGTCGACAAGGACGCGCCATCGGGCAAACGCCGTGGTGCGCCAGCCGGTTCGGGCCAGCGTCCAGGCTTCGGTCGTCGCAAGCCTGAGTAATCGGTAAGCGCCCCATGAAAAACGCCAACCCTCGGGTTGGCGTTTTTTTTGGTCTTGCTTTAAGTAAGGTGGTGACCGTTCGGGCCTCATCGCGAGCAAGCTCGCTCCCACAGTGGATCGCATTTCCATGAGACAACGCGGTCACCTGTGGGAGCGAGCTTGCTCGCGATGAGGCCTGTAGCGGCACCGCCTGCTTTGTGGCTAGAACACAAACCGCCCATCAAACACCGGCTCATCATCCAGCGCCAACACCCCGCTGGAGAAGATCAGGTCCAGATGATGGCTACCCTTCGCGCCACCCCCCAATCCCAAATGCAGCCCGCAATGGCGCTCCTCAAACCCTGCATTGCGCGCATACAACGCTTTAACGCCTTCATTGGTGCCGATCCCCAATTCCTCAATGCGCCGATTGGATGGATTGGCCTCCAGGTACTTGTTGAAGTCATGTTCCAGCCCCGGCACCTCGGTGGCGATTTTGCTGATGGTCGAGTTTTCGATCCACAACTCCAGCGGCGACTCCAGCACCCCGTATTTGCGGGCAAATGGAATGGTGCCGAGAAAAGTCCCCATGAACTTGACCCGACCGTTAATGGCCTCGCTGTGCGTGGCAATTTCACCGGGCGCCAGATCGAAGTTGCCGACACCGTTGATGTCGGTCCACTTCTTGATACTGCTCAACGGTGTTTCGAACCACGAGCCGTGATCATCTTTGAAACTTAACGTGGTGGCATGGGACATGCGCTGGATCAAGTGGCTGTTCAACCCGGCAATGCGTTGCGGGGTGACACTGAACGTGTCGTAGAAGTAATCGCCGTAATCTTTGAACAGTAACGACTTCTTCCAGTTCTCGGCCATGACGCCTTGCAGCGCGCGGACAAATTCCGGGCCGTCGGGGCGTGGGTTGGGCAGGGTGGAAGAGTCGTAGAAGAAAATGTACAGATCGCTGTCGGCAATCGCCTGGGCCAGCAATTCCTTGGGTTCCAGGTCCAGTCGCCTCACGCTGAAACTGAACCGTGGGCTGTCACCGACCTGTTCGACGATGGCGCTCGTCAGTGCCTGGTAATCAGCCGTGTGGCCGAGCAAGACCTTCGCCGGGTTTATGCCGGCAAGGGCAGGGTGATGTTCGAGGTAGTAAAGGAAATGCGAAATGGCGCGTTGCTTATCCATGTAGTCCTCCCTGACAAACCGAGAAAAAGTGGCAGGCACAACCGGCCGGATCGTGCCTGCCGGGATGTCTTACAGAGGCCACATCGCCGTGCCGAATGGAACAACCGCATCGGCTTGCATCATTTCAACGGCGGCTTCATGGGTCGGTGCTTCAAACCAATCGTCCAGTTGCAGTTCAGTTTCCAAGTCTTTTTCAAGTGCTTGCATTGTGAATCTCCTAGATGACTTTTTCGGTAAGTGCTGCGGCGCGTTTTCAGTCATTGAATAACCCGCCAACTTGCTGGTTGATGCGTCTCGGCAAGTCGCTGAGAACCTAGTTCACCGGTTTTTAAATTGCAAAAAAATAATCAAATAAGATTTATTTGAACTTTTTATTCTGTTTTTTATTAAGCCATTTGTTAATAAAAAACAAAAAACTAACTCGACCTTCTCCTAAGGAAACGTCCTACCGTCAATTTGCAGTCAACCTACAGCCAGATCTGATTCGGCAAATTTACGTTACGCCATGTAAAGAAATGCTGACGAAATCAAGCCTCAAAGCCCTTGGTTTGACGCTTGCGGAAGGGATGTAAGGAAAACCTTCCGCCTAACAGCCGATTAACCCTTGCGCAGGGCTCTGGCCCGCTTGTTTCAGGCGCGGTTGAAGGGTGAGATGCGCCCCATGCCTGTCGTGCAGGTGCATAACAAGAAGGAGGCGCAATGTACGCTGTGACTCATCTCCATCTCTCCCCGTGGGGCGATTTTTCCCTCGCTCCCGTCGACGACCCGCAAAGGTCTGACTCAAATTTTGCAGCCGCCCGAGACCCTCGAGGCGGACACAGGCAATCCCGGCAAATGACACGCTGATCCAGTGGTGTCTGGCAGCAGGGGGTTACAGGTGTACAATGCGCCGCGTTTTAACTGTGACCTCCTGCGCATCTGCGCAAACCTCAAGGCTATCCGCCTTGTTCACTCCGCTGCGCCACAAGCGTGTCGGGTTCGATTTCGTCACAGATAAAAACAAACAGGTGACGCATGACCGTTGTAAAAACGCTGAACTCCTTTTGCCTTCGCTGGGGTTTGATCGGCGCTGCTTGAGATCGCAACCGAGCAGCAACGTCTAACGAACATCATCAAACCTTGCGTGAGACCCTTTTCATGAGTGGACAAAACTCGCATTCAGGCGAGCTGAAACGCGGCCTGAAAAATCGCCATATTCAACTGATTGCCCTCGGTGGCGCGATCGGTACCGGACTGTTCCTCGGCTCGGCCGGCGTCCTGAAGTCCGCCGGCCCGTCGATGATCCTCGGCTACGCCATCTGCGGCTTCATTGCTTTCATGATCATGCGCCAGCTCGGCGAAATGATCGTCGAAGAGCCGGTGGCCGGTTCCTTCAGCCACTTCGCCCATAAATACTGGGGCGGTTTCGCCGGCTTCCTGTCGGGTTGGAACTGCTGGATTCTGTACATTCTGGTGGGCATGTCGGAGCTGACCGCGGTCGGCAAATACATCCACTACTGGGCGCCACACATCCCGACCTGGGTCTCGGCAGCCGGCTTCTTCGTCTTGATCAACCTGATCAACCTGGCGAACGTCAAAGTCTTTGGTGAGGCCGAGTTCTGGTTCGCGATCATCAAGGTCGTGGCCATCGTCGGCATGATTGCGCTCGGCAGCTACCTGCTGGTCAGCGGCGACGGCGGCCCGCAAGCGTCGGTGACCAACCTGTGGGTCCACGGCGGCTTCTTCCCGAACGGTGTCAGCGGCCTGGTAATGGCCATGGCGATCATCATGTTCTCCTTCGGCGGCCTGGAGATGCTCGGTTTCACCGCAGCTGAAGCCGACAAGCCGAAAACCGTGATCCCGAAAGCCATCAACCAGGTGATCTACCGGATCCTGATTTTCTACATCGGTGCGTTGGTTATCCTGCTGTCGCTGACGCCATGGGACAGCCTGCTGGCGACCCTGAACGCGTCGGGTGATTCCTACAGCGGCAGCCCGTTCGTACAGGTGTTCTCGATGCTTGGCAGTGACACCGCTGCGCACATCCTCAACTTCGTGGTGTTGACCGCGGCATTGTCGGTGTACAACAGCGGCACCTACTGCAACAGCCGCATGCTGCTGGGCATGGCCGAGCAGGGCGATGCGCCGAAAGCCTTGTCGAAGATCGACAAGCGCGGCGTGCCAGTGCGTTCGATCCTTGCGTCGGCGGCGGTGACGTTGATTGCCGTGTTGCTGAACTACCTGATCCCGCAAAACGCGCTGGAACTGTTGATGTCGCTGGTGGTTGCCACCCTGGTGATCAACTGGGCGATGATCAGTTTCTCGCACTTCAAATTCCGCCAGCACATGAACAAAACCAAGCAGACACCGCTGTTCAAGGCCCTGTGGTACCCGTACGGGAACTACATCTGCCTTGCGTTCGTGGTGTTCATTCTGGGCGTCATGCTGCTGATTCCGGGTATTCAGATCTCGGTGTATGCGATTCCGGTGTGGGTCGCGTTCATGTGGATTTGCTACGGCATCAAGAACAAACGTCGTGACCGGCATGCGTTGCAGGCTGCGAGTTCCGTAGCGAAATAACGTAAATGCAGAAACAACAAACCCGGCCATGTGCCGGGTTTGTTGTTTTCAGGCTTCACACAAATTCCCTGTAGGAGTGAGCCGGCTCGCGATAGCGGTGTGTCAGTCAACACCTTTGTTGCCTGACACGACCCCATCGCGAGCAGGCTCACTCCTACAGGGACCGCATTCGTTCAGTCCATTCGCGGTATCCTGCGCGTTCTGAATACGGACGCTTTTCCATGCTGGTGATTTCCAACAACGTGCATCTGCCGGATGCCGAGATCGAGTTGACGGCCATTCGTGCCCAGGGCGCCGGTGGGCAGAACGTCAACAAGGTCTCCAGCGCGGTGCACCTGCGTTTCGACATTCCGGCCTCGTCCTTGCCTGAGTTCTACAAGGAGCGCTTGCTGGCGTTGCGTGACAGCCGCATCACCAGCGAAGGGGTGTTGATTATCAAGGCCCAGCAATACCGCACGCAGGAAGCCAATCGCGCGGATGCGCTGGAGCGGCTGACCGAGTTGATTCTCAGCGCCACCAAGGTCGAAAAGAAACGTCGTCCGACCAAACCGACCCTCGGTTCGAAGAAGCGTCGGCTGGAGTCCAAGACCAAACGCGGCAGCATCAAGGCCGGGCGCGGCAAGGTGGATTTCTAGCGCGCGTCTCTTTCCTCTCGATACCTTGGCGCCTGCCGGTACAAGTAAACACTCAGTGCCAGACCGCTCAGCGCGGCGAGTGCAGCGAACAGGAAGATCGAGGCAAAACCAAAGCCTGCCGCAATCGCACCGGCCAGTGGCCCGGTAATCCCCAGCGACAAATCAATGAACAGCGAATAAGCCCCGACTGCCGCGCCACGACTTGAGGCCGGCACCAGGTTGACCGCTTCCACCCCCAGCGCGGGGAACACCAGCGAGAAACCGAACCCGCTCAGCGCCGCACCGGCCAATGCCCAATGAGCGTCCGGCGCCAGCCACAGCAGCAACAGCCCCAGCGTTTCCACCGACAGGCAGGCAATCGCCACGCGAAAGCCGCCGAGGCGGTTGATCAGGTTGCCGAACAGCAGTCGCGCACCGATGAAACTGGCGCCGAACAAACTCAAGCACAGCACCGCGTTGTCCCAATGCTGTGTGGCGTAATACAACGTGATGAACGTCGCGATAGTGCCGAAACCGATGGAGCCCAGCGCCAGACCGCAACCATGTGGCAGCACGCGCCCCAGCACATGCATGAACGGCAAACGCTCACCGATCACAATCGGCGCGGCGGTCTTCGGCCAGGCCAGCACCAGACCGAGGACGGCCAGCAACACGATGCTCACGCCCATGCTCCACAAACCTAATTGACTGACCAGCAGCACGCCCAGCGGTGCGCCGACCGCCAGTGCGCCATAACTGGCGATGCCGTTCCAGGAGATGACCTTGGCAGTGTTCGCCGCGCCAACCCGACCGATGCCCCAGCCGATCGAACCGGAGCCCACCAGGCTTTCCGCGCTGCCGAGCACCAGCCGGCCGATCAACAGGCTGATCAAGCTCAAGGTTGGCAGGCTCTGGGTCCAGGCCGAGATCAACATGAACACACCGCTCAAACCGCAGCCGGCGAGGCCGTACATCACGGCGAGTTTACTGCCCTTGTTGTCGATGATTTTCCCGGCATAAGGACGGCTGAGCAGGGTGGCCAGGTATTGCACGCTGATCACCAGGCCGGCGATGACCGCACCGAAGCCCAGATCGCTGTGGACGTAGCCCGGCAATACGGCCAGGGGAATGCCGATATTCAGGTAGCCGATGAAGGTGAACAGGACGATGGAAACGACTTGCAGCGTGACCGCCAGGGGGCGCTGGTTTTCAGACATGGGTAAAGATCCACGGGAAAGCAGGATAGATAGGCTGCTTATGATAGCGGCGCAAGCGGCTTCGGGTCGTGGAAAAAGTAAAACTATTTGCCGGGCAGGGATGAATCAGGGTTTGGCGGGAGCGACCAGGTGCGTGGTGACCAGGGCGGCCAGGGCGTTTTCTTCGCTGCCGAAACGGGCGAGCAACGCGGCGCGTTTCTCGGGGGACAGGCGACTCCAGATCTCGATCATCTTCTCGGTGGTACCGATCAAGACGCTGGCCTGCAGCTCTTCATCAAAAGGAGGGGAGAAGTCGTCGGTCATGGTGTGGGGCTCAAGGATTCAGGCGGTGTGGAAAGCGCATGTTAGCGCTTTCCACACGGTCTGGCATTGCAGGTGAATCAGTCTTCGCTGTCGGCCTTGCGGCGTTCAGTGGCTTCTTTCGGCTCGGGCTGTTGGGCACCGGCTTGTTGCGTGGGTGTCTGCTCAGTTTCGTGCAGGCTTGGGAAGGGGAGATTAGGGATCTCGTGCATGTTTCGCGCTCCTCGCAAAGTCTGTTGATAGATCTGGTAGATCCGCGCTTTTAAAAAGCTTGGGCAGGATACAGCAGGAGAAATGACAAAAAGACTTTTATATCTAATTGTTGCGACGGATGGGATTGTCTAGACAGGTCTGGAAGAGAGAGCGACACAAAACAAATGTGAGAGCGAGCTTGCTCGCGATGAGGACTGAACAGTCGATATAAATGTCGACTGCGAGTCCGCTATCGCGAGCAAGCTCGCTCCCACAGGGGATTTGCAATGGCTTGAGTTATTTGCAGACTTCGGCGATCGCTTCGGCCAGCAGGTCCAGACGCGTCGCATCAATCCCGGCCACGTTGGCCCGGCCAGTGCCCACCATGTAAACGCTGTGATGATCGCGCAGTTGTTTGACCTGGTCCGGCGTCAAACCGGTGTAGGAAAACATCCCGCGCTGCACGCCGATGTGCGCAAAGCGTTCGCGTAAACCATGAGGTTCAAGCGCTTCAACCAAACCGCTACGCAGTTGGGCGATACGCAAGCGCATGGCTTCCACTTCGTCGGCCCAGAGGCTTTTCAGCTCCGGATCACCGAGGATGGTCGCTACCACCGCCGCGCCGTGATCCGGCGGTGTCGACCACAGGTTGCGGGCGATGTTGGCCAGTTGGCTGCGGATATCTACCAGTTTGTCAGCGGTTTTCGCGCAGACAATCAGCGCGCCGGTGCGGTCCCGGTACAGGCCGAAGTTCTTCGAGCAGGAACTGGTGATCAGCACTTCCGGCAACGCGGCAGCGAACAACCGGGTCGACCAGGCATCTTGTTCCAGGCCATCGCCGAAGCCTTGGTAGGCGAAGTCGATCAGTGGCACCAAATTGCGACTGCGCACCACATCCAGCACCCGGCGCCAATCTTCATGGGACAGATCGAAACCGGTCGGGTTATGGCAGCAGGCGTGCAGCAGCACCACATCGCCCTTCGGCGCTTCGTTGAGTACTGCGAGCATCGCTTCGATGTCGAGACGGTTATCGCTGCCAACATACGGGTAATGACTGACCTTGATTCCGGCCGCCGCGAAGATGGTTTCGTGGATCGGCCAGGTCGGGTTGCTCAGCCATACACCACGGCCCGGAAGGCACTGAGCGATGAAGTCGGCACTCAAGCGTAGCGCGCCAGTGCCGCCCGGCGTTTGCGTCGCGCCGGTCCGTTGTTCGGCGATCAGTGGGGAATCGGCACCCAGCACCAATTCAACGATGGCCTTGCCGAACGCCGGTTCACCATGGCCACCGATGTAGGTCTTGGTGGTCTGGCGATCCACCAGGCGTTGCTCGGCGAGCTTCACGGACTGGGGGATCGGTGTCAGGCCCTGGGCATCTTTATAGACGCCCACGCCGAGGTCGAATTTGCGCGGGTTGGGGTCCTGCGCATAGGCCTCCATCAGGCCGAGAATCGGGTCGCCGGGTACTCGTCCGATGGCGTCGAAATGCATTATTTGCGGCCCTCGGCGTCCTTGGCCACTTCGTCGGTGCGCGCGGCCATGATGAAATCGTTGCGATGCAGGCCCTTGATGGAGTGGCTCCACCAGGTCACGGTGACTTTGCCCCACTCGGTCAGCAGGCCCGGGTGGTGACCTTCAGCCTCGGAGATTTCACCGACGGCGTTGGTGAACGCCAGTGCGTGTTCGAAGTTCTTGAACAGGAAAACTTTTTCCAGCTGCATCACGCTGTCGCGCACTTCAATGTTCCAGTCAGGAATCTGCTTGATCAGTACCGGCAGTTCTTCGTCGCTGACCTGAGGGGCATCGGCGCGGCAGGCTTCGCAATGGGCTTGGTTCAATGTGGACATGATGGGTTCCTGAAATCGAATTATTGGAATTCGGCCGTCAATTCACCACGCTAAACCAAAGCGTCGGTTCCTGACAGGCTCACTTGATTCTAAAAGCTGCGGATCACGCAGCCTTTGGCGGAAATTTTGGTGTGTGCAAGCCCAGCTGCATGCCTTGTTTGACCATGCCCATGATGTCTTCGTGGGCCAAGTCGAACAGGCGCTTGAGGTTCGGCAGGACAAAGTACAGCGGTTGCAGGATGTCGATGCGATACGGCGTGCGCATGCATTCCAGCGGGTCGAAGGCCTGATGTTCAGGTTCGTTCGACAGGCAGTAAACGGTTTCTTTCGGCGAGGAGAGAATGCCTCCACCGTAGATGCGCTGGCCTTCTGGCGTATCGACCAGGCCAAACTCGATGGTCATCCAGTACAAACGCGCCAGGTACACGCGTTCTTCCTTGGAAGCCTGTAGGCCAAGTTTGCCGTAGGTGTGGGTAAATTCGGCGAACCAAGGGTTGGTCAGCAGCGGACAGTGGCCAAAAATCTCGTGGAAAATGTCCGGCTCTTGCAGGTAATCCAGTTCTTCGCGGGTACGAATAAACGTCGCTACCGGGAACTGCTTATTAGCGAGCAATTCGAAAAAGGTCTGGAAGGGGATCAGTGCGGGTACCCGGGCAACCTGCCACCCGGTGGTTTCACCGAGGACCTTGTTGATCTCACCGAGTTGCGGAATGCGGTCGTGGGGCAGACCGAGTTTTTCGATACCATCCAGGTATTCCTGGCACGCACGACCCTCGATCACTTTCAGTTGGCGAGTAATCAGCGTGTTCCACACCGCGTGTTCTTCGGCGGGGTAGTCGATAAAACCTTGCGCATCGGGCTCGCGAGCCACGTATTGCGTCTGCTTCATGCTGCTCTCCTGCTAGGGGATTTCGTTCTTGTTATGTCCTGCTATGACTTAGAAATACCTCAAGAAATGCAGTGTTGCAGCACGTGAGTAGCGCTGTACGTAGGAAAAATCGTCGATTTTTGTAAAGTATTCGTTACGGATCAGCCGCTGTGGCGTAGGGATTGATATTTCAGGGTTTGAAATGGTGTCCAGGTGTCACATAATCTTGACGACTATCTGCGTGCCTCGACAAATAAACAGATCCGAGGGCACGGCGAATATCCCTGTGGGAGCGAGCTTGCTCGCGATAGCGGTAGGTCATGCACATTAATGTCGCCTGACCCACCCTCATCGCGAGCAAGCTCGCTCCCACAGGTTGTACGGCTGGTATCAACCCATTCACTGCTTCCTTGGGTCTTTATATGCGTATCAAAGTCCACTGCCAGAACCGCATCGGCATCCTGCGCGACATTCTCAACCTGCTGGTGGAGTACGGGATTAACGTCGCTCGCGGCGAGGTTGGCGGAGAGCATGGCAATGCGATCTATCTGCATTGCCCAAACCTGATCAACATTCAGTTTCAGGCGTTGCGTCCCAAGTTCGAGTCGATTAACGGGGTTTTTGGCGTCAAGCGCGTAGGGTTGATGCCCAGCGAACGTCGGCACATGGAACTCAATGCGTTGCTCGGCGCCCTGGAGTTTCCGGTGCTGTCGATCGACATGGGCGGTTCGATCGTCGCGGCCAACCGCGCGGCGGCGCAGTTGCTCGGCGTGCGGGTAGATGAGGTGCCGGGGATTCCGCTGTCGCGTTACGCCGAGGATTTCGACTTGCCGGAACTGGTGCGCGCCAACAAGTCGCGGATCAACGGCTTGCGGGTGAAGGTCAAGGGTGACGTATTTCTTGCTGACATCGCGCCGCTGCAATCGGAGCATGACGACAGCGAAGCCATGGCCGGCGCGGTACTCACGCTGCACCGCGCCGACCGGGTCGGTGAGCGCATCTATAACGTGCGCAAGCAGGAGTTGCGCGGCTTTGACAGCATTTTCCAAAGCTCGAAGGTGATGGCGGCAGTCGTGCGCGAAGCCCGACGCATGGCGCCGCTGGATGCGCCGCTATTAATAGAAGGTGAAACCGGTACGGGTAAAGAGTTGTTGGCGCGAGCCTGCCACTTGGCGAGTCCGCGGGGGCAGTCGCCGTTGATGGCGCTTAACTGCGCCGGCCTGCCGGAGTCCATGGCCGAGACGGAGCTGTTCGGCTACGGCCCCGGCGCTTTCGAAGGGGCGCGGGCCGAAGGCAAGCTCGGGCTGCTGGAGCTGACGGCAGGCGGTACGCTGTTTCTCGATGGCGTCGGGGAAATGAGCCCGCGTTTACAGGTGAAATTGCTGCGCTTCCTGCAGGACGGTTGCTTCCGTCGTGTGGGCAGCGATGAAGAGGTTTATCTGGATGTACGGGTGATCTGCGCGACGCAGGTCGACCTGTCTGAGTTGTGCGCACGGGGTGAGTTTCGCCAGGATTTGTATCACCGTTTGAACGTGCTTTCACTGCACATCCCGCCACTGCGCGAATGCCTCGATGGACTTACGCCGCTGGTGGAACACTTCCTCGATCAGGCCAGTCGGCAGATCGGTTGCCCGCTGCCGAAACTGGCGCCGGCGGCGATGGAGCGGCTCAGTCACTACCATTGGCCGGGCAATGTTCGGCAATTGGAAAACGTGTTGTTCCAGGCGGTTTCCTTGTGCGACGGCGGGACCGTCAAGGCCGAACATATTCGTCTGCCGGACTACGGTGTGCGTCAGCCACTTGGCGATTTCTCGCTCGAGGGCGGGCTGGACGAGATTGTCGGGCGTTTCGAGAAAGCGGTGCTGGAGCGCTTGTACTCCGAGCATCCGAGCAGTCGGCAACTGGGTAAGCGGTTGGGGGTTTCGCATACGACCATTGCCAATAAGTTGCGTGAGTACGAAGTCGGCAAAGAACCCGGCAGCGCATAGGTCCCTGTAGCAGCTGTCGAGCCCGCGAGGCTGCGTTCGGCGGCGAAGCCGTCGCAAACCCTGCATATAAGGTTTTACTGATACACCGCGGTGGATGGTTTTACGACTGCTTCGTCCGAACGCGGCCCGAACCGAACGCAGCCTCGCAAGCTCGACAGCTGCTACGAGGTCGGTGTTGAGCGAAGAGGTCGGCACTTGCCGCGAAGCGGCATAACACCGCCGGTTTTTCGTCTTCGACACAATCCTCCAATCCCTCCTGATTCCCTCAAGTCCTTTGTTTGCCGGGCCCCGCGCCGCCAGAAAAAAGTTGGTCTGCAAATTGCTTATGGCTCAGCAGTACAGCAGTGGGCGGCAAACGTCCGGCATGCAGAGGAAAGAGTGTGGACAAGTACCTTTATGTGGCAATGACCGGCGCCAGCCAGAATGCACTGGCGCAGAAGGCTCATGCGAACAACCTGGCGAACATCTCCACCAACGGTTTCCAGAAAGACCTGGAGCAGGCACGTTCGATGCCGGTGTTCGGTGACAGCTTTCCGGCGCGTGCGTTTGCCCTGTCCGAACGTCCTGCCACCGATTTCTCCCCTGGCGCCTTGGTGGAAACCGGTCGCGACCTCGATGTCGCGGTGCAAGGCAATGGCTGGATCGCCGTGCAGAACCCTGACGGCGGCGAAAGCTACGTGCGCACCGGCAGCCTGAACGTCGACGCCCTGGGCGTGCTGCGGGCCGGCAACGGTATGCCGGTGATGGGCAATGGCGGGCCGATTGCCGTGCCGCCCGAGCAGCAAATCGAAGTGGGCGAAGACGGCACCATCAGCATTCGTGCGATGGGCGAAGGTCCTCGCGTGATGGCGGAAGTCGACCGCATCAAGCTGGTTAATCCTGATTTCAAGAACATGACCAAAGGCCTGGACGGTTCGATCCACACCAAGGACGGCAAGCCGGCGCAAGCCGATGCCAAAGTCAAACTGGTGTCCGGTTTCCTTGAGTCGAGCAACGTCAACGCCGTGGAAGAGATGACTTCGGTGCTGGCCCTGTCCAAGCAGTTCGAGCTGCACATCAAGATGATGAACACCGCCAAAGACGATGACCAGGCCATGGCTCGGGTCTTGCAGATCAGCTAATTATCAGAACGTCGCGCCGTAAAACAGGCGCACGAGGAGAATCGAATGCTTCCGGCTCTATGGGTTGCCAAAACAGGTCTGTCCGCCCAGGACACCAACCTGACGACCATTTCCAACAACCTGGCCAACGTGTCGACCACGGGTTTCAAACGTGACCGCGCCGAGTTTCAGGACTTGCTCTACCAGATCAAACGCCAGCCAGGCGCCCAGTCGACCCAGGACAGTGAACTTCCGTCGGGCCTGCAATTGGGTACCGGTGTGCGCATTGTCGGCACCCAGAAAAATTTTACCGCCGGTAGCCTGCAAACCACCGAGCAGCCGTTGGACATGGCCATCGACGGTCGCGGTTTCTTCCAGATTCTGCAGCCGGACGGCACGACTTCCTACACCCGTGACGGTACGTTCCACCTGGACTCCAACGGTCAGATCGTGAACTCCAGTGGCTTCGCTTTGGAACCGGCCATTGTCATTCCGAACGATGCCCAGACCTTCACGGTCGGTCGCGATGGCACCGTGTCCATCACCGTTGCCGGCAACCCGGCATCCCAGGTGATCGGCAACCTGCAAACCGCCGACTTCATCAACCCGGCCGGTCTGCAAGCCGTGGGCAACAACCTGTTCCTGGAAACCGCTGCCAGCGGCGCGCCGCAAGTCGGCACCCCGGGCCTGGCCGGTTTCGGCACCACGCTGCAGAACACTCTGGAAACCTCGAACGTCAGCACCGTTGAAGAGATGGTCAACATGATCACCACTCAGCGCGCTTACGAGATGAACTCCAAGGTGATCTCCACCGCCGACCAGATGCTCTCGTTCGTAACGCAGAATCTGTAATCAAGTCTATGAGGCGACCATGAGGTCGCCTGTAACACCGTGAGGTAGGGTCATGAATCGCTTCGTATCTGTTCTGGCACTGAGTGGGATCGCCGCGCTTTCGGGCTGCGTCGGTCCGACGCCCAAGCCCAATGACCCTTACTACGCCCCGGTGTTACCGCGCACGCCGCTGCCGGCGGCGGCCAATAACGGCTCGATCTACCAGGCTGGTTTCGAACAGAACCTGTACAGCGACCGCAAGGCGTTCCGGGTCGGTGACATCATCACCATTACTTTGAACGAGAAGACCCAAGCCAGTAAAAACGCCAATTCCCAGGTCGGCAAGAACAGTAAGACCAGCATTGGCCTGTCCTCATTGTTCGGCAGTACGCCCAACACGAATAACCCGCTCGGCAGCGGCGACCTGAGTCTGGATGCCAGCTACAGCGGCGACCGCGCGACCAAGGGTGACAGCAAGGCCGGGCAGGGCAACAGCCTCACCGGCTCGATCACCGTGACCGTCGCCGACGTGTTGCCCAACGGCATCATCGCCGTACGCGGCGAGAAGTGGATGACCCTCAATACCGGTGATGAACTGGTGCGGATTGCAGGGCTTGTTCGCGCTGATGACATCGCGACTGACAACACCGTTTCGTCGACCCGTATCGCCGATGCACGCATCACCTATTCGGGCACCGGTTCGTTTGCCGATGCGAGTCAGCCTGGCTGGTTCGACCGTTTCTTCCTCAGCCCGCTGTTCCCTTTCTAGGTGGCTACGTTGAATCTCAAACACCTGATGGTGGCCGCCCTGATGCTCTCCGCAGCGTTCAACGCGCAAGCCGAGCGGCTGAAGGATATCGCCAGTATTTCCGGCGTGCGCTCCAACCAATTGATCGGCTACGGCCTGGTGGTCGGGCTTAACGGTACCGGCGACCAGACGACGCAAACCCCGTTCACCTTGCAGACCTTCAACAACATGCTCTCGCAGTTCGGCATCAAGGTGCCGCCGGGTTCGGGCAACGTGCAGTTGAAGAACGTCGCTGCGGTGTCGATCAGTGCTGATTTGCCGGCGTTCGCCAAGCCGGGGCAGCAGGTCGACATCACAGTATCGTCCATCGGTAACTCCAAGAGCCTGCGCGGCGGCACCTTGCTGCTGACGCCGCTCAAGGGTATCGACGGCAACGTCTATGCGGTCGCTCAGGGCAACCTGGTGGTCGGCGGTTTCGACGCCGAAGGTCGTGACGGTTCGAAGATCACCGTCAACGTTCCGTCGGCTGGTCGTATCCCGGGCGGTGCGTCGGTTGAGCGTTCGGTGCCGAGCGGTTTCAATCAGGGCAACAGCCTGACGCTGAACCTCAATCGTTCGGACTTCACCACGGCAAAGCGCATCGTCGACAAGATCAATAATATGCTCGGCCCTGGCGTTGCCCAGGCTATCGACGGCGGTTCGATTCGCGTCAGTGCACCACTCGATCCGAGTCAGCGCGTCGACTACTTGTCGATCATCGAGAACCTTGAAGTCGACCCGGGTCAGGCGGTGGCGAAAGTCATCATCAACTCGCGCACCGGCACCATCGTGATCGGCCAGAACGTCAAGGTTTCCCCGGCCGCCGTGACCCACGGCAGCTTGACCGTGACCATCACCGAAGATCCGATCGTCAGCCAACCCGGCCCTCTGTCCAATGGGCAGACGGCGGTCGTGCCGCGCTCGCGGGTCAACGCCCAGCAGGAAGCCAAGCCGATGTTCAAGTTCGGCCCGGGCACCACCCTCGACGAAATCGTGCGTGCGGTGAACCAGGTCGGCGCGGCGCCGGGTGACTTGATGGCGATCCTCGAAGCACTGAAACAGGCCGGCGCGTTGCAAGCCGATCTGATCGTGATCTGAGGACGGCGACCATGGATATGCGCAAGGGCGGATTGGGGGTCGGCAGCAACGATTCGGGTTCCTATTCGGACCTCAATCGCTTGAACCAGCTCAAGGTCGGCGACAAGGACAGTGACGCGAACATGCGCAAGGTTGCGCAGGAGTTCGAGTCGCTGTTCCTCGGTGAAATGCTCAAGTCCATGCGCTCGGCCACCGACGCGCTGGGCCAGGACAATCCGCTCAACACGCCGGCAGCCAAGCAATACCAGGAAATGTACGACCAGCAGTTGGCCGTTTCCATGTCCCGTGAGGGTGGCGGTATTGGTCTGGCTGACGTGCTGATGCGTCAGATGTCGAAGAACAAACCGCTGGCGCCGGGCGAGGCTGCTGCCGCGTCAGCCGCCAAGCAAGCTGCCGCGAAAGCCGCCGTGGAAACCCCGATTGCCGCCGGTACGGTCGGCACCAACGGGCCGCTGTCGCGCCTCAATGGCGAGCGTCCGTTGTGGGCTTCGCGCTCAGTGAAGTCGCCAGCCAGCGTGGGTGAGGGTGCTCATCGCAATGACATGGCGCTGATCAATCAGCGACGCCTGGCGCTGCCGCCGAAACTGGCCGACCGCTTGCTCGCAGGGCTGGTGCCGTCGGCATCGACCAATGCCGTGACCACCGCGACGGCGCAGAACAACCTCCAAATGCCGCAGAGCACCAAGACCGGTGCCGGGCCCCTGTACAACGGCGATTGGCTGGCTTCGCAAACGGATGCGACATCCAGCGGGCGCCTGCAGGTTTATGGTCGTGCCATGGCGCAAATACCGCTGGCACCGGCGAAGAAAGCGTTCAGTTCCGCCGACGAATTCGTCAACACCATGCTGCCGATGGCCAAAGAGGCCGCCGAACGCATTGGTGTCGATCCGCGTTACCTGGTGGCGCAGGCCGCCCTTGAAACCGGTTGGGGCAAATCGGTCATGCGCGCCCAGGATGGCAGCAGCAGTCACAACCTGTTCGGCATCAAGGCCGGCAGCAGCTGGAAAGGCGATTCGGCGCGCGCGATCACCAGCGAATTCAGGAATGGCGAGATGGTCAAGGAGACGGCTCAGTTCCGTTCCTATGACTCTTACAAGGACAGCTTCCATGACCTTGTGACGCTGCTGCAAACCAACAATCGCTATCAAGATGTTGTGAAGTCGGCCGATAACCCAGAACAGTTTGTGCGCGAGTTGCAAAAGGCCGGTTACGCAACCGACCCGGACTACGCAAGCAAGATTTCGCAGATAGCCAAGCAGATGACGAGTTACCAGAACTACGCTGCGGCGGGCGCTACCACCACGCCTCTATAGGCATAAGCTATAAGGTCTGAACCATGAGTTTGCTCAATATCGGGATGTCGGGGCTGGCTGCTGGCCATTCCTCATTGCTGACTACCGGCAATAACATCGCCAACGTCGATACCGCGGGTTACTCGCGTCAGCAGACCGTGCAAGGCAGCAAAGCCTCGCAGCAGTTCGGCAATGTCTACATCGGCACTGGTACGACGCTGGCTGATGTACGTCGGGTGTACAACAGCTACCTTGACGCCCAACTGCAGACCACCACGTCGCTCAACAGCGATTCGGCCGCGTACCTGGGTCAAGTCACGCCGCTGGACAAACTGCTGTCGGACAGCAGCACCGGCCTCAATGGCTCACTGACCAAGTTCTTCGCCTCGGTGCAAAACGTCAACGCCAAGCCGGGTGATGACGCTTCACGCCAGTTGCTGCTCAGCGATGCCCAGGCCTTGAGCAACCGTTTCAATTCAGTGTCCAGCCAGTTGAACGAGCAGAACGCGAACATCAATGGCAACCTGAAGAACATGGCCGATCAGGTCAACAAACTGGCCGCCACCGTGGCGCAGTTGAACCAGAAGATTTCCGAGATTTCCAGCTCTGGCGGCATGCCGAACGAGCTGCTCGACGCCCGTAACGAGACCGTACGCCAGCTCTCGACCTTCACCGGTGCGCAAATCGTCGAACGCGAAGGCAACGTCGATATCTACTTGGGCAGCGGCCAGCCGCTGGTCATGGGCAACACCGTCAACAAACTCGAAGTCGTGCCGGGCAAAGACGACCCGAACCGGTTGTCGCTGCAACTCAATCGTGGATCGAGCACCATCGATATCACGTCGATCATGACCGGTGGCGAAATCGGCGGTTTGCTGCGCTATCGCAGCACCGTGCTCGACCCGGCCATGAACGAACTGGGTCGCGTCGCTCTGGTCGTCGCCGATCAGATGAACAGCATTCAGGCCCACGGCATCGACAAGAACGGTGACTTCGGCTCGAACCTGTTCAACAGCATCAACAGTGCCGCGCAGATGGCTCAGCGCAGCATCGCCTCTGGCAATAACAGCGTGGGCTCGGGCAACTTCGATGTCAGCATCAAAGACACCGGCAAGCTGACCATCAACGATTACAAGGTAACGTTCACCAGCGCCACCGACTACACCGTGCAGCGCCTGCCAGACAATTCGTCTATGGGCAGCTTCAGCACGCTGACCACACCACCGCCGGTGATCGACGGTTTCTCGATGACGCTGGGCGGTGGCACTGCCGCCGCTGGCGATACCTTCAAGATCACCCCGACCCGTAACGCGGCCGCCAACATCAAGACCGAGATGACCGACTCCAAACGTCTGGCCATCGCGGCACCGTTGGGCGCGGCCATTGCAGCGAGCGGCAGTGGCGGCGGCAGCCTGACGATCCCGGCCAGCGGTCAACCGACCCTGACCAGCAAGTTCGATATCTACGACGCGGCGACCACCACCGCGATGCAGAATGGCCTGAAAAACTCCACGCCGACCAAGGTGGTATTTGGTGCGGTGTCCGCCGACGGCACCAGCCAGACCTACCAGTTCCTGGATGCCAAGGGCGGGTTGATCAGCAGCGGCACTATCAAGCCAGGTGAAAGCAACACCCTGAACCTGAGCATTCCGCTCAAGGATGCCACGGGTGCGCCGATCCCGCCTGCGCCTGCCACTCAGTACACCGCGACCTTCAGCATGACCTTCGCCGGTGCACCGAGCAACGGCGCGGCAATCAACGTCTCGCTCAGTCAGCCGGGCAGCCTGGACAACCGTAACGGCACCACGCTGGCCGGCTTGCAGACTGCGCAGACCGTGGACACCGGCTCCGCCAGCAAAGGTATTTCCCTTAACGACGCTTACGGCAAACTGGTTGAAGGCGTTGGCTCCAAGGCCGCCCAGGGCAAGCTCGACAGCGCCGCGACCGACGCCATCCTGGCGAACGCCAAAGGTGCGCGCGACTCGCTTTCGGGTGTCGACCTCGATGAGGAAACCGGCAACCTGGTCAAGTATCAGCAGTACTACACCGCCTCTTCGCAGATCATCAAGGCTGCGCAGGAAATCTTCAGCACACTGATCAACAGCATTTAAGGAGTCGTAGCCCATGCGCATTTCTACCGCCCAGTTTTACGAGTCCTCGGCTGCCAACTATTCGAAGAACTTTGCCAACGTGGTCAAGAGCAGCGAAGAGGCGAGCAGCCTGGTTCGCGTCAACACCGCCGCCGATGATCCGGTCGGCGCCTCGCGCCTGCTGCAATTAGGCCAGCAGGCTTCGATGCTCGATCAGTTCTCCAACAACATGACTACGATCAAAGCTACGCTTGGCCAGGCTGAAGCGGTCATGACCAGTATCGGCAATGTGCTGCAACGCGCCAAGGAACTGGCCCTGGGTGCCGGCAACGCCGGTTATACCGATTCCGACCGTCAGGCCAATGCTGCGGAGCTCGGCCAGATCGAAGAGCAACTGTTGAGCCTGATGAACACCAAGGACGAAAACGGCAAATACATTTTCGCCGGTTCCAAAGGCGATACCGTTCCGTTCTCGCGCAATACCGACGGCACCTACAGCTATAACGGTGATCAGGTCACCCTGGACCTGCCGATTGGCGATACCCAGTCGATGGCCACCAATAGCACCGGTTGGGCTGTGTTCCAGCAAGCCATCAACACCAGTCGCACGCAGACCACAATGACTTCGCCCACGGCGCTGGTCGATAGCGGTCGCGTGGTGCTTTCCAATGGTCAGGTAGGTTCCGACGTGACCTACAACGCCAAATTCCGCAGTGGCGAGCCTTACACCGTGAATTTCCTCAGCCCTACACAGCTGGAAATCAGGGATTCGTCGGGTGCCGATGTCACGTCCGAAGTCAGTGGTAACGGCGTGTTCAGCTCTACCGACGGTGCGGCTACCCAGACGATCAGTTTCCGTGGCGTTGACCTGAAGTTGAACATCAACATGAAGCCTGGCGACGTTCCGGCGACCGTGTTTCCGGCGGTCGGGTCCCCCAATGCCTACAGCTTCACCCTGGCGGCCAAGCCGGACAGCTTCAATGCGTCGCGCAGTCCAGGCAACCCGTCTACCGAAGTAGTCACCAATACGAGCATCACCAACAGTGCCGCCTACCACGCCAGCTTTCCGGAAGGCGGGGCGATTCTCAAGTTCACCAGTCCCACGGCTTTCGACTTGTATGCCGCGCCTCTGACCGCGAACAGCAAGCCGGTCTCCAGCGGCGTTCTGGCGGGCAACGTCGCCACCGCATCGGGTGTCGCCTTCACGCTGAGCGGCGTGCCGGCGCCGTCGACGCTTGCCGGTGACCAGTTCTCTGTCATGGTCAACACTCACCAGACGCAGAACGTTCTGGACACCGTCAACCAGCTGAAAACCGCGCTGTCGACGCCGACCAACAACGATCCGCTGGCCATTCAAAAAGTCAACGCAGCCATTAATTCGGGCATCGGCAACCTGGCCAGTGGCATTGACCAGTTGACCTCCAGCATCAGTTCCGTGGGTGGTCGCGGTGCGTCGCTGACGACTCAGACCGAGATCAACCAGAGCCTGGTGCAGGCAAACACGCAGACCCAGGGGGCGATCCGTGATTCGGACCCGGCCACGGTGATGACCCGCCTGACCTTGCAGCAAACCATGCTGCAGGCCTCGCAACTGGCATTCAGCAAAATCGCTCAGTTGGGGCTGTTCAACAAAGTCTGAGTCGAGGCCTTCGCGCTGTTGGCGCGAAGGTTAAGGCACCGAGTGCAAACCGTCTTTTTTCAGCGGTTCAGGGCTGCTCCACTCGTTCCAGAGTGAGCGCCCGCCGCTCGCGAGTTCCCCTGTCGTGAAACCAACTCCTCTTGTCAGCATCGCCATTCCTGCCTACAACCCGCTGTACTTTCAGGCAGCGCTGCAAAGTGCTCTGAATCAGACCTATGCGTCGCTTGAAGTGATCGTGTGTGACGACAGCGACAGTGACGAAATCCATGAGCTGGTCCAGGCCTGCGCGGTGCCGCAAACCGTGACGTTACGTTATGTGCGTAATGAACAACGCCTGGGGTTCAAGGGGAATCTGATGGCCTGCGCCGAGCAGGCAACCGGGGAGTACCTCAAGCTTCTCTGTGATGACGATCAGCTGCTACCTGAGAGTATTGCCCGACAGGTACAGGGTTTCATTGACCATGACGACGTGAATCTGGTGATTGCACAGCGTCAGTATTGCGACGGCGATTACCTTCTGCTTCCCGAGCGTCTGGAGAACTCCAGTTTTTCCTCGGGAGATACGCTGTTCAAGGGTGAAGACTTGCTGGATGTGCTGGAAAGCACGGCCATGAACTTCCTCAGCAATTTGAGTGGCGCGCTGATGCGTACTCATCAGGTGCTGGAGTATCTGCCCGCATTGACCCAGGTCGGCGAAGGGTTTGTCGCCCGTCTCGATTTCGCCTTGTTTGTCTGCCTGTTGCGTCGTGGCAATCTGGCGGTCATGGGACAGGTGCTCAGCTTCGAACGCCTGCACCCGGCGCGCATGAGCAATCAATTGGAGGTCCAGCAGGCCGTGGCGGTCGAGCTCGGTTGGCTGACCCAAATGCTGGCGGTGCGCAGTGGCGAACCGGCGCCAGCGCCGGGGCATGTGCGCTATATCGATCTGGCCAGTGCCGCCCTCGGTGAACCGTATGACTGGGAGGAAATGGCGCTCAGTCGCTCTCTGGGCTTTTCCTCGACCTTGATACGTTCGCGGGTGGGTGAAAACTGTGACAGCTTCGCTGATGTGTACCAGCAATGGCTGGCCTGTCGCACCCTGAACCCGGCCGAGCAGCGCCTGTTGCCTACGCGCCTTGCATCGTGGGCGTGGCAGCCGCGAATTGTGCCGGTGGTGATTGATGCTGACGCGGATGAAGCGGCACTCGACGTCACTCTGGACAGCATCGATAGGCAGGTTTATGCCGCCGAAACCGTGTTGGTGCTCTCCGGTGAGAATCGTGCCAGCGCCCTTGCTGGCAACGTGATTCGTGTGACCTTGCAAGGCGACGGACTTGAGCAACTCAATGGCCTGCTGATGCAGACGGACAGTGCAGACTGGTTCTATCTTCTGCGGGCCGGTGATCGCCTGAATGAACTGGCTTTGTTGCTTTTGGCCGAGCGGATGGTCGAGAGTGCCGATGCGCTGTGTATCTACAGCGATGAAGGCGGCTTGCGCAATGACGTACCGGTCGAGCCAATCTTCAAGTCCGATTTCAATCTGGACCTGTTGCGCAGTTATCCCTATATCGGGCGGACACTGGCCATTCAACGCCAGCGCTTTGTCGACGCAGGCGGCTTCAACCCGGAATTCACCGAGCTCAGTCCTCATGACCTGGTCTGGCGCCTCGTCGAAAACCACGGCGCGCATGTCGTGGAGCATGTCGCCCAAGTGCTGGTCGAGTCCTCGTTCGGTCTGTCGCAATGGCTCGCTCTGCCGCAGGTTATCGAACAAAACGCTCGCGTACTGACTGCGCACCTTGATCGCATCGGCGCCGCACACGAGGTCCGCGAAGGCAGCGTGCCGCTGATCAATCGAATTGACTACCACCATGGCGTTCAGCCGCTGGTGTCCATTGTTGTGGTGATGCGGGACCGGCTCGGCCCGCTTCAGCGCTGCATTGAGAGTGTGCTGGAGCATACGGCGTATGCTCACTACGAATTGTTGATCGTGGACAACGCAAGCACCTCGCCCGAGGCGCAGGACTGGCTGGCCGCCATGTCGCAAATGGGTGGCGAAAAACTGCGTGTGCTGCACTGCGATTACGCCGATAACCCGACCGCGGCGCAAAACTTCGCTGTTGCTCAGGTTCGCGGCGAGTATGTGCTGTTGCTCAGTCCTGACAGCCTGATCGTCAACCGCGACTGGCTTGGCGAACTGCTGAATCACGGCTTGCGTCCGGAAGTGGGCGTCGTGGGTGGTCGAATGGTCAGCCCTAAGGGGCGTATTGAAGGTTCGGCCCTGGTGCTGGGGATGCGCGGCCCTGTCGGCGTGCCTTGGCGCGGGGAAGTGGTGACTGCCTCAGGGTATATGCAGCGCCAGCAGGCGGTGCAGAATTTGAGCGCTGTGAGCACCGAGTGCCTGCTGGTCCGCAAGCAGGTATTCGATGAGCTTCAGGGGTTTGACGAGCAGGCCTTTTCCCAAAGGCTTGGCGGCCCAGACTTCTGTCTACGTGTCAGGCAGAAGGGGTATCTGGTGGTCTGGACGCCGTATGCCGAATCGGTCCACGTGTCTGCCGAGACGGAGAGCGGGCCGGTGGTGTCAACGCTGGTGGCTGAGCACAAGCTGTTTTATCAGCGCTGGCTGCCGATCATCGCCAGAGATCCGGCGTACAACGTCAACCTGAGCCTCAACACCAACAATTTCAGTCTTGAACCTGGTTTCAAGAACGATTGGAATCCGTTCGCCCGTCACCTGCTGCCACGGGTGCTGGCGATTCCGATCAACGAAACCGCAGTAGGGCATTACCGTGTCACCCAGCCATTTCTCGAGCTGGAGGCTGCGGGGCAAGTGCTCGGTAATGTTTCGTTCCATACACCTTCGGACATTGAGCTGGAGCGTCAGTCGCCCGACGTCATCATTCTGCAAGGGCGCTACAGTGAAAGCGCGGTGAATGAAGTGGAGCGGGTCAGGAACAGTTCGCGGGCCTTCCGGATCTTTGAGCTTGATGACTATGTCATCGATGTGCCGAAGAAAAATGCTCACGTGCGCAAGGCCATCGTTGGCGTTGAGCAGATCGTGCGGCGTGCGATCGGGTTGTGTGACCGGGTGGTGGTGTCGACTCGGCCGCTGGCCGATGCTCTCAAAGGCATGCATGACGATATTCGCGTGGTGCCGAACATGCTCGCTCCGCATCTGTGGACCGGCCTGAGCAGCCAGCGACGTACGTCCCGCAAGCCGAGAGTAGGTTGGGGTGGGGGGACCAGTCATGATGGGGATCTGGCGATCATTGCCGATGTCATTCGCCTGCTGGCGGATGAAGTGGAATGGGTGTTCTTCGGTATGTGCCCACCGGCACTCAAGCCTTTCGTACATGAATTCCATCCCGCCGTTGGCCTGCAGGCTTACCCCGCCAAACTGGCGAGCCTGAACCTTGATCTGGCTTTGGCGCCGTTGGAGTTTCACATCTTCAACGACTGCAAGAGCAACTTGCGCCTGCTGGAATATGGCGCATGCGGTTACCCGGTGATCTGCACGGACACCGAGGCTTATCGGGGTTACTTGCCGTGTACCAAGGTGGTGAGCAACAGTACCGAAGAATGGCTTGAGGCAATCCGTATGCACCTGGCTGACCCGGATGCGAGTTACCGCATGGGTGACGCGCTGCGTGAGGAAGTGCTGCGCGACTATATGCTGCGGGGTAACAACCTGAATTATTGGGCTGAGGCTTGGTTGCCGAACTGATCCGGGGGGGGCTTTTGCGATTGGGTTGGGTACATATCCGTTTCTGCGGTAATGGCGGCTGACGGTTTCGCTTTTACAGCGAGTCACTTGGAGAAGCGCCAAGTAACCAAGGGCTTTTGCCCCTTTCGTTCGGTGCCTCGCTGTGGCTCGGCATGCCCTCGCTCC
>NZ_LACH01000057.1 GCF_000968015.1 Pseudomonas fluorescens
GGCGGAACCCTAAGCCGCCGTGACCGCAGCAACGGATATGTCCCCCAACCTTAACTGAACACCGTGGCGCCAACCCGTTCAGTGCCCGCGAATGTAATGCTCCAGCTGCCGAATCAGATCAGCCTGCTCAACGATGGCTTCCTTGACCAGATCCCCAATCGACAACAGACCAATCAGCTCGCCACCGTCCACCACCGGCAGGTGACGCAGATGACTGTCAGTCATGACCGCCATGCAACGCTCGATACTCTGCTGACTGTCCGCGGTCACCACAGGCGCGCTCATAATGTCGCGCACCGGCGTCCCCACCGAAGAGCGCCCCTGCAGAACAACCTTGCGCGCATAGTCGCGCTCACTGATCACGCCGACCACCTGCCCGTCCTCAATCACCGGAAGCGCACCCACGTTCTTCTCGGCCATGACCCTCAGGGCTTCAAGCACCATTTCATCGGGCGCGATGCTATGCACCTGCCGGTTTTGCACGACCTTGAGTTTCAGCAATTGTGCGGCTGTTTTCATAAATGCCTCCGATGCGGATACGCGATGCTGTTAAACAGGCTCAAGCCACCCCGACTTCCACAACACCACTGTTCAACCGCACGGGCCAGACACGCAGACGCTGTTGCGGGTACTCCAGGCAGCTGCCGTCCTCAAGGCGGAAATGCTGTTTGTAGATCGGCGATGCAACCACCAGATCACCCTTGATGCTGCCCACCAACCCGCGACCAATCACATTCGCCCCGGATTGCGGGTCATGGTTGTCGATGGCGTAAAGGGTCCGACCCTCGGCACCCGGCAGGTAGAACAACGCCACTTGTGCGCCGTCGAGCCAGACGACGACGCCGGAGTTGCTGACCAGGTCCTGTTGCTCGCACACCGTTTGCCAGGCCTCGGGATTTTCCAGGGAATCGATGCGTTGGGTATTGGACTGGCTCATCAGACAATCTCCTCGGTAACAGGGATAAGGTTGAGTTCGGCCGCCATGATCGGGCGCCGCTGGCCGCGCTCCTGGACAAAGTGGATGTCCGGGTCTGGGCGTTTATCGTTGACGAAGGTACGGAAGCGTTTGAGTTTTTCCGGGTCTTTGAGGGCGTTGGCCCACTCGCATTCATAGCGGTTGACCACCAGTTGCATCTGCGATTCGAGCTCTTCGCCCAACCCGAGGCTGTCGTGGATGATCACATCCTTGAGGTAATCGAGGCCGCCCTCCAGGCTTTCGCGCCACACCGAGGTACGCTGCAATTTGTCGGCGGTGCGGATGTAGAACATCAGGAAGCGGTCGATGTAGCGGATCAGGGTCGCATCGTCGAGGTCGGTAGCGAACAGCTCGGCGTGACGTGGACGCATGCCGCCGTTACCGGCGATGTAAAGGTTCCAGCCCTTCTCGGTGGCGATCACGCCAACGTCTTTGCTCTGGGCCTCGGCGCACTCGCGGGTGCAACCGGACACCGCGAACTTGAGCTTGTGCGGCGAGCGCAGGCCCTTGTAGCGGTCCTCGATGGTCAGCGCCATTTGCACGCTGTCTTGCACGCCGTAACGGCACCAGGTGCTGCCGACACAGGACTTCACCGTGCGGGTCGATTTGCCGTAGGCATGCCCGGTTTCAAAACCGGCTTCGATCAGCTCGGCCCAGATGTCCGGCAATTCATGCAACTGCGCGCCAAACAGGTCGATACGTTGGCCGCCGGTGATTTTGGTGTAGAGGTCGTATTTCTTCGCCACCACACCGATTGCGATCAGTTTGTCGGCGGTGATCTCGCCACCGGGGATGCGTGGCACCACCGAATAGGTGCCGTTTTTCTGCATGTTGGCCATGAAGGTATCGTTGGTGTCCTGCAGCGGCACCAGTGAGGCGTCCATGATCGGCTGGTTCCAGCACGACGCGAGGATCGAGCCCACCGCCGGTTTGCACACGTCGCAACCAGTGTGACCACGGCCATGCTTGGCCAGTAGTTCTTCGAAGGTGATCACCCCTTCTACCCGCACCAGCGCATAAAGCTCTTGGCGGGTATAGGCAAAGTGTTCGCACAGGCTCTTGTCGACGCTGACGCCACGGGCAATCAACTCATGTTCGAAAACCTGCTTGAGCAGCCCTGCACAACCACCGCAACCGGTGCAGGCCTTGGTCTGCGATTTGAGCAGGCCGAGGTCGGTGCAGCCACCGTCGATGGCCGAGCAAATGGAGCCTTTGGTGACGTTGTGGCACGAGCACACCGTGGCCGCTTCGGGCAACGCGCCCGGACCCAGGATCGGCGCGCCTTCGGACGACGGCAGAATCAGGCTGGCGGGTTCCGCCGGCAGCGCAATCGCGTTCTGCATGTATTGCAGCAGCGTGTCGTAATAGCTGTTGTCACCCACCAGCACCGCACCGAGTACGTGCTTGCCGGTCGCGTCCACCACCAGGCGTCGATAGCTGGCCGTGGTTTCGTCGATGAACTGATAGCTGCGCGCGCCCGGCGTGCTGCCGTGGGCGTCGCCGATGGAGCCAACATCGACACCCAGCAGTTTGAGCTTGGTCGACATGTCCGCGCCCATGAACGGCTCGGCGGTTTCGTTGCACAGCAATGCGGCAACACCGCGTGCCATTTGGTAACCCGGGGCGACCAGGCCAAAGATGCTGCCATTCCACGCGGCACACTCGCCAATGGCGTAGATGTTCGGATCGCTGCTCAGGCATTGATCGTCAATCACTACCCCGCCGCGCGGGCCGACTTCCAGCGAGCATTGGCGGGCCAGTGCGTCTTGCGCACGGATCCCGGCGGAAAACACGATCAGGTCGGTTTCAAGGAATTCGTCATTTGCGAAGTTCATCCGGTAGCGGTATTCCTCGCCTGCGCTGATCGATTGCGTGCCGCGCGACAGGTGCACCCCGACGCCGAGGCGTTCGATCTGTGCCTTGAGCGCCAGGCCACCGTATTCGTCCAGCTGCACCGGCATCAGGCGCGGGGCGAATTCCACCACATGAGCTTCCAGCCCCAGGCTTTTCAGGGCATTGGCCGCTTCCAGACCCAGCAAGCCACCGCCGACCACCACACCGCGTCGGGCGTTGCTTGCCGCGGCACGAATGGCGTCGAGGTCTTCAAGGGTGCGATACACCAGCCGCGAATCGCCCTCGGCGCCTTCAATTGGCGGCACAAACGGATAGGACCCGGTGGCCAGCACCAATTTGTCGTAGGAGACACAGCCTTGCGCGGTGATCACCTGGCGACGTGCACGGTCGATTTCCAGGACCGGCACCCCCAGATGCAGCGTGACGCCCGGGGTCTGATACAACGAGGCTTCACCAAGGGCCAGCGACTCGGCATCACGGCCGGAGAAATACTCGGATAGGTGCACGCGGTCGTAGGCACGCATCGGCTCCTCGCTGAACACGTGCAGCCGATAGTGGTCAAGGGCACCGCGTTCGATCAGCTGTTCGACACAATGATGTCCGACCATGCCGTTGCCGATCACGATCAGCGTTTGCAGCTTGTTCAAAGTGGCAACATTGGAATTCATAAGAGACACCCGTCGATAGCTGTTCAAAAAGCAAAAAAAAACGCCTGAAACCTTGCGGTTCCAGGCGTCTTTGCCTGTTCGTTTACGGTGCTAAGTCAGGCATCTATGCCGGATCCACCGATGTTGCCCGCGACCTGTTCGGCCAATCGATCGTCGTTGACCGAGGGGGCTGCCCACTCGACTGCATTCACAGTGGGCCTGAACAGTGTCTTGCAGACTTTGTGCCAGTCGGCCATTGGCAGTCCTTGCGCCAGTAAACGTTGACCACGGGTACCCATGAACGCCCGATATTTGCCTTCGCATAGTGCAGAGGCGTGTGGCGCGGCCTTATAAAAGTGCACGAAGACTACCTTCAGAGCGGGAAGCTCGAAGGCCCCTATCCTTTTACGCACACCACCTGACGCAAGGTGTGCAGCACTTCGACCAAATCGCGCTGGGCGTGCATGACGTGGTCGATGTCCTTGTAGGCCATCGGAATTTCATCGATGACGGCAGCATCCTTGCGGCACTCCACGTGGGCGGTGGCACGGATCTGGTCTTCGACGGTAAACAGGCTTTTCGCTTTGGTACGACTCATGGTGCGGCCGGCGCCGTGGCTGCAAGAGCAGAAGGAATCCTCGTTACCCAGTCCACGAACGATGAAGCTTTTGGCGCCCATCGATCCCGGAATAATCCCCAACTCGCCCTTCTTCGCCGACACTGCGCCTTTGCGGGTGACCAGAATATCCTGACCAAAATGCCGCTCTTTCTGCACGTAGTTGTGGTGGCAGTTCACCGCTTCCAGCGCCACCTCGAAGGGCTTGTTGATCACTTTTCGGGTCGCCTGAATCACCGCTTGCATCATCAATGCACGGTTCTGCCTGGCGAAGTCCTGGGCCCAGCCGACCGCTTCGACGTAGTCATCGAAGTGCCGGCTGCCCTCTTTAAAGTAAGCCAGGTCACGGTCCGGCAGATTGGCGAGGTGCTGACGCATGTCCGCCTGAGCCATTTGAATGAACAGGTTGCCGATAGCGTTGCCGACACCACGGGAACCACTGTGCAGCATGAACCACACCCGGTCGGTTTCATCCAGGCACACCTCGATGAAGTGGTTCCCGCTGCCCAGCGTGCCCAAGTGCCCACGGTTATTGGTGTTGGCGAGTTTCGGGTACTTGCCGGTGATCGCCTTGAACCGCGAGTCCAGTGCCGCCCAGGCCCGGTCCGCCTGATGCGGAACGCTGTCCCAGGCGCCCTTGTCCCGACCGCCGCGCCCACTGGTGCGGCCATGGGGCACTGCTTTCTCGATTGCGCACCGCAAGCCATGCAGGTTGTCTGGCAAATCACTGGCGGTCAGCGACGTGCAGGCTGCGATCATCCCGCAACCAATATCCACCCCGACTGCGGCCGGAATGATCGCGCCGACCGTGGGAATCACACTGCCGATGGTCGAGCCCTTGCCCAGGTGTACGTCGGGCATCACGGCCAGATGCTTGAAGATAAACGGCATCTTGGCGGTGTTCATCAATTGCTGTCTGGCTTCGTTTTCTACCGGGACGCCTTCGGTCCAGAGCTTGATCGGTTTGCCGTTGGCGACTTCCAGCAGTTGGTAGGTATGTGCTTGCATGATTTCGATTCTTTTCTATTGGCCAACTGTTCGGCGTTGTTCTGGCACCTGAGGTGAAAAAGGTCGATGCAATAAGCATCGCCGGTCGCCTGTTGAGAAAGGTATAGCAGCCGACGTACCCGCTTTAATTTTCCTACTTTGCGGAAAAAATGGGACAAATTTATTTACTGAGTGATCAGTTCAAAACGGTCTCAGAGACCCGCTGCAAATGCATTTCATGAATGTGAATCTGTCACGGTGCCCCCATTGATTTCTCATGACTGCTTTCGCGTTGCAGTGCCATTGGCGTTGCCACGCAACACCGCAATATCCCGCTTGGGGGGTACGCCATACAGACGGCTGTATTCGCGGCTGAACTGGGACGGACTTTCATATCCGACCTTGTAAGCCGCACTGGACACATCCTGATGTTCATTGAGCATCAAACGCCTTGCCTCGTTAAGTCGCAGCCATTTCTGGTATTGCAAGGGGCTCATTGTGGTTAGTTGGCGGAAGTGGTGGTGAAAGGTCGGAGTGCTCATCTGCACTCGGGCCGCAAGCTCCTCGACGCGAAGCGCCGAGGTGTAATTCAACTTCAACCAATCGATGGCTTTGGCGATCCGATAACCTTGGCCATCGACAGACGTTATTTGTCGAAGCCGGCTCGCCTGATCACTCTGCAAGAGACGGTAGTGAATCTCACGTTGGATCAAGGGGGCGAGAATGGGGATGGACTCCGGTTCATCGAGCAGTGCCAATAAGCGCCCGAATGACGCCAGCATTGCAGGGGTCACTGAACCAATTCCTACCCCCTTCGCAACTGAACGATCACGGGTTGGCGGCAGATCGCTTTGCGCTATCAGCTCTGCCAGCATGCGCAGATCGAGTTTCAAAGTCAGCCCCAGGCATGGCTGTTCCGGGCTTGCTGCCAGCACTTCTGAATTGGCAGGCAAGTCCAATGAGGTGATCAGAAAACGCGACGTGTCATACGGGTAACCCTCGCCCCCCACCCAGAGCTGCTTCTCCCCCCGGGCGACAATGATGATGCTTGGCTCGACCATGCAGACGACGGGCGGCGATGGATGTTCGCGCCTGAAGAAGCCGAGGCCCGCAATGGGCGTTCCGAAATCCCCTGGTTTGGAGACCTGCGTGCCAATGACTTGGGCGAGCGCTTCCTGGGGCGATATGGCGGTTGCGTGTTGGGTCGTCATGTTCATCTCGTACCTCTCGCTGAACTGTATCTCGCCAGCACACGACCGTCCTGCAAAAAAACCGAGACTCATAGAATCAGGCAAGTAATCCAGTGGAATGCACTACAGGGCGTTTGGGCAGCACCGGAGAATGTTCATCCGACAACTACTCAATCGGAAGGAATATCCAGTGAAAGGAATTTTGCTTGCCCTGGGGCTTCTCGTTACCTCGTTTTCTTCAATGGGAGCCGATATGTCAAACGGTGCGGACAACTTCTACAAAAGCGACAAGGTGACCGTAGAAAAGGTCACCTTCAAGAATCAATACGGTATGAAGGTGGCGGGCAACCTGTTCACCCCGAAAGACCTCGACCCCAAATCCAGGAACGCTGCCATCATCGTCGGCCATCCCATGGGGGCGGTGAAGGAGCAGAGCGCAAACTTGTATGCCACCAAAATGGCCGAACAAGGATTTGTCACATTGTCGCTGGACTTGTCCTTCTGGGGTGAAAGCGATGGCACGCCTCGCCATGCAGTTTCGCCAGATATCTACGCGGAAGACTTCAGTGCTGCTGTCGATTTTCTCGGCACTCGACCGATTGTCGACCGTGAGCGAGTCGGCGTCCTCGGTATCTGCGGCAGTGGCAGCTTCGCTATCAGTGCGGCCAAGATCGATCCGCGTCTCAAGGCCATCGCCACCGTCAGCATGTACGACATGGGTGCAGCCAATCGAAATGGCCTCAAGCACGGCGTAACGGCTGAACAACGCCAGCAGATCATTCGCGAAGCGGCGCATCAGCGCGATGTGGAGTTCCAAGGGGGGCAGATCCGCTATACCAGCGGCTCACCACTCAAGCTGACCGGCAACGCCGTGGGCGACGAGTTCTACGATTTCTATCGCACGCCGCGAGGGGAAGTCACTCCGGCTGGCGCATCGGCGCAGACAACCACCATGCCGACGCAGACCAGTAACGTGAAGTTCATGAACTTCTATCCGTTCAATGACATCGAGAGCATTTCCCCGCGCCCACTGCTGTTTATTTCCGGTGCCCACGCACACTCACGTGAGTTCAGTGAGGATGCCTACAAGCGAGCCGCCGAGCCTAAAGAGCTGCTCATCATTCCAGATGCCGGACACGTGGATCTTTACGACCGGGTCAACCTCATTCCATTCGCCAGGTTGACCACGTTCTTCAAAAGTAACCTGAAGTAGCCTGATCGTGCCTTAGCCGGGCACCGGTTCTCTCGTAGCCTCGTCCCCGGGGCTGCGACGCTTCGCGCAATACAGGATTCAAACAATGACTGACCACCTCCTCCCAGTGCCTCATAAATCGTGGGGCGCCGTATTCGCCATGTCGCTCGCTGCCTTCGTGCTCGTGGCGTCAGAGTTCATGCCCGTCAGCCTGCTGACACCTATTGCCGCAGATCTGCATATCACCGAGGGGCAAGCCGGCCAGGGAATCTCCGTCTCGGGGCTGTTTGCCTTGTTCACCAGTCTTCTGATCGCATCGGTGGCTACGCGGGTTGAGCGTAAGCCGCTACTTCTTTCACTGACACTGTTGATGATCCTTTCCGGAACAGTGGTCGCGTTCGCGCCGAACTACTGGGTGTTTATGATCGGCCGCGCGCTGATCGGTGTTGCGATAGGTGGGTTCTGGTCATTGTCGGCGGCAACCGCCATGCGCTTGGTGCCTGATGACCAAATCACTCGCGCAATGGCAATCGTCAACGGCGGCAACGCTTTGGCGACAGTGATTGCAGCGCCTTTGGGCAGTTTTCTCGGTGCCTTGATCGGCTGGCGCGGGGCATTCTTGTGCGTCATTCCGGTCGCGGTAGTCGCCTCTGTCTGGCTTTTGTTTAGCCTTCCAGCGATGAAGTCGCAAAGCGCTTCAGCCGCTGGAAATGTCTTCAGGTTGATGAAGAGCCTACCGGTCGCGTTAGGCATGGTGGCGGTCAGTGTCTTCTTCATGGGCCAGTTCATGCTGTTTACCTATTTGCGCCCGTTCCTTGAAACGGTCACGCACGTCAGTGTTTCCATGTTGTCGCTGATGTTGCTTGTCCTGGGTCTGGCGGGCCTCGCGGGAACCTTCTTGATTGAAGCGTTCTTGAAAAATGGCCTGCATCGAACCCTCGTCGTCATCCCGATCTTGATGGCGGTGATTGCACTGGCGCTTGTTTCATTCGGTAGCTCGGTGGCCACCACGACTGTCTTGCTTGGCCTCTGGGGCCTGGTTGCGACTGCTGCGCCCGTGGGATGGTGGACATGGTTGGCAAGAACGTTACCAGACGCTGCTGAAGCGGGAGGCGGCTTAATGGTGGCGATCATCCAACTGGCCATTGCGTCTGGTGCAACCATTGGCGGGCTGGTCTTTGACGTAAGCGGCTATCGAGCGACCTTCGAGTTAAGCGCGACTTTGCTGGGCGTGGCGGCCGCTCTAGCATTCCTGGCTGCTCGCGCAGCATCACAAGAGCCTCTTGCATCGGCAAACATCGCTTGAAATTACCAAGACACGCCAAGGCATGTCTTGTGGTTTAGATTGAGCACACGCTTGGACGTTGGACGTTACGGTCAGCGTGCAGCTCGGTGAAGAATGACCCGATGCGCAGATTTCATTACCAATACCGAGGAATGCTTTTCGAGCCTGGGAGCTTCGATCAATTGGCTATTTTGCCATGGAGATCGCGGGAAGCTCCTTCGAGGGTTTTCCATAGGCTGCGCATCGTAGGGTTCTCATTGGTGATGGAGCAGTAGGAGCGTATCTCCAGTCGTGTACTCCATTCATCACCACCCGCTTTTACCAACTGACCTCGCTGAAGCTCGTCAATGACAGCGCTTTGTGGCAACCATGCCACGCCATACCCCTCTATCGCCATGCGCATCAAAAGCATCGCCATGTCTGCCTCATAGCACCGCTCCAGAACACTGACACTTGGGCCATTTTTGATGACTATGTCTGCGACGCGGCCTAAAAAAGTTGTGGCCGTATAGGCGAGGTAAGGCACGGCTTTAGCTGAGGTGCCGGGCAAGCGATACAGCGGTTGTCCGTTGTTGTCAGGGGCACACAACGGAATAAAGGCGTCATGTCCCAACGTCAGGCAACCGAATTTTTCCGGGTCTAGAAGAATGGGTGCCAAGGGATGATGGTAGACGATCATCAGATCGCAACTCCCCTCCTCCAAGGCTATAACGGCGTCATGAATGTTCGCTGCAACGACTCGGGCGTTGAACTGCCCATTGTGCTGCTGAAATTGGGTTAGCCATTTCGGTAGAAACGTCATTGAAAGGCTGTGGCCAGCAGTGACCTGGATGGATCGCCCGGGCATTCGCTCAACCTCTCGCAGGGCTGAACGCAGTCTCAATAATCCCGCCAATGCCTCGCGGCCCTCTTCACAAAAACTTCGCCCCGCCGGCGTGAGCTGAACGGGATACGTTCCGCGATCCACCAACTCTGCTCCGACCCATTCCTCAAGTGATCGTATGCGACGCGACAGTGCTGACTGGGTCACGCACCGTACTTCCGCAGCACGAGAAAAGTTTTTCCACTCGGAAATCGCTAAAAGATCATCTAACCATTTGATTTGCATAACGGCACCTCATGCCCCGAATGCGCAGTGTACTGCGCCTCAGTCAGGGCGAAGCAGCAGTTTCGAAAACTATTCCAAAAGCGCATGAGGCTATCGGGATTACTCATCACGACGTTTCAAACCCGCCCCTAGAATCGTAAACGTTGAAGCGACGCCAGAGCGCCTCGACCCAATGACACTTGTCTCCTGCCAAGTAAAAAAAGCAAAAAAACCACTTGAGGAAAGCTCCGTGAAGAAAAATAAACTTCCACGTCGGATCGCAATTGGCATCGCCTCAGGCGTGCTCGTCGGTTGGGCGTGCCACCATTTCGCAGGGAGCGAACAAAGCGCCAAAGAGATCGCCTCTTACTTCTCGATGGTCACCGATATCTTTTTACGCATGATCAAGATGATCATCGCGCCTCTGGTATTCGCCACCTTGGTCGGCGGCATCGCGAGTATGGGTAACTCCCGCTCCGTTGGCCGGATTGGCCTGAGAGCCATGGCCTGGTTCGTCACCGCTTCGGTGATCTCGCTGACAATCGGCATGGGCCTGGTCAACCTGTTCCAACCGGGTGCGGGACTGAACATGGAGGTTGTCCAGCATGCGACAAGTCCCGTGGTGGTCAACACCGGGGATTTCAGTCTCAAGGTTTTCATCAGTCACGTGTTTCCCCGCAGCATTGCTGAAGCAATGGCCAACAACGAAATCCTGCAAATCGTGGTGTTCTCGTTGTTCTTCGGGTTCGCCTTGGCGGGTGTGAAGCGAGCGGGTTACACAACGATTGTCGATGGCATCGAAGAGCTGGCCAAGGTGATGTTCAAGGTCACTGACTTCGTCATGGCCTTCGCGCCAATTGGAGTATTCGCAGCCATCGCATCGGCTATCACCACGCAAGGTCTCGGCTTGATAGTCGATTACGGAAAACTGATTGCCGAGTTCTACTTGGGCATTGTGATTCTGTGGTGCGTGTTGTTCGCTGCCGGCTACCTGTTCCTGGGTCGCTCAGTGTTTACCTTGGGCAAGCTCATTCGCGAACCCGTCCTCCTCGCATTTTCCACTGCCAGCAGCGAATCCGCTTACCCGAAAACCATGGAGGCACTGGAGAAATTTGGTGCGCCCAAGCGCGTATCCAGCTTCGTCCTTCCGTTGGGGTACTCATTCAATCTTGATGGTTCGATGATGTATCAAGCGTTCGCCATCATGTTCATTGCTCAGGCCTACAACGTCGACTTGAGCTTCACACAGCAACTGCTCATCTTGCTGACGCTGATGATCACCAGCAAGGGAATGGCGGGTGTAGCCCGAGCCTCGGTGGTCGTGGTGGCGGCTACGTTACCCATGTTCAATCTTCCCGAAGCCGGCATTTTGCTGATCCTTGGCATTGACCAATTCCTTGATATGGCCAGGACTGCCACCAACGTGGTTGGCAACAGCATAGCGACGGCTGTGGTTGCCAAATCAGAGCCACATGAAGAGCCTGAAGATGCGCCCGGCGCTGCATCTCCGCGCCCAAATCACACCGTAGCCACCGCCTGAGAACCGAATCATGAAAGGTAAATCAAAGCCGTCCAGCGGGTCATCGTTCGCTCGCAAACTGGGTATCGTCGGCGGGCTTGGCTCACTGGCCGGCGGCGATCTGTTCTACAAATTGGTGAAGTCCAGAGCTGTTTTGGAGGATCAAGGTCGCTATCACTTTCTGTTTGAACAACACCCCTTCAAAGACGTGCTGACGCCCCTTGATCAGGGTGCCAGCATGACCTCCAGGAAGTTCTACGTATTTCAGGTTTGCCAGACGTTCGAGGCGAGCGAAGTCAATGCAGTCTTACTGCCTTGTTTTGCCAGTCACACCTTTCGGGAGGAGATCCAGGAGGAAATCGGGATACCCGTTCTGGATATGATGGCGGCGTTACGAAAGCACGTGGATCATGTCGCTGCACCCGGCACAACACTGGGCATTATCGCGTCCGACTATGTCAGGTACTCCGGGTTGTTTGAGCGCTATTTCAGCACTGATTTCAAGCTCGTTTATCCGAACGATAACGAGCAATCTGGCTTGATGGACGCCATGTACGGGGTTAACGGCATCAAAGATGGATTCCTTGACGGGGTACCACTCGAATGTGTTTATCAGGCCTGCCTGTCGCTTCAGGATCAGGGGGCCACCATCATCCTGCCTGGCATGACTGAGCTATCGTTGGTCTGCGGTGATCTTCAACGGCGTGGCTTGACTGTCCTGGATATCAACGAGATTTATGCCGCTTTCGCCACCTTGGAGAAAGGCCATTCGACCCGTCCGCCTTTCAAGCTTGGGATCGTGGGTGGAGTTGGGCCAGCGGCAACGGTCGACTTCATGGGTAAGGTTGTGGCGCACACACCGGCAGGTCGCGATCAGGAACACATCAAAATGGTGGTGGAACAGAACCCCCAAATCCCTGATCGCACAGCCAACCTGCTGTACGACGAAACTGATCCGACGATGGCGATGTACGCAACGTGCAAGCGACTGGAAAGTGCCGGCGCCAATGCCATCGCGATTCCGTGCAACACAGCTCACGCCTTTGTTGAGCGCATCCAGGCGCACCTGCGTGTGCCTATTGTGAATATGCTGACTGAAACGGTAGAGGCTATCGTACAGCGGTACGGTGCTGGCAAAACCGTCGGGCTGCTAGCGACGTCCGGCACCATCAAAAGTCAGGTTTATCACGAGGCTGCTCGCCGAGCAGGCCTTCAAATAATTGTCCCAGGCGTGGATTACCAAGCGTTGGTTATGGAGGCAATTTACGGAGCGCACGGCATCAAAGCAGGTTTCACCGAGGGCATCTGCAAAGACCAGCTCCTGACCGTCGCCGAGCACTTATGTGAATTGGGCGCTGATGTACTCATCCTGGGATGTACGGAGCTACCTCTGGTGCTTGAGCATAGCGAATCCTTCATGATTAAAAATCATGAGGTCGCACTGGTTGACCCGACAACCATTTTGGCATTGAAGTGCATTGAGCTTGCCCGAGTAGCGCTCAGTACACCGTAGAAAACAGCCGCCGACACGTCAGCACCGATAACAGAAACGCCGCTCAGTGAGCGGCGTTTTTTGTGGAATAGGCACCCTTTCAGCTGTTGGCGGTGGCCCCTAGTTTTCCATAGCCGCAAACCCGCGCTGCAGGTCCTCAATCAACGACTCGACATCCTCAAGCCCGATATGCAGCCTCAGTACTGGATTCAATGAACGATCCGCAGCACTGTCGCGATCCGTGGTATCGGCGACGGTGATCAGGCTTTCGTAGCCGCCCCAGGAAGCGCCGAGCCCAAACAACTGCAGCGAATCAATAAAGCGTTCGACGTAGGTCGGGTCTGCATCGCGCAGCTCGAAGGACAGCAAACCATTGCTGCCATTGAAGTCGCGCTGCCACAGGGCGTGACCGGGATGATCGGGCAACGCTGGATGGAACACCCGTTTCACCTGTGGTTGCGCTTGCAGCCAATGAGCGATTTCCAGCGCCTGGCGCTCGTGCACTTCCAGTCGCGGTGCCAGGGTTCGTGCGCCGCGCAGCACCAGGTAGGCATCGTCGGGGCTGACCGTGGCGCCAAAGGTGTCGCCCATGGACGCCAGCGGTTGCCACACGTCTTGTCGGGTGCAGACGCTGCCCATGACCACGTCGCTGTGGCCACACAGGTACTTGGTCAACGCCATGATCGAGATGTCCGCGCCGAGGGCCAGCGGTCGGTACAGGTAACCCGAGCCCCAGGTGTTGTCGACGGCCAGGAGAATGCCTCGCGGTTTGCACAGGGCGGCGATGGCCGGCAAGTCGCAGAGTTCATACAGCAAGGAGCCCGGCACTTCGGTGTAGACCATTTTGGTGTTGGCTTGCAGTTGCGTTTGCAGGCCGCTGCCATCCGGCGCGAAGTAGCTGACCTGAATGCCGAACGGCTCAAGAAACTCACGGGCCAGCCGCCGCACGGGGGCGTAGACCGCGTCGCTGATCACTACGTGATCGCCGGGCCGCAGGTAGGCCAGGAAGGTCTGCGCGATCGCCGCCAGCCCGGTGCCGAACAAGCGCGTGCGGTAACCGCCTTCCAGCTCCGTCACCAGATCTTCCAGGGCGAAGGCCGTCGGATTGCCTCGGGCACCATAGCTCAAGACCCGCTCGCTATCACGGCGAGCACGGGCGTCGCGCATTTGCGCCAGGTTATCGAACAGCACCGTGCTCAACCGCGTGACCGGCACGTTGACTGCCCGACCGCCACTGCCCTGTTCGGTGCGCGCCGAATGGACCAGACGCGTACGCACCCTGTCATCGCGAGGCACTGTGACGCGCAGCGGCTTGAGACTGGCAATCTCGTCGTCGCTCATCTGCGCCAGCAAACCGATTTCCCAGGCCAGGTACTGACGCGCCGCGTCCTTGTTGCCGGCGTGACGGTCGTGGGTGAAGAACAGAAAATCGATGCACTGCTGATCGGAAGGCGTGGTCGAATTTTCCTGCACCGCGGCCCCCTCTGCACGCCAGGCATCGATCCCGCCGTCCAGCAGCCGGACTTGAAGGCGCTGACGTTCCGGCAGCTCCAGCGCCGCGAAAGCAGCCAGCAAAGGATCATCGGCGACCAACACCAGTGGCCGTTGCTCACCGGCTACTTCAGACGCCAGCAACGAGCGAATCGACCAACGCGACCCGGCAATATGCCCCTTGCGATAAGTCATGCTCGGTCGTAGATCAATCAGCGCAACGGCGTCGTCCTTCAGTGCATCAGCCAGCCCCAGCGCCGTGATCACTGGCAACGCCTCGTGAGCGATCACCTCAAGCGCGGGCAACACCAGACCACTGCTCACCCCGCCTGCCAGCACATAGGCCTCATGCCCCAACTGCCGCAACCAACTGGCAATGATCGGTGCCCGCACACCATCACTGTCGAACAGCACCAACCGCGCCTGACGCACGCCGACATACAGATCGGTGGATTGAATCAACTGCCCGCCCGGTGTGTGTTGCGCACCCGACAGACTGCCCGCGGCAAACTCCTCGGCGGTGCGTACATCGCACAAAAACAGGCTGCGACCGGCCTCCTTGGCCCATTGTTCAACCTGCGCCGCCTCAACGGTCTTCACACCGGCGCGTTCTGCCAGTTGCGCAGCCGCGAGTCGCTGCCCCGGCAAGGTGCCAGAGGACACCTCCTCGGCATAACGTCGGGTGCTGCCATGCTCCAGCTGAAAATCTTCCAGATACCAACCCTGGGTTCCGTTTTCCAACGCGTAGACCGGGTTCTTCAACCCCAGATTGATCAACGTCTGGGCCCCGATAATGCTGCGGGTCCGACCGGCACAATTGACCACGATCGGCGTGCTTTCGTCCGGCACCAGATCGTGGACGCGATAGCCCAGCTCGCCATTCGGGCAGCACACCGAGCCCGGAATGGTCATCTTGCGATATTCATCGAACGGCCGACCGTCGAGCACCACCAGCGGCTCGCCTCGGGCTTGCCATTCGGCCAGTTGCTGCGCGGTGACATGCGGCGTATGGCTGGCCTCTTCGACCAATTCACCGAAGGCCTTGGAAGGCACATGCACCCCGGCAAACAGCTGGAACCCGGCAGCCTGCCAGCCATCGGCACCGCCATCGAGCACATGCACCTGGCTATATCCGAGCGCCTGCAAACGCTGAGCGGAACGCGCCGCGACATCCCCGCCGTCCTGGTCATAGATCACCAGCCGAACCTGAGGATTCGGCGCCAGTCGCCGGACCTCCAACTCCAGACGGCTATAGGGCAGATTCACCCCGAAAAACAGGTGAGCTTCGCCATATTGGCCGTGCTCGCGCACGTCAAACAGGGCAATTTCCTGCCCGTCGAACAGCCACTGCTGCAATTGCCCTGGAGTTACGGTCTGGCTCATGAGAGTCCCGTTTGAAAAAAGAGTTATTGAAGCGCCAGAGAGCGCTCGTTGGCGGCGATTTCACGACCCTTCGCATACGCACGCTGAATGGCCGGTCGCGCCTTGAGGCGTTCGCGCCAGGCATGGACATGCGGGTAGTCCGCCAGGTCCTGGCCCTGTCGCAACGGCTGGATCCACGGAAAGATAGCCATGTCGGCGATGGAATATTCCCCCGCGACAAAGGGCACTTCGGATAAGCGCGCTTCCAGAACCTTGTACAGGCGCGTCGCTTCGGCATTGAGCAGGTCCAGAGCGAACGCAATCGGTTCCGGAGCCTTCTCCTTGAACAGCTGTAACTGACTCAGGTACGGGGTGATATGCCCCACCTGCCAGAACAGCCATTCCTGAACTTTCTGTCGCTCGGCACTGCCGGTCGCCGGCAGGAAACGCCCGGCCTTGTCGGCCAGGTAATTGAGGATGGCGCCGGACTCGAACAGGTTCAGCGGCTCGCTTAAGCCTTGCGGCGCATGGTCGACAATCGCCGGAATCCGCCCATTGGCGCTGATGCGCTGGAACACTGCCTGCTTCTGCTCGCCTGCACGGATGTTGACCGGCAGCAGGCGGTACTCAAGCGCCAGCTCTTCAAGCAGGATGCCGATCTTCAAGCCATTGCCAGTCGGCCAGTAATACAGATCGATCATGCGTAGGCCTTGATCGACGGTGCCATTTGCGAGGCGTTGTAATTGAGAATGCGCCCGTCGGCTTCCACGCCGTAGCGACCATTGAGGGACTCCAGTGGCAAACCGTACAGGTGGAAATGCAGGGTCGCCTGCTCGCCCTCGACACGAATGCCGTGCAGGTCTTCGCCGAGAAACGAGATGGAGGTGCCGGGTTGCACAATCACTTCCTTTTCCAGGTGCAAGGTGGTGAAACCGGGCTCGCGGCCTTCGTCATCACGACGGTAGACGTAGTTGATTTCCTGGCCTTCGATGGCACTGATAATCGCCCAGGTTTCATGGTTATGCGGGATGGTGCTTTTGCCCGGCAACAGCGAGTTCAGGTACAGCGTCGGCGTGTCGCCGTCGTCATTCAGACGGTAGCGGAACGCGGTGCTACCCTGCCCCGGTACCGGCGCGGGAAACTCGTCGAAGTTGAACAGGTCGCGGCGCTCGGCCAGGGATTCGAGCAAGGAAACGATTTCCACCAGCGCGGCGCGGTCGACGCCCCGTTGATGGATGACGCGGATTTTCTTCAGGAAATCCTCGATGACGGCGGCACGGTTAACGGTACTCATGAACAGGCTCCTCGGTATTAGACGGACAGGCTGTAGCGGCTCAGGTTGCTCAACAGGTACGGATCATTGGCGATGGGCGGCCGGCGCCCCGGATCACCCAGGGCGTGACGCAAAAACTCCTGGGTGCGCTCGCTGGTGGGGTGCTGAAAGATTTGCGCGGCGCTGCCATGCTCGACGATCACGCCGTTCTCAGTGAAGTAGACGATGTCGCTGATCTCTTCGGCGAAACGCATTTCGTGGGTGACCAGCACGCAGGTCATGCCCTCTTCGGTCAACTCGCGAATCACCGTCAGCACCTCGCCGACGGTTTCCGGATCGAGGGCCGAGGTCACCTCATCAAACAGAATCAGTTCCGGACGCATCGCCAGGGCCCGGGCAATTGCCACCCGTTGCTGCTGACCACCCGAGAGTTGGCCCGGATAGGCATCGGCCTTGTGTTCCATACGCACCTTGGCCAACAAGGCACGGGCGTCTTTTTCGGCATCGATCCGGTTGCGACCCAGCACCTTGCGCGGGGCAATCATCAGGTTCTCCAACACCGACAAATGCGGGAACAGGTTGTACTGCTGGAACACAAAACCCACGCGTTTGCGCAACTCGATGCGCTGCGCTTCCTGGGCCAGGGTGTGAACATCGGTCGCGCCAACACGGATACTGCCGCGCTGCGGCTGCAACAGGCCGGTGATGCAACGCAGGATGGTCGATTTGCCGGAGCCGGACGGGCCGATGATCGACACGGCCTGGCCACGGTGCACGTCGAGGTCGATGCCTTTGAGCACCGGGTTAGTGCCAAACGACAGGTGCAGGTCGCGCAGGCTGACCAGGGGCTCGGCGACGGTTTCAGTAGAAGGCATAACGTCGCTCCAGGCGTTGGGTGAGTCGGGAAATCGGGTAGCAATAGGCAAAGAACAGCACCAACAGGCTCAGGTAAATCACCACGGTGAAACCGGTCATGTTCACGGTGTTGCTGGCGATTTGCGCGGTGTCGATCACGTCATGCACACCCACCAGAGACGCCAGCGCAGTGCCCATGGTGATCACCGCATACAGGTTCATCCATGGCGGCAACATGCGTTTGAAACACTGCGGCAAAATGATCGAACGGAAAATCTGCCCGCGAGTGAATGCCAAGGAACGCGCGGCTTCCCATTGGGTGCTGGGGATCGAGGCAATGGCGCCACGGAAGATTTCCGCGACGTTGGCACTCGCAGGCAACGCCAGGCCGAGGGTGACCTTGACCCAATCCGGGAACGAGACATAGGCACTGCCGATGTGGATCTCGAACGGGAACACGTAGGTGGTGAAATAGATCAGCACCAGCCAGGGCGCATTGCGAAAAATCTGCACCCAGATCCGTGCCGGCAAACGCAGCAGTCGCAGGGGTGACAACGCTAACGCTCCAACCAACAACCCCAACAACGACCCCAGGCCGATGGCGACGAGGCTGATCAGTATGTTCTGGCCAAAGCCCACGGCCAGTGCCGGCGACCATTGCAGCAAGGCCTTGAACACCGGGCTGTGCGGGGCGACATACACCAGCCACAGTACGACGCAAACCAACAAAATCAGCTTGCCGACATGCCGCCGAGGCCAGGCCAGCGGTGCGCTGACGGTCGATTCAATGGCCATAGCCGGGCATCCTCAGGCGCGCTTCAAGGTAGCGCCCCACGCAATTGACGATAAAACTCAGCAGGCCGAAAAAGCTCAGGATCAGAATCATCAGCTCCAGCACGTTGTCGCTTTGAGTCCAGATCATGATCGCCGCGTAGGTGATGTCCCCCACGGCAATGGCCGAGGCCACGGCGGTCATCTTCACCAGGTCGATCAGGTTGTTGATCAGCGACGGCAAAGCAAAACGCAGGGCCAACGGCAGCTGCACATTCCACAGCAACTGACGGCTGCTGAACGCCAGTGAACTGGCCGCTTCCAGCGTCACGGTCGGCACCGCCTCGATGCCGGCACGCAAGGCTTCGGCATGGAACGCGCCCTTGTGCAACGAAATCACGATCACCACCCAGGCGAACGGCGTCAGCGGGTTGGCCGCACCGACGGCTTGAGTCAGCAGCATGTTTAGCACCAGGAAGGCGCAATACAGCTGCACCAGCGTCGGCGTGTTGCGGGTGACCTCGACAAATAGGCGTGCCGGTTTTGCCAACCAGGGTTTTCCTGAGGTCAGCATCGCCGCCAACCCGACACCCGCCAGCAGGCTACCGACAATGGTGAACAGGCAAAGCAGCACCGTAGTCAGCGCGCCCTGCTCCAGGGTGCCGCGTTGGTAGGCGTCCAGCAGAAAACCGTAGTTCAGGCCCAACCCGGCGGTCCAGTGGACGAAAAGCTCCAGCCAATGACTCATGGTTCGCCCCGCAATTGCGCGCAGGCGTTAGCGATGCGACGTCCGGCTTCGGCAACGCTGTCGGTCACCGTGGCGATGGACAGGCGAAACCACGGCGACAAGCCATAAGCACTGCCCGCCACACCGGCCACGCCCTCCTCCAACAAATACGCCACGACATCGGCGTCACTGTTCAGGCATACGCCGTCTGGACGATAGCGTCCCAGCAACCCGGCACAGCGGACAAACACGAAGAAGCCGCCTTGGGGTTCCAGCACCTCAATGCCTTCCACTTTGCCCAAGGCGCTCACCAGTAAATCCCGACGCTGCTGATAGGCCGCCACCTGCTCAGGCAAGAAATCCAGTCCGCCCTCGAAGGCCGCCAACGCCGCGGCTTGCCCCACCGAAGAAGCCCCCGACGTGGATTGCGACTGCACGACCGCCATGGCATTGGTCAGCGCTTGCGACCCGGCACCGAAACCGATGCGCCAGCCAGTCATGGCGTACGTCTTGGACACCCCGCCCACCAGCAGGCAGCGCGATTGCAAATCCGGCGCGACGTTGAGCAGGCTCTGCGCGGGCTGACCGTCAAAGCGAATATGTTCGTAGAGTTCATCCAGCAGAATCAGCACCTGCGGATGGCGACGCAGCACCTCGGCCAAGGCCTGCAATTCGGCCGCGCAGTACACCGCGCCGCTGGGGTTGCCGGGGCCGTTGAGGATCAGCCAGCGAGTCCGCTCGCCAATGTGTTGCTCCAGCTGTTCTGCGGTGAGCTTGCAGCCCTGCGCCAGCGCGCACTCGATGAACACCGGTTCGCCGCCATTGAAGCGCACGCTGTCCGGGAACGACGGCCAGTACGGTGTCGGCACCAGCACTTCATCGCCGTCGTCGAGGGTCGCGGCGAAGGCATTGAAGATGATCTGTTTCGCCCCGTTGGCAATCACAATCGACTCCAGCGGATAGTCGAGATGGTTTTCCTGCTGGAGCTTGCGTTGCACCGCGACGCGCAAAGCTTTTACACCCGGCGTCGGGGTGTACTTGGTGGCACCGGCGGCGATGGCGGCATAAGCGGCCTGTTTGATGTGTTCCGGGGTATCGAAATCCGGCTCGCCGGTGGTCAGGTCGAGGATGTCGCGACCGGCCTCACGCAACGCCGTGGCTTGTGATTTGGCGGCGGCATTGGCCGACAGCGAGACGCGCTGAACGCGCTTGGACAGGCGAAGACTCATGACTGAACCACCTCCAGTACCTTGCCCGGATTGAGCAGGTTTTTCGGGTCCAGCGCCTGCTTGATGCGGCGCATCAGATCAAGCTCCACCGGACTTTTGTAGCGCTCCAGCATGTCCCGTTTGCGCTGGCCGATGCCGTGTTCCGCGCTGATCGAACCGCCGTGGGCGTGGGCGCTGTCATGAACCAGCAAGCTGAGCGCCGCGTAGTGAGCCATATGCGCCTCGACCGTCGAATCAAGCGGATGAGCAACGTTGTAGTGCAGGTTGCCGTCACCCAAATGGCCGAATGTGAAGTGACGGACACCGGGAAAATTCGTCTGCAACAACGCATCGGTGTGGGCGACAAACGCCACGACCTGGGAAATCGGCACTGAAATGTCGTGCTTCATGTTGCGACCGGCGCGTTTCTGCGCCTCGCTCATGTTCTCCCGCAGCAGCCACAGGGCTTCGCTCTGGGCCAGGCTTTCGGCGATCAACGCATCGGCCAGCAACTCGCGCTCGAAGGCCTCACCCAGCACGTCTTCAAACGCTTCACGGGCATGGCTTTCGCTGCAGTTGTCGGACAGTTCCAACAGGGCAAACCAAGGCTGCCTGGCGCCGAGAAAAGGTTGCGGTCCGTCCGGGAATTGCTCGCGCAGCAGCGCGAGGCAGTCGGCACTGAGCAGTTCGAACGCCGTGAGACTGGCACCGAAACCGGCGCGGGCATGGGACAGCAATTTCACTGCCTGGGCCAGGGAGTCGAAGGCCAGGATTGCCGTCGCCTGAGCCTTGGGCAGCGGAAAGAGTTTCAGGGTCGCGGCGGTGATGATTCCGAGCGTGCCTTCGCTGCCGATATACAGGTCACGCAAGTCGTAGCCGGTGTTGTCCTTGCGCAAACTGCGCAGGCCATTCCAGATTTCGCCTTCGGCGGTGACCACTTCCAAACCCAGGGTTAGCTCGCGGGCGTTGCCATAGCGCAACACGGCAGTGCCACCGGCATTGGTGCCCAGATTGCCGCCGATGGTGCAACTGCCTTCGGCGCCCAGACTCAGGGGAAACAGTCGGCCGGCGTCACGGGCAACGTCCTGGACATTCTGCAGAATGCAGCCCGCTTCAACGGTCAGGGTGTCGTTGTCGGTGTCCACCGTCCGCACACGATTCAATCGGTCGAGCAACAGCAACACCGCGCGGCCACTGGCATCCGGGGTTGCGCCGCCCATCAGCCCGGTGTTGCCGCCCTGCACCACCACCGGCGTATCGCTGGCCACGCACGCGCGGACCACGGCCGCGACTTCCTCGGTGTTCGCCGGATGCACGGCGGCGATGACCTGTCCGACGTAACGTCCCTGTTTGTCGGTCAGATAGGGCGCGGCCTCTTCGCTGCTCTGCACATGACTGGGGCCGAGCAGTTGCTGCAACGCAACAAACAAGTGCGAACTCATGGTTGCGACGCCAGCGGTGTCGCGTTGCGGTACTGCTCATGCAGATCACGCAATGCCTTGGACGGCGTCATGCCGGTGCGCTCGCCCAATTCGATCAGCCAGCCACTGCGGTGCCAGTCGCGCACGATGGCATCCAGTTTTGCCTGGGTATCGTGTTCGCCTTTGCGCAGCCAGATCACCGAGTTCGACGGGATCAAATCACCCGGCAGCGGGATTTCATAATCAGCCCACTCGGCATCGCTCAACAGCGCATGCATGGTCGGGCTGACGTGCACCGCCGCCACGCAGCCATTGCCGCGCAGCGACAACAACGATTCGGATTGGCTGCGGAACGCCTTGATCTCTGCGCCGTAGGTTTCCTGCAAGGGCTTGATGAAGTTGCTGCCCTGGGACACGCACACCGGTTTGCCCTTGAGATCGGCCCATTGGGTCACGCCAGCCCCTTTGCGAATCAACGCCGCGCCGCCAACCTCTTCATACGGCGTGGGCACGTAATCGAGAATCTCGCCGCGCTCTTCGGTGAACTGCATATTGGCGATCAGGATGTCGACCTTGCCCTGTTGCAGGAACTGCACGCGGTTGGGCGCCAGCACCGAAACGGTCTTCGCTTCGACGCCCAATGCCTTGGCGATACCCTTGGCCAGTTCGACGTTGTAGCCCAGGTGTTCGCCAGTCTTCGGGTCGATGGTGCCGAATGGCGGACCACTGAGAATCACTCCGACGCTAATGGCGTGGCGTTGCTCGATCTTGTCCAGCGTGGCATCGGCCTGGGCAAGGCTGGCACCCAACGCGGTGGACCAGGCGAGGCAAAGCGTGGTCAGGCTTCTGACGGAAAAATATCGGTTCATGCACGACTACCTTGAACGACCGCCCGGCAAAAGGACGGTCTGTTGAAAACGATGAGGTGGAGAACCGGGGGTCAGGCGCCGTTGGCCTGGAACTGTTTCTGCAGTTCCACCAGAGCGGGTGATGCGGGCGTGATGTGGTTGCGGGTCTGGGCCTCAATCAACCAGCCGCTGCGGTGCAGTTCCTTGACGATCGGATCGAGCCTGGCCTGGGTATCGCTTTCTCCGGGACGGGTCCAGATCACCGACGGCGCGGGATTGAGTTCCGGCGTAAGCGCGCGATAGCCCTGCCATTCGGCGGTGCCGGCGAGCAGCGGATTGATCAGCGTGGCGTCATGCACCGCCGCGACGCAGTTGTTGCCGCGCAGCGCCAGCAAGGATTCCGAAGAGCTCTTGAAGGCTTTGATCTCGACGCCCAATTCGGTCAGCGGCTTGATGTAGCTGCTGCCCTGCGACGTGCAGACCGGTTGGTTTTTCAGGTCTTCCCAACGAGTGATCTTGCTGTCCTTCAACACCGCTGCGGTTCCGCCTACGCGGTAGAACGGCGTCGGCACAAACCCGAGGATCTCGCCGCGTTCGGCGGTCCACTCCATGTTGGCAATCAGCAAATCGACTTTGCCCTGCTGCAAAAACTGCACGCGGTTGGCGGGCAATACCGGCACCAACTCCACTTCGGCATTCAGTTGCCGCCCCAACTCCTGAGCGAGATCGACATTCAAACCGCGCGGCTTTTGGCTCGCTGGATCAATCCCGCCAAACGGGCCGCCGGACAGCAATACGCCGACCACCAGCACATGCCGTTGCTCGATCTTGTCCAGGGTTGCATCAGCCCGGGCGCCGGTGCTGCCAACCATCGAGATCAAGGCGCCCAGCATCACAGGCAATAATTGTTTAACGGCTGAGCACTTTTTCGACATGGATCTTCCCCTGATGATTGATCGGCGTCCCCCGATCTGATGTGGGGGCATCCTAGGTACAGCGTTGAAGTAACGGAAATTCAAATATCTAATATCGTTATAACTTCCCGTGTTCACACCGAAAGCGCATTTCCATAAAGCCCGCATTTACTGGAGTCGAAGATCAGCCAAAGAAAAAACCAGCAAAAACACATAAATAATCGTAATGTTTATGTTTTCAGCCTTGATATAAAAACAGCCCCGGAAATGGCCATGCCAACCTCTCCTACCCTCGATCTCGAATTGCTGCGCACCTTCATTGCCGTGGTTGATCACCACAGTTTTGCCGAGGCCGGCGCGCAACTGGCCCGCACGCAATCGTCGGTCACCCAACACATGCAACGCCTGGAACAGCAAGTAGGGGTAAGCCTGTTCGAAAAGCGCGGACGGCAAAAACAACTCACCGAACCCGGCTTGCAGTTGCTGCGTCATGCCCGGCAGATGCTGTCGCTCAACGACGAGGCGTTGAACTCCCTGCGTGAAAGCAGCTTGAGCGGCGTGTTGCGCATCGGTTCGCCCCATGACATCGCCGACACCATCCTGCCGCCGATCCTCAGCCACATCGCCCGCTCGGCGCCGCGTTTGCGTCTGGAGATCGATGTCGGGCGCAGCCCGTTTCTGATGGACGACCTGCACCGGGGCAAGGTCGACATGGTGATCTCCACCCGCCAGGACCCGAGCCTGGAAGGCTTCGCCTTACGCACTTCACCGGTGTGGTGGATCTGCTCGGCGCAGTACATTCACAACCCCGGCGAACCGTTGCCACTGATCCTCGTGGATGAACCGAGCATCTACCGGCGCTATGCCCTGGAGGCACTGGAACGCGCCAATATCAGTTGGCGCCAGGCGTACCTGGCGTCGAACCTGATTGGCATCAAGGCGGCGACACGTGCTGGTTTGGGTGTCACCCCCCGAAGCATGGAGATGCTCGGTCCAGACATGCGCGTACTGGGTGAAAATGACGGATTGCCGCGACTGCCGGACGTGACCTACTACCTGTGGATCAGGCCCAACACCGCGAACTTGATTGCCCGCAAGGCTTATGACTTGATTCGCGCGAGCCAGGGGTTGTCCTTTTCTTGACGTGAGCGACTCCGCGATTCAAGCCCTGTCCATTTCAGAGCTTGGCGATCGAGACTTCAGTGGATTTGACGAAGGCAATCACCTCGCTCCCCACTTTCAATTCAAGATCGCGCACTGAACGGGTGGTAATCACCGAGGTGACGATGCCGGAGGCGGTTTGCACATCGATTTCGGAGACCACTTCGCCTGTCACAATTTCCTTGATGACACCCTTGAACTGGTTGCGGACGTTGATCGCTTTGATGGTCATGATGAGGCTTCCTGTCTGATGTCGAATACATCCGCACGGATGTGCAGGCCTTCAAAATGCACGCCCCAGAATAATATTAAAAGGAATAAATATCGATTTGCTTATTCCTGTATCGAATATAAAATCCCCCAAGCATCTACCAAAGCGCCACGGTATAGCTGACGATCAGGCGATTCTCATCCAGGTCATTACCGAAGTTCGAGCGCACAGACGCGTTACGCCATTTGAGGCCGAGCCCTTTCAACGAACCGTCCTGCACCACGTAAGCGATGTCGGTGTTGCGCTCCCATTCCTTGCCTTCACCCGGCGCAGTGCGTTGCACATTGTCGCCAGAGATGTAGCGGGTCATGAAGGTCAACCCCGGCACACCGAGTGCGACAAAGTTGTAGTCGTAGCGCGCCTGCCAGGAGTGTTCGTCGATGTTGGCGAAATCACCGATCTGCACGAAGTTGACCAGGTACGGATCACTGCGCCCGATATACGGAAACGGATCATCGCCGCTCATGCGCTGATAGCCGAAACCCAGCGCATGGCCGCCCAGGCTATAGGTGAACAGCGCACCGAAGGCCTGGTTGTCGATATCTCGAAAATTGCCGTCTTCGGTACTCCGCGCATAGCGTACGTCGCTCTTGAGCGACTGGCCGGAGCCCAGGTCCAGCACGTGCACAAGCCCGAGGTAATTTTGCTGGTAGATGTTTTCCAGCTGGCCGTAGCGGTATTGCGCAGTCAGGTTCGGCAGGAACTGATAGTCGGCCCCGGCAAACTGAAACTTATCGCTTTGGCCGCCGATGCGATTGGCGATCATGTCTTGATAGTCTGTGGAGTCGACAAAGTTGATCTGCGTGAGTTGACCGGCCGTGAGTTTCAAACGATCGATTTCCTGCACATTCAGCAGGCCACCCTTGAACGTGCTCGGCAACAGGCGAGTGTCGTTGGAATTCACCACCGGGTCCTTGATCTGCAACGTCCCGAACTTCAGGGTGCTGTTGGACACGCGCATTTTGCCCGTCAGGCCTAACTCGCCATAGCGATCCTGTGAGCCGCCGGACAAATCCGGTGGCAACAGATTAGTCCCCGCCGTCCCGCCACCGGAGTCCAGCTTGAAACCGGCCATGCCCAAAACATCCAGGCCAAACCCAAACATGCCCGCGGTGTAACCCGACTCCATCCGCAACAGAAAACCCTGCGCCCATTCCTCGGCCTTGTCGCGCGAACCGTCCTGGCGAAAATCACGGTTGAAGTAGAAGTTGCGCGCTTCCAGGCTGCCTTTACTGTCCGCGACGAAATCCGCCTGAGCGTTCGGTGCACAGAGCAGACTCAGGCCGAGCAATGTGCCAACCGGGGCGCACCCTTTGAATGGGCGGGTGCGAGTCGCTTTTGAAGGCACGTGGGCAGTCATGATTTTTCCCATGGAAGAGGTTCCTGCGGCAGCAAGCGAAGATGACGGACACGCCTCATTGTTTTTTTGTGAAGGCGTTGTCGTGGGGGGCGGACGCAGTGACCTGCGTCGTGGGGCGGATTCTTCGGGCCGAGGCAGAACGGCGTCAAACGGGAAAAAGACGAGGTTATGCATAAGAAAATTTGATGCCCACAATGGCGGACTCTGGAGTAACAATTGCAACCCGCCCCTTCATTACAAGAGCCACAAGCGCCAAGGGAACCGCCATGAACCTCAAATTCCTCGAAACCTTCGTCTGGGTCGCCCGCCTGCAAAGTTTCAGCCTGACCGCCGAGAAAATGTTCAGCACTCAGGCCGCGATCTCCAGCCGGATCGCCGCACTGGAAGATGAGTTGGGCCTGCGCCTGTTCGTGCGCGATTCACGCGGTGTGTCGCTGACGCCCGAAGGCCTCAAGGTACTCGACTATGCAGAGCAGATGCTCGAGGTTCAGCGCGCGCTGAAACACTCGCTGGACAACACCAGCCCGCAGCAGGGGCTGGTGCGCATCGGCGTGATGGATACGGTGATTCACACCTGGCTCAGCCCGCTGATGTCGACCCTGATGCAGACTTTCCCTGCCGTGGAAATCGAGATCACTGCCGACGCCGCGCGCAATCTCTGCGAGCAACTGCAAAAGGGTTATCTGGACATCGTTTTCCAGACCGACCTGATCCGCCACGAAAGCGTGCGCAACCTCGAACTGGCGCACTACCCCATGCACTGGATCGCCGCCAGCAACTCGATCTATGCCCGGCCTTATGCCTCGCTCACCGAGATGGCCGGCGAGCGCATCATCACCTTCGTCAAACACTCACGACCGCATCAGGATGTGCTCAACCTGTTGCATGCCCATGGCATCGGCGCTCCGCGCGTCAGTTGCGTCAACTCGGTGTCGGCCATGACCCGGCTGATTCGCGACGGCTTCGGTATCGGCGCCTTGCCGGCGGCACTGGTGGCCAAACCCCTGGCCAGCGGCGAACTGATCCAGCTGGATCCCGGCAGTCGCTTGCCGCAACTGGATGTCGTGGCCTCGTGGCGCGCGGGAGTCGGACTGGAACTGATCGAGAACATCGTCGAGATGAGCCGCCAGGTGGTCTGCCAATACGCTGCGGATGTCGGTCCGTTACTCATGGTGGCCGCGCCGGGCCTCAACAGCCGACTGTCCCCTGAATAACTTTTAGTTGTCTGGGGGCAACAACATTCCTTGTTGGACGGCATCACCGCGGTTTTCTAAAAAGGCTCAACGAACCTGCCGAGATGCCATGATGAATCAACCCGCCCTGTCCTTCGAACAACTGCAGCGCAGCACCCCTCTCGCCCTGCGCCAAAGCATCGCCGCCAAGCAGTATCAGGGGCACACCAGCGGCCTGGGCCAAGGCCGGGTGCAAGCCAATATCGTGATTCTGCCCAGTGATTGGGCCAACGAGTTCCTCAGGTATTGCACCCTCAACCGTCAAGCCTGCCCGTTGCTCGACATTACCGAGCCGGGCGACCCGTACTTTCGCAATCTCGGGACAGCCATTGATATTCGCCATGATGTGCCTCGATACAGGGTCTATCGCCATGGCGAACTGAGCGAAGAACCGCTGGATATCGAGGACCTTTGGCAGGATGACCTGGTGGCCTTCGCCATCGGCTGCTCGTTCTCCTTTGAACAACCGCTGCTGGATGCCGGCATCCCCCTCAAGCACATCGATCTGGGACGCAATGTCGCCATGTACCAGACCAACATCGACACGCGCCCCACCGCTCGCCTCGGTGGCAAGCTGGTGGTGAGCATGCGACCGATGAAAGCGGCTGACGCCATCCAGGCCATTCAAATTACCGCACGCATGCCCAACGTACACGGCGCCCCCGTGCACATCGGCGATCCGTCGCTGATCGGTATCCACGCGCTCGCCACCCCGGACTACGGCGACGCCGTCCCCGTTGAAGCTGACGAAATACCGGTGTTCTGGGCGTGCGGTGTGACGCCTCAATCGGTAGTGCAAGCCTCACGCCCACCGCTGTGCATCACCCATGCGCCCGGTTGCATGCTGGTGACGGATTTGTACAACAGCGCTTTGTAAAGGCGTGGGTGTGCTTGAGTTCAGAGGGGGCGCCGAAGCCTGTAGCAGCTGGCGAAGCCTGCGTTCGGCTGCGCAGCAGTCGTGGAATCAGACGATGCGGTGTTTCAGGAAGACCGCAAACTCAGGTTTTACGACTGCTGCGTCCGAACGCGGCCCGAGCCGAACGCAGGCTTCGCCAGCTGCTACAGGTTTTGTGTTGCGGCTGAAATGGCTCCACAGCTCTGGCGCCTACCAACTGATGCAGCAGTCGAAGCCTTGTAAAACCATTCAATGTAGTCAACGATGCAAGCTGCACTCTTGGCAAAAAGGGACGCCATGCCAGACCATGATCGCGCCATCGGCTCCAGGCCCGGCATCACATGCGGTGATCGAACCTGTCTGATCAGGCGCGGGCTGTCCTGGATGGCTTCAATTACGTTTTTCTGTCTTCTCACGGCAACTCCCGGATTCGGCCAGAACCTGCCAACCGCAGCGGGTGTCGAAAACGCCACGGTTACGGTGATTCAAGCGCAGGAAATCGTTTCCAGGGCCGCCCTCGAAGCCGTTCGCTGGAGCGGCCCTGTATCCGGCCCGCAAGCCCTGCGGGGCAAGAGCATCGCCTTTGTCGCAGAAGATTTGCGTAACGGAGGAATTGTCGGTGTCGCGCAGGGCGCTCGCGAAGCTGCCAAGGCGATGGGCTGGACGCTGAAGATATTCGATGGCGCTGGATCATCGGCCGGGCGCGCGAAGGCCTTTTCCGATGCCCTGGCAGCGAAACCCGACGGCCTCATTCTGTGCGGCTCCGATGCGCTTGAGAACAATGCGGCGCTGCTCCTCTTCGCCAACAGGGATGTCCCGGTGGTTGGCTGGCACGCCGGGGCACGACCCGGGCCGATTGACGGTACGCCGGTGGCCATGAACGTCACGACCGACCCGCTCGAAGTGGCTCGCCTCACGGCCATGGCGGCAGTGGCACAGTCAAACGGACAGGCCGGCGTTGTCATCCTGACCGACTCCAAGTACAGCATCGCCATGGCGAAAGCCAAAGCCATGGAAAACGTCATTCGGGCCTGTCAGGAATGTACGTTGCTGGAAGTGCGCGATGTCGCGATCTCCGAAAGTGGCGAGAAGATGCCGGCGCTCACCAAGGAGCTGCTCCAGCGCTATGGCAAGCGCTGGACCCACACGCTGGCCATCAACGATATCTATTTCGACTACTCGATTGCCTCATTGACCAACGCCGCAATACCCAGCGACGGCATCAGTCTGATGTCTGCCGGTGATGGCAGCGCTTCGGCTTTCTTGCGCATACAGGCAAAAACCTACCAGACCGTCACCGTGGCCGAGCCGCTCAACCTGCATGGCTGGCAAGTGATGGATGAATTGAACCGGCTGTTTGCAGGTCAGCCGGTGAGCGGCTTCGTAGCGCCGATTCACCTGGTCAATGCCGACAATATCGCCTTCGACGGCGGGAAGAAATTCCAGTACGACCCTGACAATGGCTATCGAGACATCTATCGCCACCAATGGAATCCCTGACAGTGGACGTTACCTCCCGGCTCGGACGCCTGTTATTGCCGCAATCGCTACGCGCACAGTTCACACTGGCGTTTCTGACGCTGGCGCTGCTGATCCTGGCGAGTGGTGCAACGGCGGTCTACGCCTTGCGCACGTCAAACAGCGCCACCCGCCAGCTGACGGATGAACGACTGGTCGGCATGCAAGACGGGCAAGACATGCTTCAGCGTACCTTGCTGATCGAACGCCAGACCGATCAGCTTCTGACAACCCGCTCCCCCGACACCCTGCGATCAATCTATGCGGCGACCGTCGAACAGCTTGAAGCCCTTGATCAACTGGTGCAGCAGCTGACCGCCTCGAACAGTGGCGTGGCGATACTCGACATGCATCAGTCGAGTCAGATGTTCCGCAATACCGCCAACATCGTTGCGCAGCTGCGAGAAAGCCTGCTGCAAACCGAGGTCACCTTCGAGCAAGCCATGGAGGACCACACCGCCCGGTTAACCGCGACTCAGACCCCGGCCAGCCTGGAACTGGCGGTGTTGCTTTTCGATCTGCCGCAGGCTGTTGACAGTGATGCCGTGCAACGGCTGCGGATCCGCTATGAGCGCCTGTCACGCACCGCAGGCAAGTTACCCGCCGCGAGTGTGGAGACGCCCGATCTCTTCTCCCTGCGCCTGAGGCTCATCAATCAGCACAACGTCACACAGCACTTCAACGAGGAACTGAAGAATGAGGCCGGGGTTCTGGTCGCGGTGGCCCGTGCGCAATCGAGTGCCTACACCGAAGACTATCGCGACGCCCTGCAGCGTCTGGTCGAGGCCTCAAATCGTAGCCAGCAATGGGTGCTGATCATGTTGGGCGCCAGCCTGATGTTCGCCTGGTTCGTGACCCGGGTCTTCATGGGCCGTCATGTGCTCGTGCGCCTGAATGAAATAAGCCGGCAATTGCGCCAGGAACACACTGACAAAACGCATTTGATGATGGCGGAACATGGGAAGGACGAGATCGGCAACATGGCTCGCGCGGTGAATCAATTCCTCAAGGACCGACTTCAGCTGGAAAAAAGAACGGTCCAGTTGAGTATCGCCACAGAGCGGCTCGCCCTGCAAAACAGCCGATTAGAGCAAGAAGCCGTCATCCGTGCCGGACAAGGTCGGGTCCTGGAGCTGATCGCCAGGAGCACCGAGCTTGCAGAAGTCCTCGACAGCCTGGCTCACCTGGTGGAGTCCCAGCTGGAGGGGATGATGGTGTCCATCCTGGTGCTGGATGAGGATGGCAAGCACCTGCTGCACGGGGCGGCCCCCAGTTTGCCGAAAGCCTATAACCAGCTCGTTGACGGGCTTGCGATCGGTCCGAACGTCGGTTCATGCGGCACCGCGGTGTATCGACGAGAACCGGTCATCGTCACGGATATCGAGGTGGATCCGCTGTGGGAGGCGTACCGTACAGCCGCTGCTCCCTATGGATTTCGCGCCTGCTGGTCGACGCCGATTCTGTCCCATGAGCGAAAGGTATTGGGGACGTTTGCCTTGTATTCAAACACCGTACGCAGCCCAAGCTCGACCGAGACGCGACTGATCAACATGGCGACGCCGCTTGCCGGCATTGCGATAGAACGCCAGCTGACCGAAAAGCGCATTCGCTATATGGGCGACCATGACGCACTGACCGGGCTGCCGAATCGCACACTGCTCGAAGACCGTCTCAAGCAGGCAATACTTTATGCTCAGCGCTACAGCCGCCTGGTGACGATAGTGTTTCTCGATCTGGACAAATTCAAACTGGTGAATGACAGCCTTGGGCACAGTGCCGGAGACGAACTGCTGAAAACAGTCGCCCGGCGCATGCTGGAGTGTGTACGCCGCACCGACACCGTCGTGCGACTGGGTGGCGACGAGTTTGTGATCATCCTGTTCGACCAGCCCTCAGACCTCGACGGCGTTACTCCAGCCCTGCACAAAATCCAGGAAGCCATCCTGCGGCCGATTCAGCTCAGCGGACACACACTCCACGTCACCTGCAGCATGGGGTTGGCCACCTACCCTGCCGACGGCAGCGATACCGACACGTTGCTCAGCAACGCGGACGCCGCCATGTACCGGGCCAAGGAGCTGGGTCGCAACAGTTACCAGTTCTATACGAGCGAGATGAATAACAAGGTTCAGGGCAAGCTCGCCATGCAAGACGGGCTTCGAAACGCACTCAACCATGACGAGTTCCTGCTGCTGTACCAGCCACAGGTGGATTTGCAGTCAGGTCAGATTATCGGCGTAGAGGCACTGATCCGCTGGCAGCACCCCGAGCTCGGCATGGTGTCTCCAATCAAATTCATTCCGCAGGCCGAAGAGACCGGGTTGATCGTGCCCATCGGCGACTGGGTGATTCATACCGCGTGCAGACAGAACAAGGACTGGCAGGATGCGGGCTGGCCGCCGATCACCATGTCGGTGAATATTTCAGCTCGCCAGTTCATCGAAAGGGACCTGATCGACCGGGTGAGGCATGCCTTGCAAGAAACCGGACTGGACCCGAAGTACCTTGAGCTGGAGCTGACCGAAAGCCTGATCATGCAAGACCTTCAGCAAGCCATCAGCAAAATGAAGGAACTGCAATCAATGGGGATCAGTCTCTCGATCGACGACTTCGGCACCGGCTACTCCAGCCTCGCCGCATTGAAAAGCTTCCCGATCGCGAGACTCAAGATCGACCAGTCTTTCGTACGCGACCTGCCCGACAACGAGAACGACAAAGCCATCGCCACCGCGGTGATTTCGTTGGGGCACAAACTGAACCTCAAGGTCATTGCCGAAGGCGTCGAAACCGAAGAGCAGCAAACCTTCCTGCGTGAAAACGGCTGCGATGAAATTCAGGGCCACTTCTTCAGCAGAGCGGTCAGCTGCGATGAAATCAGCCTGTTACTGCGCACGCCCCGGTTGCCTCAACCGAGCCGCATTGCGAACCCTGACCCGGCAAGACGAAAACGCGATGCAAAACGCCCAAGCAGTCCGATGCCCGGGCATTAATACTGCGCAGGGCCCATCCCAACCTTTCAACAGTAAAATCGCGACGTTGCCGATTATCGGCGCCAGTACCGCATAGTGACCGTTAGTGACGGGTAGCTATCGGCCAGTGCGACTACGATGAGATGTGCCACATCCTCGAAGCGCCTGGGAGCGCCGTCAGCCCGTACGTCATCGCAAGTTCCAAGGCTGGTTACAAGGGGTATAACTATCAGAACAAAAGGCGGGTCACCCAGAATAGGTCCTTCAAAGGCGCGCCCGGGACAGGCGCCCCAAGGCCTGAACGGCGCCTGCGGCGCGGAGCGATGTGATGAGTTCCAGAGCATGGCGATGGGCTCGCAAGAGCCTTCTTGGCTGCATCGAGCTGGCCTTGCTGGTCGCTCCACTGTGCGCCAGCGCCATGTTCAAGTGCCAAGCCAGGGACGGAGCCATCAGCTACACCAGCCAAGCCATCGCCAGCGCTCGCTGCACTCGTCTGAATGGCATGGCGGGCGCCGGTGTCGGCGCCAAAGCAATGGCCACGCCACGGCTTGTGCGGGACGATAACTCAGACGCGGTGCGGGTTCGGGTGTGGACCTTCGTCCACAAGGGTATTCGTCAATATGTGAGCCGGCGCCCCGTAGGGATCTCCGCACGGGTCGATGTCCTTGAGCTCTATTACATCAAGGGCTGCTATCTATGCATGGCGCCGAAGGATTTCAAGGTCGCCTCACTGCGCCTGGACACCCATTCCTATCGGCGGGAGATCGAAGCCGCTTCGGGTCATTACGGTGTCGACAGGGCGCTGGTCCGTGCAGTAATACATGCCGAATCGGCGTTTCGCCCCTACGCCATTTCCGAAGACGGCGCCCAGGGGCTGATGCAGTTGATGCCCGCCACTGCCGAGCGCTTCGCCGTGGACGATCCATTCGACGCACGACAGAACATTCGTGGCGGCGTGCGCTACCTGGCCTGGCTGCTCAAGCGCTTCAACGGCAACCAGATGCTGGCGTTGGCAGGTTACAACGCCGGCGAAGCGTCCGTGGTCGAGTACAACGGGGTGCCTCCCTACGCCGAGACGCAATCCTACGTCACCCTCGTGCAGTCCTTGACCGAACGCTATCGCAACCATCGCTAGTGCCGTAGGGCGCATAACCCGGAATTGGTAATACGCCGGGCGGGGAATGGCTCAACCGAACTTCCACACTCACCGGTAGCTATCGACTGTGGATTCAACCGGTCGACGCAACAGATTGGCAATCGCCCAAGAAGCGGACCATCAGCGCCCCGGTCTCGCTTGGGACTCTTCAAAACGATGCCGTAACAGTGGCACTCCTCGCTAATAGCCAGCGTAGACACCTGCTTGCCCATAAAATCCCTCTTGAAAAGCACGATATATAGCTAGCTATTTGTTGACGAAAGTCTGAAGTATTCATTTGAGTTTTCAGATTCTTCCACCCCGCCGCCTATGCCTAACATCGGCTCCACAGCGAACCAGCCTCGGCAGCGCTTAGTGGGACCCATCAGGCAGAGACCCGGCTCAAAAATCCTCTGCCGTTGCTGACCCCTTGATCGCCGACTGGCTTTGTCGAAGTGCTTTTGCAACAGGCCTGAGAATTTTTGAGGATCGCCGATGAAGCTGGAAATTTTCCGCACGCTGTGGGGTTATACCGCCAGCAAGGCCCAGGCGCTTGAAGAGCTGCTGCAGGCGGGCTTTGATGGAATGGAAGCGCGTCTGCCGCTGGACGCCCGTGAACGGGCTGAGTTCGCTGCCTTTCTCCAGGCCAATCGCCTGGGTTATATCAGCACCGTCTTCACGGCGTACGATGTGCTGCCGGAGCAGTCGGCGACCCCTGCCGTTCACCTCAATGACCTCGATCAGAAACTTGCGTGGGCCGCCGAACTCGGCCCACGTTTCGTCAACGTACTGGCGGGCAATGATCGCTGGTCCTTGCCACAACAAGTGGAGTTCTTCGGTCAGGCACTGGAACTGGCGCGCAAGCACGGTCAGGTCTGCAGTTTCGAAACCCACCGCTCGCGTTCGCTGTTCAACCCTTGGGTGACCCTGGAGTTGATCCGGCAATTGCCCGATCTGTTGTTCACCAGTGACATCAGCCATTGGGTCGTGACCTGCGAGCGTCTGTTGAATGACCCGGCCGATGATCTGAGCGCCTTTATCGAGCGGGTTCACCATATCCAGGCACGAGTCGGTTACGACCAGGGCCCGCAGGTTCCGCACCCGGCGGCTCCCGAATATGCAAAAGAACTGGCTTTCCATCAGCAGCACTGGGAAAGCATCTGGCGCTCGCAGCAAGCCCGCGGTTACCAGGTCAGCACCCTGACCCCGGAATTCGGCGCCGACGGCTACCTGCATCATTTGCCCTTCACCAATGTCCCGGTCGCCGACCTGTGGTCATTGAACGTGTGGATGGGCCAGACCGAGCGCGAACACTTCGAGCGTTTCCACCACTCAAGCAATCCTTAGGGAGCCGATGCGTCATGCCTGACAATAAAAACAACAGCGCCAGCACTGACACACACAAAGCCAACTTCAATAGCATCCCGGTGGTCGACATCGCCGGTCTGTTCAGCGTCGAACTGGAGCACCGCCTGGCCGTGGCCGAACATTTGGGGCGCGCCGCCAGCGAAGTCGGGTTCCTCTATATCACCCATCACGGTATCGACCCGCAACTGATCGCCAACCTGCGCAAGGCGGCAAAGGACTTTTTCGACCAGCCCTTCGACACCAAGATGCGGCACTACATCGGCACCTCGCAAACCCACAAGGGCTTTGTACCCGAAGGCGAAGAGGTCTATTCCAAAGGCAAGCCGGACCACAAGGAAGCCTTCGACGTCGGCTTCGAAGTCCCGGCCGATGACCCGCTGGTGCTGGCCAACACCCCGTTGCTGGGGCCCAACGACTGGCCGCAGCTGGCGGGTTTCAAGGCGTCGGTGCAGGCCTACTATGAAGCGATCTTCGCCTTGGGCCGGCGCCTGTTCGGCGGCTTTGCCCTGACCCTGGGCCTGGAAGAAAACTACTTCGACAGCCTGGTCACCCGCCCGCCGTCCAAGCTGCGCCTGATCCACTACCCCTTCGACGGTGCCGCCCATGACGCACCGGGCCTTGGCGCCCATACTGATTATGAGTGTTTCACCATCCTCCTGGCCGACAAACCAGGCCTTGAGGTGATGAACAACCTTGGACAATGGATCGATGCACCACCGATTGCCGATGCCTTTGTGGTCAACATCGGCGACATGCTGGAAGTGATGACGGCAGGCGCATTCGTTGCCACTGCGCACCGGGTGCGGAGCGTGAAAGAGGAGCGTTACTCCTTTCCACTGTTTTATGCCTGCGACTATCACACCCAGATCAAACCGTTGCCCGGGTTCGCCCAGGGAGGTAACGACTACGAAGAAATCACGATCGGCGAACACATGTATGGCCAGGCACTGCAGACCTATCAGTATCTGCGCCAGAGGGTGGCCAATGGGGACGTTCAACTGCCAGGCAAGGCACGCAAGCCCGCCAGTTTCGGACATTTGAAAAATCAGGCTCAACCGTCCTGATTGAAGTTTTCAGTTACCCCTTACCTACGCCGGAGTCAGTAAAAATGAAAAACAATAAAAAAAACCTGTTGAGCTTGGCTGTTTTGGCAGCCGGTATGCTCGGTGCCTCGTTGAGCATGGCCGCATCAGACACGTTCAAGGTCGGCATGGAAATCACCTATCCGCCCTTCGAGTCCTATGACAAGGACAAAAACGTGGTGGGTTCGGATCCCGAACTGGCAGCGGCCCTGGCCAAGCACATGAACGCCAAGGTGGAGTTCGTCGACACCAAGTTCCCGAGCCTGATCCTGGGCCTGAACTCCGCCAAATACGACGCGGTCATTTCCGGCATGTACATCACACCTGAGCGCCAGACGCAGGCCCAAACCATTGCCTATGCCAACACCGGTGCCGCGGTCATGGTGCCCAAGGGCAGCGAGATCAATGCAAAAAAACCTGAAGACCTGTGCGGCTTGAAACTGGGCCTGGAACAGGGCACCACCTGGGTCAAGGAATTCAAGAAGCTCTCCGATGACTACTGCGTGCCGAACAACAAAGGCGCCATCACCGTCAGCGAGTACCCTTCGGCACCCGAAGTGACCCAGGCCCTGCTGTCCAAAAACATCCAGGCACAGGTTGAAATCGCTGGCGCTGCAAAAATGATCGCGGAAAAAACCAATGGCCGGGTAGTGATCACCACTGAACACCCGATCTATCAGCAAACCCTGGGTATCTTCGTCAAGAAAGGTAACGACGAAACATTCCAGGCCGTGCAAAAAGCCTTCGACGAGGCCAAAAAGAGCGGTGAATACGCCGCTATTCTTAAGAAATATGGCTTGGAAGAACCGACTGCCCACTAAGAACGTGTCCTTGTAGTCTGGTCATCTGCCGCCCCTGCACCGGGGCGGCAGATCGAGGTGCCCTATGCAATTCGATTGGTCGTATTTCATCTCCCTGTTCTCCCTGCCGGACTTCTGGAAGGCCTGCGTCACGGTGGTCCAGCTCAGTGCCCTGGCCTGGTTCCTCGGTATGCTGCTGGGCTTTGGCCTGGCCACGGCCAAGCTGTCCCAGTCGCCCTTGCTGCGCATTCCCGCGGCGGTCTACATCTGGTTCTTCCGCAGCATCCCGTTGCTGGTGCTGGTGGTCTTCGTCTACAACTTGCCACAATTGTTTCCCGGTAGCGGACCGATTCTGTCAAACCCCTTCTACTCCGGCTTGCTGGCCCTGGTGGTCACGGAAGCGGCTTACATGGCGGAGATCCACCGTGGTGGCCTGATCTCCGTGGCCAAGGGCCAAAAGGAAGCAGGCCGCGCGCTGGGTGTCGGCCTGTTCGGCATGCAGCGCTTGATCGTGATCCCCCAGGCTTTCCGTATCTCGCTGCCTACGCTGATCAATGAATACATCACGGTGGTCAAGCTGACGTCGCTGGTCTCGGTCATCTCCCTGACTGAAATCCTCACGGTCGGCCAACGCCTCTATGCCACCAACTTCCTGGTCATGGAAACCCTGGCTGCGGTGGGCGTGTACTACGTGCTTATCGTCACCGTGTTCGGCTTTTTCCTGCAGCGTCTGGAACGCTACCTGGACCTGAACTTCCGCAAGCCGCATACACTCGATACCGCCGCCGTGGCCAAGCTCAAGGCCTGCGCCGAAGCCTTGCCCGACATTGCGCGTAAAGCCGCCGGCAGCAACGCGACGCCTATTCTGCAACTGAAGAACATCCAAAAAAGCTATGGCACGCACCAAGTGCTGATGGGTATCGATCTGAATGTCGAATACGGCCAGGTGATCTCGATCATCGGCCCATCCGGTTCCGGCAAAACGTCGCTGATCCGCACGGTCAACGGTCTGGAAAGCATCGATACAGGCGACATTCTGTTGTTCGGTGAAAAATTCATCGAAGCGTCGGACAAACCCAACAGCGCCCGTCTGCGCAAAGGCGTGCGGCACATTGGCATGGTGTTCCAGAACTTCAACCTGTTCCCGCACCGCACCATTCTCGACAACGTCACGCTGGCGCCGCGTTACCACGGCATCCCGGGCGAGCTGAGCGAACACCGTGCTTATGCGCTGTTGGACAAAGTCGGCCTGCTCGCTCACGCCCACAAGTACCCGCACCAGCTTTCCGGCGGACAGCAACAACGTGTGGCGATCGCTCGTGCCTTGGCCATGGAGCCGGACATCATGCTGTTCGACGAGCCTACGTCAGCGCTCGATCCAGAGCTGGTGGGCGATGTGCTGAACGTCATACGCGACCTGGCCAGTGAAGGCATGACCATGATTATCGTCACCCACGAAATGGACTTTGCCATGTCGATATCCGACAGGGTCGTCTTCATGGAGAACGGTAATATCCAACTGGATGCTGCACCTGAAACCATACGCTGCGATGCCGAAGGAGAGAGAGTGCGGCGTTTCATGGGCATCAGTACTCGATCGCCAAACCTGTCTACGACTGCGAACCATGCGTGAGCAGGGTGTCGCAGTAGGCAAGCACTTTCTATGAGCTTCGTTCTTTCAGGAAAACACGCATGAATCTCGGAATTGCAGGACGCTGGGCGCTGGTGTGCGCCGCCAGCAAAGGCCTGGGTAAAGCCTGCGCGCAGGCACTCGTCAGCGAAGGCGTGAACGTGGTGATCACCGCCCGAGGCGAACAGACGCTAAATGAAACAGCCCGTCAGCTCAGAGCGATAAATCCTGAAGTGACAGTCATCGCCGTAGCCGGAGACATTTCAACGCCTGAGGGTCGCACCGCAGCCCTCATGGCCCATGAGCATTTCGATATATTGATCAACAACGCTGGCGGCCCTCCTCCCGGGGATTTCCGCGAATGGAACCGCGACGCCTGGCTCAAAGCGCTGGATACCAACATGCTCACCCCTATCGAGTTGATCAAGGCAACGGTAGACGGTATGGCGACACGCGGATTTGGCCGAATCATCAACATCACGTCGAGTGCCGTGAAGTCCCCTATCGAAAGCCTGGGCCTTTCCAATGGCGCGCGCAGTGGTCTGACGGGATTTATCGCAGGGCTTGCCCGGCAAGAAAACATTGCCAGTCGCAATGTGACAATCAACAACCTGCAACCGGGCTCATTCGACACCGATCGACTGCGTGACAACCTGGTCGCTGCTGCCCAAGAGTCGGGGCAAGACAGTGAGGCATTCCTCGCCGAGTGCCGTAGCGAAATTCCTGCTAAACGCTTCGGCTCACCCGAGGAATTCGGCGCTCTGTGCGCTTTCGTTTGCAGCCGTCATGCGGGCTACCTGACTGGGCAGAACTTGTTGATTGATGGAGGGGCTGTTCGCTCCAGCCAATAAAGACCGCAGGTGCTATGGGGCGGTAAACACTGCCCCACAACCGTTCCAACCCTCCCCCCTGATACCGCCCGGTAGTGCCTAACCTGCTGGGCAAAGCGCTGCATAAACAACTCGTTAAACCACAAAACATCCCCCACCTGCACGGCACTTAAAAAAGTGCCTGATTCCGACACCCTCTGCCGGCAGCCGACAAACGCATTGAATTTATTTTTTTACTCTCCACTGGCCCGACGTTCCTTGCTTCACGTCGGCCCAGTCAGTCCTACCACTGCCCCGCCATAGGCTCTAGCCGAGCGGACTATGGGTTGGGTTTAAGGAGAATAAAAATAATGAATCCAGGTTTTACATCATCACTCAACCACTTGCTCGATGCCGTCACCACTGGACAGCAGTGCGTCCCAGGCGTAGTCGCAGCAATAACCGGGCGCGACGGTTTGATCTACGAGGGTGCTTCAGGTCAACGGACGCTCGGTCAAGCCGGTGCAATGACGACCGACAGTGTGTTCGCCATGTTTTCCACGACTAAAGCGATAACCGCCACGGCGGTGCTTCAGTTGGTCGAGGAAGGCCGACTGGATCTCGATGCGCCTGCCAGGGACTATGTGCCGATGATCGGCGAACTGAAGGTGCTCGAAGGGTTTGACAGCGACGGCACCCCGCGGCTTCGCGCCCCCAAAAAACACATCACCACGCGGATGCTTCTGCTTCATACCGCAGGCCTGGGTTATGAATTCTTTAACGAACACTACAACAGGCTAGTCCAGGAAGGTCGCCAGCCCAGCATCATCAGTGGGTCGTTGGCGGCACTTTTAACGCCCTTGCTGTTTGAACCCGGTGAACAGTGGGAATACGGTTCCAACATGGATTGGGCCGGCCTGGTGGTCGAGGCCATTACCGGCAAACGCCTGGGTGAAGTCATGCAACAGCGTATTTTTGAGCCTCTGGGTATGACCGATACCGCTTTTAGCATGACCGCATCGATGCTCCAGCGGCGGGCTGGAATGCACCAGCGTGAAGAAGACGGATCGCTGACCGCAGTCGAGGGCTCCCTCCTTCCAGAGGAACCGGAAGTGCACATGGGAGGCCATGGCCTGTTCTCGACAGTGAAGGATTATTGCCTGTTCATCCGGGCCTGGCTAAACGATGGACAGGGTGATCACGGACGAATTCTGAAGCCTGAGACGATTCGTTTCGCTGAAAAAAACGGGCTCGACAACCTGAAAATAAAAGCCCTTCCCTGCGTGAATCCGAGTATTTCCCACACTGCGGAATTCTTCCCCGGCATGCCAAAGTCATGGGCGTTGAGTTTCATGGTCAACGAACAAGACGCACCCACCGGTCGCCCTGCGGGCTCATTGGCGTGGGCTGGGTTGGCCAATCTCTTCTATTGGATCGATCGCAAGAATGGCATCGGTGGTTTTTGGGCCACTCAGATATTGCCATTCGTAGACCCTGTTTCGACCAATGGTTATCTGGATTTCGAAACGGCGGCCTACCGCAATCTGAACAGCTGACCCCGTACCTGATTCGATTCGCATGAGAGCCCTCCAAGGGCTCCAGGCGATGGCGCAAGAAAACTATCCCCCTTCTGCGAAAACAATAAAAACAAAACAGGTGACTCATGGAGATCTCCACACGTACCCCTGCGCGCGCTCGATCCACACAATGCGCATTTGACACGACAACAATCAGTGCCGGCCTCCTGCTGGCGACTCTGGCGGGCAACGCCCACGCCATCGATGTGGACGCCGGCGAATACACCGCTGCGCTTCCAGCCGGCAGCAATATTGGCTTGCTCTACCTCCAGCATGCCGAACGGCGGTCGCTTTACAGTAATGGTCACAAGGTTGCGATCAACGCGGGACTCGACTCGGACATCGGCATATTGCGCGTCGCGAATTACCAGCAGCTGGGTGACTACACGATCAATACGCAGTTCCTGTTGCCATTCGGGCGTCTGGAAGGAACACGCGATAACGACTCGTTGGGACAAGCCAATGGCACGGGCGACTTGATTCTGGCGTCCACCCTGTGGCTCGTGAATGATCCGGCGAAGAACCGATACTGGGGCATAGCGCCCTACCTGTACGTGCCGACCGGTAACTATGACCGAAACGATGCACTCAACCTTGGCGAGAATCGTTGGAAGATGACGTTGCAGACAGGCTATGTGACCGGCCTCACTGAAAAGTTATCCCTGGACCTCACCGCCGATGTAACCCTGTTTGGCAAAAATGACGACCTCACGAATCAAGGCCTGACATTGCGCCAGAAGCCGCTATGGCAAGCCCAGACGTACCTGAGATACGCCGTGACGCCCAAGCTGTCGGTGCATGTCGGTGCGTCTCAACTCTGGGGTGGTGAGACGCGCATTGACGGTCAGGATCAGGACGATGAACACAACACCAGCAAGTACCGTGTCGGGGGATCGTACTGGATGACCCCTACGTTCCAGGCCCTGCTCAATTACGGCCAGGACGTATCGGTCGACAACGGCTTCAAGGAAAAGCAGCGGGTTAACTTACGGCTGTTGTGGGTGTTCTGACCCACAGCAAGTGGTTGACTTTCTGGGCACCGAGAGTGAGTCAGACGTCACTCTCGGTGCCCTTTCCTGCCTCGCATCGCTAGCGCAGTCGACGCTGCAAGGTTTGGGAGGGTAATTCACTGAAACGCTTGCGATAGACTCCCGCAAATTCCCCCAGGTTCAGATACCCCCACCGAAAGGCGATGGCGGAAACAGTCGTACCCGACGCCGGATCCGTTGCCAATAAATCGCGGCGCACACCCTGCAACCGCTGCTCGCGCAAAAACGCACCGGGCGTCATGCCGCGAAAACGCGAGAAGGCCCCACTCAATGCCCGCACACTGGTCCCGACAGCACTGGCAACCTCTGCCATCGTCGGCAGGCTTGCTGCATTGGCACTCATGAACTCTTCAGCGGCCCTGACATAACGCGGTGCAATCCGGTTCATTGGACTTTCTAAATCAAGCCCTGCTTGCGCGGCGCGTCCAGCCCACTCTCGCAACAGATGAACGCAAAGACTTTGCTCCAGATGAGCCCCCAGACGTCCTTCAGCCATGTGTTCGGAAGCCTCGGCCACGCAACGAACCGTGTACTCCAGCAGGCTTAGCCAGCTCGAACCGACTCCGCCGATGACGCACTTGTGTCTCCAGAACTGATCATCGGGCACGAACCCAAACCACTGCTGCGCCATCCGTTCCAAGACTGCATGAGGAATGGTCAGATTCAGTTGCAGGTGATCCGGGTCGAGATCGATCCGGTAATCGACACGACTGCAATTGGCAATGAAGGATTCACCTACTGCCGTATCCTCAGTGACCGAACGCTGGGCCCAGTGCCGGGCATTACCGCGAATGGTCGTAAGCAGTAATGCATTCCCTGCCTCGGGCGAAAATTCATCGACGCTCACGGCGACTCCATAGGCAAAACGAGTCAGCGTCAACTCGCCAATCCTGGATGAATGCATGGTTGCACGCGGCTTGATGGCATGCCCTATGGGGGACGCACGATAGGGCATGTAAACGCGATCCGACCAGTCGCTGATTTCATCCCAATCTGTCGAAAAATTTTTATGGTGCTGGCGTATCGGCTTGCCGCTGACATCGGTTAACAACGCATGGTCGAGACGCATGGAGACACCTGTTTTTATTTTTTTAGGGTGAACCGCTAATCAGAGTAGCAACCTCAGGGCGACGGCAAGTAGGCCATCGCGTGCGACTCGCCCATCAGCAGCGGGCGATTAAGATCCGCGCAGGCGCGCAGATAGTCGGCTACCAACGTGATCCGCTTGAGCTTGCGCAGGTCCTCGCTGTAGTACATCCAGAACTGTCGAGTGACCTCCACCTCATCCGGTAGCACTTCGCACAGGCGCGGGTCGGGACCGGCGAGGAAGCAAGGCAGGATAGCCAGCGCGCGCCCTTCCAGCGCCGCATGGTACTGGGAAACTACGCTGGTGCTGCGCAGGCGGCTGTGCGCGCCGGGCAGCAGGTCGTTCAGGTAGAGCAACTTGAAGCTGAAGGCCAGGTCCTCGACATAGGTCACGAAGGGGTGACCGGCCAGGTCCTCGCGACTGGCAATCGGCGAATGATTGGCCAGGTACTCCGGTGTCGCATACAGACGCAGACGGTAGTCGCACAGCCGCGAGCACACGTACGGACCGCGCTCTGGCCGCTCCAGGGTGATGGCGATGTCTGCCTCGCGCCGTGACAGGTTGACGAAGTGCGGGACCGGCAGGATGTCCACGGAGATATGCGGATAGTGGATGATGAAGTGGCTCATCTGCGTGGTGACGAAGCAGGAGCCGAAAGCCTCGGTACAGCCGATACGCAGGTGCCCGGCGAGCCCCCCGGTGGTTCCGGAAACCTGCTCGCAGGCTGCCAGCAGCGTACTTTCCAGCGTTTCGGCGTGACTGACCAGGCGCTGCCCCTCGACAGTCATGACGAAACCCGACGCTCGGGACTTCTCGAAAAGCAGCGCGCCAAGGCTTTGCTCAAGGGCACGGATGCGTCGCGAAACGGTGGTGTAGTCCACCCCCAAACGGCGTGCTGCGCCACTCGCGGTGTGAGCACGGGCGACCTCGAGGAAGAAGCGCATATCGTCCCAATTCACATGACTTTGGGTTGTGCGTTTTTGCATATTCATCAGGCTTTTCTGCCAATACATATTGGAAATTAGCCAACATATACTCGCATTCAGCCTGGTTTGACCAGCATCGTTTCTCAACCGGAAAGGCCCAAATTTCAATCAGGGCTAACGGCATAAATGCAGGGTAAAAAGCCTGCTTTCAAGCCGAAAACAGGCAGCTGTGCGACAGCCCAATCACTGCCACATTCGGACCCGTCGAGAGCTCATAGGCGGGTTCCCTGTCGGCACCTGACCGACGTCATTTCAACATCCCTCGCCTCTAGAAGATCGCCAGGGCAGCAACGACTCCAGCAGCATTCAGGTGACGCTCCGCTTCGGGACGTCGCCCGGGTACCCGTACGCCCCTCAAAAGGCCGACATACAACAACAATTAAAAGCGGAGCCTCATCATGACGACTGACCATCCGAACCACGCCCAGACCTGCGCCCAGGTCAGGGCCAATCCCAAGTTCCAGCGACTCACCCGCCAACGCGCGCTGCTGGCCTGGTCACTGAGCGCCGCGGTCCTGGCTGTCTATTACAGCTTAATCATGGTAGTGGCCTTCGCACCTGCCTGGTTGCACCTGCCACTGTACGACGGCAGTCATCTCAGCCTCGGCATGCCGATCGGCGTGGCAATTATCCTGCTGTCCTGGCTGCTTACCGCCTGGTACGTGAACACCGCCAACACCCGTTTCGACGCGCTCAGCGCGCAGATCCTCCTGGAGACCCGCGCATGAAACGCCTACTCGCCCTTCTCGCCCTAAGCCCCCTGCTGGCCAACGCCGCAACTATCACCGCGGAGAAGCAACCGCTCAATGTGCATGCCATCGGCATGTTCTTCGTCTTCGTCCTTGCCACCTTGCTGATCACTTGGTGGGCGTCCCGTCGCACGCACTCCGCCGCCGACTTCTACAGCGCCGGTGGCGGTATCACGGGTTTTCAGAATGGCCTCGCGATCGCCGGTGACTACATGTCGGCGGCCACTTTGCTGGGCCTCTCGAGCCTGGTGTTCGCCAAGGGCTATGACGGCTTCATCTATATCATTGGCTTCTTCGTCGGCTGGCCCATCGTCACCTTCCTGATGGCCGAGCGCCTGCGCAACCTGGGCCGCTACACCTTCGCCGACATCGTCTCCTTCCGCCTGGATCAAACTCGCGTGCGCAGCTTCGCCGCCCTCGGCTCGCTGACGGTGGTGTGTTGTTACCTGGTGGTGCAGATGGTCGGTGCCGGGCAGTTGATCAAGCTGCTGTTCGGTCTCGACTATCGCACGGCGGTGGTGGTGGTCGGCCTGCTGATGCTGGTCTACGTGATCTTCGGCGGCATGCTCGCCACCACCTGGGTGCAGATCACCAAGGCGGTCCTGCTGCTGGCCGGCGGCACGACCTTGATGCTGCTGGCCCTGAGCCGCTTCGGTTTCAGCTTCGAGACGCTGGCCGCCCAAGCCGTGGCGGTGCATGCCAGCGGCGTGCAGATTATGGGCCCGGGCACCTTGCTGGCCGACCCGATCAACGCGGTGTCACTGTCCCTCGGCCTCGTCTTCGGCATCGCCGGCCTGCCGCACATCCTGATGCGTTTCTTCACCGTGCCCAATGCCAAGGAGGCGCGCAAATCGGTGCTATTCGCCACGGTGTTCATCGGCTTCTTCTTCCTGGTGGTCTGCATCCTGGGCTACACCGCCATTGTCATCGTCGGCACAGACCCGCAGTACTATGTCGACGGTAAGCTCGGCGGCGCCATGATCGGCGGCGGCAACATGGTGGCCATGCACCTGGCCAAGGCGGTGGGTGGCAATCTGTTTCTCGGGTTCCTCTCCGCCGTGGCCTTCGCCACCATTCTTGCAGTGGTGGCCGGCCTGGCCCTGGCTGGCGCCTCGGCCATCTCTCACGACCTTTATGCCTCGGTACTGAAGAAGGGCAAGGCCGACGAGAAGCAGGAAATGCGCGTGTCGCGCATCGCCACCATCGGTCTGGGCATCGTCGCGATTTCCCTCGGCATTCTGTTCGAGGGCCAGAACATCGCCTTCCTGGTCGGCCTGACGTTCGGCATCGCGGCCTCTGCGAATTTCCCGGTATTGATCATGGCCATGTACTGGGGTGGCCTGACCACCCGTGGCGCCCTCTATGGCGGTTTGACTGGCCTGATCAGCGCCCTGGCCCTGGTCATCGGCTCGCCGTCGGTGTGGGTCGGCGTATTGGGCCATGCCCAGGCGATCTTCCCCTACGACCAGCCGGCGCTGTTCTCCATGCCTTTGGCCTTCCTGGTCATCGTGGTGGCGTCCAAGCTGGACCGCAGCGAGCGCGCCGACCGCGAGCGCGCGGCCTATGCCGATCAGTTCGTCCGCGCCCAGACGGGCCTGGGCGCTGCCATGGCCAGCAGTCACTAACGCTGCAGCTTTGCGGGGTCAACGGCCCCGAGCGCGAGTCCGCTCCTTTGCTCGCGCTTTTTTACTCCCGCCCTGCGCCGCCCCGCGCTGGGCACCTTCAACGAGCCTTCCTTCCACTGGCCCCGGCCAGTGCGGGAACGGCTTGCTCATAACAACACTGCTCATAACAACAAGAGACAAGCAATGAAACCCACCCTGATCACCCTGTTCCTGGCAGGCAGCAGCCTTGCCACCCAAGCCCATGCGGACTTTGTCAAAGACAGCAAGGCCAGCCTGGAACTGCGCAACTTCTATTTCAACCGTGACTTTCGCCAGGACAACGCCGCCCAATCCAAACAAGAGGAATGGGCGCAGGGCTTCCTGCTGCGCTATGAATCGGGCTTCACCGACGGTTTGATCGGTGTCGGTTTCGATGCCATCGGCCTGGTCGGCGTCAAGCTCGATTCCAGCCCTGATCGCGCAGGTTCCGGCCTGCTTAAACGCCACCGCGACACGAGCAAAGGGGCGCAGGACGAGTATGGCGAACTGGGGCTGACCGCCAAAGTGCGCGCCTCCAAAAGCACGCTGAAACTCGGCACGCTGCTGCCGAAACTGCCGACGCTACTGGCCAACGATTCACGGCTGTTGCCACAAACCTTCAAGGGCGGTCAGTTGACCTCGCTGGAGCTCGAAGGCCTGACGGTGGATGCCGGGCGACTGACGCAGGTCAATCAGCGCGACTCCTCGGACTACGAGGACATGGGCATCACCCGCACTGGCGCCAAGGGCATCACCACGCGTCATGTCGATAGCGACAGCTTCGATTTCGCCAGCCTGAACTACAAATGGACCAGCAACCTCGCCACCGGCTATAGCTACGGCCATCTCGACAACTTCTACAGCCAGCACCTGGTCAACCTGACCTACGTGTTGCCAGTCACGACCGGCCAGTCGCTGAAGACGGATCTGCGCTTCGCCCGCTCCACGGACGATGGTGGCAGTAATGTCGACAACAACGCGATTGGCGCGATGTTCACCTACAACCTCGGCGGGCATGCGTTCGGTCTGGGCTATCAAGGCATGAGCGGCGACACCGGCTATGCCTACGTCAACGGCACCGATGCGTTCCTGGTGAACTTCGTGCAGATCGGCGACTTCGCCAGCAAGGACGAAAAATCCTGGCAGGCGCGCTACGACTACAACTTTGCGGCCATCGGTGTACCGGGCCTGACCTTCATGACCCGCTACCTCACCGGCGACAACATCGATCTGGGCGGCAACCGCCCGGAAGGCAAGGAATGGGAACGCGACACCGACATCGGCTATGTCGTGCAGAGCGGGCCGCTGAAAAATGTCGGGGTGAAGTGGCGCAATGCAACGGTGCGCTCGACCAACTTCGGCAGCGACCTGGATGAAAACCGCCTGATCCTCAGCTACACCTTACCGATCTGGTAAATCCCCCCGCCAGACGGGGGCCACTCGCGTCGCCTGACGGTGCGAGTGGCCTCAAATCCAACGCGCCAGATCTATGATTTTTTTGCACAACGCACCGGTTTTTATGAGCATTTTTAATTGATTTTTGCATGCCTATACTGGGCTCAACAGCCTGGTCATGAACCGGGCCAGACCCAACAAAAACAAACAAGGGCATACACCGTGAAGACATCCATGCTTGCCGCCGTCTCCCCGCTCTCAGGTACCTCCACGCGTCTTGTACGCATTGCTGCCCGCAGCGAAGCCCCCCTCGCCGCCTGACCATCCCGTACCTGTAACCGCGCCGATCGTCACCACGATCGATGGAGACTCCAATGAACAGCAACTGCCAACCCTTCCTCACCGCTCGAGACTTTCTGCTGGCCCACCGTACCGACTACGCCACTGCCGTGCGTGACTTCCGCTGGCCGCAACTGAACGCGTTCAACTGGGCACTCGATTACTTCGATGCCATGGCCGAGGGCAACCAGGCCAACGCCCTGTGGATCGTCGAAGAAGACGGCAGCGAACAGCGCTACAGCTTCCAGCAACTGGCTTCGCGCTCCAATCAAGTGGCCAACCACTTGCGTGCGCTCGGCGCGCGCCGTGGCGAGCGCATCCTGCTGATGCTCGGCAACGACGTGGCCCTGTGGGAAACCATGCTGGCCGCCTTCAAGCTTGGCGCCGTGGTGATCCCCGCCACCGCCCTGCTGACCCCCGATGACCTGGGCGACCGCATCGAGCGCGGCCAGGTTCGTCACCTGGTGGTCGGCAGTGCCCATGTCGACAAGTTCGTCGGCCTGGGCGAAGGCTGCAGCCGCATCTGCGTCGGCCCGGCCCCCGCCGGCTGGACCCCGCACAGTGCCGCCAGCGAGTTTTCCGAGCAGTTCGACGTCGAGGGCCGCACGCTGGCCACCGACCCGATGCTGCTGTACTTCACCTCCGGCACCACCTCCAAGCCAAAGATGGTGCTGCACAGCCACCAGAGCTACCCGGTCGGCCACCTGTCGACCATGTACTGGATCGGCCTGCAGCCGGGTGACCTGCACTTGAACATCTCGTCACCGGGCTGGGCCAAACATGCCTGGAGCTGCCTCTTCGCACCGTGGAACGCCGGCGCCTGCATCTTCATCCACAACGTCGCGCGCTTCAGCGCCCCGGCCCTGCTGGGCACGCTGGAACGCTACGGTGTCACTAGCCTGTGCGCCCCGCCCACCGTGTGGCGCATGCTGATTCAGGAAGACCTGGCCAGTTACAAAGGGCGCTTGAACCTGCGCGAACTGGTGGGTGCCGGTGAGCCACTGAACCCGGAGATCATCGAGCAGATCCTGCATGCCTGGGACTTGCCACTGCGTGATGGTTTCGGTCAGTCGGAAACCACCGCCCTGGTCGGCAACACGCCCGGCCAACTGCTCAAGCCCGGGTCCATGGGCCGCCCACTGCCGGGCTACCGGGTGACCATGCTCGACCCCGACGGGGTGCCGGGCAACGAGGGTGAAGTGGCCCTGCCGCTGGACGTGCGTCCGCTCGGTCTGATGTTGTGCTACGAGGACAGCCCGGAAAAAACCGCCGAAGTGATGCGCGACGGCTACTACCGCACCGGCGACACCGCGCAGATCGACGAGGATGGCTACGTCACTTTTGTTGGCCGCGCCGACGATGTGTTCAAGGCCTCCGACTACCGCATCAGTCCCTTCGAGCTGGAAAGCGCACTGATCGAGCACCCGGCGGTGATGGAAGTGGCTGTGGTGCCAAGCCCTGACCCGCTACGCCTCGCCGTGCCCAAGGCGTTCCTGATCCTGGCCCATGACGAACCCGGCAGTGCCGAGTTGGCAGGCAGCATCCTCGCCTTCGCCCGCGAGCACCTGGCGCCCTACAAGCGGGTGCGACGTATCGAATTCGTCAGCGAGCTGCCCAAGACCATCTCCGGGAAAATTCGCCGGGTGGAACTGCGACAGATGGAAGTGCAGCGCCGCCAGAGTGATACACGCGGCGCGCAAGAGTACTTCGAAGAAGACTTCCCTCAGCTCAAGGGCTGAACCCGGGCCGGTACGCCGGCCCTCCTGAATTCAAATCCGACCGCTCGGCCACCCAGGCCGAGTGGCTTAACTCGACCCAAAGAAAGTAGGCAGAACTGAAAATGACCTCTTCCAGCATTCCAAGCGTCAAGCTTCTCATCAACGGCGAATTCGTCGAGTCACGCAGCACTCAGTGGCGCGATGTAGTCAACCCGGCCACCCAGGAAGTCCTGGCCCGCGTGCCCTTCGCCACCGCCGAGGAAATGGACGCCGCCGTGGCCAGCGCCAAGGAAGCCTTCAAGACCTGGCGCAAGACTCCGATCGGCGCCCGCTCCCGGATCTTCTTCAAGTACCAGCAACTGATCCGCGAGAACATCAAGGAACTGGCCGCCCTGCTCACCGCCGAACAGGGCAAAACCCTGCCGGATGCCGAAGGTGATGTGTTCCGCGGCCTGGAGGTGGTCGAACACGCCACCTCCATCGGCAACCTGCAGATGGGTGAGTTGGCCAACAACGTCGCCAATGGCGTCGATACCTACACCTTGATGCAGCCGCTGGGCGTGTGCGCCGGTATCACCCCGTTCAACTTCCCGGCGATGATCCCGCTGTGGATGTTCCCGATGGCCATCGCCACTGGCAACACCTTCGTCCTCAAGCCGTCCGAGCAAGACCCGCTGGTGACCATGCGCCTGGTCGAACTGGCCATGGAGGCCGGTGTACCCAAGGGCGTGCTCAACGTCATCCATGGCGGCGTCGACGCGGTGAACCTGATCTGCGACCACCCGGACATCAAAGCGGTGTCCTTCGTCGGCTCGACCAAAGTCGGTACCCATGTCTACAACCGCGCCACCCAGAACGGCAAGCGCGCGCAGTGCATGATGGGCGCGAAGAACCACGCCATCGTCCTGCCCGATGCCAACAAGCAGCAGACGTTGAACAACCTGCTGGGCGCCTCCTTCGGCGCCGCCGGTCAGCGCTGCATGGCCCTGCCGGTGGTGATTCTGGTGGGTGAAGCGCAGACCTGGCTGCCGGACCTGATCGAGCGGACCAAGACCCTCAAGATCAATGGCGGCACAGAACCTGGCACCGACATCGGCCCGGTGATCTCCTGCGCGGCCCTGGATCGTGTCCACAGTCTGATTGCCAGCGGCATCGAAGAAGGCGCCAAGCTCGAACTGGATGGTCGCAACCCTAGCGTGCCTGGCTACCAGGACGGCAACTTCGTCGGCCCGACCATCTTCTCCAGCGTCACTGCGCAAATGTCTGTGTACCGCGAAGAAATCTTCGGCCCGGTGCTTTGCGTCATGCACGCCGCCAACCTGAGCGAGGCGATCGAGATCATCAACGCCAACCCGAATGGCAACGGCACCGCCCTGTTCACCCGCTCCGGCGCTGCTGCCCGTCACTTCCAGGAAGAAATCGACGTCGGCCAGGTGGGCATCAACGTGCCGATCCCGGTACCGGTCCCACTGTTCTCGTTCTCCGGTTCGCGCGCCTCCAAACTCGGTGACCTGGGCCCTTACGGCAAACAAGTGGTGACCTTCTACACCCAGACCAAAACGGTCACCCAGCGCTGGTTCGACGAGGATGACACCGGCGGCTCGGTGAACACCACCATCACCCTGAAATGATCTGTGGCGAGGGGATTTATCCCCGTTGGGTCGCGAAGCGCCCCCAATCCGGAAAACTCGGTCTGTTTGAACAGTCGCCGAGGCCGCTTCGCAGCCCAACGGGGATAAATCCCCTCGCCACCACACGCAAAAGGTAGCCATCATGCATATCGGATTTCTCGGCCTCGGCAACATGGGCGGCCCAATGGCCCGCAACCTGCTCAAGGCTGGCCACAGCCTGACCGTCTTCGATCCTTTCCCTCAGGCGGTCGCCGCCCTGGTGGAAGCTGGCGCCAGCGCCGCTGACTCGCCCGCCGCCGTGGCCAAAGCCGGGGTTGAGGTGGTCATCACCATGCTGCCAACCGCCGACCACGTGAAGCAGGTCTATCGCGGCAAGGACGGCCTGCTGGCCAATATTGGCCAAGGCGTGCTGTTGATCGACAGTTCGACCATCGACCCGCTCAGTGCCCGCGAAGTCGCAAAATTCGCCCTGGCCCAAGGCAACCCGATGCTCGACGCACCGGTATCCGGCGGCACCGGTGGTGCGACGGCAGGCACCCTGACCTTTATGGTCGGCGGCCCGGTCAGCGTGTTCGACCAAGCCCTGCCGGTTCTCTCGGCCATGGGCAGGAACATCGTGCACTGCGGCGGCGCAGGTAACGGCCAGGTGGCCAAGATCGCCAACAACATGCTGCTCGGCATCTCCATGGTCGGCGTCGCCGAGTCCATGGCGCTGGGTGTGGCCCTGGGCATGGACGCCAAGGTGCTGGCCGGTGTCATCGGCACGTCTACCGGTCGCTGCTGGAGTTCGGAGATCAACAATCCGTTCCCTGGCGTGCTGGAAAACGCTCCGGCCTCGCGTGGTTACAGTGGCGGCTTTGGTACCGACCTGATGCTCAAGGACCTCGGCCTCGCCACCGAAGCAGCGAAACATGTGCGTCAGCCGGTGGTGCTCGGTGCTGCCGCTCAGCAGCTGTACCAGACCTTCAGCCTGCAAGGTAATGGCGGCCTGGACTTCTCCGCCATCATCAAACTGTTCCGTGGGGAAGCCTGAGCATGAGCGAGCAGCAAGCCCCGGTGCTGGCCAGTGTGCGCAACCGCGTTGGCCACCTGACGCTGAATCGACCCGGCGCGTTGAACACTCTGGACCTGCCCATGGTGACACTGCTGTGCCGGCACCTGTGGGTCTGGGAACAGGACCCGGAGATTGTCGCCGTGACCCTCCGTGGTGCCGGGGAAAAGGCCTTCTGCGCCGGCGGCGACATCCGCATGCTGTACGACAGTCACAAGGCCGGCGACGACCTGCACGAGGTGTTCCTCGAGGAGGAATACGCCCTTGACGAGTACCTGCATCGCTACCCCAAACCGGTGCTGGCGCTGCTGGATGGTTATGTGTTGGGCGGCGGTATGGGCCTGGCCCAGGCCGCCTCGCTGCGGGTGATCACCGAGCGCACGCGGATGGGGATGCCGGAAGTCGGCATCGGCTTTTTCCCCGATGTCGGCGGCAGTTATTTCTTGCCGCGACTGCCGGGTGAGCTGGGTCTCTATCTGGGCGTCACCGGTTGCCAGATACGGGCCGCCGACGCCCTCTATGCCAACCTCGCTGACTACTGCCTGCCCAGTGAGCAACTGGCCGAACTGGATGCCGTCCTGGATCAGTTGAACTGGACCGGTGCGCCCGAGGAAGACCTGCAAGACCTGCTCGCCAGCATGGCCACCGAGCGTATTGCGGGATCGGAACTCAAGGCCTATCGCCAGGTGATCGATGAGTATTTCTCCCTGCCCGATGTACCGGCCATTCGCACCGCACTGCTGCGCGAGCAACGTCCCGAGCTGCGCGACTGGGCCGAGCAGACGGCGAAACTGCTCGACAGCCGTTCGCCACTGGCGATGGCCGTGACCCTGGAGCTGCTGCGTCGCGGCCGTTACCTGAGTCTGGCCGACTGCTTTTCCCTGGAGTTGCACCTGGACTATCAGTGGTTCGACAAAGGCGACCTGATGGAGGGCGTGCGCGCCCTGATCATCGACAAGGATAAGACCCCACGTTGGAACCCACCCACCCTGGCGGAACTGGCGCCACCGCGGGTGCAATCCTTTTTCAGCGGTTTCCGTCCGGCCTCCGCCAACCCGCTTCGCACCGCCTGATCGGCAGGAGACACCGCAATGCACGATATCGAATTGACTGAAGAACAACGCATGATCCGCGACATGGCGCGCGACTTTGCCCGCAGCGAAGTCGGCCCGCATGCCCAAGCCTGGGAGAAGGCTGGCTGGATCGATGACGCCGTGGTGGCGCAGATGGGTGAACTGGGCCTGCTGGGCATGGTAGTGCCGGACACGTGGGGTGGTAGCTACACCGACTATGTGGCCTACGCCCTGGCTGTGGAGGAAATCTCGGCCGGCGACGGTGCGCTCGGCGCATTGATGAGCATCCACAATTCTGTGGGCTGCGGCCCCTTGCTCAGATATGGCAGCCCATCCCAGCAAGACCGCTGGTTGCCGCTTCTGGCCAGCGGCCAGGCCATCGGCTGCTTCTGCTTGACCGAGCCACAGGCTGGCACCGAAGCGCACAACTTGCGCACCCGCGCCGAACTGCGCGACGGTCAGTGGGTGCTCAACGGCGCCAAGCAGTTCGTCAGTAACGGCAAGCGTGCCAAGCTGGCCATCGTCTTTGCCGTCACCGATCCGGAACTCGGCAAGAAGGGGCTGTCGGCCTTCCTGGTGCCGACCGACAATCCCGGATTCGTGGTCGACCGCAGCGAACACAAGATGGGTATCAAGGCTTCCGATACCTGCGCGGTGACCTTGAACAACTGCGCGATCCCCCAGGACCATTTGCTGGGCGAACGCGGCAAAGGCCTGGCCATTGCCCTGTCCAACCTGGAAGGCGGTCGTATCGGTATCGCCGCCCAGGCCTTGGGCATCGCCCGCGCAGCTTTCGAGGCCGCGCTGGGGTATGCCCGCGAACGCATCCAGTTCGGCAAGCCGATCATCGAACACCAGAGCGTGTCCAACCTGCTCGCCGATATGCACACCCGGCTCAATGCTACCCGCCTGCTGGTGCTGCATGCTGCGCGCCTGAAAAGCGCCGGGCAACCGTGCCTGTCAGAAGCCTCGCAGGCCAAGCTGTTCGCCTCTGAAATGGCCGAGCGCGTGTGCTCCAGCGCGATGCAGATCCATGGTGGCTACGGCTATCTGGAAGACTACCCGGTGGAGCGCTACTACCGCGATGCGCGCATCACCCAGATCTACGAAGGCACCAGCGAGGTCCAGCGCCTGCTGATCGCCCGCGAACTGGCCCACTACGCACTCTGAGCCCCTCCGGCCGGACGCGCCTGCTGCGTCCGGCAGCCCCCTTTTTGCCACACCTTGTGGAGTCGCCCATGCTCGGTCTGCGTAATATTCCGATCAACCGCCGCCTGTGGTTGATCCTGCTGATGTCCATCCTGATGCTGCTGATTCTCGCCGGCCTGATGCTCAAGCAGAGCTATGACGACCTCTATGCCGCCAAGGCGCTGAAAACCCGTCATGTGGTCGAGACTACCAGCGGCATCCTGCGCCACTTCCAAAACCTGGAAGCTCAGGGGCTCAGTCGAGAGCAGGCGCAGCAACAGGCCAGCACGGTGATACGTGACCTGCGCT
>NZ_LACH01000058.1 GCF_000968015.1 Pseudomonas fluorescens
ACTCCCTCCCACATTGATCGCTGACGCACGAAGATTGTGTGCCCACCGCAGATCCCCTGTGGGAGCGAGCTTGCTCGCGATGACGGCCGTCCGGTTGATAAAGATATTGCCGGGTACACCGCTATCGCAGTTTTGTTATTGGCTTGCCAACCTGGCCGCCGCCACCTTCACTCCATCCTGACCATCGCGGCTACTGACACCCGACAACCACGCTTCCAACACTGCCCGGTTCGCCTTGAGCCAGGCTTTTGCTGCCGCCCGCGGTTTCTGGTTCTGGTTCAATACCGCATCCATCAACTGGTTCTCCATGGCCAGCGTGAACTCCATGTTCTGCAGCAATTTACCGACGTTGCTGCACTCTTTGAGATAGTCCTTGCGCACATTGGTGTAAACCGTTGCCTGGCCAAAATTCGGCCCGAAGTACTCATCGCCGCCGCTGAGGTACTTCATCTTGTTGCGGGTGTTCATCGGGTGCGGTTCCCAGCCGAGGAACACCATCCATTCGTTTTTGCGGGTGGCACGCTTGAGTTGCGAGAGCATCGCCGCTTCGCTGGATTCGACGATTTTGAAGTCCTTCAGGCCAAAAGCATCCTTGTCGATCATGCCCTGGATCAGGCGATTGCCGTCGTTACCCGGTTCGATGCCGTAGAGCTGGCCGTTGAGTTTGTCCTTGAATCTGGCGATGTCGGCAAAGTCGTGCAACCCGGCGTCGTACACGTAATCGGGTACCGCCAGGGTGTACTTGGCGCCGTGCAGGTTGGCGCGTACGGTTTCCACGGTGCCGGCATCGCGGTAAGGCTTGATGTCGTTTTCGGTGGTGGGCATCCAGTTGCCGAGGAATACGTCGAGCTCTTTGCCGGATGACAGTGCGCGGTAGGTCACAGGAATCGACAGCAGGGTGGTTTTGGTTTTGTAGCCGAGGGACTCCAGTACTTCGCTGGCGATGGCCGTGGTGACGGTGATGTCGGTCCAGCCGACATCGGAAAAACGCACCGTGGCGCAGGATTCCGGTTCCGCTGCCTGAGCCAGCAACGGCAGGCTGAGGGCGGCAAGCAACACAAGGGCTTTCATGGGATCAACTCCTCAACGTTATGCATTAACACCAAACCAGTTCAGCGGCGCCGGTTCGGTATTGAAGTAGATGTGCTTGAGCTCGGTGAACTCATCCAGCCCGGCCCGCGACAGTTCGCGGCCGATGCCGCTGGACTTGTAGCCACCCCACGGCGCTTGTGGAAACGCCGCGTTGTAGTCATTGATCCACAAGGTGCCGACCCGCAGGCGTTTAGCCATGCGGTAAGCCTTGCCGATGTCTCGGGTCCAGACCCCGGCAGCCAGACCGTAGGGTGTGTCATTGGCCAGTTGCAGCGCCTGGGCTTCGCCGCTGAAACGCTCGACGGTGATCACCGGACCGAAAATTTCTTCCTGGGCGATTCGCATCTCGGCTGTAACGTTGCCCAGCAAAGTTGGCCGCAGCCAGAAGCCGCGGTCGAACTGCTCGGGAATCGTCCCGCCGGCCAGCAAGGTCGCGCCTTGTTCGACGGCACCGGCAATCATCGTGAGGATCTGATCGCGCTGACCTGCAGAGATCAACGGACCCATTTGTGTGAGCGGGTCGAGGCCATCGCCCAGACGGATGTTCAGAATCCGTTGCTGCAAGGCTTCGACAAATCGATCGTGAATCCCGTCCTCCACCAACAGCCGGGAACCGGCGGAACAGATTTGCCCGGCATTGAAAAACACTGCGTTCAGCGCCTGATCCAGCGCCACTTCAAAGTCGGCATCGGCGAACACGATGTTCGGATTCTTGCCGCCCAGTTCCAGCGCCACGCGTTTGAAATTACCGGTGGCCGCACGCATCACCTTGCCGCCGGCACCCGCGCCACCGGTCAGCGACACCAGGTCCACTTCATCGCTGGCCGCGAGCAATTCACCGACGTCACCCGGACCGCAGAGCAGGTTGAACACGCCGGCCGGAAGGTCTGCTTCGGCGAGTAACTCGGTCAAGCGATGGGCCGTCATCGGCGTGAGGCTGCTGGGTTTGAACACCACGGTGTTACCAGCGGTCAGGGCCGGGGCGATCTTCCACACGGCTTGCAGCAGCGGATAGTTCCATGGCGCGATCAAGGCACACACGCCCACCGGTTCACGTTGGTTGAAACTGATGACGTGGGCCGGGGCATGGCTGTTGACACTGGCACTTTCGGTTTCCAGCAGCGCCGCGTAATAGCGGAACGTAGCGACCACGTTAGCGACGTCGCCGAGGCTTTCACCCAGGGTTTTTCCGGCGTTGAGGGTTTCCAGACGGGCGAGGTGTTCGGCGTCCCGTTCGATCAAACCGGCGATCCGCTGCATGAGCTGCGCACGCGCGGTCACCGCCATCGTCGGCCAAGGCCCCTGATCGAATGCCTGGCGTGCGGCACTGATTGCCAACTGCGCATCGACAGCCCCGGCCACGGCTACTTGCGCCAGCACTTCTTCGGTTGCGGGGTTGATGATGTCGCGGTAGCGCGCCGCCTGTGGTGCCTGCCAACGGCCTGCGATGAACAAGGGAATCTGCGTCATTTGCGTCTCCAGCCAAGTGGGTCGTGGTGCTCACTATGGCGGCGTCGGCAACGCGGCTATTGATCAAACGCGGCATAACCACGCCGTTTTTCCACGGCTTCCCTGCCGCGAGATAACGGCAGTCAATGTCGTTTCCCGTCAAGTGCCCGCCAGGCGTCTCTCTACACTGCCAAGCATCCGGTCAAACGAACTGTGGGGGACGCGATGAATCAACCTGTCGAGCAACTGAGAATCAGCCTGGCCTGCGCCTTTCGCTGGGCGGCGCGGCTGAACCTGCATGAGTCCATTGCCAATCACTTCAGCGTGGCGGTGTCAGATGACGGGCGGGAATTTTTGATCAATCCATACGGCAAGCATTTCTCACGGATCAAGGCCAGCGACCTGCTGCTGGTGAATGCCGATGACCCCGCGAGCCTGGATCGCCCGGACGCGCCGGACATCACCGCATGGGCCTTGCACAGCGCCTTGCATCGCAACCAACCGCACGCCCGTTGCATCCTCCACACGCATTCCAGATATGCAACGGCGCTGGCCTGCCTGGCGGATTCGCGACTGCCGCCGATCGAACAGAACGCCATGCGATTTTTTGAGCGGGTGGCCATCGACGATGGATTCGATGGCATGGGCCTGGGAGACGAAGCCGAGCGCGTCAGTCATCTGCTGGAAGACAAACCGATTCTGTTGATGGGCAACCATGGCCTGCTGGTCGCGGCGCCGACCATCGCCCAGGCGTTCGATGATCTGTACTACTTCGAACGGGCCTGCGAGACCTACATCACCGCACTTTCAACGGGGCGCGAGTTGCGCATCGCCAGTGATGAAATCGCCCGCAAGACCTGTCGACAATGGCTCGATTACCCAGGTTTCGCCGACAAACATTTCAGCGCGCTGATGGGCATTCTGGACGAGGAAGAAGCGGGTTATCGGCTATGAATTCAATCCGCCCCGGCCGGCCGGTGCTCCTTGCGCAGCGGCTGACGCATCACCGGGGCGGTCCAGACCTGGCTGCGGTCCTCGCTGGGCGGGCAACCGAAGCGAGCGCGGTAGGTGCGGGAAAAGTGCTCCAGCGAACCAAACCCTGAACACGCCGCCACTTGCGCCACGCTCAAGCGAGTTTGCTGCAGCAGGCTGTGGGCCTTGGCCAGCCGCAACGTGATGTAGTACTTGAGCGGCGACAGGCCGGTCTGGTGCTTGAACTGCCGCTCCAGTTGCCGCCGCGAGAGGCCGACCTGGCTGGCAATCGCCTCGCAATCGAGCGGTTCTTCCAGCGCCTTTTCCATCAACTGCACCGCACGACGAATCTTGCTGCCGTACAGGCCGGTGTTGGTCAGGCCGCCATCGAGTTGATTGTCCGCCGGCGCACGGACCTGGCCCATCAGCAGGTGCATGCCGATCTCCCGCGCCAGATCGCTGTCGATACTTTGGCCGATCCAGCCGAGCAGCATGTCCAGCGTCGTGGTTGCGCCGGCGCAGGTCATGCGCTGACGCTCAAGCGTATAGAGCTGCGGCTTGGCGTGAACGCGGGGATAGCTCTCCTGAAAGCCCTGTAGATTGTCCCAGTGCACCGCGGCTTCATAGCCGTCGAGCACGCCGGCGGCCGCGAGTAATTCTGTGCCGGTTTCCACGCCCATCAACACCGCGCCGAACAACGCCTGTTTGCGCAGCCAGCTCTTGAGCGCCAGGTTGCGGCTGTGTTTGTGCACGTCAAAACTGGCGATCACCAGGCACACATCGAAACCCTGATCTGCGCGCAGACCCTCGTTGGCCACGGTCGTCAGGCCATTGCTGGCCTGCACCGGTTCACCGTCCAGCGATAACAGCGTCCACTCAAACAGTTGGCGCTGGGTCAGCCAATTGGCGATCGCCAGTGGCTCCAGCACCGCGGCTAACCCGAAGTTGGAAAACGACGGCAACAGCAGCACCGCCACCCGCAACGGCGCGACATCGCCGCGCCGCCAGGTGAAACGGGTTTCGGGGAGCGCTGCGTTGTCGGGCGGTGGATTGCTCATGCGTCATCTCTGCGTTCAAACATCATCGTTGCTGTGTCTGCCACTGCGGATGAATCCACACCGGCGCATCAGAGGTCGGCAGGGGCGTCAATCCGCGAATCATGTCGCTGGCCTTTTCCGCGATCATCACCGTCGGCGCATTGGTGTTGCCGCTGACGATCACCGGCATGATCGAGGCGTCCACCACCCGCAAACCGTCGAGTCCATGCACTCGCAGCTGCGGATCGACCACCGCTTCCGGATCAAAGGCCGGCCCCATCTTGCAGGTGCCGCTGGCATGGTAGCCGGTTTCCGTGACCTGCCTGGCCCAGGCATCCAGCGCTTCATCGCTCTGCGCGCCGGGGCCCGGGACCAACTCTTCACCTTTGAACGCGGCCATGGCCGGTTGCTCGATAATCTCGCGCACCAGCCGCGCACCGGCGCGCATGTCAGCTCGATCCTGCTCGGTTTTCAGGTAATTGAACAGGATGCGCGGCGGCTGTCGAGGGTCGGCGCTGTTCAGCGTGACGCTGCCCAGACTGGTGGGGCGCATCAGGTCGATGTGGATCTGGAATGCATGACTTGGCACCAGGTCGACGCTGCCCGGTTGGACGGCCAGCGGCATGAAGGTCAGTTGCAAATCCGGGTGTTCTACGCCCGCACGGGAACGGATAAACGCGCCGGCCTCGAAATGATTGCTCGCCGCCAATCCGTCGTGGGTGGCGAACCAGCGTGCGCCGATCCACCATTTGCCCGGCGCGGTGGTCCACGGATACAGCGACACCGGTTTTTTGCACAGGTACTGCACAACAGTGTCCGGATGGTCGTTGAGCCGCCGGCCAACACCGGGCAGGTCATGTTTCACCGTGATCTCCAGATCGCGCAATTCGGCCGCCGGACCCACGCCAGAGAGCAACAACAACTGCGCAGAATTGATCGCTCCGGCGGTCAGTAATACTTCGCGTCGGGCATGAGCGTTATGAGTCTCACCGTTCTGCTCGTATTCGATCCCGACAGCGCGATTGCCGTCGAACAGGATGCGCAACGCCAACGCGTCGGCGGCCACCCGAACATTGCCCCGAGCCAGCGCCTCGCTCAGATACCCCCGCGAAGTGCTCCAGCGCCGCCCGGCGCGAGTGGTGCGATCCACTGGCCCGAACGCTTCCTGTCGATAGCCGTTCAAATCGCGGCTCAAGCCATACCCTGCCTCGGCGCCGGCGGCCAAAAATGCTGCGCACAAAGGTGTCGCCGTATCGCCCGGTGTGACGTGCAAATGCCCCGCAGCCCCTCGGTAATCATCCGCGCCGTCGGCGTGGGTTTGCGCACGCTTGAAGTACGGCAACACCTCCTGGTAACTCCAACCGTCACAGCCTTGATCGGCCCAGCCGTCGTAATCCCGGGCATGGCCACGGATGTAAACCATGCCGTTGATCGACGACGAGCCGCCCAGCGTCCGGCCTCGTGGTGTGCCGATCCGGCGTCCATCCAGATACGGTTCCGGCTCGGAGCTGTAGCTCCAGTTGAAGCGTGTACCGCCGACCACAATCCCTACGGCGGACGGCATGTCGATGGTCCAGCTCTTGTCGGTCGGGCCGGCTTCCAGCACTAAAATCTGCACCGACGGGTCTTCACCCAACCGGTTGGCCAACACGCAGCCCGCAGACCCGGCGCCCACAATCAGGTAATCAAACTCATGATCGGCCATGGTTCGCTGTGCTCCTTTAATTAAAAATCGCGACACAAAACCTGTGGGAGCGAGCCTGCTTGCGAAGGCAATTGATCATTCAACATTGATGCTGACTGACACGCCGCTATCGCGAGCAGGCTCGCTCCCACAGGTACTGTGTTGGCTCAGATTGCGGACGGCCCGTGAATACCGTTGAACACCAGGCGATGGAAGTGATGCACCAGATGCTCGCTTTCATTGCTGCGCTGGGCGTCGATCATGTAGCGGCCCTGGTCGTAACCGAGGGAATGCAAACCCTTCTGCACCGAGATGTTCAACGCGATGTCTTCCGGTCCCAGATCCTCATTCATCCATTTCATGCAGGACTCAGTGACAGCGGCGGTCTCGGTGTTGGTGGAGTAGTAACCAAAGCGCAGCAGCGAGCGTTCGGCATCCAGCGGAATCATGATGAACGAGCCGAGAAACTCCGAGAACGGGAAGGTATAGAAAGTGTTGTTCGGCCACATGCCGATGTTGAAAAAGCATTCGTTGGGGTTCACCTGACTTTTCAGCGGTACGCCATAAGCTTCGGTCACCGAGAGGTTGGCCGGGGCGACGTAGGTCCACCAGTTGTCGCGTTTGGTCAACTGATAGCCCTTGAAGTCGATGAGTTTGGCGAGGTCGATATGGCACGGCCCGGACAACTTGAAGTGATAGCCCTCGATGGAGTTGTCCATGATCACCTTCCAGTTGGCCGGCACGATCACATCCTGCTCCTCGATCAGGCGCATGTTCGCAAGGTCTGGAAACACCCGCCGCATTTCCTCATCGGCACCGGGAAACAGGTCCCGCAACGAGGGCGCGGCCGGATCAAGATTGAAGTAGATGAACCCGCCCAGTTCCTCGGTGCGAATTTGCGGAATGTTGAACTGCTGCAACTCAAAGTTTTTCATCTTCTCGCAACGCGGCGCGCTGCGCAGGCTGCCGTCCATCTCGTAGCACCATGAGTGATAAGCGCAACGCACCACGCCGCCGGTCGTGCCGCGACGTTCTTCGAGCAAGCGATTGCCGCGGTGCTGGCAAACGTTGTGGAACGCATGGATCTGGCCCTGACGATTTTTTGCCACCACCACGCTCTGGTCGAACAGATCCGTGACCACGTACTGACCCGGTTCGGCGAACTCGCTGACATGCCCGGCCACGTGCCAGGCGTGCATGAAAATGTTGTCGCGTTCGGCCTTGAACAGGGTCTCGTCGAAGAAGTAACGCGAGGGCAGGGTGAAGGCCTCTTCCGGGTCCTGATGGTCCCAGCCGTCAACGGGGCTTTGCTGTTTGCGGGTTTGGAAACTTTGCATGGGGTGATCTCCACAGTGACTGGCCGCACGGCACGGCTGCTTGTTCTGGGAGTTAATCTAGGGCGCGGGGAGGTGGTGGGATTGATGGATTGCGACCAGTTGATGGGAGAAATCATCAAGCGTTTGAAACGGGTCATCGGTGGTGACTCGTTGGAAAATCCTCAGGAGTTAAGCAATTTCAGCTGCTACAGATTGCATTGCGGCTTAACTGATCAGCATTACGCTTTTCGGCGCCCCTTTACAAACAGGGTCACCAGCGGATTGGCAGGGGCGCAAAAACCTGTGCAGCGCCGGTCTGGAATCCGTTGCTTCCGGTTAATAGGAAGCATTACTATTCACGCCTCGTCTTCACAGCACGCCGCAATGACCCCCAAGCTGCCCCGCAGACACGGCTTTTTCGAGCATTACGAAGAGTTGGTCGGGACCTGGACCCGTCGCCTGAGAAATCGTCAGCAGGCCGAGGACCTGGCCCACGACACCTTCGTGAGGGTGCTTGAGTCCGATTCGGCGACGGTTGCACAACCTCGGGCGTATTTGCACCAGACCGCACGCAACATTGCGGTGGATGGTTATCGGCGGGAGGATCGGCGGGGTGCCATGGAGTCGGAGGCGGTTGATCACAGTGTGTCGTCGTCCGGCGACCCGGAGCATTTCATGCATGCGATCCAGTTGGCTGACTCCATCGAACGGGCGCTCACCGAGTTGCCGGTCAACTGCCGCAAGGTGTTTGTCTGGCAGAAGATCGAAGGCCTGACCCAGGCTGAAATCGCCGAACGCCTTGGTCTGTCCAAGAACATGGTGGAAAAGTATATGATCCGCACGCTGCGGCATCTGCGCGACCGCCTTGACGGATTGCAATCATGATGTGCGGTGTCTTTTGTAGGAGCTGGCGAAGCCTGCGATGTTTTGGCGGCATTGAAATCGTTGGAGATCAAGATCAAAAGATCGCAGCCTGCGGCAGCTCCTACGTAAGCCAGATCTTCGGTGCCTTCTCATCCCCAGCCAAACAGGAACTTCCATGATGGATACTCGTGATTGTGCGTGCGGGCAAACAACGGTTCGCGACGAGGCGGCGCGGTGGTTTGTGCGTTTGCAGGAACCTGCGATCAATGTCGAAGCGCATCGACATTTCGAAGCCTGGCTGAACGAACACCCTCAGCATCGCGACGAATTCAAGTTGCTCCAGGGCTTGTGGGCGGCGGCGGATTTGCTGCCGGCGGCGCGTCTGCAAGCCTTGTGTGAAACCCCACCGGCCCGCAGCAAACGTCGCTCGCTGGTGCGTTATGCGGTGGCCGCCAGTGTGTTGGCCGTCGCGCTCGGTTTGGGGTTGTTCAGCGGTTTGAATCACCCGGCGATCTACACCGCCGAATTTTCCACTGCCCTGGGCGAGCGACGTCATGTGGCGTTGCCGGACGGTTCGGTGATCGACCTGAACAGCCGCAGTCGCGTTCAGGTGCGCTATGAAAACGACCGCCGTAGCATCGAGCTGACGCAGGGTGAAGCGATGTTCAGTGTCGAGCACGACACCCGCCGGCCCTTCGTGGTCGAGGCGGGCAGCGGCAAGGTCACAGTCACCGGCACCCGTTTTGATGTGCGCCGCGATACCACCCAAACCCGGGTCGTGGTGGAGCAGGGCACCGTCAAGGTTCAGGGGCATGCAACGGCGGGCAGCGATTTCATCAGCCTCACGGCCGGCCTCGGCACGCACATCGATGCCCAAGGCGAAGTGGCCGCTGCCTACGCGGTCAACCCTGCCGAGCTGACCGCCTGGCGCAGCGGCAAACTGGTGTTCACCAACGCCAGACTCAGCGACGTCGCCGAGGAAGTGTCGCGCTATCGGGAGAAACCGCTCACCGTCGGCAACGACAAAGTGGGCAATCTGCGCCTGACCAGCGTGTTCAAATCCGACAACACCGACGCACTGCTTAAGGCCTTGCCGAGCATTCTGCCGGTGGCCGTGCGCACCCTCGATGACGGCAGTCAGGAAATAATTTCAAAATAAATTCAGGTTTTTTTCGAGTTGATCGTCTTCCTGTCCAACTGCAACTGGTTTGCATTAACAGACGCACACTCTTGCGATCCACAGGACTACGTTCGACGTGAAAAAATCCACCGCTAAAAACAACAAATCACCTTGGTTGCGCCTCGCTCTCGCCCTGGCTGTCAGCACGGCGCTGCCCCAGGCGTTTGCCGCCGACGCGATTCACATCCCGGCGCAACCCTTGGGTCAGGCCTTGAGTGAACTGGGTCAGCAGACCTCGCTGCAGGTGTTCTTCAGCCCTGAGCTGGTCGCCGGCAAACAGGCCCCGGCGGTGGACGGCAACCTTTCTCCAGAAGACGCGCTGCGCCAGTTGCTGCAAGGCAGCGGTCTGCAATACCAGATCGACCAGGGTTCGGTCACGTTGATGCCGGCACCGACGTCTGCGGCCAATGGCCCGCTGGAGCTGGGCGTGACCGACATCAAGGTGGTCGGCAACTGGCTCGGTGACGCCGATGCCGCCGTGGTGCAGAACCACCCCGGCGCGCGTACTGTGATTCGCCGCGAGGCAATGATCGAGCAGGGCGCAATGAACGTCGGCGACGTGCTGAAGCGCGTGCCCGGTGTGCAAGTGCAGGATGCCAACGGTACCGGCGGCAGCGACATTTCCCTGAACGTCGGTGTGCGTGGCCTGACTTCACGCCTGTCGCCACGCTCCACCGTGCTGATTGACGGCGTACCGGCAGCGTTCGCCCCGTACGGCCAGCCGCAGTTGTCCATGGCGCCGATTTCTTCCGGCAACCTCGACAGCATCGACGTGGTTCGCGGCGCCGGCTCCGTGCGTTACGGGCCACAGAACGTCGGTGGTGTGATCAACTTCGTCACTCGCGCGATCCCGGAGAAAGCCACCGGTGAAATCGGCAGCACCCTGGAAACCTCCCAGCACGGTGGCTGGAAGCACATCGACACGGCGTTTCTCGGCGGCACCGCGGACAACGGCATCGGCATGGCTCTGCTGTACTCGGGCGTGAATGGCAACGGTTACCGCGAACGCAACAACGGCAACGACATCGACGACGTGATCCTCAAGACCCACTGGGCACCCACCGATGTGGACGATTTCAGCCTCAACTTTCACTACTACGACGCCAGCGCCGACATGCCGGGCGGCCTGACCCAGGCGCAGTACGACGCCGATCCGTTCCAGTCCGACCGCAACAACGACAACTTCAGCGGACGCCGCAAGGACGTCTCGTTCAAGTGGGCACGGCAGATCGACGACCGCACCCAGGCCGAAGTGCTGACCTACTATTCCGACAGCTTCCGTGGCAGCAACATCGCCGCTCGCGATCAGAAAACCCTCGGCTCGTTTCCGCGTACTTACTACACCTTCGGGATTGAACCGCGGGTGTCCCATGTGTTCGACGTCGGCCCGACCACCCAGGAAGTCAGTGTCGGTTATCGCTACCTCAAGGAAGGCATGCACGAAGAGGCTAGCCGCCTGGCGCTGGTGAACAACGAGCCGGTCGTGACCAAGAGCTCGGACGGCCATGTGTATCAGGACCGCACCGGCGGCACTGAAGCCAACTCGGTGTACGTCGATAACAAAATCGACGTCGGTAACTGGACCATCACCCCCGGCATCCGCTTTGAACACATCAGCACCGATTGGCACGACCGCCCGGTGCTCGACACCGCCGGCAAACCGGTGCTGGAAAAGAACCGCAGCATCGAAAGCAACGAGCCGCTGCCGGCCCTGAGCGTGATGTATCACGTGTCGGAAGAGTGGAAGCTGTTCGCCAACTACGAAACCTCGTTTGGCAGCCTGCAGTATTTCCAGCTCGGCCAGGGTGGCGCGGGTGACGAACCGGCCAATGGCCTGGAACCGGAAAAGGCCAAGACCTACGAGGTCGGCACGCGCTACAACAATGATGTGTGGGGCGGGGAAGTGACGCTGTTCTACATCGACTTCGATAAAGAGCTGCAATACATCAGCAACGATGCGGGCTGGACCAACCTCGGCGCGACCACGCACCAAGGCCTCGAAGCCTCGGTGCACTACGACATGGCGGCACTGGACCCACGGCTCGACGGCTTGACCGCCAACGCTGGTTTCACCTACACGCGTGCCGTTTATGAAGGCGAGATCCCGGGCTTCAAGGGCCGTGACCTGCCGTTCTATTCGCGTCAGGTGGCGACTGCCGGTTTGCGTTACGACATCAACCGCTGGACCTACAACCTCGATGCGTTTGCCCAGTCCAAGCAGCGTTCGCCGGGCGTTGCCGTGAATGCCGACGGCAGCTTCACCAACAAGTACATCACCGAAGGCACCGCCGACGGCCAGTACGGCGACATCCCGGGCTACGTCACCTGGAACGTACGCGGCGGCTATGACTTCGGCGCGACGCTTTCGAACCTGAAAGTCGGCGCCGGGGTGAAAAACATTTTCGACAAGCAGTACTTCACCCGCTCCAGCGACAACAACTCGGGGATGTACGTTGGCGCACCGCGCACGTTCTTTGTGCAGGCCAGCGTCGGGTTTTAACGGCTGAAGATCAAAAGATCGCAGCCTCCGGCAGCTCCTACATTTGGATGGCGTACATCTTGTAGGAGCTGCCGGAGGCTGCGATCTTTTCGCTTTCAGACCTTCAGCACCTTCCCGCCAATCGCCACCGCCACCAGCAACACCGCCATCAACCCGAAGGCAAAACTCAAACTGCTGCCGTGGGCGATAAACCCGATCAACGCAGGCCCCGCAAGAATACCCGCGTAGCCCAACGTGGTAATGGCCGGCACGGCGACGCTTTCGGGCATCACCGTCTGTTTGCCCACCGCCGTGTACAGCACCGGCACAATGTTCGAACAACCCGCTCCCAAGAATGCATAACCCACCAGCGCCGCTTCCCAACTCGGGGCGAAGGTCGCCACAAACAGGCCCGCTGCGGCCGTCAATCCACCGAACACAATCACCCGGGTAGCGCCGAGACGACGCACGATCGAATCACCGGTCAAACGTCCCACAGTCATGGTCAACGCAAACGCCGCGTAACCCAGCCCCGCATAAGCGGTGTCGATCCCGCGCTCCTGCGCCAGGAACACCGCGCTCCAGTCGAGCGCCGCGCCTTCGGCGAGGAACACGATGAAACACATCCCGCCGATGAACAGCACGATGCCATGGGGAACGGCAAACGCCGGCCCCGAACTTTCGCTGCCGTAAGGCAAGAGGTGCGGCGCGGCCTTGGCCAGGGCGATCAGCAACATAACGATCACCACCAGCGTCGCCCCCAGCGGTGAAACCCCGAAGCCGAGCAGGGCGCTGACGCCCGCCGCACCTACAATCCCGCCGAGGCTGAACAACCCATGGAAACCCGACATCATGGTCTTGCCGCTGGCCCGTTCAACGATCACCGCTTGCAGGTTCACCGTCGAATCCACCGTGCCAAGGCCCGCACCGAACATGAACAACGCGGCAATCAACGCCGGAATCGACGACACCGTCGCGAGCAGCGGCAGGGCCGCACAGATCAGCAACACCCCGGCGCTCACCACCCGGCGACAACCGAAACGCCTGGCCAGAAGCCCCGCCATCGGCATCGCCAGAATCGACCCCACCCCCAGGCACAACAGCAGCAAACCGAGCGTCCCTTCATCCAGCCCGGCCCGAGCCTTGGCGTAGGGCACCAGCGGCGCCCACGCAGCGATACCGAAGCCGGCAATGAAAAAGGCGATGCGCGTGGACATCTGCTCCAGGCGTCCGGGAACAAATGCGGTTTGGGTGTTGAGGTTGGTCATATCAATCCTTGGCAAAAAACGTCGCGTACAAGGGACAGCGACTCACCAGTGAGGGTTCGATCAGCGTCCGCCCAGGTTCGCGGTCAGGCAGGGTGACATCCTTGCACAGCCTGACCCTCCATCGCGAGCGCGGGTGTCAGTGGTGTGTCGGCGCGAACCCTGGCCCAACACTTTCTCCCTGAAAAGAATGCTTTTTCAGGCGTGAAGCGTGATTGCAGGCCTGTTGAAGCATTAGAGTGGGCACCGCCCCAAAAGATAAAAAAGGACCGGTACATGGCGCAGTTCTACGATGCACGCGGCAATATTTATGGCGTGGTATCTCCCGCAGCGGTGCGTCGCGCCGGTGTCGACTTGCCGACAACGGCCGGGCAGGCCGCGTCGTCCCGGGCGGCCTGGAGCCGGCAAGCGGTGGATGCATTCTGCGAATGGCCGTCGCATTCGCGGCCGGCCAATGCCAAGTCGCATCGTTGCGATGGCTTGCTGATCGGGCCGTTTCAAGACTCGCCACCGTTTGACCTGCTGATCGTCAACACCGACGGCACCCTGGCCGAGCGCAGTGGCAACGGGTTGACGATTTTCTCTCAGGCCCTGAGTGAGCAAGGGCTGTTGCCGGGGGACGAGGTTTGTTTGCTCAGGGTTCATCACGACAAGGCTGATGCGGTTTCACCGGTGAGCACGTCGGTGAAACCGGCCGAGGTCGAGGGCGTGAAAGGCTTCTGGCTGGATTTGGGCAAACCCTCGTTCGGGCCGGCCGCGGTGGGGGCTAAAAGGGTTGAAAACGTGTTGTTGAACGGTCGCGACGTCAGCCATGTGCAGCCGTTGTCGGCGCTCGATCCCGCCTGGTCTCGAAGCCAATTCGTGCGCATCGGCAATCCTCATTGCGTGACACTTTTAGAGAGCGCCGATGCATTGCCGAGTAATAAGCAGATTCGCGAGCCGCGGTTGTCCGAAGGGCTGACGCGTATCGCTTACGCCATGCCGACCGGGGCGGGGGAGCCGTGTGCTGCGGGTGTGAATCTGCAATGGGCGATGCTTGAGTCTGAAGGGCAAGTCGTCGCGCGGGTATTCGAGCGCGGAGAAGGGCCTACGGCGTCGTCGGGCACCAGCGCCAGTGCGGTGGCCTGCGCCGCATGGCGGGTGGGTTGGGTCAGTGCTGGGGAGGTGAAAGTGGTCATGCCCGGCGGTACTGCACCGATTTTGTTGGAGGAATTAGAGGGGGAATTGAGTCAGGTCAGGCTATTCGGTACGGCGCGGTTGATGAGTTGATTGTTAGATCGCCATCGCGAGCAAGCTCGCTCCCACATTAGATCTTCTGTGGACACAATTACTGTGTAAGACACAGGTCAAATGTGGGAGCGAGCTTGCTCGCGATGAGGCAAGCCCAGTCAATGCAAAATTCAGCGCTGATCGCCGAAGAACTCCACCACCGGCATCTGTCGCTTCATCAACAACTTGCCATCGCGCACCGAATACAGCGGCAGGCCCTGGCTGCGGATCACCTCGTAATCGCTGTCCGCCGACAGAATCAGCAAATTCGCTGGCCGCCCGCGTTCCAGTCCATATCGATCCCCCAAATTCATGGCCTTGGCGCTGTTGTCGGTGACCAGGTCCAGCGCGCTTTGCAGGTTGCGGTAACCGAGCATGTGGCAGATGTGCAGGCCGGCTTCAAGCACCCGCAAGATATTGCCGTTACCCAGCGGATACCACGGGTCGACGATCGAATCCTGGCCGAAACACACGTTCATCCCCGCTTCGAGCAGTTCGTTGACACGGGTCACGCCACGGCGTTTCGGGAAGTTGTCGAAGCGCCCTTGCAGGTGAATGCTTTCGGTGGGGCAGGAGACAAAACTGATCCCCGAATGCCCGAGCAGGCGGAACAATTTGGCGCAGTAAGCATTATCGTAAGAGCCCATCGCCGTGGTGTGGCTGGCGGTCACTCGCGAACCCATGTCGCGGCTGCGGGCTTCTTCAGCCAGCACCTCCAGAAAACGTGAGTGCGGGTCGTCGGTTTCATCGCAATGCACGTCCACCAGGCAACCGGTGCGCTCGGCCAGGTCCATCAGGAATTTCACTGAGCTCACGCCTTGATCGCGGGTGTACTCGAAATGCGGAATGCCGCCGACCACATCGGCGCCCATGCGGATCGCTTCTTCCATCAGCTCGCGACCGTTGCGGTACGACTCGATGCCTTCCTGCGGGAACGCAACGATCTGCATGTCGATCAGGTGACGACTTTCCTCGCGCACTTCGAGCATCGCCTTGAGCGCGGTGAGCTGCGGGTCGGTGACGTCGACATGGGTGCGCACGTGCTGGATGCCGTGGGCGGCGAGGGTCTGGATGGTTTTCTTGGCGCGGGTTTTGGTGTCCTCTTCGGTGATGGTCACCTTGCGCTCGCCCCAGCACTCGATGCCTTCGAACAGCGTGCCGCTCATGTTCCAGCGCGGCTCGCCGGCGGTGAGTGTGGCGTCGAGGTGAATGTGTGGCTCGACGAAGGGCGGCACCACCAGGTTGCCGCCGGCGTCCAGATCATCGGGCCCCAGGGTTGGGGCTTCGGTCTGTCGGGCGATGCTGCTGATCAGGCCGTTTTCCAGGTGCAACTCATGCAGGCCATCTTGGTTGCGCAGGCGGGCGTTGATGATGTGCATCAGGCGAATCCTTTTATAGATCTTGTAATGGTGCGTTGGCAGTACGGGCACCCAGCACGCCGGTCAGTAACACATACGTTAGCGCGGCAGCGGCAATCCCTACCAGTGGCGCGACCCACGGTGAACTGAATGCAGCCACAGTGCCGACTGCGTAAGCGGCCAAACCGGACCAGTTGAACGCCGGCAACCGGGCATCGGCCAGACGTGGATATTGACCACGATAGCGGTAGAAGAAGTCCGCCATGATCACGCCGCCAATCGGTGGAATCACAGTGCCCAGCAAAATCAGGTAGGGCACCAGCATGTCGTACATGCCCAACAGTGCCAGCAATGTGCCGATCACCGCGCCCGCCAGGGTCACGGTCTTGCGACGGCCGGTGCGCAGCAGGTTGCAACCGGCGACGGCGAAGTTGTAGATGGTGTTGTCCTGGGTGCTCCAGATATTGAGCAGCAACATCGCCATCGCCGCCATGGCGAAGCCTTGCAACAGCAACACTTCAACCACGTCCGGTTGCTGGTAGACGATGGCACCGTATGCACCGATCAACACCATCAGACCGTTGCCGATGAAGAAACCGATCAGGCTCGCCAGCACCGCGACGCGTGCTGAACGGGAGAAACGCGTCCAGTTGGTCGCCTGGGTTGCGCCGCTGACAAAGGTGCCGAACACCAAAGTAATGGCAGTCGACCAATCCAGTGTTCCCGTCGGGACTACTGCGAGCAAACCGTCGAGCCCGCCGACCTTCACCGTGGCGACCCACATCGACAGCATCAGCAGCAACATCATCGCCGGTACGGCGATGTACGACAGAATCTCCAGGCCGCGGTAACCCACATACGCGGTCGCGCAAAACATCAGGCCAAACAGCACCATCAGCCCGAGAACGGTGCCCTCGCTCAATTCGAAATACTTGCCCAGCACCACGGCGGCAGTGGCCGTGCCCCAGGCGTACCAGCCAATCTGGGTAAAGCCGAGGATCAGGTCGCTGAGCTTGCTGCCCACTTCACCGAAACAAAAGCGCCCCATCAGCACCGAGTTCAGGCCGCTCTTGAAGGCGATGTAGCCAAGGCCTGCGGCGTAGATCCCCAGCAGCAGATTGCCGACGATTATCACCGCCATCATCTCGCCGAAACTGAACGCCACACCCAGCTTGCCGCCGGCAAACATGGTCGCAGTAAAAAAGGTGAAACCCAGCAGCACCATGGCCGTTGAGGCCAGGCCTTTGCGGGCATGCATCGGGACTTCGCTGAGGGGGTAATCGTTGCCGGGATCGTTCTGCGTCATGAGGCGTTCCTTGCTGAATGAGTGACGCGGGGGCGTGTTGCAGTGGTCGTGCCAAATGTGGAGTGGTTAGTTATGTATAGCCGAGCGCAGAGACTTGGCGCGCAAAAGGGGGCGAAAGCAGTGCACTTGAAGGAACACAGAACCCTGTGGGAGCGAGCAGGCTCGCTCCCACAGGGGGTGTTGGTTTTTTCAGGGGGATTTGTGTTGCGGTAAAAATCGCAGCAACGCCGTTACGATCGCTTCCGGCGCATCTTCCTGAACCAGATGCCCGGCATTCGGAATCGCCTGAAACCGCGACCCCGGAATCATCCGATGCAACGCCTGCCCACGCTCAATGGGAATCCACTGATCGTCTTCTCCCCACAGAATCTGCACCGGACAACGAATCGTCGGGTACAGCCCTTCGGCCTCACGGGTATAACGCTCATCCATCTGCGCGATCTGCCGATAGAACGCCGCTTGCCCCGGATCGCCGAGCCATGGCTGCACGTAAGGCGCGAGTTCGTCGTCCGGGATTTCGCGCTTGATCGCCCCGCGAATATAGGTCGGCACAATCGCCCGCTGAATGTAATCGGGCAGGCCACTGAATGCCGCCTCGTGCTGACGCACATGCTGCACAAACGGCGAACCCCAGGGCGTCAGCGCCACGGGGTCAATCAGCGTCAGGGTGCGGTAGTCCTTGCCGTTCAGCAGGTGAGCACGCAGAGCGGTGGCGCCGCCGAAGTCGTGAGCGACGAGGTCTGGTCGCTCCAGACCCCAGTGATCCAGCAAGTGAGCCAACAGGTCGTTCTGCACGCCCAGCGACACATCGCCGTCGAATTTCTCCGATAGCCCATAACCCAGCAGATCAAAGTAATGCACCCGATGGGTGGTGATGAAGTGCGGCGCAATCCGGTGCCACACGTAAGAAGAGAAGGGCGTGCCATGCACAAACACCAACGGTGGGCCGTCACCCCGTACGGCGTAGCGAACGGAGCGCCCGTTGAAGCGATAGGTCTGAGGCAGCGGCCAGTCAGTCATTGGGGGTGTCCTCTTGGCGTGGGGGAGCCAAAAAGCATAGGCATAAAAAAACAGCCATTGAAGGCTGTTTTTATATTCGCTGACGAAACGCATTACCCCCTGTGGGATTTTGCATTGTCTTTTAGATCGGCTTACTCACCGCGATAGATGCAGCCGCTGGTGCACGTCTCGTGGATGCGGATCGCGCTGAGTTCCGGCAGCAGAGGCTTCAATTCTTTCCAGATGAATTTGGCCAGGACTTCACTGGTCGGGTTTTCCAGACCGGGAATGTCGTTCAGGTAGTTATGGTCCAGACGCTCGTAGAGCGGCTTGAAGATCGCTTTGATTTCCGAGAAATCGCGGATCCAGCCTGTGTGCGGATCGAGGTCGCCGCTCAGGTGGATCGCCACTTTGAACGAGTGACCATGCAGTCGGCCGCACTTGTGGCCTTCCGGTACGTGAGGCAGGCGGTGGGCGGATTCGAAGGTAAATTCTTTGAAGATTTCCACAGTGGTTTCAGCTCTGTCAGGTGGCGATCGCCGCGGCGATGTGGGCAGGCGGCGAGTTTAACAGTTTGTGTTTGGCGTTGCGGGAAAACACTGACTAAAGGGTCAGCAAGCGCTCCCCGAGGCGACCGCTGGCAGCCAGTTCGAGGAACTCATCGCCCATGCGACGACTTTCATCCATCGTCGTGCGCCAGTATTTCTGCCGGCTCGGGGCATCGCCCATGAAGCGTTTGAAGTCATTGCGGTCCGGAAGTTTGCCGTAGGGCAGGCGCGCCAGGTAATCCTTCGACGGCGCCAGCAACAGGACATCCTGCAAACGCGCAGGACACGCGCGGCGCCACGGCAGAGTCTTGTCGAACCAGCCGGGAATGACCCGGTCGGTGAAATGCGGGTAGAGCACGATGTCGTTGCCGCTGTAGGGCAGGTCGAGGTGATAGTCCAGCAGACCGCCATCGCGAAAAGTGCCAGTACCGGCACCCGGCAAGTCACGCACGCCTTCCATCACCATCGGGATCGAGCCTGACGCGAGCAAGGCCTGGCGCAGGTTGCCTGCATTCAGCGCAACGAAGCGCGAAGGGAAATCGTTGAGTGCATTGACCGGCGGTGCCAGGCGCGGATCGTGAATGATCAGCCGCTCGAAATGCCGCGACAGCCGCGCCCGGCCGCGCAGGTTGTCGGCGATCACCGATGACAGGCCCAACCCCAGTCGGCCGCGATGATCGTCCGCCAGCAGGCCGTGGCTTTTGACCACCATGATGTTCAGTCGGTAATGAGCGTTGTCCAGAATCGAGGCATCGCGGCCATCAAGCAGCTCATCGAGCATGCGCCGGGAGCTCTGGCTGATCTGCGCCATGGTCACGCCCTTGGCAAAGTTCTGCTCGGTGTAGAGGTGACCGAGGCGGCGGATACCTTCGGCGGCATCCGGCAGACACGCGCTGGCGAAGCGCCAGGAACCCACCGACGCACCGATCAGCGAACGCTCCCGCGGTGCCGCCGGCAGCCATTCACCGAACAACGCCAGGTCCAGGCCTTGAATTCCCAACGCCTTGGGACCTCCGGCGGCACCCGGCAGTGTGCCGACATCGGCGGCGCTCAAACCGTTTTCACGGATGCGCGCCAAGGCGCGAGGTCCGGCCTTGAGCGTCAGCGAGGGGAACTTGATGTGGATAGCGGTCATACCGGTCTCGAATGCAGGCAAGCGGGGGATTATAAGTGCATGAATCCCCTGTGGGAGCGACCTGTGGTGAGGGGGCTTGCCCCCGTTGGGTCGCGAAGCGGCCCCAAAATTTAGGCAACAGCACAGATTTTACGACTGCTGCGCAGCCGAACGGGGGCAAGCCCCCCTCGCCACATAAGCCCTCTCCCACAGGTGATGTCGTGTTGCCATCTGTAATGATGGCAATTCAGTTTCAGTTAAGTTCGGATCACTAAGGTGGCCCCCGTAGGCAACATATAAAAAATACGGAGACACCCCCATGAGAACCCTGACTGCCCTGTTCACCGCGTCCATCATCGGCATGACCGCCAGCATCGTCCACGCTCGCGACCTCGGTCCAGACGAAGCCCTGAGACTGCGCGACGCTGGTACCATTGTGTCTTTCGAGAAGCTCAACGCCACCGCTCTGATCAAACACCCGGGTGCCACCATCACCCAAACCGAGCTGGAAGAAGAGTACGGCAAGTACATCTATCAGGTGGAATTTCGCGACCCTCAGGGCATTGAGTGGGATCTGGAATTGGACGCTGTCAGCGGGCAGATTCTCAAGGATCATCAGGATACGTAATGAAGGTAAATCTATGCACCAGCAGTCGAATGGCTCTGGCGCTTCTGGCTTTTTGCTCGGTGGTCATGGCCCGCGACCTGGATCAGGACGAAGCCCTGCGCCTGCGTCAGCAGGGCGTGATCCTGCCGCTGGAGCAGCTGTTGCAACAAGCGCTGGACCGCTACCCCGGGGCCAAACTGCTGGAAGCCGAGCTTGAAGAAAAACACAACGTCTACGTTTATGAAGTCGAGTTGCTGACCGCCGAAGGTGTGGTCCGCGAACTGGACCTCGACGCCACCACCGGCCAGTTACTGAAAGACAGGGAAGATTGATCGATGCGTTTGCTTCTGGTGGAAGACCATGTGCCGCTGGCCGACGAGTTGATGGCCGGCCTGAACCGGCAGGGGTACGCCGTGGACTGGCTGGCCGACGGCCGCGACGCGGTGTATCAGGGCAGCAGCGAGCCTTATGACCTGATCATCCTCGACCTCGGCCTGCCGGGTTTGCCGGGGCTCGAGGTGCTCACTCAATGGCGGGCCGGTGGTCTGTCCACGCCCGTGCTGATCCTCACCGCCCGTGATTCCTGGGCCGAACGGATCGAAGGCCTCAAGGCCGGCGCCGACGATTACCTGACCAAACCCTTCCACCCCGAAGAACTGCACTTGCGCGTCCAGGCGCTGTTGCGCCGTTCCCATGGCCATGCCAACCAGCCGACGCTCAAGTCTGCCGGACTGCACCTGGACGAAGGCCGCCAATGCGTGACCCGCGACGGCGCCGACATCCAGCTCACCGCAGCGGAATTCCGCCTGCTGCGTTATTTCATGCTGCACCCCGAGCAGATTCTTTCCAAAAGCCACCTCGCCGAACACCTCTACGACGGTGAAACCGAGCGCGATTCCAACGTGCTGGAAGTCCACGTCAACCACCTGCGACGCAAACTCGGGCGCAGCGTCATCGAAACCCGTCGCGGCCAGGGTTACCTGTTCGGCGGGCAAGCCCAGTGAGGTCGATCCAGCGCCGCTTGAGCCTGGGGCTGATCAGCGTGATGGTGATCGTCGGCCTGGTGCTGGCGCAGACCAGCCTGTGGCTGTTCGAAATGGGTTTGCAACGCTACCTCGAAGCCGGACTGCGCGACGACAGTGAAAACCTGCTGGTGGCGCTGGTGCGTGGGCCGCAGGGTTTGCAGCTGGATGAGCGACACCTGTCGCCGGCCTATCAGCGACCGTTTTCCGGGCATTACTTCCGCATCGATTTTGCCGACAGCCATTGGCGCTCCCGCTCGCTATGGGACCAGGAACTGCCGCGCCTCGACCATGCCGGCCTGCACAGCAACCTGCAATTGGGGCCGGAAGGGCAGCAATTACTGGTGCTGCGTTCGGACTATCGCCGGCTCGGCCAATCGATTTCCATCAGCGTGGCCCAGGATTACACGCCCGTGCGCGACAGTTTCCAGCGCATGCGTCAAGTCGGATTGGGCCTTGGGCTGGCGGGACTGTTGCTGATTCTGCTGCTGCAACGCATTACCGTGCGCCGGGCCTTGCGCCCGCTGGAAAAGGCGCGTGAGCAGATCGCCCAGTTGCAGCAGGGCCAGCGCTCGCAACTCGATGATCAGGTGCCGGTAGAGCTCGAACCGCTGGTGGCGCAGATCAACCATTTGCTGGCGCACACCGAAGACAGCCTCAAGCGCTCGCGCAATGCGCTGGGCAACCTCGGCCACGCCTTGAAAACCCCGCTGGCGGTGTTGTTGAGCCTGGCCTCAAGCGAGAAGCTCGATGCGCAGCCGGAACTGCGCAAGGTCATCAAGGCGCAACTGGAACAGGTCCAGCAGCGACTCAATCGCGAACTCAATCGCGCACGGTTATCCGGCGATGCGTTGCCGGGGGCGTTGTTTGATTGCGATGCGGAATTGCCTGGGTTACTGGCGACGTTGAACATGATTCATGGTGAGCATCTGAACCTCAGCTACCGTGCACCGGCCGGGTTGCAACTGCCTTGGGATCGCGAGGACTTGCTCGAACTGCTCGGTAACCTGCTGGACAACGCCTGCAAGTGGGCGGATGCCGAGGTTCGGTTGAGCGTGGTCGAGACGGCCGAAGGGTTTGAGTTAAGCGTGGAAGACGATGGGCCGGGGATTCCCGAACACCAGCGCGATCAGGTGTTCAGCCGGGGTACGCGGCTTGATGAACAAACGGATGGGCATGGGTTGGGATTGGGGATTGTGCGGGACATCGTCGATACGTGGGGCGGGGTGTTGCGGTTGGAGGAGAGTGAGTGGGGTGGGTTGAAGGTGGTGATTGAGTTGCCCAAGCGCTAGAACTTGAAATCCACCCCTCACCCTAACCCTCTCCCCAAGGGGTAGAGGGGACTGACCGAGTTGTTTTTTAGATATTCTGCGACCGAGGAAATAAAGTCGAACTCAGGTTTAGAAGCCAATGGAGATCGGCTCCCTTTCCCCCTCTCCCCACTGGGGAGAGGGCTGGGGTGAGGGGTGGTTTCATATGACACCCCACAAAGGTCAGACCCGAAACTGATCCATCAAACTCTGCTGCTGATTCGCCAGGCTATTGAGTGACTGACTCACCCGCGCCGATTCATTGGCCTGCCCCGACAACGACTCCGTCACGTCCCGAATCGTCGCCACGTTGTTGTTGATCTCCTCGGCCACGGCGCTTTGCTCTTCAGCGGCACTGGCGATCTGCAAGTTCATGTCGCTGATCACCGTCACCGCTTCACCAATCTGGCGTAGTGCCGTCACCGCCTGACCCACCTGTTCGACACTGCCCTGAGCCTGACGATGGCTGTTGTTCATCGAGCCGACCACGTCCTGAGTGCCGCTCTGCAATTGCTCGATCACCAGACGGGTTTCTTCGACAGACTCCTGGGTCCGGCGTGCCAGGTTGCGCACTTCATCGGCCACCACGGCAAAACCGCGTCCGGCTTCACCGGCACGAGCGGCCTCGATGGCGGCGTTCAGCGCCAACAGGTTGGTCTGTTCAGCGATGGCCCGAATCACTTCCAGCACCGAACCGATCTTCTCGCTGTTGGCCGCCAAGCCTTCGACTTGAACCATTGCCGCGCTCATGTCGGCGGCGAGGTTGTCGATGCTGGCGGTGGTGCGGTCGATCACGGTCAAACCGCGACGGGTGGCCTGATCCGCATCCCGCGCTGCCTGTGCCGCTTGCGCTGCACTGCGAGCGACGTCTTGAGCGGTGGCGCTCATTTCGTGGGAGGCGGTAGCGACCTGATCCACCTGACGGTATTGCTGTTCCATGCCGGCGCTGGTCTGGGTGGCGATGGCGGACGACTGATCCGCCGTGCTGCGCGCGTCCTGCACCGAGCGTTTGACCTCGGCGATGATCGGTTGCAGCTTGTCGAGGAAGCGGTTGAACCAGCCGGCCAATTGGCCGAGTTCGTCCTTTTTGTCATAGGCCAGGCGGCGGGTCAGATCGCCTTCGCCGCTGGCAATGTCTTCGAGCATGTGCGCCACACCCAGGATCGGCCGGGTCACGCTGCGGGCCATCAGCCACACCAGCAACAGGCCAATCAACGCGGCCAGTACACCCAGGCCGAGTTCGACCAGGGTGCCGGCGGTGTTGCTTTCATCGAGTTGTTTTTTCAGCGCTTCAGCGGGGCCGACCAGGACTTTCTCCGGCACCTCGAGCAACACGCCCCAGGACTTGCCACCGGGAATCGGCTGGAACGGCGACAACACTTTGAGCTGTTGATTATTGTGCAGGCTTTCGGTCTTGCTGCTGGTTGCGAGCATGCGGATCAGCTCGGCACCGTTGGTCTTGTCCACGGTGTCCAGGCGCTGACTGAGCTTGCTGGCGTCCGGGCTGTAACCGGCCAGCAAACCGACCGGGCTGATGATGCTGACGTTGGTCTGGCCATCATAGAGCTTCTTGCTCGCCCCCTGGCTGACGGCTTGCAGGCTGTTGAGGTTGATGTCCACCGACAGCGAAGCGATGACCTTGCCGTTGACCATCAGCGGGAAAACGATGCTGGTCATCAGCACGTTCTGGCCGTCGATCACGTAGAAGTAGGGTTCGATCACGCAGGGCTTGAGGGTCGTGCGCGGGCAAGTGAACCAGGCGTTGGCCGGTTCACCGCTAGGGCCGGTGCTGGTGTCGGCCATGTCGCTTTCCGGTAGCGCCATCGACGTCACCTTGCCCGGTGTCGGCTGCGACCAATAGAGCGCGAAACGGCCCTTGTCGTTGCTGCCCAACTCGGCCTGGCCGGCGAACAGATCGTCCTTGCCGTCCAGCGCGTTGGCTTCGAACACCAGCGAGAGGCCGAGCAATTCCGGGTTGGCTTGCAGGGCCGACTTGACCTGACGCGTCAGGTCTTCTCGCAGGTCAAAGGCATCGAGGAAGCGCTTCTCGGCCTGGTCGCGCAGGAACAGCACCTGGCGCGAAAAGCCGTGGCCATATTGATAGGCGTCCATGAACTGCTGGCGAATCACCAGCGCCTGGTTTTCACCCTGGGATTCGATCCGGGCCTGGGCCGCTTCGGTGAGCATCTCCATGCTGGATGCTTTCACCATCTCGGAGCTGTGCTCCATGCGATACAGCGAAAGACCCACCAGCAGGGTCACGATGCCGGCCAGGCACAGCCCGGCCAGCAGGGTGATTTTCCATTGAATGGAAAGTTGTCTGAGTGACATGGAGACGTCCTTTATTCGATAAATATCTGAGACTCGGCACTGTAACGGCCGCGATTCGGCTTTCTTTAAGCAACGTGGAACCTCTGTAGGAGCTGTCGAGTGAAACGAGGCTGCGATCTTTTGATCTTGTTTTTAAAAAATCAAAGTCAAAAGATCGCAGCCTCGTTTCACTCGACAGCTCCTACAGAGGGGGGTGTCGGCTTTGACAAGGTGACAGCGGTCCGGCACAGTGCGCGCCCTCTAATAAAACCCTCTCATTCAATCCGCTGGCGGCTCTTTGCAGACTGTCGGCCGGACTCTTTCCGTTTGCCTTGAGGTAACGATGATTAATGCTGTAATTGCCGCGGTCGGCGTCATGCTGATTCTCAGCCTGTCCCGCGTGCACGTAGTGATCGCGCTGATCGTGGGCGCCCTGGTGGGTGGATTGACCGGTGGCCTGGGCATCGAGGCAACATTAAAAGCCTTCAACAGCGGCCTCGGTGGTGGCGCGACGGTCGCGTTGTCCTACGCATTGCTCGGCGCTTTCGCCGTGGCCATTGCCAAGTCTGGCCTGGCGCACGCCCTGGCCGACAAAGCCTTGCTGATGGTCGACCGCCAGCACGCCAGCGGTGGCCGTCAGGTCAAATGGCTGTTGATCGGTTTGCTGTGGGGGGTGGCCATCGCTTCGCAGAACATTCTGCCGATACATATCGCCTTCATTCCGCTGCTGGTACCGCCGCTTTTATATGTACTGACCAAGCTGCAACTGGATCGTCGGTTGATTGCTTGCGTCATGACCTTCGGCCTGATTACGCCGTACATGTTCTTGCCCGTGGGTTTCGGCAACATCTTCCTTAATGAAATCCTGCTGGCCAACGTCGCCCGTAGCGGTGTGGACATCAGCGGCATCAACGTCACCCATGCCATGGGGATTCCGGCATTGGGCATGGTCGTCGGGCTCGCGGCAGCGTTTGTCAGCTACCGCAAGAAGCGCGTCTACGATCTGGAGAAGATCGAGCAGGTCGAACAGGTCGCGGTGCAGTACAACCCGTTGAGCCTGATGATCGCCGGTCTGGCCATCGCGGTGGCGTTCATCGTTCAGCTGTTGCTGGATTCGATGATCATCGGTGCGCTGACAGGCTTTCTGATTTTTTCGGTGTCGGGGATCGTGAAGTGGCGTGAAACCGACGACCTGTTCACCGAAGGCATGAAGATGATGGCGATGATCGGTTTCATCATGATCGCAGCGTCCGGTTTTGCCGAAGTGATGAAAGCCACCGGTCAGGTGCAGACACTGGTCGAAGCCTCGGCCTCGTGGATCGACCACAGCAAAGGGATTGGCGCGTTGTTGATGTTGCTGGTTGGCCTGTTGGTGACCATGGGTATCGGTTCGTCGTTTTCCACGGTGCCGATACTCGCCGCGATTTTTGTGCCGTTGTGCGTACAGTTGGGTTTCAGCCCGATCGCGATCGTGTGCATCGTCGGCACTGCCGGCGCCTTGGGTGATGCCGGTTCGCCAGCCTCGGACTCGACCCTCGGCCCGACCTCCGGTCTGAACATCGACGGCCAGCATCACCATATCTGGGACACCGTGGTCCCGACCTTCCTGCACTACAACCTTCCGTTGCTGGCGTTCGGCTGGGTGGCGGCGATGGTCCTTTAAAAGTAGAAGATCAAAAGATCGCAGCCTTCGGCAGCTCCTACAGGGTGTACGCCATTCAAATGTAGGAGCTGCCGAAGGCTGCGATCTTTTTTTGGGTGTTCAACTTTTGGTTTCGCGTGCCGTTAAAGCCTTTAACCACGCCAATAAAATCAAAAGAGTGAACCGTCATGCGCATGAGCCTGAAGGCTAAAGTCCTGTCCCTTGCCGTCCTCCCGGTGTTGCTCTTTGCGCTGGTCATCAGCCTGACCACGTTGTTCATTCTGCAGGAGCAGGCCCGCAAGGAAGTCGAGGAAACCCGCCAACGCCTGCTCAGCGATGCCAAGGCGACGCTGCAAAGCTACGTCGCCGTGGCCATGACCACGATCAAACCGCTCTACGACGCGGCCGCCCCCGGTGATGACGCGGCGCGGGCCCAAGTGGTCAAGTTGCTGTCGAGCATCACCTATGGCAAGGACGGCTACTTCTTCGGCTACGACTCCAACACCGTGCGCCTGTTCAAGGCCAACAGCCCTGAAGGCGTGGGCCAGAGCTTCAAGGACAACCGCGATCCGAACGGTGTCTACGTCAACCGCGACCTGGTGAAAGTCGCCAAGGACGGCACCCACTACCTGCAATACAGCTCACCGCTGCCCGGCAACACCCAAGTGCTGGTGCCGAAACTGGGCTACACCGAATACCTGCCGAAGTGGGACATGGCGGTCGGTACGTCGGTCAACCTTGACGGCATCGAAGCCCAAGTGGCACTGGTCGAAATCAAGGTCCAGGAGCGCATGCAAGGCGTGGTGCTGAGCATCGTCGGGATTGCCGCCGTGGTGCTGTTGGTGATTGCCGCCGCCGGGATGCTGTTGGCCAACACGATCCTGCGTCCGCTGAACCTGATGAAAGCCAACCTCGATGACATCGCGGCAGGTGAGGGCGACCTGACGCGTCGCCTGACCATCACCAGCCAGGATGAACTCGGCGAACTGGCCGGCTCGTTCAACCGCTTCGTCGACAAGATCCATGGCCTGGTGCGCCAGATCACCGAAATGACCTCGCAACTGACCGGGCTGGTGAATCAGGTCTCCGATCAGGCGCAGCGCTCGGATCAGGCCATGGAGCGTCAGCGTCACGAGACCGATCAGGTCGCCACGGCGATCAACCAAATGTCCGCCGCTGCTCAGGAAGTGGCGAAAAGCGCACAAAACGCCGCGGTGGCTGCCCAGCAGACCGACGAAGAAGGCCAGGCTGCCAAGCGTGTGGTGGCCGGCAGCATCGTGAAGATTCATGCGTTGGTGGACGACATTCGCAGCAGTGGCGTGTCTCTGGACAGTCTGCAAAAAGACGTGTCGTCGATTGTCAGCGTGCTCGGCGTGATCCGTTCGATTGCCGAGCAGACCAACCTGCTGGCCCTCAACGCCGCCATCGAAGCTGCCCGTGCCGGTGAGGCCGGGCGTGGCTTTGCGGTGGTGGCCGATGAGGTTCGAGCGCTGGCCAGTCGTACGCAAATCAGCACCCAGGAAATCCAGGGCATGATTGATCGGTTGCAGGCCGGCACTCAGTCGGCGGTGGAAGCAATGCGCCGTTCCAGCGAGGCCGGCGATGGCACGTCGGCTCAGGCCAACGAGGCGGGGGCATCGCTGGACACCATGGCCCAGTTGATCGGCACCATCAACTCGATGAACGCGCAGATCGCCAGCGCCGCCGAAGAGCAGACCGCCGTGGCCGAAGAGATCAACCGCAGCGTGCATCAGATCGCCGTAGCCGTGGACAGCGTGGCCGACGAAACCCAACTCGGCGCCCAGACCTCCCGCAGCCTCGCCGACCTCGGCCAGCGCCTGGGCAAACTGGTGGGTCAGTTCCGTATCTGACACCCCGAAGAACCTGTGGGAGTGAGCCTGCTCGCGATAGCGGTCTATCAGCCAACATCAATGTTGGATGTGACGACCCCATCGCGAGCAGGCTCACTCCCACAGGGATTGCAGTTAACCGACAGCTATCAGGGCCTGTCCCAGTAGGGCACCGTGCCAAAGCATTCCACGAAGAAATCGATCACCGTCCGCACCTTCACCGACAACCGCCGGCTCCCAGGCCACAGCACCGCAATCTGCTGCGGCTCCAGGCTGTTAGATACCTGATACGCCCCGAGCACTGGCACCAGCGTGCCGTTGCGCACCGCTTCACCAATCAGCCACGACGGAAACATCACCAGCCCCAAGCCTTGTTCGGCGGCTTGCGTCAGGGTGTCGGCGTGGTTGCCGGTGATCGGTCCCTTCACCGACCAGGGCGTCCAGTCCTGCTGATCCTTGCGGAAAAACCAGCGTTGCTGACCGGTCGCGCCCTTATAGGCCAGGCACTGATGCGCGGCCAGTTCTCCGGGGTGTTGCGGCGTGCCGTGACGTTCCAGATAGGCTGGGCTTGCGGCGACTTGAAAACGATGGGGCGCCAGAATCCGCGCCTGCATGCTCGAATCGTGCAGCGGGCCGATGCGAAACAGCAGGTCGGCGCCTTCCTGCAGCGGGTCGACGTAGCTGTCGGTCTGCTGGATATCCAGTTGCAGTTTCGGGTAACGCTCGCAGAGCCTTCCCAGCCACGGCGTCAGGTGCCGCTGACCGAACACCACTGGCGCATTGATCCGCACCAGTCCGCTCGGTTCGCTTTGCTGTTCCTGCAAGGCCTGTTCGGCCTCTTCGAGTTGCACCAGCACCAGCCGCGCGTGATGACCGAGCATGCGCCCGGCTTCGGTGGGCGAGACGGCGCGGGTGTGGCGATACAGCAATTGCTGGCTCAGCGCTTGTTCCATCAATTGGATTTGCCGGGAAATCGAAGAGGGTGCCAGGCCCTCGCGGCGGGCGACTTCGGAAAAACTGCCGTGATCCAGCACCGCTACAAATAGCCGAAGTGCCTTGAATCCCAGATCGTTGAGGCCATGCATGACGAAACCTGCTGTGCGAGTTACGCAAAAGTGTTGTCAGGATGCTCCCATTTATCGCAAAGGATCGCCAGCCGATAATGCGCGCCAACTCCACTGAGAACACAAAACCCTGTGGGAGCAAGCTCGCTCCCACAAGGGGTTGTGTTCTATCTGATAACTGGTAGGTGTCCCCTCATGCACACTTCTTCAATCGACGACGTTGGCGTTGTCGCCACGCCGACCACCCAGCCGGGGCTGCGGCTGTTGCTGCTGCCGCTGGTGATTCTGGCCGGCATGGGCCTGTCCGTGGAGGCCGGTTTGCTCGGGCCGCTCGGGGTTCAGGTCGGGCACTTGTGGGCGACCTTGAGCATCTTCGGTGTCGGCTCGGCGATTCTGTTTTTGCTATTGCTGTTCAGCGGTCCGCAGCAGGGACCGGCCTTGAATGAGCTGCCGCGCTGGCAGTTGATCGGCGGGTTCCTGGGGCCGATGTACGTGATCGTGTTGACCTTGGCCACGCCGCACATCGGCATTGCCATGACGATGATCGCGATCCTCTCCGGGCAGGTCGGCAAAAGCGTGTTGATCGACCACTTCGGCTGGTTCGGTGCTACCCGCAAAAAGGTCAACGGTGAACGTTGGCTGGCCTTGCTGTTGATTGTCGCGGCACTTGTACTGATTGCTCGGGGTTGATGATGAATCTGATTATTTTGTTGGCGGTGGTCGTGGCCGCCGGTGCGGTGTTGAGTGTCCAGGCGGCGATCAATGGGCGGTTGGGCGAAACGGTTGGCGTGTTGCGCAGCAGTTTGTTGACCTTCGTGGTCGGTGCCGTGACCACCGGGCTGCTGATCCTGTTTTTCGAACCGGCCCATGCCATGAGTTTGCTGGACGTGCCGAAATGGCAGCTCAGCGGTGCGCTGTTCGGAGTGGTGTACATGATGGTGATGGTGGGCGCGGTGCCGCGGGTCGGCACGGCGGTGGCGACGGTGGCGGTGATCGTCGGGCAACTGGGGATGGGGATGTTGATCGATAACTTCGGCTGGCTGGGCAACCCGGCGATCCAGTTGTCCAGCAGCCGGATACTGGCGATGGTGTGTCTGGGGTTGGCGTTGGTGTTCATGTATCGCAGCAGTACCCGGCAGGCATAACGCTGACCTTCCTTGGAGCTGCCGCAGGCTGCGATCTTTTGATCCTGATCTTTGGAAGCGTTGGCATCGCCAAAGATCAAAAGATCGCAGCCTGCTTCAGCTCCTACACTGGTATTACGGTGCGCGTCGCACCGGACGACCACAACCAATGGAGTCAGACTCATGATCGACAGTGAAAGTATCTGCGACTGCCCTAAATGCAACTGCAAGCTGGGCGAACATCCGATCGCGCGCCACGGCAAGCACTTTTGCTGTGAAGCCTGCGCCAAGCACCACGAACATGGCGAAGAATGTGCGAGCAAGGGCTGCAAGTGCGCCCAACGCTGACCACTCATCCAAAAAAAAGTGGAGCCTGATCGGGCTCCACTTTCATTTCAATTTGCCGGCCGCCACTTGACGTTTTCCACGCCGAACTTCTCTGCCATCGGCTTGCTGGTTTTTTGCACCTTCTCTCGGCCAAAGCGAGGGATTCGTCCGACCCCCGCGTCGCAACTCGCCCAATGCCAAGCCTCCGCATTATCCATCTTGTCCAGGCGGATGATGAAAGACTTGGGCGCGCCATGAAGGGTGTATTCAATGACGAAAAGTTTTGCGTTGTTCATATAGCCCATATTCCTCCCTGTGGTAATACAAGGATCGTCGGGGTTACGGAAAATTCAGTCGGATTGGCGGACGGGTTTCGCCAGTGGCGACAAGGCGGGTGGCTCGTTACCATGCAATCTCTGAAACCCCCCAATGATTGCTGACCATGGCCCTTGCCGCCCCTCCAGACCTTAGTGACACCGATGTGCCCGTGCAACCGCTGGCGCGCACCTATCCGCGCGGCTTGTACATTGAGCCGCATGAGCATGTCTGGGGGCAGTTGCTATATGCGATGAGCGGGGTGATGTGGGTCGAGACGCCCCATGAAGCGCTGGTGGTGCCGCCGCAACGAGCCGTGTGGCTGCCGCCGGGTGTGCCCCACGGGATTCGCGTGGTCTCGGATTTACAGATGCGTAACATTTACTTGCGGCCCTCATTGGCGGCGACGCTGGACGACACGGTTCAGGTGATCGAAGTCGGCGGACTGCTGCGCGAGTTGATCGTCGGGCTGGTGGAGCAGGGCGACGATGGCGCGCCCGAGTATTACGAAGCGCTGGTCGGCCTGGCGCTGCTGGAGCTTAGGCGAGCCCGGCGCTCGCTGCTGAAGATTCCATTGCCGGATGATTCCGACCGGCGCCTGATGAACCTGTGCCAGGCGGTCATGGCCGCGCCATCACTGAACATTGCTTTCGAACAACACGCCGAAAACGCCGGTGCCAGCGTGCGCACCCTGGCGCGGTTGTTCAAGGACGGTTTGGGCATGGGCTTCGCCGAATGGCGGCGCCAGGTGCAATTGGCGACGGCGGTGGCGGAGTTGATCCAGGGCGTGCCGGTCAGTGCGATTGCCCGGGAGCTGGGTTACTCACCGAGCAGCTTCAGCGACATGTTCCGCCGGGAACTGGGTGTCGCGCCTTCGCAATTTTCGGCGAGCCAACGTCAGGCCGAGGCAGAACAAAACTTGTAGCAGCTGGCGGAGCCTGCTGCTACACGTTCGCCTTGCATTCGGCATTAGCATTTTGGCCGATATTCAGAAGCACTTGGCCGGTGCTCGTCGCTACCGATCCCTAGACTCTGGGCTTACCTTAATTGCCCACGGAGTCCGCCATGAGTTACCTCATCTCATTGGTCATCGGTCTGGGCGTCGGTCTGCTCTACGGCGCTCTGGATTTTCGTTCCCCCGCACCACCGGCCATCGCGCTGGTAGGGCTGCTCGGCATGTTGGCCGGTGAGAAGGTGTGGCCAATGGGCCGGCAACTGGTCACTGGCTGGATCTCCTGAACCGTTTATTCATTCGAGGGTAACGCTCATGAAAGCACTGCAATTCGACAAGACCGGTGACCTCTCGGCCCTGCGCTACGTTGAAGTTCCAACCCCCGTCCCCGGCGCCGATGAAGTGCTGGTCCAGATCAAGGCCGCCGGCCTCAACCCCAGCGATGTGAAGAATGTTCTGGGGCGTTTTCCCTACACCACACTGCCGCGGATTCCCGGTCGTGATTTCGCCGGTGTGGTCGTTGAAGGCCCGCAGGCGCTGATCGGTCAGGAAGTCTGGGGCACCGGCCGTGAACTGGGCTTTTTCGCCGACGGCTCCCATGCACAATTCGTCAAACTGCCGGCCAATGGCGTGGCGCAAAAGCCGACCCATCTGAGTTTTGCCCAGGCGGCAAGCCTCGGCGTGCCGTACACCACAGCGTGGGATGCGTTGGAGCGAAGTGGGGTGACGGCCGAAACCCGGTTGCTGGTGATCGGTGGCGGGGCGGTTGGCACTGCGGCACTGGCGCTGGCCAAGGTGCGTGGCGCTCAAGTACTGGCAGCGGCGCGGCGGCCGGAACAGGTCAAGGAGTTGCAGGCCCAGGGGTATCAGACGCTGCAACTGGATAAACCCGAGGACCTCGGCGCACAGGTGAATGCCGTGTATGCCAGCGGCGCTGATGTAATTTTCGACACCACCGGTTTCTGGCTCCCGGCCTCGGTCCCGGCGCTGGCCGCGTTCGGTCGCATCGCGATCATCGCCGCACCGGTGGACGGTCTGGTGCAATTGCCGGCCCTGGCGCTGTATCGCAAGGGTGGTTCGGTGGTGGGGATCAACTCGTTGTTGTACGGCGTCCAGGCGTGCTCGGCAATGCTTGAGCAATTCGGTACGTTCTTCGACCAGGGGCTGTTGCCGTTGCCCGAGGGCTTGTTTGAATCACCGTTGGCCGAAGGGCTGGCGCGGTATGCCGAGGTGAGTCAAGGCAGTGGTGACAAGGTGATTTTGTTGCCATAACCCCAATCCAATGTGGGAGCGAGCTTGCTCGCGAAAGCGGGCTGACATTCAACATCGATGTCGACTGTCAGTCCGCTTTCGCGAGCAAGCCCGCTCCCAGCGACTCGCAAACGTTTGCACAAGGCATGCCAGTTTTTCTCAAGGTACGGAAAAGGCTGAGGAATTGATGGTTTAACTGTCCTTTCGGTCAACGATTCGTGGAGCCTCGGGGGAGACGACGTTGATGTAGACTCTTCGGCATTGACTTCACGAGGTGTGTCCCCCCATGAGCGAACCGATTCGTCTGACCCAGTACAGCCACGGCGCAGGGTGTGGCTGCAAGATTTCTCCCCAGGTGCTGGAGGTGATTCTGGCCGGCAGCGGGGCGCAGAACCTTGACCCGAAACTCTGGGTCGGCAACGCCTCGCGCGATGACGCGGCGGTGTACGCCATCGATGAAGAACGCGGCGTGGTGTCGACCACCGACTTCTTTATGCCGATCGTCGACGACCCGTTCGACTTCGGCCGCATCGCCGCCACCAATGCCATCAGCGACATCTACGCCATGGGCGGCGATCCGTTGATGGCGATTGCGATCCTTGGCTGGCCGGTCAACGTACTGGCGCCGGAAATTGCCCGGGAAGTGATTCGCGGCGGGCGTTCAGTCTGCGATGAAGCGGGGATACCGTTGGCCGGTGGGCACTCCATCGACGCTCCGGAGCCGATTTTCGGCCTCGCCGTGACCGGTCTGGTGGAAAAGCGCCACATGAAGCGCAACGACACCGCCACCGCCGGTTGCCTGCTTTACCTCACCAAACCGCTGGGCATCGGCATCCTCACCACCGCCGAGAAGAAGGGCAAGTTGCGCCACGCCGACATCGGCCTGGCCCGCGACTGGATGTGCACCCTGAACAAACCCGGCAGCCGTTTCGGCAAACTCGAGTGCGTCACCGCGATGACCGACGTCACCGGTTTTGGTTTGCTGGGGCATTTGGTGGAAATGGCCGACGGCAGCAACGTGACCGCACGCATCGAGTACGACCGTGTGCCGCGTCTGCCGGGTGTCGAGTATTACCTCGACCAAGGCTGTGTACCGGGCGGGACGTTGCGCAACTTCGACAGCTACGCCAGCAAGCTTGGGCGTCTTCAGGAAATGCACAAACGCGTGCTCTGCGATCCGCAGACCAGCGGTGGCCTGCTGGTTGCGGTCACCCCCGAAGGCAACGAACACTTCCTCAAAGTAGCTGCCGAGCTGGGCCTGACCCTCGAGCCGATCGGTGAACTGATCGAGCGACAGACCAACGCGGTCGAGGTGTTTTGATGTCCATCGAATTCACCGATTACCGCGACATTTTCCTCAACGACCGACCGATGATGGATGCCCGTGCGCCGGTCGAATTTCTCAAGGGCTCATTCCCCGGTGTGATCAACCTGCCGCTGATGAATGACCATGAGCGGCAACGGGTCGGCACTTGTTACAAGCAACACGGTCAGCAAGCGGCCATTACGCTGGGGCACCAGTTGGTGTCGGGCGAGATAAAAGCCGAGCGTATCCAGGCCTGGGCCGATTTTGCCCGGGCTCATCCTGATGGGTATTTGTATTGTTTTCGCGGCGGTTTGCGCTCGCAGATCGTCCAGCAATGGCTCAAGGACGAGGCGGGCATCGACTATCCGCGAGTGGGTGGCGGCTACAAGGCGATGCGCACCTTCTTGTTGGACACGCTCGATCAGGCCGTTGCCCAGTGTGATTTTGTCTTGCTGGGCGGCATGACCGGCACCGGTAAAACCGAAGTGCTCACGCAGTTGCGCAACGGGCTGGACCTTGAAGGCCACGCCCATCATCGCGGCTCCAGTTTCGGTAAACGCGCGACCGGCCAACCCTCCAACATTGATTTTGAAAACCGCCTGGCGGTGGACGTGCTGAAGAAGCGCGCCCACGGCATCGAACAGTTTGTGCTGGAAGACGAGAGCCGTGCGATTGGCAGTTGTGCGCTACCGTTGCCGCTGTATCAGGGCATGCAGCAGTTTCCGATGGTCTGGCTTGAAGACAGCCTTGAAGGGCGAGTCGAACGGATCCTGCGCGATTACGTGGTGGACTTGTGTGCCGAATTCATCGGCGTGCATGGCGATGAAGGCTTCGCACTGTTTTCCGAGCGATTGCTGGAAAGCCTGAACAATGTGCAGAAACGTCTGGGCGGTGAGCGCCATCGGCGGATGCTGATGTTGATGGAAGATGCGTTGGCGGAGCAGGCGAGCAGCGGGGCAGTGGACTTGCACCGGGGCTGGATTGAAGGGTTGCTTCGTGAGTATTACGACCCGATGTATGCGTTTCAGCGGGAGAAGAAGGGGGCTCGCATTGAATTCGTCGGGGAGCGGACAGCCGTCCTTGAGTATCTGCGGGAGCGGTGCATCAATCGTAAGTAATGTGTTGGTTTTGCCGGCCCCTTCGCGAGCAGGCTCGCTCCCACATTGAACTGCATTCTATCTGGAAGAACTCGGTCAAATGTGGGAGCGAGCTTGCTCGCGATGGGGCCCTTGCAGCCGCTATAAAACTCAAAGCACCGCCAACACTTACGTCGGACAGGTCTCCCGCCCATTATCCAGACCTTGTTTGTAGACGTGGCTCTGCACACTGGCCTTGCCGTTGTGCCAGGTCAGGGTGAGCACGTACATCGAGTCGTAGTCGCTGGATTCCCAGTCGTCGGCGATGTTCTGTTTCTTGCCGACGGCTTCTCCAGCGACCTTGTTGATCAGTTCCGGCAGATAGCCGTGGGACCAGGCCGTGTAGATGACCGAGTTGTGATACTTGTCGTGGAGCAATTCATCGGCCAGGTCGCTGGTGTCGTTGGCCGAAAAGTTGATGTTCACCGGCAAACCAAGCTTGATCGCGCTGGGGCTGATGGTCATCAAGGGACGGATGTAACTGTAGGAATTGTCTTGTTCGCCTTCCTCGACATTGCGCGTCGGGTTGGCGGCAAACACGTAATTGGCCTTGCCGAATTTTTCCGGCAGCAAGGTGGCCAGGTCGATGGCACGGTTCAGGCCCTGGCAGTTGAGCTGGCCGAGGCCGCCCTCCGGTTTTTCCGCGTGGCGCAGGAACACCAGCGTCTGGGTGCCGTCCGCCGGTTGGGCACGGCTTTCGCGGGATTCCAGCACCAGAAACAACACGCTGGCTGCCAGCAAGACGGGCAGCAGTAAATAAGCGCGATGTTTGAAGCGGTTGGCGAATTTCAGAGGGTTCATCATTGAATTAAGGGTTCTTCAGCGCATTTCGTTAAGGTTGACAAACCTTTACACCGCGAATTTCCTGCGTCGGGTGTTTTCCATGTCGTTAAGCCGGTCCGTTTTCAAAGAAGGCAGTGCTCAGAGTCCCCTGGAGCTCGTTTGGTTCGATCCCGGCGAAGAGCGCAGCCAATGTACCGGTAACCTTTAACGGGTTGGAGCAGAGGTTATCGACAGGATGTTGCGGATTTATGGACACAGTACACGTAGTAGTGCTGACGAAGGCTGCAATCTCTTGATCTTCAACATCAGTGAGATTGATACCGACAAAAGATCCCCTGCATTAAGATCGGCATTCTCAATTTCTTCGTGGATCCTTCCCATGACCGATCTGTCCGCGTTCCCGATTACCCAAAAATGGCCGGCTCAATACCCCGAGTGGATCCAACTCTACTCCTTGCCGACCCCCAACGGCGTCAAGGTGTCGATCATGCTCGAAGAGATCGGACTGCCCTACGAACCGCATCGTGTGGGCTTCGACACCCATGATCAGATGTCCCCCGAATTTCTTTCGCTGAACCCCAACAACAAGATCCCGGCAATCCTCGACCCTCACGGTCCGGGGGACCAACCCCTGGCGCTGTTCGAGTCAGGGGCGATTCTGATCTACCTGGCCGACAAGAGTGGGCAACTGCTGGCCCAGGAATCGGCGGCGCGATACGAGACCATTCAGTGGCTGATGTTTCAGATGGGCGGCATCGGGCCGATGTTCGGCCAGCTCGGTTTTTTCAACAAATTTGCCGGCAAGGACTATGAGGACAAACGTCCCCGCGACCGCTACGTCGATGAAAGTAAACGTTTGTTAAAAGTTCTTGATGGACGTCTGGAAGGACGCGACTGGATCATGGGCGAGCGCTACACCATCGCGGACATCGCGACCTTCCCCTGGGTGCGCAACCTGATCGGCTTCTATGAGGCTGGCGAGCTGGTGGGCATTGAGGACTTCAAGAACGTGACGCGGGTGCTGGAGCGCTTTCTGGCGCGGCCGGCGGTGATGCGAGGGCTGGAAATTCCCAAGCCAAACGCTTCGATTTGATCAAGACCAAGGCAGGCCATGCACTCATTCGATTTCAAGCAAGTAGATGTCTTTAGCCGTGTTGCGCTCAAGGGCAATCCGTTGGCGGTGGTGTTCGGCGCCGATGAGCTCAGCGATGAGCGCATGGCGGCGTTCGCCAGCTGGACCAACCTCAGCGAAACCACATTCATACTCGAGCCGCGCGATCCTCGCGCCGATTATCGCGTGCGGATCTTCACCACCCTGAACGAATTGCCGTTCGCCGGTCACCCGACTCTGGGCACCTGCCATGCGTGGCTGGAGGCCGGTGGTGTGCCCAAGGGCGAAGAGATCATTCAGGAGTGCGGCGTGGGGCTTGTGCGGGTTCGTCGACAAGGGGCAGAGCTGGCCTTTCTCGCACCGCCATTGCTCAGGACCGGGCCGGTGGAGGCGGACGTGGTGGAACGGGTGCGGCGGGGGCTCGGGCTGGAATCGGGGGCGATTGTGCGCACTCAGTGGGTCGACAACGGTGCCGGATGGCTGGCCGTGATGGTCGAGAATCGCCAGCAGGTGCTGGACCTGCAACCGGATCATTCGCAAATGCTCGGCCTGGCCGTCGGTGTCATCGCACCATGGCATCCCGAGCGCGATGGCGATGACGCACAGTTCGAAGTGCGGGCGTTCATCTCCGAGGACGGCATGCCGGAAGACCCCGCCACCGGCAGCCTGAATGCCGGAATTGCCCAATGGTTGCTCAGCGATGGATTGGCGCCGGCGTCCTATGTGGTCAGCCAGGGCCTGTCCATGGGCCGCGCCGGACGCATTCAGGTCGAGCAAGTGGGCGACGAGATCTGGATCGGCGGTTCTGTGGTGACATGTATTACCGGCACACTGAAGATCTAAACCTGTGGGAGCGAGCTTGCTCGCGATGACTCAGGCACATACAACATAAATGTGAATGAAATATCGCTATCGCTAGCAAGCTCGTTCCCACAGGGTTCTGTATTAAATGCGTGCGATTGTTGTTGCTGCGGTAATGCAGTCTTGAGCGATCGAGGTTTGTATCCTGCGCCGCACAGGGAATAAGCTTTGGCCCCCTACGACTTTTGTCTCGTCCTCCGTTTTTCAGGAACCCCTCATGTCCAGTCAGTTCCCCGAAGCACGTCCACGCCGTCTGCGCCGCAATGCGAGCCTGCGCAGCCTGTTCCAGGAAACCGAGTTCAGCTTGAACGACCTGGTGCTGCCGATTTTTGTCGAGGAAGAGATCGACGACTTCGTACCGATCAAAAGCATGCCCGGCGTGATGCGTATTCCGGAGTCGAAACTGGCGGGTGAGATCGAACGTTATGCCCGGGCCGGGATCAAGTCGGTGATGACGTTCGGCGTGTCGCACCATTTGGACGGCAACGGCAGCGATACCTGGAGCGACAACGGTCTGGTGTCGCGCATGTCGCGCATCGCCAAGGATGCGGTGCCGGACATGATTGTGATGTCCGACACCTGCTTCTGTGAGTACACCGACCACGGCCATTGCGGCGTACTGCACAACCATGAAGTCGACAACGACCAGACCCTGATCAACCTCGGCAAGCAAGCGGTGGCCGCGGCCCGTGCCGGCGCCGATGTGATCGCCCCGTCGGCCGCGATGGACGGGCAGGTTCAGGCCATTCGCCGGGCGCTCGATGAAGCGGGTTTCAACCAGACCGCGATCATGGCCTATTCGACCAAGTTTGCCTCGGCGCTCTATGGTCCGTTCCGTGAAGCCGGCGGCAGCGCGCTCAAGGGCGACCGCAAAAGTTATCAGATGAACCCGATGAACCGCCGCGAAGCCGTGCGCGAATCACTGATGGACGAGCAGGAAGGCGCCGACGCGCTGATGGTCAAACCGGCCGGCGCGTACCTGGACATCATCCGCGACATCCGTGAAGCCTCGCGTTTGCCGCTGTCGGCGTATCAGGTGAGCGGTGAGTACGCGATGATCAAATTCGCCGCCCAGGCCGGGGCGATCGATGAGGATCGCGTGGTGCGGGAAACCCTCGGGTCGATCAAACGGGCCGGGGCGGATCTGATTTTCACTTACTTCGCGATGGATCTCGCCCTGGCCGGGATCTAAACCCCACCACAAAACCACTGTGGGAGCGAGCTTGGTCCGGGCGGCGTTCCGACGATAGCGCCGTTCAGTCACTTCGATTTTGAATGTACCGCCGTCATCGCGAGCAAGCTCGCTCCCACTTTTGATTTTTGGTGTCTTCAAGATCTGCCGAAAAACGGCCTGATCCCGTGATCCCTGAAGTACCGCTCGATCACCTTGGGATCGGCAGAATTGTCGGCAATCGCCACATACGTATCCGGCCGCAACAGGTAAAATCCGTTGCGTCCCAGACCAGCCGCTTCAAACGCCGGCCGCCAGTCAAACACATGCAGCGGCAAATGGTGTTCGTGGCACCAGGCGATCATTTCGTCGCTGGTGTCGCCGTACACATGCACCTGCCAGGTCGGACATTTCAGCGATTCGAAATTGTCCCCCTCACCGTCGTGAGCCCAAGGCAGGCGGTCGCCACCGTGAACATGACCGGCAACGCCCATGCTCAACGGCATCCCACGATAATTCAGGGTGATCTGCGACACCGTGCGAAACAGGAATTCGCGGGACGCCTCAAACGATGCCATTTTCGGAATCACGAACGGCGCCAGACGCGTGCGCAGCAAATCGGCCATGCGCCCTTCGGCTGTGACAAAAGTGAACACCCGATCGGTGGTGGCGACCAGTCTGCGGGCAAACGCGATGCGCTCGGTTTCGTAAGTGTCGAGGAGTTTGGCCTCCGCGCCGCCGCTCAACACCGCCGCGAGTTTCCAGGCGAGGTTGATGGCATCGCCAATGCCGGTGTTCATGCCCTGGCCACCGGCGGGGCTGTGGACGTGTGCGGCGTCACCTAATAGAAACGCGCGCCCGGTGTGAAAATGATCCGCCACCCGATGATGCACGCGGTAGGTCGAGAACCAGTTCAGTTGCTCGATCTTTACTTTCATATGCTCGATGGCCCGGCTGCTGACGTCTTCAAATTGCAGGGTGTCGGCTTGCTCGGCGCGCTCGTCGCGTACGGTGCCGATCAGACGGGCGCGGCCTTCACCGGCCAAGGGAAATACCGCGAGAAAATCCGCTTCATCGAGATCCACATGCAGTTCGCCGTTGAACGTCGGCCCGCTGGCCTGCACGTCGGCGACGTAGAAAATTTGCTGGTAAGTGCCGCCGGGAAATCCGGTGTCCAGAGTCTTGCGCACGATTGACCGTGCACCGTCACAACCTGCCAGATAGCAAGCCTGGCAGGTTTCCTCCTGACCATCAGGCAAGCGCAAATAGGCGGTGATGCCGTCACCGTTTTCGATGAAGCTCTCAAGTTCAGTGTTGCGCTCCACCTTGATACCAAAGGCTTCGAGGCGGTCTATCAGCAGTCGTTCGTGTTCGTCCTGAGGAAAAATTTCGAGGAACGCATAGGGCGTCAGGCCCTCGCCGATGCGGCTCAGCGGCAAGCGCGCCACGGGTTCGCCCTTGACCCAGAAGTTCGCTGCGGCCACACGATGACCGTTTTGCACCACCGCATTGCTGAGGTCGAGCTGGCGATACAGCTCCAGCGTCCGCGCCTGGACGGCCAGCGCCCGCGACGTGGTTCCGGGTGTCGACGTCTTGTCGATGATGCGCACTTGCACGCCAAGTTTGCTCAGCCACAGCGCCAACACCAGCCCGGTCGGGCCGGCGCCGATGATCAGAACGTCGCTACGGTTCATGAGACTGTCCTCCTCGGTGTGTGGCTCAAGTATGGTTCAGCCGGGACGGGCGGGCAGGTTGTCTGCCAAACGGAAAAAGGCCCCGCACTGCTATGGGGAACAGCAGGGGGCGGCGAGAGTCATAGCCTGCGCCATGCCATTGATCGTATGGTTAACCCGGCTCAACGGATTTGATGGAGCAACATGCAAGCCAATCGATTGATGATGAGCGTCGCCGCGCTGCTGGTGCTGGCCGGTTGCGGCACTCAGCGCACGCAAGAGCTCCCTGCGCGCAAGCCTGCCGAGGTCAAGGCCGAGATAGTGCGCCTGCTGCCGGCCAAAACCGCCGATCGCCAAGGCTGGGCTACCGATATTTACGCAGCATTTGCTGCCCAGAACATTTATCCATCCACCCAAAACCTGTGCTCGGTACTGGCGGTCACCGAGCAGGAGTCGACCTTTCAGGTGGACCCACCGGTACCGGGCCTGGGCAAAATCGCCCGCGAGGAGATCGATCGCCGAGCCGACAAAGCCCACATTCCAGGCCTGTTGGTGAGCGGTGCGCTGCAGGTGAGTTCATCCAACGGCAAAAGCTACAGCGACCGCCTCAATGCGGCGCGCAGCGAAAAAGAACTTAGCGCGATCTTCGATGATTTCATCGGTATGGTGCCCATGGGCAAGACGCTGTTCGGTGGCTTCAACCCGGTGCACACCGGTGGGCCGATGCAGGTCAGCATCGATTTCGCCGAGCAACAGGCGAAGGCGTATCCGTACCCGGTGAACGGTTCGATCCGTCATGAAGTGTTCAGTCGTCGCGGCGGCCTGTACTTTGGTATCGCCCACTTGCTCGGTTATCCGGTGAGCTACAAACAACCGTTGTATCGCTTTGCCGATTTCAATGCCGGTTGGTACGCCAGTCGCAATGCCGCGTTTCAGAACGCGGTGAGTCGCGCGTCGGGCATACCGCTGGAGCTGGATGGTGACCTGGTTCGCTACGACTCGATCATGCCAGGCACCACGGAATTGGCGGTGCGTTCTCTCGGCAAGCAGCTGGGCATGCGCAATCCGACCATTCGGGACCAATTGGAGGAGGGCAAAAACTTTGAATTCGAGGACACCCAGCTCTATGCACGGGTTTTCGACTTGGCCGAAAAGGCGGAAGGTCGGCCATTACCGCGTGCGGTGTTGCCGGGGATTGAGCTGCAAAGCCCGAAAATCACCCGCAAACTCACCACGGCGTGGTTTGCCAAGCGGGTCGATGAGCGTTATCAGCGTTGCATGGCACGGGCCGGCAAGTGACCGACCGCAAAAAACAGGCGTAAAAAAACCCGGCTGATAAGGCCGGGTTTTTCATTGAGTACCGCGGTAAAACCATTCATTTATACAGCGCGGCTTTCGATCAGACGATCCGAACCACCTTCGGCAACGCGGCTTTCGATCAGACGATCCGAACCACCTTCGGCAACGCGGTTTTCGATCAGGCGATCGGAACCACCTTCGGCAACGCGGCTTTCGATCAGACGATCCGAACCACCTTCAGCGACGCGGTTTTCGATCAGACGATCCGAACCACCTTCGGCAACGCGGTTTTCGATCAAACGATCCGAACCACCTTCAGCGACGCGGTTTTCGATCAGGCGATCGGAACCACCTTCGGCAACGCGGTTTTCGATCAAACGATCCGAACCACCTTCAGCCACGCGGTTTTCGATCAAACGATCCGAACCACCTTCAGCCACACGACTTTCAATCAGGCGATCCGAGCCGCCTTCGGCGACAACCGGGTGAACAGAGGTAGCGGCGAAAGCGTTAACTGCAAAAACCGAGAAAACGATGCTGAGGATAGTTTGGCGTTTCATGATGGTGTGCTCCGGGGTGTAGTTGTTGGGTATGGAGCCGATCTTACGCCGCGGATTTTTTATGAGAACTTCATTACCGTGATGGTGAACATCGACGGCAATGATAGGAAGGACGACGCCCCCCACGCGAGCATGATGTTTCAGTTCAACGACTCACGTGCGCCGGCGAACAAACTTGCGCCACAACCAGACCCACAGCATGAACAGCGGGAAGGCCAGAATCAGGAAGGGCAGGGCATAGCTGACTTTTTCCAGCGCATCGGCCGCGCCATCGGCCAGGTTGTCCAGCAAATTGCTGAACGCTTGGCTCAGGTGCGACGAGCGACTGCTGGCGCCGGTCGGCAGGAACGACAGCGTGACCCGATTGGTGTCCAGACGGCGCTGGTGTCCGGCGGCGATCTGGGCCAGGGCTTGCAGGTCGTTTTCGATCCCTGCCTGCTCTTTGCTTAGGGTAATCAGATCTGTGACGCTGATGTCTTCGCGGGTCGCCAACTCATCCAGACGTTGCTGCTGAGCCTTGAGCCGTTCTTGACGCCGACGCGTGTCGTCCACGGCATCGGCCAGGTCTTCGGCACTGGTGATCCGTTGACCCAGTTCCCCACCCTCGGCCGCCATCGTGACCAGCGGTTCGACACCAGCGGGGGCAATGCGCAACGTGATCTCGGCGCGGCCGGCGCCTTGCTCGATACGCAGAACGTTACAGGCCCCGAAGCGTGCGGTTTCGCAGGCCTCACGTGTGGCCTGCAAGCGCGGCCCGATTTGCGCCTGGGGCAGCAACAGTTGCAGTTCGTGCTCATAGGCGAGCATGGCGCCACCGCGCCCTTGTTCACCGGCTAAACTGGCCGATGACGAGTGTTCGCTCGGCGAGCAGCCACTCAAGGCCAGGCCTGCCAGAAGTAACCCATAGAGACGAAGAAGCGGGGCGAGACCGCCATCCTGTTGGCGCATGTTCTTTCCTTGAAGTGTGCAGTAGGGCTTGAACCGCGACGGGTAGTCATGAGTGCGGCCCGGGAGGCGTATCTTACCTGTATCGCCCGGCCCAATCGCAGGGAATGTGCCTGGTGCCCACTCGTCTACTGACTCAGTTCGTTTCGCCAGGAGCGCGCGATATGTACCAGCTATATGGACACCAGAACTCCGGCGCTGCCGCGATAGAAGCGGCACTGGAGCTTTGCGAAATCCCTTACCGCTTCATCGACGTTGAAACCTCTCCCGAGGCGACCCACGCGCTGGAAAAACTCAATCCGCTCAAGCAGATCCCGACACTGCAATTGCCCGATGGCAGCGTTCTCACCGAGAGCGCGGCGATTCTGATTCACCTGGGGCTCACGTTCCCCAAATCAAACCTGTTGCCGAAAAACACCGCCGCGCGGGATCAGGCCATTCGAGGCCTTGTGTACATCGTCACCAATTGTTATTCGACCATTGGCATCATCGACTACCCCGAGCGTTGGTTGGCCGAGGCGGATGAGTCGTCCAGGCAAAACCTCATGATCGGCGCCCGCGCGCGACTGCACAGGAATTGGGAAGTGTTTGCCGATCAGTTTTCGGGCGATTTGTACCTGGGCGACGAGACGCCGGGGGCGCTGGATGTGCTGGCGGCTGTGGTTTCCAGATGGGCGGGCAGTCGGGAACATTTACGCAGTGCAAGGCCTGGGTTTTTCGCGTGGCTTACGCGCATCGATCGGCACCCGACATTGGCACCGGTCTTCGCGCGGCATTGGCCGGATTGATCTATTCGCCGCGGATGTACTGCTCCAACTGGCGAATCAACTCAGCCTGTTCGGCGATGGCTTCCTTGACCAGGTCGCCGATCGACAGCAAACCGATTAACTGGCCGTTTTCCACCACCGGCAAATGGCGCAGGCGTTTGTCGGACATGATGCCCATGCAGGTTTCGACGGTTTGATGGGTGTCCACGGTGATCACCGGCGACACCATGATGTCTTCGACCGGCGTACCGACGGAGGAACGGCCCTTGAGCACGAGTTTGCGCGCATAGTCACGCTCGCTGATGATGCCGACGACCTCGCCATTCTTTACGACCGGCAAGGCACCGACGTTTTTCGCGGCCATGACCATCAGCGCTTCCAGCACCATTTGATGCGGTGCAATGGTGTGGACCTCATGATTCTGTTCAGCCTTTAACTTCAGCAGTTGGGCGACGGTTTTCATGGCAGTTTCTCAGGTGTTGTCGTTGTCCTTGAAGAATCGTAGACGCGGGCGCGGAGGGCAAGGGAGAAAGCGGCAGATAACACGCAAAAAACGCCATTCAGCGGTTTTTCTTCCGAAAACCTGGAGTATTCCATAGCTATTCACTCATCCATGGACTCCATCAAACCCTGTGGGAGCGAGCTTGCTCGCGATAGCGGTGTAACAGGCAATAGAGATGTCGAATGCTATGGCCTCATCGCGAGCAAGCTCGCTCCCACAGGTTCCAGGTCTGTCCGAGACGTTGGAGCCAGACGGGCTATCGCCTTCAATGGCGCGTAGAATTGCGACCTGAATCAAATGTGAGGTTGCAGTGGTGGATTTACAGCGGGGCTTCGTCCTGACCCGGCATTGGCGCGATACCCCGGCCGGTACGGAAGTCGAGTTCTGGCTGGCGACCGACACCGGTCCCCAGCGGATCCGCCTGCCTCATCAACCGTCGGTGGCGTTCATCCCCGCCGCCCAGCGCGAGCAGGCCGAAGCGCTGCTGCGCGGCGAAAAGAACGTCGAGCTGCGGCCATTGGCATTGCTGGATTTCGAGCACCGCCCGGTACTCGGTCTGTATTGCCAGCAGCACGGCCAGTTGATACGTCTGGAAACCGCGCTGCGAAAGGCCGGTGTCGACATGTTCGAAGCCGATGTGCGCCCGCCGGAGCGCTACATGATGGAGCGTTTCATCACCGCGCCGGTCCGGTTCAGTGGCACGCCGAACGCCGAAGGCCTGCTGTTCGATGCGCAAATGAAACCTGATCCCGACTATCGCCCGAGCCTCAGGCTGGTCTCTCTGGACATCGAAACCACCGCTCAGGGCGAGTTGTATTCCATTGCGCTGGAAGGCTGCGGCGAGCGCCAGGTCTACATGCTCGGCCCGCCCAATGGCGACGACAGCGAAGTGGATTTTCAGCTCGAATACTGCGATTCCCGGACCCTGCTGCTGAAAAGACTCAACGAATGGTTCGCTCGCCATGACCCTGACGCGATCATCGGCTGGAACGTCGTGCAATTCGATCTGCGCGTGCTCCACGAACACGCCCGGCGTCTGGCGGTGCCGCTGAAACTGGGGCGTGGCGGCGAGGAAATGCAATGGCGCGAACACGGTAGCCGCAACCATTACTTCGCCTCGGCTGCTGGCCGGCTGATCATCGACGGCATCGAATCCCTGCGCTCGGCGACCTGGAGTTTCCCCTCGTTCAGCCTGGAAAACGTCGCGCAAACCCTGCTTGGCGAGGGCAAGTCGATCGACAATCCGTACCAGCGCATGGACGAAATCAACCGCATGTTCGCCGAGGATAAACCGGCCCTGGCCAAGTACAACCTCAAGGACTGCGAGCTGGTGACGCGGATTTTCGCCAAGACCGAGCTGCTGACCTTCCTGCTGGAACGGGCCAGCGTCACCGGATTGCCGGCGGACCGCAGTGGCGGCTCGGTGGCGGCGTTCACGCACCTTTACATGCCGCTGATGCACCGCCAGGGTTTCGTTGCACCAAACCTTGGGAACAAGCCTGCGCAGGCCAGCCCCGGCGGTTTTGTCATGGACTCGCAACCGGGCCTGTACGAGTCGGTGCTGGTGCTCGACTACAAAAGCCTCTATCCATCGATCATCCGTACCTTTCTCATCGACCCGGTGGGCTTGATCGAGGGGCTTAAACACCCCGATGACAGCGAGTCGGTGCCAGGCTTTCGCGGCGCGCGTTTTTCCAGAACCCGGCATTGCCTGCCCGCCATCGTCGCGCGGGTCGCCGAAGGTCGCGAAACCGCCAAGCGCGAACACAACGCGCCGTTGTCCCAGGCCCTGAAGATCATCATGAACGCCTTTTACGGCGTGCTCGGTTCCAGCGGTTGCCGCTTCTTCGACACACGCCTGGCGTCGTCCATCACGCTGCGCGGTCACGAGATCATGTTGCGTACGCGACAGCTGATCGAAGCCCAGGGCCACACGGTGATTTACGGCGACACTGACTCGACCTTCGTCTGGCTGCGCCGTGCCCATGGTCAACAAGAAGCCGCACAGATCGGCCGCGCGCTGGTGGATCACGTCAACCAGTGGTGGCGCGAGCATGTGCAGCAGCAATACGGTCTGGAAAGTGCGTTGGAGTTGCAGTTCGAAACCCACTACAAGCGCTTTCTGATGCCGACCATTCGCGGTGCCGAGGAGGGCAGCAAGAAGCGCTATGCAGGGCTTGTCACCCGCGCCGATGGCACCGACGAAATGGTCTACAAAGGCCTGGAAACCGTGCGCACCGACTGGTCGCCGCTGGCCCGGCAGTTCCAGCAGGAGCTGTACCTGCGCATTTTCAATCGCAAACCCTATCAGGATTACGTGCGCGACTACGTGCGCAAGACGTTGGCGGGGGAGTTCGACGATCGCCTGATCTACCGCAAGCGCCTGCGCCGCACCCTCGATGACTATCAGCGCAATGTGCCGCCGCATGTGCGGGCCGCGCGGATTGCCGATGAGTACAACGACCAACAGGGCCGTCCGCGGCAATACCAGAACGGTGGCTGGATCAGTTATGTGATCACCGTCGCCGGGCCCGAGCCGCTGGAAATCCGTAGCGCGCCCATCGACTACGACCACTACGTCTCCCGCCAACTGCAACCGGTGGCGGACGCCATTCTGCCCTTCGTGGACGACGACTTTTCAACCTTGGTGGGTGGGCAGTTGGGCCTGTTTTGAGTCCAGCAGCAACAATGTCCAGTCATCCAGGATGCCGTGGAAATACTGGTCAAGTGCTCGATGAAAGTCGCTGTTGGCGCCGGCAACCTGGGCGAACAGCGTCATGGAAGAATGAAACTTGAGATTGTCGGGGTGACCGAAGATGGCCGCAATCGAGCTGTTTTCGATGTTCAGCACCAATTGCGTGCAGGTGCGCAACCGTGAACCCAGCAGCGGATGATTGAGGTACGCCTCGGCTTCCTCTTTGGAACGAATGGCAAAGTGGCGGGACATCTCGCTGCCGCCCAATCCCGAGAATTGCGGAAAGATGAACCACATCCAGTGACTGCGCTTGTGACCGGCGTTCAGCTCGGCCTGGACCCGTTTGAACACCGGGTCCTGCGCCTGGATAAAGCGTTGCAGATTAAAGGAATCGTCCTGATCAGTGCTTCTCATGCCGAAGCCCTCTGACAGACAGCGATGGCTCAGACCATGGCCAACCGCTGTTTGCGTTGTGGTGCGCGAAACGCCTGGTCCAGCGCCTCCAGATCCCCAGTCTCCAATTGCAATTGCGCCGCTTGCGCGTTGAGTTGTACGTGCTCGGGTCGGACCGCTTTGGGGATGGCGATCACGCCTTCCTTACGCAGCATCCATGCCAGTGCTACCTGGGCCGGCGTCACACGGTGACGGGCGGCTATTTGTTTGAGGGTTGTATGGTTCAGCATAGGCCCACCCTGACCGATCGGACAGTAGGCCATGACCGGCATTTGATGCTGGCGGCTCCAGGGCAACAGATCAAACTCGATGCCGCGCTCTTCCAGGTTGTAGAGCACCTGATTGGTGGCACAGGCCGGTGAGGCCAGTTCCTTCAGGTCGTCGACATCAAAATTGGAGACGCCCCAGCGACCGATCTTGCCTTCTTCGCGCAGGCGTTCGAAGGCTTCGACCGTTTCTTCGAGGGGATACTGGCCGCGCCAGTGCAGCAGGTAGAGATCGATGTAATCGGTATCCAGCCGCCGCAGACTGCGTTCGCACGCCAGGGGGATGCCTTTGCGGCTGGCGTTGTGCGGGTAAACCTTGCTGACGAGAAATACTTCGTCACGCCTGCCGGCGATGGCTTCACCGACCACGTCCTCAGCGCCGCCCTCGCCGTACATTTCTGCGGTGTCGATGAGGGTCATGCCGAGTTCGATGCCCTGGCGCAAAGCCGCCACTTCCTGGGTGTGCCGGGAACGATCTTCGCCCATGCGCCAAGTGCCTTGGCCGATGACCGGTACGTTGACGCCGGCCAGTTCGAGGGTCCGCATTCAAACCTCCTTTCTGAATTTCGATCGATACTTCAATGGGCAGCAGAATAGCCCGGTGGTTCCGTCGACAGCTGCTACATGATCGTGTGATGTCGGATGTTTAGTTGGCAGAAAGCTTCATCACAGTGTTTTGGGCATAGGTCCTGCCCGGGTCCATGCCCGTGGACGGAAAATTCGGCAAATTTCACCGGTGGGTGATCGGCTTTGATGTGCTTGCCAACGCTTACGGACCGTCGGCACTGCACTTTTTAAGTATTCACGGCTCTATCCTTGGCCAGCCTGCGGCGAATCCCCACCGCCGGCCCATGCCCAAGTTCAAGAACCCATGGCTCGAGTTTTACCCCGCACCACCCCGTCAATCCGCCGCCATTGCCTGCTGTTGGCCTGCTTGTCGATGCTCGCAACCTCCGGGTGCAGTCAGCAGCAGGGCAGCGACATCGTCAGCCAGTTCCGCGAAGGCAAACCCCAGGAATTCCTCCAGACCAGCGTCGACCGCATGGCGACCCTGACGATGCGTGACAACCTCGACAGCCTCTACCTGCTGATGAGCAAGCTCTACCTGCGCAACCCGGACGAGTTGAAAAAATCCGGCTTCCTTGACGCCCGCACCGCTGGCAAACAAGTGCGCATGGCCATCGAACTGCAACAACCGCTGCCGACCCTGGGGGGCAAAAAAGACCTGGCAGCACTGAGTTATGCCATGAGCCCGGAGTTTCTCGGCGACCGCGTCGGTGCCTTCATCTATGCCATCGGCAGTATGCTCGTCACCGCCCACGGCAATCGGCTCGAGTTCTACATGACGGATGCGATCAACCCGACGTTCGTCAGCAACGCCGCCCGCAACATCGAGAAAGCCACCTGGATACTCAGCCAGCGGCAAAGCAAGAACGGCGAGCCGCTGCTGTTCTCCAACGAAATTTCGGAGGAGGGCAGCAACCTGAGTTTTGCGGTGGAGTTCGGCAAGATCGTCGCGCGGCTCGACCTCCTGACGCAGATGCTGGACGAACGCTACCGTCGGATCGGTTTGAATTACGCGCAGAGTTTGCTGTTCCTCAACTTCCTGCCAGTACAGTGAACACAACCTTGTGGGAGCGAGCCTGCTCGCGAAGAGGCATGACCGGCACCTTTGCAGTGACTGACAAACCGCCTTCGCGAGCAGGCTCGCTCCCACAAGGAAACGTGTGCACAGGAAATCCTGCATACTTCAGGCATAACGATAGTTCGCATCGATATAACTGGTTATAAGAAAAATCGCTATGCTGCGGACCAGATTTTTCATGCGTTTTTTGTGGGCGTGTTAATGGAATTCGGTAATTTCGGTTTAGTCGTGGCAGGTCTGGTGGTCGGCTTTATTGTCGGGATGACCGGAGTGGGTGGCGGTTCTTTGATGACCCCCATTCTGTTGTGGTTCGGCGTCAATCCGGCCACCGCAGTGGGGACGGATTTGCTGTACGCGGCGATTACCAAGTCCAGTGGCGTGCTGGTTCATCGAAAGAACAAGAACATCGACTGGGCCATTACCGGTTGGCTGACTCTCGGCAGTGTGCCGGCGGTGGCGCTGACGCTGTGGTTCCTGAGCACCTTGCAAACGTCGCCCGAGGCGATGAACGCGGTCATCAAACAGGCCTTGGGTTTTGTGCTGTTTGCCACGGCGCTGGCGATTTTCTTCAAGAAGCGCCTGCTCGATTTCGCCCACAAACGCGCGGGCGGTCATTACAACCCCAGCGGCAACCGCTTGAATGCACTGACCGTGATCACTGGTCTGGTACTCGGCACCATGGTTGCCCTGACTTCCATCGGCGCTGGCGCCCTAGGCACCGTCGCGTTGTTCATTCTCTACCCGCTGTTGCCGACCCGCCGCCTGGTGGGCACGGAAATCGCGCACGCCGTACCGCTGACCCTGGTTGCCGGCCTTGGCCATGCGAGCATGGGCAACATGGATTGGCACGTGCTGGGTTATCTGCTTATTGGTTCGCTGCCGGGGATTTACCTGGGCAGCCACCTGACTGGCCGTATCTCCGATGAAGTGCTGCGGCCTTGCCTGGCCACGATGCTGGTGCTGATCGGCTACAAACTGGCGTTCTGATTCCGCCCGTTCCAGAAACAAACCACCTCCTGCACCGCATAGGTGCTACGGTGGAAAGCCAGCCTTCATTCACCTTGAATGACCTGTCGGCATTTTCCCGTGATCGACAGGAGGTGGCACGTGTCCACGCCAATCGCCGAGTATCAAAGCCACGAAGCCGGGTATTGCTTCGACACACTGTCGTGACCGCCCCGTCCAAAAGCCTGCCGCTGATCCTCAGTGAGCTGCGCACCGCCACGACCCGGCAGCATCGGGTGCTGGAAAAGCGCATTCCGTTTTTCACCGTCGATTTATTGCTCTACACCCGCCTGATCGAGGCCTACTACGGTTTTTATCGGCCGCTGGAAAACCTGCTGTTCCCGGTGGCGACGAACATTCCCGGTCTGGACTGGCTGATGCGTAGCAAAACCCCGTCGCTTGAAGCCGATCTGTATGCCCTGGGTCTGGACGCTGCGGCCATCGATGCCATCCCCCTTTGCCCGTTTTCCCTTCAGCCCCGCTCGATTGCCGATGTGCTGGGCGTGTTGTACGTCTTGGAAGGCGCGACGCTGGGCGGGCAATCGCTGCGCAATGGCCTGTACTCGCGCCTCGGCGTCGATGAACACACGGGTGGCCGGTTTTTTTCGGTGTACGGCCCGTCGACCTTGCTGATGTGGCGCGGTTTCCTGGCGTGCCTGTATGAGGTGTGTGATCCCGTTGAACGAGCGGAGTCGGTGGTTGCGGCCCAGGCAACCTTCGAATCATTCGAAAACTGGCTCGAGCGCTGCGAGGTATTGGTATGAGCCGCCTCACCGATGAGCAACTCGACGCCGCGCTCGCCGAATGCGCCAGCGAAGCGATCCGGATTCCGGGGTCGATCCAGCCCCATGGCGTTCTGCTGACCCTGAGTGACCCTGAGTTGATCATCCAGCAGATCAGCCGCAATTGTGCTGCGTTGCTCGGTCAGACGGCGGCGGCTTTATTGCAGCAACCTTTGGCACTGCTGTCGGGTGCTACGGCGACAGAGCAGGTTCGTCAGACGCTGTTGTTGAATGACCTGGAGGATGCCAATCCGTTGTTGCTGGAGATTGGGGCGCAGCGGTTCAACGGATCGCTCAACCGGCGTGACGGTGTGATTATTCTTGAGCTGGAGCCGTTGCGCGACGCCACACCGGACAACACCGCCATCCTGCTTCGGGCCCTGCGACGGATGCAGGCAGCCAGCACGCTGGAGGACTTGTACACCGTCAGTGTCGATGAAATCCGCCGCCTGACCGGCTTCGACCGAGTGATGATTTATCGTTTCCAGCCGGGGGGGCATGGGCAAGTCATCAGCGAGGCGCTGGGCGGTGTTCTGCCCGGTTACCTCGGGCAATGTTTCCCCGCCTCGGACATTCCTGCGCAGGCGCGTGAACTGTATCGCCTGAACTGGATCCGGGTGATCCCGGATGCGCGTTATGTGCCGGTGCCGATTCTTCCGGTGTTGCGCCCTGACACCGGGCAGCCTTTGGATCTGGGGTTTTCGGTCCTGCGCAGCGTGTCGCCAGTGCACTGCCAGTACCTGGAAAACATGGGTGTGCGAGCCTCCATGAGCCTGTCGCTGCTGGAGAACGATCAACTTTGGGGGCTGATCACGTGTGCCCACCCTGAACCGTTGCTGGTCAGTCACTCGGTGCGCACGATGTGCGCCGCGATCGCTCAATTGCTCAGCGTGCAGATCACGGCCCTGCAAACCCGGGACGAACAGCGTCAGCGTGAACAGAAATCCCGGCTGATCACTGAACTGACCGCCGCGATGCGCCTGGCTGACAGCGATGTGCTGGAGGGGCTGCTCAACCACCCGGAGCAATTGCAGGACCTGACCGAGGCCAGTGGCGTCGCCGTATTGATCGAAGATCGCTTGCAGCTGTTCGGTGAGTGCCCGACGGTAGAGCAGGTACGCGCCCTTTACCTGTGGGTGCGCGAGCAATGCCTGGCAAGCGGCGAGCCGCTGCTGACCGACCATCTGCAAGGCTTGCACGGTGCCAGTGCGCTCTACAGCGACGTGGCCAGCGGCCTGCTGGCTTTCGTACTGCCCAAGCCTGTGGACAACGGCGTCTTGTGGTTCCGCCCGCAACTGCGCTCCAGCATGAAGTGGAGCGGCAATCCTGATGAGCATTTCAGTGCCGGGACCGACAACCGTCTGCAACCGCGTACCTCCTTTGCGCTGTGGGAACAGCAAGTGGAGGGCAGGGCGCGTGAATGGAGTACGGCGGATGCTTATGCGGTCAGGGAACTGCGCCGCAGTGCCATCGAAAACGACCTCGCCCGTCAGGTGCTCCGCGAGCATCAAGCGGTCCGCGAGCGTGATGAGTTGGTGGCAGTGGTGTCCCATGACCTGCGAAATCCCATGACCATCATCATCATGCAATGCGGAATGATGCAGCGTCTGGTCGCCAAGGACGAAGGCAAGCATACCGTGCGGATGAGCGCGGCCCTGGGCACCATGGAAGAAGCCACCGCAAGGATGAACACCCTGATTGTCGATTTGCTGGACAAGTCGAAACTCGATGCAGGCAAGTACCCACTCGCGTGCAGGCCGCTGGATGTGGTCGATTTGCTTCAGGAAGCCTGTTCGTTGCTGGTGACCCTCACGTCCCACAAAAACATCGAGCTCAACTGCAGCAGTTCTGAAAGGTTGAGCATCGACGCTGATCCCCAGCGGTTGTTCCAGGTGCTGTCGAACCTGTTGGGCAACGCGATTAAATTTACCCCCTCGGGCGGACGTATCGACCTCAGCGCCCGCCAGGAAAACGGCAAAGTGCTGATCTCGGTACGCGACAATGGCGGCGGTATCCACGCCGTGCATTTGCCGCACATCTTCGAGCGCTACTGGTCGGTTCGTGATGGAAATCCCAACGGCAGTGGCCTGGGTTTGTACATCTGCCGCAGCATCGTGCAGGCCCATGGCGGAGAGCTTTGGGCCGAGAGCGAACCGGGGGTTGGCAGCGTCTTCACCTTTTCCATTCCGGCGTTGATGGCGGGCGAGGCTTAGGCCCGGGTCAGAATTTCCAGCAGATGCCCGTCCGGGTCATCGAAGTAAACTCGCCGGCCACCGCCGTAATCGTTGATCTCGTTCGGTCGTTGTTTGCCAGGGTCGGCCCACCAGGGTTGCTTTCGGGCTTGCAGGCGGGCGAAGGCCGCATCGAAATCGTCGTCACCGATCAAAAACGCGTAGTGCTGGGAGGCAATCGGCGGGTCATTGTCGTAAAAGTCCAGCGACACACCGTTGTCGAACTTGACGATCAGCATCGGGCCGAAGGGTTCGGGGCTGGGCAGACCGAGGATGTCTGCCAGATAGTTGGCTGATGTCTGCTTGTCGCGACACCAGACGATGGTGTGGTTCAACTGAGCGCTCATGCACAGGTCCTCACGGCGGATCAGGGCGTCGTTATTGAGCTATGAGATTAGCTCAGCCTGTTGCGCAATGACCGCCCTGACCTAAGCTTGGGGCAAGGCGAGACATAATTGCGTGCGTCACCCGGAACGAACGCCGCGATGCGCAATCATTAGAGCGTGGATATCAAAAGGAGATGCGCATGCTCATCAGGTCATTGATCCTGACTACCCTGCTGGCTTTCGCCGGCCCCTTGTTTGCCGCCGATGATGGCTCACCTCTGGATATTGACAAGGGCAGGGCCCGGCCACTGATTGTGATTGCTCCCAGCACGGTTGACCCAGTCTGGGTGGGCCTGAAAAAGTCGCTGGACGATCCAGCCAACAAGGAGGGTGTCGCCCAACGCAATATCAGGGTGTACACCGTGCTGAACATGTTCGGTCAACTCGACGGCAAGGATCTCGGCCAACAGGACACCATGGCACTGATCCGCTCGCTGAAACTCGGCGCGGGGGCGTTACCCAAAGTCATCCTGGTGGGCAAGGACGGCGAGAAGAAGTTCGAGAGTTCGGGGGATGAATCAAAATCGGTCAATTTGAAGAAAATCTTCGATGCCATCGACGCCTTGCCAGCGACTGAGAAAGAAGCCGCAGCGCCGACGGTCGCGATGCCCGTTGTAGCGGAACCTGCCGCCAAGGGTGCCAAAGGTGCAAAACCGGGCAAACCGGCGAAGCCTGCCAAACCCCCTGAAATGCCAGATGATTAAACGCAGACTTTTGTAGCAGCTGGCGCAGCC
>NZ_LACH01000059.1 GCF_000968015.1 Pseudomonas fluorescens
ACCTATTTCAGGACTAGACAGACAGATCCTACAAGGGGTATGCATTTCAATGTAGGAGCTGTCGAGTGAAACGAGGCTGCGATCTTTTGATCTTTAAGGTGTCTGCACACCTTCGGCCAGCAACATGTCGACCAGGCGAATCAATGGCAGGCCGATCAGGCTGGTGGCGTCAGGGCCTTCGGTGCTTTGAAACAGGCTCACCCCCAAACCTTCGGCCTTGAAGCTGCCAGCGCAGTCGTAGGGCTGTTCGGTGCGCAGGTAGCGTTCGATGCGCGCCTGATCGAGCGTGCGCATGTGTACTGTGAACGGCACGCAGTCGACCTGGCATTCACCGGTCTGGCTATTGAGCAGCGCCAGGCCGGTGAGGAAGGTCACGCTGGCGCCACTCGAAGCCAACAATTGTTCGCGGGCCTTTTCGAAGGTGTGCGGTTTGCCGATAATCCGTTCGCCAAGTACCGCGACCTGATCGGAGCCGATGATCAGATGAGCGGGGTGGCTGCCGGCCAGCGCACGTGCTTTTTCCTCGGCGAGGCGCTTGACCAGCGCGATGGCGGACTCGCCCGGGCGATGGCTTTCGTCGATATCCGGCGAGCTGCAGGTAAACGGCAGCTGCAAGCGGGCCAGCAATTCCCGGCGATAAACCGAGCTTGAAGCGAGTAATAAAGGCAGCATGCGCATCTCCAGAAGACAGGCGCGAATTCTAGCGGAGGCTTGCAAGTGACGGACAGGGCTGAATTTCCTTTGACATGGCTGGGGGCATCCCTATAATGCTGCGCCTATGTTGAATGACCCGATTCCACCTCACGTTGACCCGCGCAAATTGGCTGATCGTGGCACCACCCTTCAAGGTGAACTGCTGCTGGCCGATTTGGAGAGACTCTGCGACCCGCTTTCCGACACTGTCGGTACGGTGCAGGCTAAATTCGTTTTTGAACGAGATGAACGTAAGTCTGTGGTAATCCACAGCTTTATCGACACCGAAGTCAAAATGGTTTGCCAGCGTTGTCTTGAGCTGGTCACCCTGCCGATCCATAGCGAATGCAGTTATGCTGTGGTGAAGGAGGGTGCGAATACCCAGTCGTTGCCGAAAGGTTATGACGTGCTGGAACTGGGCGAAGATCCTTTGGATCTGCAGTCACTGATCGAGGAGGAGCTTCTGCTCGCCTTGCCCATTGTGCCTGCTCATCATCCGGAAGAATGCCAGCAGCCGGCGGGTCTCGATGAGCCCGAACCGAGCGAGGACGAGGTAACGCGGTCCAACCCGTTCAGTGTATTGGCGCAGTTAAAGCGTGACCCAAACGTTTAGGAGTTAATCAATTATGGCTGTTCAGCAGAACAAAAAATCCCGCTCTGCCCGTGACATGCGTCGTTCGCACGACGCCCTGACGGCAAGCACTCTGTCTGTAGAAAAAACCACCGGTGAAATTCACCTGCGTCACCACGTATCGCCAGAAGGCGTATACCGTGGCCGTAAAGTGATCGACAAGGGCGCTGACGAGTAATCACTTGTCTGCTCAAGTCATCGCGATTGACGCAATGGGCGGGGACTTCGGTCCCCGCAGCATTGTTCAGGCCAGCCTTGCTTGCCTGTCTGCTACGCCCTCGCTACACCTGACCCTCGTCGGTCAACCCTCCCTCCTTGAAGAATTGCTCTCTGGCCAATCGGCTGTGGATCGCTCGCGCCTGTCGATTGCTCCGGCGTCCGAAGTCATCACTATGGACGAAAAACCTGCACAGGCCCTGCGCGGCAAGCCCGACTCGTCGATGCGCGTGGCGCTGGAATTGCTGCGCGATGGCAAGGTCCAGGCGTGTGTCAGTGCCGGCAATACCGGTGCGCTGATGGCGTTGTCGCGTTTCGTGCTCAAGACCTTGCCAGGCATTGATCGGCCGGCGATGGTGGCGGCGATTCCTACGCAGAAGGGTTATTGCCAGTTGCTCGACCTGGGCGCCAATGTCGATTGCAGCGCCGAGCATCTGTTGCAGTTCGCTGTGATGGGGTCGGTGGCGGCGGAAACCCTGGGCATCGTTCGTCCGCGAGTGGCGCTGCTGAACATCGGTACTGAAGACATCAAGGGCAACCAACAGGTCAAGCTGGCGGCCACCTTGTTGCAGGGTGCTCGCGGCATCAATTACATCGGTTTTGTCGAGGGTGACGGTGTGTACCGTGGCGAGGCGGATGTGGTGGTATGTGACGGTTTTGTCGGCAATATCCTGCTCAAGTCCAGCGAAGGCCTGGCGATCATGATTGCCGGGCGCATCGAAGCCTTGTTCAAGAAAAACCTCGCGTCTAAAGTGGTCGGCGCTCTGGCGCTGCCGCTGATGAAGCGCTTGCAAGCTGATCTGGCGCCTGCGCGGCATAACGGCGCAAGCTTCCTCGGGTTGCAGGGAATTGTGGTGAAAAGCCATGGTTCGGCGGGGGTTCAGGGCTTCCAGAGTGCGATTCAGCGTGCCTTGATCGAGATCCAGGAAAACCTGCCGGAACGTATTCACGGTCGCCTGGAAGATTTGTTGCTTTAGGCGTTTTCGTCGGACAATGCTTAAATGTGACCGCTCAGTTCAATTTGCCATCCAACTGTCAGTTTCTTGCGTCCTCCAAGCGGGACGTCAATTCTCCGACGACAAGATCATTAGGGGCTTGTTACATGTCTGCTTCCCTCGCATTCGTCTTTCCGGGACAGGGTTCGCAGTCCCTCGGCATGCTGGCCGAGTTGGGCGCGCAACATCCGGTTGTCCTCGAAACATTCAAAGAAGCTTCCGATGCTCTGGGTTACGACCTGTGGGCACTGACCCAGCAAGGGCCGGAAGAGCAACTCAATCAAACCGATAAAACCCAGCCGGCCATTCTGACTGCCTCGATTGCCTTGTGGCGTCTGTGGCTGGCTGAAGGCGGCGCGCGTCCGGCTTATGTTGCCGGTCACAGCCTGGGCGAATACAGCGCTCTGGTCGCTGCGGGCAGCCTGAGCCTGGGCGACGCGGTGAAGCTGGTTGAACGCCGTGGTCAGTTGATGCAGGAAGCCGTTCCGGCCGGGCAAGGTGGCATGGCCGCCATTCTCGGTCTGGACGATGCTGATGTGCTGGCAGCCTGTGCCGAAGCGGCGCAAGGCGAAGTGGTCAGTGCGGTCAACTTCAACTCCCCTGGCCAGGTGGTCATCGCCGGTGCCAAGGCAGCGGTCGAGCGCGCCATCGAAGGCTGCAAGGCCCGTGGTGCCAAGCGCGCCATGCCATTGCCGGTCAGCGTGCCGTCCCATTGCGAGCTGATGCGTCCGGCGGCCGAGCGTTTCGCCGAGTCGATCGCAGCGATCGACTGGCAGGCGCCGCAGATTCCGGTGGTTCAGAACGTCAGCGCCACTGTGCCGGCCGATCTGGATACCCTCAAGCGCGATTTGCTTGAGCAGCTTTACAAGCCTGTACGCTGGGTCGAATCGGTTCAGGCGCTGGCCGCCAAAGGTGCTACCCAGTTGGTCGAATGCGGCCCAGGTAAAGTGCTGGCTGGCTTGAACAAGCGTTGCGCCGAAGGCGTGTCGACATCCAACCTCAATACCCCCGACGCCTTCGCTGCCGCTCGCGCAGCGCTGGCTTGAATCAGGAGAAGCCTGCATGAGTCTGCAAGGTAAAGTTGCACTGGTCACTGGCGCGAGCCGCGGTATCGGCCAGGCTATCGCCCTGGAACTGGGTCGTCAGGGCGCCATCGTTATCGGCACCGCGACGTCTGCCTCGGGTGCCGAGCGCATTGCGGCAACCCTGAAAGAAAACGAGATTCAAGGCACTGGCCTGGAACTCAATGTCACCAGCGACGAATCCGTTGCTGCAGTGCTGGCGAGCATTACATCGCAGTTCGGTGCGCCGGCGATCCTGGTCAACAATGCCGGTATCACCCGCGATAATCTGATGATGCGCATGAAAAATGACGAATGGCATGACGTCGTCGATACCAACCTGAACAGTCTGTTCCGCCTGTCCAAGGGCGTTTTGCGCGGTATGACCAAAGCCCGTTGGGGACGAATTATCAGTATTGGCTCGGTTGTGGGTGCCATGGGCAACGCAGGCCAAGTAAACTACGCAGCCGCCAAGGCCGGTCTGGAAGGTTTCAGCCGTTCACTGGCGCGTGAAGTCGGTTCGCGTTCGATTACGGTAAACTCGGTGGCCCCTGGGTTCATCGACACCGATATGACCCGCGAACTGCCCGAGGCACAGCGTGAAGCCTTGCAGACGCAGATTCCGCTGGGCCGTCTGGGACAAGCTCAAGAGATCGCGTCTGTGGTCGCTTTTCTTGCATCCGACGGTGCGGCTTACGTTACTGGGGCTACAATCCCGGTGAACGGCGGGATGTACATGAGTTAAATGTGACGGATCGCTTCAAAAAAATGTCATACGAGCTGTCTAAAATCCGTTATAAAGCTGCAATCTATTTATAGGCAGAGGGTCGTCGGGTTTGAGGAGTGAAGCTTTCAGTTGAAAAACTGAAAAGTCTTTCTATACACTTACCCACTGGCCAGCTGCCTGAATTTGTCCATTAGGAGTGAAAACAAGGTATGAGCACCATCGAAGAGCGCGTCAAGAAAATCGTTGCTGAGCAACTGGGCGTTAAAGAAGAAGAAGTGGTCAACACTGCTTCCTTCGTTGAAGACCTGGGTGCCGACTCCCTTGACACCGTTGAGCTGGTGATGGCTCTGGAAGAGGAATTCGAGACCGAAATCCCTGACGAAGAAGCTGAGAAGATCACTACTGTACAAGCTGCAATCGATTACGTTACAAACCACCAGGCTTAATAGCTTGTAATCGTTGCTTGCTGTCATGGAAAAACCGCACTGCCATCATGGCGTGCGGTTTTTTCTTTAGGCCTGATGCAAAGTCGTCATTTGAAAAAGGAGAGTGCTGTGTCGCGTAGACGCGTCGTAGTCACCGGTATGGGTATGTTGTCGCCACTGGGCACGGATGTGCCGAGCAGTTGGCAGGGCATTCTGGCTGGCCGCAGTGGCATTGGTCTGATCGAACACACCGACCTTTCTGCCTATTCCACCCGTTTTGGCGGCTCGGTAAAGGGCTTCAATGTCGAGGAATACCTGTCGGTCAAGGAAGCTCGCAAGCTCGACTTGTTCATTCAATACGGTCTGGCCGCAGGTTTTCAGGCAGTTCGTAACGCCGGTCTGGAAGTCACCGACTCCAACCGTGAGCGCATTGGCGTGGCCATGGGGTCGGGTATTGGCGGATTGACCAATATCGAAGAAACCAGCCGCACCCTGCATGATTCCGGCCCACGACGGATTTCTCCGTTTTTCGTACCTGGCTCGATCATCAATATGATTTCCGGTTTCCTGTCCATCCATCTGGGCGCACAGGGACCTAACTACGCCATCGCCACCGCGTGTACCACCGGTACGCACTGCATCGGCATGGCGGCACGCAACATCATGTACGACGAAGCCGACGTGATGATTGCCGGCGGCGCTGAAATGGCGGCTTGCGGTCTGGGCATGGGCGGCTTCGGTGCCTCCCGCGCGCTGTCGACCCGCAACGACGAGCCGACCCGCGCCAGCCGTCCATGGGACAAGGGCCGTGATGGCTTCGTGCTGTCCGACGGTGCCGGCGCTCTGGTTCTCGAAGAGTTGGAGCACGCCAAGGCCCGTGGCGCGACGATCTATGCCGAGCTGATCGGCTTTGGCACCAGTGGCGATGCTTACCACATGACTTCGCCTCCGGCCGATGGCGCGGGTGCTGCACGTTGCATCATCAATGCGCTGCGCGATGCCAAGATCAATGGCGACCAGGTTCAGTACGTCAACGCCCACGGCACCTCGACGTCGGCCGGCGACCTTGCCGAAGCCTGTGCGATCAAGTCGGTGTTCGGCGATCACGCTTACAAGCTGGCCGTCAGTTCGACCAAGTCCATGACCGGTCACCTGTTGGGTGCGGCGGGCGCGGTCGAAGCGATCTTCAGTGTGCTGGCGATCAACAGCCAGGTAGCGCCGCCGACCATCAACCTTGATGAGCCGGACGAAGGTTGCGACCTCGACTTCGTACCGCATACCGCGCGTAATATGGATATCGATGTGGTGTTGTCCAACTCCTTCGGGTTTGGCGGTACCAACGGCTCGCTGGTGTTCCGTCGGTTCGCTGACTGATGGACAGCTGGGTCGACGGTCAGCCGGCTGACGCTTTGTCGCTGAAGGATCGCGGCCTGGCTTACGGCGATGGTCTGTTCGAGACCATCGCTGTACACGACGGCACTCCGGTGCTGCTGGATCGGCATCTGGTGCGTCTGGTCAAGGGTTGCCAGCGGTTGGCAATTAATCTCGATCAGGCGGCTGTGTGCACTGAGTTGCTGACCTATGCCCAAGCGTTGGGCGAAGGTGTGCTCAAGCTCATCGTCACGCGTGGCGAAAGCGCGCGCGGCTATGCGCCCGATCCTTCGGCTCAGGCGCGCCGCATCATGCTGGGCAACCCTCCTGCGGTTTATCCTGCGGCCAATGCGGAGCAGGGCGTTCGCCTGTTCCCCTGTGCGACGCGGCTTTCCAGGCAGCCTCTGCTCGCCGGACTCAAACACCTGAACCGTCTTGAACAGGTCATCGCCCGCTCTGAATGGCAAGACACCGATCATGCTGAAGGCTTGATGCTCGATCAGGCCGGGCGCGTCATTGAAGGCGTGTTCAGCAATCTGTTCCTGATCCGCGATGGCGTGCTGATCACCGCTGATTTGAAGCGCTGCGGCGTGGCCGGCGTGATGCGTGCCGAATTATTGTTTCAAGCCGAGTCATTGGGGATCCCCACCCAAATCACCGATATCACCCTCGATCAGCTGCAATGGGCTGATGAAGTCTTTGTCTGCAACAGCGTGTATGGCGTTTGGCCGGTGCGCGCCTATGCCGCACTGAGCTGGCCGGTTGGTCCGCTCACCCGTAAACTCCAAACCATTGCCCGCGCGCTACTGGATGCTTGATACGTGAGACGTAAATTCTTGCTGTTGCTGGAAACCGGATTGGTTCTGGCAGGGCTGTGTCTGGGCGCTTCTGCCTGGAAAATCCATTCGGCGCTGAAACAGCCGCTGAACATCACTCAAGAAGAGCTGCTGGAAGTGCCAAAAGGCACGACACCGACTCGCACCTTCTATCGACTCGAAGCCGATGGCGTTATCAAGGACGCTTTCTGGCTGCGGGTGTATTGGCGCTTCAATCTCGCCAAGCAACCGTTGCACAAGGGCGAATACCGCATGCAGCCCGGCATGACCGTCGAAGGCCTGATTGACCTGTGGAAACGCGGGGAAATGGTTCAGTACAGCCTGACCCTGGTCGAGGGCTGGAATTTCCATCAGGTCCGCGCTGCTCTGGCCAAGGATGAAAAACTCGAAAAGACCCTCGACGGTTTGAGTGATAGCGAGGTGATGGACAAGCTCGGCCACACCGGGATTTTTCCGGAAGGACGATTCTTCCCTGACACCTATCGCTTCGTGCGCGGCATGACCGATGTCGAGCTGCTGAAAAAAGCCTACGACCGCCTAGACGAAGTCCTGGCCAAGGAATGGAGCCAGCGCGCCGCTGACGTGCCGTACACCGAACCCTATCAGGCGCTGATCATGGCCTCGCTGGTGGAGAAGGAAACCGGTGTGCCGCAGGAGCGCGGGCAAATCGCTGGCGTGTTTGTACGGCGCATGGAAATGGGCATGTTGTTGCAGACTGATCCGACCGTGATCTACGGCCTCGGTGATCGTTACAACGGCAAATTGACTCGCGCCCATCTCAAGGAAGCGACGCCGTACAACACCTACATGATTTCGGGGCTGCCGCCGACCCCGATCGCCATGGTCGGCCGCGAAGCGATTCATGCAGCGCTGAATCCGGTGGCTGGCAATAGCCTCTATTTCGTTGCTCGTGGTGATGGCAGCCACGTGTTCTCCGATGATCTGGACGCGCACAATAACGCTGTGCGTGAGTTCCAGATCAAGCGCCGTGCCGACTACCGCTCCAGCCCGGCGCCGACCACGGCGCCAGAGGCGACGGATGAGCAGGCACCGATCCCGGCTGCTTCTCCCGACACAGCCCCAGAGGCTTTGCCCCAAGTGCCGCCGCAAGAGCCTGCTCAGGCGGCGCCAGCAGAGCCGCAAGCGCCTGACCCGTCGCCCTCAACGGAATCTGCTCCAGAGCCCACTCAAGAACCCGCAGCCGCACCCGCGCCCGAACTGGATGCAACCGCGCCGCAAAGCCCGCAATGACTCTGACTAAGGACTGCCTGTGACTGGCTTGTTTATTACCCTGGAAGGCCCGGAAGGGGCCGGCAAGAGCACCAATCGCGAATACCTGGCCGAGCGCCTGCGCGCCGCTGGTATCGAGGTCGTGCTGACTCGCGAACCAGGCGGCACGCCGTTGGCCGAGCGGATCCGCGAAGTGCTGCTGGCGCCGGTTGACGAAGTCATGAACCCCGACACCGAGTTGCTGTTGGTGTTCGCCGCGCGAGCCCAGCATCTGGCCGAGGTGATTCGCCCGGCGCTGGCCCGCGGTGCGGTGGTCCTGTGTGATCGCTTTACCGATTCGACCTACGCCTATCAGGGCGGCGGTCGCGGCCTGTCGCTGGAGCGCATCGCGACCCTGGAAACCTTCGTCCAGGGCGATCTGCGCCCGGACCTGACGTTGATTTTCGATCTGCCGGTGGAAGTGGGCCTGGCCCGCGCCAGCGCTCGCGGTCGTCTGGATCGCTTCGAACTCGAAGGCAGAACCTTTTTTGATGCAGTGCGCAGTGCCTTCCTCAAGCGTGCTGAAGCGGATCCTGCGCGTTATGTCCTGGTCGATGCCGCCCAGCCGTTGGCGCAGGTTCAGCAGTCACTGGATGCCTTGTTGCCGCGCCTGCTGGAGTTGACCCGTGGCTGAAGCCTATCCGTGGCAGGACAGTCTCTGGCAGCATTTGGCTGGTCGCAAGCAACATGCTCACGCCTATCTGTTGCATGGTCCGGCCGGGATCGGCAAGCGTGCGCTGGCCGAGCGCTTGATGGCCAGTTTGCTGTGCCAACGTCCGAGCGCCGCCCACGATGCTTGCGGCGAATGCAAATCCTGCCTGTTGCTCAAGGCCGGCAGTCACCCTGACAACTACATTCTGGAACCGGAAGAAGCCGATAAGGCGATCAAGGTCGATCAGGTTCGTGATCTGGTCAGCTTCGTGGTTCAGACCGCGCAGATGGGCGGCCGCAAAGTGGTGCTGATCGAGCCGGTCGAGTCGATGAACATCAACGCCGCCAACGCTTTGCTCAAAAGCCTTGAAGAGCCTTCCGGCGATACCGTTTTGCTGTTGGTCAGCCACCAGACCAGTCGTCTGTTGCCGACTATCAAGAGCCGCTGCGTGCAGCAGGCTTGTCCATTGCCGAGCGAAGCCATGAGTCTTGCATGGCTGGCGAAAGCCTTGCCGGACTGCTCGGAAGAAGAGCGTGTCGAGTTGCTGACCCTGGCCGCCGGTTCGCCACTGGCCGCCGTCAACTTGCAGGCCCAGGGCGTGCGCGAGCAGCGGGCGCTGGTGGTCGATGGCGTGAAGAAGTTGCTCAAGCAGCAACAGTCACCAACGCAACTGGCCGAAGGCTGGAATGCGATTCCGCTGTTGTTGCTGTTCGATTGGTTCTGCGACTGGTCGAGCCTGATCCTGCGCTATCAGCTGACGCAGGACGAAGAAGGCCTGGGACTGACGGACATGCGCAAGGTGATTCAGTACCTGGCGCAGAAAGCCGGCCAGGACAAGGTCCTGAATATTCAGGACTGGATCCTCGCCCAGCGCCAGAAAGTGATGAGCAAAGCCAACCTCAATCGGGTGTTGTTGCTGGAGGCGCTGTTGGTGCAATGGGTGGGTTTGCCTACCCAGAAGTGATCGTCTGTGCTTAGACTCTGAGCATCAGCAACGGAGGTCAGCATGAATGAACTCGTCAATCCTGGGCCGCGCAACGGCATTTTGTCCCTGACGATCAAGGACAAGTCTGTGCTTTACGCGGCCTACATGCCTTTCATCAAGAACGGTGGCCTGTTTATCCCGACCAACAAGAGTTACAAGTTGGGCGATGAGGTATTCATGCTGTTGAACCTGATGGACGAGCCGGAGAAGATTCCGGTCGCCGGCAAGGTCACCTGGATCACCCCCAAAGGTGCGCAGGGCAACCGGGCCGCCGGGGTCGGCGTACAATTCAACGATGGCGACAATACCGCGCGCAGTCGAATCGAAACCCATCTGGCCGGAGCCCTGAAGTCCGACCGTCCCACTCATACGATGTAAGTTGCAGCCCTTTTATGCTCGTAGATTCCCATTGCCACCTTGATCGCCTCGACCTCGCCGCCCATGACGGCTCCCTGGATGCTGCACTGGACGCCGCCCGTCTGCGCGGGGTAGGGCACTTTCTGTGTATCGGCGTCAGCGTCGAGAATGCCGCCGACGTCAAAGCCCTGGCCGAACGTTACGACGACGTCGACTGTTCGGTTGGCGTGCATCCGCTGGACGTGCAGCCGGGCGCCGCGCCAGCGCTGGATTGGCTGTTACAGGAGCTGAACCACCCGCGTGTGGTGGCGATCGGTGAAACCGGTCTGGATTACCACTACGAGCCGGAAGCAGCGGAGTTGCAGCAGGAGTCGTTTCGCCTGCATCTACAAGCGGCGCAGCAGACGGGCAAACCGGTAATCATCCACACCCGTGGTGCCCGCGCCGATACGTTGAGCCTGTTGCGCGAAGCGGCGCTGCCCCAGGCTGGCGTGCTGCATTGTTTCACCGAAGACTGGGACATGGCCAAAGCAGCATTGGACATGGGGTATTACATTTCCTTGTCCGGGATTGTCACTTTCCGCAATGCCGACGCTCTGCGTGACGTGGCCAGTAAAGTGCCGGCTGATCGATTGCTGGTGGAAACCGACTCGCCTTACCTGGCGCCGATCCCTCATCGCGGTAAGCCGAACCTGCCGCAGTACGTGCGCGACGTAGCGGAATTTCTGGCAATGTTGCGAGGTGAGCCCTACGAGCGGTTTGCCGAGCAAACCACCGAGAACTTCAAGCGACTGTTTCCGCTGGCGCATGTGAAAGGTTAAATCGCAGGCAAAAAAAACCCGGGTTCTGGGGGGTGAATCCGGGTTAAGACCATTAGGAGTAAAACAAAGGCACGCGGTCCGTTGGTACCTATATCGGCGCAACACTTGGGGGAGATGTCCCGCCGACAGTTGAAGTATTGATCACTATTGCGCCTCGTCCAGTTTACCGGCGCCGGTTTTTAAACAAATTTGGAATACGGGCGCTTCGGTTGAGTTCTCATTAATCTGCGAGGCCGTCGGAATTCATCAAGAAACACATATATGGTCGGATGATCCGTGCATTTTTGCGCAAGTTAGGCATAATACGCGGCTTCGAATTTTGACCCCTACAGACCTTTTCTTATGCATAAAGAACCTCGTAAGGTCCGTGAGTTTCGTCGCCGCGAGCAAGAAATTCTCGATACCGCGCTCAAGCTGTTCCTCGATCAAGGTGAAGACAGTGTCACCGTCGAGATGATTGCTGATGCCGTCGGTATCGGCAAAGGCACAATCTACAAGCACTTCAAATCCAAGGCCGAGATCTATCTGCGCCTGATGCTCGATTACGAGCGCGATTTGAACGAGCTGTTGCATTCGGCCGATGTCGACAAGGACAAGGAAGCCCTGTCCCGGGCCTACTTCGAATTCCGCATGCGCGACCCTCAACGCTATCGGTTGTTCGATCGCCTGGAAGAGAAGGTGGTCAAGGGCAATCAGGTGCCGGAGATGGTCGAGGAGCTGCACAAGATTCGCGCCTCGAACTTCGAACGCCTGACCCTGCTGATCAAGGGCCGGATCAGCGAAGGCAAGCTCGAAGACGTACCGCCTTATTTCCATTACTGCGCATCCTGGGCGCTGGTGCACGGTGCCGTGGCGCTGTATCACTCGCCGTTCTGGAGCAATGTGCTGGAAGATCAGGAAGGCTTCTTCCAGTTCCTGATGGACATCGGCGTGCGCATGGGCAACAAGCGCAAGCGCGATACCGACACCCCGAGCAGCTGAACCATTCAGTTGCCTTATTGCGCCATGATTTCGCTACGTGGTGCAGTACCGCAGGAATATACTCAGGCATAGGACTTGCTAAAACTTGATTTGTGAGTCAAGTTTTAGCGGTCCGAATATTCTTCCGCCGGAGTAGTCCATGATCGTTGACCGTCAAGGCAGGCGTTTTCGCAATTTGCGAATCAGTCTGACTTCAGCCTGCAATTACGCTTGTACCTACTGCGTGCCCAACGGCAAGCGGTTGGTCGCTGCGCAGGATGAATTGTCGGCCGAGTCCATGGCGCGTGGCGTGGCCTATCTGATCGAGGCCGCCGGTATCGAGCGTTTGCGCATCACCGGCGGCGAGCCGCTGGTCAGCCCCAAACTCGAAACCTTCATGACCGCTGTCGGGCAGATGGGCCTGGCGGACATCAGCCTCACCACCAACGGTCAGCTGCTGGCGAAGAAGCTGCCACTGCTGGTGGATGCCGGCATTCGTCGCATCAACGTTTCCCTCGATACCCTGGATGCCAGCGCTTTTCGTAGCATTGCCCGTGGCGGCGATCTGGCGACTGTGCTCGACGGTATGGATCAGGCCAGTGCCGCCGGCCTGAAGATCAAGGTCAATATGGTGCCGCTGCGTGGGCAGAACCTCGATCAAGTAATGCCGCTACTCGATTACTGTCTGGAGCGCGGCTACGAGCTTCGCTTCATCGAGTTGATGCGTATGGGGCACCTGGCCAGCGACTCCAATGCTTTCCTGCAACAGTTTGTCAGCCTTCAACAGTTGCTCAGCCTGATCGGCGAGCGCTACGAATACCTTCAGGCCGATGCGCCGGTAGACGCCACCGCCGTGCGTTACCAGATTCCGGGGCAGGGCTACTTCGGCATTATCGCCAACGAAAGCGTTCCTTTCTGCCGCACCTGTTCTCGGCTGCGTCTGTCCTCCACGGGCTGGCTGCACGGCTGCCTGTCGTCGAGCAACCGCCACTATGTCGGCGACCTGCTGGACAAGCCCCGTCATCAAGCGTTGCCCGCCTTGCAGAGACTCTTGGTGAAAGCCTTGGGTGATAAGCAGGAAGTGGCGTTCTCCGGTGGCGCGACCATCATGAAGATCATCGGCGGCTAATCGGGCCTCTTCGCGAGCAGGCTCGCTCCCACAGGTGAAATGCATTCCCCTGTGGGGGCGAGCCTGCTCGCGAGAGCGATTTACAAGACGCTGATGTTTTAAGAGCTGGCGCGGAAGCTGCATCCCATGGCCATTCGCCGGTTTTCCGTCACCGGCCTCTGGAGGGTAGGATGCGTAGCCTGGTTTTGCTGCTGGCCGTTTTGGCGCTTGGTGGCTGCATGAATGTCAGCGATCTGGCTGAAGGGACTCGCTACCACATGAGCGACGCGGGGTTGCTCGACCATAGCGACAGCCGCCGTGTGAATAACCTGCGCATTCAACCGGACTCATTCGTCTATATCGCCCAGGGCGCCTTTGTGCCGCCAGGCAGTACTGTCTACCCACGACCTAACGTGATAGCCGAAGTCGCCTTCGATGGCTTTGTCGAATACTTCCCCATGGTCCGCCGCGCCCGTGCTCCGGAAGGTCTTGATCAAGCCATGGGCGAAGCCCGTGCCGCCGGTGCCCATTACCTGCTCTATACCCGTTTCGCGAAGTCTGATGACCGTATCGGCAACTCGGACGAATGGCTCGATCAGGAAGCCCTGGATCGCCTCGGTATCGATGGCGGCGTGATTCAGATCATGTTGATCGAGACCAGCACCCAGTATTTGATTGATACTGCACGCATCAAGGGGCGTGGCGGTTTACTGACGTTCCACGACAAAAAGCCAGAAGACCTGATGGGCCCGCCGCTGGAGCAATACGCGCGCAGCCTGCTGGGGCTCAGCGACCAGTAATTCAAAAGGAGAACGCCATGAGTGGCCCGCAAAAAGCCAACGATCTGTTGGGGCAAATCCCCAAAACCAAAGGCTTGCCGCCGGTTCACCTGTGGAACCCCGACTTCTGCGGCGACATCGACATGCGGATCGCCCGTGATGGCACCTGGTATTACCTGGGCACGCCGATCGGGCGCAAGCCGATGGTCAAGCTGTTCTCCACCATCATTCGCCGCGATGGTGACGATTACTTCCTCATCACCCCGGTCGAGAAGGTTGGCATCAAGGTCGACGACGCGCCCTTCGTGGCGATTGCCGTGGAGGTCGAAGGCGAGGGTGAAACCCAGGTCTTGCGCTTCACCACCAATGTTGACGAGACCGCCGAGGCCGGCCCCGAACACCCGATGCGCGTGGTGATCGACCCGGTCACGCAGGAACCTGCGCCCTACGTGCATGTGCGCACCAACCTCGAAGCCCTGATCCATCGCAACGTGTTCTACCAACTGGTGGAGCTGGCCGTCACCCGCGAGATCGACGGGCAGCGCTGGTTGGGCGTGTGGAGCGCTGGCGAGTTCTTCCCCATCGGGCTTGAGCCGTAACTCGCCAAGTTGCTGTGTTCTGGAAAATGGCCCGCTATTCAAGCGGGCCATTTTTTTTTGCCTACAAACCTTTGTCCTTTAGCCGAGCCGCATGTTCAAGATAGAGGTGGACCGGGCTTACGTTCCAACTCGTGATCCCGGCCATTTGATTGACTGCATCGAAATGGTCCATCGGGTAATCCGAACGGATGACTTTGCCCAGGTGCGAGCTGTACTGTCCGACCAGCCCATCGTTGGCGTGTTTCTCTTTATAAAAAAACTTCGACAGCACGATACAACTCAAGTGGGACGGATCGAGCGGTTGCAGACTTTGAAAGTTTTGCAGGATCCCGCTCCAGGAGTAGTAGTACACGCCGTTTTCAATTTCGTTGCCTTCCCCGCCCCAATGTTGCGGTAGCCCTTGCGGGTACTTGAGATTGAAAGCGGCCAATCCTGCGCTGGTCAGGGATTCGAAAGCCGCTTGAGCGTCCTGAGGGTTTTCCGGATGGTCGCTGATCGACGAAATGAAGGTGCCGACTGCTTTGAACAGAACCAGTACGAGCGCTTCGGGCATCTCCCCAGGCGTCAGCGCCTTATGCAATTGGTCGGCAATCTCGGAGCCATGATTGGGGCAGCTGACAGAAGTGACTGATGCGACCTTTTCCGGGTGTAGCGCCGCTACGTAGCGTGCAGCCAATGGACCTTGGCTGTGGCCGATAAGATTGACCTTGGCAGCTCCCGTTTCCCGCAATATGCGATTGACGTGTTCGAGCAGTTTTTTACCGCGCTCCTCGTTTCCGTTAACGGCTGGAATGTTAACGGCAAACACTTTGGCCCCAGCGTGCTCCAGAGCTTCCTTGATCTCGAAGAAGTAGGGATAACCGGCAATTTTATCGAAGCCAAAAAGGCCGTGGACCAAAACAATCGGGTATTGCGTAGACGCATCCATGTTCATGCTTATACCTGTCGATAGCGGACTTTAGTTGCGCTTGATCTGTCGCGGCTAACCGTAGGTTACAACGTGGGTTCGTTCAAATCGCTCGCCTGAACGCCGTCAGGCAGAAAAATCAAATTGACACACAATCGTATGATGATTAGCGTAGGCACCCATCGCGAACGGCTATGTGCCGTCCCTGAATCGAGGTGTCCATGTCCAGCAGTTTTCATGCGTCGACGGTCGATTGGCTGGGTTGCTGGATCGCCACGGGGCAGGTCAAACCGGGTGAAACGCTCAAGGTCGAAGCCGATTTGGGCGAGCAACTCGGTGTCAGCCGCACCGTTATCCGCGAAGCCATCAAAACCCTGGTCGCCAAGGGCATGCTCGAAGTCGGGCCAAAGGTCGGCACACGAGTGTTGCCGGTGCGTCGCTGGAACCTCTTCGATCCGCAAGTCGTAGGCTGGCTGTCGCGCAGCGGCTTGCCGGAAAACTTCGTCGACGACTTGCTCGACCTGCGCCGCACCATCGAACCCATGGCCGTCCGCTGGGCTTGCGAGCGCGCTACCGTCGAGCAGGTTCACGCCATCCTTCAGGCTTACAACGCATTGGAGCGGGCAGTGGACAGCGGCGTCGATTACAACCGCGCCGACCAGTTTTTCCACGAGTGCATCCTCGCGGCCAGCCACAATCAATTCATCGAACAAATGGTCCCGGCCCTCGGCGCGCTGCTGGCGGTGTCTTTCGAAGTGTCCGCCGCCGACCCGGACGAACTGCGCCGTACGCTACCGATACACAAAGACATGGCCGAGGCCATCGCCGCCCGGGATGCCGCGCGGGGTGTCTGGGCCTGCATGACCCTGATCGATAACGCCGACCTGGCCATCAAGCGTTTCTACCCGCAAGTCATGGCCGACAGAAAAGCCAGTTGATCACACAAATCCCCTGTGGGAGCGAGCTTGCTCGCGAAGGCGTCAGCACATCCAACATTGATGTCACAGACACACCGCCATCGCGAGCAAGCTCGCTCCCACATAAAGAACAAGAACAATGCAGGAGGTTTCATGACGTGGACTGCGGTTACCGAACACCGGGCACGACTGGGTGAAGGCCCGTTCTGGGATGCGCCTACCCAGGCACTGTACTGGGTTGATATCGCCGGTCAACAAGCGCTGCGGCTGATGGGTGCCAACGTGCAGATCTGGCAGATGCCCGAGCATGTGTCTGCCTTCATCCCCTGCGAAAGCGGCGATGCGCTGGTGACGTTGAACAGCGGCGTGTATCGACTCGATCTGGATTCCCCCGGCCTGGAGCCGCGACTGACGTTGCTCTGCGTCGCCGATCCGCAACCCGGCAATCGCGCCAATGAAGCCCGCTGCGATGCTCAGGGCCGGCTCTGGCTCGGCACCATGCAGAACAACATCGGCGAGCGGGGCGAAGACGTGCCCATTGTGCGGCGTTCCGGTGGCCTGTTTCGCATCGATCGCGATGCTCGGGTCACGCCGTTGCTTCGAGGGTTGGGCATTCCGAACACGTTGCTGTGGAGTGAAGACGCAACCACCGTGTATTTCGCCGACAGCCTCGACAATACGCTCTACCAGTATTTCATCCGCACTGACGGCAACCTCGACCCGGCCCGGGTCTGGTTCGGACCGCATGAACGCGGCGGGCCGGATGGCTCGGCGATGGATGCCGAAGGTTACCTCTGGAACGCTCGCTGGGATGGTAGTTGTCTGCTCAGGCTGACCCCGGACGGACAGGTCGATCGCGTGATCGAGCTGCCCATCAGCCGCCCCACCAGTTGTGTATTCGGGGGGGAAGACATGAAAACCCTGTACATCACCAGCGCCGCGAGCCCGCTCAACCATCCGTTGGACGGTGCGTTGCTGTCGATTCAAGTCGATGTGCCCGGAAAAACCTGTATTCGGTTTGCGGGATGAATCCCAAAATATGGGATGTTAAATTATATATTGAGATTATTTGGCGGTCGGGTTTATAGTCGGCTCCATCAGTTACACGCACTCACACTTAAAAAAACAAAACAGGTGAAGTGATGCAGCGATTTTCCAAAAAGCCTTTTGACCGGACATCGACAGATGCCCGGTTTTTGTCGTGCCTTCAAAAAGGAGACTTGATCCATGGCTGAACCTCTTTCCTTGCCACCGGTGCCCGAACCGCCGAAGGGTGAGCGCCTGAAAAACAAGGTCGTGCTGCTGACCGGTGCTGCTCAGGGTATTGGCGAGGCGATTGTCGCGACCTTCGCTTCCCAGCAGGCCAAGCTGATCATCAGCGATATTCAGGGTGAGAAAGTCGAAAAAGTCGCGGCGCACTGGCGTGACAAGGGCTTCGACGTTCAGGCAATCAAGGCTGACGTTTCCAACCAGCAAGACCTGCACGCCATGGCCAGACTGGCGATCGAGCTGCACGGTCGGATCGACGTGCTGGTCAATTGCGCCGGGGTCAATGTGTTCCGCGACCCGCTGGAAATGACCGAGGAAGACTGGCGCCGCTGCTTCGCCATCGACCTGGACGGCGCCTGGTATGGCTGCAAAGCGGTGCTGCCGCAGATGATCGAGCAAGGCATCGGCAGCATCATCAACATCGCCTCGACCCATTCCACTCACATCATTCCCGGCTGCTTTCCGTACCCGGTGGCCAAACATGGCCTGCTCGGCCTGACTCGCGCCCTGGGCATCGAATACGCGCCGAAGGGTATTCGCGTTAACGCCATCGCGCCGGGTTACATCGAAACCCAACTGAATGTTGATTACTGGAACGGTTTTGCCGACCCGCATGCCGAGCGTCAGCGCGCTTTCGATCTGCATCCGCCACGTCGCATCGGTCAGCCGATCGAAGTGGCCATGACTGCTGTTTTCCTGGCCAGCGATGAAGCGCCGTTCATCAATGCCTCGTGCATCACCATCGATGGCGGTCGCTCGGTCATGTACCACGACTGAGTCAATCGGATTTCAGGCGCGGAACTACGCCTGAAATCCAATCATCATACGATATGACTATTAGCTGCACAGTTTGATTGGCTTTCAAATAACGCTCAAAAAAAATAACAAGGAGTCAGCTTATGAATCGTCGTCGTGGGATCCGTTCCCTGTGCTGTGCCGCTTTGGCGGTCACCGCGGTCAGCCTGAGCAGTTCGTTGCTGGCGGCCGAGGAAGTGAAGATCGGCTTTCTGGTCAAGCAGGCAGAAGAGCCCTGGTTCCAGACCGAATGGGCATTCGCCGAAAAGGCCGGGAGAGAGAAGGGCTTCACCGTCATCAAGATCGCCGTGCCGGACGGCGAGAAAACCCTCTCGGCCATCGACAGCCTCGCCGCCAACGGCGCCAAGGGCTTTGTGATCTGCCCGCCAGACGTATCCCTCGGCCCGGCGATCATGGCCAAGGCCAAGCTCAACGGTTTGAAAGTCATCGCCGTCGATGACCGCTTTGTCGATGCCGGCGGCAAGTTCATGGAAGACGTTCCGTACCTCGGCATGGCCGCGTTCGAAGTCGGCCAGAAGCAGGGCAGCGCCATGGCCACCGAAGCGAAGAAACGTGGCTGGGACTGGAAAGACACCTACGCGGTGATCAACACCTTCAACGAACTCGACACCGGCAAGAAACGCACCGACGGTTCGGTCAAAGCGCTGGAAGACGCCGGCATGCCGAAAGACCACATTCTGTTCTCGGCGCTGAAAACCCTCGACGTACCCGGCAGCATGGACGCCACCAACTCGGCGCTGGTGAAACTGCCGAGCGCAGCGAAAAACCTGATCATCGGCGGCATGAACGACAACACCGTGCTGGGCGGCGTGCGCGCCACCGAGAGCGCCGGTTTTGCCGCGGCCAACGTGATCGGCATCGGCATCAACGGCACCGACGCCATCGGCGAATTGAAGAAGGCCAACAGTGGCTTCTTCGGCTCGATGCTGCCGAGCCCGCACATCGAGGGCTACAACACCGCGAGCATGATGCATGAGTGGGTCACCACCGGCAAAGAACCGCCGAAGTACACCGCGATGGACGACGTGACACTGATCACTCGCGAGAACTTCAAGCAGGAACTGGAAAAGATCGGCCTCTGGAACTGAGGCACGGTTGATTTCATCGGCGGCCCTGGCGATGGGGCTGCCTGATCTGTGTGAAGAGGTGGGTTATGCACGCGCAATCAAAAACACAACAACACAATGCCGGCGGCAGCTTGCGCTTCAACGGGATCGGCAAGACCTTTCCTGGGGTGAAGGCGCTGGATGGCATCAGCTTCGTCGCCCACCCGGGGCAGGTTCATGCCTTGATGGGCGAGAACGGCGCCGGCAAATCGACACTGTTGAAAATCCTCGGCGGTGCTTACACCCCGAGCAGCGGCGACCTGCAGATCGGCGAGCAGGCGATGGTTTTCAAGTCCACCGCCGACAGCATCGGCAGTGGCGTCGCCGTGATCCATCAAGAGTTGCACCTGGTCCCGGAAATGACCGTGGCAGAGAACCTGTTCCTCGGTCATCTGCCGGCCAGTTTCGGCCTGATCAATCGCGGCGCGTTGCGGCAACAGGCATTGGCCTGCCTCAAGGGCCTGGCCGATGAAATCGATCCGCAAGAGAAAGTAGGGCGCCTGTCCCTCGGTCAGCGGCAACTGGTGGAAATCGCCAAGGCGTTGTCCCGTGGGGCGCATGTGATCGCGTTCGACGAACCGACCAGCAGCCTGTCGGCGCGGGAGATTGATCGTTTGATGGCGATCATCGGTCGCCTGCGCGACGAAGGCAAAGTGGTGCTTTACGTCTCCCACCGCATGGAAGAAGTGTTCCGCATCTGCAACGCGGTGACGGTGTTCAAGGACGGTCGCTTTGTGCGTACTTTCGAGGACATGAGCGAACTGACTCACGATCAGTTGGTGACCTGCATGGTCGGTCGCGACATTCAGGACATCTACGATTACCGCCACCGTCAGCGTGGCGCGGTGGCGCTCAAGGTCGACGGTTTGCTGGGGCCGGGTTTGCGTGAGCCGGTGAGTTTCGAGGTGCACAAAGGCGAGATTCTCGGGTTGTTCGGTTTGGTCGGCGCCGGTCGTACCGAGCTGTTCCGCATGCTCAGTGGCCTTGAGCGCAACACCGCCGGGCGCCTGGAATTGCGCGGTCATGAACTGAAGTTGCGTTCACCCCGCGATGCGATTGCCGCCGGGATTCTGCTGTGCCCCGAGGACCGCAAGAAAGAGGGCATCCTGCCGCTTGCCAGCGTCGCCGAGAACATCAACATCAGCGCCCGCGGCGCCCACTCCACTTTCGGTTGCCTATTGCGTGGCTTGTGGGAGAAGGACAACGCCGACAAGCAGATCAAGGCGCTGAAAGTGAAGACCCCCAATGCGGCGCAGAAAATCATGTACCTGTCCGGCGGCAATCAGCAGAAGGCCATTCTCGGCCGCTGGCTGTCGATGCCGATGAAAGTGCTGCTGCTCGACGAACCGACTCGCGGCATCGACATCGGCGCCAAAGCCGAGATCTACCAGATCATCCACAACCTGGCCGCCAGCGGCATCGCGGTGATCGTGGTCTCCAGCGACCTGATGGAAGTGATGGGTATTTCCGACCGCATCCTGGTGCTCTGCGAAGGCGCGATGCGCGGCGAGTTGTCTCGCGCAGAGGCCAATGAATCCAACCTGCTGCAACTGGCTTTGCCGCGCCAACGCGCTGACGGCGTGGCGAACTGAGAGGTGACTATGACTATCCAAAACAACGCTTTGCCCACCCAGCGCAAACCTCTGGACCTGCGGCGTTTTCTCGATGACTGGGTGATGCTGCTGGCGGCCGTCGGGATCTTCGTGCTCTGCACCTTGCTGATCGATAACTTCCTCTCGCCGCTGAACATGCGGGGCCTGGGCCTGGCGATTTCGACGACGGGGATTGCCGCGTGCACCATGTTGTATTGCCTGGCGTCCGGGCACTTCGATTTGTCGGTGGGGTCGGTGATTGCCTGCGCCGGCGTGGTTGCAGCGGTGGTGATGCGCGACACTGACAGCGTGTTTCTCGGTGTGGTGGCGGCGCTGTTCATGGGGCTGATCGTCGGGTTGATCAACGGCATCGTGATCGCCAAGCTGCGGGTCAATGCGTTGATTACCACGTTGGCGACCATGCAGATCGTTCGAGGCCTGGCTTACATCTTCGCCAACGGCAAAGCGGTGGGGGTGTCGCAAGAGCAGTTCTTCGTCTTCGGCAATGGCCAGTTGTTGGGTGTGCCGGTGCCGATCCTGATCACTATCGTTTGCTTCCTGTTTTTCGGCTGGCTGCTGAATTACACCACCTATGGGCGCAACACCATGGCCATCGGCGGTAACCAGGAAGCGGCGCTGCTGGCCGGGGTGAACGTTGACCGGACCAAGATCATTATCTTTGCCGTGCACGGCTTGATCGGGGCGTTGGCCGGGGTGATCCTGGCGTCGCGCATGACGTCCGGACAGCCGATGATTGGCCAGGGTTTTGAGCTGACGGTGATTTCTGCCTGTGTGTTGGGCGGGGTGTCGTTGAGCGGCGGGATCGGCATGATCCGGCATGTGATTGCCGGGGTGTTGATTCTGGCGATCATCGAGAATGCGATGAACCTGAAGAACATTGATACCTTCTACCAGTACGTGATTCGCGGTTCGATCTTGCTGTTGGCCGTGGTCATCGACCGCCTCAAACAGCGCTGACATCCATTATCTGTCGGAGCAAGCTCGCTCCCACATTGGGCTTGTGTCGTGCACAAAATATGTGTCCGCCGCAAAACCCCTGTGGGAGCGAGCTTGCTCGCGATTGACCGCGTAGCGGTCGCTTCCCGAAGTAACTCCTTCTGTCACCTCCCTTAAATATTCCTTGCTTGCTGTAACCCGTTTCGGATATCAAGTTGTACATGATTAGACAGGTACGATTTGACAAGAAACAACGGGTGGTCGACGAACTCATCCGGCGCATCGAAAGCGGCCTCATGGAGGACGGCTTTCTGTTGCCGGGCGAGCATCAATTGGCTCAAGAATTCAAAGTCAGCCGAGGCACGCTGCGCGAAGCCCTGGCTGAGTTGAAACGGCGCAATTACATCGCGACACAAAGCGGGGTGGGTTCCATCGTCACCTTCGACGGCGTGGTGCTCGATCAGCGCAGCGGCTGGGCCCAGGCCCTGGCCGACAGCGGGGCGCTGATCAATACCGAAGTGCTGCGACTGGAGGCGGTCACCCGTCCTGACCTGTTGCCGCGTTTCGGCACCGACCAATTCATCACCCTCGACCGTCGCCGCCGTTCCAACGAAGGCAAGCTGGTCTCCCTTGAACGCTCATTGATGCCCGCCACCGGAGGCCTGGAAAGCCTGCCGCGGGTCGGCCTTATCGACAACTCCCTGACCATCACCCTGGCCGCCTACGGCTATATCGGCGAGCGCGGCGATCAATGGATCGGCGCCGAACCCTTGAACGCCGAAGACGCCGAACTGCTCGGCCGTCCGGAAGGCACGGTTTTCCTCAAGGCCTTGCGCACCACCTACGACCGGCAAAACCGATTCATGGAGCAGGTTGAAAGCCTGCTCGACCCGGTGCATTTTCGCCTGCACCTGCAATTTGGAGAGTCAAAGTGACTGCGCTCAATCGTGCATTGGGCGCGTTCTACGGACTGGCTCTGGGCGATGCGCTGGGCATGCCGACCCAATCCCTGAGCCGCGCCGAGATCAAGGTGCGCTTCGGCGAGATCACTGACCTGGAAGACGCAGGCCCCGATCAACCGATCGCCGCCAACATGCTCAAAGGCTCGATCACCGATGACACCGAGCAGGCGATTCTGGTCGGCCAATTGCTGGTTGAAGGCGAGGGCCGGATCGAACCGTCGCTGCTCGCCCAACGGTTGATCGAATGGGAGGCCGCGATGCAGGCCAAGGGCTCGCAAGACTTGCTCGGCCCTTCGACCAAACGTGCCATCGAAATGATCCTCGCCGGCCACTCGCCGGAAGAAGCGGGGCGCTACGGCACCACCAATGGCGCGGCGATGCGCATCACGCCGGTGGGGATCGCGGCGGATGTCGCCAACCCTGAGCGATTCATCAACGCTGTCGTGCAGGCTTGCCAGGTCACCCACAACACCACGCTGGGCATTTCCAGTGCGGCGGCGGTGGCGGCGGTGGTCTCGGCCGGTATCAACGGAATGGACCTGGGTGAGGCGTTGAACCTCGGCCAGCAAATCGCTCAGCAAGCTGAAAGCCACGGTTACTGGGTGGCTGGCGGACGCATCGCCTCGCGCATCAGTTGGGCGCGAACCATCAGTGTCGACAGCGACAAGGCGTTGCTGGCGGATTTGATGTACGACGTGATCGGCACTTCGGTGGCTTCACAGGAATCGGTGGTGGTCTCCTTTGCCCTGGCCCAGCAAGTGGCCATTGGTGAAATGAACGCGTTCGAAGCGCTGTGCATGGCCGCCAGCCTTGGCGGCGACACCGACACCATCGCGGCGATTCTCGGCGCCATGCTCGGGGCCTGCCTGGGCCTTGAATGTTGGCCGGCGGCGATGATCGACAAGGTCAAAGTCGTTAATGATCTGGAGTTGGAACCGTTGGTGCAGGGTCTACTGGCTTTGCGCTGACTGGACTGACCTCTTCGCGAGCAGGCTCGCTCCTACAGGGAAAGTGCAAGCCGCACGGTACACGCCGTACCTGTGGGAGTGAGCCTGCTCGCGATGGGCGCACCGCCGAATTGAATTGATAACCCCGCAATGGAACGCAGGAATACGGCCAGGACCGCCGGGATGTTATGTCGACTTCCGCAATTGCCCACAACCACAAAAATGGCAACAGGAGCATTTCACATGAGTTCATCAAACGCCGGGCCAAGCGCCGGGCAACTGGAAACCCGTGGCATCGAACCGGTGCCGGAAGCAGAGTGCAACGGCCATCCGTTGCAACTGTTCTGGGTCTGGTTCGCCGCCAACATCTCCATCCTCGGCCTGCCGCTGGGTGCGACCCTTGTAGCCTTTCGCGGCTTGGCGATCTGGCAGGCGATCATCGTCGCGATCCTGGGGGCTGCCGGTTCCTTCGCGGTGGTCGGGATCATCTCCATTGCCGGTCGCCGTGGTCGCGCCCCGAGCCTGACGTTGTCGCGAGCGATCTTCGGCGTACGCGGCAACATCGGCCCGACGCTGGTCTCGCTGATGTCTCGTCTGGGCTGGGAAACCGTCAACACCACCACCGCCGCGTTCGTCTTGTTGTCGCTGTGCTCGATCCTGTTCGGCTCGCCGGTGGAAGCCAAAAGCGCACCGGTGCTGACGTTGATCTTCATTGCGATTTTCGTGCTGCTGACCTTGTCGGTGTCGGGTCTTGGTCACGCCACCTTGCTGGTGATCCAGAAGTGGGCAACCTACGTGTTCGGCGCGCTGAATATTCTGGTCGGCGGTTTTCTCTGCGCCACCATCGACTGGAGCGCGGTGTTCAACGCCACGCCCGCACCGCTGAGCGCGATGATTATCGGCGTCGGCACCATGGCTGCCGGCACCGGGATCGGTTGGGCCAACGCCGGTGCCGACATGTCGCGCTACCAGCACCGCAGTGTCAAAGCCGCACGCCTGGTGGCGTCGGCAGCGTTCGGTGCGGGGATTCCGCTGGTGCTGCTGATCACCCTCGGCGGCCTGCTGTCGGTGGGCAACAACGATCTGGCCTCGGCCACCGACCCGATCATTGCCATCCGCGACATGCTGCCGACCTGGATGGCCGTGCCGTACCTGATCACCGCGTTCGGCGGGTTGCTGCTGTCGAACAACCTGTCGGTGTACTCCGCCGGTTTGACCACGCTGACCCTCGGCCTGAAGGTCAAACGCGTCTACGCGGTGGTGGTGGACATCGTCGCGATCTTCGCCGGTTCGATCTATTTCATGCTGATCGCCGACAGTTTCTACGGCCCGTTCATTACCTTCATTTCGCTGCTGGCCGTGCCGATCACCGCGTGGGTCGGGATCTTCGTCGTCGACCTGATCCATCGTCATTACTACAGCCCCAAAGACTTGCTGGACGTCAGCCCGAGCAGCGCTTACTGGTACAGCGGCGGTATCGAGTGGCGCGCCTTCGGTGCGTGGGCATTGGCGATCGTGCTGGGCTTCAGCTTCACCACCATCGGCACGACTGAACAAACTGTCTGGTTCCGCGGTTTCCTGTCCGACTCCTGGCTGGGCCATAACGGTCTCGGCTGGATCGTGACGTTCCTGGTGGCCGGCGGCATTTACTTTGTACTCGGCGGGGCCAAGGATCGCCGCGCCGCGTTGGTCGAGAATGCTCATGCCTAGATTGCTGCACACCGGCCAGGTCATGATCGACCTGGTCATGGCCGTGGATAAACTGCCGCATTCGGGCGGCGACGTGCTGGCGCAATCCGCCAGTTTCGAGGCTGGCGGCGGCTTCAATGTGATGGCTGCCGCCCAGCGCAATGGCTTGCCGGTGGTTTACCTCGGGCGCCACGGCACCGGGCGTTTTGGCGACCTGGCCCGCGAGGCAATGAACGCTGAAGGCATTCGGATCGGCATCACTCACCGTGCCGAACGGGATACGGGATTGTGCGTCGCGTTGACCGAAGCCTCGGCCGAGCGCAGTTTTATTTCCTATATCGGTGCCGAAGGTGAGCTCAATGCCGAGGATTTGGCCAGCGTGCCGGCCGAGGCGGGTGACTATGTCTACGTCAGCGGCTACAGCCTGCTGCATGGCGGCAAAGCCCGGGCACTGGTGGATTGGGTGCTGGATTTGCCGCGAGGAATCAACGTGGTTTTCGATCCGGGCCCGCTGGTGGATTCACCGGATGAGCCGTTGATGCAAGCCTTGCTGGCGCGTATCGATCTATGGACCAGCAACAGTGTCGAGGCATTGAAGTTTACCGGTGCGTCGGACATTGCCGAGGCCTTGAACCGGTTGGCCGATCATCTGCCGGCCGAGGTGTTGATGGTGGTGCGTGACGGCCCGCAAGGGTGCTGGATCAGCCAAGGTGGAGACCGCCAGCATGTGCCGGGTTTCAAGGTTGAGGCGGTGGACAGCAATGGCGCGGGGGACGCGCATGCCGGGGTGTTTGTGGCCGGGTTGGCGCAAGGGTTGGTCCCGGTTGACGCGGCGCGACGGGCTAATGCGGCTGCGGCGTTGGCGGTCACTCGGTGGGGGCCGGCGACATCGCCGGGGACTGCAGAAGTGGATGCGTTAATCCGTAAGACTTTCGGTGTCTGATCTGGCGCCTTCGCGAGCAGGCTCGCTCCTACACTGAATCTGTGAACGACACAAATCCCCTGTAGGAGCGAGCCTGCTCGCGAAGGGGTCATAAGATTCAACATCAATCCTGACCTTACCTGGTCGCAGCCGCGCACGACTGCGACCTGATTCATCTTGTTAAACTTCCAGCTTGCGCGCCGCTTCAACCCCAGCGGCACTGAGTTTGATCGGCAGGTTCAACGAGTGCTCGCCGGCCTCGTTGCAGATCACATGACCCTGCTGGATCAATCCGCGATCCTGCAGCGTGGCGAGGGTGCTGGCCACGACTCTCTCCCCGCGGTAATTGTCCAGGACCTCTTTGCCCAAACCGCTTGGATGGGCATGCAGCAGACGGGTCAGGACTTCTTGCTCAAGGTTTTTATCGGCGTTCATGGTTACCTCTTCATGGTGTGGATAGGTCCATTTAATTAGAGTCCTTATCTGATATTGGTCAGCCCACGATTTGGATTGGTGCCTGATGAACGACGAACGGTCTAGGCCTGCTGCAACGTTTTGCTGGTAACGGCCCGACGCCAGATCAGACGACCGACGCTGATCAGCCAATTCAATACAGCAACCCCTAACACCGTGAGCAACAGCGTCGCCATTCCCTGTTCCACGATGATTTTCCCGGCCAGCAACGGAAAGCCAAACACGCCGATAAAGTAGGACAGGCTGAACAGCAGCAGGGATTGCGCGGTGGTGCCGTTCGGTGCCTCGTTGGCCGCCAGGCCGTTGATCACCGAATAGGTCAGCCCGTAACCGACCCCGAGCATCACCGCCGCCAGCACGTAGCTGAAGCCGTCGTTGACCACAAAAGCGAACATCAGGATCGAGCCCATCATCACGCCTGACAACAGGCAGGAGGCCCGGAACGGGTCGCGCTTGACCACGAAACCGGCGATCAGCATTCGGCTGCTGATCGCTGCGCTCATGAAGCCGAGGAAGAACAGTGAATAGTCGAGTGAACGCGCCGCCGCGTAACTGGTTTGAAAACTCGACAGACCGCCGAAAACGCAACCACCGAGGCCGACCATGATGATCGGGAACACCGCTCTGGACGACAGCACTTGCACCGCTGCACGCCAGGAAATTCGTGACATCGCTGCCGAGTGCGCCGGCGCTTTTTTCAGCTGCGAATCCAATCGCCAGAACAGCAACACGCCGATCAGGCTGGCCAGCGCCGCGAGGTAAAACGCCGCGGTGATCGGATACCCGAGCGCACTGGCAGCGCGACCTAACAAGGGACCGCTGCCGATCCCGGTCATCATGCTGCCCGACAACAGCGCAAAGTATTTTGCCCGTTGGGCAGGTGTTACCAGGCTCGCCACGATGATCGGGCCGAGGGTGTAGAACACGCCCCAACCCAGCCCCAGCAATAACCCGAAAAACAACAGCAGATTGCCGAAGCCTGGCGCCAAGGCGAAGCCCAGGCTGGCGGCCACCAGCAGAATGCCGAACAGTGCAATAGAGCGCGCCGCGCCGAGCAAATCGGACAAGTGCCCGGAAACAATAACGGCGGCAAACGTACTGAGCATCGCCGCCGAAATCACACTGCCGGCATCGTGCTCGTTGCCGCCGCGGGAACCTATCAACAACGACAGCAAAAAGGTCGAGCCATAGGACAGCGACAGCAAATAGCTGGCCAGGCAAAACAGGCCGAACAACCTGCTTGAGACTTGGGGTGGTGCACTAGGCATGACGCGGTTCCTTGACCCGATAGAAGAGAGCTTCATCTATCTATCACGCAAGGCGCTGATGTCAGGTATGAGGTTACCGATTTCAGGGTTAGCGCTGGCCGGAGTAAAGCCTTCAGCAGGCGCCGATTTCTTCCTTGAACAACGCCATGAAGCCCTTCAACCGTTCGTGGCGAGTCTGCGCCAGACGCTGGCCGGTGGTCGTCTGAAATCCATCCGCCAGGTGCAGCAGCTTGGTCTGGAAATGGTCGAGGCAAAAACGTTTGTCATCGTATTCCCGGTCCTTCGCCTCGGGATCCTGTGGGTCGTACAAAGCGCTGCCCATACGTCCGGCGATGTAAAAGGTCCGCGCCACGCCGAGCATGCCGAGGGAGTCGAGGCGGTCGGCGTCCTGCATGATTTTCGCTTCGAGCGTGGTCGGCGCGATGTTGGCGGAAAAACTGTGCGCTTCGATGGCATGGGCAACCGCGCTGACTTTTACATCTGGCCAGGCCAGTTCCGTCAACAATTTCGATGCCTTCTCGGCGGCCAGCCGCGAGGCCTGAGAACGCAGCGGCGAGTTCTTCTCTACCGCCACGCAATCATGCAAAAGCACTGATGCGAGCAACACCTCAAGATCACCACCTTCTTCAGCGTGGAGTATTCGCACGTTGTGCCAGACCCGCTGCAAGTGCGACAGATCGTGAGCGCCATCTTCCGACGGCTCCAGCGCGTGGGGCAGCAGTTGCGCAGCGAGAAGTTGCAGTGGCGCGAAAGCATCAGTGGTCATAAACATCCTGTTAAGTGAAAACGTCTTTTGCAGTGACATAGCCTTGTAGCAGCTGGCGAAGCCTGCTGCGACACATGCTCCATGGATCAGCTTTGCATTTCCAGTGTGACGAGCGCCGTGCGCCGACTTAGTATGGCGTTTTCCACTTTTGACGAAGGCACGTCCATGACGATCGAGATCCGCCCGGCGACCCCGAGCGATGCACCGCAAATCCTCGGGTTCATCACCGAACTGGCCGACTACGAACGTGCCCGCCACGAAGTCATCGCCAGCGTCGCCGACATCGAGCGCAGCCTGTTCAGCGAAGGCGCCACCGCCCACGGCCTGATCTGTTTGCGCGACGGCTTGCCGATCGGTTTCGCGGTGTTCTTCTTCAGTTATTCCACGTGGCTTGGCAGCAACTGCCTGTACCTCGAAGACCTCTACATCACCCCCGAGCAACGTGGCGGCGGGGCGGGTAAAACCTTGCTGCGCCACCTGGCGAAAATCGCCTGCGCCAATGATTGCGGTCGATTTGAGTGGAGCGTGCTGGAGTGGAATAAACCGGCGATCGAGTTCTACAAGTCGTTGGGCGCGCAGCCGCAGGAAGAGTGGGTTCGGTATCGGATGGACGGGGCGGTTTTGCGGGAGTTTGCCGAGGGCTAGATCGCAACCGGCGTCTATTAAAGATCGCAGCCTTCGGCAGCTCCTACACCTATCCGTAGGAGCTGCCGTAGGCTGCGATCTTTTTTTTATCTTGTCTCAATATATGGGATCATTATTTATATATTGAGATTTTTATGCGTCCGGGTTTATAGTCCAGCTCACTCACTGCCAATAAACAAAACAGGTGAAGCGATGCTGGCGCAATTGATCGCGCTCGATTGGGGGACAACCTCATTACGTGCTTACAAACTCACCACGGGTGGCCAGGTCCTCGAACAGCGTTCGCTGTCGTCGGGGATCATGCAGCTGCCCGGTACGCCGCGAATGATTGCGGGTCAGGAATGTACCGACGGTTTTGAACTGGCCTTCGATGAGGCCTGCGGTGACTGGCTCGACGCGCAGCCCGATTTGCCGGTGATTGCTTGCGGCATGGTCGGCAGCGCACAAGGCTGGCGTGAAGCGGCCTACTGCGATACGCCTGCAAACGTTGCCAATCTCGGAACCTCCCTACAAACGGTTCGCAGTCTTCGCGGTGTCGATGTGCACATCGTGCCGGGTGTGATTCAGCGCTCGCGGTTGCCGAACGTGATGCGCGGCGAAGAAACCCAAGTGCTCGGCGTGCTGCAGAATCTTCCGGCCGAGGCGGGTGGTGATCTGTTGATCGGCCTGCCGGGCAGTCATTCGAAATGGGTGGAAGTGGCCGACGGCTGCATCGTGCAGTTCGATACCTTCATGACCGGCGAAGTTTTTGCCGTGCTCAGCGAACACAGCATTCTGGGGCGCACCCAGCAAAAGGGCGCGTCCTTCGATGGCCAAGCCTTTGATCGTGGTGTGCAGGTGGCCCTGTCGGCGGATGGCGAGATTGGCCCGTTGTCGACATTGTTCAGTGCCCGCAGCCTCGGGTTGACGGGCGAACTCAGCGCCACCGCCCAACCGGATTACTTGTCCGGTCTGTTGATCGGCCATGAACTGTCAGCGTTGGCGAGTGTTCAGCGCCGCCGACGCAACAGCGTTCATCTGCCTTCGATCGTCCTCATCGGCAATGCCCAACTCTGTGCCCGCTACAGCCGGGCGCTCGACGCCTGCGGTTTTGCCCGGGTGACCCTGGCCGAACAAGCCACCGAGCGCGGCTTGTGGCAGTTGGCGGTTGCCGCCGGACTGATCACACCCAACCCATCCCGTTAAACCTGACTGGAGGTCTGACATGCTCAAGCAAGCATTGGCGCAAAACGGTCTGATCGCGATTTTGCGTGGCCTGCGCCCGCAAGAAGCGGCAGCCATCGGCGAAGTCCTTTATGCCGCCGGATTTCGCGTCATCGAAGTGCCGCTTAATTCCCCTGAGCCGTACGAAAGTATCCGCATCCTGCGCAGTACCTTGCCCGCTGATTGCCTGATCGGTGCCGGCACGGTGTTGACGCCGGAGCAGGTCGAGCAAGTGAAAGCGGCGGGCGGTCAGGTGATCGTCATGCCTCACAGCGATCCCAAGGTGTTGCGCGCAGCGAAAGCGGCGGGGCTGTTCCTGTCGCCGGGTGTGGCCACACCGACTGAAGCCTTTGCCGCATTGGCCGAAGGGGCGGACGTATTGAAGATGTTCCCGGCCGAGCAGATGGGCCCGGCAGTCGTCAAAGCCTGGCTCGCAGTGCTGCCTGCGGGAACGATTCTGGCACCGGTCGGCGGGATCACGCCGGACAACATGCAGGTGTTTATCGATGCGGGCGTCAAAGGCTTCGGCCTCGGTTCCGGGTTGTTCAAGCCGGGCATGACGCCAGATGAAGTGGCGCTTAACGCCAAGGCCTACGTGGCTGCCTGGAAAGCCCTTCGCTAAGACTTTTTGGCGCTGCGAGCGCTACATCTATAAGAGAGACAAAAAGATGAAAATCACCAAACTGACCACCTTCATCGTTCCGCCGCGCTGGTGCTTCCTCAAGGTCGAAACCGACGAGGGCGTGACGGGTTGGGGCGAACCCGTGGTCGAGGGCCGCGCTCACACAGTGGCGGCTGCCGTTGAAGAATTGTCCGACTACCTGATCGGCAAAGACCCACGCAACATTGAAGACATCTGGACCGTGCTTTACCGCGGCGGCTTCTACCGGGGCGGCGCGATCCACATGAGCGCGTTGGCCGGTATCGATCAGGCGTTGTGGGACATCAAAGGCAAAGCCCTGGGTGTGTCGGTCAGCGATCTGCTCGGTGGGCAGGTGCGGGACAAGATTCGTGTGTATTCGTGGATCGGCGGCGACCGGCCGGCGGACACCGCTCGCGCTGCGAAAGAGGCCGTTGAGCGTGGTTTCACTGCGGTGAAAATGAACGGCACCGAAGAACTGCAATTCCTCGATTCCTTCGAGAAAGTCGACCTGGCCCTGGCCAACGTCGCCGCCGTGCGCGATGCGGTGGGCCCGAACGTCGGCATCGGCGTGGACTTCCATGGTCGGGTGCACAAGCCCATGGCCAAGGTGCTGATGAAGGAACTCGACCCGTACAAACTGATGTTCATCGAAGAGCCGGTGCTCAGCGAAAACTACGAAGCGCTGAAGGAATTGGCGCCGCTGACCAGCACCCCGATTGCCCTCGGTGAGCGGCTGTTCTCGCGCTGGGATTTCAAGCGTGTGCTCAGCGAAGGCTACGTCGACATCATCCAGCCGGACGCGTCTCACGCCGGCGGTATCACCGAAACCCGCAAGATCGCCAACATGGCTGAGGCCTACGATGTGGCGCTGGCGCTGCATTGTCCGCTGGGCCCGATTGCACTGGCGGCGTGTTTGCAGCTGGATGCGGTTTGTTACAACGCGTTCATCCAGGAGCAGAGCCTGGGCATTCATTACAACGAGAGCAACGACCTGCTGGATTACGTCAAGGATCCGCGGGTGTTCGACTACGACAAAGGCTTCGTAAAAATCCCGAATGGTCCGGGCCTGGGGATCGAGATCAACGAGGAATATGTGATCGAACGTGCGGCCGTCGGCCACCGCTGGCGCAACCCGATCTGGCGCCATGCCGATGGCAGTTTTGCCGAGTGGTGAGTGCCCCCTGACCCACCACCATCCCCTGTAGGAGCGAGCCTGCTCGCGATGGTGTGTGTCAGTCGACATCAATGCTGAATGACACACCGCTATCGTCGGAACGCCGCCCGGAGCAGGCTCACTCCTACAAGGGGCATGCGCAAGCCTTTACATCGACCTCAATAAACATAAGAAGAGGCATCCCTCATGCAACCGCAAACCCTCGCAGGGCAGGCGTCGTTGGTGACGCCCAGTCGCAAGCGTTTTTTCATCATGGTGCTGCTGTTTATCACCGTGGTGATCAATTACCTGGACCGCAGCAACCTGTCCATCGCCGCCCCGGCACTCACCAGCGAACTGGGCATCGACCCGATCCATGTCGGGCTGATTTTCTCCGCATTCGGCTGGACCTACGCCGCCATGCAAATCCCCGGCGGCTGGCTGGTGGATCGCGTTCCGCCGCGCATCCTTTACAGCGTCGCGCTGCTGCTATGGTCGATCGCCACCGTCATGCTCGGTTTCGCCGCCAGCTTCATCGCACTGTTCGTATTGCGCATGGCAGTCGGTGCGCTGGAAGCCCCCGCGTATCCGATCAACAGCCGTGTGGTCACCACCTGGTTCCCCGAGCGCGAGCGCGCTACCGCCATCGGTTTCTACACCTCCGGGCAGTTCGTCGGTCTGGCGTTCCTGACGCCGGTATTGGCTTGGCTGCAGCACCAATATGGTTGGCACATGGTGTTTGTCAGCACCGGTGCGGTGGGCATTCTCTGGGCGGTCATCTGGTACGCGGTGTATCGCGAACCAAGGGATTTCAAAGGCGCCAATGACGCCGAAATCGACCTGATCCGCGAGGGCGGTGGGTTGGTGGATATCCAGGCTGAACAAGCCAAAGTGAAAGCCAAATTCAGTTGGACCGATCTCGGTATCGTGCTGACCAAGCGCAAGTTGTGGGGCATCTACCTCGGCCAGTTCTGCCTCAACTCGACGTTGTGGTTTTTTCTGACGTGGTTCCCGACCTACCTGGTGAAATATCGCGGCATGGACTTCATCAAGTCCGGCCTGTTGGCGTCGCTGCCGTTTCTCGCTGCCTTCGTCGGTGTGCTCTGTTCCGGGTTCTTTTCCGACTGGCTGATCCGTCGCGGCTACACCGTGGGTTTCGCCCGCAAGTTGCCGATCATTGGCGGTCTGCTGATTTCCACTTCGATCATCGGCGCCAACTTCGTCGAGTCGACACCGCTGGTGATTGCCTTCCTCGCGTTGGCGTTCTTCGGTAACGGGCTGGCTTCAATCACCTGGTCGCTGGTTTCAACGTTGGCCCCGGCGCGATTGCTCGGGTTGACCGGTGGGGTGTTCAACTTCATCGGCAACCTGTCGGCGATTACCACGCCGATCGTCATCGGTTTCCTCGCTACCGGTGATTCGTTCGCCCCGGCGATCACCTATATCTCGGTTCTGGCGTTGATTGGCGCGCTTTCCTACATCTTGCTGGTCGGCAAAGTCGAGCGTATCAAGTTGTAGTTGCGGCATGCGGGCGACCATAATGCCGCCCGTTCACTCGCTCAACGGTAAAGGCTGGATATGCAGGAAGACGCCCCAAAAATCGCCAAGGACGCCGCACCGACCGGCACCCAGACACTGCTTCGTGGTTTGGGTGTGGTTCAGGCCGTGGCCAGTGGTGCCCGCGATCTCAAGGAGATCGCCCGGCTGATCGGCACCACGCGCAGCACCACCCATCGTCTGGCCAGTTGCCTGGTGGACGAGCGTTATCTGCGCGTGGTGCCGCAAGTCGGTTATCTGTTGGGGCCGAAGTTGATCGAGCTGGGCTTCCAGGCGCGTGAAGAATTGCCGCTGGTCACATTGGCCGGGCCGTATCTGGATGAGTTGTCGGCGTTGACCGGCGACACCATTCACCTGGCGATTCGCGAAGGCGACGAAGTGCTGTACCTGCACAAGAATCCGGGGCGCAATGGCCCGGAAATGCGTTCGCGGGTTGGCCATCGCATGCCGTTGGCGCGCACCGGGATCGGCAAGGCGCTGATGCTCGATGACACGCAGGAAGAATGGCAGCGGCTGTACGAAGTCAGCTTGCCGGCGGGTGGGAAAAATCAGTTCTGGCCGCAACACCCGGAGCAGTCCTGGGAGCAGTTTCAGCAGCGCATGGTCGAGTATGTGGCAGGCGGTTATGCCTTCGATCTGGAAGACAACGAACCGTCGATCCGTTGTGTAGCGGCTCCGATCCGCGATGCCAGCAAGCGCATCGTTGCCGGCATCAGCATCGCCAGCACCGTGCCGTATATGCCGCTGGAGAAAATGGCCGAGCTGATTCCCCTGATCAAAGGGGTCACGGCCCGGTTGTCTGCGGAGCTTGGCGCGAAGGTCTGATTAGACTTTCAGCGTCGCCATATCGATGACGAAGCGGTACTTCACATCACCGGCAATCATGCGGGCGTAAGCCTCGTTGATCTGGCGGATGTCGAGCATTTCGATGTCGCAGGTGATGTTGTGGTCGGCGCAGAAATCCAGCACTTCCTGGGTTTCGGCGATGCCGCCGATCAGCGAGCCGGCCAGCACACGACGGCCCAATACCAGTTTGGCGGCGTGGATCGGTGGATCGACCGGTTCGATCAAGCCCACCAGAATATGCACGCCGTCGAAACGTAGCGTATCGAGGTAGGGATTGAGGTCGTGCTGCACCGGAATGGTGTCCAGCAGGAAGTCGAAATGTCCTGCCGCAGCCTTCATCTGTTCGGCATCGGTGGACACGATCACGTGGTCCGCCCCCTGGCGACGACCTTCTTCAGCCTTGCTCGCCGAGCGAGTGAACAGCGTCACTTCCGCGCCCATTGCCTTGGCGAACTTGATGCCCATGTGGCCGAGGCCGCCCATGCCGAGAATCCCGACCTTGTCGCCCGCCTTCACGCCGTAGTGCTTGAGCGGCGAGTAGGTGGTGATGCCGGCACACAGGATCGGCGCGGCGCTGGCCGGGTCGAGTTTTTCCGGGATGCGCACCACGAAATGTTCGCTGACCACGATGCTGTCGGAATAGCCGCCCATGGTGTTGGTGCCATCGACTCGGTCCGGGGTGGCGTAAGTCATGGTCGGGCCTTCGAGGCAGTATTGCTCGAGGTTCGATTGGCAGGCTTCGCAGCTGCGGCAGGAATCGACCATACAGCCGACGCCCACCAGATCGCCGATTTTGTGCTTGGTGACATTCGCACCGACGGCGGTAACTTTGCCTACGATTTCGTGGCCGGGCATCAGCGGGTAAACGGCAATGCCCCATTCGTTGCGTGCCTGATGGATGTCGGAATGGCAGACGCCGCAGTAGAGAATATCGATCGCAACGTCGTCAGCACGAGGGCTGCGGCGCTCGAATTTCACGGGGGCGAGGGGAGTGGTGGCCGACTGGGCGGCGTATCCGATGGCGGTGTACATGATGAACCTCGCAAAAGCTGTGACGGGTGAGGTGGCGCATTTTGGGCGTCGCACCGGCCACCGGCCATGGCGATTCCTCCGGGTGTCATGCCTAATCCTCCGGCTTGTTTCCTTGATTGATCAAATGGGCGATCAGACCTGCGATGATGCTTTCATCCCTTTTTTCGTAACTTTTTCTGTGAAGAGCGCCCCATGTTGTTAACCCGTCATCTCGATGCTAATGCCACGTTGGTTTCGCTGATTGAACCACTGGCGATCCGCGACGGTTTCGTACCGACGGCGTTGCCGGGTGTGCAGGTTTTGCGGGCCAGTTGTGATGTGGCTCGCGGCCCGCAGATTTACGAGCCGAGTCTGGTCATCATCGCCCAGGGCAGCAAACTGGCGTATCTGGGGCCGCGTACGCTGGAATACGGCGCCGGGCATTATTTGATTCAGGCACTGCCGGTGCCGTTCGAATGCGAGACGTTTTCAGCACCCGATGGCCCTATGCTGGGCGTTTCCATTGCCATTGACCGGGTGTTGCTCGGTGAGTTGGTCTTGGCCATGGGGCTGGCGCCGGGGCGCAGTATTGCGGCGCAAACGCCAGCGTCCATGACCTCGGCGGTGCTCGACGATGCGATGCGTGGTTGTGTTGAACGGCTGCTGCGTTGCCTGCACGATCCGCTGGAATGCCAGGTGATGGGGCAGGCGCGATTGCGCGAATTGTTGTTCGTCGCCTTGCGCGGGCCGCAAGCCGATGTGCTGCGGGCGCTGGTCGAGCAACAGGGGCAATTCGCCCGGATCGCGGCGTCGCTCAGCCATCTGCATGCGCATTACACCGAGCCGCTGAACGTCGAAACCCTGGCCAGTTGCGCAAACATGAGTGCGTCGACGTTTCACGAGCATTTCAAACGCAGCACCTTGTTGTCGCCGGTGCAGTATTTGAAGCGTTTGCGTTTGCTCAGGGCCCAGCAGTTATTGCTGGGCGAGGGATTGGGCGTGGCGCAGGTGGCGCATCGGGTCGGGTATCAAAGTACGTCGCAGTTCAGTCGCGAGTACAAGCGCTACTTCGAGCGTAATCCCGGTGACGAACGCGCAGCCTGAGTTGGCAATGAGCCCCCTGTAGGAGTGAGCCTGCTCGCGATTGCGGTAGGTCAGTCGACATCTATTCTGGATGACACACCGCAATCGCGAGCAGGCTCACTCCTACAGGGGGATTGTGGTGTGGCTTAAATGGTGGGCAACAAAAAGGCCCCCATTAAGGGAGCCTTGATGTTCAGCCGTTCGACTTACATGTTCGGATAAGTCGGGCCGCCAGAGCCTTCCGGCGCCACCCAGGTGATGTTCTGTGCAGGGTCCTTGATGTCGCAGGTCTTGCAGTGAACGCAGTTCTGGGCGTTGATCTGGAAGCGCTTCTCGCCGTCTTCCTTGGTCACCACTTCGTACACGCCGGCCGGGCAGTAACGCTGGGCAGGCTCATCGTAGAGCGGCAGGTTCTTGGCGATCGGGATGCTCGCGTCGGCCAGTTTCAGGTGGCACGGCTGTTCTTCTTCATGGTTGGTACCGGAGATGAACACAGAGCTGAGTTTGTCGAAGCTGATCTTGCCGTCCGGTTTCGGGTAGTCGATCTTCTTGCAATCGGCCGCAAGCTTGAGGCAAGCGTAATCCGGCTTGGTGTCGTGCAAGGTGAACGGCAGTTTGCCGCCGAAGATGTTCTGGTCGAGCCAGTTGAAACCGCCGCCGACGATGGCACCGAACTTGTGGATCGCCGGGCCGAAGTTGCGGCTGGCGAACAGTTCGTCGTAGAGCCAGCTCTTCTTGAACGCGTCGACGTAAGTGGTTAGCTCTTCTGTGCCGTCTTTCTCGGCGAACAGCGCCTCGGCCACGGATTCAGCGGCGAGCATGCCGGACTTCATGGCGGTGTGGCTGCCTTTGATCTTGGCGAAGTTCAGGGTGCCGAGGTCGCAACCGATCAACGCGCCGCCCTTGAAGACCATTTTCGGCAGCGAGTTCAGGCCACCTTTGCAGATGGCGCGAGCGCCGTAGCTGATGCGCTTGCCGCCTTCCAGGTACTGCTTGAGCACCGGGTGATGCTTGAGGCGCTGGAACTCGTCGAACGGCGACAGGTAAGTGTTGCTGTAGGACAGGTCGACGATCAGACCAACTACAACCTGGTTGTTTTCCAGGTGATAGAGGAACGAGCCACCGGTGTTCTCGGTGCCCATGATGTCCAGCGGCCAGCCGGCGGTGTGGACCACCAGGCCGGGTTGATGCTTGGCCGGGTCGATTTCCCAGATTTCTTTCAGGCCGATGCCGTAGTGCTGGGCGTCGGCATCGCTGTCGAGGTTGAAGCGCTTGATCAGTTGCTTGCCGATGTGGCCACGGCAACCTTCGGCGAACAGCGTGTATTTGCCACGCAGTTCCATGCCCGGGGTGTACAGGCCTTCTTTCGGATGGCCTTCGCGGTCAACGCCCAGATCGCCGGTGATGATCCCGCGAACCACGCCGTTCTCGTCGAACAGCGCTTCCTGAGCGGCGAAGCCTGGGTAGATTTCCACGCCCAGGTTTTCGGCCTGCTGAGCCAGCCAGCGGCACAGGTTGCCCAGGGAGATGATGTAGTTGCCTTCGTTGTGCATGGTCTTGGGCACAAAGAGGTCGGGAATCTTCTGCGCGCTGTCGGCGTTCTTGAGAACGAAGATGTCATCGCGGGTGACTGGCGTGTTCAGCGGCGCGCCGAGTTCTTTCCAGTCCGGGAACAATTCGTTCAGGGCGCGTGGTTCGAACACGGCACCGGACAGGATGTGAGCACCGACTTCGGAGCCTTTTTCGACCACGCAGACGCTGATTTCCTTACCGGCTTCGGCGGCCTTCTGCTTCAATCGGCAGGCGGCGGAAAGACCAGCGGGGCCGGCACCGACGATGACCACGTCGAATTCCATGTATTCGCGTTCCACAGGTTATCTCCTACTCAAGGCTCAACAGTTTTTTTTCTAATTGGAGGTTTGGTGTCGCATCCATGAATTCCTGCGCAATGCAGGAAGAGGACAATCGATGAGCCACCTTTCTCTCTAAGGTGGCGCATTATATCTACACCACTCCTAGCGTCCAATACAAACGTTTGTTTGAATCGGCTCAAAGCCAGAGAAATCAAAGTCACGCGGCTTATGACTGGCCATTTTGCCGTATTGACCGGAATAGGCGTTGCGGTCAAGATACGGTCGGTTTTGCGCTCGCCGTAGGCTGACTGTTGGTATCAAGAGCACCTCTAAAGACAGGGCGATGGCAGTACAAGGTGATGCGCAGCGCAGGTTCTGGCGCGCAGTTTACACGCCGCGATAATGAATGACTCGTCAGTCACCACTGACGAACGGTCATCTTCATCGTGAGCGCTTGTCACTTGACACCTTTGCCAGCGTTTTTAGAGGTGCCCTTGCGCCGATGAGCATCAAACCGCCAGGTTCGCCTAGGCGACTTTCTTTTCACCGGAGAGTAACGAGGAATCCATGAAGGTTCTTGTAGCTGTCAAACGCGTTGTGGATTACAACGTCAAGGTTCGCGTCAAGGCGGACAATTCCGGCGTCGATCTCGCCAACGTCAAGATGTCGATGAACCCGTTCTGCGAAATCGCAGTGGAAGAAGCCGTACGCCTGAAAGAGAAAGGTGTTGCGACTGAAATCGTCGTCGTCTCCATCGGCCCGTCCACCGCTCAAGAGCAACTGCGCACCGCGCTGGCTCTGGGTGCCGACCGCGCCATCCTCGTCGAATCCGCTGAAGACCTGACTTCGCTGGCCGTTGCCAAGCTGCTCAAGGCTGTTGTTGACAAGGAACAGCCTCAGCTGGTGATCCTTGGCAAACAAGCCATCGACAGCGACAACAACCAGACGGGCCAGATGCTCGCGGCATTGAGCGGCTACGGTCAGGGCACGTTCGCGTCCAAAGTCGACATCAGCGGCGACAGCGTTGCCGTGACTCGCGAAGTCGACGGCGGCGCGCAGACGGTTTCCCTGAAACTGCCGGCCATCGTCACCACCGACCTGCGTTTGAACGAGCCGCGCTACGCGTCGCTGCCAAACATCATGAAAGCCAAGAAGAAGCCTCTCGAAGTGCTGACTCCGGACGCTTTGGGCGTTTCCACCGCCTCCACCAACAAGACCGTGAAAGTCGAAGCGCCAGCTGCACGCAGCGCGGGTATCAAGGTCAAGTCGGTGGCTGAACTGGTCGAGAAACTGAAAAACGAAGCGAAGGTAATCTAAATGACTATCTTGGTTATTGCTGAACACGACAACAAAGTGCTGGCCCCGGCCACGCTGAACACCGTGGCTGCCGCCGTCAAAATCGGTGGTGACATCCACGTTCTGGTTGCAGGTCAGGGCGCTGGCGCCGTGGCTGAAGCCGCTGCAAAAATCGCAGGCGTGGCTAAAGTGCTGGTGGCCGACAACGCCGCCTACACTCACCAACTGCCGGAAAACGTTGCTCCTCTGGTTGCCGAGTTGGGCAAGGGCTACAGCCACATCCTGGCTGCCGCCACTTCCAACGGCAAAAACATCCTGCCGCGCGTTGCCGCTCAGCTGGACGTTGACCAGATCTCCGAGATCATCTCGGTCGAAAGCGCTGACACGTTCAAGCGCCCGATCTACGCCGGTAACGCCATCGCCACCGTTCAATCGAACGCTGCGGTCAAAGTGATCACCGTGCGTGCTACCGGTTTCGACCCGGTGGCGGCTGAAGGTGGTTCGGCGGCTGTTGAAGCCGTTGCCGCTGCTCACGATGCGGGTACTTCCAGCTTCGTCGGTGAAGAACTGGCCAAGTCCGATCGTCCGGAACTGACCGCTGCCAAGATCGTCGTTTCCGGCGGCCGCGGCATGCAGAACGGCGACAACTTCAAACACCTGTACGCCCTGGCCGACAAGCTGGGTGCTGCTGTCGGTGCTTCCCGCGCCGCGGTCGACGCAGGTTTCGTGCCCAACGACATGCAGGTCGGTCAGACCGGCAAGATCGTTGCTCCACAGCTGTACATCGCCGTCGGTATCTCCGGCGCGATCCAGCACCTGGCCGGCATGAAAGACTCCAAGGTGATCGTCGCGATCAACAAGGACGAAGAAGCGCCGATCTTCCAGGTGGCCGATTACGGCCTGGTGGCAGACCTGTTCGAAGCAATCCCTGAGTTCGAGAAGCTGGTCTAATCCAGCGGCCTGACTTATAAAGAGCCCGACCTTTTGGTCGGGCTTTTTTTTGTTCTGGATTTGAGTGGGAGAGTGTTGCCATGGATCTGCGCCGCGTTTACGGCTGGTCATTGCTGCTGGGGCTGACGGTGTTGCCGGCGCTGTCCGTCGCCGCGGGCAAGTGCGAACGCCTGGTGGTGACCGGCAGCCCGGACGCGCCGCCGTACCTGTGGCAAGATCCGCAAAACCCCAAGCACCTGATCGGCGCCAGTGCAGATTTGTTGCAGCAGGTGGCGGGGGAGCTGGGGATCAAGGTCGAACTGCTTTACGCCGGCAAACGCTCTCAGGCCCTGGACGAAGTGCGCAGTGGGCGAATGGACATGCTGGCGGATGCGTCATTGACGGTCAGTGAACTGGAATCCCTGGATTACATTCATCCGCCGTTACTGGAAAACGATTACCTGGTCTGGACCCGAAAAGACTCGACGCTGGTCTACAACGAAGCGCAGGACCTTCACGGCCATCCCGGCGCATTGTCGGAAAAGTCTCGTATGACCCCTACATTTGGCGTGTTCGCCGAGCAGCAATTGACCCTCGCCCGTACGCCTAACCTGACCCAGGCCTTTCAGAAATTGCTGTTGGGCGAGGTGGAATTTGTCCTTGCCGGGCGCTACTCGGGCATGGCGGCCGCGCAGACACTGAACCTGGCCAATGACCTGATCGCCCGTCCCCAACCGATCGACAAACCCGGCCTGTTCCTCGCGGTTTCCCACAACTCCGCCTGCAACGATCCGTGGTTGCGCGGACAGCTGGCCAAAAAGATGACAGAATTGCCCGCGTCCGGACTGACGGAGGCCGTGCTGCAACGCAATATCGAGCGCTGGAAGGCGCAGCTCTCACAACCGCAGCAACAACCTGTCAGTACCCCAAAACAGTAGGGATTTTTAGTGAGTATTCGACCTCTTTTCGCTGCCCTGGCCGTTCTGGCTCTGGCGGGTTGTGCAGCCGATCCGGCGCCGAATGAACAAATGCGCCTGACCGAGCAGGCACTCGAGCAGGCCAAGGCCGTGGGTGCCACTGCCGCCGACGTGCCGGAAATGAAACTGGCCGAAGACAAGTTCAACCGCGCCAAGGGCAGCATGAACGACCAATCCTTCAAGAACGCGCGCATGCGGGCCGAGCAGGCCGAGCTGGACGCGCGTCTGGCCGAAGCCCGGGTTCTGACCCTCAAGAGCGAGGAGCAGTTGAACGTACTTAATACCCGCATCACTCGCCTGCGCAAGCAACTGGGGGATGCCCAATGAGCCTCAAGACCAAATCCCTGGGCGGTTTGATCCTGGCAGGCTGCGCCAGTCTCTATGGTTGTGCCGGTCAGCACAGCGAGGCCGCGTTGCAGCAGGCCAGTACTGACTTCCAGAAGGTCAAGGAAGATTCCAGCGTGCTGCGAATCGCGCCCAAGGACGTGATTCGCGCTGGTGAGTCGCTGGCCCGCGCCGATCGTCTGTCCAGCTACTGGGGCAGTGGAACGGACGTGCTGCATTACGCTTACCTGAGTGAGCGCTATAGCGAAATCGCGCGCGAACACACCAATCAGGTGCTCAACGAAGAACGTGCGGCGAAGCTCGAACTGGAGCGTCAGCGCCTGCAACTGGCCCTGCGCGAATCCAAACTGCTCAGCGTGCAGCAGCAGGGCAAGTGGCTCGAAGAACAGATTGTCGCGTTGGCGACCACCCAGACCGACCGTGGACTGGTGATGACCTTGGGCGATGTGCTGTTCGACACGGGCGAAGCGGAGTTGAAAAACTCGGCGAACCGCGTGGTGTTGAAGATCGTGCAGTTCCTGCAGCTCAACCCCAAGCGCGTAGTGCGCATCGAAGGTTATGCCGACAGTACTGGCGGCAAGCAGGAAAACCTCAAGCTGTCCCGTGACCGTGCGCAATCGGTGGCGGACGTGTTGATGGATTTGGGCATCGACGACAAACGTATTCAGGTCGAAGGCTACGGTGATGAATATCCGGTCGACGTGAACGCCTCCGAACGGGGACGTGCACAGAACCGTCGGGTGGAAATTGTGTTCTCTGACGAAAAAGGCCAGCTCGGCGCTGCCCGGTAGGAGCTGGCGTAGCCTGCGATCTTTTGATCTTGCTCTTGATACTCAAGGGGCTTGGAAAGATCGCAGCCTCGTTTCACTCGACAGCTCCTACAACCCGGCCTGCCCGCCAGCGCCGGGTTTTTTTACGCCTGCTGATCAACTCACCAAACAGTACAGTTTTTGCTGACACTGCGCTGTACGGTCGACTATTGTGGCAACTGTCCCCGTACACTTCTAAACTGTTCCGGTATTGTTTCACACAAGAATAAAATGCCCGTGAAATCGAGTGCTGCGTCATGACCAATCTCTTGCTCTACCAACGTATTGCTCAACAACTGGCCGAAGACATCCGCCGTGGCGTCTATCAACCGGGGGAGCGCGTGCCTTCGGTGCGCAAGATGAGCTCGCAGCTCAACGTCAGCCATGCGACGGTGTTGCAGGCTTACGCCAACCTCGAGGATCAGGGGCTGATCCGCGCGCGGCCGCAGTCGGGTTACTACGTGCACCAGACCCCGGCCCTGACCGCGCCGACACCGGACATCGCCCGGGTCGAGCGTCCTGGTCTGGTCACTCGCAGCAGCATCATCCAACAAGTCCTGGTCGAATCCCGCCGCGAGGGTGTGTTTCCCTTGGGCGCGGCGGTACCGAGCGTTGATTATCTGCCGGTGCGGGCGCTGCATCAGCAACTGGCCAAAGTCACCCGCTTCCATAGCCCGCGGGCGTTCAGCTACATGTTCAGCCCGGGTTTCGAACCGTTGCGCCGACAAGTGGCGATCCGCATGCGCGATGCCGGCGTGGTGGTTGATCCGTCCGAAGTGGTGATCACCCACGGTTGCGTCGATGCGTTGCAGATGTCACTGCGCGTGCTGACCCGGCCGGGCGACCTGATCGCCGCCGAGTCACCGACTTATTATGGTTTGCTGCAACTGGCTGACCTGCTGGGCCTCAAGGTCATTGAGATCCCGAGCGATCCGGCCACCGGTATGAGCCTTGAAGCCCTGCAGCTGGCGGCCAACCAATGGTCGATCAAGGCGCTGGTGCTGACCACTCGTCTGAGCAATCCATTGGGCGGCACCATGCCCGAAGAACGGCAAAAGCAACTGCTGCGCCTGGCCTCGGATTTCGATATCCAGATTGTCGAAGACGATATTTACGGCGAACTGATGTTCGAGCAGGGTCGCACCAAATCACTTAAAGCCTATGATCGGCTGGATCGGGTGATCTATTGCTCAAGCTTCTCCAAAACCTTGTCGCCGGGCGTGCGGATAGGCTGGATGATCGCTGGCAAGTACCAGCAGGAAATCCAGCGTTTGCAGACCTTCAGCACCCATTCGGCCTGCAGCGTCACGCAAATGGGCATCGCGGCCTATCTGGAGAACGGTGGTTACGACCGACATTTACGTTACATCCGTCAGGAGTACCGCAAGAACCTCAGCGCTTTCCAGCTGGCGGTGCAGCAATACTTCCCGGAGGGCACGCAGATGACCCGGCCGACCGGCGGCTTCATTCTGTGGGTCAGCCTGCCGGGGCGGGTCAACACCCAGGAGCTGCACGTTCGTGCGTTGCAGCAGGGTATCAGCATCGCGCCGGGGCTGATTTTCAGTAACACCGAGCAGTTCAATCACTGCATTCGGTTGAACTGCGGCACACCCTGGAACCGTGAAGCCGAGCGCGCGTTGATGACCCTGGGCATGCTCGCCACCCAGCTCTGTCAGGAGATGGCCGGCGGCTTTTGAGGGGGCGGGCAGGTTATTCCTGCCCGCGCTTGTCATGTCGCGTGCAACAGGCGAGCATATGGCTCCTGCCGTTTGTACCGTTGGGTCCATGAAGCCGATTTTTCCCGCTGTCTGGCTATCGATCTGCCTGCTGATGACCTTCCAGGCCGAAGGTGTATTGGCGGCTTCCGTTCAAGAAAAACCGGCAGCCAGCGCTACCGCGAAAAAACCGGCACCGGTCAAGAAAACCGCGCCGGTCAAAAACAAAGTGGCCACGGTGAAAAAGCGACCGCCGATTGCCTCCAAGTCCAAATCCGCCAGTGAGATCGTGAAAACCAAGCTCCCTTCGGCCGACCTGGATTTGAGCCTGCCCCAAGACATGGCGGAGGAGCTGAAACCGCTCGGTACGGTAGCGTTGCCACGGCACGATGCACTATTGCCGCAAATGTTTGGTGAGAAGGCGGGTCCGTTTCAGCTCAACGGGAGGCTGATCAGCAACGAAATGAAGTTGCAACTGCGCAACGAAGAGCGCCGTGAAGTCGAAGGCGCAGCCCTGGAATTCGAGTTCAAACGATAATTTCTTCCCGTCCGTGACCCGCTGGCCAGACGCTTTGTCGGAGACTGGTCAGTCACGCTCGTTTAAGTGTAAAAACCCGGGCCCAGACAATTTTAAACAAGCGTTTTAGCGGTTACTCTGTGCCACGTCCTTTAACACATCACCCGTCGAGGAGCTCGTCGTCATGAAATGCCGTGAAGGCTGTGGCGCCTGTTGCATTGCCCCTTCCATCAGCTCACCGATTCCCGGCATGCCCAATGGCAAGCCCGCCGGAGAACGTTGCGTACAACTCTCTGTCGATAACCTGTGCGGCATATTCGGCAAACCGGAGCGTCCTGCAGTGTGTTCGGCGTTCGAAGCCGACATCGAAGTCTGTGGTAACAGCAGTGACGAAGCGATCAAATTGCTGGGTTGGTGGGAGCAAATGACGGCGGCGTAATGTGTTCAACGAACGGATCTTCAACAATAAGGAATAAGATTATGGGTTCGCTGCATCGTATGGCTGTGTTGTGTGGTTTGACGGTAATGTTCGCCACCACGGCTGCTCAGGCCGAAGACTGGAAAGTCGCCAAGGAACAGGACGGCATCAAAATCTCCTTGAGCGAGGTGGCCGGCTCCGATTACAAGGCCTACCGTGGTGTCACGCTGATGAAGACCACTGTGGCCAAACTGCGCGCATTGCAGGAAGACGTGGCAGGGGCCTGTGCCTGGATTCACGAATGCAAGACCCAGAAATTGCTCAAACACGAAGGTGATCAGAGCTGGACCTACACTCAGTTCAATACTCCTTGGCCGGTTACCGAGCGTGATTCGGTGTTGCATGTGACCACCATCGAAGGGGCTGATGGCAGCCTGACCCGCAAACTTGAAGGCGTACCGAAGTACCTTCCCGAAGAAAAAGGTTTCGTCCGGGTTACCAAGGTCGACGGTTTCTGGAAGTTCGTGCCCAAGGGCGATCAGATTGAAGTGACTTATCAGGTGCACACTGAGCCGGGCGGTAGCATACCGTCGATGGTGGCCAACAAGTTTGTGGTCGATGCGCCGTTCAATACCTTGAAAGCCCTGAAAGAACGGGCCGAGAAGTAATTGTTCTTTTTGATAAAACGCCCTGACTTGTTTGGGGCGTTTTGCTATTTGGCAGGGCGGTTTATTTGATTGGGGGCATATCCGTTTCTTCGGTTATGGCTGGTTACGGTTTCGCTTTTACAGCGAGTCACTTTGGAAAAGAACCCCAAAGTAACCAAAGGGTTCTTGCCCCTTTCGTTCGGTGCC
>NZ_LACH01000006.1 GCF_000968015.1 Pseudomonas fluorescens
CTGACCATCTCATTAAACCCGCCTCTTCAGGCGGGTTTTTTATTGCCTGAGATTTCACGGTGAATGCAATCCCTGTAGGAGCGAGCCTGCTCGCGAAAGCGGTGTATCAGTCAGCATCAATGTCGACTGACACGACGCTTTCGCGAGCAGGCTCACTCCTACAGAGTTTTGTGTTTATCCATCGATCGGTGTCAGGCAGCTGGAAAACAGCTGCTGGATCGGCTGTGTGCGCTGGCTATAGCGCTGCAACAGGACGATCTCGCGGTAGAACGTCAACGCCCCCAGCGGAATAATCCGAACCTTCGCCCCATGCTCAAGCCAGAGCCCGGCCTCGGGAAGCAGCGACACCCCCAACCCGCATTCAACCATCTTCACGATGGCTTCCAGCTCATCCAGTTCCAAAGCCACCTGCACATCAATCTGCTGCTCGCGCAAAAACCGCGTCACCAATCGTCCACCGAACGAATTGCGGTCGTAACGCACGTGCGGATGGCTCGCGAGGATCTGCAACGGCTCATCGCCTTCAAGTTCTGCCGGTACGATCAATACAAACGGTTCCTTGCGGATGACCTGCGCTGACAGTTCTTTGGGCAACTCGAACGGTGGCTTGATCAGGATCGCCAGATCCACCTCACCGGTGTCCACCTGACTCAACAGGTTCAGCGACACGCCGGGCACCAGTTTCGGTTCCAGCAACGGTGCCTGTTGCCTCAATCGCAGCAATGCCTGGGGCAGCAGTCCGGTCTGGGCCGTGGCCACCGCGCCTATTTTCAACTCGCCGCGATACTCACTGACATCATCGCTGACCGCCATGCGACTGAAGGTCTCGAGCATTTCCCTGGCCATCGGTAACGCCCGCTGGCCCGCCGCATTGAGCAGCGCTTGACGTCCAGTGCGGTCGAACAAACGAATACCCAGGGCCTGTTCCAGATTGCGAATCTGCGCGCTGACGGCTGACTGGGTCAGGCCAATGTGCATCCCCGCCGCGGCAAAAGTGCCGTAGCGCGTCACCGCAATGAAGGTTTTCAGTTCTCGCAGCATGGCGTTCTCGATTAATCGAAATAATTTGATCTCGATGCAAAAATTATCGTCTTTTAATCAAAAAGCACAGGGCTAAACTCAGTCTGAATCCAGAAAGCCGAGGCACATCCAATGCAACTCTCCCCTTTTCACTTGGCCATCCCGGTCTACGACCTGACGGCCGCGCGCAATTTTTATGGCGAAGTCTTCGGCCTGGAAGAAGGTCGCTCAAGCGATCATTGGGTCGATTTCAATTTTTTCGGCCATCAGCTGGTCATTCACCTGGCGCCGAAAAACGCCTCTCAAGAAGCCGCGCACACCAACGCTGTCGACGGTCATGACGTGCCGGTGCCGCATTTTGGTGTGGTGTTGGGGATGAACGAATGGGAGGCTCTTGCCGAACGCTTGAAAGCCCTCGACACCCGATTCGTCATCGAACCGGGCATTCGCTTTCAGGGATTGGTGGGCGAGCAAGCCACGATGTTTCTGTTCGACCCTTGCGGCAATGCGCTGGAGTTCAAGGCGTTCAAGGACATCACTCAGTTGTTCGCCAAATGATCCGCCCCGCCCCAGATGCCACGACCCTCAGTCAGTCCGTGATCAAGGGTGAGACGACCGCCGCCGTCATCGCCGAAACGGCCCTGGAACGCATTCAGGCGCTGGAGCCGGACATCCGGGCCTTTGTCTCGTTCGATGCCCGAAAAGTACGCACCGATGCTGCGTTGCACGACGGTCGTGGCTTGCTGGCCGGAGTGCCGGTGGGGGTGAAGGATATCTTCGACAGTGCCGACCATCCGACGCAATTTAACTCGCCCATCTATGCCGGCCATCAACCTGCCCGGGATGCCCATGTGGTGACCCTGCTCCGTCAGGCCGGCGCGCTGATCATGGGCAAGACCCACACCACTGAATTTGCGTATATGCACACTGGCCCGACCCGCAACCCGCATGACCTGGACCGCACGCCGGGCAGTTCAAGCGCCGGTTCAGCGGCCGGGATGGCAGCGGATTTCTTTGCTGTGGCGCTGGGCACCCAGACTGCCGGTTCACTGCTGAAACCGGCGTCCTATTGCGGGCTGTTCGCGTTCAAACCTTCGTTTGGACTGGTATCCCTGGAAGGCGTAAAGCCGCTGGCGCCGAGCTTCGACACCGTCGGCTGGTACGGCCGCTCGGTGCGCGATCTGCACTTGGTGGCGCGGGTGTTGATTCCAGGTTTTGCAGTGCCCGAGGTTGAACCACGTCCTCTGCAATTGGGCTTCTATCGCACAGCGCGCTGGGATCAGGTCGACCCCGAGGTGGCCAACGCCCTGGAACAGGCCGTGGACCACTTGCGCAGCGCCGGCCATCAGGTCAACGACGTGCAACTGCCGGATGAATTTGCCGGGGTATTCGACGATCACCTGTTAATCAACGATTGCGAAGGCGCCCGTTCCCTGGCGAAGGAGTTTCAGCAACACCGCGCACTGTTAAGCCCTTCGACGTTGGCAATGTTCGACCGGGCGGCGGCGACAACCTGGGAGCAAGAGTCCGCTGCCAAGGCCCGGTTGGCGGCGCTTGCACCGCGCCTGAATGAATGCTGCCAGCCCTACGACGCCATGCTCGGCCCCTGCTGCGGGATGGTCGCGCCCGTGGGCCTGGAAAGCACCGGGCCATCGGATTTCATCAAGTTCTGGGGCGCGTTCGGCTGGCCGCAGGTGAATATCCCGCTGGTTCGCGCTGAAGGATCGATGCCTATCGGTTTACAGATGATCGGCCGGTTCAGAACTGACGGTTCGTTACTACGGGTGGCCGAACGGGTCGCTGCCGATTTGCTCACTGGTCGCAGTCAATAAGCCCTCTGCCGTCTCGTGGAGCGCAGGATGAAACTCGATCTGATCGATACTGAAGTGGATGTCATAACCGCGATGCACCGTGGCATTGCGCTCTTCGAGTATTTCTTCGATTCGCGCCCTGATCGCGGGAATCTCCACAACGCTTGAGCCGGTCAGCAACGCAACGAATTTGTCGCTGCCCAACCGGCCGATCACGTCGCTCTCGCGAAAGGCTATTCGCAGCACATCAGCGAAGGTTTTCAGGGCATTGTCGCCCTCGGCACGACCATAGAGATAGTTGATGTGCTTGAAGTCATCAATATTGAAGAGCAGCAGCGTCGCTGGCTTTTTCAGCTGTAGGCAGACATCCAGCCCTTGTTGGGCCAGCGCTATAAAACCGTGTCGGTTGGAGAGCAGCGTCAACTCGTCCATGCTCGCCATCTGCACGCCCATCAACTCCTCCTCGGCCTTGCGGGCCAAGTCACGCAGCAGCTCGCGCTCCTGCAGTGGCGTGCGCAACGGGTCGGCGCACGCGCCTGGTTTTACCGGTTTGCCTGGGATCAGCATTACTCACTCCATTGGCGGGTATATTTCTTAGAGTGGCCCATACCCGGTTTGACTCCCTGTTAACAGACCGCCGGTCAACTACCCACGACCGGACATGGCCCTCCCGCGTCTGCCCAGCGTTTGAACTGGGTGACGAAAATGTCGTGCGGCACCGGGACCGGCGCCCTTCCCTGACCTGGATTCCAGCCCCAAAGCACCAATTTGTCGTCGCTGACATGCTTGATCAGCGCGGCGAAATCGCGGTCACCGTTGCTGGAACGGTCCTTGATCATTGCGCACAATTTATCGGCCGGCAGACCGATCCAGGCCATTTTGTGCGCGGCTGGCGGCAGGCTCCAGTGCGGCGCCCCTGGCGGTGCGTGAGCGCCGTAACTGGCTGGCGGATTACTCTCGGCGTGGCAGGTAGCGCAGGGCAAACCCGCCGCGCCCTTGCCGTCCATGCCCCGCACGACGTTCATTGCGTGGGGAATCCCGGCGTCGAATTGCAACGGCGAATCGCCGGGGATATGGCAGTTCTGGCACCGCGGGCTCTGAAAGACCTTTTGCACGGTATCGAACGCCTTGATGGCCTCCTTATCGTCAGCGAGCACGTGCTCGGCGTAGGCGATCAGGCCGATCAACACCACCGCGCCAAGAATCAGATGTCGTCTCATCTCACACTCCCGACAGCTGCAGCGGCAGTTCCCGCAAGCGTTGACCGGTCAGGGCGAACACCGCGTTGGCCACAGCCGGCGCCGTGGGCGGCACACCGGCCTCGCCGATGCCACCGGGTTTGTCGCTGCTGGGCACGATATGCACTTCCACCACCGGCATTTCGTTGAGCCTCAGCACTTGATAGTCGTGGTAATTGGACTGCACCACCTGCCCGTTCTTGAAGGTCAGTTTGCTGTGCAAAGTAAATCCGAGGCCGAAGGTGATGGCCGATTCCATCTGCGCCGCAATGCTCATCGGGTTGACCGCAATGCCGCAATCCACCGCACACACCACCCGGTGTACGCGGATCGTAAGGTTGTCCTGGGACACCTCGGCCACCTGGGCAACATAACTGCCGAAAGACTCATGCACCGCGACACCCAACGCATGGCCGTCCGGCAGTGGCGCCTTCCAGTTGGCTTTCTCGACGGCCAGGTTCAGCACGCCAAGATGCCGTGGATGGTCCTTGAGCAAGGTTCGTCGGTACTCGACCGGGTCCTTGCCGGCCGCCTCTGCCAGTTCGTCGATCAGCGACTCCATCACGAACGCGGTGTGGGTGTGCCCTACCGAACGCAACCAGAGTACGCGGATGCCGGTTTGCGGCGAATGCAGATCGACCTGGTGATTCGCCAACCCCTCAAGGTAGGGACTGTCGGCAACCCCTTCGACAGACGTCTTGTCGATGCCATTCTTGACCATGGTCGCCTCGAATGACGTGCCCGCCATGATCGACTGCCCGACCATCACATGCTTCCAGGCGATCGGCAGGCCGCCAGCATCGAGGCCGATGCGGGCCTGATGGAGGAACGCGGAGCGGTAGTAGCCACCGCGAATGTCATCCTCCCGGGACCAGACGGTTTTCACCGGCGCGCCCGCTGCCTTGGCGACTTCCACGGCTTCTGCAACAAAGTCCGAGGTCGGATTGGCCCGGCGACCGAAACCACCGCCCAGAAACTCGGTATGAATCTCCACCTGCTCGGGTTTGAGCCCGGTGATTTTCCCGGCGACCATCTGATCCAGCGTCTGGAACTGGGTGCCGGTCCAGATTTCGCATTTGTCCTGGGTAATTTTCACGGTGCAGTTGAGCGGTTCCATCGGCGCATGGGCCAGGTACGGCACGCTGTATTCGACATCAATGGTCTTCGCCGCTTTCCCCAGACCCGCCGCGACATCACCGGCCTGACTGGCCGAAGCACCAGGGGTGGCGGCGAGTTTGCGGAAGCTTTCCAGTAGTTTCTGACTGTCGAGCCCGGTGTTTGGCCCCAAGTCCCAATCGACCTTCAACGCATCGCGCCCCAGCTTCGCCGCCCAGTAATGGTCGGCAATCACCGCCACTCCGGTGGGCACCTGCACCACTTTGTGCACGCCCGGGATCGCCAGGGCTTCGGCGCCTTCGAAGGATTTAACGCTGCCACCGAACACCGGCGGGCGCGCGACCATGGCGGTCATCAGGCCGTCGAACTGCACGTCCATGCCGAACTTGGCGCGGCCGGTGATTTTTTCCGGGGTGTCCAGGCGCTTGGTCGGTTTGCCAATGATTTTCCAGTCCTTGGACTCCTTGAGCTTGATCGACGCCGGATCCGGTACCGGCAGCTTTCCGGCGTCATCGGCCAGTTCGCCGTAGGTGGCGCGTTGGTCGCCGGCAATCACTACACCCGATTCGGTGCGAATTTCGGAGGGCGCGACATTGAAGCGCTTGGCCGCCGCGTCGATCAACATCAAACGCGCCGCTGCGCCGGCCCGACGGTAGCGGTCAAACTCCATCCAGGTCGAGGTGGACCCGCCAGTGATTTGCATCCCGCCAAACCCGGCCAGACCATACTCGGCGGCCGAGGCCGGTGCATGTTCGACGCGGATCTTCGACCAGTCGGCGTCCAGTTCTTCGGCGATCAACATGGTCAGGCCGGTCCAGATGCCCTGACCCATTTCCGAATGGCCGAGCAGTATGGTGACGCTGTTGTCATTGCCGATCCGTAAAAATGCATTGGGCGCGAAAACGTTTCCTTCATTCTCCGCACCCAAGGCAAAGCGATGGCCACCGGGGATGACAAACGCCACCACCAGACCACCGCCCAGCACCGCGCTGCCCTTGAGGAAACCGCGGCGTGACAGAGGATTGAGGCTGTTCATTGTGCGGACTCCCGTCAACGTGGCATCAACCTATTTCGGCGGCGCGTTTGACCGCTGCACGGATCCTTGGGTAGGTGCCGCAGCGGCAGATGTTGCCGGAGAGCGCCTGATCGATGTCGCTGTCGGTGGGCTTGGGGATTTTCGCCAGCAACGCGGCGGCCGACATGATCTGCCCGGACTGGCAGTAACCGCACTGCACCACATCGAGTTCGGCCCAGGCTTGCTGCACCGGGTGCGACCCGTCGGTAGACAGGCCTTCGATGGTGAGGATTTTTTGCCCGTTGGCCACCGCTGTGGCGGGCGTGATGCAGGAACGCAGCGGCGCGCCGTCGACGTGCACGGTGCAGGCCCCACACTGGGCGATGCCGCAACCGAATTTGGTGCCGGTCAGGTGCGCGACATCGCGCAGGACCCACAGCAGCGGCATGTCTGCGGGGACATCCAGCGCCTGGTCCTTGCCATTGATGTTGAGGGTCAGCATTGCGAATGTCCTCAGACTCACGGTGTTCTGAAAGGGCTCTCGGGAACCTCGGGTTATCCCTACAGCTAAGCGCAAATTGCCGGGCGAGACAGGTTCATCGACCACCGGTCACACAAAGCCGCCTCAATCGGCTAACGCTGTTCACTTCGGCGCGGGCCCAACATTTGTGGCGAGGGGATTTATCCCCGTTGGGTCGCGAAGCGGGCCCCAGCGTCCATTCAAGCAGACTGAGACTCGCGGATTTACGACTGCTTCGCAGCCGAACGGGGATAAATCCCCTCGCCACAGGTTTCTTGCTCGCCTGAAGATTGTGTTATGCAAACAGCATTAGCCTCAATGGGCGGCCTTTTTCCTGCGGTGGGGGCTTAGAAGTCGGTGGACACCGACAGCTCACGCCACGTCTGCAACTCATCGGCGACGAAGGCGTTCTTGGCTTCGATCGCTGCGACACAGTCGCTGCCCAGCGGTAAGCGCAGCGGGGCTTTTTCCGCTTCTACCAGGGTGATCATGGCCTGGGCGAGCTTGTCCGGATCGCCAGGCTGATTCAGGGTCACGGCCTTGGCCATTTTGCGCACCTCACCCGCCGTACTGCGGTAGTCGGCAATCGAAGCCGGGGATTCGACCAGCGAATTGCCTTCGAGGAATTCGGTACGGAAATAGCCCGGCTCGACAATGGTCACATTGATGCCCAGCGGTGCCAGCTCGGCGTGCAGCGCCTCGCTCAAGCCTTCGACGGCAAATTTAGTGGAGCAATAGACACCGAAGCCCGGCCCCGACCTGTAGCCGCCCACCGATGAGAGATTGATCACATGTCCACGGCGAGCCGCGCGCATGTGCGGCAGAACGGCGCGTGTGACATTCAGCAAGCCGAAGACGTTGGTTTCGTACACGCGTCGCACTTCATCGGCGCTGGCCTCTTCCACCGCACCGAGCACGCCGAAGCCGGCGTTGTTGACCAGCACGTCGATGCGCCCGAAGTGGTCGATGGCCTTCTTGGCGACTGCGATGCCTTGGGCTTCGTTGGTCACATCAAGGGTGGCGGCCAGCAAGCCTGGCTGTTCGCCAAAACGCTGAGTGATGCTGCTGGCGTCACGGGCGGTGGCGACCACGGCGTCACCATTGGCCAGCGCGGCGGCAGCGATCTTCGCGCCGATACCGCGAGAAGCACCAGTGATGAGCCAGACACGTTTGAAGTTTTGGTTGGTGGTCATGATCGCGAATCCTTGTAGGCAGTTGGGGTAAGCACAAGGTACGCAGGAACATTGGTCGGAAAAATGCCCTCGTGTTACAAGCACTATGAAACGCTCTTTCATAATGGCTCCGATATGAATCACGACCCGTTTGATGGTTTGACCGAGTTTCTCGCGGTCGCCGAGCACAAAAGCTTCACCCTGGCCGCGACTCGGCTAGCCGTGACGCCCACCGCCGTCAGCCATGCGATCAAACTGCTGGAACGCCGCACCGGCGTGCTGCTGTTTCAGCGCACCACACGCCGAGTGGCGCTGACCGAAGCCGGCGCCAGTCTGTTTGCCCGCTTGCGTCCGGCGGCCAGTGAAATCGATGAAGCGCTGGCGGTGCTCAGCAGTTTCCGCGATCAGCCCATGGGCACACTGCGACTCACGGCACCGCGATTGTCCGGGGCTTTATTAATGGAGCCGCTGATTCCGCTGTTCCGCGAGGCCTACCCGCAAGTCACTCTCGATATTTCCCTGGACGACGCCACGGTCGACCTGATGGCCGGCGGTTTCGATGCCGGGATTCGTCTGGGAGAGTCGATTGAAAAAGACATGATCGCGGTACGCCTGACACCTGACCTGCAATGGTCGGTGGTGGGCTCCCCGGCGTACTTCACCAAGGCTGGCAAACCGGTCGTCCCGGAAGACCTGACCCGGCATCAATGCATCGGCTTTCGCTTCTCGACCTCCGGCAGCGCGCATCGCTGGGAGTTTCGCCGCGAGGATCGGGACTTCACCGTGGGCGTCGAGGGCGGCGTGATCGTCAACGACCGCAGGTTGTTGGTGGCGGCCGCACGCAGCGGTTCAGGCCTGGCCTACGCCTGTGATCTGGAGATTGCCGACGAGTTGGCGGATGGACGCCTGGAGCGGGTACTGCAACCCTTCGTGCCACTCAGCTCGGCGTTGTACCTGTACTTCCCCAGCCGCACCCAGACGCAGCCGAAACTGCGGGCCTTTATTGATTTGGCCACCCGGTGGATTGCTGAAAAAGGAGGCCTGGGCCGTCGCTGAACCGTCGCCGTCAGGCCACGGCATCGACCAGTCCTTTGCCCAGCCGATGCCGCGCCAGAAGACGCATCACACTGCATCAAGGTTGTTTCACGTAAGCCGCGCTGTACTTCTGATACTCGCCAAAACCTGTCACTTCTGCGGCGCCGTTGAGCAACTGCAGGCGAAACAGCGGATCGCCCTGCGGGTCCAGTGCGATGACGAGGTTGCCGGCGAGCAATGGGTACTGATGATGGACTTCAACGGGTGGATCCTTGAGCTGAAAAATGCTCAGGTTGATGTCCGCCATCTCGGGGCCGTTGTCGATCCCCGGCAATACTTTGAGGGTCAATTCGCCGACACGCCGATCCTGGACATTGTTCACGAGGTAGCGCCCTTCTCGCTGACTGTCCGCTACCCGCTCAAGTTTTTGCGCGGCGACCTTGAACGCGGTCGGCCGCACATCGATGCTTAATTGACGAGAGCCGTTGATCCACGTGCCGGTCTGGCGGCCCTGCTCGTTCGGCGTGCCTTCGACGAACCAGTTGCCGATCATCTGACCGTCGTCGTCCAGTTCACGCAGAACAATACCGCCATCCTCGTAGGTATTGCCCACCAGCCGGATCGGTTTACCGCTGCCGGTCTTGCTGTAGCGAACTTCGCCAACATAGACATCACCCTGAAGTTGCCACCACAGCTCAACGGGGATCTTGTTATCCAGGGTGCCGCGCAACATGACGGGCGCTTCACCGAAGGGCCCCTCGAGGCGACGATGCTCCGTCCACTGGCCGGAATTCAATTCACGATCGGTAACGTCCACATAGCCAGAAGGCATGAACGGGTTGGCTTGCGACGGCTTTTGCACCACCTCTATTTTCTCGGCCACCTTCACAGGCCGATTGTCCTGAATTTGCCAGGTTGCGCTCTGACGCCAACAGCAACCGCTTTTGGACTGCGTGTGCAAGGTTTTGGTGACCGGGTCGATCTCGAACATGCCCAGATTTGCGTCACGGGTCAGTGCGGAAAAAGGCTTGCTCAACACGAGCGTCGGGCGTTCGGGATCGAACAGGTAGATGTCGTAGGAAGGACCGCCATAGCCCGCGTCATTGCCATTGCGTACGGCAAGATCTTGCTGCCCGTCGAAATTGAAATCGCGGAACAACAGCAGACTCTGATCGGCATACGCAAGGTTGCGGTCGAACTCCGAAGCTTTGCGGCCTGGCTTGAACAAGGCGAACGCTTCGGCTGATTCGATGCGCTGAAGCACCTGCCCGCCGGCCCTTTTGCGCAACGTAATCAGCGCGGGAGCGCCGTCGAAAGTCTGGGTGGGCGGCTGGGCAAACAGCACGTCAATGACGTATTTCTTCGCGGGGTCCGTGAGGTGATACGTATGCGGTTCGGCGCTCACCGCAGCGGCGGCCAGCAGACCGGAAACAGCCAACAAACGAGGAATAACCATGATGCAGTGCGTCCTTGCGGCAAACCAGGTCCGCAGTCTAGCGGTTATCGGGGCATGCCGACATTGTTGATTCCGTCGCCAAAGGAAACTCTTTCAACTTGTCGATCTACGGTACGGCCAGACGACCCGAGGCTGACTACGCTGAAAGTCCAGCCTGAGAAATCCGTAGAGGAGCGACACCATGCACCGCGTACAAAAACTCACGCCCTGCCTGTGGTTCGACGATCACGCCGAGGAGGCCGCAAAGTTCTACTGTGCAATCTTCGATCATTCGAAAATCACCGCCACTACCTACTACGGCAAGGCCGGTCAGGAGATCCACGGCAGGCCCGAAGGCTCGGTGATGACGGTCAGCTTCGAACTGGACGGGCAGAGTTTTACCGGCCTCAACGGTGGTCCCGTTTTCACGTTCAATGAAGCGGTTTCATTTCAAGTCAATTGCCATACTCAGGAAGAAGTCGACCACTTCTGGGGGCGCCTGTCCGCGGGCGGACCCACTGAGGCCCAGCAATGCGGCTGGCTCAAGGACAAATTCGGCGTGTCCTGGCAGATCGTGCCGGTGGCCCTGATGGACATGATGAAAGACCCCGACACGGCGAAATCACAACGCGCCATGACGGCAATGTTGCAGATGAAAAAACTCGATATCGCTGCACTGCAACGAGCCTTTGACGGCGAGAGCTAATACACTTCGAGGCTGACCTGCCGAGGACGCTGACCATGAAGCCCGCCGTTGCCAAAGACGCTGACAAAGCCCCGCGCTTCTGGCGCGACGACGCCCTGCCCTTCATCGAAGCCCGCTCCATCGCCGACGGCCGCGAGGTCTGTTACACCCGGCATTCTCACGAGCACTTTTCCATCGGCGCGATCACGGCCGGGAGCAGTACCTACCTCCACGAGCAATCGGAATTCCAGGTCAGTGCCGGCACCGTGGTGCTGATGAATCCCGGTGATGTCCACGCCTGCAATCCCATCGATGACCAACCGTGGTCGTACCTGATGCTGTACGTCGAGACACCCTGGCTGACCGATTTGCAGCACCAGCTCGGTTTCAGCCAGGACCTGGCGTTTCGCCGGTTTTCCATCACCCACACGCACGACAGCGAGCTGTTCGCCGGCCTGAAGGGTTTGTACGACGTGCTGGTCGATGCGCAGCAAGACGTGTTGCGCAAGCAAAGCGCGGCCGTGGAGTTTTTCACCGACGTACAGCAGCGGCTCAATCCGATCGATCAACCGTTGCGCGAGCCCAATTTCAAACTGGAACGGGCGGCCGATTACATCCGCGACCACTGCACGCACCTGCTCAAGCTCGAAGACATTTGCGAGGCGGCCCAGCTATCACCGTCTTACTTGATCCGTGCGTTCAAGCAGCATTACGGCATGACGCCCCACGCCTTTCTGGTCAACCGGCGCATCCAGTTCGCCCGCGATCAGCTGCGCAGCGGCAAGCTGATCGCCGATGTGGCGCTCGAAGCCGGGTTTGCCGATCAGGCGCATTTTCAGCGAGCGTTCAAGCAACATCTGGCAGCGACACCGGGGCAGTATCGCGGCTAAAACAACAGGTACATTGCGCTCGCCGCCAGCAACAACGCCATGCTCCGATTGAACAGGCGCATGCCCGCCGGGTTACTCAGATAGCCACGTAGAAACGTCCCGGCATAAGCCCAGCAGCCGACAGACAGGTAGCAAATCACCAGATACACCGCCGCAAACTGCCAGACCAGCCGCGCCTCGCCATCCGCCACAAACGCGCCCATGCCGGCCACGCAAGCCAGCCAGGCTTTCGGGTTGAGCCACTGCATAACCGCGCCATACAACATCGACGGCGCACGGCCTGACTCCTTCGCATCCAGATGCCCATTGTCGGCGGCTAACTTGAAGGCCATGTACAACAGGAACGCCACACCCGCCCATTGCACCACCTGCGTCAGCGCCGGCCATCGCTGCAACACCTCATGCAGCCCTAATCCCATCAACACCAACAACAGAACGAAACCCAACGTCGCCCCGGCTACATGCCGTTGACTGGCGCGAAAACCAAACTGCGCGCCGGAACTCAACGCCACGATATTCACCGGCCCTGGGGTTATCGAGGCCACCAATGCAAACGCCGCCATCGAGATAATCAGACTCATCACAGACCTTCTTCAATTCAGTTGAACGAGGCCTCAAGGTAAAGAGCGATCTGATGGCTGTATTGAACAAAACACCCCTCACCTGTACCGCGACCAACGTCCACCACTGTATGGGTCAAGCCACCCCACGCCTGTGATAAAAATACCGCTCCTGCTTTTGGAGCCCCGTCATGGACCTCGCCACCCTCACCTTGTTTCTACCGGCCTGCTTCGCCCTGAACATGGCACCCGGGCCGAACAACTTGTTGTCGGTCAGCAATTCGACCCGCTACGGCTATCGCATCGCCTGTGTCGCCGGGATCGGTCGGCTGCTCGCGTTCGCCGGCATGATCGCCCTCGCGTCGGCGGGGCTGGCGGTGGTGCTGCAAACGTCGGAATTGTTGTTCTACGGGATCAAGATTCTGGGGGCGGCGTATCTGCTTTACCTCGCCTGGCAATTGTGGCGCGCCGATCCCGGGGCGGAAAACGCGGTGGCGGGCGCGCCGGTGGGAATGCTGGCGTTGGCGCGGCAGGAGTTCCTGGTGGCGGCCGGCAATCCGAAAGCGATCCTGATCTTCACCGCGTTCCTGCCCCAGTTCGTCGACTCGACCCAAGCCGTATCGCCGCAATTCGCCGTGTTGGGCGCGTTGTTCCTGGTCCTGGAATGGATCGCCATCGGCGCCTACGCCTACATGGGCCTGCACATGCGCCGCTGGTTCGCCGAACCCCGGGGCAAGCGGCTATTCAATCGTTGCTGCGCGGGATTGTTGTCGGCGGCGGCTTCGGTGTTGCTGATGGCGCGGCGGGCTTGAACCCCATCTCTAAACTGTGGGAGAGGCACAATCAAATGTGGGAGCGAGCTTGCTCGCGATAGCGGTGGCACATCCAACATCAATGTGGCTGAAGAATCGCTATCGTCGGAACGCCGCCCGGACCAAGCTCGCTCCCACAGTAGATTGTTGTTGAACACGAATTTGTGTACTACTTGGCCACACCCCAACTCACCACACGCCCTCAATGAACCTGAACGTTGTCTACGCCCTTGGCGCTGCCGCTCTTTTTGGCGCGAGTACGCCATTGGCCAAGTTGCTGGGCCTGGACCTTTCGCCGATTCTTTTGGCCGGATTGTTGTACCTGGGCAGCGGTCTGGGCCTGACGCTCGTCAGACTGTTGCGCGACCGAGGCTGGCAGCCCAGCGGCCTGAAATCGTCGGAGTGGCCATGGCTGATCGGTGCCATCGCTTTTGGCGGCGTGCTCGGGCCGGTGGCGCTGATGTTCGGTTTGACCCTGACCTCCGGCGCCACGGCCTCGCTGATGCTCAACCTCGAATCGGTATTGACCGCCGTCCTGGCCTGGGTGGTTTTCAAGGAGAACGCTGACCGGCGCATCGTCGCCGGAATGCTGGCAATCGTCGCCGGTGGCTTGCTGTTGGCCTGGCCCCAGGGCCCGGCGCAGTCACAGGGCTGGGTCGGTCCGTTGGCGGTAGCGCTGGCCTGCGTGTGCTGGGCGATCGATAACAACCTGACGCGCAAGGTATCGGCCTCCGATGCGCTGTTTATTGCCGGCATCAAGGGGGTGGTCGCCGGGTCGGTGAACTGTGCTCTGGCGCTGTTGCTCGGCGCAAAACTGCCGCACATGACAGTTCTGGGGCCTACGTTGATCGTCGGTTTCCTGGGGTATGGCATCAGCCTGGTGTTGTTCGTGCTGGCACTGCGCGGCCTGGGCACTGCGCGTACCGGCGCCTACTTTTCCACGGCACCATTCCTCGGCGCGGCAATCGCCATCCTGCTGCTGAATGAACCCGTCACGCTGACGTTTTGGGCCGCTTCGCTGTTGATGGGCCTTGGGGTATGGATTCACCTCAAGGAACGTCATGTCCATGAACATCAACATGAGGCGCTCAAGCATGCTCATCGCCACGTGCATGACGAGCATCATCAACATGAACATTCGTTCCAGTGGGACGGAACCGAGCCCCACAGTCACGAACATGAACACACGCCGCTGCGCCACAGCCATCCACATTTTCCGGACATCCATCACCGACATAACCATTAGGCAGCCTTCATGACGAATGACAGGAATTCCCTGTCGATTTTCCGGTGGAGGCGCTGGGCAACGCGTCTTATGCTCACCTCATGAACCTACAAAACGCTTTGCTTCCGCCCCACGCCGAGATGGTTCGCGCCATGCTCGAACGAGACACCGCCTACGAGGGGGTGTTCTTTACCGCGGTCAAAACCACCGGCATCTTCTGTCGCCCCAGTTGCACGGCGCGCAAGCCGAAACCGGAGAATGTCGAGTTCTTCGCCCATGCCGATGAGTGCATGTCCGCGGGCTATCGCGCCTGTCTGCGCTGCAAGCCGCTGGACGCGGCGGCCATCGCGCCGGACTGGGTGCAGAAGCTGCTCAAATCGGTGGATGCCGACCGCGACCAGCGCTGGACCGATGCCCAGTTGCTGGCCGAAGGCATCGAGCCGCTGAAACTGCGCCGCTGGTTCAAGCAGCATTTCGGCATGACCTTTCACGCCTGGCTGCGCACCCGACGCCTGGGCATGGCGTTGGGCGGGATCAAACAGGGCGATTCCATCGACAACGCCGCATTCGACTCGGGCTACGAGTCCCTGAGCGGGTTTCGCGATGCGTTTCAAAAGTCTTTCAATATCACACCGGGCCGCGTCGCCAACAGCGAGCCGCTGCTGTTCACTCGCCTGACCACGCCGCTGGGGCCGATGATCGCCATGGCTGAACGCCGTGGCCTGGTGCTGCTGGAGTTTCTTGATCGGCCAGCGCTGACTAAGGAAGTCGAAGAACTGCAGAATCGGTACGGCTATGCGGTCGCGCCAGGGCATAACGCGCATTTGCAGCAGATTGAAGCCGAACTGACGCAGTATTTCGCCGGCAAACTCACTGACTTCAACGTTCCACTACACTTGCCTGGCAGCGATTTCGCCCGACAGGTCTGGGCCGAACTGGCGAAGATCCCGTATGGCCAGACCAGCACCTACGGCGCCATTGCGGCGTTATTGGGCAAGCCCGGCGCCAGTCGCGCCGTCGGCCTGGCCAATGGGCATAACCGTCTTTCGATTGTCGTGCCCTGTCACCGGGTGATCGGCGCCGACGGCTCGCTGACCGGCTATGGTGGAGGACAACCGCGCAAGGCGTTCTTGCTCAGGCTGGAAAAAGCGGCGGTGCAGATCACGCAACAACTCGCATTCTGATTACTTGCAGGTTTCTCAAAAAGTCATAAGGAAGGGCATTCGATGAACACGCTCGACAATCAATTTCACCAGTTGCACCAGGATGGCCTGCTGATTCTCACCAACGTCGGCGATGCCGCCGGGGCGCGCATCGTGGAGCAGCTTGGTAGCAAAGCCGTTGCCACCAGCAGCGCGGCGGTGGCTTGGGCTCACGGTTATCCGGATGGCAATGCCCTGCCCCTTGAGCGCCTGATTTCAACTGTCGAGTCCATCGCACGGGTGATCTCGGTGCCATTGACCGTGGACATCGAGGCCGGCTACTCCGATGACCTGACGCGGGTTGCCGAAGTGATTGATGCGGTGATTGCCGCCGGGGCCGTCGGGATCAATATCGAAGACGGTGCGTCCCCGCCCGAGCTGCTGGTGCGCAAGATCGAAATCGCTCGGCAGGTTGCCAGTCGCCGAAATGTGAAGCTGTTCATCAACGCACGCACCGATGTGTACCTCAAAAATCTGGTGCCCGCCGAAGACCGCGTGGCCGAGACGCTCAGGCGCGCCGCGTTGTATCAGGCCGCCGGTGCCGATGGTTTGTTCGCCGCTGGCGTCACGGCAGAGTACGAGATCGCTGCGCTGTGCCAGGGCACCACGCTGCCGGTGAACGTGCTCGGGCTCCCCGGTTTGCCGTCGCCTGAAGAGCTGAAAGCGCTCGGCGTACGCCGTTTGAGCGCGGGTTCACGCATCGCCGAGTTTCTTTATGGCGCCATGAGCGCACTGGCCAAGAGCTTTCTGGAAACAGGGACACTCGACAGCCGTGATCTGAAGGCCTTCACCTATGGCGAAGTGAACGCTCTGCTGGCGCCGTCCGGGAAAGCTTGACCCCATGCCCGACGCCTATCTGCCCGCTACCGAGTTTCTATCGTCCATCGATGAGGACTGGCGCCGCCACATCGCCGCCATCGGCCCTTGCCTGCATCAGCCCCACGCGGCTCGTGATCCTTATGAGTCGCTGGTGCGGGCGATTGCCTACCAGCAACTGCATGCAAAGGCCGGGGATGCGATTGTCGGTCGGCTGCTGGCGTTGTTTGGGACGGGCGCGTTCCCGAGGCCTGAACAGATTGTCGCGACCGAGTTCGATCAACTGCGCAGTTGCGGGTTTTCCGCCAGCAAGATCGCGACCATTCAGGGCATTGCCCAAGCGGCGCTGGACGGAGTTGTGCCGGATTACGCCACGGCACTCGCCATGGAAGATGAGGCGCTGATCGAGCGGTTGATCACCCTGCGTGGGGTTGGGCGCTGGACGGTTGAGATGTTGCTGATCTACAGCCTGGAACGGCCGGATATTTTGCCGGCCGATGACTTTGGCGTGCGTGAGGGGTATCGGCGGATGAAGGGGCTGGAGGTGCAACCGACGCGCAAGCAAATGGTGGAGATTGGATTGGCGTGGAGTCCGTTTCGGACGGTGGCGGCGTGGTATTTGTGGCGGATGACAGGCAAGTAGACCGCGTTATCGTTCTTCGCGAGCAAGCCCGCTCCCACAGGGGATCCCGGGAGTTCACAAATCCAATGTGGGAGCGAGCTTGCTCGCGAAGGCGACTTCACATTCACCCCATCACCCAAAGCCGATCACAACCCCGACTTCAACCGACTGAACGCTCGAATCAAAGCCCGGTTAAACGCCGTGCCATTGTCATTCTTGCTATACAACGAAGCCCTCACCTCAGCCGACGGATACGTCCCCGGGTCGTTGCGAATCGCCGGATCAATCAAGCCGTCCGCCGCCGTAATCGCATTGGCGTAATGGATGGTGTCCGTGATCGGCGCAATCACCTCCGGCGTCATCAGATAATCCATCAATGCCAGCCCCGCCTGAGGATGAGGCGCATCCTTGGGAATGACCATCGCGTCGAACCAGATCAACGTGCCCTCCTTCGGTATCCGATAACTCAGCTTGAACGGCTTGTTCGCAGCCTCGGCCTGTCCGGCGGCAATGGCCACGTTGCCGTTCCACGACATGGCGACGCAGGTGTTGCCATTAGCGAGATCGCTGATGTTCAGGTCATTGTCGAAGTAGCGGATGTAGGGCCGGATCTTCGCCAGTTGCTGTTCGGCCCGCTTCAGGTCATCGAGGTTTTGACGGTTGATGTCCAGGCCCATGTACTTCATGACCGCGGCGAAAACTTCGTTGGGATCGTTGAGCAAACTGACCCCGCAATCGGCAAATTTCGACACCACCGCCGGGTCGAACAGCATCGCCCAACTGTCCCGTGGTGCGTCGGGCAGGCGCTGCTTGATTGCCTGTTCCTGATAGCCGACGCCGGTGGTGCCCCAGGCGTAGATCCCGGCGTACCGATTGCCCGGATCGAACACCGCCATGTGCTGGCGGAACTCGTCACCCACACCGGCAAAATGCGGCAACTGTTGCGGGTTCAGGGTTTGAATCGCACCGCTCTGGATCGCCCGGGACAAATGCTGGCCGGCGGTCAGCACCAGGTCATAGCCGCTGCGACCCGTGAGCAGTTTGGTCTCTACGGTTTCCAGGGAGTCGAAGTGGTCGGCCACCACGTGGATGCCGGTTTTCTTCTCGAAATTGGTCAGGGTATCGGGGGCCAGGTACTCGCCCCAGATGTACAGGTTGACCACCGGTTTAGCGGTGTCGGCGGCCTGCACACACAGGGGTGCGAGCACCAGCAGTAATGCTTGAGTCAGTTTGTGCAGGCCCATGTTCAAACTCCCTTTTTGTTGCAGGCATTGCCTGCGTACTGCGGCATGGTGATGCAGGCGACATTGCCGCCGCCGAGGAGGATCTCCCGAGAGTTTTCGATACCGACGATTGTGTGCTGCGGGAACAGTTCGGCGAGGGTCGCCTGTGCGGCCTGATCGTTGCGATCACCAAACAAAGGCACCACGATCGAGGAATTGCCAGCGTAATAGTTGATATACGACGCGCAGATTTTCGTACCGGCCTGACGGGTGTGCGTGCTGTCTTGCTGATCCAGGCCTTCGGCTTCTTCAGCGGTCCATTCCAGCACGTCCGGTTGCGGCAGCTTGTGCACGATCAACTCGCGACCACGGCTGTCGCGGGTGCTGCGCAGAATGTCGTAGGCCTCCTGGTAGATTTCCCATTGCGGGTCATCACGATTGTCGGTCCATTGCAGCACCACTTCACCGGGGCGCACGAAGCAGGCGAGATCGTCGACATGGCCGTCGGTTTCGTCGAACTTGCAGCCCCGTGGCAACCAGATGATTTGCTCGGCACCGAGATAGTCGGTCAGTCGGCGGGTGACTTCTTCCTTGCCCAAATGCTGGTTGCGATTGCGGTTGAGCAGGCATTGCTCGGTGGTCAGAATGCTGCCCTGGCCGTCGCTCTGGATACCACCCAGTTCAGCAATCAGCGGTGCGCGGTAGCGGTCGAAGCGTTCGATTTCGAGGATTTTGCTGGCGATTTGATCGTCCTTGTCCCACGGGTAGTACAAGCCGCCATCGAGGCCGCCGTAGGCGTTGAACTCGAAGTCCACTCCGCGCACCTCACCGCTGTCGTCGTTGACCACAAAGCATGGGCCACTGTCGCGGAACCAGGTGTCGTTGCAGGTCATTTCCACCACCCGCACTTGAGGCGGCAATTGGCGGCGAGCGGTGGCGAACTGCGCGGCGGAGGCGCACACGGTGACCGGTTCGCTCCGGGAGATGGCGGTGACGATCTGCACCCAGACTTTCTGCGCAGGCTTGGCGCCATTGCGCCACACGTCGGTGCGCTCCGGCCAGCCGAGCCAGCAACCGGACTTGGTTTCGAATTCGCCAGGCAGGCGGAAGCCATCGAGTTTGGGGGTGGAGTCGAGCAAACGTGCCATGGTCAGACCTCATCGGCGGGGATTGGAATGACCACAGGCTACGGTCGCCAGCGCCCTCCTCGCCAACGATGATTATTTCGGAATACTTGAATTCAACTCATCAATCGATCAGCTGATCGTTGAACCATTCCAGCATCTGCGCCACGGCCGGGCGCTCCAGTCTCACTCGCTCACACACCAGCGCATATTGGCCGAGTGCAGTCATGCTGGAGGTGAACGGCCGGACCAGACGACCGCTGAGCAAATCCTCTTGCGCGGTCAAGTTATCGCCCATGGCCACACCCTGGCCTTGAGCCGCCGCTTCCAGCGCCAAACCGGCGTGGGCGAAATACAGCTGCCGTTCGGGGCGCTGATCACCGGCATGGCTGGTGAGCCAGGCGGTCCAGGTCTTGCCGTCCTGATCGTCATGCAGCAGGCAGTGACGCGCCAGATCCTTCGGCGTTTTCAAGGTGCCCTGGTTGAACAGACCGGGGCTGCACACCGGGAAGAACTGCAACGCCGGCAAGGGCCGGACAAAGTAGGCACTGCTGTCCACCGGACCGGTACCGTAGGTGATTGCCAGGTCGATGTCTTCGCCCGGCGCCGTGGCGTCGATCGGTTGTTCGTAGAGGTGCAAGGTGATGTGCGGATAGCGCGCGTAGAAATCCGTCAGGCGACTCATCAACCACTTTTGCGCCAGCTCGGCAGTCACCGCCAGGCGCAACACCGCCAGCGATGACGGGTCACGCAGTTCATCGCAAGCATCACCGATCAGTTCGAAGGCCTGCTGCAGGCTTTGCATCAGGCGCCCGGCGGCCATCGTCGGGCGAATCTGCCGGCCTTCACGGATGAACAGCGTCACGCCCAATTGCTCTTCAAGCTGGCGAATCTGATGGCTGACCGCGCTGTCGGTGACGCACAACTCCGCTGCCGCCCGGCCGAAATGGGCGTGACGGGCGGCGCATTCGAAAGTTCTGAGTGCGGCCAGGGAGGGTAGTCGTCGCATGAATAGAGCCCCGATTTCAAGGCGCCCATGCTGCCTTGGCCATTAGCAGGCGTCCAGCAGGACCGAGTTATCGTTCATCGCGAGCAAGCTCGCTCCCACATTTGATCTTCAGTGAACTCAGTATTTGTGTAAAACAATGATCCCCTGTGGGAGCGAGCCTGCTCGCGAAGGGGGCTGCACAGCCACCGCATATCCGACGCTATCACCCGCCCTTATCCACCATGACTTCCCCCCAGACCCGGCGCATGTTGGTGCCTCAATTGGAGGGATTCGCCATGCTCAACGCACTCAAACAGATCAACTCAACCTCAGCCTTCAACCGCTGGGCCGGTTTTGAAGTCACCCGCGCAGAAAGCGGCGAAGCCGAGCTCACGATGGCTTTTCGCGAGAGCGATATGGCGCAGTACGCAGGCTTTCTGCACGCCGGACTGATCGGCGCGCTGCTCGACACAGCCTGCGGATTCGCAGCCGGAACGGTCGCCGGCAACGTGCTGGCTTCACATTTCTCAGTGAACTGCCTGGCACCCGCCATCGGCGAAGTGTTCATCGCTCGGGGTCAGGTGGTGAAGGCTGGCAAGAAGCAAGTGTTCGCCCGCGCCGAGTTGTTCGCACAAACCGGTGATCAACTGAAACTGGTGGCGACCGGCGATGCGATTCTCGTACCGGTCGAGGGGCGCTGAAGGTCTAGGCTGTCTTGGGTAAGTTCCAGACCCGTCGGAGGTTCCCATGCAGCTCGAAGGTTCCTGCCATTGCGGCGCAGTGTCGTTCAGTTTGACCAGCGCCCATCCCTACCCGTATCAGCGCTGCTACTGCTCGATCTGCCGCAAGACTCAGGGCGGTGGCGGTTATGCGATCAACCTCGGTGGCGATGCCGGCAGCCTGAAGGTGCGCGGTCGCAAGCACATCGCGATTTATCACGCACGACTCAAGGACGAAGGCGATAAACGCGCCCACAGCAGCACCGCCGAGCGGCATTTCTGTTCTCTGTGTGGCTCAGGCTTGTGGCTGTTCAGCCCGGAATGGCCGGAGCTGATTCACCCGTTTGCCTCTGCCATCGACACTCCACTGCCGTTGCCACCGGAGCACACGCACTTGATGCTCGGTTCCAAGGCGCCGTGGGTGGAAGTCGAGGCGCATCCTGGGGATCAGCAGTTCGACGTCTATCCCGAAGAATCCATCGCCGAGTGGCATGAGCGCTTGGGTTTGAGCCGCTAAGCTGGTTCACAGTCAACGATCAGTGGAGTGTTTCGACGGTGTTGGCTGGGCAGATTGTGTACACCTTTTAAAAGATCGTCCGAACGCGGCCCGAACCTTCGGCAGTTCCTACAGGGTGTACGACATGCCAATGTAGGAGCTGTCGAGTGAAACGAGGCTGCGATCTTTTGATCTTCACGCCACAGCCGGGACACCGCTGTGGAAACGAAACTCCACGTCCGGCGACTCGATCAGCTCCTGCTCGGCGGCGCGGACCTTGTCGATCACTTGCGCGATGTCCTTGGCGTCACCGTACTGATAGGCCAGTTTCAGGTAACCCTGGAAATGCCGGGCCTCGCTTTTCAGCAGGCCAAAGTAGAACTTGCCCAGTTCTTCGTCCAGATGCGGAACCAGCGCTTCGAAACGTTCGCAGCTGCGGGCTTCGATAAACGCGCCGACCACCAGGGTGTCCACCAGTTTGACCGGCTCGTGGCTGCGCACCACTTTGCGCAGGCCCGAGGCGTAGCGCCCGGCGGACAGCTGACGCAGCCCGATCTTGCGCTTTTTCATCAAGCGCATGACCTGTTCGTGGTGCACCAGCTCTTCCCGGGCCAGACGCGACATCAGGTTGATCAGATCGACGTGGGAGTGATACTTGGCAATCAGGCTCAACGCGGTACTGGCGGCCTTGAATTCGCAGTTCTTGTGATCGATCAGCAAGGTTTCCTGATCGGCCAGCGCGGCTTGAACCCAGCCATCGGGGGTGCGGCAGCCGAGGAACTCGTGAATTTCGGGAAGGATCATGGGGCTCACGGATAAGAGGTTCAAAATCGAAGGGCGCCGATTATACCGGCCTGCCGGCAGACCACCAGTCGCGACCGTTGATATACATCAAGTCCCGAAAGGCCAACCAGCAACTATAGTTGTCCAACGCAGTATTTTTTACTTCATGGAGATCCCGATCATGCAAGCCATTCGCAGCATTCTGGTGGTCCTCGAACCTGAACACTCGGAAAGCCTGGCGCTCAAACGGGCCAAGCTGATTGCTGGCGTGACCCAGGCTCATCTGCATCTGCTGGTCTGCGACCGCAAGCATGACCACAGCGGCATGTTGGGCGTGCTCAAGGCCGCGCTGATCGAGGACGGCTACAGCGTCACCACCGAGCAGGCGTGGAACGAAAGCCTGCACGAAACCATCGTCGATGTGCAGCAGGCTGAAGGCTGCGGACTGGTGGTCAAGCAACATTACCCCGACAGTCCGCTGAAAAAAGCCCTGCTGACCCCGGCGGACTGGAAACTGCTGCGTTACTGCCCGACGCCGGTGCTGTTGGTCAAAACCTCGAAACCCTGGACTGGCGGCGTCATTCTGGCGGCGATCGATGTCGGTAGTACCGATGGTGAACACCGCACCTTGCACGCGTGTATTGTCGATCACGGTTACGACATCGCCAGCCTGGCCAAGGCCCATTTGCACGTGGTCAGTGCCCACCCGTCGCCGATGCTGTCGGCGGCCGACCCCACGTTGCAGCTCAGCGAAACCATCGAGGCGCGCTATCGCGAACAGTGCAAGGCGTTTCAAGCCGAGTTCGACATTGATGACGAGCACCTGCATATCGAGGAAGGTCCGGCGGATGTGTTGATTCCGTTCATGGTCCACAAGCTGCAAGCGGCGGTGACGGTAATCGGTACCGTGGCGCGCTCCGGGTTGTCAGGGGCGTTGATCGGGAATACGGCGGAGGTGGTGCTGGATGCGGTGGAGAGCGATGTGTTGGTGCTGAAGCCGGATGCGATCATGGATCATCTGGAGGAGATCGTGACTCAGCATTGAGATTTGCGGTGCGATAGATCGCTATCGCGAGCAAGCTCGCTCCCACAGGGGATTTGTGAACGCCACAGATCCAATGTGGGAGCGAGCTTGCTCGCGATGGCGTTCCGACGATGCTTTTAGCCGCCGAAGGCGTCCCGGAGAAAGCCGGGGGCAATGTAGCGCTGGTAATGCGCCTCGGAGAGCAAAAAGAACTCCCGATCAATAGCATCGCGCAGTTCCGGCAGGTTCCAGTCGCGGAACTCCGGCATCAGCACCATTCCGTAGGCTTCCAGGTTGTTGATGACCCGCGCGCCCCGCGCGATCAACTGATACGCCCAGCAATATTCCGACTGATGCGGCACAAAGCGGATCTTGCGCTGCTCCAGCTGCAGGCGCAGGCGCTGGGGATCGAAAACTTCAAGCTTGCTGGCCATCACCTGGGACAGCAGCAGCTCAAGACGCAGCCACACCGCGCGTTTTTCCTCCTCGTTGTAACCATTCCAGCTGATCACTTCATGGTGGAAACGCTTGCAGCCACGGCACACCAAATCACCGTAAACAGTGGAGCAGAGGCCGACGCAGGGGGTCTTGATGGTCTGATTGGGCATAGGTAGGGAAAGCACGGGAAAGCAGAACAGGTCGGCATGTTAGCCCTTTGTCTAACATTCATCACCCCTCAAAGTTCAGAGCCTAACTTACCTTTCCATTTTTTTTGCCGTAGAATCAGCCAGCCTTTTAAGGCGCCAATGTCCGTTAGAAGCTGTTTTCAAAGCGTCACGAGCACAGTCGTTCCTTCAGAGCGGTGTTGGCGAAGGGTTTTTCCAGCGGGGAAAAGCCCAACGCCAACCCTCATCAGCTCCCCGTTCTGCAGGCGTAAAACTTTGAAAGCAGCTTCTGTAAGGAATTGTCGGTAATTCTGGCTAAGTGGCCCACAACGCCACGCAGCGCATGAGTACGGCAATTTCGGGATGAGCGTCCCGGACACCCATTTGGGACCACTGATGAGGGTAATAACTGTGCTTGAAGCCTACCGCAAACATATCGAAGAGCGTGCAGCACTGGGTATCGTTCCCCAGCCGTTAAACGCCGAACAAACTGCAGGCCTGGTCGAGCTGCTGAAGAATCCCCCGGCTGGCGAAGAAGCTTTCCTCGTTGACCTGATCACCAATCGCATTCCGCCAGGCGTGGACGAAGCAGCCTATGTAAAGGCCGGTTTCCTGTCTGCCCTCGCCAAAGGCGAAGCCAAATCCCCTCTGATCGACAAGAAACGCGCTGTTGAACTGCTCGGCACCATGCAGGGTGGCTACAACATCGTGACTCTGGTCAATCTGCTGGACGACGCCGAACTGGCGCCAGTCGCTGCCGAAGAACTCAAGCACACCCTGCTGATGTTCGACGCTTTCCACGACGTCGCTGAAAAAGCCAAGAACGGCAACGTTCACGCTAAAGGCGTGCTGCAATCCTGGGCTGACGGCGAGTGGTTCAAAAACCGCCCTGTGCTGGCCGACAAGATCAGCCTGCGCGTGTTCAAGGTCACCGGCGAAACCAACACCGACGACCTGTCCCCTGCTCCTGATGCCTGGTCCCGTCCGGACATCCCGCTGCACGCTCTCGCCATGCTGAAAATGGCCCGTGAAGGCATCGTGCCTGACGTCCAGGGCGTCACTGGTCCGATGAAGCAGATCGAAGAAATGCGCAATGCCGGCTTCCCGATCGCCTACGTCGGTGACGTGGTCGGTACCGGTTCTTCGCGTAAATCCGCCACCAACTCGGTGCTGTGGTTCTTCGGCGACGACGTTCCTTACGTGCCGAACAAGCGTGCCGGCGGTTTCTGCTTCGGCAGCAAAATCGCTCCGATCTTCTACAACACCATGGAAGATGCTGGCGCACTGCCAATCGAATTCGACGTCACCAACATGCACATGGGCGACGTGATCGACCTGTACCCGCATGCTGGCAAAGTCTGCAAACACGGCACTGACGAAGTCCTGACCACCTTCGAAATGAAAACCCCGGTGCTGTTGGACGAAGTTCGTGCTGGCGGCCGTATCCCGCTGATCATCGGCCGCGGCCTGACCGACAAGGCTCGTGCCGAATTGGGCCTGGGCCCTACCGACCTGTTCAAACTGCCTGAAGCACCTGTCGACACCGGCAAGGGCTTCACCCTGGCACAGAAAATGGTCGGCAAGGCTTGTGGCCTGCCAGAAGGCAAAGGCGTTCGTCCAGGTACTTACTGCGAACCGAAAATGACCACCGTCGGCTCTCAGGACACCACCGGTCCTATGACCCGTGACGAACTGAAAGACCTGGCGTGCCTGGGCTTCTCGACCGATCTGGTCATGCAGTCCTTCTGCCACACCGCGGCTTACCCTAAGCCGATCGACGTGACCACCCACCACACCCTGCCAGACTTCATCATGACCCGCGGCGGCGTTTCCCTGCGTCCGGGCGACGGCATCATCCACAGCTGGCTGAACCGTATGCTGCTGCCGGACACCGTCGGTACCGGTGGTGACTCGCACACCCGTTTCCCGATGGGCATTTCGTTCCCGGCCGGTTCCGGTCTGGTAGCGTTTGCCGCAGCCACTGGCGTTATGCCGCTGGACATGCCGGAATCGATCCTGGTGCGCTTCAAAGGCAAAATGCAACCGGGCGTCACCCTGCGTGACCTGGTTCACGCCATTCCTTACTTCGCGATTCAAGCTGGCCTGCTGACCGTCGAGAAGAAAGGCAAGAAGAACGCCTTCTCCGGCCGCATTCTGGAAATCGAAGGCCTGGACAACCTGAGCATCGAGCAAGCGTTCGAGCTGTCCGACGCCTCGGCCGAACGTTCGGCTGCCGGTTGCACCATCAAGCTGTCGAAAGAGTCGATCACCGAGTACCTGAGCTCCAACGTCACCCTGCTGCGCTGGATGATCGGCGAAGGCTACGGCGATGCGCGTACCCTGGAACGTCGTGCTCAAGCGATGGAAGCCTGGATCGCCAACCCTGAGTTGATGGTTGCCGATGCTGACGCCGAATACGCTGAAATCATCGAAATCGACCTGGCCGACATCAAAGAGCCTGTGCTCTGCGCGCCAAACGATCCGGACGACGCCCGTCTGCTGTCCAGCGTTGCTGGCGAGAAGATCGACGAAGTGTTCATCGGTTCGTGCATGACCAACATCGGTCACTTCCGCGCTGCCGGCAAGTTGCTGGAACAGGTCAAAGGTCAGCTTCCAACCCGTCTGTGGCTGTCGCCGCCGACCAAAATGGACGCTCACCAGCTGACCGAAGAAGGCTACTACGGCATCTACGGCAAGGCCGGCGCTCGCATGGAAATGCCGGGTTGCTCGCTGTGCATGGGTAACCAGGCACGTGTAGAGCCGAACTCGACTGTTGTGTCGACGTCGACCCGTAACTTCCCGAACCGTCTGGGTGACGGCGCGAACGTCTACCTGGCTTCGGCCGAGCTGGCGTCTGTTGCTTCCATCCTGGGTCGCCTGCCGACCGTCGAGGAGTACATGGAATACGCTGGCAAGATCGACAGCATGGCGGCCGATGTTTACCGCTACCTGTCCTTCGACCAGATCGCCGAGTTCCGTGAAGCTGCTGCGAACGCCAATATCCCGGTCGTTCAAGCCTAACGCTGCAACGCAATAAAAAACGCCGCCCATCGTGAGATGAGCGGCGTTTTTTTATGCCTGCAAAGTTTGCACGCCCCCCCCTGTGGGAGCGAGCTTGCTCCGGGCGGCGATCCGACGATGGCGGTGTGTCAGTCAACATTGATATTGAATGTACTACCGCCATCGTCGGAACGCCGCCCGGAGCAAGCTCGCTCCCACAGGTTATGCGGATGACTTGAGTGCTTGTTGCACCGCTCCATCAACGCTCAAACCGCTAAGACTCACCTGCTCCAGCTCCTGCGCCGGCAACAGTGAGAGTACCGCTTTGGCCTCGTGCTTGAGCCGCGCCAGAATCAGCAGCTTGTCTTCGGCACGCACCTGCAAGAAGAAGGTTTCCAGCGCTTCGATACTCGTGCCATCCAGGTCGGGAGTCTCCTCCAGGCTGAGAATAATCGTATGAACCGGCGTTAACGCGTGGCGGGCCAGATGCAATGCACCGCCGAGAATGCGCTCCACGTTGGCGAAAAATAGCGCTTCGCTCGGTCTTACAATCAGCACACCGGGGATCTCGCGGGCCTGAGGGTGGCGCTGCAGATCGACAAAATCATGACCGCTGCCTATCTGCCCCAGCACCTGAATATCCGCGGACGACATCTGTTTCAACATCAGCACCACGCTGATAACCACCGCCACCAACAAGCCGTCCAATACCCCCAACACCAGCACCGCCGCCACCGCGCAAATCACCAGTAGCCGATCGCGACGCCAGACGAAATACCGGCCCAAGGGCTGCAGGCTCAAGCCTCGCGCCAATGCGTGAATGACAATGGCCGCCAGTACCGGCTCGGGGGTCAGGGCAATCCAGGGCAACACCGTCAACACGATGAGCAACACCACCCCCGCCGCTACCGCGCCCGCCAGACGCGAGCCAGCACCCGCCGCCTCATTGGCCGACGTCGCAGAGTAACCAGCGCCTGCCGGCATGCCATGGAACAGGCCCGACAACAAATTGGCTGCACCGAGGGCCAGCAGATCGCGGTTCGAGGACACGCGGTCGCCATGCTTGAGCGCAAACGAGGTGATCGATCCATAGGACTCGGCATACAGAATCATCACCATGGCAAACGCCAGTTCGCCCAGGCGCAACCAGTCGGTAAACGGCAACACGGGAAGACGCGGCACTTCCAGGCTCAGATCAATCACGCCGATCAGTTTCACCCCATAAGCTGGCAAGTTCAGCCATTGGCCGGCCGCGATGCCGAGCGCCACCACCAGCAAACCTCCCGGCAAACGCCTGACCCGCGCGCACAGCCACAACACCAGCAAGGACACGGCCGCCACAAGGGCACCGACCCGGTTCCACTGTGGTAACTGCTCAAGCAGTTGCGGCACGAAACGGATCAGATTGCCATTGCTCAAGTGCACATCGACGATGCTCGCTACTTGCTTGAGGATGATCGTCACGGCGAGGCCGAAGGCAAAGCCTCTCAGCACCGGTTTGGCAATGAACGACGTCACGCTGCCGAGTTTGAACAATCCGGCCAGCAGGAAAAATCCACCCGTCACCAGCACCAGGCCGATTGCCAGGGTCATGCGCAGGCCCGAGTCACCATTGGCCAACGTGGCTGTGGCGGCGGCCAGTACCGCCGCCGAAGACGACGTAGCAGAAACGATGGCAAAACGACTGGTGCCGAACAACCCGTAGCACAGCAGGCCGGCAAATAACGCAATCACGCCCGCCTGTGGCGGCAATGCAGCAATGCTTGAATAGGCGACCGCCTCGGGCAACAACAAACCAGCGATCGACAACCCGGCCATTATGTCCAGCCAGCGGTTTGGCCTGTCGGCACGGGGTTGCGCCGATGCGCCGTGGGCACGAGCCATGAAGCGTCTCCAGAGAAAGATAGACTGGCCGGGGAAAGTCCTCGGCAAACGCTCTATGACGCGTTTATGCAGCCGCAAGCTTAGTCGCTAATCCCCACGGGATGTGTGTTCTGGGTCAGGTGCCGAGCTTTATGCCAGGCAAAAAAACGGCCGCACTGTGCGGCATGCACAGTGCGGCCGTCGTTTCACCCAATCAGGCAGTCAACGAGTAGATCAACGCCGAAATCGCCACCAGGCCCACCGCCGTCACGAAGACGTTGGAAGCTTGACCGCGATAACGCGCCATGGCCGGAACCTTGCGGATTGCGTACATCGGCATCAGGAACAGGATCGCGGCGATGATCGGACCACCAAGGGTTTCGATCATCCCGAGAATGCTCGGGTTCAGTGTGGCAACGATCCAGCAGACCACCAGCATGAAGGCGGCAGTCATGCGATCCAGGGTCTTCGGTGCCGGGCGCTTGCCACTCTTCACGATCAGACCTTTCAGACCTTCGCTGGCGCCAATGTAGTGGCCCAGGAACGACTTGGAAATGGCCACAAATGCAATCAACGGTGCCGCGAAGGCGATGGTCGGGTTGCTGAAGTGGTTGGCCAGGTACGACAGGATCGACAGGTTCTGCGCCTTGGCTTCAGCCAATTGCGCCGGCGACAGGGTCAGCACGCAACTGAACACGAAGAACAGCACCATCACCACCATCAAGGCGTGGGCGCGGGACAGGATCTGCGAGCTGCGTTCTTCGGCGTGATCGCCGTAACGACGCTTCTGGTCCACCGCGAATGCCGAGATGATCGGCGAATGGTTGAACGAGAACACCATCACCGGAATCGCCAGCCACAGTGTGTGCAGCAGTGCCGACGGTTCTGGTAGCGTCGAGGCGGTGGCGAGAATGCCGCCGTTCCAGTGAGGAATCAGGAACACCGCGAGGAACAGCAGCGCAACAATGAACGGATACACCATCAGGCTCATGGCCTTGACGATCGCTTGCTCGCCGCAACGTACCACCGCCAACAGGCCAAGGATCAGCACGAGCGACAGCACGGCGCGCGGTGGCGGCATGATGTGCAGCTGATGCTCGAGGAAACTGCCCACGGTGTTGGTCAGGGCCACGCTGTAGATCAACAGGATCGGGAAGATCGCGAAGAAGTACAGCAAGGTGATCAGCGCACCAGCCTTGATCCCGAAGTGCTCTTCCACGACTTCAGTGATGTCCGCGCCTTCGCGTCCGGACAACACAAAGCGTGTCAGGCCACGGTGTGCGTAAAACGTCATAGGGAACGCCAGCACCGCCAGGACCAGCAACGGCCAGAAGCCGCCCAGACCCGCGTTGATCGGCAAAAACAGCGTGCCGGCCCCGATGGCCGTGCCAAACAGGCCCAGCATCCAGGTGGTGTCATGGCGATTCCAGCTTTCAAGCGTCGCTGGTGCCGCCGATACATAGCGTTCGTCGACGCTATTGGCCTGATCATTCATCCGGTGGGATCTCCGCATTCCGGTCAGTTGCTACCCGGTCAGGACGAGTCGGAAAAATCCGACAGGCAGCGCCCTGGCCGAAACAGGGGCGCGATTGTCCGGGATTAATGAGCAGAAGCAAAGACTTAGCTGAGGAGTGGTTGTGCGGATCAGCTCCATTGGCACCCTTTATTAAATAGATGTTTTAAAAAATCTATTCAATAAAGGATTGCCGTCATGTAATTTCGATCCCGACTGCTGACCGGCAACCCTAATTTCGGAGCCCTCTCATGCCACTCGTTCGCGTCGACATCAAAAAGCATCAAGACCCTACTTTTGCCAAACGTGTCGGGCAATTGATCTACGCCGCCATGCACAGCGCGATTGGCGTGCCGGAGAACGATAACTTCCAGATTCTTGCCGAGCACGATGAACAGCATTTCATCTTTGATCCCGGCTACCTGGGCATCAATCGCACCGACAATCTGGTGGTGATTCAGATCACCCTGAGCGAAGGCCGTACCATCGAGCAGAAAAAACTGCTCTACAAAACCATTGCCGAGAGCCTTAACGCGGAACTGGCGGTGCGCCTGGAAGATGTGTTCATCAATCTGGTGGAGGTCAAGAAAGAGAACTGGTCGTTTGGAAACGGCATTGCTCAATACGCCATCTGATTTCTGCCTTTTATATACCTGTGAGTCGCCAATGCCCCGAGTCTCCCGCAAACAAGCCGAACTCAACCGCGAGATCATCGTCAAGGCCGCCACGCGTCTGTTTCGCGAACGCGGACTGCACGGGATCAGTGTCGTCGATGTGATGGGCGCGGCCGGCCTCACCCATGGCGGGTTTTATGGTCACTTCGAATCCAAGGAAGCGCTGGCGCAAGAGGCGTGCAGCCGGGCGTTCACCCAATCGATGGAACGCTGGAAGCAGAAAATAGAAGACAACGACGACAACCTCTCGGCTCGCGAAAGCATCATCGCGCCCTACCTGTCCGCGGCCAATCGCGATAATCCGGGCGAAAGCTGCCCGGTGACCGCGTTTGCCGGCGACATGTGTCATGAAACCGCTGAAAGCGGATTGCACCAAACCTACACCCAAGGGCTGGAGGCATTGCTGCAAATGCTGGCACCGCTGATGGGCGCGGATCAGCCCGACACCAATCGGCAAAAAGCGTTGGTGGACTATTCGCTGATGGTCGGCGCCCTGACCCTGGCCCGCGCAACCCGGGGTGATGCCTTGTCCGATGAAATTCTCGACGCAGCCCGGACGTTCCTCACCTCGGAAACGGCCGTTGACACACCCCCGATGCCGACAGCATGATCGACCTCATGAATATTCCTGCGCTGAACCTCACCCGCACCACCACGACCGCTTCCGGCGGGTCGTGTGGTGGCTGGCTGAGATAAACACAGCGCAGTGAACCCCAAGGCCCCGCCAGCAATGGACGGGGCCTTGTCGTTTCTCCCGTCCGTTCGGCACTTTTCGTACGACACCCAAGGAGAAACACCCATGTCATCAGCGCTGTTGATCATCGATATGCAGGTCGGTCTGTTCCACGGCCCGGAAAAACCCTACGACGGAGAACGGGTACTGGCGAACATCCAGCAACTCATTCGTCAGGCCAGGGAGCGCGACGTGCCGATCTTCGCGGTGCGCCATACCGGCCCTCAAGGTTCGCCCATTGAAGTCGGCAGCCCTCTCTGGCAGTTACTGCCCGCCCTGGATCTGGATGCCAGCATCGACATCTTGTTCGACAAAACCCGACCCAACGCCTTTTACGCCACTGCGCTGGCGGAGCAACTGCGGGCTAGCGGGATCAATGAGGTGTTCATCGCCGGCATGAAAACCCAATATTGCATCGACAGCACCTGCCGGGCGGCGGCCGAACTGGGGTTCAAACCCATACTCGTGGCCGATGCGCATACCTGCATGGACACACCGGCGCTGCCGGCCCGGTCGATCATCGAACACCATAACGCGACGTTGAACGGAGCATTCGCAAAGGTGTTGAACACCGTGGATATGTAAGCGCTCCTACACTGAGGTCGAAAGCCACAAGCCTGCTATCTTTGGTAAATGCCAAACCGTTGCGGAATCAGCCATTTGAAGCAACGTTTTGAAGCAACTTTCGAGCCCCGACTTTCCGATGCCCACAGGAGCCCAGCATGCCTGCAACCGTTCTGGTACTGGTCGAAACCATCAATGACTACCTGCCGATTCTAGAACATCAGGGTTTTCACCTGATTCTGGCTCCCACACCTGCCGAGCGCGCCGATGCCATTAAACGCCATGGCGCGCAGATCGATGCGGTGCTGACCCGCGGCCCATTGGGCCTGTATGCCGACGAAATCGCCGCCCTGCCCAATCTCAAGATCATCTGCGTGATCGGCGCCGGCTACGAACACGTCGACCTGCAAGCCGCCGCCAACCGGGGCATTACGGTCACCAATGGCGCCGGAGTCAATGCCTCTTCAGTCGCCGACCATGCCATGGCAATGCTGCTGTCTCTGGTACGTGACATTCCCCGTTGCGACGCCGCCGTGCGCCGGGGTGAGTGGCCGAAAATCATGCGCCCTTCCCTGGCGGGCAAGCACTTGGGCATCCTGGGGCTCGGTGCGGTCGGAATGGCCATCGCCAAACGCGCCGCCCACGGCTTCGACATGACGGTCAGTTACCACAACCGCCAGCATCGCAGCGATGTGCCGTACAGCTTCCGCTCGACGCCCACCGAGTTGGCACGGGAATCAGACTTTTTGGTCGTCGCCACCCCCGGCGGCCTGGGCACCAAACACCTGATCAACCGACAGGTACTCGACGCCCTGGGCCCAAACGGGTTCATCGTCAACATCGCCCGAGCCAGTGTGATCGCCACCGCAGACCTGATCAGCTCGCTTGAGCAGCGCAGGATTGCCGGTGCTGCGCTGGATGTCTTCGACACAGAACCCCAAGTACCCAATGCCTTCAAGACGTTGGCCAATGTGATCCTCACCCCGCATGTCGCCGGTTTGTCCCCGGAAGCCACTCAAGGCACCGTGGAGTTGGTAGGTCGCAATCTGGTGGCGTTCTTCACCGGCAATCCGGTATTGACCCCGATTGCCCTGCCATCGTCGACGAGTATGATCTGACCACCATTCAAACAGGTGTATCAAAAACAATGATTGCCCGGCAACACGCTCGCCTATAAGGGCGTTTCGTGGTTGTGGGTGTCGGATGTGCGCATTAGATTAGCCAATAGTCTCAGGCCTCCAGAATAAGCAGAAGGGATAAGCATGGCGCTTACTGACCAGTCCACCCGTATCCGCACCGGCGAAGAACTCGATGCCAGCCTGATCGATCCGTACCTCAAGGCCCACATTCCGGGCCTGAGTGGTCTGCCGCAGATCAGCCAGTTTCCAGGCGGTGCGTCGAACCTCACTTACTTGCTGGAATACCCCGAACAAGAGTTCGTCCTCCGTCGCCCGCCCTTTGGGCACAAAGCCAAGTCCGCCCACGACATGGGCCGCGAATTTCGCATCCTCAATCAGCTACGTGATGGTTTCCCGTACTGCCCGAAAGCCTACGTGCACTGCACCGATGAATCGGTGATCGGCGCCGAGTTCTACGTGATGGAACGGGTCAAAGGGATCATCCTGCGCTCCGAACTGCCGCCGGAACTGGGTCTGGATTCGGCGAAAACCGAAACGCTGTGCAAGAGTTTCATCGACAAATTCGTTGAACTGCACCGGGTCGACTACAACGCCTATGGCTTGGGCGACCTCGGCAAACCCGAAGGCTATGTCGCGCGGCAGATCAAAGGCTGGAGCGATCGCTACGAGAAAGCACTGACACCGGACGCGCCGAAGTGGGAAGCGGTCAAAGCCTGGCTCAACGACAAGATGCCGGCCGATCACCCGACCTCCAGCATCGTCCACAACGACTACCGCTTCGACAACGTGATCCTTGACCCGAACAACCCGATGGACATCATCGGCGTGCTCGACTGGGAACTGACCACCCTCGGCGACCCGCTGATGGACCTGGGCAACACCCTCGCCTACTGGATCGAAGCCGCCGACCCGGCTCCGGTGCAAATGATGCGCCGCCAACCGAGCCACGCCCCGGGCATGCTGACCCGCCGCGAGTTTGTCGATTACTACGCCGAGCGCTCCGGCATCCAGATCGACAACTTCGACTTTTACTACACCTACGGCCTGTTCCGCTTGGCCGGCATCGTGCAGCAGATCTACTACCGCTTCTTCCATGGTCAGACCCAGGACAAACGCTTCGCACAGTTCATTCACATGAACAAACTGCTGGAGCACATGAGCCTGCAAGTCATCCAGAAATCCAGCCTCTGATTACGCCACGGGCCCCAATAACAAGACTTTTTATAAGAGAATCCCATGTCCAAGACTCAGTTGTTCGACCTCGACGGCAAAATCGCATTCGTATCCGGCGCCAGCCGCGGCATCGGTGAAGCCATCGCCAAACTGCTGGCCCAGCAAGGCGCCCACGTCATCGTTTCGAGCCGCAAACTCGACGGCTGCCAGCACGTGGCAGACGCGATCATCGCCGCTGGCGGCAAAGCTACTGCCGTGGCTTGTCACATCGGTGAAATGGAACAGATCAGCCAGGTCTTCGCCGGCATTCGCGAACAGTTCGGGCGCCTGGACATCCTGGTCAACAACGCGGCGACCAACCCGCAGTTCTGCAACGTACTGGACACCGACCTCAGCGCTTTCCAGAAAACTGTCGACGTGAACATCCGCGGCTACTTCTTCATGTCGGTGGAAGCCGGCAAGCTGATGCGCGAAAACGGCGGCGGCAGCATCATCAACGTCGCCTCGATCAACGGCATCTCGCCGGGGATCTTCCAGGGTATCTACTCGGTGACCAAAGCGGCGGTCATCAACATGACCAAAGTGTTCGCCAAGGAATGCGCACAGTTCGGCATCCGTTGCAACGCGCTGCTGCCAGGTCTGACCGACACCAAGTTTGCTTCGGCGCTGGTGAAAAACGAGGCTATTTTGAACACCGCATTGCAGCAGATTCCACTCAAGCGTGTGGCGGATCCGAGTGAGATGGCGGGAGCGGTGTTGTATCTGGCCAGTGATGCGTCGAGTTACACAACCGGGGTTTCGTTGAATGTGGATGGTGGGTTCTTGTCCTGATCCGATTTCCCGGATGAACAAAAGGCAGCCTTAGGCAGACTGTGTGAAAACACA
>NZ_LACH01000060.1:0-1599 GCF_000968015.1 Pseudomonas fluorescens
CGGAGCCGGCTCACTCCTACATTGGTTTTGTGACAACCCCAAAAGGCTACCCGGCAACACCGGACGCCTGATTCAAACACCCCTCGTTTCCCACCGCGCCCTGATCGTGGCGGAGACGAATATCCAATAAATGATTCGAGGGGATTCACCCATGTCTTTACCAATATTGCTGCGTGCAGCGTTTGCCGGTCTGGTACTGGCGTCATTCACCTTGTCGGCCTCGGCTGAAACCATCCGCATTGCCATCGGCACCCAGGACACCACGATCAACTGCGCCGCCGGCGGTCTGTTGATTCGCGAACTGGGCCTGCTGGATAAATACCTGCCCCACGACGGCCCCTACAAAGACGCCAAGTACGAGGTGGAGTGGAAGAACTTCACCAGCGGCGCGCCCCTGACCAATGAGATGGTCGCCGGCAAACTCGACTTCGGCGCCATGGCCGATTTCCCCGGTTCGTTCAACGGTGTGGCGTTCGAAACCGCGGGCAAGCACAGCCTGTTTATCAGCGTGCTGTCGGGCAGCATCAAGGGCAGCGGCAACGGCATCGTGGTGCCGAGTGCCTCGAGCGTGCAGTCGCTGGCCGAGCTCAAGGGCAAGACCATTTCCGTGCCGTTCGCCTCGACAGCGCACGGCATGTTGCTGCGGGCCGTGGCTGCCCAAGGCTGGGATCCGCTGAAAGACGTGAACATCATCGCCCAGCCGCCGGAAGTCGCCGGCTCGGCCTTGCAGGCCGGGAAGATCGATGCCCACGCCGACTTCGTGCCGTTCGCCGAACTGTTCCCCAGCCGCGGTTTCGCTCGCAAGATTTACGACGGCGCCCAGGCCAATGCGCCGACCTTCCACGGTGCGCTGGTGGATCAGGCCTATGCGAAGAAGTACCCGGAAATCGTTGTGGCTTACCTGCGCGCAAGCATTGAAGCCAACCAGTTGCTCGCGGCTGAGCCGGAGAAGTACAGCGAGTTGATCGCCAAGGTCACCGGCGTCGATGCCGAGGTCAATTACCTGTTCCACGGTCCACTGGGCGTGCAAACGCGCGACCTGAGCTGGAAGCCGGAATACCGTCAGGCCGTCGGGACCGCTATCGATACCCTCAAGCTGTTGAAGAAGGCGGATCGCGGGTTGGACCTCAATACCTTCATCGACGACCAATACATCCGCGCCGCGTTCAAGGCCTCGAAGCTGGATTACACCGCGCAACTGGCCAACTACGGGCAGACGCCGCTTAAAGCGGTGGATGCGTCGAGCGGCAAAGCCATCACCGATTTCAGCCATGTGGCGGAGATCTGGGTGCGGGGTGAGCCGAAGGTTCGGCAGTACGTCTCGGCAGAATCAGCGTTCACTGCGTTGGCCAGCCTGAAGCAGGAAGGCAAAAACATCCGCGCGGTGTATGCCCAGGCGAGTGACAGCGGGATCAAGTTGCTGGCGGATCAGGCGTGGTTTGCCAGTGATGCGAAAGGGCGGCTGAGTGCGTTTCTGCTCAAAGGCCAGGCCCAACAATTTGCCACGGCCCAGGGCGGGAAAGTCTTCGACTTCACCGACGCCACCACCCAGGCCGTTGCCAGCCGCTGAGTTGTGGGAGGAGTCAAAAGCCACCCCTC
>NZ_LACH01000060.1:1676-10530 GCF_000968015.1 Pseudomonas fluorescens
GGGGGGGGGGGGGGTGGTTCTCCTGTCCGACACCATCTACAACCGGAACCTGACATGCCCAAATCACTAACCCGCTGGATCCCCCGAGCAGCCTCCTTGCTGCTCTGCCTCCTATTCTGGCAACTCGCCGCCAGTCACCACTGGAACCTCGGCCTGGTCACCTTCACCAACGTCCCGACGCCACTGGCGGTCATCCAGGCCGCCCTCGGCCTCGGCGACTCCGGCAAGCTCGCGCAACACCTCGGCAGCAGCCTCAGCCGGGTCTTCGCCGGTTACCTCGCGGCACTGATCATCGGCATCGCGTTGGGCCTGGCCATCGGCCGCTCGAAATGGGCTGAAGACCTGCTGCTGCCACCGCTGGAAGTCCTGCGCCCGATCCCCGCCGTGGCGTGGATTCCGCTGGCGATCCTTATGTTCCCCTCGTCAGAGCTGTCGATGGTTTTCATCACCTTTACCGGCGCGCTGTTCCCGATTCTGCTCAACACCGTGCATGGCGTCGAAGGCGTCGATCCACGGCTGATCGCCTCGGCGAAAAGCCTCGGGGCAGGGCGCCGGGCGATTCTGCTGGAGGTGATCCTGCCCGGCGCTGCGCCAAGCATCATCACCGGCCTCGCCATCGGCATGGGCACCTCATGGTTCTGCCTGGTGACCGCCGAAATGATCTCCGGCCAATACGGCATCGGCTATTACACCTGGGAGTCCTACACCATCCAGAACTACGCCGACATCGTGGTCGGCATGTTGCTGATCGGCGTACTGGGGATGGGCAGCAGCCTGCTGATCAAACGTCTGGGCGGGCTGTTCACGCCCTGGCACCGACCACGAGGAAAAGCCTGATGAGCGTGATGCAAACCCCTGAAGGGCGGATCGACATCCGCCAACTGTCCATCGTCCTCGGCGAAGACAAGCAAGCCTTCGAAGCCGTGCAAGGTCTGGATTGCCAGATCGAACCGGGGCAATTCGTGTGCATTCTCGGGCCGTCCGGTTGCGGAAAATCGACCTTGCTCGGCGCGCTGGCCGGTCATCTGCAACCGCGAACCGGCACCCTGAAAGTCGACGGTGCGCCAGTCTCGGGCCCGTCCCCGCAGCGCGGCATGGTGTTCCAGCATCACACGCTGTTCCCTTGGCGCACCGTGCGCGACAACGTTGCTTTCGGCCTGAAAATGCGTGGCATCGGCAAAGCCGAACGTCACCAGGCAGCCGACGAAATCCTTGCTCTGGTGGGCCTCGAAGGGTTTGCCGAGCGCTGGCCTGACCAACTCTCCGGCGGCATGCAGCAACGGGTAGAAATCGCCCGGGTGCTGATCAATCGCCCGCGCCTGTTGCTGATGGACGAACCCTTCGGCGCCCTGGACGCGCTGACCCGGTTGAACATGCAGGAGCTGCTGCTGGACATCTGGACGCGAATTCGCACCACCGTGGTGTTCGTCACCCATGACATCGATGAAGCGCTGTTCCTCGCCGATCGGCTGCTGGTCATGAGTTCGCGCCCGGGCCGGATCATCGAAGACCTGCGCCTCGATTTCCCACGGCCACGCACCACCGAACTGGTCACCAGCCATGAGTTCTCCCGCTTGAAGCGTCATTGCCTCGAGTTGCTGCGTCACGAAGACGGTCGGCAGTTACCACGCCTGAACCCTCTCGGACTTCCCCTTGAAAACAAACTGCCGCGATTTGCCCTATGACCTCTCTATTCGATGTAACCGATAACGACGACATTCTCGCTCTGCAACCACGCCTGACGGATGAAGATCCCGGCGTGCGCAGAATTGCCCTGATCGAACTGGCCGACCTCGAAGAGCCGGACGGTTTGCTTTGGCTGGTCAATCGACTGGCGCAAGACCCGACCGAAGAAGTCCGCGCCGAAGCCGCGCGATTGCTCGAAGCCTGGGAGGACGAACCGGTGGTTGAAGCGCTGTGCCAGGCCCTGACCGACCCTTCCAACGCCGTGCAAGCTGCTGCCGCGCAAAGCCTTAGCTTGCTCAAGACCGAGGCGGCGGGCAGGGTGATTCTGCCGTGGGCCGGGCATGTCGACATCAACGTGCGCATCGCCGCTTTCCGGGCATTGCGTGAGTTGCGCTTCCCCGATGCCGCCGCTGCCGCTTTAGAGGCATTGACCGACGAAGACGCCAGCGTCCGCCGCGAAGCCGTCGGCGTACTCGGCTGGCTCAAGCAGCTCGATGCCTTGCCGGCGCTTGCTCGATTGGCCAGTGACGACCCGGACACCGAAGTCCGCCGCGCCGCCACCGGTGCCCTGGGCCTGGCCTCCGACGCCCACGTGTTGCCGGCGCTGCGCCAGGCCTTGCAGGACGAGGCCTGGCAAGTCCGCGAAGAAGCCGCCACCACGCTGGGCAAGGTCGGTCACGTCGACGCCGGCCCGGCCTTGGTCGAAGCCTTGAGCGACGCGTACTGGCAAGTGCGCCTGCGCGCCACCCGCAGCCTCGGTCGTTTGCGTTACGTCCCGGCCCTTGAAGCGTTGATCGAAACCCTCGGCCACCGCATCAGCAACTTGCGCAAGGAAGCTGCGCTGGCGCTCGGAGAGTTGAACGACCGAGGCGCCATCGCACCCTTGCAAGCCGCGCAGGATGACGGCGACCCGGAAGTGCGCAAAGCCGTGCGCATCGCCTTGAGTCAGCTGCAATGAACCCGGTGGCGATTGGCAATTCCCAGAGCAAACAGCAGTTGCGGTTGAACTGGCCGGATGGGCGTGAGCAGTTGTTGGACCATGCTGAGTTGCGCCGCCAATGTCCGTGTTCGCAATGCCGGGCGTTTCGCCTGCAAGGGTTGAGGGTGAAAGTCGATGAGCGCATCCGTGTGGTCGAACTCAATTCCCAGGGCTATGGCCTGCAACTGATTTTCAGCGACGGCCACGAACGCGGCATCTTCCCTTGGCCTTACCTCTCAGGACTCACCTGAAACCTGTAGAAGCTGTGTAGGAGCTGTCGAGTGAAACGAGGCTGCGATCTTTTGATCTTGTTTTTAAAAAGCAAAGTCAAAAGATCGCAGCCTCGTTTCACTCGACAGCTCCTACACAGCTCCTACACAGCTCCTACAAGTCCTTGCCAGAAAAAAGCCAAAAGAGTACAAATGTACTCCATGACGACTTTAACTCCCCGCCGCACCGCCATCCTGACCTTTATCCGCGATCGAATCGCCGAGCATGGCCAGTCCCCGAGCCTCGCTGAAATCAGCGAGGCGTTCGGTTTCGCCTCCCGTAGCGTGGCACGCAAGCATGTGCTGGCGCTGACCGAGGCCGGTTTCATCGAGGTCAATGCGCATCAGGCCCGGGGCATTCGTTTGCTCGGGCAACCGGCGCGGCCCGAGTTGCTGGACATTCCGGTACTCGGCCGGGTGGCGGCGGGTGCGCCGATCGGTGCCGATGCCGAGGTTCACAGCCGCTTGCTGCTCGACCCGTCGATCTTCTCGCGGGTGCCGGATTACATGCTGCGGGTCCAGGGTGACTCGATGATCGAGGACGGCATTCTCGACGGTGACCTGGTGGGCGTGCACCGCAATCCCGAGGCGGTCAACGGCCAGATCGTCGTCGCGCGACTCGACGGGGAAGTCACCATCAAACGTTTCGAACGGGTCGGCGAGGTTGTCCGATTGCTGCCACGCAATCCGGCCTATAAGCCGATCATCGTCGAAGCCGATCAGGACCTGGCCATCGAAGGGGTGTTCTGCGGTCTGGTGAGGCAAGGGTGATGGGCGCCGTCGTTGCGCTGGATACGCTGTTCAATGGCGGCCAGGTCTGGAAGGGCCGGCCTGCGCCACCGGCCGTCAGCCCGCAACCCACCGGGCATGCCGCGCTGGATGCAGCGTTGCCTACGGGTGGCTGGCCGGAAGCGGCGCTGACCGAAATCCTTTTGGCCGGGCAGGGTGTCGGCGAGCTGCAACTGGTGTGGCCAGCGCTGGCGCGGTTGTCCGCCGCGGGCGAGCGCATCGTGCTGGTGGCGCCGCCTTACGTGCCATACCCCCAGGCCTGGCAGAATGCCGGGGTCGATCTGCGTCAGTTGTCGATCATCCAGGCCAGCGAGCGCGATGCCTTGTGGGCAGCGGAACAATGCCTGCGTTCGGGCAGTTGCGGCGCGGTGTTGTGCTGGCCGCACAAGGCCGATGACCGGGCGTTGCGGCGCTTGCAGGTGGCGGCGGAAACCGGCTCGACCCTGGCGTTTGCCTATCGCTCGATCAATGAAGCGATCAACCCTTCGCCCGCGGCGCTGCGTATCGCCATCGATGCCAAACCTGCGCAATTGCGCGTGCTCAAGTGCCGGGGTGGGTTGGCGCGTTCGGCGCCGATTGCCTTCCCTGTGGGGCATTGAGGTTGCCATGCGCTGGGTGTGCATTCTCTTCCCGCAATTGGCGCTGGACGCGGTACTGCGTCAGCGCGCCGATCCCGATGAGCCGCTGGCGCTGCTGACCGGCCCGGCCCAGCGTCGGGTGTTGCAAGCGGTCAACGCTTCGGCCCGGGTGTTGGGCTTGCGTCCGGGCCAGTCGATGACCGCCGCCCAGGCCTTGAGCAAAGGGTTTGTCACGGCTGAATACGACGCTGCCGAGATCGAGCACTGGCAGCAGTTTCTGGCCGCCTGGGCTTATCGATTCAGTTCACAAGTCAGCGTGCATTACCCGCGTGCGGTGGTGTTTGAAATCGAGTCCAGCCTGGGATTGTTCGGCGCCTGGCCGCAATTCGAGGCGCGGTTGCGGACCGAGCTCGGCGAGCTGGGGTTTCGCCATCGGATTGTTGCCGCGCCCAACCCGGTGGCCGCACGGGTGCTGGCCAACGCGTATGACGGTCTGGTGGTGCCTGACGATCAAGCCTTGCAACATCATCTTGGGCAGTTGCCCATCGACCGGATCGGGCTGGAAACCAGCGTTGCCACCGCGTTGTCGCGCATGGGGCTGCGCACTTTGAGTCAGGTTCAGGCGTTGCCTCGCCATAGCCTGGCCCGGCGTTTCGAGGCCCAGGTGCTCAAGCATCTGGACGCCTTGCTCGGGTTACGGCGGCTGGCGCTGGCGTTCTACCTGCCGCCGGACCGCTTCGATGTGCGCATCGAGCTCAACTTCGACGTGCAGTCCCATCAGGCGCTGCTGTTTCCGTTACGCCGATTGACCGGCGACCTGTCGGCGTTTCTTTGCGGTCGGGACAGCGGCGTGCAGCGTTTCGACCTGCACCTGGAACACGCCGGGTTGCCGGACACCGTCATCAAGGTCGGCCTGCTCAGCGCCGAACGTGACCCGGCGATGCTCTTTGAACTGGCCCGGGGCCGGTTGGAGCACGTCCAGGTCGAGGCCCCGGTGCGCGGTTTTCGCCTGCGCGCCGAAGACTTGCCGGCCTTCGTTCCCCAGCGCCAGGAACTGTTCGACGACCGCCCGCAGCAGTCCTTGCCCTGGGAGCAACTGCGCGAACGCTTGCGCGCGCGGTTGGGGGATGACGCGGTGCAGGGCTTGCGGTTCCAGGCCGATCACCGGCCGGAATGCGCGTGGCAGGCCGCTGTCGACAGTCAGCGCTGTGCAGGGCTGCCTGGCGTGCAACGTCCGGGCTGGCTGCTGACTGAGCCGCTGGCGGTACACGAAGGTTCGACGCGCATCCTGATGGGGCCGGAACGCATCGAGTCCGGTTGGTGGGACGGCGCCGATGTACGTCGCGATTATTTCCTGATCGAAACCCGTTCCGGCCAGCAGGGCTGGGCCTATCGTGCGGTCGGTGAGGACGGCCCGTTGTGGCTGCAAGGCTGGTTCGCATGAGCATCGATTATGCCGAGTTGCACTGCCTGTCGAACTTCAGTTTCCAGCGTGGTGCTTCCAGTGCCCTCGAACTGTTTCAGCGGGCGAAAAAACAGGGCTACCAGGCCTTGGCGATCACCGACGAATGCACCCTGGCCGGTATCGTCCGCGCCTGGCAAGCGGCCAAATCCGTGGAGATGCCGCTGATTATCGGCAGCGAAGTGCGCATCGAGAACGGTCCGAAACTGGTGTTGCTGGTGGAAAACCTCGAGGGTTACCAGACCCTGTGCCGACTGATTACCCGAGCCCGGCGCCGCACGCAGAAAGGCCAGTATCAAGTGTTGCGGGAAGACTTCAGCGAACCTTTGCCGGGGCTGTTGGCGTTGTGGGTGCCGGACGCGGTCGATGACTTCGAACAGGGCTACTGGCTGAAACAGACCTTCGCCGAACGCCTGTGGCTGACCGTTCAGCTGCATCGCGGCCAGGACGATACCCGACGACTGACTGCGCTGCTGGCCCTGGCGGGCGAACTGCGGATTCCGGCAGTGGCCAGCGGCGATGTGCACATGCACGCTCGTGGGCGGCGCGCCTTGCAGGACACCATGACCGCGATCCGTCATCACGTGCCGGTGGCGGAGGCCGGGCTGCGTCTTCATCCCAATGGCGAGCGGCATTTACGCAGTCTCGATGCGCTGCAATCGATCTATCCGCAAACACTGCTCGACGAAACGCTGAACATCGCCCGGCGCTGCACTTTTGATCTCGGGCAGTTGCGTTATCAATATCCCCGGGAGTTGGTGCCAGAAGGCCAGACCGCCACGTCCTGGCTGCGACATTTGACCGAGAAGGGCATCGCGTGGCGCTGGCCAAAAGGCCCGCAGGCCCAAGTGCTGACGCAGATCGACAAGGAGTTGGAGCTGATTGCCGAGCTGGGCTACGAAAGCTATTTCCTGACGGTTCACGACATTGTGCGATTCGCCCGTGAGCAAAAAATCCTGTGTCAGGGCCGTGGTTCGGCGGCCAACTCGGCGGTGTGTTTTGCCTTGGGCATCACCGAAATCGATCCGGATCGCACCACGCTGTTGTTCGAGCGCTTTCTCTCCAAGGAACGCAATGAACCGCCGGACATCGACGTCGATTTCGAACACGAACGTCGCGAAGAAGTCCTGCAGTATGTGTTCCAGCGTTATGGCCGGACCCGCGCGGCGCTGACGGCGGTGGTCAGCTCGTATCACGCGGCCGGCGCGGTGCGTGATGTGGCCAAGGCCTTGGGTTTGCCGCCGGATCAGATCAACGCCCTGGCCGATTGCTGCGGCCACTGGAGTGATGAAACACCGCCTGTGGAACGCCTGCTTGAAGGCGGGTTCGATCCCGAGAGCCCGGTGCTGCGCCGGGTGCTGAGCCTGACGGGGCAACTGATTGGTTTTCCCCGACACCTGTCCCAGCACCCCGGCGGTTTCGTGATTTCCGAGCAGCCTCTGGACAGCCTGGTCCCGGTGGAAAACGCCGCCATGGCTGAGCGCACCATCATCCAGTGGGACAAGGACGACCTCGATGCCGTCGGGCTGCTCAAGGTGGATATCCTGGCATTGGGCATGCTCAGTGCGATCCGCCGCTGTTTCGATCTGTTGCGCCGTCATCGCTATCGGGACCTGAGCCTGGCGACGATCCCGTCCGAAGACTCGCAAACCTACGACATGATTGGCCGTGCCGACACCATTGGCGTGTTTCAGATCGAGTCCCGGGCGCAGATGTCGATGTTGCCGAGGCTCAAACCCCGGACCTTCTATGACCTGGTGATCGAGGTGGCAATCGTCCGTCCGGGGCCGATTCAGGGCGGGATGGTGCATCCGTATCTGCGCCGCCGAAACAAGGAAGAACCGGAGATCTATCCGTCCCCGGCACTGGAAACCGTGCTCAAGCGCACCCTGGGCGTGCCGTTGTTCCAGGAACAAGTGATGCAGATTGCGATCGTCGCCGCCGACTACAGCCCCGGCGAGGCCGATCAGTTGCGCCGCTCCATGGCCGCCTGGAAACGCCACGGCGGGCTGGAACCACACAAGGATCGCCTGGCCGCCGGGATGAAGAAAAACGGTTACACGGCCGAGTTTGCCGCGCAGATCTTCGAGCAGATCAAAGGCTTCGGCAGTTATGGTTTTCCCGAGTCCCACGCCGCCAGTTTCGCCTTGCTGACCTACGCCAGTTGCTGGTTGAAATGCCACGAACCGGCGGCCTTCGCCTGTGCGCTGATCAACAGCTGGCCCATGGGTTTCTACAGCCCGGACCAGATTCTGCAGGACGCGCGCCGGCATCATTTGCAGATTCGCCCGGTGGACGTGCGCGCCAGTGACTGGGATTGCAGCCTCGAACCGATCACCGGTGCCCAGCCGGCGATTCGCATGGGGTTGCGGATGATCAAGGGCTTTCGCGAGGACGATGCTCGGCGCATCGAAGCCGCACGGTCGAAGGGGGCGTTTATCGACATTGCCGACCTCGGCGAACGGGCGCGACTCGACGCCCGCGCCCAGGAACAACTGGCCGATGCCGGTGCGCTGCGTGGCTTGGCGGGTGACCGTCATCGGGCTCGCTGGGAAGTGGCGGGTGTGCAGAAACAGCTCGGCTTGTTTGCCGGTCTGCCGAGTCAGGAGGAGGGTGTGGTGTGTTTGCCCAAACCCACCGTGGGCGAGGACCTGCTAGCCGATTACAACAGCGTCGGCACCACGCTCGGCCCGCATCCGCTGGCTCTATTGCGGGGGGAATTGAAAGCCCGGCGCTGCCGCAGTTCGAAGGAGCTGCTGGATATCGAGCATGGGCGACCGGTCAGCGTCGCCGGGCTGGTGACCGGTCGACAACGTCCGGGCACTGCCAGTGGTGTGACCTTTGTCACCCTTGAAGATGAGTTCGGCAACGTCAACGTCATTGTCTGGCGCGACCTGGCCGATCGGCAGCGCCAGGTGTTGGTCGGCTCGCAATTGCTCAAAGTCGACGGGCGCTGGGAGAAGGAAGGCGAAGTGCGGCATTTGATTGCCGGACGGTTGAGCGACCTGAGCCCATTGCTCGACGGCATCAGCGTACGCAGCCGGGATTTCCGTTGACCTCCATACAACACTCCCTGTAGGAGCTGTCGAGT
>NZ_LACH01000061.1 GCF_000968015.1 Pseudomonas fluorescens
CGCGGTCAGGTGATGCACGCGATTGGCGATCTGGGTCAGGCCTTTCGGGCCGTGGTACACGGCGTACATGCTGGCGATGTTGGCCAGCAGCACTTGCGCGGTGCAGATGTTGCTGGTGGCCTTCTCGCGGCGGATGTGTTGCTCGCGGGTCTGCATCGCCAGGCGCAGCGCCGGCTTGCCGAAACGGTCGACGGAGACACCGACCAGACGGCCCGGCATGTCGCGCTTGAACGCATCCTTAGTGGAGAAATACGCCGCGTGCGGGCCACCGAAGCCCAGCGGCACGCCGAAGCGTTGTGCGCTGCCGATGGCCACGTCGGCACCGAATTCGCCCGGCGGGGTCAGCACGGTCAGCGCCAGCAGGTCGGCGGCGACCGCCACCAATGCGTTGGCGGCGTGGAAGCGTTCGGTCAAGGCGCGGTAATCAACCACATCCCCGTTGCTCGCCGGGTATTGCAGCAGGGCGCCGAAGAACGGCGTCACGTCAGTCAGTGTTTGCTCGTCGCCGACCACCACGTCGATGCCCAATGGCTCGGCCCGGGTGCGCAGCACATCGAGGGTTTGCGGGTGGCAATGCACGGAGGCGAAGAAGGCGTGGCTGCCCTTGTTCTTGCTCAGGCGTTTGCAGAAGGTCATGGCTTCGGCGGCGGCGGTGGCTTCGTCCAGCAGCGAGGCGTTGGCGATCGGCAGGCCGGTCAGGTCGCTGATCAGGGTCTGGAAGTTCAGCAGCGCTTCGAGACGACCCTGGGAAATTTCCGGCTGGTACGGGGTGTAAGCGGTGTACCAGGCCGGGTTTTCCAGCAGGTTGCGCAGGATCGGCGACGGCGTGTGGGTGCCGTAGTAGCCCTGGCCGATGTAGGTCTTGAACAGCTGGTTTTTGCCGGCGATGGACTTGATCAAGGCCAGGGCATCGGCTTCGCTCAGGCCGTCTTCGAGGCCGAGGACGCTGGTGCCCTTGATGCTGTCGGGGATGACGCTGGCGCTCAGGGCTTCCAGCGAGTCGAAGCCCAGGCTGTTGAGCATGGCTTGCTCATCACCGGCACGCGGGCCGATGTGGCGGGCGATGAATTCGTTGGCGGTGGTCAGGCTTACTTGTGTCATGTCAGCGCTCCTCAGGCTTCGGCGTTGGCTTTGATCAGACGGTCGTAAGCGTCTTGATCCAGCAGTTTGGCGACAGCCGATGCATCGGTTGGCTGGAAGCGGAAGAACCAGCCTTCGCCAAGCGGGTCTTCGTTGACCAGTTCAGGGCTGCTGTCCAGCGCCGGGTTCACTTCCAGCACTTCTCCGTCCAGCGGCATGTACACGCCGCTGGCGGCTTTGACCGATTCCACGGTGGCGGCTTCAGCGCCTTTGTCGTAGGACTGCAGCTCAGGCAGTTGTACGAAAACCACGTCGCCCAAGGCGTTCTGTGCGAAAGCGGTGATGCCGACTGTGACGCTGCCGTCAGCTTCAGTACGCAGCCATTCGTGATCTTCAGTAAAACGCAACTCGCTCATGGAAACTCCTAAGGGGGCCAGACTCGTCTGGTGGACGCGATTGATTACTGGGCAAAGCCCTGCTTTATGGGTGGTTACTAAGCAAAATCGCGGCCAATGTTTTTTTATTGTTAAAAATCAATAACTTATCTGTTTGTTCGAGGTGCGGCGATTTACTGGCTGTAGCGAAATCGCTACAGCACAAGGTGGAGAAAAAAGCCTAAGTGGATCAAAGCCTTGCACAGCGGTGATCGGAAGAGGGTGTATCGATATCGTTCCGCTGTAGCGCTTTCAGTACAGATGGAGGTCGTTTTTGAACAGATTTCAAGCCGGACACAAAACCTGTAGGAGTGAGCCTGCTCGCGATAGCGGTGTATCAGTCAATACATGCAGCGATTGACATATCGCTATCGCGAGCAGGCTCACTCCTACAGTGGTTTTGTGTTGGTAGAGAGATTGAATTGTCAGGCTTACGGCTTGCTGGGAATGCCGTACTTGCGCAATCGATGGGCGATGGCGGTGTGGGAGGTTTGCAGGCGGCTGGCCAGTTGGCGGGTCGAGGGGTAGCTGACGTAGAGTTTTTCCAGCAGGGTCTTCTCGAACTCTTCCATCGCCTGTTCGAGGCTATCGACATCGCTGTCACTCTGACGCGCCACAGAGGTTCCGGCGATATCGAGGTCGCCAATGTCCACCAGGCTGCTTTCGCAAATCGCAGCGGCGCGGAAGATCACGTTCTGCAATTGCCGCACATTGCCCGGCCAGCGATTGCCCAGCAGTGCCGGATAGGTGCCGGGCGCCAGGCGGCAGACCGGACGCTGGATCTGCGCGCAGGCCTGCTGCATGAAGTAACGGGCCAGCAGCAGGATGTCCTGGCCACGTTCGCGCAGGGGCGGGACTTCGACGTTCAGGACGTTGAGGCGATAGAACAAATCTTCGCGGAACGAACCTTCGCTGACCATTTTTTCCAGGTCGCGGTGCGTGGCACTGAGGATACGCACATTGACCTTTACCTCACGATCCCCGCCCACCCGGCGGAAGCTGCCGTCGTTCAAGAAACGCAGCAACTTGGCCTGCAAGTACGGCGACATCTCGCCAATCTCATCGAGAAACACCGTGCCCTGGTTGGCCAGTTCCATCAGCCCTGGCTTGCCGCCTCGTTGCGCGCCGGTAAAGGCGCCGGGGGCGTAGCCGAACAGTTCGCTCTCGGCGAGGTTCTCCGGCAATGCTGCACAGTTCAGTGCCAAAAATGGCGAACTGTGCCGGGCGCTGATGGCGTGGCAGGCACGCGCCACCAGTTCTTTGCCGGTGCCGGTTTCGCCCTGGATCAGCAACGGCGCATCAAGCGCCGCAACGCGCTGGGCGCGGGCCTTGAGGGTCCGAATCGCCGGAGATTCGCCGAGCAGTGCATCGAAACCTTCGGCATGGTCGTGGTGCAGCGCCGACAGGCGTTCGCCGATACGGTTGGGTTGATACAGGGTCAGCAGGGCGCCGGCGTCGGTAATCGGTGTGGCGTCCAGCAGCAATGTCTGACCGTTGACGGTGACTTCCCGCAGCGGCAGGCGGAAGCCGTTTTCCAGCAGGGCTTCGAGCAGTGTCGGGTCGGCGAACAGGTCGGCGATGCTTTCGCCGTCAGGCTCGCGACCGTACAAGGCGATCAGTGCCGGGTTGGCCAGCAGCACCTTACCGGCACTGTCCAGCGCCAGGACCGGGTCGGTCATGGCCGCGAGCAACGCATCAAGCTGCAGGTGCCGACGCTGACCGGGAAGAATGTCGACCACCGTCACCGCTTGCACACCGCGCACGCTGAACAACGCATCGCGTAGTTCTTCGAGGACTTCCGGGCTCAGGGTCGGGGCGTCGATGTAGACGTTGGGCGGGACCATTTCCACCGCATCCAGATTGAGATTGCGCCCACCGAGCAAGGCCAGGACTTCCTGGGTAATGCCGACGCGGTCGATGAAGCTGACGTGGATACGCATGGGGCGTTGTTGGGTTCTGGAGTGCGGAGGGTGGCAAGTATGCCTTGGAGGAGGGTGGGAGGTGAAATCGGCAATGGGGATGGCTTGAAAAGATCGCAGCCTTCGACAGCTCCTACAGGGGGATGCGTTCGGCGTATGAGCTGCCGAAGGCTGCGATCTGTTGATCTTCCAAGCGTTATTCCAGATGCTCGGGTTTGACCGGGTCGCCGGATTTGACGTGGAGTTGCTCGCGCACATCTTCAAACATCTCGTCATATTGCTTGTGAATCGAAACGATGCTGGCTTCCTTGGGCAAGCCGTATTTTTGCGCGATGCGCGTGGCATGTCGGGCGAAGTCGAACGCCTGATCCTTGGGCAAGAAAAACTCTTCCTTCAGGTCCTTACCCTCGACCGAACCATGCATCTTGAAGAGCATGCCTTGACCTTCCTTGGGGTCCTGGCTGACTTCATAGTCGATGCTCAGGCTGAAACTGTAATCTTCCTTGTTCAGCGCGTGGCGCTCGATGTGCAGGTGACCGGGCTCGAACGTTGCCATTTAGCGTCTCTCCTTCAAAAAGGCATTGAATCAGGGCAGACCTCAGGCCTGCCCTCGGAGTTTCTTTTATTGATAGCTTATCCAAGGGGGGGGCCGTGGCCGACGATGCTGGGTTTTTTGTCAGTCACCTGTGGGAGCGAGCTTGGTCCGGGCGGCGTTCCGACGATAGCCATCCGGCAGTCACCACCACTGCGCGCGATGTGAACCTAATTCTCCAGCAGCAAGTGTCCACTGCAACGGCGTCCCCGTAATCTTCAGCGGCACCTGCAACCGATGCGCCGGTCCCCAAGGCGTCTGCTCAATCAACAGTCCTTGATCGTTGTCATCCTCCGCCCGCAACGGCTCATCTGTTCCCGCACCATTTTCAATCAGCAACTTCGCCGTACGCGCCAACGACAACCGCGCCGATCCACTACGCCCCAACAATCGAATCGCACTGGCCGCCATCAAATACCCGGTGGCGTGATCGAGCGCTTGCAAGGGTAATGGCGTCGGTTTGTCCGCGCGCTTCCACTGCAGGCCGGCGTCGGCGATCCCGCTGCTCATTTGCACCAGGCTGTCGAAGCCGCGGCGGTTCTGCCACGGGCCGCTCCAACCGTAAGCATTGAGGCTGACGTCAATCAGGCCGGGCGCCAGTTTCTGGCGTTCGGCGACACCGTAACCCAGGCGTTCCAGTGCGTCGGCGCGGTAGCCATGGAGCAGAATGTCAGCGTCCTTGAGCAGGCTTTCGAACACCGCGCGATCCGTCTTGTCGTGCAGGTCCAGGCGTGCGCAGCGTTTGCCCAGCGTGACTTCCGGCACTACCCCCGGTTCGTTCCAGGTCGGTGGGTCGATCCGCAAAACGTCGGCGCCGAGGCCTGCCAGAAAACGGCTGGCGATCGGTCCGGCGAGTACTCGGGTCAAATCCAGCACCTTGATCCCGGCCAACGGTTGCGCCACCGAGCCTTGCCACGGTTTCGCGTTCTGGCGACTGTTGTCCGCAAACTGAATCAGCGGTTCGGCATTCACCGCCTGACCTTGGGGATGCGCCTGCCATTGCGCCCAGCTACGCATTTCGGCGGCGCAGCCACCGGCCTCGACCACGGCCAGCTCCAGATCGCTTTTGTCCCATTGAGCAACTTTGCTCGCCATCGCGGCACGGTCGGCACAGGCGCCGAGCACTTTTTCGGCAGCGGCGCGGTGATGGGGCGCGTTGGTGTGCAGGCGAATCCAGCCGTCATTGGTCGCGTAGTCACCGGCGACGGGGTCCCAGAGCGGCGGGACGCTCCAGCCTATCGGGCGGATCGACGTGGCAAACCAGAAAGAGGCCAGGCGGCGGTCGACCTCAAGGCTTGGCAAGCGACCGGTTTGTTGTTGCACCCATTCGCTGACAGCCTGACCGGCAGCGGCAATGCTGGCACACGCCAGGTCGGTGACGGCAAACGCCGAGGGCAGGGCGCCGCTCGAGGTGAACTTGACCTGGGTGTGAGGCAAGCCGAGTGCGGCTTGAATGGACGTGAGTAAATCAGTCATCGAAGGCCCTCCGGGAGAGAGGGCAGCATAGATCAAAAGATCAAAAGATCGCAGCCTTCGGCAGCTCCTACAGGGATCGGTGTAGGAGCTGCCGAAGGTTCGGGCCGCGTTCGGACGATCTTTTGAGGGTTACACCCGGAACTGATCCATCAATTTCATCTGTTGGGAGGTCAACGAGTTGAGATGACTGCTGATCTGCGCCGATTCGGTGGCCTGGCCGGTCAGGGTTTCGGTGACGGTGCGGATCGCCGAGACGTTACGGTTGACCTCTTCGGCCACGGCGCTTTGCTGTTCGGCGGCACTGGCGATTTGCAGGTTCATGTCGCTGATGACCGTCACCGCGTCGCTGATTTTGCTCAAGGCCTGGACGGCTTGCTGGATCTGCCCGGCGTTGCTGTGAGCCTGGGTCTGGCTCGAATGCATCGTGGCGACCACGCCACGAGTGCCGGTCTGGATGCGTTCGATCACGATGCGGATTTCTTCCACCGAATCCTGTGTGCGTTTGGCCAGGTTGCGCACTTCATCAGCGACCACCGCAAACCCGCGACCGCTCTCGCCGGCACGCGCCGCTTCAATCGCCGCGTTGAGCGCCAGCAGGTTGGTTTGTTCGGCGATGCTGCGGATCACTTCCAGCACCGAACCAATCTGCTCGCTGTTGACCGCCAATGCTTCGACTTCGGTCACCGCCTTACTGACTTCGTCGGCCAGTTGATTGATGTCGCGGGTGCTGCGTTCGATGATCTGCATACCATCGCGGGCTGACTGGTCGGCACCCTTGGCCGCGTTCGCCGCGTTCGAGGCACTGTTGGCGACGTCGTGGGCGGTGGCGCTCATTTCGTTGGACGCGGTGGCGACCTGGTCGATTTCGCGGAACTGCACCTGCATGCCTTCGCTGGTCTGGCGGGCGATTTCCGAAGACTGGTCGGCCGTGCCACGCGCATCGGTGATGCTTTGTTTGATCTGCGCGATGGTCGGTTGCAGCTTGTCGAGGAAACGGTTGAACCAGCTCACCAGTTCGCCCAGTTCGTCTTTCTTGCTGTAGTGCAGACGCTGCGTCAGGTCGCCGTCGCCACTGGCAATTGCCTTGAGCATCTCGGCCACGCTGTTGATCGGCCGGGTCACGCCGGACGCCGTGAGCCAGATCAGCAACAGTCCGACCAGGCCGGCAATCACCGCCACCAATACGGCTTTGATCGTGCCGCTTTGCTGGGCGTCATCGAGTACGGCTTGCAGCTTGACCGAGTCGGCCAGTAACACTTGTTTCGGCAGGTCGATCACCACGCCCCAGGCTTTGGACTCGGCAATCGGACTGACCGGGTACACCGAGCGGATCAGATCGCCTTGTTCGAGAATTTTCGGCGTGCCAGCGCTGAGCAATTGCAGAACGTCCTTGCCGTCTGCGCCCAGGGTGTCGCCGATGCTTTTGCCGACCTTGCTCGCATCGACGCTGTAACCGGCGAGTACGCCGCTGCCGGAGACGATCAGCATGTGCCCGGCGCTGTTGAACAGATCGCGTTGGGAGTCGACAGCCGCCGCTTGCAGCGCGTCGAGGGCAATGTCCACACCGACCACGCCGATGGATTTGCCATCCACCAGCAGCGGTACGGAAATGGTGGTCATCAGCATTTCCTTGCCGGCGACGGTATCGGCATAGGGGTCGAGCAGGCAGGTGCGCTTGCTGTCGCGAGGGCAGGTGTACCAGCTGTTATAGGGTGTGCCGCTGAGGCTCAAGGTGGTTTTGGTCATGTCGTCTTCGACCATGATCGTGTTGATCCCGACACCGCCGGCACGGCTCCAGTAGCTGGCGAAACGACCGGCTTCGTTGGACTGGCGAGCGGCATCGTTGGCGAATTCGCTGTCCTTGCCGTCCAGGCCATTGGGTTCGAATGCCAGCCAGATGCCGAGCACTTTGCTGTTGCGCTCGAAGGCGGTTTTCAGGCTCTGGTTCAACTCTTCACGCAGGGCGCCGGCTTCAAGGGAGCGCTTGCTCGCCATGCTGCGCATGTCCTTGATCTGATCGGCCAGGGCAGTCACCACCAGCAGGCTTTCGCCGAAGGTCTTCTGCACCCGCACCGCTTGCTCGGCGGCCTTGGCCTGGAGCAGGTTCTGCACGCTGGCGGTGAGCATCTTGCTGCTGGAGGCACTGACCAGTTCATCGTTCTGATCGGTCTGGTAGATGTTCATGCCGACGATCAGGACGACCACGCCCAGCAGGCACAGACCGGACAGCAGGACGATTTTCAGGCGGATGGAGAGAGAGTCGAACATAGGACGAACTCGCGAATGGATGAGGTGTTGGCTGTGAGTCGGGATCGACCCGGTTCGCCAAGTCCATTCAGCGCCATTTAATGCACATCGGCGTGGGCAGAGGTTGCATGAACGCGAAGCCGACGAACGGTAACAGGTGAACGTTTGCGCAGGAAAATGCCCTGAAAAGGGCAGAAATTCAGGAAATTGTCGGCAACGATTCCGGCCGCGACCAGATCCACAGATTGCCCAGGCTCATGCCGGCAATCGTCAGAAAGATCGGCCAGCCAGGATCGAGCATCACCAGCATCAACCCGGCGCACAGCAGCATGCTGACGGTGGCGCTGACCTTGGCTCGGCGGGCGATGATTTTGCCGTTGCGCCAGTTGCGCAGAATGGAACCGAACAGCCGATGGTTTTCCAGCCAGGCGCTCAGGCGCGGCGAACTCTTGGTCGCGGCCCAGGCGGCCAGCAGGATGAACTCGGTGGTCGGCAGGCCCGGCACGACGATGGCGATCAGGCCGATGCCGAGGCTGATGTAGGCGAGCAGGCCGAAGAGGATTCGGGTGAGTTTTGAGGAAGTTGGGTGAGGCATGGGCTCAGGTTGGCGCAAGTGAGGCGGGATCGGGATCTACAAGACTGGCTCGGTTCCCTTGTGGGAGCGAGCCTGCTCGCGATAGCGGTCTTTCAGCCAATATTTTGGTGAATGTCAGTCCGTCATCGCGAGCAGGCTCACTCCTACAGGGGATTGTGTTTCTTCAAGCGAGTTCTGGGGTGTAGGCCTGTTCCAGCAGCACGGTGAAGCGGTTGAACGCATCGACGGCGGCTTGCTCGATTTCGGCTTCTTCCTGAGCGCTGAATTCCAGCGAATCGAGGGTTTTGACGAAGCGCTTCCAGCCTTCAGCGCGACCACCGGCCGGTTCGCCGAGATGGCGGGCACCAAAGGTTTCGCTCAACCCAAGGCCCACGGCACGCTTGATCAGGAATGCTGCGCCGAGTTTCGAACCTTCCGACACGAAGAGCCAACCCAGCGCCTCGGCTTTGGTTGGATTCTTTACGGCGCCTGCGACTGGCTCCGGAACTTCAGTTTCCAGATCCGCCAGGTCCGCCTTGGCTGCTTCAGCCCGGCAGCGAGCGGGCAGGTCCGGGACGATGGCGGTCAATTCGGCATCGTTGTACAGCGACACCAGTTCCGACTGAAACAAATATTGAGCCACCACGAAACGCGCGAAGTTGGCCTGGGTTTCAAACGGTGCGTGGGCTTTGACCAAGGCATCAAGCTTGGTGTGAGGCTCGTTGGTGATCTGGTTCAAACGTTGTGAACGCAAAGCAGTGTCCTGAGTGGTCATGAGAAGTCCTTGGGAAAATGAGGCGCTTGGTAACGAGACGAATGACGTGGCGCCAGACAGTAAAAAAACCTCACTGCGCTACTTCTCTAAAAGCAACGCAGTGAGGTGATGGGGTCAGATATCCCAGACCAGATTGATCGCGAAGTTGCGACCGGGTTGGGTCAGACGGTCGAGGTTGGCCGGCTGAGTGACCGAGGCTTCGCCGACGCTGTCGTAACCGCGCACGTCGTCCCACTGCCAGTACTTCTTGTTGGTCAGGTTGTACAAACCGGCGTTGACGGTTACGTCGTCGGTCACCTTGTAGAAGCCGGCGAGGTCGAGCACGCCATAGCCCGGGGTCTTGAACTGGGTGCTGGTGCCGTCCGGGGTTTTGAAGCTGGTGCTGTCGACGCGGGTCTTGCGCTTGACCAGTGTCCAGCTCAACAGGGCGCCGTAGTTGTCCTGGTCGTAACCCAGGCCGAACACGCCGGTCAGCGGGTTGATGCTGTTCAGCGGCTGGCCGCTGTCATCGTTTCGGCCATACAGATAGGCCACCGAACCTTGGGTGTAGAGACCGGTCGGGGCGCCGAAGCTGTCGAGGTTCAGGCGACCCTTGAGCTCCACACCTTTGATGGTGGCGTGCGCGATGTTGTTGCTCTGGAAGGTGGTCTCGGTATAGCCGGGCGTGATGGCATTCTCGTCGATGAAGTCGCGGTATTTGTTGTAGAACACCGCCACATCGAAAGTGCCTGCGTCGAACTGGCCGCGCAGGCCGGTTTCATAGCTCTTGCTCTTTTCCGGTTCCAGGTCGGGATTAGGTGCGACCTGATAGCCGCCAGCCAGGTTCTCAAAGCGACCGTACAGGGCTTTGGCGGTCGGCGTGCGGAAGCCTTCGGCGTACTGGCCATACCAGGTGTAGTGGTCGTTGAAGCTATAGGTGGTGCCGAATTTAGGTGACAGACGATGCCAGGTCTTCGTCTTGTCACTCACCACGCCATTGCCGCTCTGGTCGGCGGTGACCAGGAACTCGTCGGTGATGTGCGGCTTGAGCTCGGTGTAGTCGTAGCGGGCGCCGGGCAGGAAGGTCCAGTTGCCCCAGCTGATCTGATCCTGGGCGAACAGGCTGTAGCTGTTGATGGTCGGGTCCGGGAAGTCGCTGGCCGGTTTGAGGGTGTCGGCGGCGCTCGGGGCACCGATGACCCGGCATGCGCCGGCCACGGTCAGGCAGGTGCCGCTACCGGTACGCAGGCCGGTGACTTTGTCCTGTTTGATGGTCGTGCCATAGGTGACGCGGTGGTCGGTGTTGGCGATGGCAAACGACTTGTCAGCCTGGGCATCGAACACCCATTGGCGATCCTTGTAGGTGGTATCGCGGTTACGCAGCACGGTGCGTGATGGCGCGTAGATTTCTTCGGTGCTTTGGTCGGTCTTCGCGATCTGGTAATTCAGCGTCCACTTGATGTTGTCAGCCAGGACGCTGTCCAGGCCGAAGCTGTGTTCCAGGCCGAAGCGTTCGCGAGTGACGGTGTCGTTGCCGGTACGGGATTTATAGAAGCCGAAACCGCGTCCTGCGTTGAATGGCCCGCCCACTGCGCTCAGCTGATTGGTGTCGCGGTCGTCCTTGTAGTGTTCGTAGGTCAGACCGAAGCGCGCATCGTCGGCGTAGTCCCAGCCCAGTTTGGCCAGCACGTTGGTGGTGCGCACGTCCTCGGGGTTGGCCTCGGTGCGGTTCAGGCCGGTGCCGCCGGTTTCGCCGTAGGACTCTGTTTCATGACCATTGCGCTGACTCAAGTGCAACAGGCCGTCGAAGTCGCCGGTGCGGCCGGCCACCGTGCCAGAGGTCAGCCAGCTGTCGTCGGCCGAGCTGTAGCCGGTTTTCAGGCGTGCGCCGACATCCTTGCCCGGTTTGATGATGTCGTCCGGGTCCAGCGTGTAGTAGCTGACCGCGCCGCCGATGGCGTTGCTGCCGTAGAGCACCGACGCCGGGCCGCGCAGAATCTCGACGCGCTTGACGATCTCGGGGTCGACATAGTTGCGGTTGCTCTGGGCGTAAGGGCCGTTGAAGAAGCTGTCGGGCACCTGCACACCGTCGACCTGGGTCAGTACGCGGTCGCCGTCGATGCCACGGATGTTGTAGCCAGTGAGGCCGGCGCGTTGACCGGCACCGCCCACCGATACGCCCGGTTCGTAGCGCACCAGATCCTTGATGTTATTGACGTTGTTGCGGTCCAGATATTCGCGGGTCTGGACGGTGACCGTAGCCGGAACGCTGTTGACGTCCTGCTCGTTACGAGTGGCGCTGATGGTCACCTGGTCCAGGTTGAGCGCGTTGCTGTTGCTGCGCTTCTCCAGCACGATGTTGTTGGTGCCCAGTTTGCGATAGCTCAGGTTGGTCCCGACCAACAGGCGATCGAGGGCTTTCTCCGGCGGCAGCGAACCGCGTACGCCCGGCGAGGCCACGCCTTCAGCCAGTTCTGCCGGCAAGCCGACCTGCCAACCGGTCACGGCGGTAAAGGCATTGAGTGCCGAGACCAACGACTGCTGAGGGATGGCGAACGCGTAATCACCCATGTTGCGGGTCGGTTGCTCTGCAGCGGTGGCGGCGCAGAGCTGCGCGCTGCCGGCCATCAGGATGGCGGCGGTCAGCAGCGACAGCACGCGAGAAGGTGAAGATGGTTGGCGGGTAAGGCGAGAGGACATCGATAGCGCTCCGTGTCGCACGAATCTTTATAGGTGCTGATTGGCATCTGAAGATGCGAATCAATTGCATTGGCTATAACGAGACGTACGGGGTTTGGCTATCGAGTAAAAATAATTCTCATTTAGTTCAAAATCACCAAGGCCGGGAATTCCTGGAGTCGCGCCGAGGTGATGTGGGCCAGCGAGCGGACCACGTCCAGCGGCTGGTCGAGGCGGTAATTACCGGTGACGGCGATGTCGGCCAACTGCTCGTTGTTGTTGATGATCCAGCCTGGATAGTAACGACGCAGCTCCGCCAGCACCTGGCTCAGCGGGCAGTTTTCGAACACCAGTCGGCCCTGGACCCACGCCAGGTCGGTCGCGGCATCGAGTCTGGCGGGGCGATCGAAACCGTTGGGGCCGATGCGGATACTTTCTCCGGCGGACAATCGAATTCGCGCGTCGTCGCGGGTCGCTCGCAAGTCGACATCCCCACGCTGCACCCGAACCTGTGCCACGCCGTCCAGATAACGCACCGCAAACGCGGTGTCCCGCACGCTGGCCCTGACCGGCCCGGCGTCGATTTCCAGCGGCTGGCCGCGATTGGCCGCCACCTCGAAAAACGCTTCGCCCTGATACAAACGGGCCACGCGCTGTTGATCGTTGATGGTGCTGGAGAACGCCGAGTTGGTATTGAGCAGGACCTTCGAGCCATCCTCCAGTTGCAGACGCTGGCGTTCACCAACCACGGTCAGGTGATCAGCCTGCAGGCGAATCGGCAGATTGCTGAAGCTGAACAAACCGAGGATCAGCACGGCGGCGGTGGCCAAGGGTTTCCAGTGGGGGCGCAGGCGCGACAGGACGGTCACTTTCGGCGGCCGGGCGGCCAGGCTTTGCGCGCATTGCACGACCTGCGGGCCCTCCCAGATCGCTTGAGCCTTGGCGAAGGCCTCGGCATGCGACGGATGGGCGGCCAGCCAGTCATTAAACTGTCGGGTCTGTTCTTCGCTCGGACTGTCCAGCACGATCAGCCAGTCCAGGGCCTGGTCCATCGCGCTTGCGGGGTCCCGTGCCGGGGAGGGCGGAAGGGAGCGTTGGGTGTCCGTCACGGTGTTTCCTCGGCAGTGTCTTGGCACCGCTGTTTTTTTAGTGAAGCTTGAAGGTGGGGCAAGGGTAGCAAAGCCCGATAGTCAGTGCAGGTCATCCTCACACATAGAGAATTAGCCTACAGATTCACTCGCCGTTTAACCGTTCGGCCACGCCGATGCAGATCGCCATGATCAATTTCAGCTCCTTTTGCACCGTGCTCAATGACACGCCGAGCCTCTCGGCGATCTCCAGATAGCTGTGCCCGTGCAGACGACTGAGGATGAAAATCTGCTGCTGACGGGCGCTGAGTTCATTGAGGCTCACGTTCAAATGCTCAAGCAATTGTTCGGCATGGGCGGCGTCTTCGGCACTGCTGGCGGGGGCGGCGACGCTTTCCACCACGTCCAGCGGCACGTCGTCGAGCATCGTGCGGGACTGGATGCGCCGCGCACGCAAATGGTCCAGCGCCAGATTGCGGGCGGTCTGGAAAACGAACGGTTCAAGGTGATCGATGGTCCGCTCACTGAGCGCCCGGGTCACTCGCAGGTAGGTCTCCTGCAGGAGGTCTTCGGCGGTGCTGTGATTGTTGACCATCCGCTCCAACGTGCGCAGCAGAGAGACTCGCTGGGCGATGAAGACGTGATTGAAGCGAGATTGACTCACGGGAGGACCTGATCCATTTCGAGCGAATGATAATGCTTATCATCCGCTCGAGTGGTCAAGTATTGATTTGTGAAGCTTTAGGCACGGCCCAGCAGATAGGTCGCGTAATCGGGGATCCGATGTTCGTGCGCCTGCTCCATCATCGGGCTGCTGAGCAGGTAGTCGGCGCTGCATTCGTTGCAGGCGACGGGAATGTTCCAGACCGCCGCGACGCGCAATAACGCCTTGATGTCCGGGTCGTGCGGCTGTGGTTCGAACGGGTCCCAGAAGAACACCAGCATGTCGACCCGCTGCTCGGCGATTCGCGCGCCGAGTTGCTGGTCGCCGCCCAATGGGCCGCTGATCATGCTCTCCACAGGCAAATCCAGGCGTTGTTGCAACAACAACCCGGTGGTGCCGGTGGCGACCAGTTCATGTTGCGCGAGCCTGTCTTTCTGCCGCTCGGCCCAGTCCAGCAAAAACACTTTGCAGTGGTCATGGGCGACCAAGGCAATACGCTTACGCGCTGCCATGGTCTTTTGCGTAAAACTGATACCGATCATCGGTTGCTGCTCCCGGCGTCATACACCGACATGGCGTGACGCTCTATTCGGCTTTGCAAACACCGGGTAGGAGCTGCCGAAGGCTGCGATCTTTTGATCTTGGCTGCCATGAGGCCAATGAAGATCAAGATCAAAAGATCGCAGCCTTCGGCAGCTCCTACATGTCCGTGCGTCGACACGTAATGAAGTTGTGTCAACACAGAGTGAGGCGTGGGTTATTCAGCGTTGCAGAGCGCCAGGCAGTTATCGAGCATGCGGTTGGAGAAGCCCCATTCGTTGTCGTACCAGGCCAATACCTTGAGCAGCTTGCCGCTGGACTTGGTGTGGTTGGCGTCGAAGATCGACGACAGCGGGTTGTGGTTGAAGTCGCTGGAGACCAGCGGCAGGGTGTTGTAACCGAGAATCTTCGAGTGCTGGCTGGCTTCTTTCAGCAGCGCGTTCACTTCATCGGCCGACGCTTCGCGCTTGAGTTGCACGGTCAGGTCCACCAGCGACACGTTGATCACCGGCACGCGCACCGACATACCGGTCAGTTTGCCCGCCAGTTCTGGCAGTACCAGACCGACCGCTTCAGCCGCGCCGGTTTTGCTCGGGATCATGTTCTGGGTGGCCGAACGCGCACGATACGGATCGACATGATAGACGTCGGTCAGGTGCTGATCGTTGGTATAGGCGTGGATCGTGGTCATCAGGCCGCTTTCGATTCCCAGCTCGCGGTGCAACACCTGGGCCACCGGGGCCAGGCAGTTGGTGGTGCACGAAGCATTGGAAATGATCTGGTGCGATTGGCGCAGAATGTCGTGGTTAACGCCATACACCACAGTCGCGTCGGCGCCTTTGGCCGGGGCCGAGATGATCACTTTGCGTGCGCCGGCCGTAATATGCGCGGCGGCTTTGTCGCGGTCGGTGAACAAACCCGTGCATTCGAATACGACGTCGATCTTCTCGGCGGCCCAAGGCAGTTCGGCCGGGTTGCGAATGGCGCTGACAGAAATACGGTCACCGTTGACGGTCAGGCTTTCCTGATCGTGCTGGACATCGGCATCGAACGTGCCATGAACAGTGTCGTACTTGAGCAGATGAGCGTTCATCGCGCTGTCGCCCAGATCATTGATGGCAACGATCTGCAGATCCTGGCGATAACCTTGGGTATACAGTGCGCGCAGGACGTTACGGCCAATTCGGCCAAAACCATTGATTGCGATTCGAAGAGTCATTTAACAGGGCCGCCGTCGTTTTGTTGTTGGAATTACAAGATTATTCGCATAAAAATAGAAAACAAGCCTTTTTAATGGCAATATTTTGTTCAATCTACAACGAGTGACCTGAATCAACTGGTCCGACCGATCAAGAAAACCGTCTGTCATCCCATCGACAACAGCTCTTGATCAGCATAGACAATCAGGTCGCCACATCCGTTAGCCTGGAGTTCTAAACATGCATCCCCGCGTCCTTGAGGTCACCGAACGGCTTATCGCCCGTAGCCGCGCCACGCGTGAGGCTTACCTTGCACTGATTCGTGGTGCTGCCAGCGACGGTCCCATGCGCGGCAAGCTGCAATGCGCCAACTTCGCCCACGGCGTAGCCGGTTGTGGCACCGACGACAAGAACAGTCTGCGGATGATGAACGCCGCGAACATTGCGATTGTTTCGTCCTATAACGACATGCTCTCAGCGCACCAGCCGTACGAAGTCTTTCCTGAACAGATCAAAAAGGCCCTGCGTGAAATCGGCTCCGTCGGCCAGTTCGCCGGTGGCACCCCGGCCATGTGCGATGGCGTGACTCAGGGCGAGCCGGGCATGGAACTGAGCCTGCCGAGCCGCGAAGTGATTGCGCTGTCCACCGCCGTGGCACTGTCCCACAACATGTTCGACGGCGCGCTGATGCTCGGCATCTGCGACAAGATCGTGCCGGGCCTGATGATGGGCGCGTTGCGTTTCGGTCATCTGCCAACGATCTTCGTCCCGGGCGGGCCGATGGTCTCGGGCATTTCCAACAAGCAGAAAGCCGACGTGCGCCAGCGCTATGCCGAAGGCAAGGCCAGCCGCGAAGAGCTGCTGGAATCGGAGATGAAGTCCTACCACAGCCCGGGTACCTGCACCTTTTACGGCACCGCCAACACCAATCAGTTGCTGATGGAAGTCATGGGCCTGCACTTGCCGGGCGCCTCTTTCGTTAACCCGAACACCCCGTTGCGTGATGCCCTGACCCGCGAAGCCGCGCATCAGGTCACGCGTCTGACCAAACAGAGCGGCGACTTCATGCCGATCGGCGAAATCGTCGACGAACGTTCGCTGGTCAACTCGATTGTTGCGTTGCACGCCACCGGCGGCTCGACCAACCACACCTTGCACATGCCGGCGATTGCCATGGCGGCGGGCATTCAACTGACCTGGCAGGACATGGCCGACCTCTCCGAGGTGGTGCCGACCCTGAGCCACGTCTACCCGAACGGCAAAGCCGACATCAACCACTTCCAGGCGGCGGGCGGCATGTCGTTCCTGATCCGCGAACTGCTGGAAGCCGGCTTGCTCCACGAAAACGTCAACACGGTGCTGGGCCACGGCCTGAGCCGCTATACCATGGAACCGTTCCTCGAAAACGGCGAACTGGTCTGGCGCGAAGGCCCGATCGAAAGCCTCGACGAAACGATCCTGCGTCCTGTCGCGCGTGCGTTCTCGCCAGAGGGCGGCTTGCGAGTGATGGAAGGCAACCTCGGCCGCGGGGTCATGAAAGTGTCTGCCGTCGCGTTGGAAAACCAGGTCGTCGAAGCACCGGCCATGGTGTTCCAGGATCAGCAGGATCTGGCCGATGCGTTCAAGGCCGGTTTGCTGGAGAAGGATTTTGTCGCGGTGATGCGCTTCCAGGGCCCGCGTTCCAACGGCATGCCGGAGCTGCACAAGATGACGCCGTTTCTCGGCGTGCTGCAGGATCGCGGCTTCAAAGTCGCGCTGGTCACTGACGGGCGCATGTCCGGTGCCTCGGGGAAAATCCCGGCGGCGATTCACGTCAGCCCCGAAGCGTATGTGGGCGGCGCTTTGGCGCGCGTCCAAGAGGGCGATATCATCCGCGTCGATGGCGTCAAAGGCACTCTGGAGCTTAAGGTGGACGCCGAAGAATTCGCAGCGCGCGAACCTGCCAAGGGCCTGTTGGGTAATAACATCGGCAGCGGTCGCGAACTGTTTGGTTTCATGCGCATGGCCTTCAGCTCGGCGGAGCAGGGCGCCAGCGCCTTTACTTCTGCCCTGGAGACGCTTAATTGAAACTGGCTTTGGTCGGTGACATCGGTGGGACCAACGCACGTTTCGCGTTGTGGAAAAACCAGCAGCTGGAATCGATCCAGGTGCTGGCAACGGCCGACCACGCCAGCCCGGAAGAGGCAATTGCTCTCTACCTGAGCGGGCTTGGCCTGGAACCGGGTTCGATCGGTTCGGTGTGCCTGTCGGTCGCAGGCCCCGTGAGCGGCGATGAATTCAAGTTCACCAACAATCACTGGCGACTCAGCCGCAAGGGTTTCTGCAAGACCTTGCAGGTGGATCAACTGTTGCTGGTCAACGACTTCTCGGCGATGGCGCTGGGCATGACCCGTTTGCAGCCGGACGAGTTTCGGGTGGTCTGCGAAGGCGCGCCGGAACCGTTGCGGCCGGCGGTGGTGATCGGTCCAGGGACTGGCCTCGGTGTCGGCACCTTGCTCGACCTCGGCGAAGGTCGTTTCGCCGCGTTGCCGGGGGAGGGCGGTCACGTCGATTTGCCACTGAGCAGCCCGCGGGAAACTCAGTTGTGGCAGCACATCTTCAATGAGATCGGCCATGTCAGCGCTGAAACGGCGTTGAGCGGCAGCGGCTTGCCGCGGGTTTACCGGGCGATTTGTGCGGTGGACGGTCATGAACCCGTGCTGGATTCCCCCGAGTCGATTACCGCGGCCGGTCTGGCGGGCGACCCGATTGCCCTGGAAGTGCTTGAGCAGTTCTGCTGCTGGCTGGGGCGTGTGGCTGGCAACAACGTGCTGACCACGGGCGGACGGGGTGGCGTGTACATCGTGGGCGGGGTGATTCCGCGGTTTGCCGATTTCTTCATCGAAAGCGGCTTTGCCCGGTGCTTTGCCGACAAGGGCTGCATGAGCGATTACTTCAAAGGCATCCCGGTGTGGCTGGTGACGGCGCCGTATTCCGGCCTGATGGGCGCAGGGGTAGCACTGGAGCAATCCATCCCCGTTTGAAATGCAATCAACCTGTAGGAGTGAGCCTGCTCGCGATGACGGTGTGTCAGTAGACAGAAATATTGGAAGTCAAACCGCAATCGCGAGCAGGCTCACTCCTACAGTAGTTTTGCGGTGTTTGTAAAATCGGTGCTTAAGGCATAATCCGCCCAATTCAAACAACAAGGATGCCGCCCCTGTGAGCTCAGTCAACAAGTCGATTTTGTTGGTCGATGACGATCAAGAGATACGCGAGTTGCTGGACACCTACCTGACCCGCGCGGGTTTCCAGGTGCGTACCACGCCCGACGGCGCAGGCTTTCGTCAGGCGATGAACGAGGCACCGAGCGATTTGGTGATCCTCGATGTGATGCTCCCGGACGAAGACGGTTTCAGCCTCTGCCGCTGGATCCGCCAGCACCCACGTCAGGCGCAGGTGCCGATCATCATGCTCACGGCCAGCTCCGACGAGGCCGACCGCGTCATCGGTCTGGAATTGGGCGCCGACGATTACCTCGGCAAACCCTTCAGCCCGCGTGAATTGCAGGCGCGCATCAAAGCCTTGTTGCGTCGCGCGCAATTCGGTCAGGAACGTTCCGGCAGTGAAGTGCTGGCCTTCGATGACTGGCGGCTGGACATGGTCAGCCATCGCCTGTTCCACATCGACGGCGAAGAAGTGATTCTCTCCGGCGCCGATTTCGCGCTGCTGAAACTGTTCCTCGATCACCCCCAGGAAATTCTCGACCGCGACACCATCGGCAACGCTACCCGTGGTCGTGATTTGATGCCGCTGGATCGCATCGTCGACATGGCCGTCAGCCGTCTGCGCCAGCGCCTTCGCGACACCGAAAAACCAGCGCGGCTGATCCGTACCGTACGCGGCAGCGGCTACCAACTGGCCGCCAATGTGGTTGCCAGCAATGGCCACTGAGTTTTTCCGCAAGCTCGCCGCACGGATTCCCGTGCCGCGTTCTCTGCTCGGGCGGATGTTGCTGCTGACGCTGTTGGCGGTCCTGTTCGCCCAGACGCTGTCGAGCGTGATCTGGGTCTCGCAACTGCGCGCCACCCAACTTGAAGGCCTGGTCACCAGTGCCCGAAGCCTCGCTCATTCGATGACGGCCAGCGTCAGTTACTTCCGCTCTCTGCCGGTAGCGTTTCGGCCATTGGTACTCGACCAGTTGCGCAGCATGGGCGGCACCCGTTTTGTGGTGACACTCAACGACAAACCCTTGGGCATGGAAGTGCTGCCGATCACCCCACGCAAGGAAGCCGTGCTCAAAGCGGTGGACGAAGTGCTGCGCCAGTCCCTGGGCCAGGACACCGATATCTCGGTGACTTTTGTTAGCCCCGAAGACCTGCGGATCTTCAACAGCGGGCTGAAACTCGATGAGTTGCCGCGCTCCTGGGCGCATTACGCGCTGACCCTGGAGCCGGTGAACCCGCCGGTATTGGTCACCCAGATCCAGATGGCACCGGGCGAGTGGCTGTACATCGCCTCACTGTTGCCCGAGCCCTACACCAGTCTTGAAGAACAAGGCCTGCCGGCGCAGCAAGTCTGGTTCATCGTGCTCACCAGCGGTTTCTTGCTGTTGTTCATTGGTCTGCTGGTGCACTGGCAGAGCCGGCCGCTCAAGCGTTTGGCGCGGGCAGCACGGGACATGTCCCTCGGCGCGGAAGTCGAGCCCGTGGCCGAGGGCGGCGGCAGTGAAGTGGTCGAGGTCGGCCGCGCCTTCAATGCGATGCGCGAGCGTATCAGCCGTTACCTGACCGAGCGCAGCCAGTTGTTCAGCGCGATTTCCCATGACTTGCGCACACCGATTACCCGCTTGCGGTTGCGGGTTGAATTGCTCGAAGACGAAACGCTGCAAGCCAAGTTCGGCCGTGATCTGGATGAGCTGGAGCTGCTGGTCAAAGGCGCGCTGCAATGCGTGAAAGACACCGACATCCACGAAAACATCGAGCCGGTGGACCTCAATCACGTGCTTGATTGTCTGGTGGAGCCGTACCTGGCGCCCAACGGCAATGGTCGTGTCACCCAGCAAGGGCGTGCGCTGGCGGCGTATCCCGGAAAGCCGCTGGCGCTCAAGCGTTGCATCGGCAACCTGATCGACAATGCCTTGAAGTATGGGCAGAAAGCGCATTTGCACATTGATGACGACCAGAGTGCGTTCATCCTGCATGTGGACGATGAAGGCCCAGGCGTGCCGGAACAGCGGATGGAGCAGGTGTTCGAGCCGCACTTCCGCCTGGCCGGGCAGCAGCAGGGTTATGGGTTGGGGTTGGGGATTGCGCGAAATATTGCGCATAGCCATGGCGGTGAAGTCAGCCTGCAAAATCTGCGTGAGGGTGGGTTAAGGGTGACGTTGCATTTGCCTCGGTCGATTGATTGAGGTTTCGATATTTGTGTCTGTCTTGAGATCGACCCCTCACCCTAACCCTCTCCCCAGGGGTAGAGGGGACTGACCGTGTGGGCTATTTGATCTACATCGACCTGAAATTCCGAGTCGAACTCGGGTTTGAAGAACATGAAGATCGGCTCCCTTTCCCCCTCTCCCCCGTGGGGAGAGGGCTGGGGTGAGGGGTGGCTCTTTGTCACAACCCAGTGACAAAACCTGCCCCCTTCGTTACAAGCCCTCCACCGCCCGTTGTTTAGACTGCCCTCAGTCATAACAACAAAAAAGGCACCCCATGGACTCCTTCCAACCCGCGTTCAGCAGTTGGCTGAACGCACCTGCCCATCAGCAATGGCTCGCCGCCGAAGGCTTGCGCCTGCTGTCGTTTGCCAAGGCTTCAAAGCTTCCCGAAGGTTTCGGCAATCTCGATGAAAAGGGCTGCCTCTCGGCTAACGCCCACGCGGAAACCATGAACACCGCGCGCATGACCCACAGCTTCGCCATGGCTCACATTCAGGGCTTGCCGGGTTTCGCCGAGCTGGTGGATCACGGCATCAAAGCCCTCAGCGGCCCATTGCGTGACGGCGAACACGGTGGCTGGTTTTCGGCCCCCGAACATCGCGACGGCAACACCGGCAAGGCGGCTTACCTGCACGCCTTCGTCGCGCTGGCCGCCAGTTCTGCGGTCGTCGCTCAGCGTCCCGGCGCGCAGGCCTTGCTCGACGATGCCATCGACATCATCGACACGCATTTCTGGAGCGAGGAGGAGGGCGCGATGCGCGAGTCCTTCAACCGCGACTGGAGTGAAGAGGAAAGTTATCGCGGCGCCAACAGCAACATGCACGCCACCGAAGCCTTTCTCGCGTTGGCCGATGTCACCGAAGAGAACCGTTGGCTGTGCCGCGCCCAGCGCATCGTCGAGCGCGTCATCCACGGTCACGCCGCTGCCAACGATTACCGGGTGGTCGAGCATTTCGACCGCGACTGGCAACCCTTGCGCGACTACAACCACGACAACCCGGCCGATGGATTTCGCCCCTACGGCACCACGCCGGGGCACGGTTTCGAATGGGCCCGGCTGGTGCTGCATCTCGAAGCGGCGCGGGTTAAGGCCGGGATGCTGACGCCGGGCTGGCTCGCCACCGACGCGCAAAAACTCTTCGACCACAACTGCCGTCACGGCTGGGATGTCGACGGGGCGCCAGGGATTGTCTACACCCTCGACTGGGACAATCGCGCCGTGGTTCGCCATCGCCTGCACTGGACCCATTGCGAAGCCAGCGCCGCCGCCAGTGCGCTGCTTAAACGCACAGGCGATGCGCAATACGAAAGCTGGTACCGACTGTTTTGGGAATTCTGCGACAGCCATTTTATCGACCGTGAAAGCGGTAGCTGGCGCCACGAACTCGATCCGCAGAATCGCCCGAGCGCCGATATCTGGGCCGGTAAACCCGACCTTTATCACGCCTGGCAAGCCGTATTGATCCCGCGATTGCCTCTGGCGCCGAGTATGGCGACTGCCCTGGCACAGTTATGCCAGAGCGCTCCTGTGTAACCATGCGGTGACATTCGAACGTCCCTTCGTTACCTGCGAAGGGATCACTCCTGTTTAGAATCCTATGCAGCGCAAGCACCAGACTTGCATGCATAACAACAAGAAAGGTACTACTAGATGAATGCGATTTCTCGCCTCGCTACTGTCATTTCTCTCGCCTCATTGCTTCCCCTGTCTGCATTCCCGCTGAGTACGCTTGCTGCCGATTCCAAAGGTTCGGTGGAAGTCGTTCACTGGTGGACCTCTGGTGGTGAAAAGGCCGCGGTCGATGTTCTGAAGGCTCAAGTCGAAAAAGACGGCTTTATCTGGAAGGACGGCGCAGTCGCCGGTGGCGGCGGTGCTACGGCCATGACCGTACTCAAGAGCCGCGCCGTTGCCGGTAACCCGCCAGGTGTGGCGCAGATCAAAGGTCCGGACATCCAGGAATGGGCGTCTACCGGTCTGCTCGACACCGACGTCCTGAAAGACGCTGCCAAAACAGAAAAATGGGACAGCCTGCTCGACAAGAAAGTCTCCGATACCGTGAAGTACGACGGTGACTACGTGGCCGTGCCGGTGAACATCCACCGCGTCAACTGGCTGTGGATCAACCCGGAAGTCTTCAAGAAAGCCGGCATCGAAAAAGCGCCAACCACCCTTCAGGAATTCTACGCGGCCGGTGACAAGCTCAAGGCGGCGGGCTTCATTGCGCTTGCTCACGGCGGCCAGCCTTGGCAGGACAGCACCGTGTTCGAAGCGGTGGTCCTTTCGGTCATGGGCGTCGACGGCTACAAGAAAGCCCTGGTCGACCTCGACAACGCTGCACTGACCGGCCCTGAAATGGTCAAGGCGCTGACCGAGCTGAAGAAAGTCGCGACCTACATGGACGCCGACGGCAAAGGCCAGGACTGGAACCTGGAAGCGGCCAAGGTCATCAACGGCAAGGCCGGCATGCAGATCATGGGTGACTGGGCCAAGAGCGAGTGGACAGCGGCCAAGAAAGTCGCCGGCAAGGACTACGAGTGCGTAGCCTTCCCAGGCACCGACAAGGCCTTCACCTACAACATCGACTCCCTGGCGGTGTTCAAGCAGAAAGACAAGGGCACTGCTGCCGCTCAGCAGGACATTGCCAAGATCGTGTTGGGTGAGAACTTCCAGAAAGTCTTCAGCATCAACAAGGGTTCGATTCCGGTTCGAATCGACATGCTGAGCGACATGGGCAAGTACGGTTTCGACTCCTGCGCCCAGACCGCTGCCAAGGACTTCCTGGCGGACGCCAAGTCCGGCGGCCTGCAGCCGAGCATGGCGCACAACATGGCGACCACGCTGGCGGTACAAGGTGCGTTCTTTGATGTCGTGACCAACTTCATCAACGATCCGAAAGCCGATCCGGCCGTTGCCGCCAAGCAGCTCGGTACGGCCATCAAAGCGGCCAAGTAATGCTTGACCCCTGTAGGAGCGAGCTTGCTCGCGATAGCGGTGTATCAGTTGATACATCCAGAGTCTGACACTCAGCTATCGCGAGCAGGCTCACTCCTGCAAGGGGAAGCATTTCCAACGTAAATTTCTCTTCGTACGGGATCTTCCCATGAGTTCTGTTGCTGTGTTCAGCAAGGCCTCGCCGTTCGATGCACTGCAGCGCTGGCTCCCCAAACTGGTGCTGGCGCCCAGCATGTTCATCGTCCTGGTCGGCTTCTATGGCTATATCCTGTGGACGTTCGTCTTGTCGTTCACCACGTCGACCTTCCTGCCGACCTACAAATGGGCGGGCCTGGCGCAATACGAGCGGCTGTTCGACAACGACCGTTGGTGGGTAGCGAGCAAGAACCTGGCAGTGTTCGGCGGGATGTTCATCGGTATCACCTTGGTGATCGGTGTACTGCTGGCGGTGTTTCTTGATCAGCGCATTCGTCGCGAAGGTTTCATTCGCACCATTTACCTGTACCCGATGGCGCTCTCGATGATCGTCACCGGTACCGCCTGGAAGTGGCTGCTCAACCCGGGCATGGGCCTGGACAAATTGCTGCGTGACTGGGGCTGGGAAGGCTTTCGCCTGGACTGGCTGATCGATCCGGACCGCGTGGTGTACTGCCTGGTGATCGCTGCGGTATGGCAAGCCTCGGGCTTTATCATGGCGATGTTCCTCGCCGGCCTGCGTGGCGTTGATCAATCGATCATCCGTGCTGCCCAGATCGATGGCGCGAGCATGCCGCGCATTTACCTGAAAGTGGTGTTGCCCAGCCTGCGTCCGGTGTTCTTCAGTGCGGTGATGATCCTGGCCCACATCGCGATCAAGAGTTTCGACCTGGTGGCGGCAATGACTGCCGGTGGCCCGGGTTACTCCTCTGACTTGCCTGCGATGTTCATGTATTCCTTCACCTTCAGTCGCGGCCAGATGGGCATGGGTTCGGCCAGTGCGATTCTGATGCTCGGTGCGATTCTCGCAATCATCGTGCCTTACCTGTACTCCGAGCTGAGGACCAAGCGCCATGACTAGTTTCGCTGCCAAACCTTCCATCAGCCTGAGTCGCATCGCGATCTACGGCGTGCTGATCCTTGCCGTATTCCTTTACCTGATACCGCTGGTGGTCATGCTGTTGACCAGTTTCAAGACGCCGGAAGACATCAACTCCGGCAACCTGCTGAGCTGGCCGACCGTGGTCAGCGGCATTGGCTGGGTCAAGGCCTGGGGCACTGTCGACGGGTATTTCTGGAACTCGATCAAAATCACCGTCCCGGCGGTAATGATCTCCACTGCCATCGGTGCGCTGAACGGCTACGTGCTGTCGATGTGGCGCTTCAGAGGCTCGCAACTGTTCTTCGGTTTGCTGCTGTTCGGTTGCTTCCTGCCGTTCCAGACCGTCCTGCTGCCGGCCTCGTTCACCCTCGGCAAGATGGGCCTGGCGAGCACCACCACGGGCCTGGTGTTCGTGCACGTGGTCTACGGCCTGGCGTTCACCACGCTGTTCTTCCGTAACTACTACGTCAGCGTTCCCGATGCGCTGGTGAAGGCGGCGCGGCTGGATGGCGCGGGTTTCTTCACCATCTTCCGCTTGATCATCCTGCCGATGTCCACCCCGATCATCATGGTCTCCCTGATCTGGCAGTTCACCCAGATCTGGAACGACTTCCTGTTCGGCGTGGTGTTCTCCAGCGGTGACTCGCAACCCATTACGGTGGCGTTGAACAACTTGGTCAACACCAGTACCGGGGCCAAGGAATACAACGTTGATATGGCGGCGGCGATGATCGCCGGGCTGCCGACCCTGCTGGTCTATGTGGTCGCAGGCAAGTATTTCGTGCGCGGGCTGACGGCCGGCGCAGTCAAGGGGTAATCATGGCTACGCTCGAACTTCGCAATGTAAACAAGACTTATGGCCCCGGCTTGCCGGATACCCTCAAGAACATCGAACTGTCGATCAAGGACGGTGAGTTCCTGATCCTGGTCGGACCTTCGGGTTGCGGCAAATCGACCCTGATGAATTGCATCGCCGGTCTGGAGACCATCACCGGCGGCGCGATCATGATCGGTGACCAGGACGTCAGCGGCATGAGCCCGAAAGACCGGGACATCGCCATGGTGTTCCAGTCCTACGCGCTGTACCCGACCATGAGCGTGCGCGAGAACATCGCCTTTGGCTTGAAGATCCGCAAAATGCCCGCCGCCGACATCGAAGCGGAAGTGGCGCGGGTAGCCAAGCTGCTGCAGATCGAACATTTGCTCAACCGCAAGCCCGGCCAGCTCTCCGGTGGTCAGCAACAGCGCGTGGCGATGGGTCGTGCTCTGGCGCGGCGGCCGAAGATTTACCTGTTCGACGAACCGCTGTCCAACCTCGACGCCAAGCTGCGCGTAGAGATGCGCACGGAAATGAAGCTGATGCACCAGCGCCTGAAAACCACCACGGTCTACGTGACCCACGACCAGATTGAAGCCATGACCCTGGGCGACAAGGTGGCGGTGATGAAGGACGGGATCATTCAGCAATTCGGCACGCCGAAAGACATCTACAACAACCCGGCCAACTTGTTTGTGGCGAGTTTCATCGGTTCGCCGCCGATGAACTTCATCCCCCTGCGTTTGCAGCGCAAGGACGGTCGTCTGGTGGCGCTGCTCGACAGTGGTCAGGCGCGCTGCGAATTGCCGTTGGGCATGCAGGACGCCGGTCTTGAAGACCGCGAAGTGATCCTCGGCATGCGCCCGGAGCAGATCGTTTTGGCAGGCAGCGAGCCGAATGGTTTGCCGATCATTCGCGCCGAAGTCCAGGTCACCGAGCCCACCGGTCCCGACACCCTGGTGTTCGTCAATCTCAACGAAACCAAAGTCTGCTGCCGTCTGGCACCGGACGTTGCACCGGCCGTGGGCGAGACCCTGACCCTGCAATTCGATCCATCGAAAGTGCTGTTGTTCGATGCCAAGACCGGGGAGCGCCTGGGGGTGGCTGGTCAGCCTAAAACCGAGACTCACAGTGCCAACGTAGCGCAATTCAAAGGTCGCTGAAGATCAAAAAATGTAGGAGCGAGCCTGCTCGCGATAGCGGTGTATCAGTCGACAAAAATGTTGAATGAAAGTCCGCAATCGCGAGCAGGCTCACTCCTACAGGGGGATATGCGGCGGGTGGCCTGTCACCCGCTGCACCGGATGTAACCGCGTTAGATAAAAACAGTTAATAACAATAAAACGAGGAAATAGGGATGAAGAAGAAGAACAACGCTCAGCTTATCTGCCAGTTGTCAGCCGTCGCGGCGATGATGCTGGCCGGTAGTGTGCACGCGGCTGACGCGTTCAGCGCTGATTCAGAATGGATGACCGGGGACTGGGGTGGTGAGCGGACCAAGCTGATCGAGCAGGGTATCGACATCAAGATGGACTACGTCGGTGAAGTGGGCGGTAACCTCCACGGCGGGTTTAATGATGACAAGACGGCGCGTTACGCCGACCAGTTTGGTCTGGGCGTGGCGCTGGACCTGCAAAAACTGTGGGGCTGGGATAACACCCAGGCCAAGATCCAGCTGACCAACCGTAACGGTCAGAACATCTCCAATGACCGTGTCGGCGACCCGCGTGCCGGCACCTTGAGTTCGTCCCAGGAAGTCTACGGCCGTGGCCATATGGTCCGTCTGACCCAATTGTGGATCAAGCACCAGTTCCTCGACGGTAAACTGGACGTCAAGGCCGGTTACTTCGGCGAAGGCGAGGACTTCAACACCTTCCCTTGCGAGTTCCAGAACCTGGCATTCTGCGGTTCCCAAGCGGGTAACTGGGCCACCAACATCTGGTACAACTGGCCGGTCATGCAGGCTGCGGTCCGCGTGAAGTACAACATCTCGCCTGAGTTCTATGCGCAGATCGGCGCGTATAACCAGAACCCGACGCAACTGGAACACGGTAACGGCTTCAAGCTCAGCGGCAGCGGCACTGCCGGCACCGTTTTGCCAGTCGAACTGGTGTGGCTGCCTAACCCGAATAACCTGCCGGGCGAATACCGTGTCGGTTACTACAAAAGCACGGCCAATGCCGATGACGTCCGCAAGGATGACAATGGCAATGACGCGGCAACCAGCGGCAACGCCTACCGCAGCCACGACAGCAAGCACGGCTACTGGTTTGTTGCCCAACAACAACTCACCAGCCACAACGGCGACAAATCTCGCGGTCTGAACATTGCCGCCAACGCCACTTTCCACGACAAGGACACCAACTTCGTCGACAACTACCAGTCGCTGATGTTTGTGTACAAGGGCCCGTTCGATGCACGTCCAAAAGATGACATGGGTATCGGTTTCGCCCGTATCCATGTCAACGATGACGTGAAGAAAAACGCCGAACTGGTCAACGCCGCCAATGGTGTTACCGAGTACGAGGATCCACTGTTCTCGCCGCTGCGTACCACCGAGTACAACTACGAGATCAACTACGGCTTCCACGTGACCAACTGGCTGACCGTGCGCCCTAACCTGCAATACATCACTCACCCGGGCGGTGTTGATGAAGTCGACAACGCGCTGGTCGCCGGCCTGAAAATTCAGTCGGTGTTCTAACGCTGTTGCGATAAGCTCCTCTCCATGTGCGCATTTTTGCGGACAGCCCAGGCTGTCCGCTTTTTTTTGTGTGGTATGCCAAAGCAACCTGTGGCGAGGGGATTTATCCCCGTTCGGCTGCGAAGCAGTCGTAAACCATTGCATGCGGTGTTCCTGGCACACCGCAGTGTCAGGTTTGGGGGCCGCTTCGCAACCCAACGGGGANNATAAATCCCCTCGCCACAGTGGTTCACTGGGCACACGTATGAGTACACCCATGATTTCAGGACCGTGGCACATGCATGAGCATCCGCTACAACGCTTCTTCAAATCCTTGCGCGAACATCCGGTGTTTGCGTGGGAGCGCTATCAGAAGCGCGACGTGCTGGTGATCGACCATCCGCTGTGTCAGGCGGTGTTCAGTCGGCAGGGTGCGCAGTTGCTGCACTTCCAGCCAAAGGGCCAGAAACCCTGGCTCTGGTGCGCGGCGAAGTGGCCGCAGGTGGGCGCGATTCGTGGTGGCGTTCCGGTGTGCTGGCCGTGGTATGGCCGTCATCCGAGCGAAAACGCCTGGCCGTCCCACGGTTGGGCACGGCTGATCGACTGGAAGCTGCTGGACAGCAGCAGTGACGACGATGGCGTGCGTCTGCATTGGCAACTTCAGTTGTGCGACTGGCAAGTGGACCTGCACGCGCACTTGGGTGAACGCATGGATTTACGCCTGAGCACCGAGCATCAGGACAGCCTGCCGTGCCAATTGAGTCAGGCGTTGCATGCGTATTGGCGTATTGGCGATGTCGGTGAGGTAGCGCTGTCTGGGCTCGACGGGGCGCAGGGTTACGACCAGTTGAACCGGCAGATTTGTCATCAGGAAGGCGAGTTGCGGGTCGAGGGTGGCTGTCAGCGAGTGTTCCAGCATGACGGCGAATTGCAGATCAAGGACCATGCCTGGCAACGCGAATTGTGCATCGATACCGGCGACCATGCGGACACGGTGGTCTGGCATCCGGGCTCGCGACCGTTGCTGGGGGTGAGCTGGAATGAGATTTCGGAGTTTGTCTGTGTGGAAGCCGCGAGTGGCGGGACCGATAGCCTGAGCCTGGCACCGGGGGAGAGGGCGCATTTGAGTTTGCAGGCGCGGGTTGGGGTTTAGTCCAGGGCTTGCGTTGTAGCGGCTGACGCTATCGCGAGCAAGCTCGCTCCCACAGGGGAATGCATTCCAAATGTGGGAGCGAGCTTGCTCCGGGCGGCGTTCCGACGATGAGGCCGGATCCGGCAATGAAGAAGTTGGCCTAGTTAAACTCATCCCCAATCGGATACCGACTGGCATTCAGGCTTTCCTTGATCTTGCGCAAATGCGGATGGAAGTCCACGCCTCGGCGCAAGGTCATGCCGGTGGCGAGTACGTCCAGCACGGTCAGCTGAATGATCCGCGACGTCATCGGCATATAGATGTCGGTGTCTTCCGGCAGCGGAATGTTCAGGCTCAACGTGCTGGCCTTGGCCAGTGGCGAACCCTCGGCCGTCAGGCCCAGTACCGAAGCACCGTTCTCCCGGGCAATGCGCGCCACTTCCACCAGTTCGCGGGTACGCCCGGTGTAGGAAATGATCACGAACAACTCGCCGGTGTGCGCCACCGACGCAATCATGCGCTGCATCAGCACGTCGGCATGGGCGGTGACCGCCAGGTTGAAGCGGAAGAACTTGTGCTGCGCATCCAGTGCCACCGGAGCCGAGGCGCCGAGGCCGAAGAAGTGGATCTGCCGGGCCTGGATCAACAGGTCGACGGCGCGGCTGATCAGGTTCGGGTCAAGCGCCTGTAACGCACTGTCCAACGAGGCGATGGCGCTGCCGAAAATCTTTTTGGTATACGCTTCCGGATTGTCGTCGGCCTCGACCGCACGGCTGACATACGCCGCGCCGCTGGCCAGGCTCTGGGCCAATTGAAGCTTGAGTTCCGGGTAGCCGCTGACGCCGAACGAACGGCAGAAACGGTTGACCGTCGGCTCGCTGACCTTTGAGGCCTGGGCGAGGGCGGCGATGCTGAACCGGGTGGCCTGCTGTGGGTTGAGCAGGATCACCTCGGCGACTTTGCGTTCTGCCTTGTTCAGGTCTTCAAGGCGATTCTGGATCTGTTCCAGTAAATTTCGCACGCGGTCCATATGGTTTCCTTGGTTCGCCTACAAGAGTGCATCTGCAATGCAAACAAGCGTGTTGCTATGCAAATTGGGCCTTTGATGCGGCCCCAAACGGTGGCCTATCCTACTGATGGCTCCGACCGTCCACCACTCGGAATCTGTATTTTGCGAAAATGTTGTGGTTATTACTACATTTTCCCTTGAGTGATGCCTTGAAAAAAGGTATTTGTAGCTTAACTTGATAAAAGAACAAACATCATGCCTTCGATTACGGTTGAACCGTGCACCTTTGCCTTGTTCGGCGCCCTCGGCGATCTGGCCCTGCGCAAGCTGTTTCCTGCCCTTTATCAGCTCGATGGCGCAGGCCTCTTGCACGAGGACACGCGAATTATCGCGCTGGCCCGTGAGCCTGGCAGCGAGCAGCAGCATCTGGCGTTCATCGCCTCCGAGCTGCGCCGCTACGTCGTCGCCAAAGAGCTGGACGAAGCCGTGGTCGAACGCTTTCTGGCCCGCCTGAGTTACCTGCACGTCGACTTCCTCAAGGCTGACGATTACGTCGCCCTGGCCGAAATGGCCGGCAGCGCCCAGCGAGTGATTGCCTACTTCGCGACACCGGCCGCCGTTTACGGTGCGATCTGCGAGAACCTGTCTAAGGTCGGCCTGACCGAAAATACCCGCGTGGTGCTGGAAAAACCCATCGGTTCGGACCTGGAATCCTCTCGCAAGGTGAACGACGCCGTGGCGCAGTTCTTCCCGGAGAACCGCACCTACCGCATCGACCACTACCTGGGCAAAGAAACCGTCCAGAACCTGATCGCCCTGCGTTTCGCCAACAGCCTGTTCGAAACCCAGTGGAACCAGAATTATATCTCCCACGTGGAAATCACCGTGGCCGAGAAAGTCGGGATCGAAGGTCGCTGGGGTTACTTCGACAAGGCCGGCCAACTGCGGGACATGATCCAGAATCACCTGCTGCAACTGCTCTGCCTGATCGCCATGGACCCGCCGGCCGACCTGTCCGCCGACAGCATCCGTGACGAGAAAGTCAAAGTGCTCAAGGCGCTGGCACCGATCAGCCCGGAAGGCCTGACTACTCAGGTCGTGCGCGGTCAGTACATCGCCGGTTACAGCGAAGGCAAATCGGTTCCCGGTTACCTGGAAGAGCCGAACTCCAACACCCAGAGCGACACCGAAACCTTTGTTGCGCTGCGTGCCGATATCCGCAACTGGCGTTGGGCCGGTGTGCCGTTTTACCTGCGTACCGGCAAGCGCATGCCGCAGAAGCTGTCGCAGATCGTCATCCACTTCAAGGAACCGTCCCACTACATCTTCGCTCCCGAGCAGCGCCTGCAAATCAGCAACAAGCTGATTATCCGCCTGCAACCGGACGAAGGTATTTCCTTGCGCGTGATGACCAAAGAACAAGGCCTGGACAAGGGCATGCAGCTGCGCAGCGGTCCGTTGCAGCTGAATTTTTCCGACACTTATCGCAGCGCACGGATTCCCGATGCCTATGAGCGGTTGTTGCTGGAAGTGATGCGCGGCAATCAGAACCTGTTTGTCCGTAAAGATGAAATCGAAGCCGCGTGGAAGTGGTGTGACCAGTTGATCGCCGGGTGGAAAAAGTCCGGTGATGCGCCCAAGCCCTACGCGGCCGGGTCCTGGGGGCCAATGAGCTCCATTGCATTGATCACGCGGGATGGGAGGTCGTGGTATGGCGATATCTGAATTGAAACTGCCTCAGGGCGTCAGCGCTCATGAGTTCAAGAGCCCAGTGCTGCTGGCCGAAGGCCTGGCGCTGAATGTGGCCAAGCAGCTGAGTGACGCGATCGACGCGCGCGGCACCGCGACGCTGGTGGTGTCCGGTGGACGCAGCCCGGTGGCGTTTTTCCAGCACCTGGCCAAGCAGACGCTGGACTGGTCCAAGGTTGTCGTCACCCTGGCCGACGAGCGCTGGGTACCGGTTGAACACGCCGACAGCAATGCCGGTCTGCTCAAGCGTTACCTGTTGCAAGGCCCGGCGGCCAAGGCTCAGTTTCTGAGTCTGTACAGCGCCACGGCCAACCTTGAACTGGCGGCCGAGCAGGCGGATCGCTTGCTCGTGGAATTGCCGCCGATCGACGTGCTGATACTCGGCATGGGCGACGACGGTCACACCGCTTCGCTGTTCCCCAATAGCCCGAACCTGGCCGATGCCTTGAAAGCCGACGGCACACGTCGTTGCTACCCGATGCTGGCGCCGACCGTGCCGCATCAGCGCCTGACCATGAGCCGCGCGCTTCTGGCCTCGGCCAAGACCACCGTTCTATCGATTTCCGGTCAGTCCAAGCTGACCACCCTGAGTGCCGCATTGGCCGGTGACGATGTCGCCGCCATGCCGATTCGCGCGTTTCTGCAACCTACGTTAGAGATTTACTGGTGCCCATGAGCCAAGGAACAGCCGCTATGACAACCCCATCCCCGACCGTTTCCATGGCGGACAAAGTTGCCCTGATCGACAGCCTCTGCGCCAAGGCGCGGATCCTGCCGGTGATTACCATCGCTCGCGAACAGGACATCCTGCCGCTGGCCGACGCCCTCGCGGCCGGTGGCCTGACAGCCCTGGAAGTGACGTTGCGTTCACAGTTCGGCCTCAAGGCTATCCGGATTCTGCGCGAGCAGCGTCCGGAGCTGGTGACCGGTGCCGGTACTGTGCTGGATCGCAACATGCTGGCGGCTGCCGAAGCGGCCGGTTCGCAGTTCATCGTCACGCCAGGCATCACTCGTGACCTGCTGGAAGCCAGCGTCAACAGCCCGATTCCGCTGTTGCCGGGCATTAGCAACGCCTCCGGCATCATGGAAGGCTATGGCCTGGGTTATCGCCGCTTCAAGCTGTTCCCGGCGGAAGTCAGCGGCGGTGTCGCGGCGATCAAGGCCCTGGGCGGCCCGTTCGGCGAAGTGAAATTCTGCCCGACTGGCGGCGTCAGCCCGGCCAACATCAAGAGCTACATGGCGTTGAAAAACGTGATGTGCGTGGGCGGTAGCTGGATGCTTGATCCCGAGTGGATCAAGAACGGCGACTGGGCCCGCATTCAGGAATGCACCGCCGAGGCACTGGCGCTGCTGGACTGATCGGCTTTACCAAACACTTCGTTGTGTGTTCTACGGCTTTACGGTGCGCTTGGTCGGTGCACCGTTTTTTTTTGCCTGCAAAAAACCGTGGGAGCGATGCGATACATAGTTACCGCACATCGAGCCTGGCCCCGCCCTAACCTGCGTTCATCTTATGGAAGAGAGAACGTCATGGACGACAACACTCCGGTTTCACCCTCACCAGCGGTTTACCTGCTTTCACCCGAACAGATCGCCGGTCCTTATTTCCGAAATCCGAAATTGATCAGAAGAAACATCAGCGAAGGCATGGATGGCATCCCCCTAGTGCTGAGGCTGGCAATCGTCGATGCCATGACGGGGCAGCCGGTGACAGACGCTCTGGTGGATATCTGGCATTGCAATGCACGCGGGGCGTATTCGGGTTGGAGCAAGGTCAATCCAGACAAGGAAGTCGACGTTGGCGACATAGGCTCGATCCCGCGCACCGACGACGACACTTACCTGCGAGGCGGGCAATTCACGGACAAGAACGGCATCGTGCGGTTTACCACGATCTATCCGGGGTTCTACGCCGGCCGTGCCCTGCACATTCACGTCGTGGTACGCATCATGGAAGGCAACAACTACCTGCAAGAGCGGCATGTTGCCTGGGTCGGTCAGCTCTACTTTCCCGAGGTGGCCTCGCGCTCGGTACTCAACGCCAGGGAGTACCGCGGTCGAGCCGTTTCGCCGCGGACCAACGATCAAGACTTTTTCTATGAAAACATGGGCGGCGAAGCTTCGACCTTGAACGTTCACACCCTGAGTCGAGATTCGAATAAAGACGGCTACTTCGGGCACACGACCATTGGCATCGACACCTTCGCGGTATCGACGCAGATCAAGCCCGAGGACTTCGACAAATACACCGTGTGACGTCAGCGCAGTTCGGTCAACGCCCGGGCCAGTAGATCCATGTCTGCACCTGTGGTGATAAGCCCCGGGGTTATGCGAATGCACGGACCACTCGCGGCGCCACTGCGCGCCACGGTAAACAGGTTGTAGTCCTTGAGTAGCCGCTCGACCATCACCTGTTGATCGGCATGCCGGGTAAAGCGCATCGAAGTGATGCCGCAATACAGTCGAGGGTCGTCCGGGGTCATGACTTCGATCCCCTGCAACTCGCGTACCGCGCTCACCCAGCGGTTGCGCAGGTAATTGAGCCGAGCGCCCTTGGCGGCGGAACCGCCCATGGCCCGATGTTCCTCGAACACCAGCGGCAGGGTCAGCAGCGCCGGGATGTTGGGTGTGCTGTACGGCGTGCGGGCGCGAATATCGGTAATCGGGAAATGCATCTCGCCCATGTCCGGGTCAATGTCGGCCAGGCGCTCGGGGGCGATATAAATGAAGCCCAGCGTCAGCGGTGCACCGATCCATTTGTGCAGGGTGTAGCCAGCAAAGGCGATGCCCAGTTTATCGAGATTGAACTCGAGCTGGCCGAACGCATGGGCGCCGTCGAGGATCACGTCGATGCCATGTTCCCTGGCGGCTGCGGCAATGGCCTGCACCGGCATCACCAACCCGGAGCGATGGGTCACGTGGGTCAGGGCCATCAGTTTGAGTCGCGGATAACGCACGAAAGCTTCGCGGTAAGTCGCCAGCAAACTGTCGAAACTGGCGGGGTGCGAGTGTTCGATCTCGATCACCTCGACGCCGCGATGACGTGCCAGCCAGCGCATGGCCCCTTTGACCGTGTCGTATTCCAGATCACCTATCAGCACCTGATCGCCCGGCGACAGGCGATTGTAGTTGCGGATCAGCGATTGCAGACCGTCCGAAGCGTTGCGGGTGAGGGCAACGGTGTCGGCGGGTACGCCCACCAGATCGGCGAGCTGTTTGCGAATCTCCAGGCTTTCGCCCTGTTCGAAGCGTTGTCGCACGTGCACCGAGTTGCTGCAATTGATCAGCTCGATATTGCGCTGATACTCCTCGACCACCGTGCGCGACATGCGCCCGAAGTACCCGTTTTCGAGGTTGACCGGGCCGGGTTCAACCGCGAATCGGTCGGCAAAGGTTCGCCAGAAAGCTTCATCACGGGCGCGGCGGGTGTTATCGGGCATGGGCTACTCAATCAGGGGCCAGGTATGGGTGTCGGGTCAATGGCGAGGGGCGGGTTTGCCATGTTTGGCGCGTAGCGGTTCGAGCAGCTCCGAAAGGCCGTTGTGATCGATTTCCTGCATCAAGGCCAGCAAGCCGCCGAGTTCGCCATGGGGGAAGCCTTCCCGAGCGAACCAGTTCAGGTATTGGCCGGGGAGGTCGGCAATGATCCGGCCCTTGTATTTGCCGAAGGGCATTTCACGGGTAATCAACAGTTCGAGCTTTTCAGGGTTCATCAATCAGTCGTCTTGATTCAAACAGTCTGGAAAATACAGGCATTCTGCATGCAGGCCAAATGACAGATCATGCAAATAAAGCGGATACAGATTTCGCGTTAAATCATAAGTTATTGAAATATAAGAAGTAAATAGTCAGTTCAAAGCTGGCATGCAGGGTGCAACATCTATTGCATCTTTCATCAACCCGCGAGGAATTGAAAATGACCGACATCAATAAAGAAGCCATCTCTGTACTCAACGACCTGATTGAAACCAGCAAAGACGGTCAGGAAGGGTTCAAGACTTGCGCTGAAGACATCAAACACCCTGAACTCAAAACCCTGTTCGTGCAACGCTCGGCGGACTGCGCCAATGCGGCTTCCGAACTGCAAGCGCAGGTGCGATCGCTAGGCGGTGATCCGGAAACGTCCACCAGTGTCAGCGGTGACCTGCACCGTCGCTGGGTCGACGTGAAAGCGATGTTCACCGGCAAGGATGAAGAAGCCGTGCTGAACGAAGCGGAGCGGGGTGAAGACCATGCTCTGAAGGCTTACAAAGAAGCCATCGAAAAAATCAACAAACACAACCTGGTGGGCATTCGTGACCTGGTTGAGCGTCAGTACCACGGCGTGCAACGCAATCACGATCAGGTAAAAGCCCTGCGCAACCAGGCTCGCGCACGCTCGTAAGCGTTCGTTGTCTGTCAAAAACGCCAGCCAGTCTGGCGTTTTTTTGTGTCCTGGAATTAGCACTGAAATCGGCACTTGTAGGAGCTGCCGAAGGCTGCGATCTTTTGACGGAATAGAGGTCGCCGAACAGCAAGATCAAAAGATCGTCCGAACGCGGCCCGAGCCTTCGGCAGCTCCTACCGTTAAATCGTCTTTCCAAGAGTCCATTACGTGCCTATCACCCTGCAGGCTTTGTTTGCGCCTGACCGCGGCGCCTTACAGTTCGCAATCAAGACCTTGATCGGCGGCGGCCTGGCGCTGTGGCTGGCATTACGCTGGGGCCTGGAGCAACCGGCATGGGCATTGATGACGGCGTTCATCGTCGCCCAGCCCTTGTCGGGGATGGTGGTGCAGAAGGGCCTGGCGCGATTGTTGGGGACGCTGGTCGGGACGATCATGTCCGTGGTGTTCATGGGGTTGTTTGCCCAGACGCCTTGGCTGTTTTTGTTGGCCTTGGCGTTATGGCTGGGTCTGTGTACGGCGAGTTCGACCTTGCTGCGCAGCGCTTGGTCCTATTCATTCGTGCTGGCGGGTTATACGGTGGCGATCATCGCGCTGCCGGCCATTACTCATCCGCTGACGGTGTTCGATCAAGCCGTGGCCCGCTGCACAGAAATCTGCCTGGGCATTCTTTGCGCCACCGCTGCCAGTGCGCTGCTCTGGCCGATGCGGGTCGAACGGCAACTGGCGGATCAGGCGCGAGCAGCGTGGCAAAGCGGTATGAACGCCGCGCGTGCGACCCTGGCCGGTGATAGTCAGGCGCGTAAAGGCTTGCTGGAAATCCTCGGGAGAATCGTCGCCGTCGATGCCCAGCGCGAGCATGCCTGGTTTGAAGGAAGCCTGGGTCGGCAACGAGCACGAGCGATCAGCGGCTTGAGCCAGAAGCTGTTGATGCTGCTGCGCATTGCCCGTTCGGTGCGCCGTCAGTGGAAGCAATTGGAACCCCGGGAAGCCGAGCAACTGTTGCCCTGGATGACCGAGGTTCAAGAGACGCTCGCCGGCTCCGATACCGCCACCCTCCTGGTCTTGCGGCCGCGGCTGCTGGACGCCTCCCACGGTCCGCACATCAGTTCTGCACAAAGTTATTGCCTGGTCCGTTTCACCTTGCTGGTCGATACCGCCATGGCAGCGACTGCGGCGTTGAAAGCGGTGGAGGAGGGCAAGGAAGCGGTCGATCCACCGAGAACGCTGACCCCGCACCGCGACCTGTCATTGGCGCTGATGTTCGGTACCCGAAGTGCGCTGGCCTTTCTGGTGGTCTCGTGCTTTTGGCTGGCGACGGCCTGGCCTGCCGCTTCGGGTGCATTGGTGCTGACATGTGTGGTTTGCAGTCTGTTCGCCAGCCGCGAAAACGGTGCGCAAATCGGCATGAGTTTCCTGCGCGGGATCCTGTTGGCGATTCCTGCGGCGTTTTTCGTCGGCCAGATTCTGCTGCCGCAATGGAGTGGTTTTGCGTTGCTGTGCATGGGCATGGGCGTGCCGTTGTTTCTCGGTGCATTGGGCATGGCCAAACCGCAGATCGGCGCCACGGCTACCTCCTTTTGCCTGCACTTCATTGTGTTGGTATCGCCGCTCAACACGATGAAGTTCGACGTCGCCACCTTTTTCAACAGCGCTCAGGCCATGCTGGTCGGTGTCGGCGCGGCCGTGCTGGCGTTCCATTTGTTGATCCTGCGCGACCCGACGTGGCATGGCCGACGTTTGCTGGCGGCAACTCTCGATGATCTGGTGCGCCTGACCCGGCGCAATCTGCGCGGTGCCGAAAGCTGGTTTGGCGGGCGCATGGCCGATCGCTTGCTGCAATTGGCGCGACACTACCCCGAGTTGCCGGAACCGGCGCGCAGTCGCTGGGACGATGGACTGCTCGGCCTGGACATCGGCGACGAATTGCTGCATTTGCGTTTAAGTCTGGCGGTGGCGCAGGTGCCGGTCAGCGCGCCTCAGCGGCGTTATCTCGAACAGCTGGAAAAAATCCTCGAGCAAGGCCCGGCCGGCAGTCGCGCCGAGGCGTTGGCGCAGCCGAGCGAAGACTTTTTGAAGACCTTGTACGCGTTGCCCCCCAGCGACGCGGTGAAACTGGCCCAAGGCGCGGTGCTGCAATTGCAAAGCAGCTGGCGCGCCTGGTGCCGTCAACAGGAGCAAAGCCATGGGCTTGCGTGAGTGGTCGGTGGGTGGCGTGCTGCTCAGTCCGTTTCTGATTTATGTGCTGCTGGCGCTGCTCGTCACTGGAGCCTTGCGCATGCTCTTGCGCCTGACGCCGGTGGGCCGCTGGATCTGGCACGAAGCATTGTTTGATTGCGCCTTGTACGTCTGTGTATTGACCTTGATCACTGTCGTCCTCGGACCTTTATAAGGAGTTGAAAATGCGTACACCGATACGTGTCGCGGTGACCTTGTGCCTGGTGGCGGCGGCGATTTTTGCCGGCTTCCATTTGTGGCAGTACTACATGCTCACGCCTTGGACTCGGGATGCGCGGATCCGCGCCGACGTGGTGGTGATCGCGCCGGACGTCTCGGGTTGGGTGCGTGAGCTCAAGGCTTTTGATAACCAGCAGGTCAAGGCCGGCGATTTATTGCTGAGCATTGATCGCGACCGTTTCGAAGCGGCGCTGGAGAAAGCTCAAGCGGTGGTGCAGACCCGTCAGCAGCAACTCAATCTGCGTGAACATGAAGCCAGCCGCCGCGCTGCCCTCGGTCCGCAGGCCATCAGCGCCGAACTGCGCGAGAACGCGCAAATCAACGCCGGCATCGCCCGTGGCGAACTGCGCGAAGCCCAGGCCGAAGCCAAGGTTGCCGAACTCAACCTGGCCCGCAGCCAGGTCCATGCGCCGCGCAATGGCCACATCACCAACCTGCGTCTGGCTGAAGGCAACTACGTGAATGCCGGGCAATCGGTGATGGCGTTGATCGACGATTCGACTTTCTATGTGCAGGCGTATTTCGAAGAAACCAAACTGCCACGGATTCGCGTCGGCGATCCGGTGAAGGTCTGGTTGATGAGCGCGGGGGAGGCGTTGCAGGGGCATGTGGAAAGCATCAGTCGCGGGATTACCGATCGCAACACCACGCCGGATGGGCAGTTGCTGGCAGAGGTCGAGCCGACATTTAACTGGGTGAGGCTGGCGCAGCGGATTCCGGTGCGGATCAAGATTGATCAGTTGCCGGAAGGGATGAATCTGAGTTCGGGGATGACGGCGAGTGTGCAGGTGCAGGAACGGCCTTAAGATCAAAAGATCGCAGCCTCGTTTCACTCGACAGCTCCTACAGGTATACGCAAAACCCTGTAGGAGCTGTCGAGTGAAACGAGGCTGCGATCTTTTGAGGCAATCAGCCGATGCTGATTGCCGGCAGCTTGGGCAACGTCACCGTCTGCTGTTTACGCGGCGCCAGAATCTCTGCCTCGCCATCCACTACCAACTCATCACGCTGGTTAAACACGCGAGTGGCAATGCGCACACGAAACTTCGGCAGCTTCTCGAGAATCTCCAGACGCACGGTCAGCGTGTCGCCAATTTTCACCGGCTTCTGAAAACTCATTTGCTGACCGATATAAATAGTCCCTGGCCCAGGCAACTCGCAGGCAACGGCAGCGCTGATCAGCGCACCGCTGAACATGCCGTGAGCAATGCGCTCCTTGAACATGGTGCCGGCGGCGAATTCAGCGTCCAGGTGCACCGGGTTGTGGTCGCCGGACATCTCGGCGAACAACTGAATGTCGCGCTCTTGGACCGTCTTGCTGTAGCTGGCGGTCTGGCCGACTTCAAGGGCCTCGTAAGGGGTGTTGGTAACCTGGGTCATCTGTTTCAATTCCTGTCACGAATAAATAAATTCAGAAAAAACTATTCCGATCTGGGTGGCCGACGGTGGCTCAGCGCCTGGGCGATCCAGCTCAACACGTCATTGATCACTTCATCGCGGTTGCTCTCGTTGAACAGTTCATGCCGTGCCTGCGGGTAAATTGTCAGTTGCAGGCTCCGGCTGCCGGCCGCTTGCAGCGCATGGGCCAGATCTTTCAGACGCTTGCCTTCGCTCACCGGATCACATTCACCGCCAATCACCAACAACGGCAGGCCCGGATCAATCTGAGCGAGATTGGACGCTTTGCTGATTTGCTGCAACCCACCGAGCAAATCGATCCACAGCTGATTGGTGCAGCGAAAGCCGCAGAGCGGGTCGTTGGCGTACAGGTCGACCTCCGCCGGGTCGCGGCTGAGCCAGTCGAACCGGGTGCGTACCGGTTTGAATTTCTTGTTGAACGAACCGAACGACAGCCATTCGATCAGCGCGCTGCGACCCTTCGGGCCCTGGCGCAAGCGTTCTAGCCGCGCAATCTGCCGCGCCGCGCGATAGAGCGCCACAGGTTGGAAGTTCGACCCGCTGAGAACGGCCCCGTGCAGGCTGGCGCTGTGGTGCAGCAGATAGGCCTGGGCGATGTAGCTGCCCATGCTGTGACCGAGCAGCACAATCGGCACTCCCGGATGTTGTTGGCCGATGTGCTGATTGAGGCTCGCCAGGTCGCCGACCACCTTGCACCAACCGTCATCGTCGGCGAAATGGCCGAGTGTCCCGTTTTCGGCAGTTTTGCCATGTCCACGCAGGTCCGGCGCATACACACCGTAGCTCTGTTCACAGAGTTTTTCCGCCAGACGCGCGTAGCGGCCACTGTGTTCCGCCATGCCGTGGGCCAGCAGGATCACTGCTTTTAAAGGCGCAGCGGGCAGCCACTGGTTGACGAAGAGGCGGCTGCGGTCGCTCGCGGTCAGCCAGAAAGTGTCGTGGATCATGGCGGTTCCTTTGCATAGGGCTGCATGTGGCATGGGCGTCGTTGCATTGTATAGCGCATCCAAAGCGCGCCGTCTGATCAGGCCACGCCACGGCAGCAAGATTCACACGATCAATGTCGACCGTGCGCATATTTGCCTGATTCGCCATTGCTGCTAGTGTCCGTGGAGCCCCGCTTTTTCGCTCTTTGTTTTGAGGAAGGACAGAAAAGCGGCCCCGGATAGGTTCAGGTAAAGAGGACAAGAACAATGCAACCTGATTTCTGGAATGACAAACGCCCGGCCGGCGTGCCCCTGGACATCGATCAAGGGGCCTATAAGTCGGTGATCGAGGTGTTCGAGCGTTCCTGCAAGAAATTTGCTGACCGCCCGGCATTCAGCAACATGGGCGTAACCCTGACCTATGCCGAACTGGAACGCTACAGCGCAGCGTTCGCCGGTTACCTGCAAGCCCACACCGACCTGGTGCCGGGGGATCGCATTGCGGTGCAGATGCCCAACGTCCTGCATTACCCGATTGCCGTGTTCGGTGCCTTGCGCGCCGGGCTGATCGTGGTCAACACCAACCCGTTGTACACCGCGCGGGAGATGCGTCATCAATTCAAGGACTCCGGTGCCCGGGCGCTGGTCTACCTGAACATGTTCGGGGCCAAAGCCCAGGAAGTACTGCCCGACACCGACATCCAGTACCTGATCGAAGCGAAGATGGGCGACCTGATGCCCGCCGCCAAGGGCTGGCTGGTCAATACGATGGTGAGCAAGGTCAAGAAGATGGTCCCGGCGTACTCCTTGCCGCAGGCCATTTCCTTCAAAAGCGCGCTGCGCCTGGGCCGGGGCCTGGGCATCAAGCCGCTGAAGGTCGGGCTCGACGACATCGCTGTGCTGCAATACACCGGTGGCACCACCGGGCTGGCCAAGGGCGCGATGCTGACCCACGGCAACCTGGTGGCCAACATGCAGCAAGTGCGGGCGTGCCTGGAGCAGTTCGGCAATGACGGCCAGCCGCTGTTGCGCGAAGGGCAAGAGGTCATGGTCGCGCCGCTGCCGCTGTACCACATCTATGCGTTCACCGCGAATTGCATGTGCATGATGGTTTCGGGCAACCACAACGTGCTGATCACCAATCCGCGGGACATCGGCGGCTTCATCAAGGAACTGAAGAACTGGCGGTTCTCGGCGCTGCTGGGGCTTAACACCCTGTTCGTCGCGCTGATGGACCACCCGGATTTCAAGACCCTGGATTTCTCCAGCCTCAAACTCACCAACTCCGGCGGCACCGCGCTGGTCAAGGCTACGGCCGAGCGTTGGGAGAAGCTCACCGGTTGTCGCATCACCGAAGGTTACGGCCTGACCGAAACCTCGCCGGTGGCCTGCACCAACCCGTACGGCGACAAGTCGCGCCTCGGTACAGTCGGCCTGCCGGTGCCGGGCACCGCGCTGAAGGTCATCAACGATGAAGGTGTCGAACAGGCGCTGGGCGAGCGCGGCGAACTGTGCATCAAGGGCCCGCAGATCATGAAGGGCTACTGGCAGAAACCCGAAGCCACCGCCGAAGTGCTGGATGCCGAAGGCTGGTTCAAGTCCGGTGACATCGCGGTGATCGACCCGGACGGTTTTGTGCGCATCGTCGATCGCAAGAAAGACATGATCATCGTCTCGGGCTTCAACGTGTACCCGAACGAGATCGAAGACGTGGTCATGGCTCACCCGAAAGTCGCCAACTGTGCGGTGATCGGCGTGCCGGACGAGCGTTCGGGGGAGGCGGTGAAGCTGTTTGTGGTGGCCCGTGAAACAGGTGTCAGCCTTGAAGAGCTGAAGGCTTACTGCAAGGAAAACTTCACAGCGTACAAAGTGCCCAAGCACATCGTCTTGCGTGAGTCGTTGCCGATGACGCCGGTGGGGAAAATTCTTAGGCGGGAGTTGCGCGATATCGCGTAACCGGTCGTAGACCGAGGTGCTGCCAAAAGATCGCAGCCTTCGGTAGCTCCTACAGGGGATCGCATTCCTTTGTAGGCGCTGCCGAAGGCTGCGATCTTTTGCTTTTAAGCCCCGGATTCAGGGGCTTTCAGGGGGTGTATAGAATTTTTGCTCTAAAATGACTGCTTGATACTCTTGAGTCATTAAAGTGACTGTAGAGGCGGCTTTTGGCTCTAGTCGGCCTCTGGCAAAGCTGCTACTCTCGGCGCGCTTTGTGACTTCTCGGCCTAGTAAAAAAGCCAGACTCACCAACAAAGAAACACCAATAAAAACACACACACCAATAATAATCGCATCAAATGCGGTGATGAATTCGCGTTGCTGAGGAGTGGGCTTCCATGATCGAAGACTTTTGGAAGGATAAGTACCCTGCCGGGATTGCTGCCGACATCAATCCGGACGAGTATCCGAATATTCAGGCGGTGTTGAAGCAGTCCTGCCAACGCTTTGCCGACAAACCGGCGTTCAGCAACCTGGGCAAGACAATCACCTACGGTGAACTGTACGAATTGTCCGGTGCCTTTGCCGCGTACCTGCAACAGCATACCGACTTGAAGCCGGGCGATCGAATCGCTGTGCAGCTGCCCAACGTGTTGCAGTACCCGGTCGCCGTCTTCGGCGCCATCCGCGCCGGGCTGATCGTGGTCAACACCAACCCGCTGTACACCGCGCGGGAAATGGAACACCAATTCAACGACTCCGGTGCCAAAGCCCTGGTCTGCCTGGCCAACATGGCGCACCTGGCCCAGCTCGTCGTGCCGAAAACCGGCGTCAAGCACGTGATCGTGACCGAAGTGGCCGACCTGCTGCCACCGCTCAAGCGCCTGCTGGTCAACAGCGTCATTAAATACGTGAAGAAGATGGTCCCGGCGTATCACTTGCCCAAGGCCATCAAGTTCAACGACGTACTGAGCAAGGGCCACGGCCAGCCAGTCGCTGAAGCCAACCCGGCCAGCAGCGACGTTGCCGTGCTGCAATACACCGGCGGCACCACCGGCGTGGCCAAGGGCGCGATGCTGACCCACCGCAACCTGGTGGCTAACATGCTGCAGTGCAAGGCGCTGATGGGTTCCAACCTCAATGAAGGTTGCGAGATCCTGATCACGCCGCTGCCGCTGTACCACATCTATGCCTTCACCTTTCATTGCATGGCGATGATGCTGATCGGCAACCACAACATCCTGATCAGCAACCCGCGCGATTTGACGGCGATGGTCAAGGAACTGTCGAAGTGGAAATTCAGCGGTTTCGTCGGCCTCAACACGCTGTTCGTCGCCCTGTGCAACAACGAAGGCTTCCGCAAGCTGGACTTCTCGGCGCTGAAAGTCACCCTGTCCGGTGGCATGGCGCTGCAACTGGCCGCCGCCGAGCGCTGGAAAGCGGTCACCGGTTGCGCCATCTGCGAAGGTTACGGCATGACCGAAACCAGCCCGGTGGCCACCGTCAACCCGATCCAGAACATCCAGATCGGCACCATCGGGATTCCGGTTCCGTCGACCCTGTGCAAAGTTATCGACGATGCCGGCGTTGAACAGCCGTTAGGCGACATCGGCGAGCTGTGTGTGAAAGGTCCGCAAGTGATGAAGGGCTACTGGCAGCGTCAGGACGCCACCGATGAAATCCTCGACAGCGAAGGCTGGTTGAAGACCGGTGACATCGCGCTGATCCAGCCTGACGGTTACATGCGCATCGTCGATCGCAAGAAAGACATGATCCTGGTCTCCGGTTTCAACGTGTACCCGAATGAACTGGAAGACGTGCTCGCGACCCTGCCGGGCGTGCTGCAATGCGCAGCCATCGGCGTGCCGGACGAGAAGTCGGGCGAGGCGATCAAGATCTTCATCGTCGCCAAACCGGGCGTGACCCTGACCAAGGAACAGGTGATGGAGCACATGCGCGCCAACGTCACCGGCTACAAGGTTCCGCGCTCCGTGGAGTTCCGCGACGCGCTGCCGACCACCAACGTCGGCAAGATCCTGCGCCGCGAGTTGCGCGATGAAGAGCTGAAGAGGCTCGGCGTCAAAAAGGTCAGCGCGTAACAAACAAAAGCCCCGCAGATGCGGGGCTTTTTGTTGAAGATCAAAAGATCGCAGCCTTCGGCAGCTCCTACAGGGTGTACATCAATCCCATGTAGGAGCTGCCGAAGGCTGCGATCTTTTGCTTTTAAAGGCGGAACTGCGCGAAATTGACGTTGGTACCCGCCGGGCGCATGTCCTGGAGGTACGAGTCCTTGTCGGCGCTCAGTTCCAGGCTCAAGGCCGCTTTGCGTTTACCTTCGTTGCGCACCACCAGACCTTCGAGCTTCTCGCGCAGGAATACCGTCGGCACTTTCAGGTGCAGCAGTTCGTCGGTGTCCGGGGTGTGCATCAGCAGGTGAACCCACTCGTACTGACCAATGGCCAGCCGCGCGACCGGAATATCGAACCACCAGATATTACGGTTGCGGTTCAATTCGGTGAAATGGCAGTTGTTGACGCCAAGCACAGCACCGCCAAGTTCCTGGTTTCTGCGGGCAATGGCCTGCTTTTTATCGAGTTTCATAACATTCCTACGGGATTGGATCTTCAGCGCCATGGCCTGAATACGTTGCGCATTCTCAGGGGTTGGTCGGCAAACATAAAGCCCAACCTGCACTGAACGATGAAATGTCGCCGGGAAAATAAATGAAACTCCGCGCAAATGCCTCCGGTCAACCTTGTGTAACGACCTTTCCGTTCAATTGTTCACAGGAGAAACACCATGAGCAGCACTGGCGATAAAGTAAAAGGCATGGCCAACGAAGCCGCCGGCAACGTCAAGCAAGGCGTCGGCAAGGCTACCGGTAACGACAAGATGCGCGCCGAAGGCGTCGTTCAGGAAAAGAAAGGCGAAGCCCAGCAAGCGGTCGGCAAAGCCAAGGATGCTCTCAAAAAAGGCATCGACAAGGCGTGATCAGGCCTTTGATGAGCAACAGAAACGGCCATCCTCGGATGGCCGTTTTTGTGTCAGCCTGAACTTGCACAAGGAAATTGTTTCAAACTCGCCAAGTAGGCTACTTTGATGTAGAAAACGGCCCCTGAGTCGCCACGACTTCGACCAAATTTGCGGCGAAAGGAGACGCTAATGTTTTTCCCACACATGAAAGGTCAGCGCCTGCACCGTGTCATGGTGCGCACGATCACCGAGTTCGTCGACGACGAGATGTCGACCTATGCCTCGGCGCTGGCCTATCAAATGCTGTTCTCGCTGTTTCCCTTCATTCTGTTCCTGATCGCCCTGATCGGTTTCCTGCACCTCCCTGACTTCTTTTCCTGGCTGCGCCTGCAATCGGAACTGGTCCTGCCGCCCCAGGCGCTGGAGCAGGTGAACCCGGTCATCGACCAGCTCCAGCAATCCAAGGGTGGCTTGCTGTCGGTCGGTATCGTGATTGCCCTGTGGACCGCATCCGCGGGTGTGCGGTTGATGATGAGCGCGATGAACGCCGCCTACGACGTGGTTGAAGGTCGGCCGGCGTGGAAGCGCTTTCCGCTGTCGATCATCTACACCGTCGGCATCGCCGGCATGCTGTTGGTGGCTGCTGCGCTGATGGTGCTCGGGCCGCAGGTGATGGCCTGGATCGCCTCGCAAGTCGGCCTCGAAGACTTCATCGTGACGCTCTGGACCATCGTGCGTTGGCCGGTGGTCGTGATTCTGTTGATGATGGCGGTGGCGCTGATTTACTACGTCATGCCCGACGTCAAACAAGAGTTTCGCTTCATTACCCCCGGCTCGGTGCTGGCGGTGGTGGTTTGGATCATCGCGTCGCTGGGCTTCGGTCTGTACGTCAAGATGTTCGCCAACTACAACGCCATGTATGGGAGTATCGGCGCGATCATCGTGCTGTTGCTGTACTTCTACATTTCCGCCGCGGTGCTGTTGCTCGGCGCGGAGATGAATGCCGTGATCGAACACATGTCGACCGAGGGCAAAAATGATGGCGAAAAAGTCCCCGGCGAGCACAGCCACGAACCCAAACAACACGTGTCGGGACTGGGTCGGGACCACTCGATCAAGCCGACCACTGACGAAGTCATCAAATGATCCGTGAAATCCTGAAAATGGGCGACGAGCGCCTGCTGCGCATCGCCCCACCGGTACCGGCCGAAATGTTCGACAGCCCGGAGCTGTGGCAACTGATCGACGACATGTTCCAGACCATGGAAAGCGTCGGCGGGGTCGGCCTGGCCGCACCGCAGATCGGCGTTGATCTGCAACTGGTGATCTTCGGTTTCGAGCACAGCGAACGCTATCCGGACGCCGAAGCCGTACCGCAGACGATTCTGATCAACCCGCTGATCACACCGTTGAGCCCGACGCTGGAAGAGGGTTTCGAAGGCTGCCTGTCGGTGCCCGGCCTGCGCGGCGCGGTGGATCGCTATCAGCACATCCGCTACGAAGGTTTCGATCCCAAAGGGCAGCCGATTGTGCGCATCGCCTCGGGATTCCATGCGCGGGTGGTGCAGCATGAATGCGATCACCTGATCGGCCGCTTATACCCGTCGCGCATCAGTGACTTCAGCAAGTTCGGGTTTACCGACGTCATGTTCCCGGACCTCGATCCTGCTGCAGACGACTGATTCGAAAACACCTCAAACTACTGTGGGAGCGAGCTTGCTCGCGATGGCGGACTGTCATACAACATCAATGTTGACTACCAGGGCCTCATCGCGAGCAAGCTCGCTCCCACATTTTGATCTTCATAAGGCTTTAGAGCTCTATCTGGCCGGTTCCAAACCCCATGGCGATCATCGGTTTGCTGCGTGCATAACGGCTCAAGCGTTCGGCCATGGAGTAGGGCAGTGGCGGGTCGAAGGTAAAACCGCGACGTTCATAAAACCCGCGCAAGTCCGGATGACAAAACAGCCACACCGGGCCATCAAGCTCCTTCAGCGCCTCGGCGATCAGTGCCGCAGCGATGCCCTGTTCACGGCAGGCCGGATCGACAAACAAACCCGTCAGCCAATGCCCGTCCGCCACCGGTCGCAAACACAGCGCACCAATGATCTCCTCGCGCCTGGCCACCCAGAGTTGAGCGTCGCGGACGGCTTTCATCGACGATTGGTGAGCGCGATAAAACTTGTTCATCAAGGGCCACAAAGGCTCGGCGAGCAAGGTGTACTGGGTGTTGGGCATGGTCTTCGACTGTCGGTGCGCAAAGCGGGCGATTATAAAAGAACGCGCGCGCAGCGATAGGTGTATACCTGATCTCACATCCCGTATGAGTGGAGTAAGTATCATGGCCAAAGGCATGGATTCGAAAAAAGCGGCAAAGAAGAAACCGGCAAAAACCGCCGATGAAAAGCGTGCGGACAAGAAGGCCAAGAAGGTGGATGTGTTCGGTCATTGATCCCGCGACAAGGGAGCCCGGCCCTCGGGCTCCCGCTGCTTCTAACGAAATAACCAAGTAATCTGCAAGAAAACCCTGCGCCATTGCACAGAAGGGGACTGGTCCCCGATCTGAGCAACGCCATGCCCCATTACTTCGATACCGCCCACCGTGAAGAAATCGACACCCTGCGCCAACGCCTCACCGCTCGTACCGAGTGGCCGACCTGGTTGCTGCTGATCGGCGTGTACGCAGGTTGGTTCAGCATTGTTTTGGGGAGCCATCGGCTGGGGCTCTGGTGGAGCACGGTGTTGCTGATTCCATTGGTGGTGCTCTGGTTGTCGGTGCAGCACGAACTGCTGCACGGTCATCCCACCCGCTGGGCATGGCTGAACAAGGTCCTCGGCTACGCGCCGTTCGCCGTCTGGTATCCCTACACCCTGTATCGCGACAGCCATTTGCTGCATCACCGCGATGAAGACTTGACCCTTCCGGGTCGCGATCCGGAAAGCCGTTACCTGAGCGCCGAGCAGTGGCAGGGCAGTTCACTGTTTGAACAGGGTCTGCACTGGCTGAACAAAACCGTGCTCGGACGCTTCGCCCTCGGTGCACCGCTGGCCTTGCTGGCGCTGGCCCGGGAAGAGCTGCAACGTCTGAATGCAGGTGAGCGGCAGGCCTGGTTGATGTGGTTGAGCCACGGTACGTTGACCCTGCTGATGTTGCTGTTTATCGCCCGCTACAGCGTGCTGCCGGTGTGGCATTACCTGTTGCTGATCAGCGTGCCGGCGCTATCGATTGCAATGATTCGCTCCTACTATGAACACCGTCCCCACGCCGAGCCCGAGCAAAGGACGGTCCTCAATGAAGCCGCCTGGCCGTGGCGCTGGCTGTTCCTCAACCTCAATCTGCATTTGGTGCATCACGACTTGCCGGGGCTGCCTTGGTACGACTTGCCCCGCGCCTATCACGCGCGTCGTGAGCAGTGGCTGGCGCGCAGCGGCGGGTTTCTGGTGCAGGGTTATGGTCAGTTGTGGCGTGAGTACGGGGTGAAGGCCATCGACAGCCCTCGGCATCCGTTTCACTGATTTTCATGATCGACACCTAACCCCTGTGGGAGCGAGCTTGCTCGCGATAGCTTTGGATCAGTCACCAGGTGTGTTGGATGTGAAATAGCTATCGCGAGCAAGCTCGCTCCCACAGGGTGCGTTGTTGCATGGGAACATTTTGATGACACAACACTTTGCTGAACTACTGATGTACGTCGCCCCCGAGCCGATCCGCGCGGCGAACGAGCGCTGGCTCTCGAGCATCCTCGATCATCTGGGCCATGCCCGTTTGAGTGCCGAAGGCCTGTCGCTGCCCGAACTCTGGCTCTCGCCGGATCTGCTGCTGACCCAAACCTGCGGCTACCCGCTGATGACCGCGTTGCGCGGTCGGGTCCGGGTCATCGGTCGTCCTCGTTATGAACTGCCGGACGCCAACGGCGGCAACCATTGCAGCCTGTTGCTGAGTCGCGCCGATGATCCACGGCGCAGCTTGCCGGCCTTTCGCGACAGCCGTGGGGTGATCAATGGCGAAGACTCGAACAGCGGCATGAACCTGTTGCGTCACCGGCTGGCGCCGCTGCATCGAGACGGTCAGTTCTTCGCCAGCGTCGGTATCAGCGGCAGCCACCGCGAAAGCTTGCGCTGGTTGCGTGAAGAGAGGGCGGACCTGGCGGCCATCGACAGCGTCACCTTCGCCTATCTGGCGCGGCACGCCGAAGAAGAAGTGGCCGGCCTGCGGGTCATTGCGCGAAGTGCGTTCAGTCCGACCTTGCCGTATATCACCGTCGCGACCGTCACTGATGAACAGGCCGAGGAGTTACGGCAGGTGATGAACACGACGTTGCAGGCGTTGCCCGAAGTCAGGGAAATACTTGGTCTGCGAGAGGTATTGCCGGCCAGCGAAAGCGACTATCAGATTGTGCTCGACTATCAGCTAGAGGCTGAGGCGTTGGGGTTTGGACGATTACGGTAGGCAGAATCAAAAGATCGCAGCCTCGTTTTACTCGACAGCTCCTACAAGGATATCGGCGTGCACCTGTAGGAGCTGTCGAGTGAAACGAGGCTGCGATCTTTTGATGTTTAATTCTCCAATGGAATATAAAAATGCTTTTTAAGTATTATTAATGAATAAGGCTCCTTGCTAGGATCGCGTCACCGGATCACCGGACATTCAGCGACCCCTAACCCTTGGAGCCTCTATGTCCGGCACCGACCTTTCCCATCGCAACGACGTGGGCGGCTTGTTCCACGCGCATTACCCCTGGCTATGCGCACGGTTGCGCCGACATCTGGGCGCCAGTTCCAGCGTCGAAGACATCGCAGCCGAAACCTTTCTACAACTGCTTGAATCGCCGGGGCTGACCCCGATCCGCGAGCCTCGCGCCTTGCTCACCACCATTGCCCAGCGGCTGATTTATCAGCTCTGGCGCCGCCGTGATCTGGAACGCCAACACCTCGATCAGTGGCAACACCTCGATCAGCAGCAAGCGATCTCGCCCGAAGAACGGGTGCAACTGACCCAGGCGTTGCATGGACTCGACCGCACGCTTAAGCGCTTGCCGGGCAAGGTGCGGGCAACGTTCCTGTTGTCGCGAATCGACGGTCTGACCTACCCGCAAATCGCTGCCGAACTGGGCATTTCCCAACGTTCGGTCAGCGTTTACATGACGCGTACTCAAGCCCTGTGCGCCCGGCACAGCGCCAACCAATCCTTGAATTCCCTGACCCGGAGGTCCGCATGAGATCGATCAAAACCCTGCTCGGCAGTTCGCTGCTGGCCCTGAGCCTTGTGGCTACCCACGTTCCCGCAGCGGAAAAAACCGCGCCGATCCACTTCGGTGACATCACTTGGGAAAGCGGCAGCCTGATCACCGAAATCCTGCGATTGATTGTCGAGAAAGGTTACGGCTACCCGACCGATACCCTGCCGGGCAGCACCGTCAGCCTCGAAGCGGCACTGGCCAAGAACGATATTCAAGTGATCGGCGAAGAGTGGGCCGGGCGCAGTCCTGCGTGGGTCAAAGCCGCCTCGGAAGGCAAAGTGTTTGGGCTGGGTGACACGGTCAAAGGCGCCACCGAAGGCTGGTGGGTGCCGGAATACGTGATCAAGGGCGATCCCGAACGCGGCATCAAACCCCTGGCCCCGGAGCTGAAATCCGTCGCCGACCTGGTGCGTTACAAAGATGTGTTCCGCGACCCGGAAGACCCGAGCCGAGGACGCTTCCTCAACAGCCCGACCGGCTGGACCTCGGAGATCGTCAACAGTCAAAAACTCAAGGCCTATGACCTGACCGCCAGCTTCGTCAACTTCCGCACGGGATCTGGCGCTGCACTGGATGCCGAGGTGGCTTCGTCGATCCGTCGTGGCAAACCGGTGCTGTTCTACTACTGGTCACCGACGCCGCTGTTGGGGCGTTTCAAACTGGTGAAGCTCGATGAGCCGGCCTTCGACGCCGACGCCTGGAAGACCCTGGCCGACGCCAACAACCCGAATCCAAAAGGCACGCGTTCGATGCCCGCGAACCTGGCAATCGGCGTGTCCGCGCCGTTCAAGGCGCAGTACCCGGACCTGGTGGCATTCTTCGAAAAGGTCGACCTGCCGATTGATCTTTTGAACCAGACGCTCGGCCAGATGAGCGAAAAACGCCTGCAACCGCGTCAGGTGGCCGAAGCGTTTTTGCGTGATCAGCCGCAGATCTGGAAGGGCTGGGTGCCCGGTGAAGTGGCCACCAAAGTGAGTGCGAGTTTGTAGTTTTTTCCTGATGTTTTTGCGGTGCATGAGCTACCGTATTCGTCGGAACGCCGCCCGGAGCCGGCTCGCTCCCACAAGGGGATCTCTGTCGATCACAACTTCGTGATCACCCGAAATCACCTGTGGGAGCGAGCCTGCTCGCGATGGTCTTGAGGCCTACACCTACTCAGCGGCCAATGCAGCCTTTACGGCGGGCCGCTGATCAACCCGCATCTGAAACCGCACCAACGCCGGCCACTGATCCAGATCAATCGCAAACAACGGCGCCCAGCGCAACACCGTAAACAAATACGCATCGGCAATGCTGAACCCGTCAGCCATCAAATAATCCTGGCGCTCCAGCGTCTGACACAACACCGCGAACCGCTTGAACAGTTTCTCCTTGATCAGCGCTTTGACCTCATCCGGGAATTGCGAACTGAACAGCCAACCCAACCCGCCATGAATCTCCGTCGAAACGAAATTCAGCCACTCCTGCAACCGTACCCGCTCGAACGTCCCGCTCAAGGGTGCCAGGTTCGCATCGGGTCGCAGGTCTGCCAGGTATTGCAGGATCGCCGGGCCTTCGGTCAGTACTTGGCCGTTGTCCAGTTGCAGTGCCGCGACGTAGCCCTTTGGGTTGATGGCGAGGAAGTCGTCGCCGTTGGCGGTTCGCTTGGTGGTGTTGTCGACGCGGATCAATTCGAACGGCAGATCGAGTTCGCGCAGGACAATATGCGGCGCCAGCGAGCAGGCGTGCGGGGCGTAATACAACTTCATCGGCGGGGCTCTGGTTGGGGATTTGCGCCAGTGTCATAGTGTGCGGCACCCTCGGTAAAATTAATCTTTCAGAAAGCCGCCATAAGGAAAGCTACTGTCATGATGAATCTGATGCACTGGCGAATGGTGGTGGCGGTGGCTGACACGGGCAACATTACCCGGGCTGCCGAGCGGGTCGGCATGACGCAGTCCGGTGCCAGCCAGGCCTTGGCGTTGATCGAGGAAACCCTGGGCGTTCAACTGTTCAGTCGAGAGAATCGCCAGACCTTGCCGACGGCAATCGGCCTGTCTGTGATTGAACACGCGAGAACCATGCTTGGTGCTCTGGACACCATTCGCAGCACTGTCGATTCCACCAAAGACATTCAGCGCGGGACGATTCGCCTGGCCAGTTTCCCCATGGTGTTGGCGACTTTCCTGCCGCCGCTGCTGCGTCAGTTCAACCGGCTTTATCCCGGCATTCAGGTGGTCGCGCTGGAGGTCAGCGACGATGAGGTGGAAACGCTGCTCGGCGCCGGATTGGTGGATGTCGGCGTAGTGTTGAACCCGGCGCCGGAGCGCAATGCCGGTCGCCTGGGACGTGATGCCTGGATGGCGGTGGTGCCCGGCGGCCATCCCTTGGCTCGCCGTTCCAATGAAGAAGGCGTCTCCCTGGCTGAGTTGGCGGAACAACCTTTTGTAGTGGCCACGGGCGGTTGCTCGACCAACGCTCGTAGCCTGGCGGAGGATGCCGGACTGCAACTGCTTGATGTGCGGGTCGAGGTTCGTGAATGGAGCAGTGCGTTCACCCTGGTGCGGGAAAACATCGGCGTGACGCTGGTGCCGGAGATGACACTGCCGAGCCAACTTCAGGGGCTGCGTGTGGTGCCGGTCAAACCGCGTATCGATCGAGAGTTTGCTTTGGTGGCCGCTGCGAATAAGCAACCTTCGGCGGCGGTGCAGGCGTTGATGGGCATGCTCGCTGAGAAATGACGCATATCGAAGCTGAACCGATTTTGTCCTCAATACTGGCCGACTAGTGGCCTTGCTTACCTTTCTCGCCTGTCTATGCTGACTCGTAACTAACTATGTCGGCCGCCAAGAGCAGGCCGTCCTACACGTTAGAAGTGTGCGCAACCCAAGGCACCGACACTGAACAACACGGAGCTGTCCGGTCAATGGAATGTCTTATCAGAACGTTAGGGCTGGCCCGATTCCGGGCTATCAAGAGAAGGATGTCTTGATGAGAGCGTTGCAGCATGGACTCTCCGATTAAACATCATTGATCACCTGACCAAGTCCTTCCTGTGGAGGGATGCGTGTGCCTGTTGAAAGACCAACGAACTTTCATCAAACAAAAGACCCCGCTGAAGGTGATACGACTATGTTTAACCGACATCGCAAGTCTGACTTGCTGGAAATCGAACGATTCAGTTGCGCGCTGACCGAGGCTAACGCGAAGTTGGCAGCGGTCAGCCGCTCGATGGCGATGATTGAGTTCACCCCCGAAGGGATCGTGCTCGATGCCAACGACAACTTTTGCAGTGCCATGGGTTACAGCGTCGAAGAAGTGCGCGGTAAGCATCACCGGATATTCTGCGAAGAAGCGTTTCATCGAAGCGAGGCCTACGCCAAGTTGTGGCGTGACCTGGCCCGTGGCGAACCGGTGAGCGGGACCTTTTTACGCTTGAACAGGAGCGGCAAGGAGATCTGGCTCGAAGCCAGCTATATGCCGGTGTTCGGCGCTGATCGTCAGGTCCGGAGTGTGATCAAAGTCGCCACCGACATCTCAGCCAGGACCTACAAAGAACACGAAAACGAGAGCATGCTCGTGGCGATCGGTCGTTCCATGGCCGTGGTCGAATTCACCCCGGATGGCAACGTCATCACGGCCAACGACAACTTCTTGAAGACGATGCATTACTCGCTCAACGAAGTGGTTGGCCAGCACCACAGCCTGTTTTGTCATCGTGCCGAAGCCGAATCTCAGGCCTACAAAGCGTTCTGGACCTCGCTCAATCGCGGCGAATATCACTCGCAACGTTTCGAGCGCAAAGATAAGCACGGTCATACGGTTTTCCTGGAGGCTTCCTACAACCCGCTGTTCGACACTAAGGGGCGGTTGTACAAAGTGGTCAAGTTCGCCAGCGACATCACCGATCAAGTGACCACTCTGCAAACCGCCGCGGAGTCGGCCCACAGCACCTCGGTTCAAAACGACGCTTGTGCGAAGAAAGGTTCTCAGGTGGTGCAGCAAACGGTGCAGACCATCCAGGACATTTCCAAAGACTTGAACCAAGCGGCGCAGAGCATTGATGCTGTCAGCAAACAGTCAGACATCATCGGCACCATCGTTCAGACCATTCGCGGAATTGCCGATCAGACCAACCTGCTGGCGCTCAACGCCGCGATCGAAGCGGCCCGGGCCGGGGAACACGGGCGGGGGTTCGCGGTAGTCGCCGATGAAGTTCGCAGCCTTGCGGCACGAACGAGCCAGGCAACGGTGGAGATCGTTGAAGTGGTGCGCAAGAACCACGATTTGTCATTGAGTGCGGTGTCGAGCATGCAGTCCAGTTTGAGTCGAACCGGGCTTGGGGTGGAACTGGCGAATGAGGCGGGAGCGGTGATTCTGGAGATTCAACAAGGGTCGCGGCATGTGGTGGATGCAATCAGTCAGTTCAACTCGACCTTGCAGATAAGTTGATAGCGGCACATTGAAAAGGGTCCCTCGAAGGGACCCTCTTTTATTGATTGCAGGTTCGCTCGCGCCAAGGAACAACCCGAGAAACGTCGCCGAGGCGAAGGCGGCCTGATCGGAGGGTTTATGGCGCAATCGGGATATCGAACGTCTGAAACGCATCATCCACCGGCCGGTAACCCAACACCCGCATGGTTTCGCTGAGGTCCAGACGCTTGAAGCGGTTGTTGGAAATGCCGTGGGCGATCAGGTGTTGCACGCCTTCGACCTCCACCGAACGTTGCAGCAACTGCACCGCATCGCGCGGGCTCAGCCAGGCGCTCAGGTCTCGGGCATTGGTCAGTTCATGACGGTCGGGGAATTCGAAAGCGCCGATCCGTATCGCGATAGTCAAGAGGTTGCGTTTGGCAGCATAGAACGCACACAACGCTTCGCCATAACACTTGCTGACGCCATACAGATTGGCCGGCATGACCTGCATGCCCGGGGTGATCTGCCGGTCCACCGGATAGCCTTCGATGGTTTGCGCACTGCTGGCGAACACCAGTCGTTTGCAGCCAGCCGTTGCCGCAGCTTCGAACAGGTAAGTGGTGGCCAGAATGTTATTGGGCAGCAGCTCATTGAAAGTGGCAGTGGCGTGAGGAATGCCGGCCAGGTGCACGATGACGTCGATCCCTTTCAATACTTCGCCCATGGCCGCGGGGCTGGACAGGTCCAGGCTGACGAAACGGTGAGGCGCATCGACCACAAAGTCGGGCTCGACGCGATCCGTCAGGACGAAGGTGTAGCGGTCTTTTGAGGCTTCGAAAAAAGTTTTGCCGATTCTGCCGCAGGCACCGGTCAGCAGTACGTTGAGTCCGTTCATGAGTCTCTCTTTTCAGGGTAGGGGCGTTGCGGGTTTGGCGTTATGGCAGGCCGTTGCAGCCATGTTTCAGAAATCCCGGGCGTTGTGCCAACCGTTGGAAATACTCATCGATGGCGGGGTAGTCGGGACGCTCCATCGGTGTCATCAGCCAGCGGTTGATCGACAGCCCGATGACGATGTCCGCCAGCGTGAAGTGTGGCCCGGCGACATACGCTTTGGTGGCCGCGAGCTGATGTTCGAGGATACCCATTTTCTGATTCCAGCCGTGTACACCGGCGGCAATGTGATGCGGGTCCTGGAACTCCGGATCTTTGCGTACTAATGCCGTGAACGCATAGCTCCAGGAGGCATTGAGTTCAGTCGCTTGCCAATCCATCCACTGTTCCACCCGAGCGCGGGCCGCGGGATCGTGGGGTAGCAGATCGGTGTTGTGGTGTTTGCCGGCCAGATAGCGGCAGATGGTGTTGGACTCCCACAGCACACCGGCCTCATCGATGATCACCGGCACCAGTGCGTTGGGATTGAGCCTGAGAAACTCCGGCGTGTGAGTCGACGCATAACCGCCGCCCCAGTCTTCACGTTCGTAGGCAACACCCAGTTCCTCACAGGTCCACAGGACTTTTCTGACGTTGATGGACGAGGCTTTACCCAGAATCTTCAGTGCATGTTCCATTGAGCTACTCCGTTAGCGATTCGACGCTTCAGGAATCTAACAGACATTCAGCGTATTCAAACCGGATCCGGCAGCGCCGAAGTTGGCAAACCAAACGTGCGATCAAACAGCCAGTTGAAGGCGAAGGTGTAGCACGGGATGAAAATGATCAGCGCCGCGTCCAGCAGGACGGCTTGCGCCAGACTGATGTTCATCCACCAGGCGATCAACGGGATGAGGAACACTATCAAGGTTAGTTGAAAACCCACGGCATGGGCGATGCGCCGTTTAACGGTGCGGGCTCGCGAAGGCTGACGACTTTCCCAGCGCTCGAACAGTGTGGTGTAGATGAAGTTCCAGGTCACCGCGATGGTGGTGATGATCACTGCCAACGGGCGAGGAGCGTTGATGCTCGGACAGGGGTGACTTTTGTTCGATGCACGGACATGGTTCAAGCCTCGGAAGGGGTTTGCTTGTAGTTGTAGCCGATCGGGTGAGGCAGGTTGCGAGCCTTGGCCAGTTCGATCTGCTTTTGCCGGTCGATGGCACTGCGACGGGTCTTCTCGCTCAGTTTTCTATCAAGGGAGTGACGGCGAGTGAACAAGGGAATGCTCAAGTGGGGCTATGTGGCAGGTTTGTTGGCGCCGATCTGGTTGCTGGTCGGTGTAGTGATTGCCGGCAGCTTGTATCCCGGATATAGCCATCTCAATCAGGCGATGAGTGAGTTGGGTGCCATCGGGGCACCGACTCACGCCCTGTCGCCACAGATCAACAACTTCCCGTTGGGTGTGTTGTTTATCGTCTTCGGTCTGGCCGCGTTCGCGACTTTCCATACCTCGAAACTCGCTCGACTGAGCGCCGTGCTGATTGTGCTGCACGGTGTTGCCAGTTTCGGCACCGGGTATTTTTCCTGCGATATCGGCTGTGCCCTGGCGAATCCCTCCGACAGTCAGAAGTTGCATAACCTTTCGGGTCTGGCGATGTTTCTGACGCTGCTGATCGCCAACGCGCTATGGATCTATCTGGCGTCGCGAATATTGGGCTTGAAGTGGTTCGCCTGGTTTTCCCTGGTGTGCACGCTTGGGGCGTTATCGGTGCTGCCATTGATGGGCCAGGCCGTTGAGGCGGGGCAGGGGTTCGGTTTGTATCAGCGGATCAACTACGGGGTGTCAATCCTTTGGGTGGGCGTGTTTGCCGGGGTGATGATAAGCCGACGCGCTTAGTCACCGATCGTTCCCACGCAGAGTGAACTGACCCCCAAAAGCTGGACACAACCTTTGGGGGGCAGTTCAGAGCGTGGGAACGATCAACCAGTGTCAGGTGCTCTCGCGCACCTTCAACTCAAACCCCATGTCCTGCACCGGTTTGGTGACCGTGTTGCCAGCCATCAACGTCAACATCTGCTCCGCCGCACGCCGGCCGATGGCTTCTCGCGGGGTGCTGATGCTGCTCAGGCGCGGCACCATGTGCGCCGAGGCCGGCAGGTCGTTGAAACCGAGGATCGCCACTTGTTCGGGGATCTTGATCCCGCAGCGCATGGCTTCGAGCAGTGCGCCCTGGGCCAGATCGTCGTTGCCGAAGAAGATCGCATCGACATCGGGATGACTGGCGAGCAGTTGCAAGAACAGTTCGCCACCGAGGCCGACGGAGGAAGAGCGAGGGGTCAGCACTTCCAGATCCGGGTCATACAAACCGGCCTTTTGCAGGGCTTTGCGGAACCCTTCGCCGCGCAGCAATGTGCGTTGATCGAGTTGCGCGCCAATGTAGGCCAGGCGCTTACGACCGCGCGACAGCAAATGCCCGGCCGCTGTCTCGCCAGCCGCGAGTTGCGAAAAGCCCACGCAATTCAGGCCGGCGGCGCTGTCCAGTTCCATCATGTACACGCACGGAATGTTGCTCGCCTCGATCATCCGTCGCGAACTTTCGGTGCGGTCGAAACCGGTCAGCAGCAAACCGCGAGGCTGATACGCCATGTAGTTGCGCAGCAGGTTTTCTTCTTCATCTCGTGAGTAATGGAAGTTCCCGATCAGCACCTCGAAGCCTTTTGGGCGCAAAACCTGATGAATGGCTTCCAGCGTGTCGATGAACAATAAGTTGGACAGCGACGGCACCAAAACCACCACCGAATGGCTCTGGGCCGAGGCTAACGCGCGGGCGGCGGGGTTGACCACGTAGTTGAGGTCGAGGGCAGCTTTCTGGACTTTTTCCACCAGTTCGGTGGCCACCGTGCTGACCCCGCGCAGGGCGCGAGAGGCGGTGATCGGGCTGACACCGGCCAGGCGTGCGACTTCGTTCAAAGTGGGGCGGCCAGTGGTGCGCGTATTTTTATCGTTTTTAGGGGAGATCATCGGACGGCTTGCCAAACAAAATTCGAGGCACTAAGGTAGCGCTGTCTCGACGCAGCTGCAAATGCGTGAGCGGGGTTTGCCTGATCCCCGCTTTTTGGCGTTGGGAACGAACATGCTGCAACCCACAAAAATGACAAGAAGGCGTCGGCAACTTCTACCTTTGTTCTAGTGTCATAACCGGCAAAGGTAGCGCTGTCTGCGCGCTGAGGTGTTACATGAATCATCCCATCACCGCCCTGGTCATCATGGGCGTTGCCGGTTGCGGCAAGACTTGCGTCAGCGAGGCCTTGTGCCAACTCAGCGGCGCGACCGCCATTGAAGGCGACACTTTCCACCCTGCTGCCAATATCGAAAAGATGAGCGCGGGGATCCCCCTGAACGACGACGACCGTGCCGGCTGGCTCGACAGCCTGTGCGATGAATTGCGCCGCATCGACGCCAAGGGCGAACGCCCGGTGCTGACCTGCTCGGCCCTCAAACACATTTACCGTGAACGTCTGCGCAGCGCCTTGCCGGGCCTGGGCTTCGTGTTCCTTGAACTGACCCCTGAAGTCGCCGCTGATCGTGTCTCCCATCGGCCGGGCCACTTCATGCCGTCAACATTGATCGACAGCCAGTTCGCCACCCTTGAATCGCCCGTTGGCGAGCCCCTGACCCTGGCTCTGGACGCTTCGGCTCACAGCGTCGACCAATTGGCGAAGCAAGCTCATGACTGGTGGCAGGCTCATGGCCTGAAACACGCCGTATGAGTTTTGCCAGAAGAGATAGCGCTGTCCTGTTGGCGTGCGAATTACCCGCTTTAATAACAACAACAACCAGGAGACACCCCTAATGTTTGGCATGTCCCACGAGACGTTCCTGCTGCTCGATGCAGTGGTCACGGTGATCGGGCTTATCGTCCTGATCACCAAGTTCAAGTTGCACCCGTTCATTGCCCTGATCATCGCCGCCGCTTTTCTCGGGCTGACCTCCGGCATGCCGATCGGCACCATCATCAAGGCGTTCCAGGACGGCTTCGGTGGGGTGCTGGGTTTCGTCGGGATCATCCTCGCGCTGGGCACCATGCTCGGCAAAATGATGGCCGAGTCGGGCGGGGCGGATCAGATTGCCCAAACCCTGATTCGAGCGTTCGGCAAGGACAAGGTGCAGTGGGCGATGATGTTCGCGGCCTTCCTGGTCGGCATTCCGCTGTTCTTCGAAATCGGCTTCGTGCTGTTGATCCCGCTGGTGTTCATCGTCGCCCGGCGTACCGGTGTGTCGATCATCAAGATCGGTATCCCGCTGCTGGCCGGTCTGTCCGCCGTGCACGGTCTGGTTCCACCGCACCCGGGCCCGTTGCTGGCCATCGGCGTGTTCGGTGCCGACATCGGTAAAACCATTCTCTACGGCCTGATCGTTGCGCTGCCGACGGCCATCATCGCCGGCCCGATCTACGGCACGTTCATTGCCAAGTACATCCCGGGTCATCCTAACCAGGAACTGGTCGATCAACTGGCGCGCGAGCCAGAGGCGGCTGAACTGCCGAGCTTCAGCATCACCCTGATCACCGTGCTGTTGCCGGTGTTCCTGATGTTGCTCAAGACCTTTGCCGACGTGGTCCTGCCAGACGGCAATTTCTTCCGCACCTTCATGGACCTGATCGGTCACCCGATCTCGGCGCTGCTGCTGGCGTTGCTGCTGTCGCTGTACACCTTCGGCCACCGTCAGGGCATGGGCTCGAACAAGATCCTCAAGTTGCTCGACGCAAGCCTTGCGCCGACCGCCGCGATCATTCTGATCATCGGTGCCGGTGGTGGCTTCAAGCAGATGCTGGTGACCAGCGGCGTGGGTGATGTAATCGGCCACATGGCGGTGAACGCACAGATCTCGCCGATCCTGTTGGCTTGGCTGGTAGCAGCGGTGATCCGTATCGCCACCGGTTCGGCAACCGTGGCCACCATTACCGGCGCGGGCATTGTGGTGCCGGTGGTGGGGATGATTCCAGGTGTGAACCGTGAGCTGCTGGTGTTGGCCACCGGTGCCGGTTCGTTGATCCTGTCTCACGTCAACGATGCGGGTTTCTGGCTGGTGAAGCAGTACTTCAACATGACTGTGGCGGAAACCTTCAAGACCTGGACCGCGATGGAAACCATCCTGTCCGTGGTGGGCCTGGGCTTCATCCTGCTGTTGTCGCTGTTCGTCTAAGCACACTGCAGACACAAAAAAACCGCAGCAATGCGGTTTTTTGTGGGTGATGATTTCATGACTCAACACATCACCCTTGTAGGAGTGAGCCTGCTCGCGATAGCGGTGGGGCCAGTTCACACTTCAATTGGAGGTGATGGCCTCATCGCGAGCAGGCTCACTCCTACAGGTTATGTGTTAACCGTTAGTTTTCGGTACCAGCCCATCCGCCCGGAACATCCCGCGAATCCCGCGTATGGCCTGACGAATCCGGTCCTGGTTTTCGATCAGCGCAAAGCGCACGTGATCATCCCCATACTCACCAAACCCTACGCCCGGTGAAACACAAACCTTGGCCTCGGCCAGCAGTTTCTTGGCAAACTCAAGCGAACCCAAGTGCGCATAAGCCTCGGGAATCTTCGCCCAGACGTACATCGACGCTTTCGGATTTTCGACCATCCAGCCCAGTTCATGCAGGCCTTTGACCAGCACGTTGCGACGCTGACGATACTGCTCGGCGATGTCCTTGACGCACTGCTGATCGCCTTCCAGCGCCGCAATCGCCGCGACCTGCAGCGGGGTGAACGTGCCGTAGTCGTGATAACTCTTGATCCGCGCCAGGGCATTGACCAGTTCGGCGTTGCCGACCATGAAACCGATGCGCCAACCCGCCATGTTGTAGCTCTTGGACAGGGTGAAGAACTCCACCGCGATGTCCTTGGCGCCCGGCACTTGCATGATCGACGGGGCTTTCCAGCCGTCGTAGACGATGTCGGCGTAAGCCAGGTCGTGCACCACCAAAACGTCGTACTGCTTGGCGAGGGCGATCACTCGCTCGAAGAAGTCCAGCTCCACGCATTGAGCAGTGGGATTCGACGGGAAGCCGAGGATCATCATTTTCGGTTTCGGAATCGAGCCGCGAATGGCGCTTTCCAGTTCGGCGAAGAAGTCCACGCCCGGAATCAACGGCACCGAACGCACCTGAGCGCCGGCAATTACCGCGCCGTAGATATGAATCGGGTAGCTCGGGTTCGGCACCAGAACGGTATCGCCCTGGTCGAGGGTGGCCAGCATCAAATGCGCCAGGCCTTCCTTGGAACCGATGGTGACGATGGCTTCGCTTTCCGGGTCGATGTCGACCTCGTAGCGATCCTTGTACCAATTGGAAATCGCCCGGCGCAGACGCGGAATGCCCTTGGATGTCGAATAACCGTGAGTGTCTTCGCGCTGGGCGACGGTCACCAGTTTTTCGACGATGTGCGGCGGAGTAGGGCCATCAGGGTTGCCCATGCTGAAGTCGATGATGTCTTCGCCACGACGACGGGCGGCCATCTTCAGCTCGGCAGTGATGTTGAATACGTAAGGGGGGAGTCGATCTATGCGCGCAAAGCGGCGCGGCGAACCTGGGTTGGCCATTGTTGCCTCGGATAACGTGAGCGCCCGGAACCGTCCGAGCGACGCTGGCCACTGCGGTGGCCTGTGGCGGAATGTAAGGGCTGATGTGGCAAACTGTCCAGCGACTATGTAAACAAATTTGTCCGAAGGAAATCGGTTGATGGAATTTACCAGTGGCTTCTTGTTGAGCCTTTCGCTGTGCCTGGACATCGGCGTGGCCAACATCGCGATGATCACGTTGGCGATGCAGCGCGGCTATTTTCAAGGCTTTGCGCTGGGTTTGGGGACGTGCGTCGGCGACCTGATCTACGCCGTGCTGGCCTTGGCCGGGATGACCGTTTTGCTGCAATACGAAACGGTGCGCTGGGTGCTGTGGATCGGAGGTTCGGCGCTGTTGTTGTACTTCGCGGCGAAGATGATCTATTCGGCGATTCACCATGAGGCGGTCCTGGCGCAGGCCGAAGACGTGGGTCAGAACTCCCATCGGCGCGAGTTTTTCCGCGGAATCTTCCTCGCCATGTCGTCTCCCAGCGCCATTCTCTGGTTCGCGGCGGTGGGCGGCACATTGATCGCTCGTTCCGGCGGCGGTGGCGCCCTCAGCTCGGCGCTGTTTCTCGGCGGGTTTCTCTGCGCCGGGTTGCTCTGGTGCGTGGCTTTGTGCTTCGCAGCGAGTCACGGCGGCAAGTTGCTGGGGGACAAACTGCTGCGCTACTCCTATATGGCATCGGCAGCGATCTTCTGCTATTTCGCGGTCTACGTGATCCTATCGGGTTATAACGAGTTCGTCGGTGCAGGTGCCGTCGAGCAGTTGCACGCACTGTAATTGGGCGAATCGGGTTTGGCTTCTATACTCCCAGCCGAACCCACTTTTTTGTTCCAGGAGTTGAGCCATGGATGAGCAAACAGGCGTCGAAACCGCCAAGCCACGCTTCGAGCACGGGCACTTCCTGCTCATTGCAGGGCTTGGCGGACGATTTACTGCAGGCACCACTAAAGGCATTCCCGATCTCTGGGAGAAATTCATTCCCGAGATTGGCAAAATTCCTGGTCAAAAAAACGAAGTGACCTACGGCATCTGTTGCAATCCGGATGGCAAGGGCGGCTTCGAATACATTGCTGGCGTTGAAATCAGCAAGCTCGACGACCTGCCCGAAAAGTACCGCTGGGTTGAGGTTCAACCTCAGCATTACGCGGTGTTCGAGCATAAGGGCTCTCTCGATCAGTTGCCCCAGACCTTCCAGTACATCTGGAAAACCTGGCTGCCGCAGTCCGGTTATCAAGCGGCGGACGCGCCGGAATTCGAACGCTACAGCGAAGACTTCAACCCGAAGCTCAATACCGGTGTGCTGGAAATCTGGCTGCCGCTCAAACCGTAATGACTGCATTGTGCATTGGGAGGCGGATCGGTGATTCGCCTCTCGATGTCGTGGTGGCGCTGATTTATGATCCCCAGCCTTCCTCTCGCTGATTTCGAGCTGCCATGAACACCGTCATCCGCCACGTCACACCTGCTGATCTGGACCGCTGCTACGCCATTGAAACCGTTGCCTATGAAGGCGACGAAGCCGCCACCCGCGAAAAAATCGCCACGCGCATTGCCACCTGGCCCGAAGGTTTCATCGTGGCCGAAGTCGATGGCGTTGTAGCCGGTTTCATCAATTCCGGTGCGGCGTATCAGGTAGAAATGTCGGACGAGGCGTTCAAGGAACTGATCGGCCACGACCCGGCCGGCCCGCACGTGGTGATCATGTCGGTGGTGGTGCACCCGGATTATCAGGGGCTGGGACTGGCGAAACGGCTGATGGGCGAATTCATCGAGCGGATGCGGGCGTTGGGCAAGACCAGCATCCATCTGATGTGCAAGGAGCGGCACATTCCGCTGTATGCCGGGTTCGGGTTTGCCTACATCAAGCCTTCAGCGTCTGACCATGGCGGGATGGCGTGGCATGAGATGGTGTTGGAGTTGTAACCACAATCTCTCGAACACCGCAGATCCCTGTGGGAGCGAGCTTGCTCGCGATGGCGATCTGACAGTCACATCAATGTTGTATGTGCCATCGTCATCGCGAGCAAGCTCGCTCCCACATTGATTTGCGTTGTGTCAGTAGAGGCTGTCGCGCACCCGAGCCGGCGCTGCTGTTGAGCATAAGCACCTCAGAAAATCAGACCCATGCGCCGTTCGTAACCGATCCGGCCCCTGTAGGCTTCGCCGCTGTCGACCCAGCCGAATTTTGCGTAGAGCGCGATGGCCGATGCGTTATCCGCATCCACCGACAACTCCAGCCCCTTGATTTCCGGAAACGCCTGACGCGCCACGTCGGGCAGGGCTTGCAGACAGGCCTTGCCATAGCCTTTGCCCTGAGCCCGATGATCGACTTGCAGTGCGTGAAGGGTGGCGCTGTGTTCATCGGCCCACGCCGGCAGCACGGGCGGGCGCTTGAGCAGCAGAAAGGCCACGGGAACATCCTCGGCCAGCAGGGCGAATCCTTTGACGCCGGGGCCGGGTTTGGACAGCAAGGTGTGCAACGCACCGTGGATGTCGCCGGAGAACCTGATTTGTTCTTTATGAACTTCAATGGCCTCGACCTGCTGGCGCTGGAGCGCGTTCAGGCTGTCGTAAGGCACGAGTCGGGCTGTCACTGGAGTGTCCTTTTTCCAACAAAATGTGTTTCGAATTCTAACGAGTTTGCGTCCATGGATTATTTTTTATTTGACTGTCGATTTGGCTTTTTGCCAGACGACTAAGGGTGTCTTCACAACAAAAACCACGGAGAACCACCATGAACGCTACCCACGAAATCCAGGCCTTGATCGACACCTATCGTCAGGCGGTCATCGCCAAGGATGTCGAGAAACTCATGCCCCTGTATGCCGAGGACATCGTCTCCTATGACGCGGTCAAAGCCCTGCAATTTCGGGGCAAAGCTGCCTACCGCGCGCATTGGCAGGAATGCATGGAAATGTGCCAGGGCGCGCACACGTTCGACTTCGACCATATGAACATCGTCGCGGACGAGCACATCGCCTTCGCCCATTGGCTGGCCCATTGCGGCGGCACCAACGAGAAGGGCGAAACCCAGGCCTGCTGGATGCGCGTAACTGCCTGCTATCGGCGCGACGATGGGCACTGGCGCATCGTCCACGAACACTGGTCGGCCCCGTTCGACATGATGAGCGGCACGGTGCTGTTCAACCTGGAACCCTGAGCGTCAGGCCGATTCGTCGGGAATGTCGCGAAAGCGTCAATCAGCAGCCATAGTTGATCCGTTCGATTCAGGAGAGCCCCATGAAGTATTTATGCCTGGTCTACAGCAACGAGCACGAGTTGCACTCGTTGCCCGAAAGCCCGAATGACGCTGAATGCATGGCCTACGCCGAGGCGATCCAGGGCAGCGGTCGAATGGTCGCCGCCGAGGCGCTGGAGTCGGTGCAGACCGCGACCACCGTGCGCATGCGCAACGGGAAAATGTCTATCACCGACGGCCCGTTCGCCGAAACCAAGGAGCAATTGGCCGGCTTTTACCTGATCGATGCCAAGGATCTCAATGAAGCCATCCAGGTCGCCGGCAACATCCCGGCGGCCCGGGTCGGCTGTGTCGAGGTACGTCCCGTTCGCCAGTTGAATCCCGGCGCCTGATGTCGGCCGAGTCGGTACGAGCGCAGGTTGAGCAGGTTTACCGCGAGGACTCACGGCGGATTCTGGCGACCCTGATCCGTTTGCTCGGCGATTTCGACCTCGCCGAAGAAGCCTTGCACGAGGCGTTTTTCGTCGCGGTCGAGCGCTGGCAGCGTGACGGTGTGCCGGACAATCCGCGCACCTGGCTCGTGTCCACGGGGCGCTTCAAGGCCATCGATGTGTTGCGTCGGCGTGCACGCTTCATCGCGTCGCAACCGATGTTGATCGCTCAACTGGAGGCGCTGGAGCAGGCCGACTGGAGTGACGAAGACGTGGAAGACGATCGCCTGCGCCTGATCTTCACCTGTTGCCACCCGGCACTCGCGGCGGACGCCCAGGTGCCGTTGACGCTGCGGGAAGTCTGCGACCTGACCACGGAAGAAATCGCCCGGGCCTTTCTGTCGGCGCCAGCGACCATTGCCCAGCGTATCGTGCGGGCTAAAGCAAAAATCCGTGACGCAAAAATTCCTTATCAAGTGCCAACCCTGGCGGAATTGCCCGAGCGCCTGGACAGCGTGCTGCGGGTTATTTACCTGGTGTTCAACGAAGGCTATTCGGCGTCCATGGGCGCGGAACTGACCCGTGAGGATTTGACCCGCGAGGCGATTCGGCTCGGTCGTCTGTTGATGGAACTGCTGCCCGAACCCGAGGTGATGGGGCTGCTGGCGCTGATGCTGTTGCACGAGTCCCGACGCCCGGCGCGGACGTCGGCGAGCGGGGAGTTGGTCGTGCTGGATGAGCAGGACCGTTCGTTGTGGGACGCTTCAATGATCGAAGAAGGTTGCGCATTGGTGGAGCGGGCGCTGACGACTCGGCAATTCGGTCCGTATTGCCTGCAAGCAGCGATAGCGGCGTCGCATGCCGAAGCGCCCACGGCGGCGGAAACGGACTGGCTGGAGATTGTGGGTCTGTATGACGTGCTGTTGCGGGCGGCGCCTTCGCCAGTGATCGAACTGAACCGTGCGGCGGCGATCTCCAAACGGGATGGGCCGTTGGCGGGGCTGACGTTGGTTGAAGGGATTCTGGCGCGGGGGGATTTGCTGGATTACCACTTGGCGCACGCGGCGCGGGCGGAGTTTTGTCGGCAGCTGGGAAGGATTGATGAGGCGCGGGCGGCTTATGAGCGGGCGTTGGAGTTGACGCAGCAAGTGCCGGAGCGGCGGTTTATCGAGGGCCGGTTGCGGGCGTTGGAGTGATGTGATCTTGCGGGCCCCATCGCGAGCAAGCTCGCTCCCACATTCGACCGCATTTCTGTTGAAGGAACTTGGTCAACTGTGGGAGCGAGCTTGCTCGCGATGGTGGCACCGCTATTCCAACATCTTGCCAAGCAACCAACTCCCCGCCGGCCCTGGCGGGTGCAGCCGCGACCACAGTGCATCGACGAACACCGGTTTCGGCCAGCCGCGCACCTCCAGTTCCTGCAACGTCCCTGGTCCAAATCGCTCCACCAGCCACCGCGGCAACGGTGCCCAGCCGAATCCACCCTGGGCCATTTCCAGCAGCATCAGATAACTCGGCGCCGACCAGACGCGCCCCTTCGCACGGCTTTCATACGGATTGACGATCGTCGCCAGACGCAGCTCCCGGTGTTGTTGCAGCACGTCTTGATCGATGTGGTTCAGCGCCGCCAACGGATGCTCGCGGGACACGAACAGAGCAATCTCGGTCCGTTCCTCGACGGTTGAACTGACCAGGTCCGGCGGGTAACTGTCTTGCTTTTCGGCGAAGGCCACATGCGCCCGACCCCGTTGCACCAAGGCCATCAGGTCATCGCACTCGGCGATCAGGCATTCAAGTTCCAGATCCGGATAACGCTGCTCGAAAGCAGTGAGCGCCGCTTCGAATCGGTCGGACTGATACGTGTCGGAAATCGCCACGGTCAGTTTTGGCTCGACCCCTTGGGACAATTGGCTGGCAGTCATTTCCAGTCGGCTGGTGGCGGCCAGGATTTCCTCGGCCCGTTGCAGCATCACGTGCCCGGCCGGGGTCAGGCTCGGTTTGCGGCTGCTGCGGTCGAACAGCGTCAGGTTCAAGTCGATTTCAAGGCTGGCCACGGCGGCGCTGATGGTCGACTGACTGCGGCCCAGTTTGCGCGCTGCGGCGGAAAACGAGCCTTGAGTCGCTGCCTGTACAAACGCCTGCAACACTTCTTGAGAGGCCATGAACTATCGCCTTGATCGATGGTTATTGGTTATGAAGTATCGGTATGAAGAAGGATCATGGCAACCACAGTCACTCAGAGGAGTCTGGCCATGAGCACCCACAAATCCATCACTGAACGTATTTTCCAGGCCATTGGTTTCGAATTGCTGGCCATCCTGATCTGTACCCCGTTGTTGGCGTGGATCATGGACAAACCGATGCTCGACATGGGCGTCGTGACCATGGCACTTGCGGCACTTGCCCTGGTCTGGAACGTGGTCTTCAACGGATTGTTCGACCGTGCGCTCAAACACTACGACATCGTGCACAACGCGTGGGTACGTGTTGTCCATGCGCTGTTGTTCGAAGGCGGTCTGGTCGCGGTGGGTGTGCCGTTGATCGCCTGGTGGCTAAAGGTCAGTCTGTGGCAAGCGTTCGTGCTGGATATCGGCGTGTTGCTGTTTTTCCTGCCGTACACCTACGTCTACCACTGGGTCTATGACGTGGTGCGCGAGCGGGTGGTGATGCGCCAGGCTGTCTCGGGATAAAAGCAAAAGATCGCAGCCTCGTTTCACTCGACAGCTCCTACGTTGGAATGCGATCCCTGTAGGAGCTGTCGAGTGAAACGAGGCTGCGATCTTTTGATATTGATGGCATTTACAAAAACACCACCTGACCTTAGAACAGCTTGGTGAACAACCAATACAAACTGCCCGACAACAGAATCGCCGCCGGCAACGTCAACACCCAGGCCATCAGCAGGTTGCGGATGGTCTTCATCTGCAAGCCGCCGCCGTTGGCGACCATGGTCCCGGCCACCCCCGATGACAGTACGTGAGTGGTTGAGACCGGCAGGCCGAACATGTCCGCCGCACCGATGGTCAGCATCGCGACGGTTTCCGCCGAAGCGCCTTGCGCGTAAGTCAGGTGGGTCTTGCCGATCTTCTCGCCGACCGTCACCACGATACGTTTCCAGCCGACCATGGTGCCCAACCCCAAGGCAATGGCCACCGCGATTTTTACCCACAGCGGAATGAACCGCGTGGCGTTGTCGATCTGCTGCTTGAACAGTTGCAGCTTGTTGGTGGTGTCGGCGTCGAAGTTGCCGACCTTGTTTTTGTCCATCAGGCGAATGGTTTCGCTGGTCAGGTACATGTCGTTACGCACGTTGCCCATGGCCTCGGCCGGGACTTTCGAGAGCGAGCCGTAGCCCTTCACTTCGTTCCCGATATTGCCGGTCAACGCGGCGAGGGCGGGGATCAGTTGTGGTGTGACTTCCTTGCTGCGCACGTAATCGGACAGTACCGGACGCGGGTCGGCCGGCGCGGGCAGCGGCGCACTTTTGACCAGCGCTTGCTGGGTGACTTCAGCCACGGCGGCAAACTGCAGCGCCTGGTCGGCCGGCATGGTGCGGTTCAGCGCGTAAGCCATCGGCAGCGTACCGACCAGAATCAGCATGATCAGGCCCATGCCTTTCTGGCCATCGTTGGAACCGTGGGCGAAAGACACGCCGGTGCAAGTCAGGATCAGCATGCCGCGAATCCACCACGGTGGCGGAGTGTCGCCCTTGGGTGCTTTATACAGCGCACGATTCTTCACGAAAGCCCGCAAAGCCAGCAGTAACAGCGCAGCAAACGCGAAGCCGATCAGCGGCGACAGCAACAGCGCATAGCCGACTTTGGTTGCCTGCGCCCAGTCTACGCCGCTGGTGCCGTCGCGACCGTGCATCAGGGCATTGGCCACGCCGACGCCGATGATCGAGCCGATCAGGGTGTGCGACGAAGACGCCGGCAAGCCCAACCACCACGTGCCGAGGTTCCACAGGATCGCGGCGATCAACAGGGCGAAGATCATCGCGAAACCGGCGGAGGAACCGACTTGCAGAATCAGCTCCACCGGCAGCAGGGCGATGATGCCGAACGCTACCGCGCCGCTGGACAACAGCACCCCGAGGAAGTTGAAGAACCCGGACCAGGCTACCGCGAAATTCGGCGGCAAGGAGTTGGTGTAAATCACCGTGGCCACGGCGTTGGCGGTGTCGTGGAAACCGTTGACGAACTCAAAGCCGAGGGCAATCAGCAGCGCAACGCCCAACAGCAGAAACGGCGTCCAGGTGGTGACCACGGTGCCGAGTTCGTTCATGTCGTGCATCAGGCTGTAGGCGGTGAACAACAGCCCGCTGCCCAGCACGGCGAAGAAAATCACGATGGTCAGCAGGCCGGGCTTTTTATCGAGTTGCGGTTTGGCGCTACTGGCGGGCGCCTGGGCGGCGGAGAAGGAAGGAGTAGCCATGACGGACAATCCTGAGGGGAGAGGGAGTGTCGCCCATGATCGTTGCTGAATGTTACAGAGAGGCTGCGCTGGGTCAGTGTTTGGGGTTTTTAAAGGCAGAATCAAAAGATCGCAGCCTCGTTTCACTCGACAGCTCCTACAGGGGATCGCATTCCAATGTAGGAGCTGTCGAGTGAAACGAGGCTGCGATCCTTTGATCCTAATAATCCTGTCGCTTGCGAAACGCCCAACGCCCGGCGATCACGGTAAACGTCGCGACCAATGCCACCAGAATCCAGAACCCTTCCGGGTCGCCGGAAAGCGGCACCCCACCAACGTTCATGCCAAAGAACCCGGCGATGATGTTGATCGGCAACGCCAGCACCGTGACCACGGTCAGGGTGAACAGCGTGCGGTTGCTCTGTTCGTTGAGGTTGGCGGCGATTTCTTCCTGCAACAGCTTGATCCGTTCGCCCAGCGCCGTGAGGTCGTTGATGATCAGCGCGAACTCCTCGGTGGATTTGCGCAGCTCCTTGACGTCCTCCTTCTGCAACCACTGCGGCGGGCGATTGAGCAGGCGCAGCAACGAACCCGGTTCCAGCGCCAACAAGCGTTGCAGGCGCACGAGCACCCGTCGGTTGGCGCCCAGCTCAGCCCGGTTGGTCGACAGCCGCGAGGACAGCAACTCATCTTCGATCTGATCGACGCTGAGGCTGGTCTTGCGCACGATCTGGGTCAGCACTTCGCCCTGATCGCGCAGCAGATGCACCAGCAACTCCAGCGGCGAGCGAAAGCACTCACCGGCCTTCACCGACGAGCGCAGCTTGTCCACCGAGTGCAGCGGTTGCAGGCGTGCGCTGACGATCAGCCGACTGCGGGCGCAGACCCACAACGTCGACACATCGGACGAGACCATGCTACTGAGGTTGAACACCACGTCGTTGACCACCGCCAGCAACGCCGAATCCACATGCTCGATGCGCGTCGAACGGGAGCCCTCATGCAGCGCTTCGAAAAATTCGTCGGGCAATTCCAGATGGCTTTTCATCCAGCGTTCGCAGGCGGCGTGGGCCAGATTCAGGTGCAGCCAGAGAAATTCGTCGTTGTCGCCGGGGTGCTGCAGACACTGCAAGGCCTTGGCCGAATCGAGCTCCCGCCCGCGCTCGCCGGGGCGAAAACTGAAACCGTACAGCAGACCGAACAGGTCCGTGTCGCGATGGCTTTGGTCGATGCTGTGGTTCATGAGGTCTCGCTGTGAGGAGGCGCCTGTCGCGGGTTTCACAGGTTCACTTGAGCCGCATCATCGCAAGGAGTTTTGACGGTTTTGTGACAGTTGGATGGCGGCTAAATAGTGGCCGTACCGATGGTCGGAATTCATTCAAGAACGGCTCTGGGACGCCGATTACGCTGACGTTAACTTGCACGGCTTTGGTCACGAACCAAGGTCGCAGACAGGGATGTCCGGACTTCTTTCACGCCTCACCCGGCGTGCCTCATTCCTGTCATGAGTACCTCCCGATGTTTTTGCAAAAGTCTTTGAGAACGCAAATTCTCGCCCTGCTGAGCGGCAGTCTGTTCGCGATGCTGTTGATCGCCCTGGCCTGCTTTCACTTTCTGTCCAGCGGTGTTCAGAGCTACGCGAATTTGATCGAAGGCCCGCTGCACACCTCGCAATTGATCGATGAAGCCAACCTGCAATTCAAGGTGCAGGTACAGGAGTGGAAAAACGTCCTGCTACGCGGCAAGCAGCCTGCGGATCTGGACAAATACTGGAAGCAATTCGAAGACCGTCAGCGCGACGTGCAGGGCATCCTCGGTGAACTGGCCGGACAGAAGGGTATCGAGCCGTCATTCAAGACTCGTATCGAACGCCTGCGGGACGAACATCGTCTGTTGGGCGCGGCTTATCAGAAGGGCCGTGACGCCTACGTGGCGGCAGGCGCCGAGCCAACGGCTGGTGACACGGCGGTCAAAGGTGTGGATCGCGCAACCAGCGATCAGATGAGCGAGTTGGTCAGCGAATTGCGCAAGCAGGGTGCCGAGCAATCGAAACTGATCAGCGCCGACGCCGAACGCACCGTGTTGCTGGGGATCATAGTGATGCTCGCCTCGGGTCTGTTGATCGGCCTGTTGAGTCTGTGGCTGATCAACCGCAACCTGGTGGAACCGATTCGCAAACTGATCGAGTACGTGGCGCAACTCAGCCAAGGCAAGTTTGCCGAACGCGTGGCCAGCACCCGTCAGGACGAACTGGGCAAACTGGCGATGGCCGCCAATACCCTGCGCGATTTTCTTGCCGAAACCTTCAGCCGTTTGCAGCGCAGCGCCTCGGATCTGGACAGTGCCAGCGGTGAACTGAATTCCATCGCCACCCTGATGGCCAGCGGCACTAACGAACAGTTCAACCGCACCGATCAGGTGGCCACGGCGATGAACGAAATGTCCGCTACCGCGCAAGAAGTCGCACGTCACGCTGCCGATGCGGCACGTGCCGCCGATGATGCCGACCAGTCAGCCCAGCAGGGCGAAAAGGTCATGCAGGGCACCATTCACACCATCACCCAAATGCGCGGCGAAATCGCCAATACCGCCACGGTCATCCGTCGTCTGGAAACCGACAGCGGGCGCATCGGCAAGGTGCTGGAAGTGATTCGCGGCATCGCCGAGCAAACCAATCTGCTGGCGCTCAATGCCGCCATCGAAGCAGCCCGTGCCGGTGAAGCCGGGCGCGGTTTTGCGGTGGTGGCCGATGAAGTCCGCAGCCTGGCCCAGCGCACGGCGGCGTCGATCATCGAGATCAACCAGATCATTCAAACGGTGCAAACCGGTGCGGTGGACGCCGCTCAGGCGATTGAAAGCGGTCAGTCGCGCAGTGAGGAAAGTGTCGAGCAAGTGACTCAGGCCGGCGCCATGCTGGAGCGCATCACCCTTGCCGTGGAAGCCATCCGCGACATGAACCGCCAGATCGCCACCGCCGCGGAAGAGCAGACGTCGGTGGCCGAAGACATCTCGCGCAACCTTACCGAGATCACCAGCATCGCCAGCACCAATCTGGATAACGTGCAGCGCACCGAAGCGGCCAGCCACAACCTGCACGGGTTGTCGGGGCAGTTGAATGAAGTAACGGCACGTTTAAGCGCGTAACGGGAAGGGCTGTGTACCGGTTTACTTACCGAGTCGGTACACAGTCGATCTCAAGTCCGCAGTATCGATGTCGATGACCACGGTAATCCCATAAACCCAATGGAAAACCGCCATGGTCAGCATCACTTCTGTTTCGATCACCCCGACAGCCACGACTGCTTCGAACAAGACTGCCGTCAGCGACAGCACCGAAGACACGTCAGTCACGGCAACCGCTGAGGCGTCCAGCGACACCACCAAGGTATCCGCCGGCGGCGCCCCTGCAGCGAGCGGCAGCAGTGCCAGCAGCAGCGAAGAATCCGATACGGTGAAAGAACTGCGCAAGCAGATCGCCGAGCTGCAAAAGCAATTGCAGGAACAACAACAGCAACTGCAAGCGGCCCAGGCCAAACAGGAAAGCGCCGAAGCCAAAGCGGCGGACGTCGCGGCGGCTCAGTCGCAGATGGCGGCCACTTCAGCTTCGTTGCAGACCGCGACGGCGGCGTTGTTGCAGGCGTTGCAGGATGAAGGTGGCAGTACCTCCGGCTCCTTGGTCAGTACGAGCGCTTAACTCCGTGCTGGAAGGCTGAAAGTAAACGTCGTGCCCTGTTGCTCGGTCGAGACCACATCCAGTTTTCCGCCATGGGACTGCGCAATCTGACTGGCAATGTACAACCCCAACCCGAGGCCGGCCTGCGGTTTTCCGCTGGCCGATCGCGAGTAGGGCCGGAACAGATGGGGCAGCGTATCCTGCGCAATCACCCCCTGATTGTTCACGCTCAGCACGAATTGTCCCTCATTGATCTGCGCGCTGATTTCGATCGGGCCGTCGGGATCGCCATGAGCAACCGCGTTCGCCACCAGATTGGAGAGTAACTGCGCGACCCGCTCGCGATCACACTGAACGCCGTGCAGGTCGTCGATGGACGATTGAAGGGGGCGGTCGGGATGGACGCTCTGAACTTCAGAAATCACGTGCCGCAATGCATCCTCAAGATCCGGGCACGGCTCGATGTTCACGGGAATGCCACGACCCAAAGAGCCGCGAGCGAAATCCAGAACGTCATCGACCAGTTTGGCCGCACGGCGGGCGCTGGTGAGAATTTGCCTAGCCCGCTGCTGATTCGCCGGATCGGGTAGTTTGCGCAGGAGCATTTCGGCGCCGGCGCTGATGGCGAACAAGGGGTTGCGCAGATCATGCCCGAGCACGGCGATGAACTGTTCGCGCAGCTCGGCGGTTTCCCGTTCCTTGCGCAGCGCTGCTTCGGTCTTTTGCAGGTTTTCTTCGGCCTCGATCTGCAGCGCCAACATTCGGGCGAAGGACTCCATGGTGCTCTGGATCGTGCTGGATTTGAGGTTCGCAGGGTTGGGGTCAAGGGCGCAGATGGTGCCGAAAAAGCGTCCATCGGTGCGGAAAATCGGCACGGCGATGTAGCTTTCGAACTGATAGAGGCGAGGGGTGTGGTGATCGCGGTAAAGCGGGTCTTCACTGGCCTTGTCGATGACCACCGAATGATGCGACTGACGAATTTCGTGGCACAGGGTCGTGACAAGATCCAGTTCGCCGCCGACCTGCAAACCGAAATTCAGTTGATCAAACACAGCACACGCCGTCCAGGAATTTTCGGTGACCCGGGCCACGGCGGCGAAGCGCAGCCCCGTCAGTTCTCGGATCACTTGAAGAATCGCTGGCACCGCGCTGATCCGACCGATCGTGGCGATATCTGCTGCCGCTGCTTGCCCCATTTCAATCTATCCCTGCATGAACAGTGTGGTGGGATTCTAGCGGGCTGACGCGGCGTTGGCGCAACTTGATTACCTGAATTTGACGTGCAAAAAAGCCGCACGATCCGAAGATCGTGCGGCTTGGTGTTTGTGCATCAGGTGTCTTGTTTGTCGCTCAGGACTTTGCCGGTGGCGGCATCGAAATCCACGTCCCACTCGGTGCCGTCAGCGGCTTTCAGTTCGACTTCGTATTTATAGTTGTTGAAATGGTTATCCAGATCCGTGTCGGTGATGGTCGCACCCGGATGCAGTTTCAGCGCAGCCTGGTTCATTTCTTCCAATGGCTTGATCTTGCCGTTTTTGACCAGCTCGGGGATCTGGTCGACGCGGACATCGGCTTGGGCCAGGCCAGCGGTGAGGGTCAGCGCAGCGGCAGTGAACAGGGCAGTCAGGGTGTTCATGAGGTTCTATCCTTGGATGAGCTGTTTAAGTGGGATCAGGCTAACCGGCGCAACTTAATCCACCCTTAATTCTCCGAGCGCGACTGAGCGAAGATCGCTCCCTCTTTCATCAGTAACCGTTGTTCTGCAGCAACTGCGCAACACTGGCCGCCGCCGGGCGTTTGTAGAACTTGAGCAGTTCGCTGGCGCGGTTGGTGAAGATGCCGTCGACGCCGGCGTCCATGACTTTCTGGTAATCCACGGCATCGTCGATGGTGTACACGTGCACCAATAAGCCCTGATCGTGGGTGTACTGGTTCATCCAGGGTTGCACCAGGTCCGAATAGCTCTGATCGCCACCCTTGGTCAGCGCGGCAGATGGGCCGGTGCCGATCGCGCCCTGGGCTTTGGCGTACTCGACCCATTGCTGGAACTCGGCTTTGTCTTTCGGTTGCTGTTTGGCGTAGTAAGTGGCTTTGTCCTTGTCGCCGGACTCGGCAAACGTCACCTTGGATTTCGGCTCGATACTGCCTTCACCGACCCACAACAACAGGATTTTCGGCACTTTCGGCATTTCTTTCTCGAGCAGTTCGAGGCTGCTCTTCTCGAAGGTTTGCAGCACGACTTTACCTTTGCCCTGGCCGACCGCCAGATCGCTCTTCGCCAGTTTCGAACCGGCCGGGCTCAACCAGCCGCGATCCTGGAGTTTTTCCTTGAGGTCGCGCTCGATCCCGGGAAACTGCTTCGGCTCTTTGGTTTCGATGTACAGGCCAGGCTTGTGCAGCGGGTTGCCTTGGGCAATATCGATGATTTCGTCGAGGGTCAGAACTTTCAGACCGACGTACGCAGGACGCGCGCGATCCGGGTAGGCGGTGTTGAACCAGCTGCCGGCATCGAGGGTTTTCAGCTCGGCGAGGGTGAACTCGTTGGCCGGGCGGTCCTTGCGTTCAGGGAATTTGCTGGCGACGTCGGTGGTGCGTTGCAGGTTGTTGTCGTGCAGGGCGAAGAGCACGCCATCCTTGCTGCGTTGCAGGTCCAGCTCCAGGTAATCGGCACCCAGATCGCGGGCCAGTTTGTAGGCGGCGGCGGTGGATTCCGGTGCATCGAAGGACGCGCCACGGTGGGCGATCACGGCCGGATGCGGAATGCCCATGCGGGTGGCCAGTGCGGTGGGGCTTGGCTCGCTGGCGGCCTGTGCCTGGCCGAGACCCAGCATCAGACTCAGCAGCAGGGCACTCTTGGTGAAGGTAACAGGCATGGTCGAGGTCCTTTCGCAGATTTTCAAAGACGTATCTTTTAACAACTGAGCGCCGCTTGCGCTATCGCCAGACCGACATAAACGTGTTTAAAGCAGATTTTTTCAGCGCTTTTGTGCGCTTCTTTGCAGTACTCTTGGCCCCGGCAGTTACCCCGGCAGAGGGAACGCCCATCCGCTTGCCCTGCGTGTAAACCATCGATCACCGGTCCTTTGCGACCTTCTGTGAGGTTTATCATGCGCATCACTTCCGAGCTCATCTGCCAGGCCGCCGACCAACTCAAAGGCTTCGTCGGCCTCAATCGCAAGACCGGCCAGTACATCGTTCGTTTCAGCGAAGACGCCTTCGGCATGGACGTGGCGGATGACGGCATTATTCCCACCAGCGAATTCGTCTGGGCCCCAGGTTCCGCGCAAGTCATGACGCTCAAGCGTGAGTTGATTCAGTTGTTGCTGGATCAGAACATCGATGATCGGATCAACATCACCGAGCCGTTGCGGGTGTACATGAATCGGCGGGAAGTGCCAGAGATTTCGGCGGTGCGCAGTTTGGTGCAGAGCTGTTGCGGTGGCTGTGGTGGCTCTGCAACATAGAATCTCCCACATGGGTCTTGTGATCGACACATAACCCATGTGGGAGCGAGCTTGCTCGCGATGGCGGCCCTGAGAACACCACAACCACTCACTGCTTGAACGCATACGCCCGCTCAACCCTGCACACCCGCGTATGACAAGACGAATACCAGGTCGACCGCCCGCGCTCGCGTATCTCACTGTGTTCGGGATGATGTTTCCACGCCAGGATCGCCGCTTCGCTGGCCCAGTAGGACACCGTTATCCCGAGCCCGTCTTCACCCCGAGCCGATTCCACACCCAGGAAACCAGGTTGCTCACGGGCCAGTTCGACCATGCGCTTGGCGGCCTGCTCGTAACCGTGATCACCGTCGGTGCGCAGAGAAGTAAAAATCACCGCGTAGTAAGGCGCTGGCGGAGTCTTGGCGATCATGACTTCTGCCTCTTGCAAGCTGCGACCAACGCACGGACCAGCGGCGGCAGCTTGCCCTTGAGTGCTACGCGTTCAGGTTGGAACAGCGTCGCGACGAAAAACGGATGCCCATTGAGTTCCACCGCCCGCAAGTCGCCCGAAGCATCGTGTCCAACGGCGCACAGCTGTTGGGTCAACAACTCACGTTCGAACGCTGGATTAACGCCATAGCGGCAGTGATATCCCTCGACAATCTCGGCGCTTTCGTACGCCTCGGCGATCAACGAGCCTTCAACCAGATGAATGTTGTCGACGGCCTCCACCAGAGAACAGGTCAGTGGCGTGATCAGCGCTCGCGTCGCATCGGGCGATGTCTCGCCGTGTTCGGCATCTTCCCAGCCCAGAACATGTCGGGCGTATTCGAGTACGGCGTGTTGAAAACCGCCACAGGTACCCAGGAAGGGTCGTTGCTGTTCGCGGGCAAACCGAATCGCCCGCAAAGCACCGTCCATATCGCGGTAAGGGCTGGCGGGCACGCACCAGAAACCGTCGAAATCAGCCAATGGCGCATCGGCGCTGATGCGGTCGGTGGCCAACCACTGGAACTGCACGTCTGTATTCGCCTGTTCAGCGGCCATGCCGAGGGCGATGGGGATGGCCTGGTGAGCGGTGACGTGCGGGTCGTAATCGCCGATCAGGGCGATGCGGATTGGGCGGTTTTCCATGAGTGCGCTCCACGCTTGTTGATTCCTGGCACCCACTATAGATTGGCGTTCACGCACTCAATATTGGCGTTATCCCAATTGATCAATGCATCGACGCACTATCGACTGGATTACCCCGACCTGTCCCTGATCCTCGCGCTGGTGCGCGGCGGCTCTCTGGCCCGGGCGTCGACGCTGTTGAAGGTCGACGTCTCGACAGTATTTCGCGCGGTGCGCCGACTGGAAGCCGCGCTGGGCCAGCAGCTGTTTGAAAAGAGCCGCGCCGGCTACTTGCCCACCACCTTGGCGCAAACCTTGGCCGAGCAAGCTGAGCGGGCCGAACAGGCGCTGGAGGCGGCGCGCATTGGCGTGGAGCAGGGCGGTGAAGTCATCAGCGGCACGGTGCGCCTGACCTGCACCGATTCTGTCTTGCAAGGCTTGCTGCTGCCGGCGTTGGCGACGTTCATGCCCGGCTACCCGGCGCTGACCCTCGAGTTGAGTACCTCCAATGACTTCGCCAACCTCAGCCGCCGGGATGCCGATATCGCCTTGCGCCTGACTCGCACACCGCCCGAGCACTTGGTGGGGCGGCGATTGGCCCAGGTTTCCTATCGAGTCTGCGCCAGCGAGGCGTACCTGAAATCGGTCGATTCCGAAGACCTGGCCTCGCTGATCTGGATTGCCCCGGACGACTTCCTCCCCGATCACCCCACCGTCGTGTGGCGCCGTCAGCAGTTGCCCGGCGTCACCCCGGGTTATCGCTGCAACAGCATGTTGTCGGTGACTGAGTTGGTGCGGGCCGGGCTTGGTGTCGCGGCATTGCCGGACTTCCTCATCGGTGACGGGCTGCAACCGTTGAGCGAGCCGCTATACGGTTACGACACGGCGCTCTGGTTGCTGACCCGCCCGGACTGCCGCGCCTTGCGCTCGGTGGTGACGTTGTTCGATGAATTGGGGCGGGCGCTTCGATTGCCTTGATCGAGTGCTAAACCTTCGGCTGATCCTTGCGCACGAAGTGCTGATGCATTTCCGAGGTCAGGCTTTCGATGCGTTCGGTGAGGGCCTTGGTCATTTCGGTGAGTCGGGTGTTTTGTTCGAGCAACTCCAGCAGTTGCGCGGTGTTCTGTGCCGCTTGCGCCTGACGTTCACTGTTGGCGACGGCCAGGGTTTCGCGGTGCAGGGCGTCGGCGTCGGACTGGGCTTTGTCCCGCGCGGCCTGACGGGTCTGGGCCAGCAGAATCAACGGCGCGGCATACGCCGATTGCAGGCTGAACGCCAGGTTGAGCAGGATGAACGGGTAGAGATCGAAGTGCGCCACGCCAAACAGATTGAGGCAAACCCATAACACCACGATCAGCGTTTGCGCACCGAGAAAGGTCGGCGTGCCGAAGAACCGCGCAAAGGCCTCGGCACGCAGGGCGAACTTGTCGTTGCCGAACGTGGGCGCAAGGTGGGCGTGGGGGCGATGAAAGCGCAGATGGTCGACGGGGAGGGCGGGTTGAGTGTCGGAAGTCGTGGTGGTCATGGTGCTCTCTGCATGGCGCTGGGACTGAGGCTCACTATAGCCCCAGCGTCAGTTTCATTCTGAAACACATTGCGGTGTTTTATTCATCGCGACCTGTGATCGGTAAATCGGTAGACCTTGTCATTTATTGCAACTCGATTCAGAGCTGATAACAGGCCAGGAACATGTCCAGCGCCGAATCCACCACCGTGGCCTGCATCTCGGCTGACAGGCCGGGCAGGCCCATGGAAATCTGCGGCCAGAACGCAAAGGATTTGAGCATTCCCTGAATCTGTTGGGCGGCGAATTCGGGGGCGACCGGTTTCAAACGGCCATCGGCTTGAGCGGCGCGGATCCACACAGTCAGGCCTTCTTCGCGCTCACCCATTCGGGCGACCATGTTCTGCGCGCGCTCAGGGGAATGGATGGTGGCGGCGATGGCCACTCGCGCCAGGTCGAGAAAATTGTCATCGCCCATCATCTGCAATTTCGCAATCAGCATCCGGCGCATCTGGTCGCGCAGCGGCTGGTCAGGGTGGTAGGGCGTTTCTTGTTCTGACGTCACCCGCGCCCATAATTGATTGAGGATTTCGGCGAACAACTCTTCCTTGCTGGGGAAATGGTTGTACACCGTGCGCTTCGACACGCCAGCGGTGGCGGCGATCTTGTCCATGCTGGTGATATCGAAACCGTTGGCACGGAATTCGGCAATCGCAGCCTGAATGATGGCTTCGCGTTTTCGGTCGGTGAGGCGCTGTGGAGCTGTCATAAGTACGCTTCGGCAGGAAGAAGTGAGAATTACACTTGGCAGTTTACTTGTGATCGGCTTTGATGCAACCTAGAAACTACACTGTGCAGTGTAATACTTCCTTAATCCTGCGCAGAGAACAATAGAATCTCCGGCTGATGCGTGCGTGCCTTGGCCATTTATCGTCCCAAGCGGAAAACTGCGAATCATGAGGTTTTCCTGGAGTCATTCAGTCATGGCCACTTCAACTTCCCCTGCGGACAACGCCTCCACACCTGAAGCCTCCCGTCAGGCAGAAGGGCACTTCCGAAACCATGCGCCCGTGCAACGCGAAGGCTTTCGCAAAATGGTGCGCATCATGTGGAACATGATCTTCCACAAACCGCGTAACACCCGCCCGACGGCGTCTGTCCCGGTGCAAACCCTGACTCAGGCAGCGTTGATCGCCGCCCCCAACCACAGCGTTTACCGACTTGGTCATTCCACCGTACTGCTGAAACTGCGGGACAAATTCTGGATCACCGACCCGGTCTTCGCCGAGCGCGCCTCACCGGTGCAATGGGCCGGCCCGAAACGCTTTCACCAGCCGCCAATCAGCCTCGAAGAACTGCCGCCGATCGAAGCGGTGATCCTGTCCCACGATCACTACGACCACCTCGATTATCAAGCGGTGCTCGAACTGGCGGACAAGACCCAGTACTTCCTCACACCGCTGGGCGTGGGCGACACGCTGATCAAATGGGGCATCGACGCCAGCAAAGTCCGACAACTGGACTGGTGGCAGGGCACTGAGGTCGACGGTATTCAGTTCATCGCCACCCCTTCGCAGCACTTTTCCGGTCGCGGTCTGTTCGATGGCAACAGCACGCTGTGGGCCTCGTGGGTGATGATCGACGGTGACACGCGAATCTTCTTCAGCGGCGACAGCGGTTATTTCGATGGCTTCAAACGCATCGGCGAACAGTACGGCCCATTCGACCTGACGCTCATGGAAACCGGTGCCTACAACGTCGAGTGGCCGCATGTGCACATGCAGCCGGAGCAAACCCTGCAAGCGCACATCGACCTCAAAGGTCGCTGGTTATTGCCGATTCACAACGGCACGTTCGATTTGTCGATGCATGCCTGGTTTGAACCCTTCGACCGTATTCTGGCGTTGGCCTGGGAGCGGAATGTCTCAATCACCACGCCGCAGATGGGTCAGGCGTTCAATGTGATGTATCCGCAGCGGGGTAGTGCCTGGTGGTCGGAGATGGAAAATGTTGGCGAGCAGGTTGAGCCTCAGAACGCCTGATAATGTGCGGCCGGGCCGACCCACGGGAGCGGCCCGAATTTCACAACTAAACTAGCTGCGTTCATCCAGTAGCAGGTTTAGATATTCCGAGATCTTTGCCACGGTCAAATCGCGAAATTTTCCGCGGAGCATTTCATTCAGCTCCTCCTGAGACAGTCCGAGCTTTTGTGCCGCCTCAGTCTTGCTCAGCCGACCAGTTTCGAGAAATATGCCAATCTTCATAACGTATTCAGATTTGGCCCGCATCTCACTCGCATCGGGATATCCCAGCGCCTCATAAACACAGCTGTCGCTTCCATCGACTTCATTCATTCGCTGACACCTCACTCAACCATCGCATAATCCGCCCGCCCCACTGGATCAGGCGTAGACCCTTTCACATTCATCCCTCGACCCGGCGCGAACCCTGGGAAGAACACCAACCCCTCCGATTCAAACCGATAGGCCAACGCCAGCCGCGTAACATCCAGCACATCGCGTTCATCCTCAAATCGCTGAATTGCGTCCACCGAAACCCCGGATTCCCGAGACAGTTCCTTCACACTCCAACCCAGCATCGCTCGGGCCTGAACGCTATGCGCGGGGGTGAATTGGAAAAGGGCGATACGTTCCAGGGTGATTTTCATCGCAAGAGAGGCCATGGTGTTCTCCGGGCTCAAGAGTGCTGATTCAAAAAATACTGTGTTTTTGTACAGTTGTTTTGAGCCCGAATCAAACTCATTTTTTGATCGGTTCTATCTCGTCCCGTCCAGCCAGGCCGTCGGCGCCTGTCCTAGTACGCGGCGGAACATCGTGGAGAACGCCGCCGGGCTGTCATAGCCAAAATCCAGGGCAATGCGCGTCACCGGTTCGCCCACCACCAACCGCGCCAGAGCCAGTACCACGCAGGCCCGCTGCCGCCATTGGCTGAAACTCAGACCCGTCTGTTGGCGGAACAGGCGATTGAAAGTTCGCAGGCTGATGTGCAATTGATCGGCCCATTGCTGTGGCGACTGGTGAGCGTCGGGCCGCTGCACAAAGCCCTGGCACAACGCGAGCAGCCGCGCATCGACGGGCAGCGGAATGTGCAACGGCAGGTGAGTGCTGCGCGCCAGTTCATGCAGCAGCAAGCCGATCAGCGTACCGTCGCGCCCGCGCTCGTCATACGCCAGCGGGATCTCCACCGCCTCCATCAGCAAGTGCCGCATCAATGGCGAAACGCTGATCACCTGGCAACGATCCCCCAGATCCACCGCCCCCGGCTCGATATACACACTGCGTGTGCTCACCCCCAGCATCAGCACCTCATGCGCCACCCCCGGCGGAATCCACACCGCCCGCTGCGGCGGCACCACCCAACTGCCGTCGAGCGTGCTGACCTGCATTACCCCGGTGGCGCCGTACAACAATTGCGCCCGCCGATGTGTATGACGAGGCAACAATTGGCCGTGGGAATAATCCGTACCGATGGCCACCACCGGCCGTGGCGTGTGGTCCAGCAGATCAATCGAAACATTGCGCATCGAGCAGTCCCAGCGGTTGGCGTAAACGCGAACATTATTGGCTGACTTACTGAAGCAGGCCAAGGCGCATCGTTCTATCGTCGACCGCACTCAACTAACGGACGACACCCATGTTCTATCTCCTGCTCGCATTCTTCGGCTGCATGACCGGCATCACCGCGGTGCTGTTCGGTTTCGGCGGCGGTTTCGTCGTCGTGCCATTGCTGTACCGCATGCTAATGACCAGCCACGGCACAGACGACCCTGTCAGCCAATCGGCGATGCATATTGCTGTGGCCACCTCGACCTGCGTGATGATCGTCAACGCAACGATCGCCACCGGAAAACACCGCCGCGCCGGTAATCTCATTCGTCATTACCTGTGGCCGTTGGGCGGGTTTATCGGCGTGGGCGCGGTAGTCGGCGCCGTCGCGGCGATGTGGGCAAGTGGCGAGGTGATTCGCTATGCCTTCATCGCATACCTGGCCGTGACCATCGCGGATTGCCTGTTGCGACGCGGCTTTCTCACAGCGTCCGACACAGCCATCCCACGGCGATTGCGAAGGGCAGAAGCGTCTGGCGGTGGTGTAGGAATCGGCACCATCGCCACGTTTCTCGGCGTAGGCGGCAGCGTCATGACCGTGCCGTTATTGCGGCGTTGTGGGTTGAGCATGTCCCAGGCGACGTCCATGGCCAACCCGCTGAGTTTGCCCGTGGCGCTGGCCGGGACGCTGACTTACATGGCCATGGCCGGTTTCACCGAGTTTGATCTGGGGCCGTGGTTTGTCGGTTATGTGGATGTGCTGGCGTTTGCGGTTTTGACGGTGGGATCGCTGGTGGGGATTCGGGTGGCGACGCCTTGGATTGGGCGGATACCGGATCGAACCCATGCGCGGGTGTATGTTGGTTTGCTGGTGGTGGTGGTGCTCAGCCTGTGCCTGAGTTAATCGCAGTTACTTCGCCTCCAACCCCGGCGCTTCCCGAACAATAAAGTGATCCAGGTTCTCAATATTTGCACTGAACACCCCGAACGTCTGTTCGGGGTTTTTCTTGCTCGGCACCTGCTTCAACTCCGGCGTCACACCGTAAAAGAAGCAATACAACTCTTTCCCGCTCTCGCTGGCGTGCTTGATCTCTTCCAGAAACGCTTTGCGCTTGCGGTAGTTGTCGATCAGCTTTTTGCTCAGATAAACGTTGACTGAATAAGGCTTCTTCGTCTCGTCTGCTTGCTTGAACCAGACCTTTTGTTCGAAGTCGATGCGAAAGCTCTGCGTGTAATCCTTGATCTCCTTGATCTTGCCCCAGTAAATCAGCCCCTTGTTGTCCTGCAGATACTCGATCTTCTTGAAGAACGACCCATAAGGCGCCGTGTGCTCGCCAATCTTCAGCGGCATGCGCTTGAGCAACTCCTTGTCCTCGAAGTTCGACACAAAACACTCCACCGGATGGGCGAAGACACTGGTCTTGTCCGGCGCTGATTCGCGGCTCGGGTGCTCGACGTCACTGGCCGCTGAAGAGGGTTTCGGATCGTCCCGCATCACGTCAGCCCCCACCGCCGGGTTCGATGGCTTACGCACATACTCACGCCGCGTCAGCAACAACTCCGACGGGAAATGCTCCTCGCGACTGTCATCCGTTTCCGCACCGTCCGCATCCACACCTGACGCCGACGCCTTGAGACTGACATAAGGACAATCCGCCACATGCCGGGTGCTGGGCGTGTTCTTGAAGTGCGGGGTGCGGACGTAATTCACGTTTTTGGCGTTGAACGTCGTCAACACATTCGCCGCATCGAACGCCAAACGACAGGCATCGTTGGGGCATTGGAAGTGTTCCTTGGCGGAATCGAATTCCATGGTTTCGTCGAAATTCAAATCGCGCACGTCATAGATCGACAGCTTGTCGTCGAGGCTGAGGCAGTAGGCGAGGTCGAATTTCATGGTGGGCTCGGGTCCTTGAGTGGGAAGGGTATTAATAGCGGGAGGCGGGGTGGGTTGCATTTACTGTTTTCAACACAGCGCAAAATCAGCGGCATCACACCAAACGTTGTGGGAGCGAGCTTGCTCGCGATTCCCAACACCAGCTCGGTCTAAATACCCCGCGCTGACCCAGTGGCAACACAACTCACTGTGGCGAGGGAGCTTGCTCCCGCTGGGCTGCGCAGCAGCCCCAGTTTACTCATCCAATAAAAATCCGCTGCCTGAAAACTCAAAACAGCGGATTTGTGAACAATCAATATCCTCGCAGCAACCGCGAAGTCCTGCGCCACCAGGATTCCTTACGATTGAACGGATCGTCCGCTAACAAGCAGGGCATATCCCGCAACCGAATCCACGGCTCATCCTGCCAATGCAGCATGCTGAGCGACATCTGCGGCCAACTCAGCACACTCAACGTCGGACGCTCGACCGAACGCACCGGACGGGCATCACGCAACGCAGGCACAACCTGATGCGTCAGCCACTCACGAAGCTGGCGATACTCGGGACAGTAGTGATAGACCAAAAGTGCATACACACCGGACTCACTCACCATCAAGTGTTCGGCGGCCGTGTCATAGGTCTGCACGCACATCATCTGCCGCTGATCCGCGTCGAGTTTGCGCAGCATGCGCTCATCTAGATATTTGCCCATCAACCGGCCTAGCTCATGAGCACAGAACCACGCCTGGTTCTCTACCAGAAGCGCATGCAGGTTCGATTTATGGCGGGTGAACAGAGTTGGTAAAAGTGGTTCAGACATGGCGTGCCTCCTGACGCGGAAGCATGGGAACAGATCTACAGATACAGCGATTCACCTTCATCGTGAAGGTTGTGAAATCAGGCATTTCCTTTACCTCTGGCTGCTTTCTTAGGGCATTCGTTATGGGTGTCGGGAGCTAAGAAACCCACCAGAGACGGGCCGGACATATTCCCCTTTCGGGTCTTGTATTCGCCCACTCCCGACATAACGGGGATTTTCTCGCAGACGTAGAGAAACCGCAGACGAAAAAAAGCCGCATGACTGTCGGGTGCGGAGGACCGCTCTGGTTTGTAGAGTTTCTTAGGCTCGGAGGCGAGGTTAGGTTGATCAGGGGGAATCGTCAACCAGCGACTTTTCCTACCTTTAAAGAAACAAAACCGAAATCTGGACAACGGCTGAGAGTAAATTATGCTGTGTTTATATCCAGTGTTTGGTCGCTGTTAATTTCTATTTTTGCCCCAATCCGTGTTGCTAAGCCGCATGTCACGGATCCGAAGGAATTTCATTTACTTTGAGGTTTACAGGGCTAGAATGGTGACCATTCGTCACAGCTTTGACCCAGAGGAATTTCGGGCTCATGAATCTTTTTGAAACGCCATCTTTTGAATCCTTGAGCGAAATGACTTCGGGCTCCTATGAACCGGACACTCATCCCGTGACTGATCTTGCGCTATTGCACAAGCTGCTTGAGATTTACGATCAAGGTCAGCTCGCCGAGATTCTCAACGATGTCAGCCCAACCCATTGGTGCCGTGAAACGATCAATCGGTGGGTCAAAGGCAAGGCTTCGCCGAAGCTTTCCCACATTGAATTCACTCGTCTGGAAGCGCTGCTACCCAAGCGTTTGAATCACAAACCCTCCTTTACCTTCATCGATCTTTTCGCCGGCATCGGCGGCATCAGAAAAGGTTTTGAAGCCATCGGTGGCGAATGCCTGTTCACATCCGAGTGGAACAAGTACGCAGTGAAAACCTACAAGGCGAACCACTTTTGTGATCCGGTTCGCCATCGCTTCAATCTCGATATTCGCTCGGTCACGCTTTCAGACAAGCCCGAGATCAGTGACGAGGAAGCCTACAAGAACATTGATCGCGAAATCCCTGATCACGATGTCCTGTTGGCTGGTTTCCCGTGCCAGCCATTCTCCCTTGCAGGTGTTTCCAAGAAGAACTCCTTGGGGCGTAAACACGGTTTCGAGTGTGAGACCCAAGGCACTCTGTTTTTCGACGTGGCCCGGATCATTGCCGCGAAGCGGCCAGCCGCATTCCTGCTTGAAAACGTGAAAAACCTGAAAAGCCATGACAAGGGCAATACGTTTCGCATCATTTGCGAAGCGTTGGATGAGTTGGGCTATGAGGTCGCAGATGTAAACGCGCCGAAGGGTTCAGACCCCAAGGTCATTGATGCCAAGCATTTCGTGCCGCAGCATCGTGAGCGAATTGTGCTGGTAGGTTTCCGTCGTGACCTGAATGTTCACCAAGGCTTCACGTTGCGTGACATCAGCAAATTGATACCAAAGCAGCGGCCTAGCTTTGGTGATTTGCTTGATAAGCATGTGGATGAAAAATACATCCTCACGCCGAAGCTTTGGGACTATCTCTATCGCTACGCCGCGAAGCACCGGGAGAAGGGCAATGGCTTTGGCTTTGGCTTGACCCGTCCAAACGACGTGGCTCGCACGCTCTCGGCGAGATACCACAAGGACGGTTCGGAAATCCTGGTTGACCGCGGTTTTGTGGAAAGCCTGGATTTCAACAGCGAGCTGAATCAGATCAATCGCCCTCGTCGACTCACTCCTCACGAATGTTCTCGTTTGATGGGATTCGACAAGCCTGGCGAAAGCACCTTTGTGATACCTGTATCCGACACCCAAGCGTACCGTCAATTCGGTAACTCGGTAGCGGTCCCGGTTTTTGAAGCTGTTGCTCGTCTGATGAAGGAGCGTATTTTGGCTGCAAAGGAAAAGACTGGTGACGCGGAGCGACCACAGCTGGAGTTTGCCCTTCCTGACTGAGGGATGCGTTTAGCCCCGACCGTAGATCTGGCGCGTATGCGCGCCGGCTCGATGTAGTCGGTATTCGCTGATGCATCAAATAGCTCAAATCCAACCTTGAGGGTATTACCCCTCAAGGTATACAAAGGCATTGAGCTATCGATGACATTAGGGGTAGGGTCTTGGTCGACGTCGTGGATGTAGCTACACGCTCCAGAATGATGTCTGGCATTCATGGTAAAAACACCAAACCAGAGGTTTTAGTCCGTAAAGCATTGCATGCGCGGGGCTTTCGCTTCCGCTTGCACGTTAAACACCTTCCCGGTAAGCCTGATCTGGTTCTACCAAAATACAATGCAGTAGTATTTGTACACGGCTGCTTTTGGCATGGACACACCTGTCGATATTTCAAAATCCCCCAGACACGACCTGATTTTTGGCTAGAGAAAATAGGTAAAAATCAGATCAGGGACAGATCTCAGGAGGCCTCCCTGTTGGACCAAGGGTGGAGGGTTCTTGTCGTTTGGGAGTGTGCGGTAAGGTCAATGACGAGAGAAAAATCCCTTTTATTGATTGACCTCATAGCTGAGTGGCTGATAAACGGTAATGAACATTTACAGATAGATGAAAACGCATGTTCAGCGACCGCATTAGCGATTACTTCGAAGGTGTAGCTGCCAAATATTTGAGCGCAGTGGATGCAGATCCCGGGCGTTCTCATCAACATGAAATTGGCGGCCTTCCTGCTGCAGGATTTAAGCAATATCTAGGTACTCCCGGGAAGAACGAGGAATATCGATTCAAAGCAAAGCAAATTTATTTCACAGATGAGTCTGTTGCGCCCGACATCAGCGAGGGTATGGTCACTTGGTACGACTGTCGGCGAAAGCAGCCTCATCGAAGTGCTGAGTTTCGACTCTATTACAATACGAATGCGGTAACCGAGCTGCTCGAAGAGGGAGATTTCCATCTTGTAGCGAAAATGCGTGACGGTTCATTGCTAATGATATTTACACCAGCAGGTAGCACGATTGAAAGTCAATTGCGGTTTCTGTTCGGCCTGAATCACGTAGACGAAAGCTTCACCTCGGGAACGCTGGACTCTGTTCAGTTGCTTTTACCATTACGATTAATGTTAGAGGAGTTAGGTGTTGAAGTAAGTCCAGTTGAAACTGGTGATGACGTTTGGCTTGAACAACTCGTTAATTTGTTTGGTGGGAAGGCTTTTCCAACAACATCTGCATTCTCGGTTTATGCGAGAAAGTCTATTGAAGAGATAGTCGACCCTCTAGCTTGCCCTGATCAGACCATTGTTGATTGGATGGAGCATGAAGAAAAACTATTTCGTATCTACGAGCGGCATTTGGTTCAGGAGCAACTTCGCAGTGGCTTTGGCGAGGAGGGTGACGATGTTGATGAGTTCATCAGTTTCTCTTTGAGCGTGCAAAACCGTCGGAAATCCAGGGTAGGACACGCGTTTGAGGGGCATTTAGACGAAATCTTCCGATTGCACGGTTTGCGCTTTCAACAGGGGCGAGGTAAAGGTTTCGTAACCGAAAATAATTCTAGACCTGATTTTATTTTTCCGGGATTTTCTGAGTATCGCGACCCTGAGTTTCCTGTTGGGAAACTAATAATGCTAGGCGCGAAGACAACATGTAAAGATCGTTGGCGCCAAGTCTTGACCGAGGCGCACAGAATTCCCGTAAAACACCTGATTACTATGGAGCCGGCAATTAGTGAACATCAGACTATGGAAATGCAATCTCATCGTTTGAACCTGGTAGTACCGGAAAAAATTAAAGCGACATATACGGACACGCAAAAAAAGTGGTTGATGTGTCTTGGCGAGTTCGTAGAGTTGGTTAGGCAGGCTTCGGTGTAAGATTTATTAATATTGCTTTTATTTTTTTATGTAAATCGGGTGTTCTTTTTTTGACTAATGTGGAGTGGTACTTGCAATTCGTGCGTCGAAACCGGCAAAGGCCTAATAGCATGAAGTCAGCCAGCAGCAACTTAATGTCGAATATGCAGAGTTGGCCGTTCTCTATGAGTTGCCAAAAAAGGATGGCCAACCTCTTACATGTATTAAAACGGCTGGTGAACAAGCCCAGCTAGGTCAACTTGGTACTCAACACGCACGATCCCCGCGGGCAAGTTTCCACCTGAAAAGCTATCCGGGACAATTCTTGGAAAGTCGGCGTCCACCGGAAATACCCGCGATTCCAGCACTATGAAAGTTTCACGTCGTGTTGAACTGCCAGGATGGAAGCCAATTCGTGCCAGTGACTGGGTCAGTTCTTCTGAGTCGAACCCAGCGTTGATCAGACGCTGCGCAACAGAATCAATGGAGTCGCCGGACGTGGACGGTTCGAAACGGTAGTGGATCAGATTCAGCAGACCTACAGAAGCCAGCGCCAATTGGAATTGCCCAGCCACGTGAATACAGGAATCGTACCGGCTGACGGTTGCTTTTACTTCGTACCCAGTAGATGGCGTCCACACATCGACCACACCACCGGACGGACCGTGCCATTGCACTTCCATCCCTTGGTTCATCAACTTCTCGATGGTGAGCATCTCGGCAAGCGCCCCGTAGCTGCTCTTGGCTGCTAGCGAATTACCCAGCAGGTGGCGCCATTTTTTCCACCACGCTGAAGGCTCGGCAAGCAATTCCCTTCGCAAGCAGTCATTCTCCCCCGGTGTAATCATATGGGCACAAATGACCGCGAATTCGTTTCGCAACGACTGAAGGCTGGACTCAAGGCGCAGCAAGCGGCGTGCCTCCCCGCCAACGATTCGATCGACCGATATCAATTGGGATCCGGTAAAAGTCTCAGCCACCAGTCGGTCATCATTCAGTTCGACAGCCACGCCAAACACTGATCCTTCACTGAATACCCAAGCAGGCGCGCTACCGGGCATGTGGTTGATCGGTAACATCAAGCCGTTTTTGCCTAAATTGGCAAAACCAAAACGGATTTCTTCAAGCAGGTTCATGGGGGGATTCACCTTTTAGATATGCTCGGACCTTCAAAAGGTTTGGGCAGCCTGCATCATTGAACAGCCGACGGACATAACCTAGTGTCCCGCTTTCATGAAGCGAAGGTTCAAGGATCAGGATCCGGGCGGTGTTCAGCCTCATGATTGCTCGGAACTGCTCCTGCGAGGGGTTGCGTTGGCTGCGTTCCGCGAACAGCTGCCGGGTGAGCTCAACCCTGAATCCAGCCCTGCCAGGCCGTTCTACCAGTTGTACGATGGTATCGGTTGTCACCGTCGCGAGAATCTCCCGCGTCCGCGCTTCTGAACCTTGCCAAGTCAGGTGTACCGTCCACCAGATAGCGCGCAACCAGATGCGGCTACGACCGCTGAAGAACCGGCTTTCCGGCGTATGCTCCCACCGTTTTGCTACCAGATCAGGCAACAGCTTGACCGAAAGAAAGCGCCATACTCCGTTGTCGGCAGCTGCTCGCAAGTCAAACCCGGCTTGGCCCAAGACTCGGTACAGCACAAGACCGCACGCCACATCGAATGCACCAGGGTTCTGTTTCAATAAGCCTTCAAAGGGCTCTACTTCACGCAGGAGCTCATCACGGAACGCCTCGAGCTCTGCGGTAAGCCCCACGGCCTCGAAACCATCGTGCTCTGCCATCTCGCTAAAGCGCCGCTGTGCCATGGTCACACTAAGTGTGGGCCATTTCATTGTTCAACCTCCGGTGCTACACGCCGGTCGAGCCAGCACTGCGCTGATGCAAACAGTTTTTCTGGCGATGTCGTATCCAAGGCCCCGAGCCGGACAAAAGCTGCCGCGGCATCTGCAACGCTGCCTAGTTCATTTGTGATGTCTGGGCGCCCGACCAGCGCTTCAAGTTCGTCACCAATTTCATCTTTGACTTTGTACACAAACAGCGCGATCCATGATGAAAGTACTTGCCTCATCAAGGGTGTTTGGCGGCCAGACTCAGACTTTCGCTCATAAAGCGCGTTGTACAGCTCATGGTCCCGGTTCAGCAGAAGGGCGATGTATTCACTGGAAAACGGTTCTTCGAACGCGTCGGTCCAGTTGGCGCGCAACTCCCACAGCGCGCCTTCGGCGGTCCGAGCCTCTTCCAGAACTGGAAACAGTGAGCCGTCACCATCAATTACCACTTCCACACGCTCAGTCAACGCGCCCAAGTGAGCGCCGGCTACTTGCGCCCAAGCAGGGTTGGTCGCGGCGCTGCCTGGCTGCCCAAGCATTAGCATAAGCGTCAGGTGTCCGCAGCCACGCATTGTCGCGCGCTCAATCTGGAGCCTGATGAGTCGCGCTACGTCCCTTTGTATACACTGCTCGTGGGTTAGGCGGAGGGGGGCGCTAAATTGCCGCCACCCTGAATCCGCCGAAGTCCACTCCAGCGCGATTACCAGTTCGGCGTCGGGCGCAGCTATGCCTTCTTTTCCGAACAGTGCCGCCAGAGGATGGATGTTCTCCAGCTGGCAGTGAACAACCAGATCATGATCATCCGCACTCCAGTCGCTGTCTTTTCCAAGTGAGTATTGGCGGTCACGGATCTCCTCTGCTTTAGGGTTGGGCCCTTGCGAGGTGAAGGTGAATTGCGCACCCAGCTGGAAGTCGGCAGGCAGATTAGCCGGTAGAATCCGGTACGGCATGATTAGTCTGCTCACAGCATCACCTCTGCATTCTCTGCAAGGCTCACGTGTAGTGTCGGACGTAGAGTGCCTCCAGAGGGTGCCGCGATGTCTATACGAAGATGGCCTGTTACGGAAGCAGGAGGCTGCGCAGCCGTTGCCTGAATCCGAATATGAGCGTACGCAGTTACCTGCGTTATAGCGCCCTTTGATTCGATCGTGCAGTCTCCGATCCGAAATGGAAATTCACCCAAGGCGTCGTCGGTCCACTGTCTGTCTGTAATCGTGCCGGCCTCGGAATCGATGCGCAGATCAATCACACGGTCGCTGGATGGGTTAGCAGACCCCCACGTAAGCGACCAATAGACAACGATACTGCCTCCAGAGTGTTCAATGTGCTCGATATAGATAGTAGGGTTCGAAGTTTTCGGGTGCACTCCGGATCGCGGACTGTTCTGTTGTGGAGGACGGCCAGAGCGCCCGTCAAGGCCGAAGCCGCGTTTGGGCATTACAAGGTCAGCCAGATTGCGCGCGAGCCGTACAGCCGGTTTTACATCGGAAACTGGAACAGATTTGCCACCGAAGTCTTTAAGCGCTCGCCCGGTGTTGGTGCGGATTCTCTCGACAATTCGCCCCCCACTTTTATCGACCCACTCGGTATGGTCCGAGCGCTCACAACTGCGCAGATATGCCTCGAGGGTCAGTGCGCGGCTTTCTGCAACTGGCAGTAGCTTCCTTTTCACCAGCACTTGGTCATGGAACGGCACGAACACAGCAATCAGATGCCCCCCAGCGGCAGCGCTAGGCAGGCCACCAGACCAGCTTCGACTTTCCGTGCTGTCGTCCCAGCATATGTTCATGCCCGGTTTTCGCACGTAAGTGACAATCGGGCGATAGGGCGGGGAGGTGTCCATGCGCCCGAATACGCAGGCCCCAGGGCCAGGCTCGTTATTCGGTGCCCCCATGCCCAATTGGTCACAGCTCAGAATTACCGCTGCCAGCGTACCTGCACGACTAGTACCTTCGAACTCGTTACGAACGTTCACGGGCCTGCACATTAGATCAGACTCCTCCAATGCCAGCCTTTCTAGGTAGTCGTCGTCGAGAACTTGATCTGCCGCGGCGCGGTTATAAAGCGACTGCATCACCTGAAAGACAGGGAGCATTTCGGCACGGAGCACTGCTCGGCCGTTTACCCGTGCATCCAGCCATGGCCCATTGGGGAACGAGGGGTTGTTGAGCCTTGCAGCGAACCAGCGCTGCAGCGCAACTTCGGTGTAAGTGTCGTAACTTTCACACCACCAAGGTGTGCGTGGCACTTGCCCATCCTCTCTAGGCTCCTCATCGGCAATCAGGTCGTCTTTAAGAAACGGAATGACGATCACCGTCCCAGTTTCCTCCCCCTGAAAGGGACGTACGCCTAGTGCAGCCAACACGGGTGCGATGTGTGAAGTGTCCGTAACCGGGACCGGTTCCTGGCTGTTATCTTCGCCCCACCAAGCAATCCCGGTTTGCGTATTTCGCTGGATTTTCGCTTGGCTGGCTTCGTCTTCTACGATGCTCGCCACCAAGCGTTCCTGATAGCCCTGTTCGGTGTGAATACGCGAGTAATACAGGACAAATCCCAGCGCCATGCGGAAGTAACATGTTTTGCCCAATCCCCACGAGCCGCCAGCGCTCTCGTCATCCCTGGTGCGTCCGATCTCGAATACCAGTTTGAGCAAGTTGCCATGCTGACTAGCGCCATTCACCTGCGAAAATCTGAGCGGACCGCCTAGGCCTTCTGTGCGTGAGTCACGAATCTCCAACAAGCGCCCACCCGCGGGGAAGCGCTCATGCAGCGCTGGTACGTCAATACCATCATGGAACCAGTCCGTCACCGCGGCGGTGGAATGCTCACGGAAAGAAAAGTCTACACAAACACGGCCTCCCGATAGTTTATCGACGGCTGCATCCAGTGAATTTTGGACAGACTCTCTGACCAGTAGGTCGAGGCGTGGCATGTCCTCATTCTGCATGGCCCGCAACAAAAACGCGCCGGACTCCTGCATGGGTCTTAACGTCAATCCGTGGTACTTCACACTCAGTTTTCCTCTGAATTTTCTTATGCCCGCTCGACTTCGCCATCTGTGAACGCGGCGGGAATGTTAACGGTGACATGGGTGACAAAGTTCTTCTGTTTGCCGATGTTGGCGCCGGGCAGCCAAATGCTGACCCCGACAATATCTGCCTGCGCCGCCAGTGGCTGACGGGACCGGTCGAACTGCGGCACCTCAGAATCTTTAGGTGCTTCGCTAGTAGGCCGTGATTTTGGCTTGCTGTCCTTGTCAATGAGATAGAGCAGCAATTGAGGAACGTGGCCGACTCCGTGCTTTTTCCTGAGACTTTCAATGTAGGTATTGGTAAATGCCTTGCCTGAAGGAATATCTGATACTTCACTGTCGAGATCGGCCAGCAAGTCCCGCGGGTCCCTCAGCGCACCAATTGATACGGCGCCATCACTACGCTCTTGGCCTAAACGGGTTCGAGTCACCCGCCCTACATTCACCCCCGGCAATCCCCAACCGCCACCAGCTTTGGCCTCAGTGCCAGCAACCACAACGTTCCAAGTATTAAAGCCGGCCTTCTTGGCGTGCTCTTTCAGCCACTCCAAAAATGGAGAAATATCCGAGAAGAACTGACTGGCAGGGTGGAATGTGAATCCGCGCAAGAACTCCGACACATCACTCACCTCCACACCTCTCCACACCTGGCTGCCAAATCCACCAATGGTGCCCTTGCCCCGGGCACGCAGGAAGCGCCCAGTAAACTCGAAGTTCTCGCGGTGAATATTTCCGGATCCGGCGCCATCGTGAAATAGGGTTGTTTGCCGATTAACGCCGGAAAAGTCATACATGGCGCCGATGGCACGCTGCATCCTGTTTTTGGCGGTAGGGCGCAACCAACTCATCCGGGGATTGATCCGCACCCGGGGGCCAAATTCTGACGGCTTGGTACCTTGGCGCTCACAACGCTCCAACTCATCGCGAAGATCCTCTTCTGCCTGCGCCATGAATTCGAATTTTCCGAGCGTCTCTTCCGGCATCCAGATACGCGGGAGCAGTTCGTAGCCTTTTCGGTAGCCAAACCATCGGCCCATCTGCATCAACGAGTCTGCTTGGGCTGAGCCACGCAAGAAAAAGGTGCTTACTAGGTTTTCAATTGTCAGCCCGCGGGATAACGTGCCCCCACCGATGACAATGAACGCGGTAGCAAAGTCGGGCCCGCCGTTCGCTGGTGTCTGCGGATAAAACAGCCGCCGCATTTCGTTTTCATCATTGATTCCATTATTGGCGCAGTTATCTACGCAAACATGCACCCCACGGTGGTAACGGAGGGCTCCCGCTTTATCCAGCTGGATGGCGGTCACCTCAGCTAGTAAAGCCTCAAACTCTGGGTAAATCTCATCAAAGTCTGGGCAGGCTTCGATAGCCTCCAGCCGGCCATACAGGGGAAACCGAGTTGCGAAATCCGTGACATCCAAATCTGCGGTAACCCGTTCCCAGAACTGCTGGCACTGTCGCTTGAAACCTTCGGGGTTAGTTCCGTGCTGTGTAGCAAAACGCTCCAACATCGACTTTATCGCTTCGTCCACGCCGGTGTGGTGAGCTTGTCTTGAACTGGTATGAACCAACATGCTTACAGGCCGGGAAAAGCCTCTTACCCGCATGGCGGCTACGCAGCAAAGGAACCACAACACGCTGTCTTCTAGGCTTTTTGGGAGCTCACTGATGTTGCCATCGTGCACAGCACTGATCCGCTCAAGATCATCTTTACTGACGGTACGTACGATACCCAGTGCCTCTTGCCCCGTGTCCGAGTTTCCAAAAATCTGGACCGGGCCGAAATGTTCGTCGGACTGTTTCAGGGCAATGATGAAATTTTCCGGATACAGACCTTCCCCAGGCCCTTCATTGAGAAAGTTCGCCGCTGGTGTCGCCGTATAGGCGATGTAGTTCACGCTCTGCGCGGACAAATTCACAAGCTCGACGATAAGCTTGTTGATTCGCGTGCGCTCCTCTGAGGACACGTCTGCAGTATTAATACCGGCCTGATCGGCTTCGTCATCGATTACTACAATACGCATGTTGCCCATGCCCGCTTGGAGCTCCTTGATCCAGCCAATCAGCCTCTCCAGTCGTGCGGGGTTTTTCAGGCACACAATCAGATGGCGGTCATCGCTGTTGCTGGTGAAGTTCATGTTCCGGGCTTGGTATTCCGGGGGGCTGTCGGGGCTTGGATGGTTGATCAGTCGCCAATTCAGATTGCCGGGACGGACAAGGTCGTTAAAGAGCCGGTCGCGTGTCTGCACGCGGAGATTCTCCAACGTCCCGGTCAATACAATGAACAGGTTCCACCGATTGTCAGCGGCCATTGCGATAAGCCCGGCCATGCTTGCCGTTTTGCCGGACTGCACATGCCCGACAATAAGCCCTTTTACAGGCTCTGGGCTATTCCGCCGCATATACCGCAGCGTTTTCAGTGCAGAGGCTCCGATGTTAGTGACGGCTGTCTTTTTCCAGCCTTGGTCAAAGAGATGCTTCTGGTACAGTTGCCAAGCCGATCTCGCCGAAGCAGCCACCATGATGTCCGGCTCAGTTTCCTCAATCCCCACCGCAACCAGGGGACGACTCGTCTCGACGGCCCGCTGTTCTGCAGCCTGTTTGCCGGCCACTAGCTCATGCCAGCACTGGCGTCGTTCGGCCGACGTGTTCCCAAGCGAAGGCCAGAAATAGAACCTCATCTGCATGTCCAGCCACTGATCCAGTTCCTCTTCGGTCTTACCGGGGGACAGTAACTCTTGCCATTCCTGATTCTGCTGCCGGCACAGGTCGATATAGTCCCTGCACCGGTCGTATCGCGGTTCCGTCATAATATTTGACATTGGTATCCCTACACACACAGATGAGTTTGAAAATAACGGTCAGCAAAAACTAGGTTGATGGCATGCTGCCACACATGTATCGTTTATCAAACGGCTTTTTACACGCTTACCTGATTGTGTAGTAGAGCCGGTGGGGCAAAGTCGCACTCAGCTGCCCATGAAACGAAATTAGCCAATATTTCCTTGATTGAGCCTCGATCGGATATAGCCTGGCTAGATCGCACCGGTCTAGGTATTTATCCTTTAACTAAGAGAGCGCTCGAGGGCATCATGCTCGCTGAAATCTCCCCGCACCTTAGTGCCATCCATTCAAGGGGCAAGGCCAGATGGAGAACGGTCGGTATCAATAGAGAAATTTTAAAGCTATTTATATAGTGCGCTGAATAAGTTTGAAAACTGTGGTTGTGCTTTAATTTTAATAGTATGTGTGGAGGGGCGGGTGAGTAATTTTGATAAAGTCGACTTGAGTTTCGAAACGCTAGAACAGATTTTCAAGTTTCTATCCTTGGATAAGCATACTATTGCTGAAGGAATGGTGTTCGAGGATATTTTTGATCAGGTGATGGGAAGGGTTTCGAGGTATCTAGATAGAGAAGTCGTTACATTAAATATTGAGACGTTCGTGGCGAAAGATAGCGGGGATAAGCTTGTTGCTTTTGTATGGGATAGAGGGGCTGAAGTCGGGTTGCGGAGGTACTTGCGTGCATTGGCTATAAAGTGCGAGGTCTACGTTGTTGTTTGGGATTCTAGCGAAAATATATTTTACGCAAAGCCGTATCCATCTGTAGCAAAAGAGGATAAGTATGCCCCGCTCATAGATATTGTTAGTAAGATTGGGAGTGCCAGTTTAAGAGAGCATAAAGTTAATGATTCGGTAAGAGACCAGGCAAGGCAGCTTGGTGCATTTTACGGTCATTTGAGCAATGTGCATGCGGGGCGCACAAAAGAACGCGTAGCCCTAACCAGGTATCTTGTTAATTGCATTATTCAGCCTTGGTTTTCGGGTGTTTGGAATATTGATCGTGTGCTTCTTGTTGATGAGAAAATAATCATTTTGGAGGCGAAGCACAAATATCCATTTGGCAAAGGGGAATGGTCAGGATTCGGCTTAAATGACGGAGAGGCCGCTCTGATCGGTGAGTTGATAGATTGTGGTATGAGGGTACTGCACACTATAATAGTTAAGCCTTACTGGAACAAAAATATAGGAAGCGCTTACCTGCTTTCAAATTTAAATGCCCGAGATAATGCACATGTATTGGGTGTCGAATTGAGTCGACTCTATATTGATAAAGTTCTGAAGCGTAAGTCTAGGGCTGCCCCGGCTGAAACAAGTATAAATGGAAATAGCAAGGTGTATTATAAGACTCTCTATGTGGACGAGTTTTTTCGATGTCAGTACTGTCAAATGTCGAAAGAGTGGCGGAGAAAATTGCTGCGCTTATAGACGGGCAACTACATACCAAGATTACAGAGGATGAGCTTCAGTCCGCAAGACTTTAGCAAGAGGGGCGAAAACCTAGTTTGGCTTTTGTGCGTGGCTGGATCAACTGTGTTGCAATGTTTCGTAGTTGTTCTGCTGACTTAGAAAACCCATCAGGGTTTTGTGCTATACATTTAAATGATGAATCGAATGTATATAAAAAAGGGACGGCCTTGCGACAATCCCTTTCGGTGTTTACATTAAATAATCAATCCCAGCTCAACGCCCCACCAGTCTGATACTCAATAACCCGAGTCTCAAAGAAGTTCTTCTCTTTCTTCAAGTCCATGATCTCGCTCATCCAAGGGAACGGGTTAGTCGTCCCTGGATACTCTTCCTTCAAACCGATCTGGCTCAAACGACGGTTAGCGATGAACTTGAGGTAGTCCTCCATCATCGCCGCGTTCATGCCCAACACGCCGCGAGGCATGGTGTCGCGAGCGTATTCGATTTCCAGCTGAGTGCCCTGCAGGATCATCTGCGAAGCTTCTTCCTTCATTTCAGCGTCCCACAAGTGTGGGTTTTCGATTTTGATCTGGTTGATCACGTCGATGCCGAAGTTCAGGTGCATGGATTCGTCGCGCAGGATGTATTGGAACTGCTCGGCGACGCCGGTCATTTTGTTGCGGCGGCCCATGGAGAGGATCTGGGTGAAGCCGCAGTAGAAGAAGATGCCTTCCAGAACGCAGTAGTAGGCGATCAGGTTGCGCAGCAGCTCTTTGTCGGTTTCGACGGTGCCGGTTTCGAACTTCGGATCGGAGATCGAACGGGTGTATTTCAGGCCCCAGGTGGCTTTTTTCGCGACCGATGGGATCTCGTGGTACATGTTGAAGATCTCGCCTTCATCCATGGCCAACGATTCGATGCAGTACTGATAGGCGTGTGTGTGGATCGCCTCTTCGAATGCCTGGCGCAGGATGTACTGGCGGCATTCCGGGTTGGTGATCAGGCGGTACACGGCCAGGACCAGGTTGTTGGCAACCAGGGAGTCGGCGGTGGAGAAGAAGCCGAGGTTGCGCATCACGATGCGGCGCTCGTCGTCGGTCAGACCTTCCGGGTCTTTCCAGAGGGCGATGTCGGCGGTCATGTTGACTTCTTGCGGCATCCAGTGGTTTGCGCAGCCGTCCAGGTATTTCTGCCAGGCCCAGTCGTACTTGAAGGGTACGAGCTGGTTGAGGTCGGCGCGGCAGTTGATCATGCGCTTTTCGTCGACAGCCACACGGGCGGAGGCGCCTTCGAGTTCGGCCAGGCCTTCGGCGATGTCGAGGTTGTCCAGGGCAGCTTTTGCACGGGCGATTGCGGCGGAGTCGGACGCGGTTACAGCGCGGGCTTCTTGAGCCGCGACGCCACCAGCGGTGTCGAGGCGGTCCATGTTGGCTTCAGTTGCGTGCCCAGCGTTGGCGCCTTTTACAACGGTTTCGCCGCTGTCTTCTTTGTCGAATTCGTCCCAGCTCAGCATGACGTGTCGTCTCCTGCGTGAGGGCCAGATGCTCGTGTGAAAACTGATAGGTTGGTTTTTCACACGACCTTACTGGCCGCGTTGGATAGCGTTTTTTGCAGCGGTACACGCAGGCAAATAAACATAATTTTGTACGGGGTTCCGAGAGCCTCTGAGGGGCGCAGAAATCGGTGAAGACTTCGGCGTGGGCTTCAGACTGGCTGTTATCCCTGTAAGGGAATATTGCAGGCCCGTTTAAGGCGGCATTATAGGGAAATTTTTGCGCTCGTGGTGGGGCGAATCCGCGCATGGGGCGGACGAGAAGGCGGGTTTTTCGGTCGGAGCGAGGGTTTACAGGGCTTTGGCTGGATGTCGCAGGTGCAGATTTTTTTTCATAAAATTTGGCGGGCAATTTTTTTGTTCAAAAAACAGCCAGAAAATCGCCTTTTTCACTACATGTTGTGTTTTGAGTCGGTTTTCGATGGCTCCAGACACAACTAAGCCCGACCGAGGTCGGGCTGTAAAGTCACGCTTGATGATCAGCTGAGGCGAGCTGCACCCACGTGGTCCGCACCATCGGCAGCGACTTTGGCAGCGCCGGTGTGATCAAAACCGTCAGAAGCGAGCTTGGCAGCGCCTGTGTGATCGGAGCCATCGGAGGCGAAAGACGCCGAGCCGGTATGGTCGTAACCGTCAGAAGCGACAGCCGCTTGCGTGGTGTAAGCAGCCGAGCCAGTGCGGTCGTAGCCGTCAGCGGCGAAGGTGTTAGCGGCCAGGACAGAGAGGGTCAGGGCGAGGATCAGTTTGGTTTTCATGGTAGTGGCTCCAGGTTCGTTGGCGTTTTGTGCCTTGGGTGTGGAATTGATACTACGCCAGTAAAATTGATTAAAAAGCGCAAATAAACGCTTAAATAAATCGTATTTATCGATATGTAAGGTTCGGCGCTTCATCTGCCTTAATAGCGGGCGGGTGGGTCGAACCTTGGGAGAGTAAGAACGGGTGATTAGCCGTTAGAGCAGCCGTTACCCATGACGCTGTAGCGCAGAATGTGGCGTTGGCCTTTGGAGTCGTCGTATTCCATTTTCGCCGGAACAACTTCACACACATTCGGGATTTCGCTCATGGAGATAACTTTGGCGATGTCCAGGTGAGTGGAGTAAGTGTATTCCTCGATGGCGGGTTGTTGCTGCGCGACATCAGTCGGGACCTCGTCTGCCATGGCGGTTGCGCACAGGCTGCTGAGGGCCAGAACTAATAAAGCTTTCATTTCAGATTTACCTTTTAGAGGTCGAATGGGGTCACGCAACCTTTTTGGGGTTGCGTGTAGAACTTAAGTACTGGTTTTGGATTAACTGCCTTCGTGGGGGCTGCAACTTGGTTAATCACGTTGCCTTGTTGGCGAGGCTGATTTTAGGCGTGGGGTTTACATTCATATAGGCGTGCTTTTGATAAACACTATTGGCGAATTTCGTAACAATCTCTGTAGGAGCTGCCGCAGGCTGCGATCTTTTGATCTTGGCGGCCATTGAAAATCAAAAAGATCGCAGCCTGCGGCAGCTCCTACAGGGGCCCTAAATAGCCAAGCTTGAGCGCGTCGGCGAGGTATAGCCACATTTTGTAGGGGCTTGTTACTACCATCGTCGAATGGTTCTATAGGCCCGGCCCGGCTACAACTGGGTCATACAAAAACAACTATTCCACCGAGGTAACAAAGATGAGTGCGGCTTCTCTGTATCCCGTTCGTCCCGAGGTTGCGGCCAACACGCTGACTGATGAGGCGACCTACAAGGCCATGTACCAGCAGTCCGTCGTTAACCCGGACGGCTTCTGGCGCGAGCAAGCCAAGCGCCTCGACTGGATCAAGCCTTTCACCACGGTGAAACAGACTTCTTTCGACGATCACCATGTCGACATCAAATGGTTCGCCGACGGCACCCTGAACGTTTCCTACAACTGCCTCGACCGTCATCTGGCCGAGCGCGGCGATCAAATCGCGATTATTTGGGAAGGGGATGACCCAGCCGAAAGCCGCAACATCACCTATCGCGAGCTGCACGAAGAAGTTTGCAAGTTCGCCAACGCCCTGCGTGGCCAGGATGTGCACCGCGGCGACGTGGTGACTATTTATATGCCGATGATTCCCGAAGCCGTGGTCGCTATGCTGGCCTGTACCCGGATCGGCGCGATTCACTCGGTGGTGTTCGGTGGTTTCTCGCCGGAAGCCCTGGCTGGCCGGATCATCGACTGCAAATCCAAAGTGGTGATCACGGCTGATGAAGGTGTTCGTGCCGGCAAGAAGATCCCGCTCAAGTCCAACGTCGACGACGCGCTGACCAACCCGGAAACCAGCAGCATTCAGAAAGTCATCGTGTGCAAGCGCACCGGTGGCGACATTAAGTGGAACCAGCATCGCGACATCTGGTTCGAAGACCTGATGAAAGTGGCGGGCACTGTGTGTGCGCCAAAAGAAATGGGTGCTGAAGAAGCGCTGTTCATCCTTTATACCTCCGGTTCGACCGGCAAGCCTAAAGGCGTGCAGCACACCACCGGCGGTTATCTGCTTTACGCCGCGATGACCCACGAGCGCGTGTTCGACTACCGCCCGGGCGAAATATACTGGTGCACCGCCGACGTCGGTTGGGTCACCGGCCACACTTATATCGTCTACGGCCCATTGGCCAACGGCGCGACCACCGTGCTGTTCGAAGGCGTGCCGAACTATCCGGACATCACCCGGGTGGCGAAGATCGTCGACAAGCACAAGGTCAACATCCTCTACACCGCGCCAACCGCGATCCGCGCGATGATGGCGTCGGGCAAAGCCGCTGTTGAAGGCGCTGATGGCAGCAGCTTGCGTCTGTTGGGTTCGGTCGGTGAACCGATCAACCCGGAAGCGTGGGACTGGTACTACAAGAACGTCGGCCAATCCCGTTGCCCGATCGTCGACACGTGGTGGCAGACCGAAACCGGCGGCAACATGATGAGCCCGCTGCCGGGCGCTCATGGCCTCAAGCCGGGTTCGGCGGCACGTCCGTTCTTTGGCGTGGTGCCGGCACTGGTGGACAATCTGGGCAACATCCTCGAAGGCGTTGCCGAGGGCAACCTGGTGATTCTCGATTCGTGGCCAGGCCAGGCGCGCACCCTGTACGGCGACCATGACCGCTTCGTCGATACTTACTTCAAGACCTTCCGCGGCATGTATTTCACCGGTGACGGTGCGCGTCGTGACGAAGATGGTTACTACTGGATCACCGGTCGCGTGGATGACGTGCTCAACGTGTCCGGCCACCGCATGGGCACCGCCGAGATCGAAAGCGCGATGGTCGCCCACCCGAAAGTCGCCGAAGCAGCGGTGGTCGGTGTGCCGCACGACATCAAAGGGCAGGGCATCTATGTCTATGTCACGTTGATCGGTGGCGAAGAGCCGAGCGAGCAGCTGCGTCTGGAGCTGAAAAACTGGGTCCGTAAAGAGATTGGTCCGATTGCTTCGCCGGATGTCATCCAGTGGGCGCCGGGCCTGCCGAAAACCCGTTCGGGCAAAATCATGCGCCGGATTCTGCGCAAGATTGCCACGGCTGAATACGATGGGTTGGGGGATATCTCCACCCTCGCGGATCCGGGTGTGGTGCAGCATTTGATTGATACGCACAAGACCATGAACGTCGCTTAAGCAGCGGTTCTTGAGTTACCAAAGCCCCGCCAGGTGATGAGTCTGGTGGGGCTTTTTATTGGTTCTTCACGGATTACCG
>NZ_LACH01000062.1 GCF_000968015.1 Pseudomonas fluorescens
ACCCCAACCTGCCCCCACCGCTGAACCCTGTAGCAGCTGCGGAGCCTGCGAGGCTGCGTTCGGCTGCGCAGCAGTCGTAAACCCGGCTTGCGTGGTGTTCCTGATGCACCGCGAATTCTGATTTTACGACTGCTTCGCAGCCGAACGCAGCCTCGCAAGCTCGACAGCTGCTACACCGAACGCAGAGTTGCTACGGTTGGTGGTGCGTTCAGGCGTGGGGCCGAGACGTTACCTGATTGCGCCGCCACGCCGCCGGTGGCGCTCCATACTCTCGACGAAACGCCCGACTGAACGCCGTGTCAGTCTGGTAGCCCACCTCTTCGGCAATCCGCATCAACGAGCTGTTACTGCTGCGTAACAGGTTGGCCGCCAGTAGCATCCGCCATTGCGTCAGGTACTGCATCGGCGAACTTCCTACCAGTTGCTGGAAGCGCTCCGCCAACACCGACCTTGAAGTGCCGGCAGTGCGCGCCAGTTCATCCAGCGTCCAGGCGTGACACGGTTTTTTGTGCAACGCGTTGAGGGCGGCGCCGACAATCCGGTCGCTCACACCCGCCAACCAACCGGTGCGACCTTCGCCCTGTTCGTGCATGTACAGGCGCAGCACTTCGATGAACAGCACCTCGGCCAGTTTCGCCAGCACACCTTCGCCGCCGGGGCGGGGCGAACGCGCTTCGGCGAGCGCATAACGGACCGACGATTCCAGCCAGATACCGGCATTCGAGCCGCGCACATTGACTCGGACCACCGCCGGCAACCCGGTCAGCAACATGCCGGCCAGACGGGTATCGCACGCCAGATAGCCGCACACCAACCGTGTTACCGCGCCGCCACCGCCATAGCTCAATTGCCGTGGACGGCGCGCCAGCACCACATCCAGCCGCGCCCCGGTGGCAGGTGCGAGCCCGGGTTGAGAGCTCATGCGATGGGCATCCCCCTGAGGGAAAACCACCACATCGCCGGCCGTCAGCAGGAGCGGGGGATCATCACCCAGTTCGACATAACACTCGCCTTCGGTGATTAAGTGGAAGATCACCACGCGTTCGGCGCCGGGCTCCAGAAACGGCGCCGCCGTGTCAGCGCTGGGCGATTGGTAGCACCAGGGGGCAGTGAACCTGGCATTGATGAAAATCGCGCCGACCAGGCGGACGACGCGCAGCGTCTGGGACAGGGCGTCCATGGGTTTTTCCGTGCGGGCGGATTCTTTCGATTGTGAGCCTGTGGCTGCAAACCGTGAAATCTCCGGACGATCGGGCAGGGTTGGCCGACGATCGGGCAGGACGCCAGCGTTGCCCGGCGCGATAGTTGGCACACAGGGTCTGCCGACCCTGTCATCAATAACAAGAATGAGAGGTTGCCATGCCTAAGTTCGTTATAGAACGCGAGATTCCGGGTGCTGGAACACTGTCAGAAAGGGATTTGAAAGCGGCTTCGCAAAAGTCCTGCAGGACGTTGCGCGACTTGCCAGAGGTGCAGTGGCAGCAGAGTTATGTCACCGGTGACAAGCTCTACTGCGTGTACATCGCGCCCAACGAAGAGTTGATCAAGGAACACGCCAGGCAGAGCGGTTTCCCGGCCAACCGCATTTCCCAGGTCACGGCCATCATCGATCCCACCACGGCCGAATAAGCCGGGTTGCATTCCAGCCCGCAACGGAGCGGAATTCATGAGTACACCCATTGATCTTACTGCCTTGAAAAACCGTCAGATGGCCTCTTGGGCCAGTGGCGACTATGCCGTGATCGGCACCACTTTGCAGATCGTCGGTGAGCAGCTCGCCGAGGCCTGCGACCTGCTTTGCGATGAACTTGTGCTCGACGTGGCCGCCGGCAACGGTAACGCGACGCTCGCCGCTGCGCGCCGTGGTTGCCACGTCACCTCCACTGACTACGTGGCCGCACTGCTGGAACGCGGCGAAGACCGGGCCAGGGCAGAGCGTCTGGAAGTCACGTTTCAAGTGGCCGACGCTGAAGCCTTGCCGTTCGAGGATGCGAGCTTCGATGCCGTGCTTTCGACTTTCGGGGTGATGTTTACACCAGACCAGCCCAAGGCTGCCGCGGAACTGGCGCGGGTCTGTCGTCCCGGAGGGCGGATCGGCCTGGCGAACTGGACGCCCGAAGGGTTTGTCGGTCAGATGTTCAAGACCCTCGGCCGCCACCTGCCGCCACCGCCTGGCGCTCAACCGCCTTCGCAGTGGGGCACCGAAGCCTGGCTGCACACGCAGTTCGACGAACGTGATTTTCTGCTCCAGGTGACGCGCAGGACCTTCAACTTCCGTTACCGCTCGGCGGCGCATTTCATCAATACGTTCCGCACCTGGTACGGCCCGGTCCACAAAGCCTTTGCGGCGCTGCCTCCTGAAAGCGCCCAAGCGCTGGAAAACGACCTGACCGAACTGATCAACCGCATGAACAGAGCGGGAGAGAAATCGCTGGTGGTGCCCAGTGAATACCTGGAAGTAGTCATCACCCGGCGCTGAACTGCCAACACAAAACCCCTGTGGGAGCGAGCTTGCTCGCGATGAGGGACTTTCAGTCAACATTGATGTTGACTGAAAGTCCGCCATCGCGAGCAAGCTCGCTCCCACAGGGTTTTGTAGTGGCCGGTAGATCAATCACTCATCCAGCCGCTCGGTGTACACCACCCAAACACTGCACGGCATTTTGTACAGCAGATGCTCCACCGTACTGCCGATCAGCCGGCCCACGCCGCGATGACCAATCCGGCCCATGACAATCACGTCAACGTCATAGGCATCGACATAGCGGGTGAGGACCTTGGCCGGGTTGCCCATGATCATGTGCCGCTGCTCCGGCGCGATGCCGTTGCGCTCGGCCAAATCGTTGAAGGCATCCTCCTGGTAATCGAACACGGTCCTGGCCTTGCCCGACGAGAAAAACGCCGACCCGTTGTCGAAGCCGAATTCGTCGGCGCTGATGGATGAAAGGTCATAGGCGTAGACCACATCGAGCTCGGCATTACAGGCGCTCGCCAGTTTCGCCGCCTCGTGAAGGATCCGGTCGTTGAAGGTTTTGTAATGGTCATCGCGATGAAAGGGGTCGACCGCCGCGACGATCTTTCGCGGCAAGGCGTGCACGGCGTGGCTGACGAAATGCAGCGGCACCGGGCATTCGCGCAGCAAATGCACATCGAGCGGGGTAAACATCAGCCGCGACAGCAGCGATTCGTGCTCCAGCGCCTTGATCAGTACGTCCATCGGCTGCTCTTTGAGGTGAATCAGGATTTCCTCCAAGGGGCGTTCGACCCACGCCACTTCGGTGGTGACGTGGACCCCGATTTTGCGCAAGGGGCGGGCCTGTTCCTCAAGCCATTGGCGGTGGCGCTCGACGTAGCCCACGCGCATCTGTGCCAGAGCCTTTTCGTTGACCAGACTGGCGGTTGCCAAGCCTTCCAGATAATCGAAGGCGACGATGTGCAGCGCGGCGTCTTCGGCCTTGGCCAGTGCGGCGGCCCTGTCGAAAGCGGGGCTGTGTTCCATCAGCGGTGATGCAACCAGCATGAAGCGGGATTGACCAGACATGACGAACCTCCCGTGGATTAGCCGCCCGACGTGCGGCTCGTGCGTCGTACACCCAGTCTCTAAGTATTGACCATGATCAACCTCCCGTCCGTAAACGGGTGCAGTCTGAGGTTCGTGCTGCAGGTCCTTCCTGGATCATTTAGAAACTGAACCGCTGCAGAATAACGCCCAGTCCGTCGGACATCGCCTTGAGTTCCTGGGTGGTTCGCACGATCCCGCTTTGGGCGGCGGCGTTTTCTTCCACGCTTTGCGCCACTCTTTCGACGTTGCAGGCGACTTGCTCACTGGCGGCGCGCTGTTCCTGCAACGACAACGAAATGAAGCTGACGGCCGCAAGGGATTCGTCCAGTGCACCCTTGATCCTGCTCATGGAATCGCCTGCGCTTTCGACCAGTTTCTGGCCATGGGTCACGCGCTCGCAGCCTGCGGCCATGCTGTCTTTGGCTTTGACCATGCCGTTTTGGATGGCATTGACCAAGGCAACGATTTCCGTGGTGGATTGCGCTGTGCGGGCGGCCAGGCTGCGCACTTCATCGGCGACCACGGCGAAGCCACGACCTTGCTCGCCCGCGCGTGCCGCTTCGATGGCGGCATTGAGGGCCAGGAGATTGGTCTGTTCGGCGATGCCTCGAATTACCCCGACAATCAGGCTGATGTCGTTCGACTGAATCGCCAGTTGATCGATGTCCGATGAGCTCTGTGCAACCAGGTCGGCAATCTGTCCCATTTCCTGGATGGAGGCTTGCATCACCGCCATGCCTTCGCCAGTGATTTCGCCTGCCTTCTGCGCAGTGCTCTGGGCCTGTCGAGCATTGTCGGCGATGTGAGTGATGCTCACGGAAAGCTCTTCGACCGTGGCCGCCATGGAGGAGGCGGTCTCGCTTTGCAATGCGGCGCTGCTCAATCCCTGTTCGGAGGACGCAGACAATTGCAGCGTGGCTCCCTCGATCTGCTCGGAGGCCTGGCTGATCTTGCCAATCATGTCGCTCAGGCTGTGGCGCATGGTCTGGACGGAGTGCAGAACGCCGGTCGACGGCTGTTGCTGATCAAGCTGCGTTGCGGCCAGTTTTCCCTCGGCGATGTTCGAGCTGATGGCGGCCAGTTCTGCGGGTTCTGCGCCGAGCTGGCGGCCCAACAGCCTGGAGAAAAAGAACGTATAGGCGACGCCCGCGATCAGCGCCAATACCAGAATCAGCAGACTGGTTCTGAGGTTGGCGGTGTAGGCGATCTGGTTATGTTCGAACTGGTTCTTGGCTTCCACCAGTTGAACCTCGATCAGTTCGGAAAATTTGTCTGACAAGGGGTCAATCAGCGGATACAACTGCTCGGTCGCGAAACGTGCAAGACCCGCGTCGTCGTTCTGGCGCAGCATGCCCTGCAAGTTTTGCAATGGCCCGCGGGTGGCTTCCATCAGTGGGTTGATCTGCACGATCAGGCGCGTTTCTGCCGGAATCAGTTGCGTTGATTTATACGCTTGCCACGTCTGGTCGATCTCTCGCTGGGCCTGCTCGATCCGACTCAGTGACTCAGCTTTGGTGAAGTTGCCATTGCGCGCCTTGTGGGTGGCATCGACGATGTTCACGGCGTACAGGTCGGCGATTTTTTTCAAGTCCCGCAAGGGCACGACTCGATCGAGATAGACGGTCTCCAGGCTGCGTACCGCCGATTGCATACCAAAGAGTCCAAGTCCGCCGACACACAACAATCCGAGCAGTAACGCACTGGTGAGTAGAAGCAGATGAGTTCTGATTTTCCAGCTTTCCATAGTCCGTAATTCCTAGATCATTCTATTCAGGTGGGCAATCGAGAGGGCAGAGTCTGTGACTTCAGTGCGCAGTGAAGGCACATTGGCATCATGTTCTGTATGGACGAAAAAAGCCGCTGCGTTACCGGCGTGTATTTACGAATTTGCGACGTTCGATCATTGCCAGGATTCTGCCGAGTCACTGACATTGAGCCGCTGAACTGAAAAAACCGGATCCTGTTTAGATCGATTATTTCTTTCGGTTATTTATATAGCTGTTGTTTGCATATCCATTACCTATAAAGCCGCGTCATGGCTGTGCAGGTATTCGTGATAACAGCGGCTTGTTCGTTGTAGCAGCCATTGTTGCCCTGAAGGCCGCACTAGGGCGGTTTCAGCATCCAATTTTGCTGCTCGGTCATCATCTTGTCGCCTCTGCGTCAGTCCTTAGAATCGGCTCCATCAGCTTCGTCCAACTATTTAATGATTCAAGGAGCAACACCAAGATGAATGCCATGCCCATGCAAATGCCGATGAACACCACCCTGCCAATGATGCCGATGATGGGCATGCCGATGATGATGGCGACCATGACCTGCGAAATGATGGACGACGGCATGATGTGCAAGATGATGCCGGCGGCGGGCATGGACATGGCCATGTTCAAGAACAGCGCTGAAATGATGCAGATGATGATGAACTGCGGCATGCCGATGATGATGCATTGCGGCAACATGAGCATGATGTGTATGTCCCAGGCGAGCATGGCCATGCCGATGATGAGCACCATGATGCCAATGCCGATGATGGGCATGCCGATGCCATCGATGAAGTGCGTGATGGAATGCACGTTGATGGCCGACTGCATGATGTGCAAAATCATGCCGATGGCGGGCATGAACATGGACATGATGAAAAACTGCTGCACCCTGATGATGAAAATGATGAACGACTGCAGCATGCCGATGATGATGAGCTGCAATGGCATGCCGCTGATGTGCTGCACCTGCTGATCCCTGAAGCATAAAAAAGCCCCCGCGGTCATACAGCCGCGGGGGCTTTTGCATTCCAGCAAACACCACAGATCCCCGTGAAGAAGAGATCCCTGTGGGAGCGAGCTTGCTCGCGATAGCGGTGTGTCAGTCAATGAATATGTTGAATGTTAAGCCGCTATCGTCGGAACGCCGCCCGGAGCAAGCTCGCTCCCACAGGGGATGTGGTTCAGTCCAGGCGTTCCGGGTACGTCACCACCAGATAGGCCACCGCCTCACTGTCGGCCGGGTTGCGGTAGCGGTGGGGCTGGTCGGCATAGAACAGGATCGAGTCTCCGGTGGAGAGCAAGTAGCGTTCATCGTTGACACTGATTTCCAGCACGCCCTGCGACACCACCAGGTTTTCCTGCACGCCGGGGCCATGGCCCTCGGAGACGTCTTCGCCTAGCGGGCTCAGGCGCAGTTCGTAAAACTCCGATTGGCGCGCTACGTCGAACGGGAACAGCGCGCGGCTGACAAAGGCGCCGCTGGCACTGACCAGGCGTTTGCTCTGGCTGGCCGACAGCACCGCCACGCCTTCGAAGGCCCGGTGCTCAAGAAACGCGGCCACCGACACCTTCAAGCCCTTGGCAATTTTGCACAGCACCTTGATCGACGGCACGCTGCGCCCGGATTCGATCTGCGCCAGCATGGCCCGGCTGACACCACACTGTCGGGCGAGGGCGTCGAGGGACAGATGACGCTTGCCGCGCAGACGTTGCAGGTTCTGTGCGACCCGTTCGCAGATCGGGTCTTCTCCCAGTGGTTGCAGGTTATTCAAATCCAGCACGGGCTCGTCGGCGCTCGCCAGAAAGCGCGAGGGTTGCTGCGCGTTCATGCGTGACGCGTCTCGGTGGCTTTAGCGGCTTGCACCCACTGAAAAGCCTGTAAACCTGCATTGCGTGCATACATTTCCCACATGGCCCGCGCCCGTTGCTGAGCCTGTTTGCGTTTGCGGTAGCTGGCGAAGTCGATGAGGTTGTCAGTCGGATTCATGGGGCACTTCACTGTGGTGATGAATGACGGGATGAGCTGAGAGTACGCGGATATTTTTATAACGATAAATACTGATTTTGTATTTATTAATGCCTTTTGGTTCTTATTAAAGCGACGTATCCACTCAAGTGAACGCAAGTGTTGGTGAGGCAACAGGGTTTAGGCAGGCTGTGCTCAAGCGATACAGGGGGCTGGATCGATAGCTTCATTTAACACATTGATAAATAAGTAATTAGTGGCTGGCACGGAGGCTGCAATGGCTGTTGGCAAACAGCACTCCGAAGGATGGCCACATGACCCATACATTGCCCCAGGCCCTGTTGCTACAAGCCGAAACCCGAGGTTCGGCGATCGCCCTGCGCTACAAACGCCTGGGCATCTGGCACGTCCGCAGCTGGCGCGAACTGGCAGAGGATGTCAGGCGACTCGCCGCTGCTTTACATCAATGCGGATTCAGTCGCGGCGATGACTTGCTGATCATCAGCCAGGCACGGTCCGAAGCGTTGTTGCTGGCACTGGCCGCGCAGTGGCTGGGTGGCAGCGTCACGCTGCTGGACCCGGATCTCGACAATCGACTGCTGTTGACCCGACTGAAACCGGCCTTTGTGTTGGCCGAAGCCTTGGACGCCGTGCAGCAGGTACGCAGTATCGATACACCGCCACGGGTGTTGCTGTTCCTGGACGGGCGTGGACTGAACACGGCCGAAGATCGCGGACTGAATGCTTATGCCGAGTTGTCCGTTGGCGTAACGACGCACGCACCCACGCCGGTCAGTGATTCGGCGGCCACGGCGTTTGTTTTCCATCCCGCCAATGGTCAGCCCCAACACTTGAGCCATGGTCAGTTGCTGGAGGGCGCACGCAAATTGGTGGCGCGAGAGTCGCTGAGCGCCAGCGAAGAAGCGCTGGCGGCCCGGGTGTTTGCCGCCAGCGGTCAGGCGCGTTACTTGCTGGCGCCGTGGCTGAGCGCCGGCTTCTGCCTGAACTTCCCTGAGGCCCTGGCCACACGCGACACCGATCGCCGGGAGCTCGGGCCGACGCTGGTGCTGGGTACCCGCGAATCCTATGCCCGCCTTGAGTTCTGGACCCGGGAGCGCCTGCCGTTGCCAGGCACCTTCAGTCATCGTGTGTACCGCTGGGCGATGGTGCCGGAGGTGAACAGTGTTCGCCGCTGGCTCGCTCACTGGCTGATCCGCCGACCGTTGCTTGACGTGCTGGGCATGAGCCGCCTGCGCGTACCGTTGTTGGTCGGGCCAGCGCTGAGCCCAGAGAGCGCCGAGTTCTTTGGTGCCCTGGGCATCCGCCCAGGCAACTGGCAGGAGCCATCCACCCCTCGGGCACTGGTCGATGCGCCAGCCCACCTGATTTCTCAATCCGTCTGACGAGCCCCCATGAGCGCAATCACTGAATCCGTATTACTGCGGCTCGATGACATCTCCCTGTCGTTCAAGGGCGTCAAGGCCATTACGTCCATCAGCTTCGCTGTGAAGACCGGGGAAATCTGCGCGCTGATCGGCCCCAATGGCGCGGGCAAGAGTTCGCTGCTGAATGTGATCAATGGCGTCTACCAGGCCCAGAGCGGCAGCGTCAGCTACGCCGGGCAGACGCGTCGACGCATGCGTCCGCACCAGGCTGCCGAGCGAGGCATTGCGCGGACCTTTCAAAACATCGCGTTGTTCAAGGGCATGAGCGTGCTCGACAACGTGCTGACCGGTCGCAACCTCAAACGGCGCAGCAGCTGGGTCGAGCAGATGCTGCGCCTGGGACGTGCCCCTCGCGAGGACGACGAGCAGCGCCGCCACGCCGAAAAGGTCATCGAGTTTCTGCGCATCCATCCCTGGCGCCATGTACTGGTGGGCAAGTTGCCGTATGGATTGCAGAAGCGTGTCGAACTGGCCCGAGCCCTGGCCGCAGAACCTGAGTTGTTGCTGCTGGATGAACCGATGGCCGGCATGAACGCGCAAGAGAAGGGTGAGATGAGCCAGTTCATCCGTGACATCAACCGTGAGTTCGGCACCACCGTTGTGCTGATCGAGCACGACATCGGTGTGGTCATGGGGCTGTGCGATCACGTGGTGGTGCTCGATTACGGTCGCAAAATTGGCGATGGCACCCCTGAGCAAGTGCGCGCCAACCCCGACGTGATCGCGGCCTATCTGGGCACGCGGCGCACCCGCACGGAGCGCCACTGAGCATGGAATTTTTCTTTGAAGTACTGATTGGCGGGCTGCTGGCCGGCGTCATGTATTCCTTGGTGGCCATCGGTTTTGTGCTGATCTACAAGGCCTCCGGTGTGTTCAATTTCGCCCAGGGCGCGATGGTGCTGTTCGCCGCGCTGACCTTTGTCAGCCTGCTCGAACGCGGCTTTCCATTCGTTTGGGCTTTTATCGCCACCCTGGCGAGCATGGTGGTGTTGGCGTTGCTGGTCGAGAAAATGGTCCTGCGGCCCTTGGTCAATCGCCCGCCGATCATCCTGTTCATGGCCACCCTCGGGCTGTCGTACATGATCGAAGGCCTTGCGCAGTTTCTTTGGGGGGCTCAGGTCCACGGCCTGGAATTGGGCATTGCCGATGAGCCACTGGAAATCCGCGGCATGTTGCTCTCGCAATTCGACCTGTTCGCCGCGGGCACCGCTGCCACCCTGGTGATTGCATTGTCGCTGTTGTTCAACAAGACCCGGGTCGGTTTGTCTTTGCGGGCGGTGGCCGATGATCCGCTGGCCTCCCTGGCGGTAGGCATTCGCCTGCCACGAATCTGGGCGCTGGTGTGGGCGGTGGCGGGTTTCGTCGGGCTGGTCGCGGGGCTGCTCTGGGGCGCTCGTCTTGGGGTTCAGTTTTCCCTGTCGCTGGTGGTGCTCAAGGCGTTGCCAGTGCTGATCATCGGCGGCTTCTCCTCGATGGGTGGCGCCATTGTCGGCGGGCTGATCATCGGCGCGGCGGAAAAACTCGCCGAGATTTACCTCGGCCCGATCATCGGCAGCGGGATCGAAAACTGGGTGCCTTACGTCCTTGCGTTGCTGTTCCTGTTGGTGCGGCCTGCCGGGTTATTCGGCGAGCGGGCAATCGAGCGGGTCTGATTTTCTTTCAAGGAATACTTCCATGCTGTATCGAGAAGCCGGTCAACTGAGCACCACCTACGCGGCGCAGCGGCGCACATTTCGCTTGCGCCAGGACCGCGTGGGTCTGTGGCTGCTATTGGGCTTTGCGTTCTTCGCGGTGCCTTTGCTCGGCAATGACTATTGGTTCAGCGCGATTCTGGTGCCGCTGCTGGTGCTGTCGCTGGCGGGGTTGGGTCTGAACCTGCTGACCGGCTATGCCGGACAACTCTCACTGGGTTCGGCGGCGTTCATGGCGGTGGGAGCGTTTGCGGCCTACAACCTGCAATTGCGAGTGCCGGGGTTGCCGTTGCTGGTGAGTTTTGCCCTGGGCGGGGTGATCGCCGCGCTGGTGGCCGTGCTCTTCGGTTTGCCGAGCCTGCGGATCAAAGGTTTTTACCTGTTGGTGGCGACCCTGGCCGCGCAGTTCGTTGTCGAGTGGGTGCTGACCCGGTTCAGCTGGTTTACCAACGACAATGCCTCTGGGGTCATCACCTCGCCACCGCTGCTGATCGCCGGGCTGGATTTCAGTTCGCCCCGTGGTCGTTACCTGTTGACCCTGGCCGTGGTGGTGGCGCTGTTCTGGCTGGGCAAGAACCTGGTGCGCAGCGAGTTGGGGCGCAACTGGATGGCAGTGCGCGACATGGACACGGCCGCGGCGGTGATCGGCATTCGTCTGTTCAAAGCCAAGCTGCTGGCGTTTGCCATCAGCGGCTTCTACCTCGGTGTTGCCGGTTCGCTGTGGGCGTTCGCCTATTTGGGCACGGTGGAGCCCCACGGCTTCGATCTCAGCCGCTCATTCCAGGTGTTGTTCATCATCATTATCGGCGGCCTGGGCAGTGTGCTCGGCAACTTTCTGGGCGCTGCGTTCATCGTGCTGTTCCCGATTCTGTTGGCCAATGTCTTTGGGCTTTTGCCCTCGGGGCTGATTGATTCCGGGCAGTTGGAAAACATTCAGAAAATGCTTTTCGGCGCGCTGATCATCGCCTTCCTGATCAAGGAACCCGAAGGACTGGCGCGGCTCTGGCAGCGTTTTCGTCAACGGGCGCGGGTCTGGCCGTTGCGTTATTGACTCCTTTTATCCCTGACAAAACACCATCGATCTCACACGAGGAACTGCCCTTATGACTCACCGTAAACCGCTGCGCCGCCTGGCATTGGGCCTGGCCTTGCTGACTGCCGGGCTCAGTGCCGGCGTCCAGGCTGCCAACGAACAGTACTTTCCCTTGCAGAGCTATCGGGTCGGCCCGTACGCCGCCGGTGGCACCGGCTTCTTCGGCGGGTTTATCGATTACCTGCAATACGTCAACGCCAAGGGCGGGGTCAACGGGGTCAAGTTGACCTGGAGCGAATGCGAAACCGAGTACGTGGTGGAGAAGGGCGTCGAATGCTACGAGCGCCTTAAAGGTGGCCTCAACGGTGCGCCGGCGGCCGCGACCAATCCGCTGTCGGTGGGCATTGCCTACGCGACACTGGATCGTTCGACGGCCGACAAACTGCCGCTGATCACCATCAATCATGGCCGCACCGATTCCACCGATGGCAGCGTCTTCCCTTACGTGTTCCCGTTGCAGCTCAACCCGTATTCGGAAGTTTCGGCAATCATCAATTACATCGGCCAGCGCGAGGGCGGGGCTGACAAGCTCAAAGGCAAGAAAATCGCCGTGCTCTACCACGGCTCGCCGTATGGCAAGGAAACCAACGGCGTACTTGAAGCCCTGGCGAAAAACGCCGGTTTCGAGCTGACCCTTCTGGAAGTGCCGCACCCCGGCAACGAGCAACAATCGCAGTGGCTGAATATCCGTCGCCTCAAGCCTGACTGGGTGATCCTGCGCGGCTGGGGAGTGATGAACCCAGTGGCGCTGAAGTCGGCGCAAAAGGTCGGTTACCCGGCGGATCACATCATCGGCAATATCTGGAGTAACTCGGAAGAAGACGTGGTCCCGGCCGGTGCTGCCGCCAAAGGGTTCATCTCGATCACCACCCACCCTTCGGGCACTGATTTCCCGGTGCTGCAAGGCATCAAGCAAAACGTGGTGGACGCCGGCAAAGGCAACCTGGCCGATCCGAAGCGCTTCGGCACCGTGTACTACAACCTCGGCGTGGTGAACGGCATTCTCAACGTCGAGGCCCTGCGCCTGGCACAGGAAAAGTATGGCGATAAACCACTGACCGGTGAGCAAGTGCGCTGGGGCTTCGAGCACCTGAACCTCGACGATGCGCGTTTGCAGGCCTTGGGCGCCAAAGGATTGGTGCAGCCATTGAAGCTGTCGTGTGCCGACCATGAAGGCGGCGGCGCCGTGCGCTTTCAGCAATGGGATGGCCAGCGCTGGAACCTGATCAGCGACTGGGTCCAGGCTGATCGCGCCTTGTTGCGGCCGATCATCGAAGCCTCCGCCGCCCAATACGCCAAGGAAAAAGGCATCACCCCGCGCAACTGCAGCCAGGAGCAATAAGGTCCGATGAGCCAGAGCCTACAAGCCGACCCGCCATTGCTGAGCGTGGAGCAGGTCGAAGTTTTCTACGAACAGTCGATTCTCGCCTTGCGCGGCGTCACGCTGCAGGTCGGCAAGGGGCAAATGGTGGCCCTGCTCGGGGCCAACGGGGCGGGCAAGAGTACGACGCTCAAGGCGATTTCCAGCCTGGTGCGGGCCGAACGTGGTGAAGTGGTCAAGGGCCGAATTGTCTATCAGGGGCAAGTGATCACCGATGCCGACCCTGCCAGCCTGGTGCTGGCGGGGCTGGCCCAGGTGCTTGAAGGGCGGCATTGCTTCACCCACCTGAGCGTCGAACAGAATCTGCTGATCGGCGGATTTGTCGGGCGGCCGTCACGCAAGGTGCTGAATCAGCGTCTGGAGCGCATCTACGATTACTTCCCGCGTTTGCGCCTGCTGCGCAAGCGCCTGACTGGCTACACCTCCGGTGGGGAACAGCAAATGGTCGCCATCGGCCGGGCACTGATGTCCGAGCCGCGTCTGTTACTGCTGGATGAACCGTCCATGGGCCTGGCGCCGCAGGTGGTCGAGGAGATTTTCGAGATTCTCGCCCGGCTCAACCGCGAGGAGGGTTTGAGCCTGTTGGTGGCCGAGCAAAACATCAACATCGCCCTGGATTACGCTCAGTACGCATTTGTGCTGGAGAACGGCCGGGTGGTGGATGAAGGTTCGGCGGCCGGGTTGGCTGCGCGCGAGGATATTCAGAACTATTACTTGGGGGCCGTGGGGCAGGGCACTGTTGAACACTAACTGCACATGACGCTAACGGCCTTCGCGGCGCGTCGCAGTTCTAGTTTAACGTCGACCGGTATCCGCTGTTTCACGAGTCGTTGCTCGAGGAATGTCTGATCGCCTCGGGTATCAACCTGAGCGTCGATAGCCGCATCCTCTGCTTCTATGGTGGCCGCGTGAGCCTCTATGACCGAGTCGACTTCTGCGTCGTTCCTGGCGGCGTCGAGCGCACCAATGAGTGTCGCCACTTCGTCTTCTTCAGCCTTGCCATAGGCTTCTACAGACAGTCCGGCAGCCAATGCCCGCGCCCGGATCTCCACACCTTTGAGCGTCTGCTTGGCCTGTCCGCACAGCATTTCGTGTTTTTGGCTTTCGACGATTTTCCATTGGAAAAATCCATACATCATCGTGCCGAAAATCGCTACGGTGATACCACCGATCAGGATCCGTTTCATGGCTACAGAACGTCCGGGGATTGAGAGTTCGGTGGACATCGCTTCGTTCTCTATTCGAGGAAATGAAAGCGTAGCACCGGAACCGGCTCAGCTCCGCCCAAAGTCAATGCAACTGTAAATGCAAATACACATGCATTGGCGAGGGAGAGAACGGCGTGTCTTCAAAATTATGCCCTCGGCGATCAGCTTGGGCAACGAAACGTACCGGCGGTCAGACTGCCTGAATTTTTCCCTCCTGGCGGTACTCCACCGTCCGAGGAGCAGTCGCTCCTTAATGGCGGTGTAATCCGCCGGGGGAACACGTAATGCCATCGGTCGAAGACTTCAGAATCCAGTCTCACGCTTTCCTGATCGAGCTGGACGCCGCAACGATGGGCATGATGACGCTGGTTTCTTCCAAATGTGTTTCAGGACCCGAATGGGAAGAGGCAACCAAACGGCATCACGATGCTTACGAGATTTGGAATGCCTTCCTTAATGTCTCTACTTCAAGCACTGAGTTAGTCACTCCGTAAATTATGTTGGGCGCTGACTAAGGACGATTGTGCGGGGGACATGCCACGTCAGTTAACAGGGGCGCGACCAGGGGGTCGATCGACAATGCCATACTGACGACGCTTCTACTGAGTCTGGAATAAAAATTGGCGTCATGAAATAGACGACTGGCGCCCCCCTATGTCGCTTGCAAAGTCGCTACCTTGATCTTTACTAGTCACTGAACGTGAGAGCGCTCCTCATAAAATATATCTTTTATATCAAGGCTTAAGCACGCCTTTTGAAGTTCCGCCTTGATCTTTTTCTGATCCACCAAAAATAAAGCTCAAAGGATGACGAAGAAATGAAAAAGAACGTGGCGGAAGTTATTCGCAAACTCATATCGCCTTCAATGCGATATGAAATAAGAAACGCTTCAAACTGGTTACGAGATATTTTTGGACGTGCGTGTTTCTGGCGCTGGGAAATTGCCAGGTTCAGAGCGCAGAACGAAAGTCCTTACGAAATTCTCTATATCGGAAGGAAAAAGAAGCGGGAGATGGCCAAGCTTCTCATAAGGGGAAAGTCCCAAGGTGATTCCCCTATGGTCGACGGTGAACCGGGACCTGGCGCGTCGAGTCATGTGGTAGGGGTCAGTGAAATGCCGACCTCAGGGGCCTTGTCTGTACCCTTGTATCTGAGTGCCGTGGTACCGCTGGGGCGATCCATCGAGGAGATCACCACAAAATACGATAGCGAATTGCGTCGAAATATACGCAAGAACCGACCGCGCTACCGAATGGTCCGGACGCTGTTGGATGAAGACATTGAAATGGCAGACAGGGAAATGCTTCGACCTTATGCCACGGCAAGGCAAGGCATCCACGCTGCGCAATTTGCCACGCAGGAGGTTTTCAGGATCGCCAAGACTGTCGGCCGGCTCGACCTGATCATGCTGGAAGACGAGGTTGTTGCATGCCACCTTGGCTGCGTAATAACCCGGGGCGGAAAGCGCTACTGGAGCACGCTACGTTTCGGATATACCGAGGCGATATTTTCAGATGCCAAAAAACTGCGTGAAGTGAACTCGATTACCACCTTCATGGCACTTGAATGGGCAATAGAGAATGGCTTCGATTATTACGACATCGGTCTTTGCCTGGCGCGACCAGATGACGGACTTCTGAAATGGAAAAGAAGGCGTGGCGGCGATATTGATTCCCTGGGAAACCACGCTTATATGTTTGTGCGGCTGCCCAAGACAGGGGCAGCCAAATTCCTCTGGGACACGCCGCTATTCGCTGTCGAAGGAAAGGAAATGACCCTTCACCTTGGCTTGCCGGACGGGCTAAGCGATGAGGAGGTCGCCAGCCGTTACCATGAAATGGTATTTGGCGGACTGCACAAGATTTATCTGTATTGCGCCAAGAGTTCGGGCGAACAGTTTCTCGAAACCTTGCGTAGTCGCTACGCCAGTTTGCAGACCCCACCCATTATGAAAAGGATTGCATCCAGCTGAGCAATGTCCACGACTGAAATAAGCAGAGCGCTTCGCGTCTGGCTATTGACCCTGTCCCGCAGGGAGGACTCTTCATGGAAAGTGATGTCTCGCCAATAAGCACGTCGACCACTGGCAATCGAAAAAAATGGACCCTTGCCGCCTACCGGTATATGGCAAGAAAAAGATTCGCACGAAACGCGGAGATCAACTTGAAAAGCCTGGCGGCGAAAACCTGGAATGTTGCTCCGGGTGGGACATCGTATTCTCCGCCTGCATTCTTTCTGCCCAATCAAATGGACCGTGTCACAGGATGGGAGGCGAAGCGCTTTTATCCTTTCGAGCATCCCGCTCGCACAATGGAAGGGCTGGGCAACGTAGTACAAGCTCCGACACGTGGCTACCTGATCAAGGATGTCTGGCTGATCGATGGAGCGCTCTACAAGAACAATGCAAGTCACTGGTTGTCTCTCAAGCCTGGTTTGTTTCCGCGAATTCACGTGGAAAACGAGATCGAGCGCGGGGCCGCCTACTGCACGCAAAATGGAAACACATGGTTTGGCACATGGTTGATGGAAGATTGCCCGACCTATTCATTGGCATGCGACGAAGGCGTCCCGGTAACTACCGCGCCATCTGCCAGATTTCCTCTATTTACCCAGGCCCCCGCCTATGAGGACTGGTTTGATATGAAACCGCTTCGCCTGCACAGTGCGTTTTTTCATGAGCTCGTGCTGTTCGACGATGTGAGCAACAATCAAAGCAGGCACTTACGTTTCCGTGCCATGGGTGAAAAGCTGCTGTCGCACGTGAGCTATGACACTCACCCTGGCGTGTTCATTCTGCGGGGTGGCGACGGTGACTTGCGTTTATTGCGCAATGAAATTGAGCTCGCTGAACATCTGCGCAAGACCAGAGGGTTTCGCATCATCAATCCTTTGAAAACCGATGTTCCGACGATAGTGGCGACGTGCGCCGGGGCGCGGACCGTGGTGGGGGTCGAAGGGAGCCAGCTTGTACATGGTGTCAATGTACTGCCGCAGGGTGGTTCGTTGTTGGTACTGCAGCCACCGAATCGTTTCGTCAGCTACTTCAAGTACCTGACGGATCGCGACAACCAGAATTTTGGCTTTGTGGTTGGAACGCCAGAGGGCGATGGCTTCACAATCGACATTCAAGAGGTTGAGCGCACACTGGACATGCTCCCATCCTGATGGGTGATGGCGCCTCCCAGCGATTCACCGTATCAGTGCTCTTTGACTTTCTTGATGCGGAAAATAATCAGCGCAAGGATGGCGATCGCGAGGGGCGTCATCGCCAGCATGGCATCCCGTGGGGCCACCTCGGCGCCGAGCAGGTGCAACCCTGAGTAGCCAAGCTTGAGCAGGTTCAGCAGGTAGTAAGTAATGGCGATAATCGACAGACCTTCGACGGCGCGCTGGATCTTGATCTGGGCGTCGGCGCGGGCGTTCAGGCTTTTGAGAATTTCCGAGTTCTGCTCTTCCATTTCCACCTGAACCCGGGCTTGCAACAGGTCGCCCAGGTTGGCCACGCTTTTCGCCAAGTGCTCCAGGCGTTGTTCGGTGGCGGTGCAGTACCTGACGGTGGGTTTGAAGCGGCGTTCGATGAACACCCCGAGGCGCTGGCAATCGCCGACGTGACTTTCCCGCAATTCGCCCAGGCGTTCGTACACGAGTTGCGCATAGGCCTGGGTGGCACTGAAGCGGTGGCGGGTTTTCGCGGTACTGCTGACCACTTGGGCTGACAGGTTGGAGATGTCCGCCAGCAGGGCTTTCGCGTTGCCGCTGTCAGCGTCGGCGTTACGCTCGGAGAGGGTGACCAAGGTCTTGTCAAAGACATCGAGTTGCGCGCTCAAGGTCTTGGCCATGGTCAACGACAGCGAGGCCATCATGCGGTAGGTCTCGATTTCCAGCAGACGGCGGATCATCCGCCCTTGGCGGTAAGCGTTGAGGCGTCGGTTGATGAACAGGATGTGGTTGTTGCCATCCTCGCTGAGACGAAAATCGCTCCAGACCACCGCATCGCCACCGCCCACGCAGGAACCGCACGGGTCCTTGAAGCCGTAGCCAGCGAGGTCAAGGCCGGCTTCGCCACGCACGACGATCTGCACCGAGTTGATCAGCTGCGGCAAATGCGCTTCGACCTTCTGCGCCAGCGCCTCGGGCAGCGATGTCCAGGACAAGTCATCGCAGGATGACGTGACCACCAGGGTCAGGGTGAAGAACTCGGCGTGGCGTTCCCATTTCAGGGCGTGGCCATCGAGTTGGGTGATGCCCTGGGCGGCATGAGGATCGATGGGAGCAGGACAGCAGCGCTCCAGCAGCGCATTGCACTCCGGTTCTCCGCCAAGGAAGGCCAGATGAAACACATGGGCCGGTTCGTCGAAATACAGTGACGGACGCGCGTGCAGTTCGTTGTGCAGGGTTTGTCTTTGCGGATGCATGCTGTTCAGGCCATTGATCGACTGCTGTTGTAGGTGGGACAGGTCGATGAACTGATGAGTCACACGCTCAAAAAAAGGCGCCTTGTAAATCGTGAGTCAGGCGCCAAAAACGGTAGAAACGGGTTACTTCTTGCTTGATTGCTCTCTGATCTGAGTCAGGCTGAGTCGAGGGGTCAATGCTTCAGGGTCGACTCTGACCTCAATCAAGGATGGCCGGGACATTTCGAGGCAGCGTTCAAACGCTGGCGCAAATTCCGACGTGGCGGTGACCACCTCGCCATGCAGTCCATAGGCTTGGGCGAGTGCGGCGAAATCCGGATTGAGCAATTCAGTGCCTGACACGCGTCCAGGGTAATTGCGTTCCTGGTGCATCCTGATGGTTCCGTACATTCCGTTGTTGATCACAACGAAAATCACATTGGCCCCATATTGCGCTGCAGTCGCTATCTCCTGGCCGTTCATCAAGAAACAGCCATCCCCTGAAAACGAAACCACCACTCGGTCCGGGCACGTCAGTTTGGCGGCCACCGCCGCAGGAACGCCGTAGCCCATGGAGCCATTGGTAGGGCCTAACTGAGTGCGGTACTGGCGGAACTGATAGAAGCGTTGAAGCCAGACGGCATAGTTTCCGGCGCCATTGGTCAGGATCGCGTCGTCTGGAAGACTGCGATTCAACCATTCAATGATTTCGGCCATTTGCACATCGCCAGGGGAGGGCGAGTGTTGCAGATTGTCGCGGTAGTTTTTGTTGAGGGTGCGCGTCCATTCACTCTTTACCTGGCTGATCACCGCTGGAAGCGTTGCGGCTGATTTGGCAAAGGTCGACATGCTGCTGTTAATCGCTAACGCAGGTTGGTAAACCCGTCCCAATTCCTCGATGCCTTGGTGAACATGGATCAAGGTTTGCTTCGGCACCGGGATGTCCAAGGCCGCATATCCACCCGTTGAAACCTCACCCATTCTGGAACCCACGACCAACAGCAGGTCTGCGTTTTTTACCGCTGAGGACAACTGCGCTGACGCGGCGAAACCAAGATCGCCGACATAGTTCGGGTGTCGATTGTCGAACAGGTCCTGGCAGCGAAAGGAGGCGGCAACCGGGATATTTTGCTGTTCAGCAAAAAGCCGGATGTCGTGCACTGACTCGGTGTCCCAACCGCTGCCACCCAGCACCATCAATGGCCGCTCTGATCGCTCAAGCAGTTGCTGCATGGCGGCCATTTGCTCGGCTGCCGGGGTCATCAATACGCGTTTGAACGGCCCGGCGTCACTGACTTCCGCCATTTCGGTCAGCATGTCTTCCGGCAGTGCGACCACTACAGGCCCAGGCCTGCCATTGACCGCTCGATGGAACGCCTGGCTGATCAGTTCGGGAATTCTGCGGGTGTCGTCTATTTGCACGACCCATTTCGCCAAGGGGCCAAACATCTGGCGAAAATCAACTTCCTGAAAGGCCTCGCGATACTGCTGATCGCGAGCGACCTGGCCAATGAACAGAATCATCGGCGATGAATCCTGGAACGCTGTGTGAACGCCAACCGAGGCGTTCGTTGCTCCCGGGCCTCGGGTCACGAAGCAGATGCCTGGCTCTCCAGTGAGCTTGCCGTAGGCTTCTGCCATATAGGCCGCCCCACCTTCCTGGCGGCACACCACCAGATCGATTTCTTCTTGCACGTCATGCAATGCATCGAGAACCGCGAGGTAGCTTTCTCCCGGAACACAAAAAGCTCTTTTGACGCCATGGATGCGTAAGGCATCCACCAATATCTGACCTCCGCTACGACGAGAAATGGTTTTATTCATTGTTATCTCCTGAGTCGAATGGTGCGGTGTGAAAGGGTGAATCGCTCTCTTTCTGACAGGTACTGACTCGATCAATTGGAAGAACAACGGCTAACGTCTGCGCCACGAATTCTGAGCATCATCGAGCAGGGGGACAAACGATGATTGCTCAGCACTTCATTCCCTCAGCTATTGAAGTCGGGCTTCAAGTCGCCAGGTTTCCCGGTGAGACAGAGTAGGTGGATGACTCATACCCTCCTTGACGGGCGAAAAAGAACTCCGTACCTTTCTGGAACGATCATTCCAGAGAAGTAATCAGATGCGTCCCAAGGAATTTGAGCAAGACGAAATTGTCGACGCTGCCATGCAGGTTTTTTGGCAACTCGGCTATTGCGCCACGTCGATACAGCATCTGGTTGACGGTACCGGATTGTCTCGAAGCAGCCTCTACAACGCCTTTGAGAACAAGCATGGATTATACGAGCATGCACTGCGCCGGTATCACGACCTGACTGCCACGAACGTAGCGCTGCTCCAGGAGTCTGGATCGGTCAAAGGACTGATCCAGCAATTGCTGATGAGGATCGTGAATGATGAGCTCAGCGATACCGGGCAACGTGGCTGCCTTGTCGCCAATGCCACACTGGAACTGGCCGGCCAGGACGAGTCCGTTGCCGAGTTGGTTTCGCGTAACTTCCTGCGTCTGGAGAAAGCGTTGGAGCGCGCGCTCATCCGTGCCCAGGCAGAAGGAGAAATCGCCATGCATAAGAACCCTCGAGCGCTCGCACGTTTTATCGTGAACACGATTCAGGGCCTGCGGGTATTGAGTAAAGGCAGTGCTCTCCAGAATCGTCGGCAACGCTTGCTGGATGTGGTTGATGTCGCGCTGGATTCGTTATAGCGCAACGATTGTTTGGACGTCGCGAACGCGATGCCTGGCATCGGCCAGGATTTTTTTGTCCAGTACTGGAACGATCATTCCAGGTGGCCGATCAGGAAACAGAAAATGAAGTCTTTATCAGGGATACCAGGATGACCATGCACCGCGACAATGGATTGATAACAACAAGGCTCGACGAAACATCTTCTGCGCAAAAACTGCCTGTGTGGAGATTGTTGGCATTTACGATGGCTGGCTTCATCACCATCATGACGGAAACCATGCCAGCCGGCCTGCTGCCCCTGATCGGGCAGGGGCTGGGCGTCTCGCAGGCCATGGCGGGTCAGTTGATTACGCTGTATGCCCTGGGTTCGGTGATGGCGGCGATTCCGGTCGTTGCTGCTACGCGAAAATGGCGCAGGAGGCCGTTGTTCCTGATGGCGATCGGCGGGTTGCTGGTCTTCAACACCGTGACGGCATTGTCCTCCCACTATGTACTGACCCTGGTCGCGCGCTTCATCGCCGGAATGGCGGCGGGCGTGATATGGGGACTGTTGGCCGGTTATGCACGCCGCATGGTGCCTCATGATTTGCAGGGACGGGCCTTGGCGGTGGTCGGTATCGGTCAACCCGTTGCGTTGTGTCTCGGTGTGCCCCTGGGCACTTGGCTGGGTGCTCTGTTTGATTGGCGTGGCGTGTTCTGGATCATGTCAGCCCTCGCGTCACTGCTGTTCGTGTGGGTGCGATTTGGCGTACCTGACTACGCCGGACAAACTGAAGGTCAGCGTCAGCCGATCCGCAGCATTCTTCTGACTCCAGGGCTGCGTTCGATACTCTTTGTGATTTTCGTTTGGATACTTGCGCATAACATCCTTTATACCTACATAGCGCCATTCCTGGTTTCCGTCGGACTTGGCCAGCGAATAGACCTTGTGCTTCTACTTTTTGGTGTCGCCTCTATCGTCGGCATCGCAGTCACTGGAATGTGGGTGGATCGCGGGTTGCGCGCGCTGACGCTTCTGAGTCTGGCGGTCTTCGCGATGGCGGCGCTGGTGTTGGGAATGGCAAGCACCTCGCCCGGCCTTGTGCTCCTGAGCATTGCAATCTGGGGGCTGACGTTCGGTGGGGCGCCAACACTGCTACAGACGGCCATTGCCGATACCGCTGGTGACGGCGCCGATGTCGCGCAGTCGATGCTGGTCACCATTTTCAATCTGGCAGTGGCAGCGGGTGGCATTGTTGGTGGGTTGTTGCTGGAGAAGGAGGGACCCAGTTCTTTTCCCCCAACGCTGCTGATTTTGGCGCTGCTCGGTCTGGTCGTCGTTTGGCAAGCCAGGGATGTTGGCTTCAAGGCTGGCCATCGAGCAAATTCGCTCGGATCTCTTACACAGGAAGCCGGAAAAATCTGAGTCACTGCAAGTCGTGAAATTGCAATTTCACACGACTACCGACTAATATACGATCCATATACATTTCATATTGGATTGGGCAGTGGGTATCGTAAAAATTTCAGAAGCCATGCACGAGAATCTGCGCGTCGCCAGCGATGGGTTGAGTCGCTCGATCAACGCACAAGCCGAGCACTGGATGCGCATCGGGATGCTTGCGGAGTTATATCCCGACCTGGACCACAGCGACATCTGCCGCTTGCTGATTCGTGCCGAACTGGCTGGCGGCCTCGATGTAAAACAGCTGTGCGCACTCGCCGATTTTTCGCAAAGCGCCCAGGTTGATGCAGCATCAGGAGCCAAGCAATGAAGGCCAATGTCAGGCTCAATACCCCGGCAGAAATAGCCATGTCTCGTGCTGCGGGCACGCTGGCCGCCGAGGTCCTGGCCATGATTGCTCCGCATGTCAAAGCGGGGGTCACCACCGACGAACTCGATCGTCTCTGTCACGACTACATCGTCAACGTGCAGAAAGCCATTCCGGGGAATGTCGGCTATCACGGCTTCCCGAAAACCGTGTGTGCATCGGTCAACCAGGTGGTCTGCCATGGCATTCCTTCGGCCACGCCACTAAAGGATGGCGACATCGTGAATATCGACATTGCCGTTATCAAGGAGGGTTGGTACGGCGACACCAGCCGCATGTACTTCGTGGGTGATCCCAGCCCGGATGCCCGACGCCTGGCAGAGACGACCTATGAAGCGATGTGCGCAGGTATTCGCGTCGTCCGCCCCGGCGCTACGCTGGGTGACATTGGCCACGCCATTCAGAAGGTGGCCGAAAGAGACGGATTCAGCGTCGTGCGCGAATACTGCGGTCATGGTATCGGCAAGATTTATCACGATGAGCCGCAGGTCCTTCACTACGGCTACCCAGGCCAGGGCCTGAAACTGAAAGCCGGCATGATCTTCACCATTGAACCCATGTTGAATGCTGGCAAACGCCATGTGAAAACGCTGGCTGATGGCTGGACCGTGGTCACCAAGGACCACTCACTCTCGGCTCAGTGGGAACATATGGTTGCAGTCACTGACGACGGCTTCGAGGTTCTGACCCGTTGGCCCGACAGTGTCGATGGGTATCCCGCCATCGTTTAGGCGCTTGTGTCCATCACACGCCGCTTCTGATCATCGGCGCGTATAGATCACCATCAGAATGGCCCCTTGTACCGAGCCCGCACTGTGTGCCGCGTCGGGGGCACGGCAACAGTAGTCGCCGACGTTCAGCGTTCGATCCCGTGACAATCCCGACCAGCAACGCCGCCTGCACCGACCAGATGGCGATCATCTTCGACACTTGGGTCTGGATCGGCGCCTTCAGCCCTGGCAAGTCGATGTCATAAACGCTGCCATACCAGTGCGGAATCCAATACGTAAAGGGCGCCATTAACGCGGCTCGTGAGGAGTTCGGGCTCAAACCGGGCAACGACATTTCAATCGTCGGTTTCGATGACATTGCCCTGGCCTCCTGGCCGGTCTTTTCGCTGACCACTTACGTTCAACCTGTTGGCGATATGGTGAGTCGCGCGGTCGGCATCATTTGCGCGCAATTGGAGAACCCTGATACGCCTGCGATTCAAGAGGTTCTGCGAGGCCAGTTACTTGTCCGCAAAAGTTCGAAAATCCCTGAGTCCGGCGTGAAACAGGGACCTGATTGCCTTGTGTGGCAACCGCTCGAATAGTCATCAACCGTCAAGGCCAATGCGGCCAATAGTGCGACGGCATAAAACGGCAGCCGCCAGCACTCCCGTGCACCCAAGAAGCTTGCGGCCAATCAAAGGGTGAGTTAAAGCTGAAAGTAATTACGTTTACATTCGGAAAAACTCACCAATGAGCAAGAAGACCCCCCTGAGCCAGGTCAGCGATTTCGATTTGCGCCTGCTCCGGTTGTTTAAGACGGTGGTGCAATGCGGCAGTTTTTCCGCCGCTGAAAGCACTTTGGGTATCAGTCGTTCAGCGATCAGCCTGCACATGAGCGACCTGGAAAAGCGCCTGGGCATGCGGCTATGCCAGCGCGGGCGCGCCGGGTTCGCGCTGACCGATGAGGGCAGGGAGGTGTTGCGATCCAGTGAAGCGGTGTTGGCGGCGATTGAAGGTTTTCGCAGCGAGGTCAATCAGTTGCACAGCCAACTGCGCGGGGACCTGAACATCGGCGTCATGAACAACCTGGTCACCCAGCCGAAAATGCGCATCACCCGTGCATTGAAATCACTGCGTGGCCAAGGGAATGGCGTCACGGTCAACCTGAGCATGAGCACCCCGGGGGAGATCGAGCGAGGTCTGCTGGACGGGCGCCTGCATGTAGGGGCAATCCCTTTGATTACGCCACTTTCAGGGCTTGAATACACGCTGCTCTATGAGGAGCGCTCGAATCTTTATTGCAGCTCGGAGCATCCATTATTTGGTCGTGCGCACCAGGTGACAAATGATGATCTGCGGCATGTCGATGCGGTTGTCCCAAGTTACCGAATGACTGCCGAGGCGATCGGGCTTCATCAACTGCTGGAGTGTGCGGCGACCGCCACGGACCGCGAAGGCATCGCTTTTCTGATCCTCACTGGCAGCTACATCGGTTTTCTTCCCGACCATTTTGCCGCTGGCTGGGTGGAGAAGGGTTTGATGAAACCCCTTGCGCCACAGCGCCTGTATTTCGATGCGCCACTGGCTGTAGTGACCTCGAAAAGTCGCCGCCCGAGCCTGATTCTCGATCACTTCCTCGAAGCCATTCAGCAGACTCTTTAGCTTTCCCCCTCCCCAAAGCGGTCGTCCGACCGCTCGGTCATTTTTCTCATAAATCTTTTCGACACGTGTTGACAGTTCAATTCATTCAAAACTAATCTGCATACAGCGCTGCACACATGATGGCGCACAGTGATGTTGAGTTTGTACCTTCCTGCCTACAAGAACGAAATCATCGGAGAGGTCAAAATGGCTCGGTTCCTTCCTCGCTCCATCCGCAACATGCTCGTTTGTGCATCCGCTATTGGTGCGTTGCTCACTCAGGTCCCAGCCCAGGCGGCTGATGTTTCACTGTGGAAAGACATTCAGAAAACGGGAGTTCTACGGTGTGGGGCTGCCGTCGCGGCGCCTTATGTCATGCGCGACGCCCGTTCTGGTGAATACAGCGGTTACTTCGTGGACCTGTGCCGCGACTTCGGCGAGAGGGTGCTGAAGGTGAAAGTCGAGTTCGTCGACACGAACTGGGACAACCTTGTGGCGGGGTTGCAAGGTGGCAAGTGGGACATGGCCATGGCGCTCAACCAGACACCTGAGCGCGCGCTGGCTGTGAGTTTTTCGGTCGCCGCGACCGACTATCAAGTCTCGTTGCTGATCAATAAAGACAACCCGAAACTGGCCAATGTCGGTAACGCCATTGCGGACTTCGACAAACCTGAAGTGACCTTCGCGGTCATGTCCGGGACGGCTCAGGACAAGGCCATTTCGTCTGTGATCAAGCAAGGCAAGATCATGCGCTTGCCGGGTATGGATGAGGTTCGTCTTGCCGTTATGTCCAAGCGCGCTGACGTGTTGGTCGATGCCAGCGACACCAATCACCTGTTTGCCGTGGCCAACCCAGGCTGGTCGAAGGAAGTGCTGCCCAAGCCCGCCCTGGCCAAGCAAGGTGTGGCGTTCGGTGTTCGACGAGATGTCAGCGCCGCAGACTTGCAGACGTTGAACATCTATCTCACGCAACGCCGTGAGACCGGTGAAATCGATGCGCTGGTCGATAAGGCCTCGCAACTCGCCAACGCCGATAAAACCCCTCAGTAAAAACCCGCCGATGTCGAGCGCGCAGCGGGCTGCGCGCTCTCGGAGAATGTTCGATGAAAGCTTCCAATCTAGCGGCGGTGCCGCTACGGCCTCTGCACGCCTGCGAATCGAAGAGCGGTGAGTTCATTACGCTGCGCGACGTCTATAAATCCTACGGCGAAAACCTGGTGGTGATGGACCACCTGGATCTGGATATGCGGGCTGATGACCGCCTGGTCATCATCGGTCCCAGCGGTAGCGGCAAAAGCTCTTTGCTGCGGGTCATGATGGGGCTCGAGAGTATTCAGGGCGGCACCATTCGATTCCAGGGTAAACCCTATATCGATGGCAATGCCCGAGGCAAAGGCAAGCCAATGGATTACTCGCTGCAAACCCAGGTGGGCATGGTGTTTCAGCATTACACGCTGTTTCCGCACCTCTCCGTGCTGGGCAATCTGATCCTGGCACCGATGAAAGTCCATGGTTTGAGCAAGAGTCAGGCAACCGAGAAGGCTCAGGCACTGCTGGCTCGCCTGGGCCTGGAAAGCAAACTCAACGTTTACCCCAGCCAGTTATCGGGTGGCCAGAAACAGCGTGTGGCGATTGCCCGGGCCTTGATGCTCGAGCCCAAGTTGATGCTGTTCGATGAGGTCACTTCTGCACTCGACCCCGAGATGGTCATCGAGGTGCAGAACGTGATGCTGCAGTTGGCAGAGCAGAAGATGGCAATGATCATAGTCACCCATGACATGCACTTCGCCCGCCATATCGCGACCCGCGTGGTGTTTTGCGCCAACGGCAAAGTGGTCGAGCAAGGCCATCCCGATCAGTTGTTCACTCAGCCCAGGGAACCGCGCACCCGCGAGTTTCTGGAAAAAGTGCTGCACCTGGACTGAGGAGCGCGACCATGAATTATCAATTCGACTTCAACTTTCTCAACGGCAACTTCGGTCTGTTGTGGGATGGCTTGAAAGTCACCCTGCAGTTGGCACTGGTGTCGAACATTGTCGGTCTGGTGCTCGGCTTTGGTCTGTGTCTGCTGACCTTGAGTCGCTGGTTTTTCCTGCGTTGGCCGGCACAGCTGTTCATCGAGTTCTTTCGTTGCACACCGGTGCTGCTGCAAATCGTCTGGTTCTTTTACTGCGTGCCGATGCTTTTCGACGTGTTCATCGACCCCATTACCATGGGCGTGCTTGCGCTGGGCCTGAACCTCACAGCGTTCAACGCCGAAGCCTATCGAGCGGGCGTGCAGGCAGTACCGCGTGAACACCTGGATGCCTGCGTTGCATTGGGCCTGCGCCCCTGGCAGCGAACGCTTTACGTGATTCTTCCGCAAGCGTTGCGAAGTGCCGTACCGGTGTTGATGACCAATGGCATCTCGATCCTTCAGCAAAGTGCGCTGGTGGCGATCGTCGCCGTGGCGGACCTGATGTACGTCGGCAAAAGCATCGCGACCGAAGCCTACCGTCCGCTGGAAACCTACTCGCTGATCGCGCTCATCTACTTCGCCCTGTCGCTGCCCATTGCTCAGTTCGTGCAGTGGCTGGAACGTCGTCAGGACGCTGCGCTCGCGCGCTGAGGAGACTGTCATGAATCTTGATTTTACCGTGGTGTTCTCTTACTGGCAGGCCTTGCTGCAGGGGCTGGCGCTGACGCTGGCGTTCACCGTGGGGTGCGCCATTCTGGGCAGTCTGTGCGGTTTTCTATTGAGCTTGCTACGAGCTTCCCGTAGTCGCTGGTTAAGCGTACCTGCCGGTCTCTATGTGGAGTTGTTCCGCGGCACGCCTCTGCTGATTCAACTGTTCTGGGTGTTCTTCTGCTTCCCGGTGGTGTTCGGCATCGATGTGCCGCCCTACGTGTCGGTACTGCTGGCGCTGACCCTGTACATGACTGCCATCACCAGCGAGACCTTCCGCGGCGCCCTGAAATCCATCCCCGGCGAACAACACGATGCGTGCGTCGCATTGGGCCTGGCCTCGTGGAACAAGACGATCTTCGTGGTGTTTCCCCAGGCCTTGCTGCGGGGCATTCCGCCGCTGCTCTCCAATGTGGTTTCGCTGTTCAAGGAGAGCGCGCTGATTTCCTCGGTGGGCATCGCCGACTTGATGTTCGTCGGCCAGAACATCTCCAACAGCACGGCCCGCCCGGTCGAGTTTCTCTCCGCGGTGGCTGTGATCTATTTCCTCGTAGCGTTCCCGTTGACCCGCCTGGTCGGCGTGATCGAGACGCGGATGCTGCGACGTTATGCGTACTAATCCAACCCTGTCATCCAACTTAAGTGGAGTGTCTTCAATGACTCAACTCAAAGGCATCCTGCCTGCTCTGGTCACGCCTTTCGACAAGGCCGGCAATGTCAATTACGACATGCTCTCCAACATTATCGAGTTCCAACTCAAGGCTGGCGTCAAAGGTTTCGTGCCGCTGGGTTCCACCGGTGAGTATTACGCCCTGACCAATGAAGAGCGGCGTCAGGTTCTGGCGACCGTGCGCGAAGTAGTGGGCGACCGTGGTGTGCTGATTGCCGGTGCCAATGGGTCCTGCACCCGTGAGGTCATCGAACAGGTCAAGCAGACCCGCGATGCGGGCTACACCAACCTGCTGATCGCGCCACCGTATTACGCACTGCCATCGCAGGAAGAGCTGATCGGTCACTACCAGGCGATTCTCGATGCAGCGCCCGATATCAACGTGGTGTTGTACAACTACCCGGTACGCACCAACGTCGAAGTTGGCTTCGGCGTACTGGATGCCTTCAAGGACAACGAGCGCGTGATCGGCATCAAGGAAAGCAGCGGCAACCTGCTGCGCGCCATCGAAATTGGCGGCACCTACAAGGACAACTATCAGCTGTCGTGCGGTTCCGATGACCAGGCGCTGGACTTCTTCCTGTGGGGCGCTACCAGCTGGATCTGCGGCCCGGCCAACTGCCTGACTCAACAGGTCTGCGATTTTTACACCCAGTACACCAGCGGGGATCTGGCGGGTGCCCAAGCCATCGTGCGCTCGCTGTTCCCTGTATTGGCGGACATGGAATCCGGCAAGTTCATTCAGAAGGTCAAGTACGGCTGTGAATTGGCGGGTTTTGAAGCCGGCAACGCGCGGATGCCGCTGCAACCACTGACCACCGAAGAGAAGGCCAGCTTCCGCAAGGCTTTCGAACTGGCTCAAGGTTAAGGGTGCCTGCCGCATCGGTCGCCACGCACGGCCGATGTGGCTCTACGGAGTGATATGACATGACCCGACACGTTTTCAACTGTATCGAAGGCCATACCGAAGGCATGCCGGTGCGCATGGTCGTCGCCGGAGCGCCGCAGCTTAAAGGCGCGACCATGAGCGAACGGCGCGAACATTTCACGGCCGAGTTCGACTGGGTGCGCCGCGCCTTGATGCTGGAGCCGCGCGGCCATTCGCACATGTCGGGCACGATTTTCTATCCGCCGATGCGTGCTGACAGTGACTTCAGCCTGCTGTTCATCGAGACCTCGGGCTGCCTGCCAATGTGCGGGCATGCCACCTTGGGTTCCATTACCTTTGCGCTCGAGACCGGGCTGATCGAACCCAAGGTCCCGGGGACCGTGGTGGTCGACGTTCCGGCGGGCCAGATTCACGCCACCTATACCCGTAGCGGCGATAAAGTCAGCTCGGTGTGTTTCACCAATGTGCCGTCCTTTTTGCTGCACCGTGATCTGACTATCGACTTCCCACCACTTGGGGTGTTGAAAGTCGACATCGCTTACGGCGGCAACTTTTATCCGATTATCGACGTGCAGCCCAATTACCCGGGGTGTGAACATTTCACCCCGCAGCAACTGCTGGAGTGGGGGCGAGAAATGCAGGATCTGGTCAACCTATCCGTGGACGTGATTCACCCGCAAAACCCGGCGATCAGAGGCGTCAAACACTGTATGTGGACAGGCGCGCCGTTGTCGACCGAGTCCCAGGGCCGAGCGGTGGTCATTGCCGGCGCCAGCCTCATCGATCGTTCGCCATGCGGTACCGGTAGCTCGGCCCGGGTCGCTCAGCGATTTGCCCGTGGCTGGATGGCCGAAGACGCTGCTTATCGCCATGAAAGCCTGATCGGCAGTTTTTTCGTGGGGCGTGTGGCGCAGCAGCTTCAATTGGAAGATGGCCGTCCTGCGATTCGTCCCAGTATCGAAGGACGGGCATGGATCACTGGCCGCGCCGAGTTTATTGTCGACGATACCCAACCTTGGTGGGACGGCTTCAGTCTGGAAGATTATGCCGCTCCGGCCTCTGCTCAAGAGACTTCCCAATGATACCTTTGCGCTCAACTGCACAAGAACCCGCCTTTCGCGAAATGGCCGTTGTGGTGGGCGGGGGCATCGTTGGCGTCTGTTGTGCCCTGTACCTGCAACGGGAAGGTTATGCGGTCACGGTGATTGACCCGGCAGCGGCGGGGGACAGCACCGCCAAGTGGAGTTGCGGGCAGATGGCGGTCAGCGAAGTTATTCCGCTGTCCAAGCCGGGGATTCTGAAAAAAATACCCGGCTGGCTGCTCGACCAGAAAGGGCCCCTGGCGTTAAGACCCGGCGCATTGCCCGGCATTTTGCCGTGGTTCCTGCGATTTTTGGCCTGTGCCCGGCACTCGAAAATTGTCGAAATTTCCGAGGACATGGCGACGCTTACGCATCATGTCTATGAAGACTACGCGCCCTTGCTGGACGCGTGCCCGGACAAGACCCTGATGGGGAAGAGACCGATCATCGAGGTGTTCGACTCACCATCGGGTCTGGATCATGAGCGCCCTCATCTTGAGCTGCGCAAAACCCTGGGCTTCAAATCCGAGGTGCTGGACCGTGCCGCTATCTCGGACCTCGAACCTTCTCTGGCGGGTAAATTCAGCCACGGCTTGCTGTTTCCGGACTGGCGCGCGGTCAGCGACACCCAAGGCTTCATCGCGGCACTCACGCAAAGCTTTATCGATCAGGGCGGCGTTCGTGTGCGTGCTCAGGTCAAACACATCGATGAAGTGGCCGACCGTGCCAGCGGTGTCACCCTCACCAACGGTGAACGCTACGCTGCCGACCATGTGGTGATTGCCGCGGGAACCGGCTCACGGCAGTTTTTCGAACAGATCGGCGCTCAGGTTCCCTTGGCTGGCATCGCTGGCTATCAAGTGCTGTTGCCGACACCTGGGGTGGAAGTCCGCCACTCGGTGATCTACGCCGATGGCGGGTTCTGCTTCAGCCCGATGACCCGAGGCCTGCAGATCGGCGGAACCATCGAATTCGCCAGCCCGAATGCCGAACCTAATTTCAAACGCGCCGACATCATTCTTGAGAAAGCCCGAAAAATTCTTCCTCAGTTGCAACTGGACAACATTGAGTACGGCGTCGGCTATCGCCCGTTTCTTCCCGACACTAAACCGGTTATTGATCGCAGCAGCCGGCTATCGAACGTGTTCCTGGCGTTTGGCCACGGCCAGCTCGGCCTGACATTAGGTGCGACGACCGGGCGACTGATTGCCGACATGGTCGCCGGTCGCACACCCGCCCAGGACTTGAGCCCTTTTAGCGCCAGGCGCTTTGCCCTATTTGGAGACCACGCATGAAATCCTATGATCAGCTGTACATCGACGGCCAGTGGGTTCGCCCGAAGAAAGGTGGCACGTTTGACACCATCGACCCCAGCAATGAGTCAGTCATCACCCAGGTCGGAGCAGCAACGGCAGAAGATGTCGACCTGGCAGTAAGCGCCGCGCGCCGTGCTTTCGATGAAGGTCCGTGGCCGCAAATGACCGGCGCTGAACGTGCGACGGTTCTGCGGGCAATCGCCAGTGGTATTCGCGAACGCCAGGACAAACTTGCCGAGCTGGAGGTCCGAGACAACGGCAAACCATTGCCTGAAGCCCTTTGGGACATTGGTGATACGGCGGGCTGCTTCGACTTTTACGCCGACCTAGCCGACGATCTCGATGGGCACCGTGAACAGCGCATTTCGCTCGCCGATGAACGCTTCACTTCCATCGCGCGCAAGGAGCCGATGGGTGTCGCCGGGGCCATCATTCCCTGGAACTTCCCGATGCTGATGGCCGCCTGGAAAGTGGCCCCAGCCTTGGCTGCCGGCTGCTGCATGGTGCTCAAACCATCGGAGCTGACGCCGTTGACCGCCCTGGAACTGGCGGACATCGCCCATCAGGCTGGTTTACCTGCCGGCGTGCTCAATGTCGTGACAGGGTTGGGGCAGGAGGCCGGCGCACCGCTGAGCGAGCATCCGGGTATCGACAAACTGGCCTTCACCGGTAGCGTTCCGACAGGCACCAGGATCATGCAAGCTGCCGCCCGAGATATCAAAAACATCAGCCTGGAGCTGGGTGGCAAGTCTCCCTTCATCATCTTCGACGACAGCGATATCGAAGCGGCCGTCGAATGGATCATGTTCGGGATTTTCTGGAACCAGGGTGAGGTGTGTTCGGCGACGTCGCGGGTGCTGGTCCAGCGTGAGCTGTATGAGCCTTTGCTCAAACGCCTGGTGGAGCAGACCCAGAGCCTGAGCATCGGCAACGGGATGCGCGAAGGCGTGCTGCTTGGCCCGCTGGTAAGCCGGGGCCAGTACGACAAAGTCCTGGAAGCCATCGCCCGTGGTCGGGAGGAGGGTGCAACATTGCTTACCGGCGGTACCCGCCCGGCGAACTGCGACAAGGGTTATTTCCTGACACCGGCGATCTTTGCCGACGTGCCCTATAACAGCTGGATCTGGAAAGAAGAAATCTTCGGGCCGGTGGTGTGCGTTCGTCCTTTCGACGATGAAGCTGAAGCACTGCGTAGCGCTAACGACTCGCGCTTCGGACTGGCCGCTGCGGTCATGTCGCGAGATCTGGAGCGAGCCGAACGCGTCGCTCGGCGGCTGCGAGCGGGCATCGTCTGGATCAACTGCTCGCAACCAACCTTTACCGAAGCCCCGTGGGGCGGTTACAAACAAAGCGGTATCGGACGCGAACTGGGGGAGTGGGGGCTGAACAACTACCTGGAAACCAAGCAGATCACCCGCTATGACAGCGAACAGCCGTGGGGCTGGTACATCAAGTAAAGGAGCCCGTTATGCGCTGGAAAAAAACGCTGCAAATGGCCGATGTGCATTGCGAAGGTGAGATCGGCAAAGTCATCACCGGTGGGGTCATTGATATTCCCGGCAAGACCATGCTCGACAAGATGAATTACATCAATGAAGTCGACGACAGTCTTAGAAGGCTGGTGATTCTCGAGCCGCGTGGTTGCCTGCAAATGTCGGTGAACCTGCTATTGCCACCGACCCGACCCGAAGCCCAGGCCGGTTTCATCGTGCTGCAGGCGGACAAGGCTCATCCCATGTCCGGCAGCAACTGCATTTGTGTGGTGACGGCACTGCTGGAACTCGGAATGTTGCCGATGGAGGAACCCGTTACCACGGTCGTGCTCGACACGCCTGCCGGTTTGGTGACGGCCCGTGCCCTGTGCGAGGACGGGCGCTGCCGGAGCGTCTCGCTCGATATGGTGCCCTCCTTTGTCGAACAACTGGACGTCCCGATCCAGACGGCGGAATTCGGCTGCATCAAGGCGGATATCGCCTTCGGCGGTGTGTATTACGCGTTGGTGGACGTTGATCAGGTCGGTTTGACCATCGCCCCCGAAAACGCTCGTGAACTGGCGACTCAGGGTGTCCGCCTGAAAGGCCTGATCAATCAGCAGGTGAAGGTCAGTCACCCGTTGTTCAAAGAGCTCAACGAAGTGGCGTATGTGATGTTCCGCAATCGCCTGGACAAAAGCACCTACCAGACCTGCACCACGCTGCCACCAGGGCGGGTTGACCGGTCACCCTGCGGGACGGGCAGTTCCGCCAATCTGGCGACCTTGAGTGCACGAGGTTTGGTCGAAGTGGGGGACAAGCTCACTTCACGGTCCACCATCGGCGGTGAGTTTCAGGTTGAACTGCTGGGGTTGACGGAAGTGGCGGGGAAACCCGCGGTTCTGCCCAGAATCACCGGGCGGGCCTGGATCTACGGGTTGCATCAGATCGGGGTCGACCCGGACGATCCCCTGGCAGAAGGCTTCATGCTGAGCGATACCTGGGGTGAAGGTTTTTAACTATCCCCAGACGGGTGTTAAAGTTGCAGGCTGGTCGGATAACTGGCCTGCACCGCTGAGAACATGACCTTATGAGCAAAGAAACGACTGAAGTCGCCAGTGGTGCGAAACGCCATGGCGGTCGCTATATCTACGAAGAATTGCGCAAGCAGATCCTGACGTTGAAGCTCAAGCCGGGCATGCCGCTGGACGAGGTCTCTCTAGCCGCCCAATTTGGTCTTTCCCGGTCTCCAGTGCGAGATGCGCTTGCCCGTTTGATCAGCGAAGGGTTGGTCACCATTCTGCCGAACCGCACGCTGTTGGTGACGCCCTTCGAAATCGAAGAATTCCCCAATTATATTTCCGCCCTGGACCTGATTCAGCGCGCGGTGACAAGGCTTGCGGCCCTGCAGCGCACTGAAGATGATCTGGTGCGTATACGTGCGGCCGACGCAGCTTATCTGCATGCGGTCAGTACCGGAGACTTCCAGGCCATGTCCGAGACCAACAAGGCCTTTCACATGGCGATCGCCGAAGCCGGGAAAAACCCGTACTTCATCAGTTACTACGAAAAGCTGTTGGGTGAAGGCCAGCGCCTGCTGCATCTGCACTTCGACTACATCATCAGTGCAGCTAGTAAGACAACACGATTAGGTCGAGACCACGATGAAATCGTGAATGCCATTGAGGCGCGCAAACCCGATGAAGCCGAGAATGCGGCGCACGAGCATACGATGCTTTTTCAACGACGGTTTCTGGCTTACATGCAGCAGAACCTTACTGAGAAAATGTCAGTGGGTTAGCTTACAAATCGATCACAAGGTTTGACGTAGGTTTACTGCAACAGAGCAAGCGCAGCCCTTTGTCGATTTCACGCTGGCGGATGCCGCCGTTGTGATTCATCTCCACCGTGCCTTGCAGCACGGCTGTTTTACAGGTGCCACATACCTCTTGGCTGCAGGAAGAGGGGACTTAATCGGAACGTTTGACGGCATCAGACCCAGTATCGGTGGCTGGACGCAGATTACCGGGCACAACACTATTTTCATCGGCGATAAGAACCCTCTACGTCACGGCTTTCAGCTGGCCTGATCAATCGTAAAATGGCGCTAGTGGTTTTGAAACTTCTACAGTTAGCATTGAGGTTTATCAACGCACCTAACGACAGGTTGGGTTACGTCACCAAGTAGGCCGAACATTGATCGAACGACGCCAATTTAGCGGAGGCATGAAGGGGAAAAATCTCCGCTATCTGAATGAGAACCCCAACGAGAAAACTCAAATGGTTCGGGCAGGATTTCTGTTGCTTGAGCATTTCTCGCTGCCCGCATTCACGCAAGCACTGGATACGATTGTCACCGCCAATCTTCTGCGACCCGGGTTGTTCTCTTCCCGAACGTTCGGCTTGACCGATGAGGAGGTCATCAGCGACCTGGGCCTGGTCATTCGGCCGGATACCCGTTTCGATTGTTCAGCGATCCACGACCTGGACCTTCTGGTCATTTGCGGCGGCTACAGGACAGAGCTCAAAGCGACGGATGACCTCATCTCCCTGTTGAGGGCCGCGTCAGACCAAGGTGTCAGTCTGGCCGGGTTGTGGAATGGCGCATGGTTCCTGGGAAGGGCAGGCTTGCTTGACGGATATCGTTGCGCGATTCATCCCGAACATCGCCCCGCGCTCGCGGAAATCTCCAAGGCGACGCATGTCACCAGCGAGCCCTACGTCATTGATCGAGACCGGCTCACGGCTTCCAGTCCCTCGGGGGCATTTCACATGGCGCTGGACTGGATCAAAGGTCTGCACGACAAAGCCCTTGTCGAGGGTATCGAGGACATCCTGGCTTTCGAGGAGTCACGGTATCGGCGCATAAAACCGACTGAAAATGTCTGCGTGAGTGCGCCGTTACGCGAGGTGGTGAAGCTGATGGATGCCAACCTCGAGGAGCCTCTGGAGTTGGAGCAGTTGGCGGTTTACGCAGGCCGTTCGCGTCGACAACTCGAGCGCTTGTTCAAGGAGCAACTGGGCACAACGCCGCAACGGTATTACATGGAATTGCGGATTACCGAAGCGCGTCGCTTGCTCCAGCACACGGAGCTGTCCCAGGTGGACGTGCTGGTTGCGTGTGGTTTTGTATCGCCGAGCCATTTCAGCAAGTGCTATAGCTCGTACTTCGGATACAGGCCTTCCAAGGAAACGCGACTGGTCAAATAGCACTGCTTTTTGAGTCTGTGCTTACTCCTGATTTGCGCAGCTTTTTTGGTTACGGACGGCGGCTTGCCCGGTAGGTGTATCGCAAACCCATCAACAGAAACAGGGTGATCAGGGCGAAGGCCAACCCACGAGACATCGCCGGTTTAACCAATGGCACAAGGTTATCTTGTTGACAGGCTGCGCTATCGGCTTCCACGACGGTGATTTGCCCGTAGTCTGTCAGGTGCAGCTTTTCGCTATTCAGGATCGCCGACTGTTGCTCCAGATCCAAAGCCTGATACTTCCAGAGCGTTGGCGATCCTTCTCGGCAATAGGTGAACGTTTTCGGGTTTGACGCGGCAATAATACAAGCGTCGTTGATACCCCGTTTTTTCAGCGTTTCAGCAGCCGACCTTGTGAAGTCCAGGTCGAGGACGGGAATGATCCCTGTGGCAGAAGCCGCGACCGAAACCAAAAGGGTGCCCGCGAAGCAGATTGTTGAAATTTTCAAGGTAGGGTTCTCCTTGTTGATTTTTTATTTTTATATTTGCGCGCGGAGCGTGGCCAGCCTGTCTTTAATGAAGTTCGGCAATCAATAAGCCAGCCAGCTCTGGCGGGCCAAAGTCCCCAACCTTGGGGGTGTTCCTGAAAGTGGAGCGGTCTGCCTCAGCACCAGCGCTCGCCTGCCAAGCCCTGGCAGGCATAAACACTCGACATTCCGCAAAGATGGCCAGGCCCCGCAAAGAGGCCAAAGCAAGGCCTGAGCCAATAGCCAGGTATTTCGACGAGACCGATGACTCGGGGGCGTCTGCGGAGCTTTCGACCGTCACACCTTCTTCGACGCAATAACTCGTCTGCGTTCTTGCAGACGAGGAAATCCCTGCTTAACTCTGAACATATGGTCAGCCAGTGACTCATTAGTCACGGTGGCCATCCGAGCACCCTCGCGCTGTTGTCGCTTGTCCGTGTTTCCAGATTAAGCCCGAGGAGGCCTATGCGTTGACGTTTGAAAATCACCCTGAGTTATTAGTTATTAATGTATTGGCCTGGCACTTCACTGTCAGGTCCACGTGTTCTGCTGTCTGCGACAGGGCCCTGTGGGCATCCCAAACGCTGTGCGCTTAGTCCAATGGGTTCAAGGAAGTAAATGTCATGATGCCGAAAACTGCCATCGTCGAGATCTGCGGGAAGTACAAGGTTTATACCGAGCACTATCTCAACACTGCCGCTGATAAGACCATCATTCTGGTCAACGGCTCACTGGCAACGACCGCATCTTTTGCCCAAACGGTGCGTTACCTGCAGCCGCGATTCAATGTGGTTCTCTACGACCAGCCCTACGCCGGTCAGTCGAAGGAACACAACCTCCACGGCCAACCGATCCGAAAGGAAGACGAGGCCGCGATACTGCTGGATTTAATCGAACACTTTGGTGCGCACCACGTGCTGTCCTTTTCCTGGGGCGGTGCGGCCACTTTGTTGGCGCTGGCTCAACGGCCGCGACGTATCGAGAAGGCGGTGATCAATTCATTCGCAGCGCGTATCAATACACCGATGCGCGATTACCTGGAGAGCGGCCTGAACCACCTCCAGGCTTGTGACCGCCTCAATGTCGGTCGCTTGATCAACAGCACAATCGGCAAGCACCTGCCGTCGCTGTTCAAACGCTTTAATGACCGCCATGTCAGAAGCCTGGACGAGCATGAGTACAGGCAGATGCATTTCCACGTCAATGAGGTGCTGACCCAAGACACCCATTGCTATGTCGCCTGTGCCGCGGCCATCGAAATACCGCTGCTGTTTGTCAACGGCGAATGGGATGAGTACACCTCGGTCGAAGACGCCCGGCTGTTCGCCGATCATGCGGCTCAGTCCCGGTTCCATACCATCAGGAACGCCGGGCACTTCCTCGATATGGAACATGCAGCGGCCTGGCAAGACACCCGGCAGGCCTTGCTCGGTTTTCTGGACCCGGCTTCCAGGAGGCAAGGCCGCGTTGCCTCAGAGATCCAGGTCAATCACGTATGAGCGATTAAATTCCGGGTTTTCATTAATGCCATTTTTGGCATAGCCCCGGGGGTTGCAAATGACGCGAGTGTTGCCCACCTGGTAGTCAAAGCTCCCATGGGTATGGCCATGCAGCCAAAGTGCCGGCTGCCAGACTTTGATCCGGTCTTCGAGGTCTGAAACAAAACTCGCGTTAATCGGCGAATTCTCAAACAGCGGGCTTATGCTCAACCGTGTCGGTGCAAAATGCGAAACCACCACCGTGGGAGTGGTGCTGTCGCGGGTGAAGCAGTCTTCCAGCCAGGCGACTGTCTGTAAAAAAATCAGTTGGGAAATTGCCGGGCTGAACAGGTCTGGAAAATCTGGCGAGATTTTTATATGGGTGAAGTCCCGCATGAGCTTCGTAGCCAGATCAACACCCTGTGCCCGATGCTCCGCAGAATCGAAAAGTCGATAGTCAGACCACAGCGTGCAACCCAAAAAACGCACGCCGTTGTGGACATACTCCGAGCGTTCCAATACGTGGATCTGTGTGCCTTGCGACAACCTGTTCAAGTGCTCGTAGGTAGAGATCAAGTCGCTGCCATAAAACTCGTGATTCCCTGCCACGTACACGATCGGAACAGGGCACGATCTGGCCCACTCAATGGCCATGGCCGGTCGGGAGATGTCTCCCGCGAGGACGACTATGTCGGCATCCACATCGGGAAAAGGTAACGCGTTGACGGACAAATGGATGTCTGACAGCAAGGCGATGCGCATCGATCAACTCCTACCTGTTTTGAATGGCAGCCCATTCTACTGACAAGTTGATTACCTCCTGCCACACCTTATTTGCGTTGCAGCCAGATGTGTTGGCGTTGCAGAACCGATAGAGCCGTCTCTCCCACCAGTTCGCCGTAAACGGCAGGCGCGGTGGCGCCTTCGGTGCTGATGAGCAGAACCCGTGAGCACTCATCAATGCCCACTTCAGCGGCCAGGTGGGGCGACTTGAGCAACTGGATCAACCCCGCGAGCCCGGCCACCGCCGACTCACCGGCCACCAGCGGAACGTCCCGATCACTGCCCCGCGCCAGCCTGCGCATGGCGTTGACGGCATCCTCATCTTCAATCGTCATGAAATGGTCGATGCTGGTCTGCAGGAATTTCCAGGCCAGGGGCGAGGTTTCACCGCAGGCCAGCCCGGCCATCACGGAATCCACCGAGCCTCGGGTTTTCGCCGCATGGCCGGCGAGGGCGCTTTGGAAGAGGCAGTCGGCCTGTTGCGGTTCGACAACAATCATCGCGGGCCGCGCTTTGCCATAAAGCTCCCAGAAGTAACTGGCGATTCCAGCCGCCAGACCACCTACGCCCCCCTGAAGGAATACGTGAGTGAAGGTTTGGCCACTGACCTGCTCAACGATTTCCGCTGCAATAGTGCCGTAGCCTTGCATCACATCCCGGGGAATGTCTTCGTAGCCCTCGTAGGAGGTGTCGGACACCACTTGCCAGTCGTGCTCGACAGCCAGCGCGGCGGCTTCATCTACCGATTCATCGTAGTTGCCGGGGACTCGCACGATCTGCGCACCATAGGCGGCGATGGCCTGTTCCCGTTCGATGCTGACGTTGACGTGCAGCACAATGACGCAACGGCAACCGACGCTTTGTGCCGCCGCGGCGAGGGCACGGCCGTGGTTGCCGTCGGTGGCGCTGATCACCGTAAAGTCCTTCAAGGCGTCGCGGTAATCGCCCATCAGCAGGCCACGGGGTTCGAAAGGGTGTTCGGGGAACAGGCGCAAGATTAACCGCACCAGGGCAATCGATGCGCCCAGCGCTTTGAAACTCCCCAGCGGCGAACGGCTTGACTCATCCTTGATCAGGAGCTCGGCGATACCAAGATTGGCGGCCAGGTCTGGCAGGCTGAACAAGGGCGTGCTGGCGCGGTTGAGTGTGTTCCAGTTCGCCAGCCAGGTGCGGCTTTCGGCGGCTGTCTGAATGTTCAGGATGGCCTTGAGGTCATCGGGATAGGTATTACGGCTGGCGTTGGGGTTGGCGATCAGCATCGTCGGCTCCAGGTGGTGGGCAGCGGAGTGAAATAATATCTCGCCGCTGTCACACTAATTTCTTGAAGTTGGCACCGTCGCCGCACTTTAATTACCCATTCATGCGGTTTACATCAATTTTATTGCGAGCCCCTCACCATGAGTCTCGATGCCTTCGACCTGAAGCTGATTGCCGAAGTCCAGCAAGATGCCGGCCTTTCCCAAAGCGAACTGGGCGCGCGGGTCAATTTGTCCTCGGCCGCCGTCAACCGCCGCCTTAAACGCCTGACTCAGGACGGCTTCATCAAAGGCACTGTGGCTGTGGTGGATCAAGAGAAACTCGGCTACCCGCTGACCATCGTCGCCCAAGTCGAAGTGGAGAGTGAGCGTCTGGATTTGCTGGATGCCATGAAGCGCAGCTTCGCCAACTGCCCGCAGGTGCAGCAGTGTTACTACGTGGCCGGGGAGTGGGACTTTGTGCTGGTGCTGGCGGTGCGCAACATGGAGCAGTACACAGAACTGACGCGTGAGTTGTTTTTCGAGAACAACAATGTGAAGCGGTTCAAGACGCTGGTTTCCATGAGCAACGTCAAGGTGGGATTGCAGGTGCCGGTGGAGGAGGAGACCGGCCACTGACTATGTTGCCCACGCTCGTCTCGGGCTTTCTGGCTAGGCATAGCCATTCTCGGATTTCCCAGCATGTTTAATCCAACTGGTCAGCTCGGTGACCAGTTGATTGACTTCACTGCCTTCGGGCTCGGAGGGGCGAATAATCGCGTTCCAGGCGATATCCAGCCCGTCATTCAGGGCTGCCCATGCAAGCTCTCCGCGCTCAAGACTGGGCGTCACCAAGTCGCGTTGCAAAATGCTGATTCCGTATCCCGAGCGCACCAGTTCGACGATGGCTTCAATCAACTCCACGGTAATCATTCGGCGCGGCAAAATACTCGCGGGCGCGAAGAACCGGTCATATTCCCAGCCGCTTGCGCGGTCCGTTGAATACGTCACCAGGTTGTAAGTTTTGAAGTCTTCGGCATAAATGTTTTTCCTCTGCGCCAGTGGGTGATCGGTTGCCATGATCGCAATCAGGTCGTCACGGAAAAGCGGCAACTTGGCAACACCACTCGGCACCATACCGTCATCAATAATCGACACATCGAGCCTGCCTTGCATCAGGCTGGCATAAACATCGTTACGGGGCACGGTCACCAGTGTTATTTCGATGTCTGGACGAAGACTGGAGTAATGCTTGATAAATTTTGGAATCCAGCGAAACGGTCCGTATGAGGTGACACCCATACGCACAAAGGCGGTGACCCCGCCTGCCATGGATCTGGCCTCCGCCTCCGCTTCGTTAAGAATCGCGATGATGTCCCTTGCTGCTCGCTCCAGGCGCACACCCGCAGGGCTGAGTCGCAACTTTCCCCCTGAGCGCTCTGTCAGGCTCACGCCAAGCCGGCGTTCCGCCTCCCGCATGCGATGACTGACGGCTGAAGGTGTCAGCCATAGACGCTCGGCCACAGCGGTCACCGAATCGACTTCCGACAGGGTTTGCAGCATCACGAGGTGATCCAGGGTGAGTCTCATAGGTTATGACCTGAAAATAATTCACAAAATAGCGTAAAAATATGAGCGTGACTTGTTTTTGCCTCCGATGCAATCTGACTCCAGCAAGAGCCACCGGAGACCAATAATCATGCCTATGCTGCCTCTCACACCCGCCGTAACCCTGGGCGATGTCATCGACCTAGAGCGTTATCCCATTACCGATCGAACCCACCCCGCTTATCGGGCGCTGGTTACTCAAAGCCAATCATTGCTCGGCCAGGAAGGCGTCGCGATCTTCCCGGGATTTGTCCGTGATGAGTCGGTTGCAACGATGGCGGATCAAACGCTTGCACTGCACCCGCGCATGTTTCATTTCCGGGAAAACCACACGGTTTATTTCAAACCTCAAGAGGAAAGCGTTGATTCAGGGCATCCCCTGCGGCGTTTGATGAAAACCGAAAAAGATACCGTCGCCTACGCGGATATTCCTGCCGACAACTTGATCAGGCGGATCTATGAATCGGACGAAGTGCTTTCTTTCATCAAGGACGTGTTGGGTCTGGGCACGCTCTATCGCCATGCAGACCCATTAGCTGCACTTAACTTGCAGGGCTTTACGACGGGACAGCAATTGGGGTGGCATTTTGATCGCTCCGACTTCAGCGTCACGCTGTCACTCCAGGCCGCAAGTGCCGGCGGGGATTTTGAATATGTACGCATGCTTCGCAATGAGGACGACGACTGTTATGACGCGGTCAGGCAATTCCTTGATAACCCCGACACCCAGCAGATAGAGGTTCTGCCTCAAGTGCCTGGAACACTGACATTGTTTCGCGGCCGCTATTCACTGCATCGTGTTACGCCGGTGGTGGGGGACAGGTTAAGACTCAACGCTGTATTGGCTTACGTGGATCAGCCAAATGTCGAGTTCAGCGCCTATGCCCGTCAATTGTTTTACGGGCGCACCACGGTAGAGCCTTTGAATTAAGTTACCAATCAACAATAAAACTATTCACTCACTCCATCGCTTCACGTGTATGCACAGGCACCTGTCCACGTTAGATCTGATGGCACTCGCTTGCCTCTTTTGTAGCAAGCAAGAGCTCCCTGCCCCCCATAATGTTTCGGAGCGTCTGATCATGAAATACAAGAAGAACTTGCTGGCCTCGTTACTCACCCTCGGCTTACTCGTCGGTAGCGCTTCAAGTCAGGCTTCAGGGTGGTGTGAGTCAGGCAAATCGGTGAAATTTGCCGGTCTGAATTGGGAGAGCGGGATGCTCCTCACCGACATCATGATGATTGTTCTCAAGGATGGTTACGGTTGCGCAACCGACCAGTTGGTGGGTAACACCATCATTCTGGAGACCGCCCTGGCCAGCAACGACATTCAAGTATTTGGCGAAGAGTGGATGGAACGTAGTGAAGTCTGGAAGAAAGCCGCGGCCGCTGGAAAGGTCATTGCAGTTGGCTCACCGATCATCGGTGCAGTCCAGGGCTGGTACGTGCCGCGCTATGTGGTTGAGGGGGACGCTAAACGCAATAAACCCGCTCGCGCTCCAGACCTCAGGTCGGTTGCCGACCTGAGCAAATACCCAGATGTTTTTCGAGACTCGGAGGAGCCTTCCAAAGGACGTTTCTACAATTGTCCTGCGGGGTGGATTTGTGAACAGGACAATACCGAGATGTTGAAAGAGTACGGTCTTGAAAGCACCTACACCAACTTCCGCCCGGGGACCGGCGCTGCACTGGATGCGGCTGTGCTGTCCAGCTATAAGCGCGGTGAACCTGTGCTGTTCTACTACTGGTCACCGACGCCGCTGATGGGGCAGATCGATGCGATAAGACTGGAAGAGAAACCGGGGGTCGACAAAAACGTCATCACTAAAGTCGGACTCTCCAAAGCTTTTCATGAGCAGGCGCCAGAACTGGTTGCGGTTCTGGAGAAGGTCAACATTCCCATCGATCTGTTGAATCAGAACCTGGCGAGGATGACCAAGGAACGCATCGAGTCCCCCAAACTGGCCAGGATTTTCCTCAAGGAACACCCGGAAGTGTGGCACGCCTGGGTCAGTGAAACCGTCGCGAAAAAAATCGACGCATCGCTCTAATCGGCAAAGGGGCAAGGACGCCTGCCCTGTGTAACGTCCCTCAGCTTCATCTGCGTAAACACAACCTCAGTACCGATTTTTCTTGTTTCTACAAAGAGGCGGCGCCTCTTTGCGCCCGGGAATTATGAATATGATCAAATCACGAGCTGCCGTAGCTTTTGCAGCCAACCAACCCCTGCAAATTGTCGAAGTCGATGTGGCTGCACCACAAGCCGGGGAGGTGCTGGTACGCATCATCGCAACCGGTGTCTGCCATACCGATGCGTTTACCCTGTCCGGCGCTGATCCTGAAGGCCTCTTTCCGGTGATTCTGGGTCACGAAGGCGGCGGTATCGTCGAGGCAATCGGCGAGGGTGTCACTTCAGTGGTGGTGGGCGATCACGTGATCCCGCTTTACACCCCGGAATGCGGGGAGTGCAAATTCTGCATATCCGGCAAGACCAACCTCTGCCAGAAAATTCGCGCGACCCAAGGCAAAGGCCTGATGCCAGATGGCACCAGCCGTTTTTCCTACAAGGGCCAACCGATATTTCACTACATGGGCACTTCGACCTTCTCCGAGTACACGGTACTGCCAGAAATCTCGCTGGCCAAAATCTCGAAGGAGCTCCGCTAGAGAAGGTTTGCCTGCTCGGTTGCGGTGTCACGACCGGTATTGGCGCGGTGCTCAACACGGCCAAGGTGGAGGAGGGCGCCAGCGTGGCCATTTTCGGCCTGGGTGGCATCGGCCTGGCAGCCATTATCGGCGCCACCATGGCCAAGGCGGGTCGAATAATCGCGATCGATATCAACCCGGCCAAGTTCGACATCGCCAGGCAATTGGGCGCCACCGACTTCATCAATCCGAAGGATTACGACAAGCCGATCCAGGACGTGATTGTCGAACTGACCGAAGGTGGTGTGGATTACTCCTTCGAATGCATCGGCAACGTCAACCTGATGCGAGCGGCCCTCGAGTGCTGCCATAAGGGCTGGGGCGAGTCGGTCATTATCGGGGTCGCCGGTGCGGGCCAGGAAATCAGTACCCGACCGTTCCAGCTGGTGACCGGTCGTGTTTGGCGCGGTTCGGCTTTTGGCGGTGTGAAAGGTCGCAGCGAACTGCCCAGCTATGTCGAGAAGTCTCAACAGGGTGAAATCCCGTTGGACACCTTTATCACCCACACCTTGGGGTTGGAGGACATCAACAAGGCCTTTGACCTGATGCACGAAGGCAAGAGCATTCGCACCGTTGTTCATTTCGATCGCTGACTCAGCCGGCTTGGCGATGGCCGCCGGGGCGAGTCTCGCCCTGACGAAACTGCAATACCCACCCACCACGTTTCTACCAAAGAGAACATCACAATGAGCATCTTCACGCACGTCACCGTCGGTACCAACGATCTGCAAAAAGCCCGCAGCTTTTACGACAATGTGCTCGGAGCACTAGGCCAGAAGCGTATCGCTGACCTGGATGACAATGGCTCGATCTGGGGGCAGAACGCCCCGTCCTTCTTCGTGCTGAAACCGGCCAACGGCGCTCCTGCCAGCGTGGGCAACGGCGTCACTGTCAGCTTTGAAGCACCGGATCGAGCCGCCATTGACGCGTTCCACGCCGCCGCTCTGGCCAGCGGCGGAACTGACGAAGGTGCGCCGGGGCCACGAGGCTGGGCCCCTAATGCTTATGCCGCTTACGCCCGAGACCTGGACGGTAACAAGCTGGCCGCGTACTGCTTCAAGCCCGCTTAAGCTTCAGGCACGGCATCAACCGGGCGCGTCATTTATCCTCATGACCAGGTGAATCTCCCGTAGTGTCGTCGTCACTTTCGACAGCCTGTTGGTGAACATGCCTATTGTTCGCGCAACAGGCTGGTTGTGGCGACTACACGCTTATCGATGCTTGCGACGAAGACCTGGCGTTGGCTCAACAAAGCGCGGATGTGAGCTGCGCACCTCGCGCCTTTAACAACTCCCGCAACACCGACCGATGGCAATGCGCTTCATCTTCGCAATAACAGCCAATGGCCAGTGACGTTTGGTGGGACAACGCCGCCAACAAATCGAGCAGTTGGCTGGGCGCCGGCTGGTTCATTTCGGTCTTGAACTTGCGCTTGAACACTTCCCACGCCTTGGCGTCTTCTGCCGCTTTGGCTTCTGCGATCAGTTCTACACTGGGAGACAGCAGCGGCTGCCACACGTCATAAAAATCACGGCTGGCAAACTCGGCTTTCGGCACGCCACGCGGCGGGCGACGTACCGTGCCCAGGCGCAGGCCTTCATTGGCAGTACGCGGTGAACCGAGGCGCACGATATGGATGGGCATGGTCGATGTGTTTCCCTCAAACCTGGAAGAAAGTCCTGGGGCTTTGTCTTTTCTTCCATTGAACAACCGCAGAGACGGCGGATATGACCGACTTCATGCAGGAGAAGCCGGCCACTCTCGACATTCCTTTATCACCGCGAGTTTTCGAACCACTCCAACGCCGTGCGCCAGATGCAGATCCCCAGGAAGTAAGCCGACATCAGCAGCCAAAGCCCCATCACCAGCGGGTTGATCACCGGATGGTTGACCACCAGCGACAAGCTGCACAGCAGCCAGATGGCCGTTACGGCGATGTTGATCGGCATGAACTTGCGCACGCGGAACGGGTGGAGGAACTTCATACGGGTCACGGTCAACAGCGCCAGGCCAATGATGGTGAGAAGAGTGATCCACGGCGACGGGGCGATGATGTACAGGCACAGGGCGACCACGTTCCAGGCGGCGGGGAAGCCCTGGAAGTAGTTGTCTTTGCTCTTCATGTTGACGTTGCAGAAGCAAAACAGCGACGAGACCAGAATCAGCGACACGGACAGCAGCAGCGTGTAGTCCGGCAAGGGGATGTAACGATAAATGAACAGCGCGGGGATAAACACGTACGTCAGGTAGTCGATGACCAGATCGAGGATCGAGCCATCGAAACTTGGCAGTACCGACTGGACATTGACCTTGCGTGCCAACGCACCGTCCAGCCCATCGACGATCAGGGCGACGCCCAGCCACAGCAGGCAGTTTGTGGCCTGGTTTTCCAGCAGGGCGAGGGTCGCGAGGAAGGCAGTGACCACGCCGGTGGCGGTAAAACCATGGGCGCCCCATGCTTTGAGCCTGGCGATGTGTAGAGTGGATATCACGGGGGCGTTCTCCGGAAAGTGAAGCAAGCCTGTTATCACCCCTTCAATTGGGGGTGTCGGCAAACCAAGTCAGGTTGCATGTATCGACCGGGTATCCGGGGATAAGGTTCACCATCTGTAAATCTTAGCTGGGCCGCACAAAAATACCCCGGATAAATCCGCAGGTATTAAATGAAACATCGGCGCAGGGCGATAGCTTTTATTCAAGCGCGGTAATCGGCGGATTGATCGAGGACAGAGAGGCTTATTCACAGCGCCTTGCTCATGAACACCCGACTCGTGCCTGGCGGGTCGCAGGGCACTTCGCCGAAGCGCTGCCAGCCGTGCTTTTCATAGAACTGCGGGGCCTGGAAACTGAGGGTATAGAGCACCGCCGAGCGGCAACCGCGACGACGGCCTTCGTCCTCGTACGCGTTGAGCAGTCGAGAGCCGAGCCCGGAGCCGCGCAGTGACTCGGGCAAGTAGAAAAGATCGAGAAACAGCAGACCGAGCGACGTACGCCCGGTAATACCGCCCAGCACCTGATGGGTATCCGGATCGCGGACCGTGACCGCCAGCGACTGGCGGTCGTTGATGCCGGTCATCTGATCATTGAAGGCACTCAGCCCGGCGCTGAGTACGTGCTCGACTTCAGGTTCGATGATGTCGCTGACGACAATCAGGTGGCGGTCCATGTGTTCGTTGATCCTCTGGGCATAGGGTTTGCGAGGGTAGAACACTCGCAGCCGATGGTCATCAGGGTCAAGCGCAATAAGGGTTTCACGTCAGCCAAACGGTGGTGGCGCATTTGCCCGCGAGGACTATCGTTGCCTGACTGGATCACTCCCATCGATGAGGACATCGTCATGAACACCAGCGATCTGCTCGAGCAATTACTAAGGGCCGGCCAAGGCTCAATGTCGCAACAGGGTGGCGGTGTCGCGTCAGCCCAAGGTGGTCTCGGCGGTCTCGGTGGATTGCTCGGCGGCCTGTTGGGCGGTGGTGCCGGGTCAAGCGCCGGGGGCGGTGGCCTGGGTGGTTTGCTCGGTGGTCTGCTGGGCGGTGGCTCAAGCATGGGCGGTTCGACCCAGACCCGTTCGGGTGGCGGCACCAATTACGCGGCGCTGGCTTCGCTCGGAATGATGGCATTCCAGGCCTATCAAGCCTGGCAACGCAGCCAGGCCTCGGCGCCGCAACAGGCACCGCGCACTGTCGACCTGTTGTCCGGCCCGGAAGTCGAGGACCACAGCCATGCGATTCTTCGTGCATTGATTGCGGCAGCGAAGGCCGATGGTCGGATTGATGACGCCGAGAAGCAGATGATCAGCGCCGAAATCGGCCGCCACACGGATGACCCGGAGCTCCAGCAATGGCTGGATGACGAAGTCGCGCGGCCGCTGGACGCCGCCGATGTGGCGCAGTCGGCCACGGATTCCGGCATGGCGGCGGAAATGTACCTGGCCAGTGTGATGCTGGTGGACGATCAGCAGGACGCCGAACGCCGCTATCTGGATGAACTGGCTGCGGCGCTGAACATCGATCCAGAGCTGCAAGTGCATCTGGAGCAGCAGGCCAAAGGTGGCGTGGCTTGATGATGCTGGTCAGTTAAGGGTGTGAACACCGCAACCTCTGTGGGAGCGAGCTTGCTCGCGATTAGGCCGGTACATTCAATATTGATGTCGCCTGACACTCCGCCATCGTCGGAACGCCGCCCGGAGCAAGCTCGCTCCCACAGGTTTTGCGTTTTTTTATCTGCTCAGCGTGATCGATTACTGCGACCGAGCATCGGAAAAATCCCGGGTTTTCCCCTGTCGGCTAAAATTTATCGGGGGATTACTTCAACGCGTCCTTTCCAAGCGGGAGTTTCACGATGAAAATCGTATCTTCGCTGACGTTAGTGGTTGCGGTCGGGTGGATCCTTGGGTGCTCCACAGTACCTGACCCTCAAGTCATCAACGTTCCCTTGAACGCTACTTCCACAAATGCCGGGAGTATCGCCCAGACGACCATGATGCCCAGTGGCAGTGCGACCGTGTTCTGGTTTGCCGTCAAGGGCAAGACCATGGGCAGCGTATTACCAGGTCGTTTGGAGGCCTACATCTATCCGGGAAGTTGTGCGAGCCTGGGTTCGCAACCAGCCTTTGACCTTAACGACGGCCCTAATGCGAGGTTCTATTCGCCGTCATCGCTCCAGTATTTCTACAAAAGCGCACCTGTAGCCGTCGATACGCTTCGAACGGGCGGCTATGCATTGGTTGTGCGTGAAAATCCGGCTGATGGAAATCAGAATGCTTTCTGCGGGAATCTGAGCTGAAAACAGCCGATCTTGCCCTCGTTTCTACGCGGAGTCTGGAAACGAGGGTACTGGTCTCTACCGGGTATCAGGCGTTTTTCGGCACCAGAAACGTTACGCCGAAGCGCTCGGCGATTGCCAGTATCCGCGGCAAATCCTGCGGCACTTTGAGCTGATCCACCGCGGCAAAGAACTGACCCCCACGTGGATCAGATACCACGCCGATCATCTTTGCCGTCGGGCTGATGTTCTTGTAAGCATGAATAGTCCCACCGGGGATATGCACATAACCGCCGGGGGAAACGGTGGTGACCTTACCCGCAACCGTCACTTCCACCTGCCCGTCAATGACATAGAACGCTTCGTCCCAAGGGTGAAAGTGCAGGGGAGGCCCGCCGCCTAGGACGCCTTCCTGGATATGCATTTCAAAAGGCTTGCTCAGATCCCCGCCCGCCAGAATGGTGATGGCCTCACCCACGACATTGACCGGGTCGGGGGTTTTTTCGGGCTCGATGACATGAACCGTTCGCATGATTGCTCTCCGAAGGGTGTGTCCACACTCGCTGAGTATATTCACTTGATCTGGCGTCGCGTGCCGCGCCACTTGCCCGTCTGTCCGGGCGATTTCAACGCCGATGGAATTTTCTTCCGGGGGTGTCGCTCTGCTGATGTAGAGACGTGCTGATTCAGCGTCCTGCCACTGGCCTCAGACCGAGAGACGACCCCATGACTGCCCTGACACGACTTGAAGCCCAGCCGGCTCACGAACGCACGATCCTGACCACCGGCAGCATCAAAACTATCTACGAACAGTTATTGCTGAGCGACGATATCGAACACCAGCGCGCACTCGGTAAAACCTTTCTCGAGGCTCAACTTGCGCAGGCAACGGACCTGCCCGAGGAGATGCCGCGAGACCTGTCGGCGCTGCAAACCTTTGTCGAACAGCATTGCGCCGACGTGGCTCGCCAATACGCCGATTACCTGCAACAGCGCAAGGACGGCGGGCCGCGGCAGTTCTTCACCAACAAGGCGCACGCCTTGTTTTTCCTGCAAGCCGTTGCCCCGACCAAACTGGTGGACGGTGCGTGGCTGTATGGCCTGCTGCGGCACTGGCATGACCCGCGTTTCGAAGGCCTGATTTGCACCTATCTGGAAGAGCTGGGCGACGGCTACCCCGCGCAAAATCATGTGGTGATCTACCGCAAGCTGCTGGCCGAACATGGCTTGCTGGACAACGCGTTCATCCCGGATGAGCGTTACTTGCAAGGCGCGGTGCAATTGGCGCTGGGTTACTGCAGCGACGATTTTTTGCCGGAAGTGATCGGCTATAACCTCGGTTATGAACAGCTGCCGCTGCATTTGCTGATCAGCGCCTATGAACTCAGCGAGCTGGGCATCGATCCGTATTACTTCACCCTGCACGTGACCATCGACAATGCCAGCACCGGCCACGCGCAAAAGGCCGTGCAATCGGTGCTGCAATTGTTGCCGGTGGAAGGCGACCGTGAAGGCTTTCTGCGCAGGGTGGCGTTGGGTTATCGGCTCAACGATCTGGGGCAGGGCAGTCGCGCGATCATCGAATCGTTCGACCTGTACGGCGAGTTGCTGAACATGCTTGAACGCAAGCGCCCGTTTGGTCAGCACATGCATTCTGACTATTGCCGGTTTGAAGGCAAGACCGTCAATCAATGGCTGTCATCGCCGGAGCAGTTGCCTGGCTTTCTCAGCGCCATGGAAACCAAGGGCTGGATCAAGCGTCACCAGGACCCGCAAGTCAGCCGTTTCTGGCAATTGATCGAGGGTGACGGCGCGGCCATGTTCGGGGTGTTCAGCCCTTACGAAAAACAACTGCTGCACGACTGGATTGCCGGGGACTGGAGGCCTGAGCGAGCGCCGGCAGCGGTTCGACGTGGTAGCAGTGCCGCGACCGAACCACCCGTGCCCGTCAATGACCCGGATATCCAAAGCCTGCACGCTACACTTAAAGGGCTTGCCGCCGACGAGCAAATGCAGGTCTTGATTCCGTGGCTGTCTGCCCATCGGCACGCCCACCCCGCAGGCCTGATGGCCACGCGACGGTTCATCGAACTCAAATCCGGTTTTCGATAGGGAGCCCTCCATGAATCAGGAAGAACAACTCAGTGCCGCCGATCTGGCCTTGTTGCAACTGGGACGCCGCTTGCAGGCTGACGGTTACCGTTTCATCACGCCCACGCCGCTGACCCATCAGCGGGTCAATGATCGCGTCTTCGGGCAAAGCGCCCGGACCCTGCGCGAAGTATTCGGCTGGTCGCGGCCGTTCGAGCCCGGACTGTTGTCGGTGGATGAGCAGCGGCAGTTGCAGCAGGCGGGCGTCCTCGAGGAATGCAATGGTCGACTGAAAAGTCATGTGCGCTGGTCAAGCCTCGATGACCTGTTGTTCGTGCATTCGGGTTACCCCACTGATGCTGCTGACGCGGTGTTCTTCGGACCCGACACTTATCGTTTTGCACAACTGATTCACGCCCATCTGCAACAGAGCTTTGCGCCGATCAGACGCGCCGTGGACATTGGTTGCGGCGCTGGCGTCGGAGCGATTGTGATTGCCCGCGCGCGCCGTGAGGCCGAAGTGCTGGCCGTCGACATCAACCCGTTGGCGTTACGTATGACGGCGGTCAACGTCGCGCTCGCCGAGGTGGCCAACGTCAGCATCGAGGCCAGCGATGTGCTGCAGGACCTCGACGGCCACTTCGACTTGATCGTCGCCAATCCGCCCTACATGGCCGACCCGGCCGAGCGTGCTTACCGGCATGGCGGCGGGGCGCTGGGGGCGCAATTGTCGTTGCGCATTGTCGAGCAAGCCCTGCATCGGTTGGCCCCCGGAGGGTCCCTGGTGCTGTACACCGGCGTGGCGATGATCGATGGTCTCGACCCGTTTCTGGATGCGGTGACTCCGTATCTGGAATCGCCGATGTTAGGCTGGACTTACCGCGAGCTCGACCCCGATGTGTTCGGTGAAGAACTGTTGACCCCTGGCTATCAGCGGGTGGAACGCATTGCCGTCGTCGCCCTGACTGTCACGCGTATCGGGCCAGGCATCGGGGGCACCGTCACGTCAGCCGCTGCGCCATGACCAGGAGCCTGGACGATTACAATCGCATGCGCGATTTCTCGGCGACCGCTGAACCGGCCGCCGGTAAACGTTCGGGCAAAAAAACCGCGAAAGACCATGCCTTGCAGTTCTGCATCCAGAAGCACGACGCCTCGCGCCTGCATTACGATTTTCGCCTGGAGCTCGACGGCGCACTGAAAAGCTGGGCGGTGCCCAAAGGTCCGTCACTGGACCCCAAGGTCAAGCGCCTGGCGGTGCACGTCGAAGACCATCCGATTGATTACGCCACCTTCGAGGGAAGCATTCCCGAAGGGCATTACGGTGCCGGCGAGGTGATTGTCTGGGACCGGGGGGTGTGGATTCCTCAGGACGACCCGGCCGAGGCCTACGCCAAGGGCAAGCTTAAATTCGAGCTGAAAGGCGAGAAACTCGGCGGCCTGTGGAACCTGGTGCGCACGCACATGCCGGGCAAGCAGGAGCAGTGGTTTCTGATCAAGCATCAGGACGGCGCGGCCAAACCCGAAAGCGATTACGACGTGGTCGCCGCCGAGCCCGACAGCGTGCTCAGTAACCGGACCATCGTGGCCAAAAAGCCGAAGACCGCTGCCAATCCAAAAGCCATCAAAAAACCGGCCGCCCCGGCGCGCAAGGAAAAGTCGGCGTCATTGACGGGCGCCCGCAAAGCCAAATTGCCGGAGCTGCTCAAACCAGAACTGGCGACGCTGGTCGAAAAAGCCCCGGGCGGCGAGTGGAGCTATGAGATCAAGTTCGATGGCTATCGGATCATGGCGCGCATCGATCACGACGAAGTCAAACTGTTCACCCGCAACGGTCACGACTGGACCCACAAACTGCCCCGGCAAGCCGAGGCGTTGGCGGCACTGGGTCTCGAATCCGCCTGGCTCGACGGGGAAATGGTGGTCGCCGACGAGCAGGGCGTGCCGGACTTTCAGGCCTTGCAAAACGCCTTCGACTCGGGCCGCAGCGGCAACATCGTCTACTACCTGTTCGACATGCCTTACCTCAACGGCGTGGACCTGCGCGAGGTGCCGGTCGAGGAGCGAAGGGTTGCGCTGTCGACCGTGCTCAACCCTAACAAAGACCCGCTGTTGCGCTTCTCTGATGCCTTTAGTGAAGAACCGGAAGCCCTGCTTAACAGCGCCTGCCAAATGCAGATGGAAGGGCTGATCGGCAAGCGTCTGGGCTCGCCTTACGTGTCGCGGCGCAGCAGCGACTGGATCAAGCTCAAGTGCAAGCATCGGCAGGAATTTGTGGTCGTCGGTTTCACTGACCCGAAAGGCTCGCGCAATGCCTTCGGTGCGCTGCTGCTGGGGTTGCATGACCGCGACAGCGGTGAGTTGCGTTACGCGGGCAAGGTCGGCACCGGGTTCAACGAGACGACGCTCAAGCGTATTTACGAGCAACTGAAACCGCTGCAAACCAAAAAGGTTTCGGTGGTCAATCCGCCGAGCGGTTTTGACGCCAAGGGTGTGCACTGGCTCAAGCCCACGCTGCTGGCTGAGGTCGCTTTTGCCGAAATGACCAAAGAAGGTTCAGTCCGTCATGCAGTGTTCCATGGCCTGCGTGACGACAAACCTGCCGACGACATTACCGAGGAGCGTCCGAAAGCCGTGAAGACTTCAGCCGCGAAAAAAACCACTGCCGAAAAACCTTCCACCCCTGCCAACAAGAAAGCAGCGCCCGCACCCTCACAAATCGGCCTGGGCGAGGGCAAGGTCCGAATCACTCACCCGGACCGGGTGATCGACGCCAGCAGCGGTACCACCAAAGTGCAACTGGCGGAGTATTACGCCAGCGTCGCCGAATGGATTTTGCCCGAACTCAAGGACCGACCCGTGGCGCTGGTGCGCGCACCGGACGGCATCAACGGCGAACTGTTTTTCCAGAAGAACGCCGAGCGCCTGGCCATTCCGGGGATCACCACCCTGGACAAGGCACTCACCGGCCAACCGGTGATGATCATCGACAACGCCGAAGCCCTGGTCGGCGCCGTGCAGATGAGCACTGTCGAGTTGCACACCTGGAACGCCACCTCGGACAACCTCGACAAACCCGACCGCTTCGTCCTCGACCTCGACCCGGACCCGGCGCTGCCCTGGAAAAGCATGGTCGAGGCGACTCAGCTGACCCTATCGGTACTCGATGAACTGGGGCTCAAGGCGTTCCTCAAGACCAGCGGCGGCAAAGGGATTCACCTGGTGGTGCCACTGACCCGCAAGCTGGGTTGGGATGAGGTGAAAGACTTCAGCCACGCGATCGTCAGCCACATGGCCAAGTTGTTGCCGGAGCGTTTTTCCGCCGTGTCGGGACCGAAGAACCGGGTCGGGCGGATCTTCATCGATTACCTGCGCAACGGTCTCGGCGCCACGACGATCTGCGCCTACGCCGTGCGCACCCGTGAAGGGCTGCCGGTGTCGGTACCGATCTTTCGCGAAGAGGTGGGCGAGCTCAAGGGTGGCAATCAGTGGAACGTGCACACTGTGCATGAACGCCTGGCCGAAGTCGGTGACGAACCTTGGAGGGATTTGAAGAAAACCCGGCAGTCGATCACCGCCGAAATGCGACGGCGGGTCGGGATGAAAAAGTAGTGGTTAGGGTGAACACGGTCGGTGTAGGAGCTGGCGAAGCCTGCGATCCTGGCGACGGTTGTTACACCGACAACATCAAGATCAAAAGATCGCAGCCTGCGGCAGCTCCTACCGGGAGGGGGTGGTGTTACTTGATGAACGCCTGCATATCGGTGGTCAGTTTATCGATCGCCGCTTTGAAATCTTTGGCGGTAACCTTCTGGCTCTCGTTCGAAAGCTGGGTGCCGAACACCTTGCGCACCACTTTGGCCACCGTCTGATTGGTTTTCGCGTCGATGAACTCGGCTTCGATGAACAGGGTAGTGTCCTGGTCCCGGTGACCGGTCGCTGCCTGTGTCGCCCCGACCACGGCGGCGACCGGAACCACTTCATACCACTTCATGCCTGCGTTTTCGGCACTCACCCCGGTGATGGCTGCGCGCATGATCAGGAGTTTTGAGCCTTTCGGGGCCGAGCCAGCGCTGGAGACCACGCGGTATTTCTGCCCCAGCGTACTTTTGGCTTTGCTGGTCATGTAGCTCTGAATGTCGCTGAGCGTCTGCTGGTTCACCCGCTCATTGGGCTTGGGCGCCGGGTAGAGCTCCAGTTTGTTGAAAGCCACCGTGTCGTACGCATTCGGGTTCCATGACGGGCTCACCCAGCGCATCGCTGTTCCGCCGCTGGGGGTGGTCACTTCTTGCAGGTTGTTATAGCTGGACAGGTAGCCGGAATATTGCTCTTTCTCCGTCACCTTCGAAGTGCAACCGCCGAGCAGCAGGCCGGCCATTGCAGCGCCAACGAACAATTTGCGGGACAGATTCATAGTGGTGTGTGCTCCATGGATTAAGTCGTTTTTTCGGTAGCAGGGCATCAGAATCGCCAGGTCATGTTTCCGGTCACGGCTTGAATCCAGGCATTGTCGAACTGACCTGATATTCGATTACCGGACGTTGATTTGGTCTGGTCGACCGGCATGTCACCGAGCCAGACCATCGCCCAACTGACGTTGACGTCGGTGTCCTTGTTCAGAGCATAGGTGGCTCCTGTCGCAATGCGCCAGGATTCGGCCATTGGCACCGTTACAGTGCGATCACTGTCCGAGACGGCGCTGCTGTCGTAAGCCACTCCGAAGTTCCACAACCATTGTGGCGTGGCCTGGTATTGCGCGCCGAGCGCCAGTTGCCAGGTGTCTTTGTAGTTGGCATCAATCGTGGTCGATCGGGCATCGACCGCTGTAGTGTCGACCTGGACCCCGACCTCGCCGAACTCTGACCAGTCCTGCCAATTGACCGAGGCGAGCAAGGCCCACTGCCGGTCGAGTTGCTGGAACAGGCTCAGGGTGACGGTTTGTGGCACGGTTACGTCGAGTTGGGTGTTCAGGCCATTCAATCGATCCAGCGCCGGGCCATTGCCTTTGACGTCTAGCCCGTCCTCAAACTGCAGGTCGACCTTGCTGGTGTAAGCCAGGCCAATGCGCGTGCCGGCTTGCGGAGCGTAGATCACCCCCACATTCGCGCCAAAACCCCAATCCTTGTCTTTGTACTTGAACTGGCCGTCGCTGCGGTCGGTAAGGCCGAACGGCGAGCGGTCAATCGCGGTGTCGGATTGCAACATGCCATACATGGCTTTCACGCCAACGCCCACCGACCATTGCTCGTTAAAGCGATAAGCCACGCTGGGTACAAAAGATAAACCGCCGAGGCTGGCGTTCTGCGCGAAATAGCGCCCGGACCAGTCGTTGTCGTAATTCTCTGCCAACCCGAAGTCAGCATACTGGCCGAAGCCAACGCTCCAGTGGTCATCGAGTTGATGGCTGATAAAGAAACTACCGCCGGGAATGGGGTCGAGGGCGTTGCCACTGCCGCTACCCGGGACGTTGGTGTCGTCGTCGCGATTGAACTTGAGGTTGCCGTAGAGCACTTGCAAGCCGCCGGTGATTTGCGTGCCTGGCAGGTAACTCATGCCCGCCGGGTTACTGGCGATGGTCGAGGGACCTTGAGCGCGGGCCGCAGCACCGGCGTTGGCCAGGCCGGCGTTATCAGTGCCGATTTCGTAGAGCATGAGACCGCCGGCATACGCTTGCTGACAGCACAACGCAAGCAAGGTGAAGGCGGGCAGGGTGGATGTTTTTATCTGCATTGGGTTACCTCAGCAAATGTCCTTCCCGAACGCGGGTGGCCAGCGTTGGCCACCCGTTGACTCGACTGTTTACTTGGCCATTTCCGCCCGAGCGGCTGCGATCTTGGCTTTGACGGAATCGAGGTTGAAGCTCGCGCCTTTTTGCATCGGCGGGAATTCAATCGCGGTTTCAGCCAGCTTGGCGACCTGCTGCTGGACGAACACGAACCGCCAGAACTGGAATTTGAACCAGTCGAAGTACTGCTGGGACCCTTGCGCTGACTGGTTTTCCGGCCAGCCCATACGTTCGAACGGGTCGAGACGAAGGTTGGTCAGGATCGGTACATCGACCGCCAATTTGGCGCCCATCCAGCCACCTGGTTGTTCAATGAAACGGTATTTGTAGTCATCGATCCGTACCGCACCGAGCGAACTCTCGCCAAAGTAGAAGATTTCATGCCGGTTCGACGGACCTTTGCCGGTGATCATCGGCGTCTGGTCGTAGCCGTCCAGATGCACCTTGTACGTGGTATCGCCCAATTGTTTGCCCTTGAGCAGTTCGGCAGTGATGTTCGGATTTCCGGCTGCCGCGACCAGGGTCGGGAACCAGTCCATACCGGACATGATGCCGTTTGCCACCGTATTGACCGGTACTTTGCCCGGCCAGCGAATGATCGCCGGTACGCGGAAACCACCTTCCATCACTGTGCCCTTGCCCATGGCAAACGGGGTGGTGCCGCCATCCGGCCAGGTGAAGTTTTCCGCGCCGTTGTCGGTGGTGAAAATCACGATGGTGTTGTCATCCATGCCGTCTTTTTTCAGCTTGGCCATCAGGTCGCCGACGATATCGTCGAGCTGTGCCATGCCTGCTTCCTGTTCTGACCAGCCATTTTGCGCATTGCGCATGGCCTCATACTTGTCGGAGAGGTGCGTGACGATGTGCATGCGGGTGGGGTTGAGCCAGAGGAAGAATGGTTTATTGTCCTGCTTGGCCTTGTCCACAAAGGCGAATGCCTTGTCACGAATCTCTTCGTCGATGGTTTTCATCCGCTCCGGATACAGCGTGCCGGCGTCTTCGATTTTCTGTTTGCCGACCTTGCCCCAGCGCGGCATCACGGTCGCGTCGTCAGTCGTCGTGGCCCAGCTGTGAACCATGTTGCGTGGGCCGACGGTGGGCAGAAGATCTTGTGGATAGTTGGGGTGCGCCGGGTCTTCCATGGCGTCGAGGTGGTAGAGATAGCCGAAGAACTCGTCGAAACCATGCACGGTCGGCAGGAACTGATTCAAGTCGCCCAAGTGATTTTTGCCGAACTGGCCGGTGGCGTAGCCCATGGACTTGAGTGTGGTGGCGATGGTGACGGCTTCGGCGGGAATACCAACGGGAGAACCGGCCTGACCGACAGTGGTCATCCCGGTACGGATCGGCAGTTCGCCGGTAATGAAGTTGGCCCGCCCGGCGGTGCAACTGGCTTCGGCGTAGTAGTCGGTGAAACGCATGCCTTCAGCCGCGAGCTGGTCGAGGTTGGGTGTTCGACCGGCCATCATGCCCTGGTTGTAGACACCGATGTTGGACCAGCCAATATCGTCACCCATGATGACAACAATGTTGGGGACTGTTTTGTCGGCTGCTTGAGTGATGCCGGGGACAACCATTGCAGATAGAAGTAAGGGGACGGCGAACACCGAGGATAGTTTTGTCCGGTTCATATCGAGCTCCTGCGCACTTGCGTTGGTACTCTGAGACGAGCCCCCGACCGCCCAGGAAATTTTGGATCCCCCGCGAAGAGCGTAGGTAAGAATTGTGAAATTTCCAGTCATTTGTTTTTCGGCCGAAGGCCTTGTTTCATGGGCTTTACAGTTTGTTGTGGATTCGGATGATTACTGACATCTCAATCAGATGAAGTCCTCAGTCCGTGCCGGAACCGGCCATATGGGATGTGATATTAGAAGTGCGGGAGGGCATGGAGCGGCGAGCGTGGCTCGCCGCTCCAACGACTATTGCTTGCCGACAGCGGCCGCCAGCAGCGGCGCTATCTGTTCATCAGTCAGTGCTGCCTGGACCTCCATGGTCATGAGGTCGCTCCATTCCAGCACCCACTTCTGAATGGCTGCCGGATCACTGGCCTCTGCCACGCCAAAACCGGATGCACCACCGACGGCGTGCCAGCGTCCCAGCATTTTGACGCCAGTGGGTGGAGCCCCCCCAGTCTTGAGGAAGCGCTCGATCGCACTGTTACGATTTGCCGAACTGATAGACCAACTGACTATGAATAACATTGGCCACCTCCTGCTACGGATTGGCACCTGTTGCTCTTCGCGCACCTGGCTGGTGCCGGGACCACGATCACGCTTGAGTGTCCAGCTTCATCCCTGACTGGCTTGAAACCATTGCTCCCATGAGAAGGCATAGCAGCGGGCCAGACTCTGCGTATGACCGCTGATCCTGTTTCGTTGCTTTTGTACAGGGTCGTGGATGACGTGTGTTTCACCAACGAAACAAGGTTCATCAGGCTGATTTCACGCGTCGCGCAACAGGTCGTTGGCGTTGAGCAGTTCGTAGGCAATTTCCGGGCGCTTCTCCAGTGCGCGGCGAATCGCGGCCGGGATCGACTGTCGGGTTTTGCGGCATAGCCCCGGTTGTTCGCCAAGGTTAATACCGATACCGCGCATGGTGCGTACTTCATTGAAACTGGGGACGATGTCCACGCGGATGCCCAACTGCTCATACATCCGCCGTTGCAGACGTTCGAGGTCACTCAGGCTTTGGAGGTTTTCCAGGCGTTCGACCAGGCGCTTTTCTTCCGAACGGGTCAGAAACAGAATGCGCACGTCCGCCCCCGGTGTTTCCAGCAGTGGGTCACGCCCGCAGTCGCAGGCGCCGGGCGGGCAGGGTTGGCGGATCGGAGGCGTGGTGGTCATGGGGTTCAATCATAGAGTGCTCCAATCGGGTTTGCCCATAGGGATTCTTGCCCTTCTGGCGAACGGATCACGCCGGGTCTAGGCTGAAGAGTCCGCAGTATCAGGGCAGCGATATGACTTATGTCGTGGTTAATGCGCCTTGAGTCGGGAGGGTGGATCACATTCCGACCGCTTGATTTTAGAGGAGACGCAGCATGGAGCGATTCACGGGTGGTTGCCTGTGCGGCAACGTCCGACTTGAAGCGTCGGGACTCCCATACCGAGTCGGCCTTTGTCACTGCCTCGACTGCCGCAAGCATCATGGGGCGCTTTTTCATGCTTGCGCGATATTCCCTCAGAGTGCAGTGACGATCGAAGGCGAAACACGCGACTACGCAGGGCGGTTTTTCTGTCCCCGCTGTGGCTCGTCCGTTTTTTCGCGCACCGACGACGAAATCGAAGTGAACCTGGGATCCCTGGATGCCCCTGACCAATTGATGCCAACCTACGAAAGCTGGATCGTGCGTCGCGAGGCCTGGTTGCCGCCGTTTCCGCTCACGAGACGATACGAGCGCGATCGTGACGTCACGGGTCGCTTTGAGGAGTAGGTGGCGATGCCTGAACCTGATCTGGAGCGCTGCATGAAAGTGGGCGTGATTTCCGATACCCATGGCTTGCTCCGCGCCGAAGCCCTTGCTGCACTGCAGGGGTGTGAACGGATTATTCACGCGGGCGACATCGGCAACCCCGAAATCCTCGATCAACTGGCATCAATAGCCCCGCTGCACGTGGTCCGCGGGAACAATGATCTGGATGCCCCTTGGGCAGAAAATATCGCCGACTGCCTCTGTTTCGACCTGAACGGATGGCAGACCTTGCTGGTACATGACAGTGCCGATGTCCCTGCCGTGCTTGATCCAGGCATAAAGCTGGTGATCACCGGCCACTCGCACAAGCCACGCATAGAATGGCGCGGCGAACAGCTCTACCTCAATCCCGGCAGCGCGGGACGCCGGCGCTTCAAGCTGCCGGTGACACTGGCTCTGCTTGAGGTGCTTGAGACCTCAATTGAGCCGCGTCTGATCTCGCTAGTGGAATGACCTTTCCCAGGTTTTTAGTTTTTACTGTGAGCAGGGCCTTGCCAAACCGGGCGTTCCACACTGAGTTTTCCAGCCGCTATATACTCGACGGCCCCTTTACCCCCTCAAGCAAGAGATCCCCATGGCAAACCACGACATCACCTTCCTCCCCGACCCCGATCCGGAATCCATCTCCTCGGATGTCGCCGGTTTTGGCGGCCTGTTGGTCTCCACTCAAATCCCCACCCGCGCCGACGGCAGCCTGGAACTGGGCGACATCACTCTGCAAAGCGAATGCACCCTGCAGGCACTCAAGGTTGCATTGGAGCACGCCGGCAGTTCCATGGACCGGGTTCTGCATCTGACCATCTACCTCACCGACATGGCCGACCGCGCCGCCTTCAACGAGGTCTACCAGCGCTTCTTCGCCAAGCCCTGGCCGGTTCGGGCCGCTGTTGGCGTGGCCTCCCTGGCAGTTGAAGGCATGCGCGTGGAAGTCACCGCGATGGCGGCCAAGGGCTGAGTCCGCGGGCTTGACCGGCGGCCTCGTTCAACGAGCGGGCTCCACCGGGCGGGTTGGCAACGACGGCGTCAAGGATGGCTTTTATGGGCCGTCTACCAGGCGAGGCAGCCCCAAGGGATTAACCTCGCGTAATGGCTCAGGCAATAGCGCGTCCGGAAAACCCTGGTAAGACACCGGGCGCAAAAAGCGTTCAATCGACGTCATGCCAACCGAGGTGAAGCGGCTGTCCGAGGTTGCCGGAAACGGTCCACCGTGGATGGTGGCGAAAGACACCTCCTGTGGATGCGCGAAGGCGTTGACAACGATTCGCCCGGTGCGCCGCTCCAGAACCGGCAACAAGCGATGAGCCAGTGGCATATCGCGCTCATCAAGCTGCATGGCGGCGCTGAGCTGGCCCTTGAGCGCGCGAGCGACAGCGAGCAGTTCATCCTCATCCTTGACGTTCACCAGCAGTGCTGACGGACCGAATACTTCTTGCGCAAGTACCGTCTCGGTCAGGAAATGTCGGCCGTCGACCTCATGCAACATCGACTGGCCCTCAAAATCAGCGTTGGATAGCGAGCCCTCGGCGACGCGGTTTGCACCAAGGCTCTCCATTGCGGCGAGGCCGCTCAAGTAGGACGCATGAATCCCCGGCGTCAGCATCGTGCGCGCCGATGTTTCGGTGACACGCTTGACCATGGCGGCGAGCATTGCTTCAAAACCAGCCCCTTTGATGGCGAAGAGGAGGGCCGGTCTGAGGCAGGCTTGCCCCACATTGACCAGCATGCGCTCGATAAAGCCATCACCGATTTGCGCTCCACGCGCAGCCAGCGCATGGGGCAGGATGAACGTGGGGTTGACGCTGGTCATCTCGGTGAACACGGGAATGGGATCGGGGCGTTGCTGCGCACGGCGGTACAGCGCCATGCCGCCACCCTCCGAGCCGGTGAACGTCACGGCCTTGATCAACGGATGATCGACCAAGGCTTCGCCGATCGTGTTGCCACCGCCACGTACCATCGAGAAAACACCCTCAGGCAGTCCGTTCTCTTGCACCGCCTTGCGGATGGCACGGGCCTGAATTTCTGATGCGCCTGGGTGAGCGTTATGCGCCTTCACAATAACGGTCGCGCCGGCCGCCAATGCTGAAGCGGTATCGCCACCGGCGACCGAATATGAAATGGGAAAGTTGCTCGCACCGAAAATAGCCACCGGGCCGATCGCCATTTTCTGAAGTCGATGATCCATGCGTGGGCGAGGCTGACGATGAGGCTGTGCCGGATCGATGGCCAACTGGAGGAAGCGTCCTTTGCGTACGACATCCGCGAATTGGCGAAACTGGGTCGCGGCTTTTGCCGCTTCGCCCTCAAGCTGAGCCTCAGGCAAACCCGTTTCGAGCGCGGCCCGTGCGGCAAGCTCATGGCGGACAGCGTCGAGATTGTCGGCAATGCTTTCCAGGAACGCAGCGCGCTCGGCGAGTGAGGTATGGCTGTAACGGTCGAATGCTTCGTCGGCGAGCGTCGCCGCCTGGTCGACTTCCGCCACGCCACCGAATGCGAAATCCGGTTCGATCAACTGGTTGGTTGCGGGGTTGAGCGCCTTCATCGTCCCTTCAGTGGCCGGGACTTCGTTTGCACCAATGATGAGGTTTCCAGTCAATTTCATTGTGTCACCCCTGCTGTGCCAAGGAGGCGATCAGCTCGTCCGTCGCCACAATGGCGTGGGCGAACGTGGGACCGTTGAGTTCATGCGCGGCATGCATCATTTCCGGTTTGAAGGCAGCGGTCGCATCGCGCACCAGTGTGACGTGGTAACCGAGTTCCACGGCGTAGCGCGCTGTTGCCTCGATGCAGGTATTGGCCAGCAGGCCAACGATGATCACGTGCGTGATGCCTTTCTGCTTGAGGCGAAAATCAAGGTCGGTATTGGCAAAGCCGCTCGAGCCCCAATGCTCCTGAACGACGATGTCGCCGTCCTTTGGCGCGAAATCGGGGTGCCAATCGCCGCCCCATTCCCCGCGTGCGAAGTGATGCATGTGCATGACCTTGCATTGGGTGGGACTTGGATGATCCCAGCCTTCGTAGTCGCCTTGCTCCCAACGGCGATGCGGAACGATGACCACCGGAATATCGAGTGCACGGACGGTACGGTCGAGGGCGCGCAGGTTGTCGAGCAGGCCGACTTGCTCGGCAATCGGCTCGATAAAGGGGTAGACCTTTCCGCCTTCCGACAGGAAATCATTGTAAGGATCGACCAGCAGATACGCGGTTCTGTTGAGGGGATAAACGGCTTTGGACATGGCGATTTTCTCCAGGGATTTTGGATGACTCGTACCGTGGGCTTGTCTTGTTACGCTGTTGATATGATAATCATAGCAACTGTAGAAGAGGCAAGTCCTTATGTCGGTAAATACAAGTGCTGCTCAAACCCTGTGCCCGATTTCGCGGGCTGAGGCGGTCGTGGGGGACCGCTGGACCGTGCTGGTCCTGCGTGAGTTGTTCATGGGCAGCCATCGATTCGACGAGATCCAGGCGCAGACCGGAGGAACCCCGCAAATGATCGCGTCGCGCCTGAAAAACATGGAGGCTGATGGACTCCTCGCACGCCGTCCTTACAACGAGCGGCCGCCACGCTACGAATATCACCTCACCCCGAAAGGGCAGGCCTTTTATTCTGTGGTGCTTGCACTGCGCGCGTGGGGAGAAACCTGGTGCAAGTCGCCGGAGGAGGGGTTGGCAGTCGTTTATACGCACAAAACCTGTGGCCAACCCGCCGGACTTGGGCCGCTTTGCGAGCATTGCGGCGAACTCTTGCGCCGTGAAGAGCTGATCAGCGAGCCGAGCGCCGCCTACATCGAAGAACGCAACGCACGGCGTGAGGCTTTCAAAGGGAAGCGAATCCAGCAGTAAGGAGGGAGTCCACAGTGTTCGTTGCTCCCTGAGCTTGTTGGTCCGCATGGTAGGACGAGCGCACCAGCGGACCGGAGGCAACGTTCTTGAAGCCCATCCGCGTACCTTCTTCAGCGAACCAGGCGAACACGTCCGGGTGGACGAAACGCTGGACCGGCAAGTGGCTGCGAGACGGTTGCAGGTACTGGCCGAGGGTGAGCATGTCGACATCGTGTTCACGCATGCGCTGCATGACTTCGATGACTTCCTCGTCGGTCTCGCCAAGGCCCAGCATCAGGCCTGATTTGGTGGGGACACGCGGGACCATTAGCTTGAATTTCTGCAGCAGATCCAGCGACCACTCGAAATCCGAGCCCGGCCGCGCGGCTTTGTACAGGCGCGGGACGGTCTCCAGATTATGGTTGAACACATCGGGTGGCTCAGTGGCCGTGATCGCCAGGGCAACGTCCATGCGGCCACGGTAATCAGGCACCAGGGTTTCCAGTTGCACGCCCGGCGACAGCTTGCGGATTTCGCGCAGGCAATCGACGAAATGCTGGGCGCCGCCGTCGCGCAAGTCGTCGCGGTCCACCGAGGTGATCACTACGTACTTCAGGTGCAGGTCGGCGATGGCCACCGCGAGGTTCAGCGGCTCTTCGGCGTCCAGCGGTTTCGGCCGGCCGTGGCCGACATCGCAGAACGGGCAACGGCGGGTGCAGATGTCACCCATGATCATGAAAGTCGCCGTGCCACCGGAAAAACACTCGCCGAGGTTCGGGCAGGAGGCTTCCTCACAGACGCTGTGCAGCTTGTGTTTGCGCAGCAGTTGTTTGATCCGGTCGACCTCGGGGGAGATTGGAATGCGTACGCGAATCCAGCCGGGTTTGCGTGGGAACTCATCGGTCGGGATGATCTTCACCGGAATTCGCGCGACCTTTTCTGCACCGCGCAGTTTGACTCCGACTTCGATTTTTACCGGGACTTTGCCGGGTGCTTCCACAACAGTGCTCATGTATTTTTTCCTTTTATGCGAGCAGAAGAGAACGGCCCCTGTAGCAGCTGTCGAGCCTGCGAGGCTGCGTTCGGCTGCGCAGCAGTCGTGAAACCTAAGTGCGAGGTTTTACTGATACACCGCATCGCCTGATTTCACGACTGCTGCGCAGCCGAACGCAGCCTCGCAGGCTCGACAGCTGCTACAGGGGTAAATAGCCTTCCTGCTACGGATCAGTCGCGGTAGACCGGGAAATCGCTGCACATTGCAGCGGCTTGCCGGGCGACGTGGGCCTCGACATCGGCATCGCCGAGGTGATCGAGAATGTCGCAGATCCAGCCCGCCAGCTCGATGCTCTGGGCTTCCTTGAAACCACGGCTGGTGATCGCCGGCGTGCCGATGCGCAGGCCGGAGGTCACGAACGGCGATTGCGGATCGTTCGGTACGGCGTTCTTGTTCACGGTGATACCGGCACGACCGAGGGCTGCGTCGGCGTCTTTGCCGGTCAGGCCCTGACGAATCAGGCTGACCAGGAACAGGTGGTTGTCGGTACCGCCCGACACGACGTCGTAGCCTCGATCAATGAAGACTTTTGCCATCGCCTGGGCGTTGTGGATCACTTGCGCCTGATAGGTCTTGAAGGCGGGCTCCAGCGCTTCTTTGAAGCACACAGCCTTGGCCGCGATCACGTGCATCAACGGGCCGCCCTGACCGCCGGGGAACACCGCGGCGTTGAGTTTTTTCTCCAGTTCCGGATTGGCCTTGGCCAGGATCAAGCCACCGCGCGGACCGCGCAGAGTTTTGTGGGTTGTCGTGGTGACAACATCGGCAAAGGGAATCGGGTTCGGGTACAGACCGGTCGCTACCAGCCCGGCAACGTGGGCCATATCGACAAACAGGTAAGCGCCGACCTTGTCGGCAATCGCCCGGAAACGTGGGAAGTCCAGGGTCTTCGAGTAAGCGGAGAAGCCGGCGATGATCATTTTCGGCTGGTGCTCGACGGCCAGGCGTTCGACTTCGTCGTAATCGATCAGCCCGGTCGCGGTGTCGATCCCGTACTGGACGGCGTTATACAACTTGCCGGAAAAACTCACTTTGGCGCCGTGGGTCAGGTGGCCGCCGTGGGCCAGGCTCATGCCCAGCACGGTGTCGCCGGCCTGCAGCAACGCCAGATAGACCGCAGCGTTGGCCTGGCTGCCGGAGTGCGGCTGGACGTTGGCGTAATCGGCGCCGAACAGCTGTTTGGCGCGGTCGATGGCCAATTGTTCGACCACATCGACGTGTTCGCAGCCGCCGTAATAGCGCTTGCCCGGATAGCCTTCGGCGTACTTGTTGGTCAGGCCGCTGCCTTGCGCCTCCATCACCCGTTGGCTGGTGTAGTTTTCCGAAGCGATCAGCTCGATGTGGTGTTCTTGCCGTGCGTCTTCGGCGTTCATCGCTGCCAGCAGTTCGTCGTCGTAGCCTTTGATCTGATCGTGCTTGCTGAACATGGTGGAGTCCTCTGTTGTTCTTGGAAGGTATGACGTGCACCTGTAGGAGCTGTCGAGTGAAACGAGGCTGCGATCTTTTGATCTTGGTTTCTGAAAAATCAAAAGATCGCAGCCTCGTTTCACTCGACAGCTCCTACAGGGTTATGTGGTGGATTGAGTTGGGCGAATTAACCGTCTTGTTATTAGGCGTCCTGATAGTCCGCAATCGACGGGCAGGCGCAGATCAGGTTGCGATCGCCGAACACGTTGTCGACGCGACCGACGGGTGGCCAGTATTTGGCATCGATCAAGGTTTCGAGTGGATACACCGCTTGCTCACGG
>NZ_LACH01000063.1 GCF_000968015.1 Pseudomonas fluorescens
CGGGATTCCGTGAAGAACCAATAAAAAGCCCGTGCAACTGGGGCATTATTTTGGATTGCTGAACCAATAGTTTGTGGATGCGAGGGACGTTGATGCTCTGTAAGCCGTCGCCTTCCACCCGCTCACCAAGCGCAGCGGTCAGGACATCTACTTGCCGAATGGTATCTTCCGCGTGTTGAGCCGTCGCACGCGTAAGATTCGTCACGGAGTCGCGGGCAGATGCAAAGGCTGAACGATAGTCGCGCCACGTCCGCCAACCCTCCACGGCCACGAATGCGACAATTACCACCAGCATGAAGCTCACTGTGAGTTGGAACGTTGCTCCAGCCTGCACAGCTTTCGCAGGGTAGGGTTCAGTGGAGCTGTCGGCCTTGTGTGTTGACTGTTTGCGTCCGAGCATCTAGTTGTCCTTTTACGACTGATCTGCACACGCCCTCTGGATGCATGCGGTTAGTGCGTTATGGAAAGGTAGCAATCAACATAGGGTGTATGGGTGACCTGATACCTTTTCGTGCAGCCATTAGATCATCGATCAAGCGTAGGCGCGTATTCGCACTCAGCGATGGATTGTACATTGTTCATGAAAACCACCTCTCTATCTGAACAGCATTTTGACAGTGCTTCTATGAGGGTTTCGGTTTCATCGTGCTGTAGCGCGAGGAGGAGAAATTGTAGAGCTGCCCGGACTCGGGGATGGGATTGGACGGAGTCCTGCAACAATAGGGTTGCGCCGGAATCCGGTTCATGGATTTAGCGAGTAGGTAAAATTTCACGAAGTTGATTTCTTATCTAACCAGGATTCGAAATCTACTGCCGGCATCGGACGTCCATAAAGATAACCTTGTCCCTGGTCGCATCCTATTTCCTTCAGAAAAGTGTTTTGTTCGATTGTCTCTACACCTTCTGCAATGATTTTGAAGCCAAGAGCATGTCCTAGCGCCACGATCGTCTTGGTGATGGCGACATCACTTTTGTCAGAAGGCAAATCAGAAATAAAGGACCGATCAATTTTCAGGCTATTGATGGGTAATAGTTTGAGGTAAGCCAAGGATGAATATCCCGTACCGAAATCATCAATGGCCGTTGTTATCCCAAGGCTTTGTAGTGCGCTCAAGACCTCTCTGGAATGCTCCGGGCTCGCCATCATCAAGCTTTCAGTCACTTCTACCTCTAAGACAGTTGCAGGCAGGTCATATTCTTCTAACGCGCTCCTGAGTGTTTCGACATAGTCGCTTCGATCAATTTGTAACGCCGCTACGTTTACCGCGATGACACCGTGCGGAATGCCCAGGTCAGTCCATCGCCTGATATCGCTGCAGACCCTGTCGATAACGTGCTCGCCAATTTGAATGATCAATCCTGTACTTTCCGCCAAGGGAATAAAATCGGCAGGGGATACCAAACCATGAATTGGATCGCGCCAGCGAACGAGCGCTTCTGCCCCTGCGACTTCATTGTTTGAGAGATTGATTTTTGGTTGATACCAGACTTCGAACTCGTGATTAAGCACCGCTCTTCTCAAGAAGCGCTCGCTGTTCATTCTTTCTTGAGCTCGCAAGGTCATTTCAGGCTGGTAGAAGCGATAGTCATTGCGTCCGCTTTCTTTAGCTCCATACATTGCCGTATCGGCTTGCCTAAGCAGCTGCTCAGGCGTTTCGGCATCATAAGGCGCGACCGAAATTCCAATGCTGGCAGTCAGAAGGGTCGAAACCCCCTTTAAGTCGAAAGGCTCCTGGAGGGACAGGAGGAGCTTCTTCGCAATGATGATGGCATCCGTGGGGTCAGTCAGGTTATTCAGAATCAAAGCAAACTCGTCGCCCCCTAAACGAGAAACAGTATCCTCTGATCGTACACACGATAGGAATCGAGTCGCTGCCTGCTGTAGAAGCAAGTCCCCCATTGAATGGCCCAGGCTGTCGTTTACCGTTTTAAAGCCATCAAGATCCAATACAACCACGGCCAGCGCTTGGTTGTAACTCAACGACAGGTCAAGCGAGTGCTGCAACCTTTCATGGAACAGCGATCTGTTAGGTAATGCTGTCACTGGATCGTAATGCGACATGCGTTCAAGATCAGACTGCGATTGATTGATTGCTGAAATGTCAGAAAACACAGCCACGTAATGAGTCAGTTTTCCCGCATCGTTGTGGACGGTGTTAATGGTCAGCCATTCAGGATACATTTCTCCATCTTTTCTTCGATTCCAGAGTTCCCCACGCCAAAAACCGGTCAATTTCAGGCTTTTAAGTATGTTGCGGTAAAACGCGTTGTCTTGTTTTTCGGTCATCAGAATGCTTGGTTTGAGTCCTATCGACTCTTCTGCATTAAATCCTGTGATTTTTGTGAAGGCAGCGTTAACAGACAGTATGTGGCCACGTGCGTTAGTGATGATCACGCCGTCAGCCGTGTGATCTAAGACGATGCCTGCGAGGCGAAGTTGCTCGGTGTTTTGTTTGATTCCTGTAATGTCCGTGGAAATCCCCAAGATCCCTGTGGGTTGCCCGTCAGTTCCTCTTAGCACGCACTTGGTTGTCAAGTAAGTTTGTGTCTTTCCATTTTTTTTGAGCTGATCCTCAAAGCGAAGAATGCCCCCGGTCGAAAGGACTTTTTTATCGTTTTTGCGCAGGATCCTGGCTTCTTCAACGGGTAGGTGTTCTTCGCGTGACTTGCCTTCCATCTCCTCAAATGTAAAGCCGGCAGCCTGTTCAAACATGTGGTTACAGAGCCGAAGTTTTCCTTCGATGTCATAGACGTAAATGAGAGAGGGGGCGTTATCGACGATATCCAGTAGTAGTGCTTTTTGGGTGAGTAACGCGTCCTCAGCTTCTTTCCGATCGGAAATGTCGCGTACCACCGCGTAAATCATAGGCTTGCCTGACAGGGTCACCGTACAGAGTGTTATTTCGGCAGGAAAGACAGTCCCATCAGCTCGTTTGTGCAGCCACTCGAAGCGATGAACGCCGTTTTCCAGAGCCGTTTCCAGCATTGCTTGAGCTTTGATCTCCGTTGCTTGGCCATCGCCCTGCAACGTAGGCGAGATGTCGGTTGCCTTGACCCTGTGGAGCGACGCTAAATCCTGAAAACCGAAGACCTTTATTGCCGCAGCGTTCGCATCGGTACAAATGCCTCCTCGACCCAGGATGCAGATTGGATCGGGTGAGCGTTCGAAAAGGGCGCGGAAGCGAGCCTCACTTTGCGTCAGAGATAATTCGGCGGCCTGGCGCTCTTCGATTTCTTTGGTAAGTTCGGTATGACGTTGACGGATCACCCTGTGGCTTTTACTGAGCTGTGCTGCGAAATAGGTAAAAAATCCCGTGCAGGTGAGGGCAAAAAGAAAGAGAGGGGATTTTACGAGGGGGCTGGCCGGCCATCCATTTTTAGGTAATGCGGCAAGTTGCCAGGTGCCACCAGGCACGTCGACAGCAGTGGTTATCGCTTCTTTCAGAAAAATCTGAGAGTCACCAAAAATCATCCCCCCTTTGGCACCGGATCCATCTTGACCGCGTAGGGCTACCTGCAGACTGGTAGTTTGATTCATCCCGCCAGCGTCGAGTAGCTGGTCCACATCGGCAACGACAGAAGCGCTGCCCCAATACTGGCCTTCACCTCCAGAATCGCCGACAAAGACCGGGCGACGATGGATGAATGCTCTACCTCCTTGAACCAACTCAACAGGCCCGGCTAAAAGTGGGGCTTTTGTTTCGTGAGACCGCAAAACCGCTCCATATTGAGTGGGTATTTTGCGGTAGTCCAAGCCTAAAACTCCCTCGTTTCCTTTGAGGGGAAAGACGTTGCGCACCACATCGTTGGGAGCAAGCGCGATGTGGTGGATATGGGGTTGTGATGCCATTGCCTGCTTCGACATTCCGTCGAAGTGCTCAGAAGTAATCCCTCCATCCAGCGTCAGTAGCTGTGCGATACCCTCTGTCACATCAAAGGTAGAGCGAATTTCGCTCTCAAGATGTGCCCGCACGTTAGCTAATTGGGAAATGACCTGGGCTTTCGCTTCGTGTGATTCCTCTCGTACTTGCAAGGTACCAAGGGTTACGGAAAGCACGATCCCGGTTAGCAAAATACTGGTTGGCAAAACGAGCGTGCGCCACGAACTTTGGCGCCCTTCGGCTGTTGCGGCTCGATCTGATTTTGCGCTTCCCGATCGTGATTTTTCCAAAACGTCAGTCCCTGGATTCGGTCATTGAAATAGCACGGTTTAATCGCTGGCGTCCTCTGCATCTCGCTCCAGGGTAAAGTTAGCCTGTTGAAGAGGAGGGTGATGGCTAAATTGCCAAAATCTCAATGAAAGAATTTCGACAATGGGCGCTGTTAGGGCGAGGACGCTGGCCTAGTGTGGACGTGCATCACTATGCACGATAAATCATACGGCACGTTCAGGTGGAGGCGAATCGGAACGACCCAGCGTATCGTCAGTGCATGCGCCAGGAATAAAGCTCACATCCCGTCGGGCTATAGCGAAACTGATCGCACAGCTGCGAAGTGACATGGTGGTTTGCAAAACAAATTTGCGTGACGAAGCGAGGGATTGCGAGGTCACGCCCATAGCCGCACGCAGTATCTGAGTGCGGCCATCGATCAGAGAGGTCATTCAGAACTTGAAGGTGTATCGAAAGATCAGACGATTTTCGTTGGCACTGTCGGCGTAGGTGGAGCGATTCGTGGAGTTGCGCCACTGTGCCGAGACGTTCTTGAGCGGGCCACTTTGTACGGTGTAAGTGATGTCGGAGACGCGCTCCCACTCCTTGCCATCCTGCCCTAGAGATCGCAAGTTGGCAGCCTGGGATGTTCCCAAACGTGCAGGGTCTACTTCGTCGCCTTTTACATACTTCAGGCCCAGGGTCAGGCCGGGCAAGCCGACGGCTGCGAAATCAAGATCGTACCGTGCGATCCAGACGCGCTCGTTCGGTGCTGTAAAGGTACTGACCAGCGATTCGCCGAACAGATAGGTATCAGCACCATTGACCATGGCGAACGACGTATCGCCCCAGGCTTTCTGGAAGCCGACGCCGAACGTGTGGCCGCTCTGACGGTAGGAGAACATCGTACTGAGCGTTCGGTTGTCCACTTCACCCAGGCTTTCATCTCCTGTTTCATTGGCAGAAAAATAGCGAACGTCGGAGATCACCGATCCGGTTCCCAGCGGTTGTTCGAACTTCAAACCGAAGAAGTTAGAGCGGTAGAGGTCTTCCAGCTCAGCCACATGATAACTGAGCGAAAGTTGCGGCATCGCTTTGTAGTCAAAGGCCAGATAAGTGTAGTGATCGGCCTGTACCGGCTTGTAGCCGAACGTGGTCAGGGATTCAAAGTCCGTCGAGTTACGCTGCTTCACGGCATTAATGCGTAAAGCACTGAAGGTCAAAGGTTCGAGGTCTTTAGAGATCAGCATTCCACCGCGGAACACCTGTGGGAGCAGGCGGCTGTTGTTGCTGGATAACAGGGGCAGTACGGGATTGAGACCACCGATGCGTAGTTCGCCGCGCCCCAGGCGAGCCTTGGCGGTTGGAATGAGCTTGCTGTACTCGTCATTCACATTGCGCTGCGAATCAAAAGCCAGCAGGCCGGAACCGGTCCGGTCGGGACTGGAATCCAGTTTGACCCCGAGCAGGCCGAGCGCATCGACGCCAAAGCCCAGCGTGCCCTCGGTGAAGCCCGACTGCACGTTCAAGATGAAACCTTGGCCCCATTCATCGCGTTTGGATTGGCTGGCGCCGTCGTTGCGAAAGTCACGGTTGTAATAAAAGTTGCGCAATTCAAGGCTTGATTGCGTGTCACCGATGAAGTCTGCAAAGGCGTTGGGGGCCGCGCACGTGAACACGATTGTCGAGAACGACGTCATGCGTTTTTTTGACATGTCTAATGCACCATTTGTTGTTGTTTTTGGTGTCTGCAGCGCGCACATCTCCCTGAAAGAGCGACGCGGCTGCGCTCCGCACGTTGATTAATGTGTGGGTGTCAGTTGTGTAGGGGCAGCGTGATCCGGGATCACACCGGTGTTAGCCGCTTGAAGCCAATCGCACGATGGCTTCCCGACTGCCGGCCTGTTGGCGAAGAATGAACTTCTGGATTTTTCCGGTGGCCGTTTTCGGAAGCTCCATGAAGATCACCCGGCTTGGGCACTTGTAACGGGCCAGGCGTGTCTGGCAATACGCGATGAGTTCCGCTTCTGTAGGGGAGAGGGCTTCGCTTTTCAGTTCGATAAAAGCGCAGGGCACTTCGCCCCATTTATCGTCCGGCTGCGCGACCACGGCGGCATGAAGTACTGCCGTATGACCATGGAGAATGTCTTCGATTTCGACCGAAGAGATGTTTTCACCGCCCGAAATGATGACGTCCTTGCAGCGGTCGGTGATCTGCATGTAACCATCTGCATGAACCACCGCGACGTCACCGGTATGAAACCAGCCGCCCTCGAATGCCTTTTGCGTGGCGGTCTGGTTTTTCAGGTAGCCCATCATCACGGTATTGCCTCGCAGCAGCAGTTCGCCGGTGGTCTGGCCATCATGGGGGACGGGTTGTAGCGTTTGCGGGTCCGCGACCATCAACCCTTCAAATGCTGCAGCACGTGCGCCTTGTCGAACACGCATTTTCGCTTTCTCTCGATCGGGGAGCTCATCCCATCCGTCCTGCCACACGCAGCTGATCGGCGTGCCCGCCACTTCAGTGATGCCATACACATGGTCAACCTGGAAACCCATCGATACCACCGCGTCCAGCACAGTTGCAGGTGGCGGGGAACCTGCCGTCAATACGCGAACCGAGTGGGGCAGCGCGGGGGAGTCGGATGCATTGGCGATCATGCCCATCACCGTGGGTGCCGCGCAGAAATGATCAACCTGGTGTTTGGCAATCGCGTCGAACACCGTTTCTGCCGATACCTTGCGCAGGCACACATGAGTGCCGGCCGCAGCCGTGATCGCCCATGTAAAGCACCAGCCGTTGGCGTGGAACATGGGTAATGTCCACAGGTATCGAGGCGCTTGCGGGAGCGACCAATTGGTCATCTGTAACAGGCTCATCAAGTAGGTGCCACGGTGGCTGACTACCACGCCTTTCGGGTCTCCGGTGGTGCCCGAGGTGTAATTGAGGGCAATAGGTTGCCACTCGGTACTCGGCCATAGCCCTTCGAAATTCTCGTCGCCCTCGGCGAGCAGTGTTTCGTAGTCGGGCACCTGTGAGTCGGCACACACGGCGGCCAAGTGATCGCGAATGTTGATCACTGCCGGGCGGCATTCGAGTCGCTCAAGTGCCGCGCAGGTAACGGCCATGTATTCACAATCGACCAGCAGCAACTTGCATTCGCTGTGACGCAAAATAAACGCAATGCCTTCGGCGTCCAGGCGATGGTTGATCGTGTTGAGGATGGCGCCCGATAACGGAATCCCGAAATGCGCTTCGATCATCGCCGGCGTGTTGGGCGAGATGATGGAGACCGTATCGCCTGGGAGCACCCCTCTGCCTACCAGCGCCGATGCAAGCCGGTAGCAGCGCTCGCGGGTTTGCGCCCAAGTCCTCTGCAGCTCGCCATGGACAATGGCGACGCGTTCGGGGTGAACCAGTGCGGCTCTATCCAAAAAGCCGAGGGGTGTCAGCGGGACATGGTTCGCCGGACTCTGATCGAGTCCGTGAGCGTAGGCACCAGTAATCATGGACAGGTCTCCTTATTATTATGAAAAACGGCGAAAGCGCTGACCGGCTCACGGGCCGTGACCAGCGTGTTTTCAATGGACGCGGGATCGGCGTAGCCAAGGCTCATGCCGCACACCAGCATTTGCCCGGCTGGAATGCCCAGAACCTCTGAAACGACTGTGTGATATTTGAGAAATGCAGCCTGCGGGCACGTGTGCAAGCCTCGACCGCGGGCCGCCACCATCACGCTTTGCAGGAACATGCCGTAATCCAGGAGGCTGCCCTGCTCAAGCACTTTGTCCAGCGTAAACAGCAGGCCTACCGGTGCATCGAAGAACCGGTAGTTGCGTCCGTGCTGTTGGTGCATGCGTTGTTTGTCACCCTTGGCGATCCCCAGCAGCCCGTAGAGATCCCAACCCACTTTGCGCCTGCGATCAACGTAGGGTATGACCCACTCACGCGGGTAGTATTCGTAGGGATCTTGCATCTCGCTACTGAGCTGCGGATCGTTGTCGATGGCTTCGATCGCCACCGACAGACGTTCCTTCACGTCGCCGGTGACGACGTGAACGCGCCACGGTTGCATGTTGACCCCCGAGGCACTGAAGCGTGCGATGTCCAGAATCGCTTCGATTTCTTCACGCGACACGGCCGTCGGCAGGAAGGCTCTGACACTGCGACGTGAGGCGATTGCCCAGTCGACAGTGCGCTTTAATTCTTGCGCTGACAGCGGCGGTAGTGACAAGCGATTCAAGGGACACATCCTTCAACTGATTGGAGTCAGACGACAACGAGATCTGGACTACAGACGGTCGATCAGCGAGACAACGCTGGCGCTTTGCTGACCTGTGTGGAATCCGCCCGTGCCTGGTTTACACACGTGACCGCCAAGGCACCCATAAGGCCTGCGAGTGCGATCACCATGAAGTTCTGTTCGAGTGGTAAGGCCAGCGAGACGAGCCAGCCGATCAGCACTGGCGCAATGATTGCGCCGATACGGCCGACACCGGATGCGAAGCCCACGCCCGTGGAACGGATTGAGGTCGGGTAGAAATCGCCCGCATAGGCGTAGGCAATCAATTGAGTGCCGAGGGTGGAGGCGCCGACAATGAAGACGACCACGAACAACAACTCGGTCGAGCGTGTGTAGCCCATCACGGTCAGTGCCACCGCGCCGACCACGTAGAATGAAACCAGCACATATTTGATGTTGAACTTGTCGCTGAGCCATCCGCCTCCGAGCGCACCGACAATCGCACCTACGTTGAAAACGATGACAAAATTGAGCGCCGAACCCAGGCTGTGGCCTGACATAGCCATCAGTTTGGTCAACCATGAATTGAGCGCGTAGACCATGAACAGTCCAGTCATGAACGCTGCCCAGATCATCACCGTGCTGAAGCCGCGGCCTTCGCTGAACAGCCCTTTGATCGGAGTGTTGAGCGAGGCTTCGCTCTCGGCAGGATTACCCGCCAGCACCGCCTGGCTGTCCAATGGATAAGAGGGACTGATCCTTTTGATGAGGACTCGCAGTTCTTGCTGGCGGCCCTGTTTGAGCAAGAACGCCATCGACTCCGGCATGGTCTTCAAGATAAACGGGATCAACAGCACGGGGAGGCCGGCGACGTAAAAGACGGACTGCCAACCGTGACTTTCGATCAGTTGCTTGCCGGTGAGTGCGACCAGAATGCCGCCCACGGAGTATCCTGCAAAGACTAAGGTCACCAGCCGGGTACGAAGTTTCGCTGGCGAGAACTCACCCATTTGCGCGGTCACGATCGGCAGAACGCCACCGATTCCCAGTCCGGCGATGAAGCGGGCGATGCTAAAGCTGATCGGGTCGCTGGTGAGCCCTGCAGCCGCCGTGAACAGGCTGAACAACGCAACGCAGATGGCGATCATTTTAGGTCGGCCGATTCGGTCGGCCAACGTCCCCAGAAAGATGGCGCCAAGCATCGTTCCCAACAATGCCGAGCCGGCCATGATGCCTGCGCTGGTGGGGTCGATACCCATGTCCTGCATGATGGCGGGCAATGCAGCGCCAACAACGGCGAGGTCATAGCCGTCGATGACCAATATCAGCACGCACCAGAAAAGAATCAGCCGATGGAAGCTGTTGAATGTTGATTCGCCTGCGAGCGTATAGACGTTCACTGATTGCATATCGTGTCTCCTTCGATTTTATTTTTTTTGGTGAAGTGCACTTGCCTGCATACATCGAGATAGCCGCGGTTTCCTGGCCATTCTAGGTAGACGATTTTGGGCAGCCCATGCCTGGGCGCGCCAACTTGTGTGAGCTGTTTGGGCATGTTTGAAGAGCGCGCGCGGTTGCCAGGAAAGCGGGTTCCTGGCCGGCGTTTATCGAGCGGGGAAGGGGGGCGGTGCGTCGTTTCGGTAAAGCGACACTACTCGTCTGAATGGTTGCGCCGATAGGCGCCAGGGTTGACCCCCGTCCACTTTTTGAATGCGCGGTGGAAAGCGCTGGTTTCCTGAAATCCGGTTTGTGCCGCGACTTCGGTCACCGTCAGGTCGCCACGCGAGAGCAAGTCGATGGCCATGTCGCGACGTAAATCATCCTTGAGGTTTTGATAATGAGTGCCTTCTGCTTGCAGCCGGCGCTGCAGGGTAGAGTTGGACATGCAAAGCACCAGCGCCAGCTCGTCCCTTTCTGGCCACTTGTCCGGGCTCAGCCCTCGCAAGCGTCGTCTTATCTGCGCACTGATACTGTCGTCGTTACGGTATTTGACCAAAAGGCTGGCGGGGGACTCTTTCAGAAAAGTGCTGAGACTGGCGGGCGTCTGTGCAATTTTCATGTCCAGGAACTTCTTGTCGAAGATGACCTGGGTCATTCGGGCATCGTATTGAATCGCTTCACAAAAACGCATTCGGTAGTCGCTTTCATCGGCAGGCCTTGGGGCGCGGAAACTGAGCGCCAGCAATGGAATACGCTGGTTGACCAGCCAGCACGCCAAGCCATGGACCAGGATAAACCAGGTGCCATAAGCGAACAGACGCCGCAAGCTCCCGTGATCTTGCAGGATGATCAAGGCGTGATCTTCCTTGGTGTGTAATTCACCATGGAGATCATCGAGAACCAGCCGCAGGAACGAAAGCATTCGCTGTAGAGCCTGGCCCAGCGTGTCGCAATCAAGAAGGGCATGGCACATCAGTTTGAAGCTGCCACGTCGCATTGGATGACTGTCGATACCGAAGAACTCGTCATCCAGCAGGTCCGCCAACTCGACCCACAGACGAGCGAATGAACTGGCAGAAACCCTTGCTCGCGGGGCGTCCAGCAGTTGAGGGTCGATGTCGGCTTTCTCTAATGCAAATGCCACCTCGATGTCTCGTTGCCTGGCGCTGTAGAGGGCTTCGTGCACCAGTGCGATTGACGTGGTTCCTTTGTCCTGGGATGTCGCCATGAGTGCTCCGTGAATGGACGGCGGTGCTCGATCCGTCAGGTCGGTTCGCTGCCTCGCCATGCATTAGCTATTTTCAGCTTACCCTGCCTGTTTAATCCAGCTGTTCAGATCGGTAGCGTTCCAGGCGATATCCAGGCCCTTATTCAGGGCGGCCCACGCCAGCTCCCCTCGCTCAAGGCTGGGTGGATACCTGCATAAGTCACACGGATGCCTGTAGGCTTACAGGAGCATGATGCATTTTGCGGAGCAGTCAGAACGATGATTTTAGTTGTCGACGGTATCAGCGCTAGCGGGAAAACCACCTGGTGCGAAAAGCATGGAGGGCAACATGTCATTCCTGAAAATGGACGTTTTAAGGACGAGCCGGATCGACTACAAGCCCCAGTCGGAGCGGCAACCTTCTGGGCAGAGCGAAACGTAGATCGCTGGCAGGCAGCGCTCGCCATGGAAGAAATGTCTTCGTGGGCTTTGTGCGACAGCGACCCCCTCAAGCTCCACTACATTTGGAGCCTCTGGCAGATCGGCGAGGCAAGCGAACGCGACTGGCGATTGGAGTTGGCGGCTACACGAGAAACGATAGCCCAAAGGCGGATTGGCTTCGCTGACTATTACATTGTCGGCAGCATCGATCCGCAGCTCGCGCGGCAGCGTGCTCAAGCAGACACGAACCGCCGACGGGGTAGATTCGAGCTACACGTGCGCCTCCAAACCGCTCTTTTGAACTGGTACTCGGCCATCGAAAAGGTACTTCCCGGCCGAGTGCGATTCGGTTTTCCTTCAGAAATGCCGACCTTGAAAAGCCTTGATGGAAGATATGCGGTAGCGGCCTTTGATCAAATGATCGCATCGCTCCCACAACCTACTCACACCGCTTGGCGAGACTGAGCCTTATATAGCAGTGGAAGGCGGATAGATGTGAGAGCGAAGTAAAGATGTGTTAGCCATCCGCTTACTCTCTACTGACCAGCCGGCGCAAAAAGCCCCCTGGGGGGCTTGGACAAACCCTTTGGGCGATACACCATCGATAGCCATTTGGCTTGAAGGCGGCATCCCCAATGGCGCAAATCCAGGTCATCGGTATAACGAGGTGGAAAAACGCCACGCTGTGTTGGTTTCAACACTTACGGTCGACGGTGTGGCGTGCGAAACAGGCTGGAACTGTCTGGGCTCAACGTCGATATTCAACGTAGGGGCCCAGGTAAAAACCTTGCGTATCCCAGCTGATTCGATAAATCACTTCCTTCCCTGGCTTGATGTTGGACGCGACAGTTTTGATCGCGGCGCCAGCACATAATCCAGACTCGGCGAGCCCGGTACCGAGATTCACTTCACCGGCAGGCAAAATGAAAGATGCTTTTTGCCCTGGACCTATCTTGGCTGCGCGCTGACCATCAATGTAGAGCACGGCGTCACATCCCGCACCGACAAACACGTCATCCCGAAAAACGGTCAGGCGTCCCGAATCTTTCGTACCCTGGTCTTTGAGTGCATACATCTTATCGGCAGGAACTGGCCGTGCTTCAGAAACCGACATAGGTGATGTTGCGCAACCGCCCAAGGCCAGCAAGAGCGCCCCCACTGCGATAATCCTTTGCATGATTATTCTCTCCTGGAAAAGGGCGAATGTATCACTGCCATGGATTTACATTTTCTCTTCGGAGTAAAAATCCGGTGCTGATCACAGCGCTGCCGGCGATCATTCGACCGTAGAGCAGCCGCACACAACCACCTGGACGCAGGTATTTACGGCTCCGTTGAAGCTTTAGGTGGTTGGTTTTTCGGTGTAAAGAAGCGCTCCAGGTTACCCCTGGCCTGTTCCTTGAGGTTTTCTTGCACGGCATCTTCCAGGTCGACAATGACCCTGTCCCAGACTGTTACGATCAATGGACCATGCACCACCAAACCCGGGTAGCCTTCCGTCTCGGTGACATAAGGCCACTCATAGTGAATTCGATGGCCATTGAAGGTTCGGCGGAATAGCAGGGTCGGGGAAGGCTCGACCTGTTTCTGCCATTGGCCTTCAGGGAGCGCTTCGGTGCCGCTCAGTTTGGGTGGGGAGGGTTCGCGGTAGGGTGGTCGTTTGTCAGATGCATGGTTAAGCGACTCTTGCTGTATATTCGGCAAAAATAAACAACGACAGTGACGTTATGAGCCAATCAGAGAAGCGGGCGACTGCCCTGGCGCTATATCCAGAGGACACCCGCGAGGCGGCGGCCCTGCTGAAGCAAGCTATACCTCTGATGGTGCGTCACAATATCCCGCCCAACCCGGTGCACTATGCCCTCTGGTACACCTACAGCAAAGGCCTGGATCCAGAACTCAATCGCCACCTGGACAGGGTTGTCAAAGACTTCGACAGTTTCCCTCCGGAATCCGCTGCGAAGCTTTTTCGCGACTACATCATTCGCAGCGAATTGGAGGACGCCCGCGCCGGGCAGCAACAAGCGATCAATCTGGTTGACGACATGGAGCGCGACGTCTCGTGTAGCGTGAACGGTAGTCTCAACTTTCAGGCCAGCCTTGGGCACTGCCTGGAAATGCTTGAGGAGCCGGTTAGCAAAGGGTTGCCCAGCATACTTAGCGAGCTGCAACAGAGCACCAAGATCATGCAGGATCAGCAAGAGCTTTTCCTCTCCCAGCTGCACGCGGCTCAACATGAGATTAAAAGCCTGCGAGACAAGCTGGAACGCACCCAGCTGGCCGCGACGCTGGACGGTCTGACTCAGGTACTCAACCGAGACACCTTCACTCGGTTGCTGGGGCAAGCGCTGAGCAACGCCCCACAGGGTGTGGCTCTGGTCATGCTGGATATTGATCACTTCAAGCAATTCAATGACCAGTACGGGCACCCGTTAGGCGACCGTGTACTCCAACATGTCGGTCAGGTGCTACTCAACTCACTGTCACCCAAAGCCATGGCGGCGCGTTATGGCGGTGAAGAGTTCTGCGTGATCCTGCAGGAGTGCCCCGATATCACCAGTGCCCATGTTTTCGCTGAGCAGCTGCGTCTGAAAATCCAGTCGTTGCGGATCAAGGCTCGTGGCACCGACAAGGTGCTCGACACTATCACTGCGTCCTTTGGTGTCGCTCTCGCCAAAACGGGTGACAACCTGGAGAGCCTCCTGACTCGCGCCGATGATGCGCTTTACCAAGCCAAGCGTAACGGGCGCAATCGAGTGAACTGAAAAATAGCCTATATCGATTATTTACCTGGATGGAGTGGGTTACTTGGCAGCATTGCCAGGGCGGTGCTTGCTGTATCGCTGCCGCTTGATCCACATGGGCTTGCTGGCGAATCAGATCGTCCTGCTGCTCGGCCAGTTGAGCCGTACCTTCAGACGTTCGACTCGACGCTCTACAGCGACTCGATCAATGGCTGCATCAGCGACCTCGATGCGTTTTTTGCGCTTGCCGCGGTTCAGCGTTCGCGCAGATAGCTAATGACGATCAGATGAACTCAGTTCCACCGGTGAGTTTTACGGGCAGCCATGTTGAGTCAATTGATACTTTGCGGCGCTCATCAAACAGGCGTTTTTTATGTCCATTGCAGTACTGCGGCTTATTGGATTTATCCTGGGTGTTTTTTTGATCACGTTGGCCGTGAGCATGGTGATTCCCATGGTTACACTGCTGGCTTATGACCGCAGTGATGATCTGTCGGCGTTTCTCTGGTCGAGCCTGACCACCTTCGTCTGTGGGCTGATGCTGATTGTTCGCGGGCGTCCAGAGGTTGCCCAACTTCGTCCACGAGATATGTACCTGTTGACCACGGCCAGTTGGGTTGTCGTCTGCGCCTTTGCGGCTTTGCCGATGGTGCTCATCCATCACATCAGCTACACCGATGCATTTTTTGAAACAATGTCCGGTATCACCACTACGGGCTCGACGATTTTGACGGGGCTGGATACCGCGTCTCCAGGATTACTGATTTGGCGCTCGATGCTGCACTGGCTGGGGGGAATTGGTTTTATCGGCATGGCTGTGGCGATTTTGCCTTTGTTGCGAGTCGGCGGCATGCGTTTGTTTCAGACAGAATCTTCAGACTGGTCAGAGAAAGTGACACCACGCTCTCACATCGCGGCCAAGTATATTCTGGTGCTCTACCTCGGGCTGACCGGGGTGTCCACTCTGGCGCTATGGATCGCGGGAATGACGCCTTTCGAAGCGATCAATCATGCGATGTCATTTATTTCAACCGGCGGCTTTTCAACCTCGGATGCATCCCTGGCGCACTGGCCTCAACCGGCTATTCATTGGGTATCCGTGGTCGTCATGATTCTCGGCAGCCTGCCTTTTACCTTGTATGTCGCCACACTACGGGGCAACAAAAGTGCGTTATTAAAAGACCATCAGGTGCGAGGGTTCATTGGTTTTCTGGTGATCACGTGGCTGCTATTTGGTACGTGGTTGTGCTTTAACAGTGACTACAGCTGGTGGGAAGCGTTTCGTATCGTGGCCGTCAATGTAACCTCGGTGGTCACCACCACGGGATTGGCCCTCGGGGATTACACCTTATGGGGCAGCTTTTCTGTCTTGCTGTTTTTCTATTTGACCTTTGTCGGCGGTTGCTCCGGGTCTACGGCGGGGGGACTCAAGATTTTCCGCTTTCAAGTAGCCTCTTCATTGCTGATGGGCAGCCTGAAACAACTGATTCATCCTCGTGCGGTGATTCGGAAAAAATACAACGGCCATCCCATCGACGAAGACATCGCGCGCTCGCTCTTGACCTTTTCATTCTTTTTCACCATCACCATCGGTGGCATTGCCTTGGGGTTGGCGCTGATCGGTCTTGATTGGACGACTGCCTTAAGCGGTGCAGCCACCGCAGTATGCAACGTTGGTCCCGGGCTGGGCACGATCATTGGTCCCGCGGGCAATTTCTCGACCTTGCCAGATGCCGCAAAATGGTTGCTGACGGTCGGCATGCTCTTGGGACGGCTGGAAATTTTGACCGTGCTGGTGCTGCTCACACCCGTCTTTTGGAGGTACTGATTGGGTTGGTAGGATCGCGTTTTTTGATACCCGCCCGCCGTGGATGGAAAGCTGATATCCAGGCGCTCCTTAGTTTAGTCACCTGTCCACGCACATGCTGGCAGGACAGGCATTCGTAGAATGCGAGTGATGATTCTGGATGATGACCCTTGGATATCAGATCTTTGCCGCTACCATCCGCGTAGCGCTGCCAGATCTCAAGAGCCCCGACAGTGCCGTTTTTCCGGACGAATTATCCCTGCTTGGTAGAGAAAATCGCTGGCATTTGAAGATGCAGGTAAATGGCCAAAAACCTCAGGCCAAAAGTGAAAATTAAAGCGATCCAACCGGCGACCCAGACCGACGGGAACAGGTTGCGCAACACGACGTAGAGGGTGCACCCCAACAAGATCGGCGTAGCGTATATCTCTCGTGACATCAACAGCGAAACTCTTCCAGCCAGGACATCGCGTGCTATACCACCTCCAATGCTGGTCAGCACTCCCATCATCACCGCCAAAGGCGCGGCAAGGTGCAATGCCAGCACTTTTTCAGTAGCAGCCAGCCCAAACAGTGCTGCGGCCAAACCATCGAGATAGAGCAACAGGCGGTAACGTCGTTGTAATCGTTGGGTTAGAAAAAACGCAAGCAGGGCGGCGAGCAACGCAGCCCAAATGTAATTGAAATCTGCAATCCAGAAGATCGGTAAATCCAGCAGCAGATCCCGTAGGGTGCCACCACCAATTGCGGTGATGATGCCAAGCACCACAGCGCCGAACAAATCGACATCGGCTTTTTGGATAGCCAACACGCCGGTTATTGAGAATACGGCAATGCCTAGCATCTCCTGAAAATAAAGCATCCTGTGTTCCTTTCTCAGGTTACCCAACACCCAACTATGTTGAGACAGTAGCCCAAGATGGAGAAATCGCTTTTTTGGGCAGATGGGCCCGGCTTCTCCAGTTAGGTGCGACCTCTTTCTCAGGAGGGTGTTGGATTAGGGGACGGATGTGTGTGCCGTGCGCAACACTCTGCAGCACCTGGGAGATCTCGCGGGTGGTAGGAGGGGGGATTCATCTCGATCAAGCCTCCAGTGGCTGGAAATTGATCGCGGCTTTCCCGGTGATGTAGTGCTCACGGGACACTCGGCATAGGTCGACATCCAAGTGGGGCATGCTCAACCTCTCCAGGTACTCTCGCAATACTGCACGGAGTGTTGAGGGCCTCTTTTATCGGTAACTCACATCACTCAATGCTCATGGGCATGTGAATGGATGGTCAGGGCACCGGGTACCTTGGTGCGTTCGAGCCCTCCACCTTCCAGCCACTGGAGGGTCTGCTCATAGGCGCGCTGCAGCAAAGACTCGGTCTGGTCAAAGTTGAACACCGAGACATCCACAGGGCACAAGGGCGGGACGATGTGCAGGCTGGTGAGCGTGCGGAAGTGTTCGATGTCGCTCACCAGTTGGCGCATGCTCATCAGATTGACGGTGTGCAGGGCTAAGGCGACCAGGCCTCGGGGCGGTTGTGTCAGGGCGCAACTCACCCCGGTAGGGATGACCACGACGTTGGTGGCTCCCAAGGCTACGGCAGTCGAAATAGGTGTATTGCTTGCCACGCCGCCGTCAACCAGGAACTGATCGGCGATTTGTACGCATGGGAACACCAGTGGGATGGCAGCGCTGGCCAGTAACGCCTGCTCAAGTTCGCCACTGGACAGAACCGTCTCGGCGCCACTGAGCAGGTCGGTGGTGACGATGTACAGGGGCAACGCCGCATCCTCAATGCGGTGGATGGGTAATGCCTGATCCAGCAGTCGCTTCAAAGCCGCCGGCTGCAACAGAAAGCCTCGCCGTTTGATCAGTCCTCTACAGGTATCGAACCAGGAGAGGGGAAAGATGTCAGTTTTACACAGACCCCGCCAGAATCCGGCGAGCGCCTCGACGCCATCGGAATCGGGCCTTGCGGCAAAGTAGGCCCCGTTGATAGCGCCTACCGAAGCGCCAACCACCATATCGCATCGAACATTGGCCTCAACCAGGGCCCGCAACATGCCCACCTGCACCGCACCCAAACTGCCGCCGCCAGCGAATACGATTGCGGTTTTGGTCGCCATGATGGAAGTCTCGGTGCGCAAATGTACCGATTTAGTGTAGCTGACGGAATAGCGTTACTTGCGGGTGCTCGCCACATGCTCGAGCCGTCGCATCGCCAGGCCATCCCTCTAGCTCAGCCCTTCCGTCAATCGCAGTCGTAAAACTGAAACATTACGGTCATAGAATTGACATGACTTATTACACCTTCTTTCAGTCGGCCTTTGGCCTTTTTCATGGATGAGCAAGCCCCATGCGTCGTGTTGTATTCAATCAGAAAGGGGGCGTTGGAAAATCCAGCATTGCCTGCAATCTTGCCGCCGCGAGTGCTGCCGAAGGCTACCGAACGCTGCTGGTTGATCTCGATCCTCAGGCAAATTCGACACACTATCTCACGGGCCTGATCAACGAGAGCATCCCTTCGGGCATCGCCGATTTTTTCAAACAAACACTATCCGGCGGCTTCGAAGGTAGAAGGAGTCGCGTGGTCATAACTGAGACCTCTTACGACAACCTTCACTTGGTGACTGCGAGCCCTGAGCTGTCAGACCTCCAGTCAAAACTCGAGTCCAGATACAAGATCAATAAGCTGCGCAAGCTACTGGTTGAACTGTCCGAGGATTATGAGCGCATCTATATCGATACACCTCCGTCACTCAACTTCTACACATTCAGTGCCCTGGTGGCTGCGGACAGTTTGCTGATCCCATTCGATTGCGACAGTTTTTCTCGCCAGGCGCTGTATCGCGTGATCGCGCAGGTAGAGGAGCTACGTCTTGATCACAATGAATCACTGAAAGTAGAGGGGGTGGTGGTCAACCAGTTCACCGGGCATACCGGCTTGCACCAAAATCTCGTTGATGAGCTGTTGGCCGAAGGTTTACCTGTGCTGCCGGTGTACCTAAGCAGCTCCGTCAAGATGCGCGAATCTCACGAGGTTTCAGTACCCATCATTCATTTGGCCCCTCGGCATAAGCTTTCTCGGGAGTTTTTTGGTTTGCTGGATGCTCTGGAACGAGCCGCTTAGCTTCATCAATCACGGGTTGCAACAAGCGTAATCGACCCCCTCAGGTTGTCCCTCCAGCTAGCGTCAAATGAGCCGGAGCCGGTGATTCAAGCCAGTTCGTGCAGCTGAAATACTGACGAAACATTCTGGCCATATGATTCGCGTCACTGAAATCCAGGGAGCTGGAGATGAATCGACCATTAAGAAGCATGCGCAAACTGCTCGACTCCGTCGCCAATAACAATGAGGTTGCGGCGCTCGATATGATGCGCGCAGCAGAGCAGCTCCAAGACGAAGTGCTACGCCAACGGTTGCTCAACATGATTCACCGACTCAACCAGGACGCTATTGACTTACGAATGGCGCGTGACGATATCCAGGGCGGAGCCATAAAGCTCGCGTGATTCGGTCTCGGAGGCGTTCCTTGGTCAGTCTGCCGCGCTTGCCTGTCGGGCCAAGGGACCCGTCCCGAGCTATCCCGGTGGGCCAGCGGGGTAGGTGGGTAGACGTTCATCATCGTCCATCGGCTCGCGCACTGATTTATGTATCACTCCGGTTTCAGCATCCGCACGCATCTGATAGGAGTGACAAATTGCTGACTCGGCCCGACAAAGACGCGCTACGTGCGATGCTCGAATCGCAAGTACAAGAAAAGCTACAGCACGACCCTGACGCGGTTACGACTTATGCAGCACAGCCTGAACGGGGTGCATGCCCGGGATGATTCCGTAATCGACAGGAACGCAGGCAGTGAGAGAGTACCCGGCCGATCCTCAGCCGTTGGCACGTCGAAGGTTGCATGAACTGCCAGACGCACCTGGAAACCAAGGCCACCTTCAAGCTGCCACTCAACGCCGATAACTCGGCGATTGACGACGACAGTATCGAAGTGGAAGTACAGACCCGTGACACGGTCCTGACACGGTCCTGAAGCGGCCAAATGCGGCAGGTCTGCTCAGCGCAGCCTCTGCGGACGCGCCCCTGTGTTGTCGGAGATCTTCGCTTTCATCCCCTTCGGACTACTAAACGCTGAGCGTCGGGGCCGTGTGGCTCGTTCGGGAATGGCGGCACTGATCGAATTGTCTTTTCTTCGGGGCGCGAGCAATCGCACCGATCAAAGAGATCGCCAAATATATCGTCCACCGAGATCACGCCTGACGCTAACGGACGCTGGAACTCGCCACTCGCCACTCGCCAGGGCAGTAGGTCGGTAGTCCACATAGAGCTGGCCGCGAATCAGGACATCGTTATCAGCTTCACGCATGTGTGCCCGGTGCAACCTGGGCGCCACGGATCAACGGCTGGTCGCTCATGGTTGCGGCGCAGCTAACTTCAGCCGCAGGTAATGCCGCGTCGAGATCATCGACAACAGTAAGTTCAACACCGGGTATTTGAAGGTCGGCAGCCAGTTTCTCTGCGCGAGATCTACTGCGGTTCCAGATACGAACCTGGCGCAATGACGGTCTCAATGCGGTGAATGCCTCGATGAGTGAGCCTGCCATGTCACCGGTACCTGCTACCAGGGGCTCCAGACTCAGATCGGCGATGACGGGGGGCGGTTCTCTATGTGCCTGGGTGACTGCGGTACATAAGCTTGGATAGTCGAGCAGTTTGCTGATTGTCGGTGCATCAATCCACTGCATAAGAAAGTTCCCAAAGTGCCAGCAACGGCTTGTCGGTTGACCTCATGGAATGGACAGCGGAGGGTGGGTTGAACACTACGCCGCCTGGCTCGGGATTCCACCAGCCGACATCTTCTCGGTACCAGTGACCTTCCGATAAAACGACATAAAACTCTGCAGGTGGATGCTTGTGGTACGGATAGCAAAGTTCGGGCTCCATGACCGCCAACCCCACTGTCATAGTCGAACATTCAAGCAGTGCGCCCTTGCCGAGAATCAGCGCATGTCGGTGCTTTTCTTCGAAAGCAGCATCGTCCCCTTCTGAAGCGGATCGCCTTATCCAGCGACTGCTGGACAGCAGGGCCTCAAGAGCCGACAGCAGAATCTTGAAGTCCCGTTCCGTTCGGGGAGCATCAGCCAATGCCTGCGTTACCGTGGGTTCCAGGCAAGCGGGCAGGGAGGCGCCCGAGAAGGGAGGCAAGCCGATGTCCAGGTGCGCATTGCTCAATGAGCGAACACAGATTTCTGCATCCACGCCATCAACACCACTCACTTGAGAATGCCGGGCCAGGATTCGCACAAGTGCCTCCCGCATCACCACTCCCTGTATCAGGAGTTCTTGTTCCGACATCTGTGGGTACAACTGCATGACGTTTTACCTCTTGTACATACTTGGCAGGTCCCTTTGATAATTCAGTGATACATCCTTCGTGATTTCTCCAGGCTTTCTGAACGACTGAGCCCGTTCACAATGGGCAATGCAGAAATTACGTCTGAAAAGATCCGTTAATTTCGAAGTAATCGAGCTGTCGCACTGACAAAAACCAGCAGAACACTTACGCAGCCAAGAGCGAATGACAAGGTACTCAGATGGGCGACCGCCCCGATAAATACGGGACCTATCAGGATCCCCGCGTAGCCCATCGAGATCACAGCAGGGATGGCTACCGCCTGTGGCATACGTTGCTGGCGGCCTACAGCAGTAAAGAGCACAGGGACAATGTTTGAGCATCCAGCACCGACCAGAGCGTAGCCAATCAGGGACGCGGCCCAGCCGTCGATTCCAAGCGACACGATCATGCCTGCGGCTGCGCAGAGTCCGCCAAGCGCAACGACGCGCACGCCACCTAGTTTGCTGACGATGGCATCTCCTGTCAGGCGGCCCACCGTCATCGCAGCGGCGAAGGATGCGTAGCCCAAGCCGGCGATGCTCGGCTCTAACCCTCGGCTCGAGACCAGGAAAACCGCGCTCCAGTCGAGGATTGCGCCTTCAGTGAGGAAGACGATGAAACAGAGCGCCCCTAAGAACAGCACGATGCCCCTGGGCACCGCGAACATGGGTCCACCCCGTTCAGTGCCATAAGTCAGAAAAGCAGGCGCTGCCTTGTAAAGTGCTCCCAAAACGGTGGCAACGATGCAGAGCGCAGCAATCAACGGATGCAGGCCCAAGGTCAGAAGAGCGGTCATCGCCCCGGCGCCCAATATGCCTCCGACGCTGTAAAGGCCATGGAAGCCGGATTGAAGTGCCTGGCCGCTGTTTTTCTCGACGATGACGGACTGTATGTTCATGGCGCAATCAAGCATCCCCATGCTGGCACCGAAGATAATGACAGCGATGACCAGGCCCGGTAGCCACACTACGGTGCTCAACAGCGGAAGAACGGCACACAAGACAATCGTCGCCCAGATGACGACCGGGCGGCATCCATAGTGTGCAGTGAGATAACCTGCGAAAGGCATGGCCACAATAGATCCACCGCCCAGGCCAAGCAGCAGCAACCCCAGGCCACCATCGTCCAGGCCGGCGCGGGCTTTCACCAATGGGACCAGAGGCGCCCATGCGGACATGAGTAAACCCGCGATAAGGAAGGCGATGCGAGTAGACATCCGCTCGCTGTAGTTAGCCGTGGGTACCAACACCGGCGATGGAGCATTCATAATTCTCGGTAATCCTTATCGATGATGCTAGCCATCGTTTGTTCGGCTTAGACAGTACGGGTTTCTTGTGTGTTTTTGGCGGGCCTGGGTTTCGGAACACCTAGCGCCTGCGCTCATACGTTGCTCTATAACTGCTTGGCGCGACGCCAAAGAAGTCACGAAAACGCATATGGAAGTTGGCGAAACTACAGAAGCCGGTCGCAATCGCGATATCGGTGATTGGCCGATTGCTCTGCAGAATAAGCTGGCGTGCTCGAGTCAAGCGCAGCTCAAGGTAGTAGCGTGTGGGCGTGGCGCCCACGAAACGACAGAAGCGACGCTCCAATTGCCGTCGGGAAATGTTCACACATTCAGCCAGCTCATCGATCGATAGCGGCTCTTCGATGTTCTTTTGCATCAGTTCTAAAGCGAGCTTCAGGGTTTGTGGCAAGGTGGGGTCAGAGTCAACAATGACAGTCGATATCCCAGAGACTTCAGAGGTTTGATCGCAACTGAGAATTTCCTCGACAGCATGGGTCAGCGACACGCCTTGTTTGGCGGTGATGAGTTCCAGCATCATTCGTAACGAGCTGCTGGCGCCGGCGCACGTGATACGGTTTCGATCGATTACGTGCGTTCGACAAGAGACCAGCACCTTGGGAAAAACATCCTCCATCATCGCTCGCCCGTCTGGATGGAAAGCACACTCGACACCGTCCATTAGCTGAGCTTCCGCCAGAAAAAATGCCCCGTTCCACAAACCGCCCATGGTCGCGCCAAGGGAGGCGACGTTACGCAGCTTGCGCCGTAATAGCGGGTCGCTAATCAGCTTCACTCGCAAACCACCGGCGACGATGAGAACGTCGATACGATCCGGAAGTTGTGATAGCTCCAGGTCTGCCGAAATCGCAATTCCCAGATCGCTCATGACCAGACGGCTCTTGATGCCGACTGTCAACACCTCAAATGCCGGTGTCTCGCTAATCAGGTTGGCGGTCACCAGTGCATCGATAGCGCCGGTAAATGACATCATCGAGAAATTGTTCAAAAGCACGAAAGCTACACGAGTCACCGCCTGCGGCTTTATTGGTTTCTCCGCCGTATAGGAGTACCCCATGTTTTTGTCTTTGAGCACGCTCTCGAATACGAATGGCATAAATCCTCTTTGACACCTGAACGAATAGCTAAAAACCGTTGCTAAATCCAGGCAGCGGTTTTTGGAGCAGACAGCAACAAATCAAAGAATGATTGGCAGTCATCACTACCGGGCAATGCTTCAACACTGTTTTTGATGGCATTGCTGAGCGTGGTTCCCAAACTGTCATCAGCCAGTAAATGGTATTTAGCAGCGAATTCGTCACTCGACATAGGGTTGCCGGGGTCGCCCTTGGCCGTCGCGGTAGGGCTCGTAAGACGCGTGCCGTCTTTCAGGGTAACCGTGACGCGGGACAGAATTTCCTCCGGGAACCTGGCGGACAGGTCAGGCGCCTCATGAAGGGTTATTTTCTCGCTGATACTCAAGATGTCTGGCGCATGAATGGAATCCCCGGTGACCTCTTTAGGGCCCAGCTTTCCGCGAACGATCAAGGCAGCCAAGGGGAACGCTAGCGCATACTGGGCCTCGTCCGCATTCTTCGGAAAATGCCCCTGCAAGCACACAGACTCGTGGAAGGTTTCGACATCAATGGTCTCGATCAACTCAGCAGTGATGGCTGGATGTGCTCGCATTAAATCGGTCATGGCTGTGAGCGCCGGTTGCGCCCAGCGACATACCGGCCACGGTTTGAAATATTGCTCGTCGATCTCCCAACGAGTTCCGATGTCCTGCCAGAAAGTGGAAATCTCCAAAGGTTCAACGGTGGCGGCTGGAGCGCCAGTGACACCGAGCTGTGCCATCAGTAGTGCGTTCAGTCCGGCATAAGCCCCGGCGCCGTGGGCATCACGCAACATCGTCGGAAAGCTTACCAGGCGCATCATCGGGCACCGGGGGCCAAAGTATTCCGCGATACCCAGCGCATGACGGAATGTCGTTTCATCAAGCTTCAGCAGGCGGGCACCGGCGCAAACGACCCCGATCCCGGAAAAGGCACCTGAAGCATGATATTCCGGGGCAGTGGCCATTAATGCCTGGCCCGCACGCAAGGCGGTCTCATAACCAATGCACAGTGCGCTGAGGAATTCCTCGCCGCTGATGTCTTTGCCCTGACTGCGATACGCGTCAACCAATGCGACAATGGCCGGGACAACGGTTGCACCCGCATGCCCCTTGGAGGTGAAGTGACCTTCATGTGCATCCAGGCTATCAACGCAGAAACCGCCTGCATACGCCGCGCCCAATGGATGTACGGCTCTGCCGTCGAACCAAAGGCGGCTGGACAGCTTGTTGGCAGAGTAGTGGGTGTCAGCGTAGGTTTTGAGCATCACGCTGGTTTGATTGTCGCGAGCACCGGCGGCCACACCAATGATGTCGAGCAGGCAAGTTTTAACCAACTCGCGTGTATGCAGGGGCGCGTCCTTGTAACTGAAATTCTGGACGAATGAATACAACTGCATTTCATGATTCCTGAATGATGAACGTCCAAACGGATAAAAAGTTGCCCGGGGAAGGGCAACCTTTTACTCAGTCTTAAAAGAAGGGATTAATTTTTTGCGGTGGCGGTATTAGCAGTGGCGCGTGCGTCTGCCAGCCAGCTGTCGTATTTCGCGCGATGGGCCGCGATCCATTCTTTGGCGTGCCGGGTGATGTCAGCTGCACTTTTTTCACCATTGTGCATTTTCAGATTTTGCGCGCTTTCATCGTCGGTAGAGATCTGCATTTCAGACAGGAACTTCACGGCCGCCGGGTTTTTCTCGGCGAACTCTTTGTTGATGACCGCTCTGACACTGTCTACCGCGAAACCAAGGTTTTTGCCATTGAAGGTAGTGTTGGTATCGTTTTTACCACCTGGAAGATCCGTACGTGGCACGGTTAACCAAACCACATCTTTACCTTCGACCAGAACACCGGAGATCCACTGAGGTACCCAGGTGTAATAGAGAATCGGCTTGCCTTCTTTGTAACGAGCAATGGTGTCGGCCATCAGGGCAAAATAGGAGCCCTGGTTATTGGAAACGGTCTTTTCCAGGCCATAGGCTTTCATATGGTGGGCAATGACCAGCTCGCAGCCCCAACCAGGGTTGCAACCTGTCAGGTCGGCTTTACCGTCGCCATTACTATCGAACAGCTTGGCAATTTCTGGCTTTTTCAAATCATCGAGAGAGGTGATGTGATACTCGTCAGCTGTTTTCTTATCGATCATGTAGCCCTGTAGTACGCCCGGCATAATCGCGCCGGTTTTCACCATCGTTTCGTCGCCGCCGGCCTTCGCATAGAAAGATTTGTGTAGTTCCTCCCACAGATGAACCGAGAAATCAGCGTCACCATTGGCAATCGCAATCATCATGGTGGAGTATTCGGTTTCCTTAGGCGTCTCAACGTCGTAGCCCAACTCCTTGAGACCCGCCATTGCAATCTCTCCGCGAAATCGCTCTTCGGCAATTGACGGGAAAATTGGGGTGATTGATACCCCTTTTCCGGGCTCCTGAGCCGTGGCGGCTGATGCGAAAACAGGGGAAACCGCTAGTACTAAAAGCGCCACAGAGTGAATGAATTTCTGTTTTATTCCGAAGGTTGTGAAGTTCATTATCGTTTGCCTTGGCTGGATTAAGAAGTTGGCATTTCTTTTGGTTCACGACGCGCCGCTTAGCGGAGTTAGCTTTCTTTGGGACTGACTTCTATTTTCGTGACAGTGTCTTTTCTCTTCAGGCGATAAATGACCCCCGCCGGGCCTGTCTGGTACCAGTGCTCACCTTTGGTTGCCCTGTTACTGCGTTCGCCCATTGCCTGGGTCAGTCGGTCGAGGAAAATCGCCAGCAACACCAGCCCCAATCCACCGACGGTTGCCAGGCCCATATCAAGGCGGCCAATCCCGCGAAGTACCATCATTCCCAACCCGCCAACCGAAATCATTGATGCGATCACCACCATGGAAAGTGACAACATTAATGCCTGATTCAGACCTGCCATGATCGTCGGTGCAGCTAGAGGAAGTTGAACCCGCCTCAGCATCTGGCGTGGGGTGCATCCGAAAGCACGGGCCGCCTCAACCTTGTCTTCCGGTACCTGGCGAATGCCCAGGTTGGTGAGCCTGACCAGTGGTGCTACCGAAAAGATGATCGTGACCAGTACACCCGGTACGTTGCCGATACCGAACAGCATCACGACGGGTACCAGATATACGAACGCAGGCAGCGTTTGCATGGCGTCGAGTACCGGACGTAGAAGCATCTCCAGTCGGTCACTACGGGCACACAGGACACCCAGCGGTATGCCGATAACTGCACAGAAAAACAGTGAAGTGAGCACCAGGGCGAGGGTGATCATGGCGTCATTCCATACGCCGATCACTCCTAAGAGGGTGAGGGTGACGAAACAAAGTATTCCTATCTTTTTCCCTCCTACCTGCCAGCCGAAGAGCGTTGCAATAATAATGAATATTGAAGGAGGAATAGCCAACAAGCCGAACTGAATGCCATTAAGTACCTGGTCGATTGGCCATCTTATCGATCGGAAAACCTCGCGGAAATTATGAACCAGAAAGTTCAGGGCAACTTCTACCCATTGGCCCAAAGGGACGTTGATGGATTGAAATGGGTCTAGAAAATTGAATTCGTTCATGTCATCACCTGAATGTCCGAGCCTGGCAAGCCAGCAAATAGAGCCTATTAGTGTCGGCTCATTGTCTGAAGCAGTAGGCTCTTGGAGATCGTGCCTTTGAACACACCCTGGCGATCCAGCACGGCAACTGGATTAACGGCATCAGCAACGATGTGAAAGACGTCCTGCAGGAGTACATCGTCGCGCAGCGTAGGAGTGGATTGATCCATGGCGTACGGATGCTCTGCGCAAATTTTGGCAACATCACCCGCCTTGAGGATCTTCGAGGCATCAAAGCCTTTAAAGAAAGCTCTGACGTAATCGTTCGCGGGGTTGCAAAGCAGCTCTTGCGGGGTACCGATCTGAACTACCCGGCCACCCTCCATGATCGCAATGCGATGGCCGATGCGAATCGCCTCGTCAATGTCATGGGAGATGAAGATGATGGTGCGATGCTGTTCTGCCTGCAGGCGGATCAGTTCGCCCTGCATTTCGTGGCGAATCAGCGGGTCGAGTGCCGAGAAGGCTTCGTCCATCAGCAGGATGGCGGGGTCGTTGGCCAGCGCTCGGGCCAGGCCTACCCGCTGTTGCATACCGCCGGACAGTTGGTGCGGATAGCTGTAGGCGTGGCCATCGAGCCCCACCTGTTTGAGTGCCTCGAGTGCACGTTTATGCCGTTCACTTTCCTCGACACCCGAGATTTCCAGGCCGAAAGCAACGTTGTCGATCACACTCATGTGGGGCATCAGGGCAAACGACTGAAACACCATGCTCATGTCTTTGCGACGAACGCTGAGAAGATCAGCATCCGACAGACCGGTGATTTCCTGGCCGTTGAGATGGATTGTTCCGGAGGTCGGTTCGATCAGTCGATTGAACAACCGGACCATCGTCGACTTCCCGGAACCGGAAAGCCCCATGATGACAAAGATCTCTCCACGTTTTACGGAGAAACTGGCATCAAAAACGCCAACGACTTGACCGGTTTTGCTGAAAATTTCATTCTTGTCAGCACCGCGAGCCAGCATCTCCATCGCGAGCTTTGGCTGAGCACCAAAGACTTTGTAAATGTTTTTTACCGAGAGTATCTCGTCACCAAGACTCATAACCCCTCCTGCTGCAATTACGACGTAAGATCAAGAATTTAGGTGTACGTATCTTGATCAGTTAAGGCGGTGCTTGTGGGGGCAGTCAAGCTGGGAGAAAGGTTGGGAATTAGTCATTGTGACCATCCTCTTTATTATGGATGTTTATTATTTTTGTTTTATCGGCGCTGAATTAAGCAGTTCCTTGAGAGCCAAGTTATTACCTAATAGAGTCAGCGTCTAACAACATTTCTTCCAGCCAATCAATAACGTGATGTTATCAATCATTTGATTATGTCAATTTGCGACTGCGGCAGTGCTAGTTGCGAAGACGACTGCCACTGGCCCTGTCTTAGACCCTGTGTTTCAGCTACGCTCCAGCATAAGCTCTAGGTGGAATCCTCCCGCCGATCTCGTCCCTAACGGCCCTCCAAAGGGCCCCGAACCGGATATTCAATACTCTAGGTTATGGTTAAGCACATCGATCCAGACATGACGCTGCTGAAAATGCCGTCTCTGAAAGCAGTGAAGTCATTCGTAGCCGCCGCCAAATATCAGAGCTTTACGCGTGCGGCTGAAGCGCTGTGCGTTACTCAAGCGGCAATCAGCCGTCAGATTCGGGAGCTTGAGGCGTACCTTGGGGTGGATCTCTTCAAGAGGGTGGGGCGAGCAGTCGAGTTGACGGAAGCCGGATCCATCTTTTTTGATGCGGCACAGATATCTTTCGTCAACATTTCCCAAGCGGCGGAGCGCATTCGCACCAACAATGCAGGCAAGCGCACGTTGACGCTTTGCTGTTCTCCCGCGTTTTCAGCCCTCTGGCTCGCAGCGAAACTGCCGGGGTTTTTTACCAAGAACGCAGACATCGACCTCAATCTGGTAACTACTCAAAACTTTTTGTCGATGGAGCCGGGTGTAACTCCGGACATCTTCATCACCAAAATGGCCAGGATTCAGGATGGCTACCGCAGTTATCCGTTGTTTCATGACGTCATCTACCCGGTGTGCACACCTCGTTACAAAGCGGAGCACCCTGAGCTGTCCAGCCTGGAAGGATTACGCGACGGGGTTTTGCTCAATCTCAGCCCCTATGGCAGATCCCAGGTAGCGGAGCACGTTGACTGGGGCGTTTGGCTGGCTTATCACGATGTTGATATCGAGAAACGCCCCCACGACAGCCCTCACGTTTTCAACGCGAATGACTACAACCTGGTAATCAGCATGGTGTTGACCCATCAGGGCGTAGCGCTGGGATGGAATCACCTGGTTGCAAACCTGATCGAAAACGGCACGCTGATTCGGCCGATCGAAGAGGAAGTGGTTCTCCATGAAAGTCAGCACTATCTGACATTTCGTGAAGACCGGATCAATGACGACGCCTGTTGCCGGCTACGCGACTGGATTCTGGCCCAGTTTTCCTGAGCTGTTTAGTAGAAAGGAGCGCGGCCAGTGGCTGAGTGGTGACTTGGGTTGCGGGGAGGGGGAGAGGTTTGACGGTGTGAATCAATCGGACGAAGCAGGAGGACTGAAAATTTCCCCGGCGACAGCCCAGTCTGTTGGTTTCACATCTTCGAAGATTACGTATACCCATTTCTTGTCCACGCCGGTTTTCTGCACCAGCACGTTTGTCAGTTCTGCGGCGACCTCTGCCTTGATGGCGTCCGTCTTATCATTGAACCAAGAGACACGGATGACGGGCATCTGAAGATCCTTATTATTTGAAAGGGGCTGGAAGCTGACAGCCAACAGGTATTTCTCAAAGCAGAACTGAAGGGGATGCCGGTGGTGATCATTCGTGGTTCTCACCACCGGCAGTGTTGCGCTTAGCCGACAGATCTTAACGGGATCGTGTCATTGAGCTGTTCAAGCATCGTTTTGCAGTACCAATCATCAAACTGACACACACCAATTTCGCTGGCCACCGACAATGGGCCTGGCTCGTAAGCTGGGGAGCTGACGCCGACCTGTGCCCCTTCAACCAAGGTGCGATCCTGGTCATTCGTTGCAAGCCAAACCTTGGTCAGGCGATCGATGTCGTAGTCGACACCTTCCTGCGCGTCTTTTTTGACGATCCATTTTGTAGTGACCAGCGTCTCGCCTGGACCGATGGGCAGAACGCGGAAGCTCAGCGCGTGATCGCCCAAAAAGTGGTTCCAGGTTGATGGGTAGTTGAAATAAAGCAGCGCACCGATGTTGGCTTCACCGGTCGTGTCCAACCGGCCAGCGACCGCAGGCTTGCCATCCATTGTGTAGCTGACGGCCCCCGAGAACAGGGGGATGCGCGTCATTCGGAAACGACCTTCATCATCCATGACCAATCGGCTAGGCAGACCTGCCGCCTCGCAGCGATCCCAGTGCTCTTTGAGTTCGAGATCTTCATCGCCGCCGGCGCCACCCACTGACGGGTTGTCGACGAATGAGTGCATCAATTCCGGGTGAGTACAATCGCAGTGGTAGCACTCACGGTTGTTCTCGAAAACCAGTTTCCAATTACCTTTCTCGATGATGTTCGACTCAAACGCGACTTTGCAGTCGTCCAGGTTATGAGGCGCAACGAAAGGGGTGACGGATTTTCTGAACGACGAAAAGTCTGGGGCGACATCTGCAACGCACACATAGATGTACGTTTCGACGACCTCACAATGCACGGATTTCAACCCATGCTGAGACTTGTCGAAATCTTCCCCCATGTTCCCGGCGAAAAGCAGCCTGCCGTCCAGCTCGAATGTCCATTTGTGGTAAGGGCACACCAGTTTGGCGACTTTGCCGCTTGCTTCCGGGCACACCTTGGAACCGCGATGGCGGCAGGCGTTGTGGAAGGCACGAATCTGTTTGTCGCCACCACGGACGACCGCGACAGGGTAATCGCCGATTTGCAGCGACAGGTACTGACCCGACTTCTCCAGCTCAAATGTGTGCCCTGCGAAGATCCAGCTTTTGTGCCAGATCTGTTCCAGATCCTGCCTGTAAACGTCTGGATCGCTATAAAGGGCACCTGGCAGCGCGTGGTCAGGCTTGCGCTGCGCGATTAGATTTGAAACTGCCGATTTAGTGCTCACGGTCAACACACTCCAAAATACCAAGGGGGCGACACGTTCAGCCTGCTCAGCGAGGTGAGGCCAAACGGTCTTGAGTTCGCAGTACCGTCTGTGGATGCAAGCCCATCAAACCGTGCTGCTTCTATCCGCGAACCGGAACGTTTTGCCACGTCCAGGAAGCGTCTTACGAAAAATGTGCCTTCTTGGATGGTGGTGCCATCCGTGCACTCATTTCGTTCAAGTCCTTACTAATGCAGGCATTCCTGTAATGCCGATGTTTGCATCAATAGCAGTTTTTCTACAGCTCCTTATTCGAGCCAGTGCAAATAAATTCCAACTAATGGAACGAATGTACGAGAAATTCTCTTATCCAATTCGTCGGTAGAATATCGCTGTTGTAAGGCTACGATGGCAATCATGTATCAACAAGAAACATTTACTCTTATCAATGCATAAACAAATGTTATCAATTGACGTCGCGGCCCCGATGAGGAAATTTTAAATCGTTGAAAATAAAGGGAAAAATATTTTTCAGGACGAGTAAAGCACCCCTCTAGAAATGTATACGCTGGAAATACACTCTATTGACCGTCTTCTTGGCCCATGCCAGTCTGGATTCAACAGTTAACCGTGCTAGTCGGCAAAACAACCTCTGGAGGTGTTCAGACGTTTGGCTGGCGAAGGTTATATAGATATTCGAGAGATACGTTTTTTCGCCCTCAAAACAGGGGCATGGAGAAACGACTCGAGCAATCTGCCGGACATCATGACGCTTTTATTGAAGCCATTGAACGGCGTGATGAAAGTGCCGTAGTTGATCTCGTGTTTGAGCATTGGGAACTGTCCCGTGAAAACATGGAGATTTTTATCGCGCCTCAAGGCATCAAAGCTGACGCGCTCGTTTATCTTCCACCTAACTCGCATTCGGAGCATTTATCTTGAAATTTGAAGGTATTTATACGCCAGCAGTAACTCCTTATAACTCGGACGGGGAGATTGACTGGAATGTGTATTCGGAAGTTTTGGAGTCGCTGATTGAGGCGAAGGTGCACGGCATTATTATCGGCGGGTCGACCGGCGAGTATTATGCGCAGACTTCCGAAGAACGCACCGAGTTGGCGGCCTACGCCAAAGATGTGATCGGCACTCGGGTGCAACTGATCGTCAGTACCGGGGCGATTCGTACCGAAGATGCGGTTCAGTACGCCAAGGATGCCAAATCGATCAAAGCGGACGCCATTCTCGTCACGTCCCCGCCTTACGCGCTGCCAACCTCACAGGAAAACGCGATTCACGCGCTCACTATCGATCGCGCAGCGGATTTACCCATCATGCTTTACAACTATCCGGGGCGTATGTGCGTTTCGATGGATGAAGAGTATTTCACGCGTGTCAGCCAATCGAAAAACGTCGTCGCCATCAAGGAAAGTTCTGGCGACATGGGCCAGGTGCATATGCTGGCCCGGCAGTTCCCGAACATCGCCTTGTCCTGCGGATGGGACGACCAGGCCCTCGAGTTTTTTGCCTGGGGCGCTCGCAGTTGGGTGTGCGCAGGCTCCAACTTCCTGCCCAAGGAACACGTTGCGCTTTATGAAGCCTGCGTGATCGAAAAGAACTTCGACAAAGGCCGTCAAATCATGTCGGCGATGATGCCGCTGATGAATGCTTTGGACGGTGGCAAGTTCGTGCAGTCGATCAAGTACGGCTGCGAAGTTGCGGGATTGAAAGTCGGTAACGTGCGCCTGCCATTGCAGCCACTTGAAGCGGACGAAAAGCAGAGTTTCGCGTCGGTCATTACTGAACTCAAACGTAACGTAGCCAACATTTCTTCGGGAGCCAGCCATGGGTGATCTTCTGAGCAAGGCCGAGTATGCCGCTCTGGCCAAAGACATTTCGTTGCCATCGAAGGCGTTCATTAATGGCGCGTTTAAACCCGCGATCTCTGGCAAAACCTTTGCCACGAACAATCCGGCGACCGGTGACTTTTTGACCGACGTCGCAGCTTGTTCGTCCGATGATGTCGACTTCGCGGTGAGCAATGCCAAGGAGGCCTTTGAGGATGGACGCTGGAGATCTATTTCTCCTCGAGAGCGCAAAGCGGTTCTGTTGAAGTTTGCAAACCTGCTTGAAAGCCATCAATACGAACTGGCCGTCCTCGAAAGTCTCGATAGCGGTAAACCGGTCAGTGAATGTCAGTTGGTCGACATCCCGGACACCATCCACACGATCCGCTGGCACGCAGAACTGATTGACAAGATTTATGACAACACAGCACCGGTTGGCAGCGACGCGCTGACCATGGTGGTCCGGGAGCCGATCGGCGTGGTGGGCTGCGTATTGCCCTGGAACTTCCCACTGCTGATGCTGGCCTGGAAAATCGGCCCGGCGCTCGCTGCGGGCTGTTCGGTCATCGTCAAACCCGCAGAACAAACCTCGCTGACCACGTTGCGTGTCGCTCAGTTGGCGTTTGAAGCCGGTATACCCGCTGGTGTCCTTAACATTGTCACCGGCACGGGCAAAGACGTTGGTGAGCCAATCGGTTTGCATAACGATGTCGACATGGTCAGCTTCACCGGATCCACCGCGACCGGCCGCCGTTTCCTGCATTACGCCGCCGATTCGAACCTGAAACGCATCGTCCTTGAGTGCGGCGGAAAAAATCCGGCCGTGGTGATGGACGATGCCCAAGACCTGGATCTCGTCGCTCAGCATGTCGTCAATGGCGCGTTCTGGAACATGGGCGAAAACTGCTCCGCGACTTCACGTCTGATCGTCCATGCGTCGGTTAAAGACGAACTGCTGGAGCGAATGGGCGCCTACATCCGCGAATGGAAGATGGGTGACCCACTCGATCCGCAGAACCGCGTAGGGTCGCTGGTCAGCCCAGAGCATTTCGCAAAAGTGAAGTCGTACCTTGAGCACGCCACCGCCGGGAAGCTTGCAGTCGTGTATGGCGGCGCAACCAAAGACGGTGCCTTCGTAGAACCGACGGTGATAGACGGTGTGGATCGGAATAGCCGGTTGTTCCAGGAAGAGATCTTCGGCCCAATCCTTTCGGTCACCACGTTCAACACGATCTCCGAAGCCATTGCGCTGGCCAATGACACGGTATACGGCCTGGCGGCCTCGGTTTACACCGCCAGCTTGCGTCGCGCGATCAAGTTGTCGCGGGAAATTCGCGCGGGCATCGTCACCGTCAACTGCTTTGGCGAGGGTGACGCATCGACACCATTCGGTGGCTACAAGGAGTCAGGCTTCGGTGGTCGGGACAAATCCATCTTCGCCCATGACCAATACACCGAAATCAAAACAATCTGGATCGATGTGTCTGATCGGTCGGACGAAGAGACCGAAAAATGAGCACCCATACCATCAAGCGCCTGCCGGTAGACACCGGGGTTTCAGGTTGGGAGGCGATTTCCGCACGCACTGCGCCTGTCCGCATGCTTGATGGAAATGTGACGGCGGATTGGCTGATTATCGGTGCCGGTTTTGCCGGCCTGTCCGCCGCTCGCAGACTTTCACAGTTACACCCGGGTGACAGCATTGTTGTGGTCGATGCTCATGAAGTCGCCAAGGGGCCGGCGGGCAGAAACTCTGGTTTCATGATTGATGTGCCGCACAGTCTGTCGTCCGGCGAATACTCCGTGGCGAGCGAGTCTGCAACGGCACTGGAAATCACGCAAAATCGTTTTGCGATTGCTTTTGCCGCTGAAGCCGCGCGGGAGTACGGCATGTCTGCCGACACCTTCGACCCTTCAGGGAAGATCAACGCGGCCGCCACTGAGCGGGGATTGAAGCTGAACGTCAATTACGCCAAATCCCTTGAGCGCATTGGCGAGAAGTTCGAGATGTTTGATGCCGCGCAAATGCGCGAAATCACCGGGTCCACCTACTACAACGGTGGGATCTACACGCCCGGCGCAGTGATGATTCAACCCGCGCAATACATCCGAGACCTGGCAGCAGGGCTCGAAGGGAAAATCACGCTGTTCGAACGCTCTCCCATTATTGAATTGACCAAGCAGGGACGCGGTTGGAGCGCTCGATCTCATAACGGGACGGTGCACGCTCCCAAAGTCATCTTGGGGGTTAACGGCCACATAGAAGACTTTGGCCATTATCAAGGACGCCTGCTGCACGTCTTCACTTACGCCTCCATGACGGCAGCGTACAGTGAAGATGCATTCAGGAAAGAGGTGACGGGCAAAGCCAAGTGGGCTTTGCTGCCAGCGGACCCAATGGGAGCGACCGTTCGCAAGATCTCTTCAGACGGTCTCTCGCGAATTGTCATTCGGACAAAGTTCACCTATGACCCGAGTATCCAGGTTACTCCAGAGCGTGTAGCTGCAGTGGCCAAAGAACAGCGACATTCCCTGGATGCGCGCTTTCCCGAGTTGAAATCCACTGCATTGGAATTCAGTTGGGCCGGCCGCCTGTGCCTAAGTCGTAACAGCGCCGCTGCATTTGGCGAGATTGAAGAAAACCTGTACTCGGCTTGCTGCGAAAATGGACTGGGTACTGTGAAAAGTACCCTGGCAGGTGTGATGGCTGCGGAGTTGGCATCGGGCACGCCTTCGGAGTTTCTCGATAGCTTCAGTCACGCACCAGGCCCCAGCAAGCTACCACCCAAGATAATAACGAAACTGGGCGTCAGTTCGGTTATTCGCTGGCATGAGTTTTGGGCCGGGCGAGAAGGTTAACAAATTTAAGTTGTCGGCTTTTCCAATAAAGGCCGTTTAACAAGTCACTAATAAGAACGGAATAATCCATGCGAAATATCTGGAAGGCATTCTGCGCGCTCGCGCTTGTGGGCATGATGAGTTTGCAGGCACACGCTGAAGAAAAAAACATAGTAATGGGCACCATGTCTTGGGAGGACTTGGTGCCTATCACCGGCATTACCAAGAAGGTACTCGAGAACGCTGGATATACCGTAAAAGTGGTGGAGTTTTCCGAGTGGGGTATCGCCTACGCTGCACTCAGCAAAGGGGATATTCAAGTGTTGGCATCCCAGACTGATTACGCTGCAGCCGATTACTGGAAAAAGAATAAAAACAAAATCGAGAAGCTGTCACCGGTCTCCTATGGTCTTTATCAGGGCATGGCAGTACCCAGTTACGTGGACATCGACTCCATCGAACAGCTGAATGCAAACGCGGACAAACTGGGGAACAGAATCATAGGCATCGAGCCTGGTTCAGGTTTGATGAGTGACGCGAACAACGTTGTCAAAGCTTACGACATCAAGCTCAAGCTGGTCGAAGGCAGTACTTCCGCCATGACCGCAGCTTTAAAGTCGGCAGTCGACCGCAAAGAATGGGTGGCTGTAACCGTCTGGGATCCATCGTGGATGACCAAGAAATTTGATCTTAAATTCTTGAAAGATCCAAAAGGGGTCTTCCCGCCATTGCAGGGTTATTACTGGATCGGACACAAAGGCTTCGCTGAAGCCAATCCGCGTGCGCGTGAACTAATGGCCAGCGTTTATGTGCCTATCACGGACATCACCGCGATGAATGCTGAAGTCAAGGATGGCAAGACCATGGACGAGGCTATCAAGGGTTGGATTGATAGTCATACCGATCTTGTAAATCGTTGGGGAAATATCAAGAACTATTAAGTTGTGTTTGTTTGCCACTGCCGCCCTTTGATTAATTAAAGAAACCAGCAAACAACTGGTTCGATGGATTGCGAAATGACAATGGCCACAATTAATACTGACGAAGTGCTGGTAGATTGCCAGTCGGTTTGGAAAATCTTCGGTAAAAATGCACCGGCAGCCATGGATGCGGTTGTCCAGCAGGGTCTTTCAAAGACCCAGATCCTGCAAAACTACGGCTGCGTGGTCGGGGTTTCCGATGTCAGTCTCCAGGTTCGCCGGGGGGAAATTTTTTGCATCATGGGTTTGTCCGGCAGTGGCAAATCCACCCTTATCAGGTTGCTGAACAAGCTGATCACCCCTAGCTCGGGGAAGGTGCTGGTCAAAGGCAAAGACGTTTCATCCCTGTCGCCGGCACAGTTGCGAGAGGTGAGGGCGCGTCACATCGGTATGGTCTTTCAAAGCGTTGCCTTGCTGCCTAACCGTACGGTTCTTGAGAACACCGCGTTTGGCCTGGAAGTGCAGGGTGTGGGCAAGGCTGAACGTTACAAAGTGGCCGAGCAGGCGTTGGCGAAGGTTGGATTGAGCGAGTGGACTTCGCGTTATCCCAGCGAGCTGTCCGGGGGCATGCAACAACGGGTCGGGCTGGCACGTGCACTGACTGCCGATCCAGAAGTGATTTTGATGGATGAGCCGTTCAGCGCGCTTGATCCGCTGATTCGCCGACAGTTGCAGGATGAGTTCCGTCAACTGACCAAGGAACTGGGCAAGTCCGCGGTGTTTATTACACACGACCTGGACGAGGCCATCCGCATTGGTGATCGCATTGCGATCATGAAGGATGGCGCCATCATTCAGGTCGGCACCGCCGAGGAGATCGTGCTAAATCCCGCTGACGATTACGTGGCGGAATTTGTTGCCGGCATTTCCCGACTGCATCTGGTGAAGGCTCACTCGGTCATGACGTCGGTCCAGGCCTACAAGGCAGCACACCCGACATGCGACATCTCCAGGCTCACCAAAACTTCGCCTGATGCCGATATCAATGAGCTGATCGGATTGACGATGAAGTCCGAGCGCGATGCGCTTGCCGTTGTCGATAGCGGAACGGTGGTGGGGATCGTTACCCCTCGTGATCTGCTGCGGGGCGTGCAAGGTATTCCCAATGAATTGGCGCCCATAGCAACTGCCAATGCAATGGGGGCGTGCGCATGAGTACGCCGGATTTTTCCAGTCAGTTCGATGCATCCATTGATACGGGGCTGGAATGGCTTTCAGATAATGGCGAGTTCGTGTTCGATGCCGTCAATGCGGTGCTCAATGGCCTTTACCAAGGCGTGCTGTGGTGTATCGCTTATCCAGCGCATTACGTCGTGGCGATTGTCCTGGCGTTGATTGGCTGGCGTGTGGTCGGCGTGCGCTTCGCGATTCTCTCAGGTCTGGCATTGTTGCTGTGCGACCTCATCGGTTTGTGGCCAGAGACAGTCAGTACGCTTGCACTGGTGCTCACTGCGACTGTGTTGGCACTGGCGGTCGCCATTCCGCTGGGAGTCGTCGCGGGTCTGGCGCCGGCTTTTGATCGTGTGGTTGATCCTTGTCTGGATTTGATCCAGACGATGCCGCCCTACATCTACCTGCTACCGGCCATTGCGCTACTCGGCTACGGCCCCGCCACGGCGCTGTTGGCGACTTTTATCGTCGCGCTTCCCCCAGCTCTACGACTGACTTCCCTGGGGATTCGCATGACGCCCAAGGAGTTCATCGAGTTGGGAGATGCCAGCGGCGTGACGGGTATGCAGATGTTTTTCAAGATCCGCTTACCGTTCGCCATGCCCAGCATCATGGCCGGCGTTAACCAAAGCCTGATGATGGCATTCGGTATGGTTGTCATTGCCGGCATTGTGGGTTCGGGCGGTTTGGGCGAGGCGATTTACGGGTCCGTTCGTACTTTGGATATCGCCAAGTCGATCAACGCAGCCATCGCTATCGTCATTCTGACCATGATTCTGGATCGTCTGGCGCAGAGCGCTGCACAGTCGCGGGTGAGGGCATCTCAATGACAACGCACATTCAATTTTCTCCAGGCGATTACCTGGCGCCTGCCGTGGATTGGCTGAACACGAATTTACATGGCTTGTTCAAAGGGATCAGTCAGGTCGTTGAGGCGGTACTCGGTGCAGTGGAGGGAGCGCTGCTTACTCCCCACCCGTATTTATTCATCGGTATTGTCGTCGTCGCGGCGTTCTTTTTTGCCAATAAGCGGGTCGCTGTTTTCGCTGCGGTGATGTTGGCGTTCTGTTTGTTCGCGGGCCTGTGGATCGCGTCCATCCAGACGATCGCGCTCGTCAGTGTGGCGGTCCTGATCTCGGTGGCCATTGCTTTCCCGCTGGGGGTTCTGGCTGCCCGGGTGAAGCGTGTAGATGAAGCGTTGCTGCCGATTCTGAACATCATGCAAACCGTGCCGCCCTGGGTTTACCTGATCCCTGCCGTGATGCTGTTCAGCTTGGGACGGGTGCCCGCGATCATTGCAACGATTGTTTACGGCATCCCGCCGATGCTCAGATTGACGACCCTTGCCTTCAAGCAGTTACCCAAGGATCTCCTTGAGTTGGGCCAGGCATCCGGTGCTTCACCTAAAGACATTCTGTTCAAAATTGAACTGCCAACGGCTGCACCCACGCTGTTGGTAGGCCTGAACCAATGCATCCTCATGTCGCTGGCGATGGTGGTGCTGGCCGGTCTGGTGGGGGCAGGCGGTCTGGGGGCTGAAGTCACCCGTGGCCTCTCCAGGATGGAGATGGGCCTGGGGCTTCGAGCGGGCCTGGCCATTGTCGCTATTGCGCTGCTGTTGGATCGACTGTCACGGGGCGCGTTGCAGCGTCACTCTCCCAGCAAACTCCTTTGAAAGAGCATCAGTATGAGACGCAGCTTTTTTTGCATTGATTCGCACGCGTGTGGCAACCCGGTTCGGGTTGTAGCGGGCGGAGCACCGCTGATGCCCTCCGTATCGATGGCGGAGCGGCGCGATATATTCGTGCGTGACCACGACTGGGTGCGCACCGCATTGATGTTCGAGCCCCGGGGGCACGACATCATGTCCGGCGTCATTATCTATCCATCGGTACGTGATGACTGCGACTTCGGTGCGTTGTTTATCGAAGTCAGCGGCTGCCTGCCGATGTGTGGAGCGGGCACCATCGGGTTATCGACCGTGGTCATTGAAGAAGGCTTGGTGACACCTCGTGAGCCGGGAAAACTGGCCATTGAAACACCGGCGGGGCGTGTCGATGTCGAATACACCCTGGGCGGCGAATTTGTTGAGTCGATTCGCTTGTTCAACGTATCCAGCTACCTGCACAGCGCCGATGTGGTGGTGGAAGTACCCGGTATTGGTACGTTAACGGTGGACATCGCCTACGGCGGGAATTTCTACGCGGTGGTCGAACCACAGGAGTGCTGGACTGGATTCGAAGGGCAGACGACGGCTGACATCGTGGGGTTGAGCCAGAAGCTGCGCGCAGCGCTCTCGGCCATTTGTGACCCTGTGCATCCAGAGAACAGCAGAATCAGTGGTGTCCATCACATCATCTGGTGTGACAAACCACAGAGCAGAACCGTGCATGGACGCTGTGCCGTGTTCTACGGCGATAAAGCTATTGATCGTTCTCCCGGCGGTACCGGTACCTCGGCCCGGATGGCTCAGCTCTTCGGAAAGGGGCGGCTGAACGTCGGCGACGTTTATCGACTCGAAAGTCTGATCGGTACGATCTACGAAGGAAAAGTTGAAGCGTCGGTAAAAGTCGGAACCTTTGACGGCATGAATCCAAGTGTCAGCGGCTGGGCTGAAGTGATAGGTCACAACACCATTTTCGTTGATGACAAAGACCCTCTAGCCCACGGGTTCCAGCTCGCATAAAGAGTTTGGTCACGGCGCCAACGGTTGATTCTTCGGATGCGCAGATTCAACCGTGGTTTGCACAATGGCTGCGTTCGTCAGTGTAAAGAAGCGAGGCTTAAAGTGATCGAACGACGAGATTTCAGCGGGTGTATGAAAGGTAAAAACCTGCGCTATCTGGAAGAGACTCGGAGTGAGCCGACAGCTCATGCCCGGGCAGGATTTTTACTGCTCGAGCACTTCTCGCTGCCTGCATTTACACAAGCGCTCGATACGATTGTCACTGCCAACCTCTTGCGTCCCACGTTGTTCTCTTCACGAACCTTCGGGTTGCAGGACGGAGAGGTCAACAGCGACCTTGGCCTGGTCATTCGACCGGATGCGAGGTTGGAGGTTGCAGCACTCAAACACCTTAATTTGTTGGTCATATGCGGCGGCTATCGCACAGAACTCAAAGTCAATCACGAGCTGATCAGCATCCTCAAAACGGCATCGGAACTGGGTATCACACTGGCCGGGCTTTGGAATGGGGCATGGTTTTTGGGCGTGTCAGGTTTGTTGGAAGGGTACCGTTGTGCGATTCATCCCGAACACCGACCCGCGCTCGCAGAAATTTCAAAAGTCACGCATGTCACCAGTGAAGCATTTGTCATGGATCGAGACCGGCTCACGGCTTCGAGTCCGGCGGGTGCTTTTCATATGGCCCTCGAGTGGATCAAAGGGCTGCACGGCAAGGCGCTTGTCGAGGGCATCGAAGACATTCTGTCTTTCGAAGAGTCGCGGTATCGGCGTATCAAACCGACACAGAACATCTCGTTGAGCGCCCCCCTTAAAGAGGTGGTCAAGCTGATGGACGCCAACCTTGAAGAGCCGTTGCAAATGGACCAACTGGCGGTCTATGCCGGACGTTCCCGCCGACAAATAGAGCGCTTGTTCAAAGAACAACTGGGTACCACACCGCAACGGTATTACCTGGAATTACGCATTACCGAGGCACGGCGGTTGCTTCAGCACACAGAGCTGTCTCAGGTTGATGTGCTGGTCGCATGCGGCTTTGTTTCACCGAGCCATTTCAGCAAATGCTACAGCTCGTATTTTGGTTACCGGCCTTCGAGAGAAATGCGATTGGTGAAGTAAAAAAAGGCTGTCGCTTAAATTTTAAGGAGGAGGGCATGACCGAGTTGCAATTGAAGAGCGACAGAACAAAAAATACTGCACCCACCGTTGCCGCTAATCCTGGGGTCGCAAGGCCCCAACTCGGGATTTTTCTATGCCTGCTTTCAATGCTTATCTTTGCGAGCCAGGATGGACTAACCAAGGTGCTTGTCAAAGACTTCCCGGTTGCCCAACTGGTCATGATGCGCTATTGGGTGTTTGTCGTTTTTGCCCTCGGGTATGCCGCCTACCAAGGTAGGGAAAAGGCGTCGTTTCGGAGTAAGCACCCTTGGCTCCAACTCATTCGAGCGCTGTTAGCCGTAGGTGAAACCCTACTGTTTGCAGTGGGGCTACGATATTTGGGCCTGGCCGAAATGCATGCGCTCTATGCCGTATTTCCGCTGATGGCACTGGCATTGGCGGGGGCCGTGCTTGGGGAGTTCATAGGTCTGCGGCGCTGGATTGCCGCCGCCATAGAGTTCACCGGGACACTGATCATCCTTCGACCAGGCGCGGGCGTTTTTGAACTCGCGGCGCTGATCCCCCTGCTGGCTGCTTTGGCGTTCGCAGTGTTCAACGTACTGACGCGCCGGATTAGCCAGCACGATTCCTTTGCGACGAACATGCTCTTTATGGCAACTGTGGGTGCCCTGACAGTCACATTTGCGGGGCTGCCCGCATGGGTTACTCCGACTCCGGTCCAGGGCCTCTTGATGGGGATCCTGTCATTGACGGGAGTCGTTGCTCAGATTCTTTTCATTCAAGCACTCAAATACGCGACCGCTTCTTCCCTGCAGCCTTTCAACTATGCGCTTCTGGTGTTCGCTACTTTGATTGGTGTGATCGTTTTTGCCGAGCGCCCTGATACCTGGGTGGTTGTCGGAGCCACGTTGGTGATTATCGGTGGGCTGTATGCGATTAAAGCAAAGGCGTGAACGTACCTGAGTGTAGGAAGTAATCAATGTGTGGTTGGATTCCTGGATGAGCCTACTAATGAATAAGACTTCGAGCCTTAATGCCGACACCCGAATTCCCTTGAAGAACCCAGTGAGTGACGCAGACCTGCAGGCCGCACGCGCCTACCGTCTCCAACGGGTTAGAGATTTTTTAGCCAAGTACGATTACGCGGCAATTCTGCTTTATGACCCCGTCAATATTCGATACGCCACTGACTCATCCAACATGCAGGTCTGGACGGGGCACAATGCCGCTCGATATGCCATGGTGTTCGCAAACGGCGCGGTCATTCTTTGGGAGTTTCATAATTGTGATCATCTTAGCGGTCATCTGAACGCTATCGATGAGGTGCGCACATCTATCAATTGGGCTTATTTTGGTGCGGGTCCCCGGGTACAAGAAAAAGCGCTTGAATGGTCAGGAGAAATTGTCGATCTGCTACGGCGCCATGGTTCAGGCAATATGCGTTTGGCAGTGGACAAGTTGGAACCAGAAGGCGTTTTTTGCCTCAATAATCACGGTGTGGAACTGTTTCAGGGACAAGCCCTCATGGAGCAGGCGCGGGCAGTCAAGTCGGCAGCTGAACTCAAGCTGATCAGGTGGACCATTGCCGTGTGTGAGCGCGGAATCAAGCGGATGTCGGAAGAGCTTCGTCCGGGAATGACGGAAAATGAGCTCTGGGCCTGGTTACACTTCGAGAATATCCGCCATGGCGGTGAGTGGATCGAAACCCGTCTTCTTGCGTCGGGACCGCGCACCAATCCATGGATGCAAGAAAGTAGCGACAGGGTAATGCAAGAAGGCGAAATCATTGCGTTTGACACTGATTTGATAGGCCCGTACGGATACTGCGCTGACATATCCCGTGCGTGGACTGTTGGTCATGTGCCGCCAACGGCGGAGCAACGTAGGCTTTATCAAACTGCATACGAACAAATTCAGAAAAATATGGAGATTTTGAAGCCTGGAATGTCGTTCCATGAATTCAGTTCCAAGGCATGGAAGATACCGGAAGAGTTCTACAAGAATCGGTATTGTTGTGTTGCTCATGGCATCGGTATGGTCGATGAATACCCCGCCATCGCCCATGCAGGTGGGGACTGGAAGGGTGGCGGCTACGATGGTGTGTTCGTTGAAAACATGACTGTTTGCATCGAAAGCTGTATAGCCGCAGAAGGAGGGCGGGAAGGTATCAAACTTGAAGAGCAGGTGCTGATTACTCGTGATGGCTGCGTCCCTCTCTCAACCTATCCTTTCGAGACGGATTGGCTCAGCTGATTTCTTTTTCGTTCACCAGCATGGAGTACTTGCCGGCGCCTGTGGGGCCGAACTACAAATGACCGATCATGGCTCGGTCCACGCGTGACAACGGCGTCGCAGGACGGGACACACGGCCATAAAAAAGGGCAGCTCAACGCTGCCCTTTTCCCAACCTACTCCTTAGGCCGCGCTAAACAGCTTGTGCGGATCCATGACAAATTTCTTCGGCACCCCGGCGTCGAACTCGTGGTAACCGCGCGGCGCGTCGTCCAGGCTGATCACCTGCACGCCGACGACCTCGGCAATGTTGATCCGGTCCCACATGATCGCCTGCATTAGCTGACGGTTGTACTTCATCGTCGGGGTCTGGCCGGTGTGGAAGCTGTGGGACTTGGCCCAGCCGAGGCCGAAACGGATGTTCAGGCTGCCATGCTTGGCGGCTTTGTTGACCGCGCCCGGGTCTTCGGTGACATACAGACCGGGGATACCGATATTGCCGGCGACCCGCACCACGCCCATCAGCGCGTTGAGCACATCGGCCGGGGCCTCGTGCTGCGCGCCGTCATGGCCGTGGCCTCGGGCTTCGAAGCCGACCGCGTCGACCGCACAATCGACTTCCGGCTCACCGAGCAGGTCGGCGATTTGCTCGTGCAGTGGAGTGTCCTTGGTCAGGTCGGCGATCTCGAAGCCCTGGGCCTTGGCATGCGCCAGACGCAGCGGATTGACGTCGCCGACGATCACTACCGCCGCACCAAGCAGACGGGCGGAGGCGGCAGCAGCCAGTCCGACCGGACCGGCACCGGCGATATACACGGTGCTGCCAGGGCCGACGCCGGCGGTCACCGCGCCGTGGTAGCCGGTCGGCAGGATATCGGAGAGGCAGGTCAGGTCGCGGATTTTTTCCATCGCGCGATCGCGATCCGGGAGTTTCAGCAGGTTGAAGTCGGCATACGGCACCAGCACGTATTCGGCCTGGCCGCCCACCCAGTCGCCCATGTCCACATAGCCATAGGCACCGCCGGGGCGCGCCGGGTTGACCGTCAGGCAGACGCCGGTGTGCTGTTCCTTGCAACTGCGACAACGGCCGCAGGCGACGTTGAACGGCACCGAGACCAGGTCACCGATCTGCACGTTTTCCACGTCACGGCCCTTCTCGATCACCTCACCAGTAATTTCATGGCCAAGCACCAGCCCGACCTGGGCCGTGGTCCGGCCACGCACCATATGCTGGTCGGAGCCGCAGATATTGGTCGAGACCACGCGCAGGATCACGCCATGGTCAATGCGCTTGCCGCGCGGGTCTTCCATTTTCGGATAGGGGATGGTCTGCACCTCGACCTTGCCTGCGCCGAGATACACGACACCACGATTACCAGACATGATTGCACCTCGCTTTTGTTGTTGTGAGAACACGGCCCTTGTACTTCGAAGGGTCGCGCGGCCTTACAGTGCGGCGGTATATGTCTTGCGTTTGCGCGTGAGTGCAGATTGGTTGGAAGTCACCTTCCAACGACGCGTGATTAGCAGTCATCGTATCGATCCTACGCCTGGTATCAGTACCCGGCGAGAGCATTTAACACCCAGTCACTAACCCCGGACGATAGGAGCAAACGCGATGATTGCGGACTCGACTGGTCAGGTAGCGCTTGTCAGCGGAGCCGGTAGTGAACAATTGCCTGATAGAGAACAAAGCCTCTAAGTATTGAATGCGTTGCCCGCTGCAAAATATTGCGGAGGGCCAGAGTCCGGCTCCGCGCAACCTGCAACGGAGGTGGGTGAGTGGCTCCCTCCGTTGCAAGCTGGGGCGAATTCGATCAAAACGGCAGTGGCAGTTTCGCCGTGCGCCCCCCATCCACCACAAGCACTTGCCCGGTGATAAAGGCCGATGATTCGGAGGCCAGGAAGACAACTGTTCCGCCAACATCCGTCGGCAATCCGGTACGTCCGACCGGGTGAAGGCGCAGGAGTGCCTGGCGCGCCGCACGCGGATCAGCTTGAGCGGCGAGGTACGCATCACTCAACTCCGAGTTGATCCACCCCGGAGCAATGGCATTGCAGCGGATGCCGTCTCGGCCGAGATCGACTGCCAAGGCTCGGGTCAGCCCATGGATGCCCGCCTTGGAGGCACAGTACGCGGCGTGTTCAGGGTTGGCTCCTATGCCTTCGATCGAGCCGATGTTGATAATGCTGCCACCGCCTCGCTGACGCATCTGTGGCACCAACGCCTTGCACAAGAACGCTGGCGCCCGCAGATTGACTGCCATCATGCGATCCCAGTCCTGTTCGGTCATATCATCAATGGATTTCTCGAACATGAACCCAGCGTTGTTAACCAATACATCGATTCCGCCAAGCTGCTCCTGGGCGAACTGTGCAATCAAATTGGGTGACTCCATCGAGGCGAGATCAGCCTCGACGAAATAGACTTGAGGGTGATTTTGCAAGTCGGCGTCCAGTGCCTGGCGCTGAGCGATCAACACAGTAGCTCCCGCCTCAAGCAATTGTTCGGTGATGCCTCGGCCAATCCCTCTGCCGCCCCCTGTCACTACTACATTTTTACCGTTGAGCATCGCTACCTCTCCTTAGCCGGATACCGGCTTGGCGCCTGTGACTTCTACCGTTTCACCGGCGATGTACCTGGCCTCGTCGGACGCCAGAAATGCGATGACATCCGCAATGTCTTCAGGCTCGGCGATACGGCCTAACGGCACGCTCCTATTCAGTTCTTGCACGGCTTGGTCCGGATCCAGGCCACGACGCTCAAAGCCGCTGCGTATCATCGGGGTATTGATTTCATGCGGGCACACGGCGTTGACGCGAATGCCCAAAGGGGCGCAATCGCGGCCCAGATTTTTGGTTAAAGCCGCGACAGCCCCTTTGCTTGTGCAATACGCCACATGAGCGGGGCCTGGATAAATGCCCCAGACAGATGATGTGTTGACGATTGCGGCGCCTGGGCGATTTTTCATGTGCGGTATCGCGGCACGGCAGATGAAGAACACCGCATTCAGGTTTACGCCCATGGCGTCGAACCACATGTCGTCAGTGGTTTCCTCAATCGTGCCGCGGGGAATGATGCCCGCATTGTTCAACACGATGTCGATCCCCGAAAAAACATCGACGGCAGTTTGGACAATCGCTTCGCAATATTCTTTTCGGCGTAAATCACCTGCCACGTAGTGCACTTCGGCGCCCAGGTCACGGACTTTGACGGAAATTGATTTGCAACCGGCTTCATCAAGATCAGACAAAACAAGCTTTGCGCCTTCTCGGGCGAACAATAGTGCTAGCGCCTGTCCGACACCGCCGGCAGCGCCGGTAATGACTACCACTTTATTATTGAATTTCATAGGGCCCTGCCTGGTAGTTTTTTGGCGCAGCCATTATTTAATTTCAACGGATCGCAGCGTCTAGCAACTTTTTCATAGGGCCAAAGATAACGTGGCGTTATCAAAAAAACTGACTCGAGCGTTTGGATTCACGCTCGAGCCAGCCGGCGTGGGGCAAATGTAGTTCCGCCACCAAACCCCACCCTGAGAAAATATTGATTATTTGCATAGCGAGCAGCACGCCAGCCGTTCATAACGAGAAGTCATCATTTATGTATCTAAAATATCATTATGGTCAGGGGGGACCAGCTGCTAAGGTTTTCTATAAGTGGGAAGCTACAAGCTTGCACTTTCCAAGTCTCATTATTTTACTGGTAACACTTAAGGCGTTGTATACACATCGTTTAAGCGCCTGATGAGTAAGAAAAAATAAACGCCAGTGAAACGTTTCCGTTTGCGCGCGCAGCAAACAACCTCTTGGCAAATCCGCCGACTAATAAAAATCGAAGACAGGTTGCATAACCCTCAAACGACTAGGAGAGCCGAATGACGTTTACATTACCCAAGACCATGCACGCCGTGCTTCTGAAGGGGCATGGGGGGACGGAGCAACTGGAGTATCGAACTGATGTGCCAGTGCCTCGCCCTGGTGTCGGCGAAGTCTTGATAAAAGTTGGCGCTGCTGGAGTCAATAACACCGACATCAACACGCGTATTGGTTGGTACTCCAAACAAGTAACCGGCGATACAAATTCGGGAGGCGCTTCCGGGTTCGCTAACATCGACACTGAGGACGCATCGTGGTCCGGCGTTCCGCTTAAATTTCCGCTGATCCAGGGGGCCGACTGCTGCGGGCGCATTGTAGCGGTTGGCCAAGGGGTGGACGATTCTCGAATCGGACAGCGGGTACTGGTACGGAACATGCTCCGAGCACCGGTTGAGAGTCGGCCATTCGAATGCTGGACTTATGGCTCAGACTGCAATGGTGCTTTTGCGCAATTTACGGTTGCTCCCGCAGCGGACACCTGGCCCGTGAACAGTAATTGGAGCGATATCGAATTAGCTTCTATTCCATGTGCTTATTCAACCGCCGAACTTTTACTCCAGCGTGCAGCCGTCAATGGTACTGACAAAGTACTGATCACCGGTGCAAGCGGCGGTGTGGGATCGGCTGCGGTCCAGTTGGCAAAGTGCCGCGGCGCCGAGGTAATTGCAATTACCAGCGCAAGCAAGGCGGATCAAATTTTGTCTCTGGGCGCCGATCGCGTTATTTATCGAGACGCAAACTTAGTGGAGGCGCTGGGTGAAAATAGTGTCTCCGTGGTGCTGGATCTGGTGGGCGGGAACGATTGGCCCGCACTCTTGCAAGTGCTCAAGCGGGGTGGTCGCTACGGTGTTTCGGGTGCGATCGCTGGCCCAATCGTCGAGCTGGATCTTAGAACGCTTTACTTGAAGGACCTCACATTTCATGGCTGCACTTTCCAAGAGGATGCAGTTTTCGAGGAGTTGGTCAGTCATATTGAACATGGACGTATCCGTCCCTTTGTCAGCAACAGTTATCCGCTGTCCGACATTGCCAAGGCACAGGATGACTTCATAGAAAAACGTTATGCGGGAAAACTGGTATTGGTGCCACCACAGGAGAGTGTTTGTGAAGATCATTGAAATTGAAGTTTATCAAGTCGATCTGCCCTATGCTGGCGGCGTTTATAAGCTGTCAGGCGGCCGTACTTACACAAGTTTTGACTCCACGATAGTGTGTATTCGCACAGACACTGGCTTTGAAGGCTGGGGCGAATCGACACCTTTTGGCCCGAACTACATTGCAGCGCACGCCCTGGGGGTGAGAGCGGGTATCGCCGAAATGGCGGACATGCTCCTCGGCCGGGATCCCCGGCAGGTTGATCGTATCAACGATCTCATGGACAGTACCTTGATGGGCCACCTTCATGCAAAAGCAGCGATTGATGTGGCCTGCTGGGACATCCTGGGCAAAGCGGTTGGTATGCCGGTGTGTGAACTGCTGGGGGGCAGTACAGGACTGTCCATGCCGATCATCGACTCAACTTATGCCGGCGATCCTGAGGACATGCGTCGTCGAGTTGCTCAGACACGAAAGCAAGGATACCTGGGGCATTCGGTGAAGGTCGGCGCGACACCGGAGGAGGGTGGGCCTGCGCTGGATGCTGCGCGCATTGAGGCATCACTTGCAGATGCACGCCCCGAGGAATACTTCATCGTTGATTGCAACGGTGGCCTGACGGTGGAGCATGCATTGCGCATGCTGAAACTGCTGCCATCCGGGCTGGACTTCGTCCTTGAGGCGCCATGCGCCACCTGGGCTGAGCACATGTCCCTGCGCCAGCGAACCAATGTGCCGCTGATCATGGACGAGCTGGCGACGGACGAAGCTTCTGTGATGCAACTGATCAGCGAGAAAGCTGCCGACGGTATTGGTCTGAAAGTTTCCAAACATGGTGGCCTGACCAGAGCCCGACGTCTGCGCGACATGTGCATGACCTCCGGTTTGACGATGAGCGTTCAGGAGACCGCTGGCTCACAGGTAGCGTTCGCAGCGCTGATTCACCTCGGGCAATCTATCCCACACCGAAATTTGCGCTGCGTGCTTGATACGCGCGATATGTATCCACCGATCACGGCGCACGTCGACATTCCCGTGGTGGATGGCCGTATCCGTGCCCCGCAGACACCAGGATTGGGCATCACGATCAATCGGGACGTCGTCGGTGAACCCGTAACGGTATATCGCTGAGTTCATCTCCAGCAGCGCGGCGCATGAAGTACTTCGTGCGCCGCGTTTTTTTGTGTGGAATCTGCTTTTTGACTAGCGAATTGATTCGGGTCTATTGCTGGTGTGCTCACTTGAGTTGGCGAAAGAACGTCTCGAAAATGTACGCCGGTGTACATGCCGTGTACGCCAAAGATCCTGGGGTGTACAGTGACGAGGAATTTTCAAAGAAAGGTCAACCCGAATGTCACAGACAGGAAGGGCGAAAACCAAAGCGCAGGACGCAGGCTGGCGAGGCTCCGTCGATGGTTGGCTGGATGCCGCCTACGATGCTCTTAAAGAGTCGGGTGTGGATGCTGTGCGGGTGATGCCGCTGGCCAAGCGCTTGAATTTGTCTCGTACCAGCTTCTACTGGTTCTATGAAGATCGGGAACAACTGCTCGCGGCACTCCTGGCTCGATGGCGGGACAAGAACACCGGCGGTATGGTCAGCCAATGTGAGAGTTATGCAGAAAGTATTTCCGAAGCGATTCTCAACGTCTTTGAGTGCTGGGTGAGCCCTGAGCTGTTCGACTCGCAGTTCGAATTTGCCGTGCGCAGTTGGGCGCTGCAATCGGACGAGGTCAAAGCTGAAATCGCTTTAGCCGATGAAGCGCGGATGAATGCCCTGGCCGCGATGTTCCGACGGTTTGGCTACGACGGCGAGGGGGCTGACGTTCGGGCCAGGACGATCTACCTCACACAGATCGGCTACATCTCCATGAAAACCGATGAAGATATTGTCGTCCGTTTTAGACGGATTCCTCAGTACGTGAGCGTGTTTACCGGCAAAGTACCGAAGCGGCGCGAGCTGGACCGCTTTTATGGAAAGTTCGGCTACGCAGAAAAAGAACCGGGCGTTTTCGTTCCCTTGGTCGAAACATTCGAGGAGTCTCCTGCCGATGGAGAATAGAACCCTGGGCATCATTGGGGGCACCGGCTGGCTCGGGCGTGCAATTGCCGAGGCGCTCCTTGAAAGCGGCTTCATCAAGCCTGACCATTTGTTGATCTCGAACCGCTCAGGCGTCAGTACCTTCGAGCCAGGCGTGAAGCTGCTGACCGACAACCAGCAGTTGGTGGACCTCAGCGATATTGTCGTGCTGTCTATCCGGCCGGAGCAGTTTCGCGAACTGCGGATCAACGCCCGCGGCAAGGTAGTGATTTCTCTGATGGCCGGAGTTCCGGCTTCAGCCATCAGCGCGGCCACCGGTGCGGATGTAATAGTGCGGGCCATGCCGAATGCGGCCGTGGAAATCAGGCAGTCGTTCACGCCCTGGTACTGTGTCGGAAACCTTGTTGAACGCGACCGCCAGTGGGTGCAGCGACTGTTCGAGTGCGTAGGTTCGGCGGACGAAGTGCCTGATGAAGACTGTATTGATTACCTCAGCGCGTTGTCCGGGACTGGGCCGGCCTTCCCGGCAATGCTGCAAATGGCGCTGACTAATCAGGCGGTGGCTGCGGGAATTCCCCTTGTCATCGCGCAGCGCGCTGCACAAGGCGTAGTGGTGGGGGGCGGCCAGATGCTTGCCAGCCGCGATCCGCGGCAAATGATTGAGTCGTTGATGGCTTACCGTGGCGTGACGGCGGCAGCGCTGCAGTCGATGGCCGATCAGAACATCGAGTCCATTGTGGGGCGGGCAGTAAAGGCAGGCGCTGAGGTTGCGCGGCGGGGAATGTAGCCAGGCAGGGGGTAGACAGTGAAGGCCCGCTGAAGGGCCTTCACTGTAAAAGGTGTCAGCCGGTTGCGATTATTCGGCCTTGAAGCAGTAGACAGCCAGTTTGTTGCCATCAAGGTCCCGAGCGTAAGCGGCATAGGCATTTTCAGCCCAGTTACGCGAACCCGGTTGGCCTTCACAGATGCCACCCGCCGCGAGTGCGGTTTCGTGGAATGCATGTACCGCAGCGCGATTAGGCGCTTCGAAGCTCACAGTCACGCCATTGCCAACGTTGGCAGGATTGCCATTGGCGGGTTTGAGCACGAAGAACGACGGTTTATTCACGCCCCAAATGGAGCCGGATTCATCAAGGTCGGCAACACGGTTGAGACCAATTTCTTTCAGAACGCCATCATAGAAGGTCCGTGCTTTGGCAAGGTCATTGGTACCGACAGTGACATGGGTAAAAACAGACATTTTGATTTCCTTTGGGTTGTGATGAGGGTGTGAGCGCTGGCCGATATCACGGCAGTGCCTTGCTCAGAAATGAATGACGGTGCGAATGCTTTGCCCGGCATGCATCAATTCGAAAGCCTTGTTGATGTCCTCAAGGCCAAGGTTATGGGTGATGAAGGTTTCCAGCGGAATTTCGCCGGTGCTCGCTTTCTCAACGTAGCTGGGAAGCTCCGTGCGGCCCTTGACTCCACCAAACGCGCTGCCACGCCAGACGCGCCCGGTCACCAGTTGGAAAGGGCGGGTGCTGATTTCCTGGCCCGCACCGGCGACACCGATGATGATCGATTCACCCCAGCCCTTGTGGCAGCACTCCAGAGCAGCTCGCATCAACTTGACGTTGCCGACGCATTCAAACGAATAGTCCACGCCACCGTCGGTGAGCTCGACAATCACGTCCTGGATGGGCTTGTCATAGTCCTTGGGATTGATGAAGTCGGTCGCGCCGAGCGATAGGGCGACGTCCCGCTTGGCCGGGTTGATATCAATGGCGATGACTCGCCCGGCGTTGGCCATTTTCGCGGCCGCCAGCCCGATCCCGCCGAGCCCGAATATCGCAACGCTTGCCCCGGCCTCGACCTTGGCAGTATTGAGTACGGCACCAATACCTGTGGTCACGCCACAGCCCAACAAGCACACCTGTTCTAGCGGCGCATTTTTGGGGATTTTGGCCAGGGAGATCTCCGGCAGTACCGTGTACTCGGAGAAGGTCGAGCAGCCCATGTAGTGGAACACTGGCTGGCCCTGAAAGGAGAAGCGCGATGTTCCGTCAGGCATCAGGCCCTTGCCCTGTGTCGCTCTGACTGCCTGGCACAGGTTGGTCTTGCCCGACAGGCAGAATTTGCATTGCCGGCACTCCGCCGTGTACAGCGGAATCACATGATCGCCGACCGACAATGACGTAACACCTTCGCCGATTGACTCGACGATCCCGCCGCCCTCATGACCCAACACGGCAGGAAAGATTCCCTCGGGATCGTCGCCCGACAGGGTAAAAGCATCCGTGTGGCAGACTCCGGTTGCCACGATTCTTACCCGTACTTCGCCAGCCTTGGGCGGTGCGACATCGATGTCCACCAGCTGTAACGGCTGTCTTGGGCCGAAAGCGACTGCCGCCTTCGATTTGATGGTCACTGCGGACATGGTTTCCCTCTTGTTCATGGCGAGCCTCCGTTCCAACAGGAATGGAGGTTCGGATTCAGATTTCTTTCATCAGGCGCAAAGCGTCGTAGATGGCCGCGTGGGTGTTGCGAGCAGACACGGCGTCGCCGATCCGGAACAACTGGAAGCGTCCTTCGGGATTGGTGACGATGTTCTGTGCCGTGCCGGCGATCAGGTCATGCTGCTCTACCGCGCCGCCATTGGTGGAGAGAGGACGCAGGTCGAAGTACAAGTCATCCAGGGGAAGGGTGCCGTGGTTGACGACCACCTGATCGACCACGCGCTGCTTGTGGACCTGCCCGTAATCGCTGCCAAAGGTTGCAACGAGCCCGTCATCACGTTTTTCCACTGTATCGACCCGGTAGGTGACGGTGAAGGTGACGTCCAGGTCCTGCAGGCTGCGCATGTAGGGCACCAGGTTCATGGCCATGACTTCAGGTGCAAACGAGCGGTCAGGGGTGACGATCTCTACGGTCGCACCGCTTTGCGCGATGACTTCGGCAGCCTGCAGGGCGGCATGATCCCCAGCATCGTCGAAGATCAGTACGTTGCGCCCCGGCTTGATGTCACCGGAAATGATGTCCCAGGTTGAAACCACGAGTTCGTTGCCTTCGCGGAGCACCTCGGTATCCGGCAGGCCGCCGGTCGCCACGATGACCACGTCAGGCTCGAAGGCTTGCACAGTGTCGGCTTCGGCCCAGGTGTTGAAGTGAAACTTCACCCCCAGCCGTTCACATTGCGCCATGCGCCAATCAATGATGCTGATCATCTCGCGACGACGCTCGCTCAACGCAGTCAGACGAATCTGCCCACCAGGTTGGTCAGCCGCCTCAAGCACCGTTACATCATGGCCGCGCTCACCGGCGACCCGCGCCGCTTCCAGCCCGGCAGGGCCCGTACCGACCACCAGCACCTTGCGCTTGACGGCGGCTTTGGGAATGTCGTGAGGCATGGTGGTTTCCCGACCCGTCGCTGCGTTGTGGATGCAGTAGGCCGCGCCACCCTGGTAGATGCGATCCAGACAATAGTTGGCGCCCACGCACGGACGAATGTCTTCTTCGCGCTTCTCGATGATTTTGCGCACGATGTGCGGATCGGTCATGTGCGCGCGGGTCATGCCCACCATGTCCACTTTGCCCGAGGCGATCGCGTAGCGCGCCGTGGCGACATCTGGAATCTTCGCAGCGTGGAAGGTCGGAAAGCCAGTTGATGAGCGGATCTCGCCAGCGAAGTCGAGATGAGGCGAGTTGCGCATACCCTGAATCGGAATGACATCGGTCAGCCCTGCATCCGTATCGATGTGACCACGCACGACGTTCAGGAAGTCGACCAGTCCGCTGTCCTTGAGCATGTGAGAAACCTGCATGCCCTCGCTGGCAGTGAAGCCACCGGGCAATTCTTCATCACCGGTGTAGCGAACTCCCAGCAGAAAATCTTCGCCGACCCGCTGACGGATGCCACGCAGGATGTCGAAGGTAAAGCGCATGCGGTTTTCAAGTGACCCGCCGTAAGGGCCGTCGAGGTCATTGGTCAACGGCGACCAGAATTGGTCCATCAAATGCCCGTAAGCCTGCAGCTCCAGGCCATCGAGACCTGCCGCCTTCATGCGCTCCGCGGCGTCTACATAGTCCTTGATGATCCGCTCGATGTCCCATTCTTCCATTTTCTTCGGGAAGGAGCGGTGTGAAGCCTCGCGACGGTGTGACGGCGACACCACCGGCAACCAGTCGGCCTTGTCCCAGCGGGTGCGACGGCCCAGGTGAGTCAACTGGATCATCACTGCCGCGCCATGTTCGTGGCATTCATCGGTCAGGTCCTTCAACCATCCGACTACTTCGTCCTTGTAGGCGAGCACATTGTTGAACACCGGCGGACTGTCTCGGGATACGGCAGCGGAACCTGCAGTCATGGTCAGGGCGACACCGGCTTTGGCGCGCTCCACGTGGTAGGCGCGGTAGAGATCCTTGGGCATGCCGTCCACAGGGTAGGCCGGTTCATGGGAGGTGGTCATGATCCGGTTTCTGAGGGTCAGATTCTTGATTTTATAGGGTTGCAGCAAGGGATCGCTGGACATCGTGGTGCGCTCCAAAGTGGGCTTCATCAGGCTCGGTGACTTAAAATTAGGATAAATGTACACCTGTGTCAACGGTTGATGACACATGTGTACATTTTGCTTGCGTGACAAAAAATCCAGGATTAACATCCGTCAAAACCCGGACTGATTTGACTCGTACGCGCCTGGTTTCCATCGCATTGAGCGGTCAGTGCCCGCGGCGTGATGAAAGTGCGTGCAGCGGCAAACCGCACTCGTTGAGGCGCACATGAAAGTGGGTGTTATAGGTGACGGTTCAGATGTGATTCAGTGGGATTGAAGAGGGCACAGTCGTGCTTTCTTAAACTTCTGCCTTATTGATATTTCGGAAAGGAGAGCATAGGTGACAGAGTTATTTGATATTCGCTTGGCTAGCAAACAGACAGCTTTCACTGAAATTCCAGTCATAGATATATCGTCGCTCATAAACGGTGAAAATCCGCTGAAGGTGGCAAGCCAAATAGGTGATGCATGCGAAAAGGTGGGTTTTTTTTATATAAAAAACCATGGTGTTGATCAGCGGTTAATAGATGAGATGTATGCGCTGACCAAAAGTTTTTTCAAGCTTCCTTATGAGGAGAAGAACAAGCTTAATGTCGTGAATTCCGGGCTCACGCTACGTGGTTATATACCGATGTACGCGGAAAACGTCGATCCTGCTAACACCCGCGATTTCAAAGAGTGTTTTGATTGCGGAGCTCATTATGATGAGGTCTCTCCATTTTTTGGTCCTAATCAAATGCCGTCTGCACTGCCGCAATTTGAGAAGGTTGCCGAAGATTACCATTCCTCTGTATTGGCTCTCGCGCGAATGCTCATTGGCGGGATCGCGCTGAGTTTGGGTTTACCACAAGATTACTTTGAACATCTTCAGCGTAAGCCCATCACTATTCAGCGAATTTTGCGTTACCCGCCCCAGATCGGAAGGGTCTCCCAAGAGGAGATCGGTATTGGGGCACACACGGACTATGGTTTCTTGACGGTCCTTTCCCAAGATGCAGTTGGCGGTTTGCAAGTCAGGAACCGTGCAGGGGAGTGGGTTACTGCCCCACCAGTTGAAGGCACTTTTATCGTCAACATTGGTGATTTGGTTCAAACCCTCACCAATGATCGCTACACCTCGACAATGCATCGCGTCATAAATACTAGCGGCCTAGAGCGCTATTCAATACCTTTCTTTATTGATTTGGATTTCGATGCAGTTGTCGAGCCTGTGCCAACCTGCGTGAGTGAGGCTCTACCCGCGAAGTATGAAGCGTACACTTGTGGCAAACACAAATTTAAGCGTTTCGTTGATAGCTATACGCATCTGAAAGTCGAGTAGGGAGTTGTCTATGTGCATCCTATACATGGCCGCCCCCGCCGATGCTGGGCGTCATGGGGGTTGGCAATCTCGGACGCGCCGCGCTTGATCGCCTTCAGCCATTGGGATTTCAGGTCGGTGGCTGGAGTCGTTCTTTGAAGGAGGTGCCAGGTGGCCATTGTTACGTTGGCCCGGAAGAACCAGAGGCGTTTTTAGGGCAGTGCGACATCCTTGTGAACATGTTGCCACTGACTCCCGAAACAGACGGGATACTCAATGCTGTGAGGCTCGATTGCCTGCCTCATGGAGCGGGACTGATTAACGTGGGACGTGGCGCCCACGTTATAGAAACCGCTTTGCTTTCTGCGTTGGGTGAAGGCCGTCTGGAAGGTGCCGTACTGGATGTTCTGGGTAAGCGTCTGACCAAGTCACCTTCCGAACTCCAGCATTAAGGGCGATGGTGTCCGCATATTTTTAAGCGGACGCGATAGCCCTTAACGTCAGGATTTCCATGCGCCAACGAAGCTCTTATCCAAAACTCTTCAAGGCCCAGGTTGTTCAGGAATGCCTGCAACCGGGGGCAACGCTATCCAGCGTCGCCATCAGCCACGGCATCAACGCCAACGTAATCCGCAAGTGGCTGCCGCTTTACCGAGACCAGCTGCCAGCGGCGTTGCCGGCTTTTGTTCCTTTAAGAGCCAGCCTCAAACGGCCGGAGGAAGCGCCGGCGACTATCGAACTGCCGCTTGGCGAGCAAACGCTTACAGTGAAATGGCCAACTTCCGATCCCGAAGGCTGTGCCCGTTTTGTCCGTGGGCTCATGCAATGATCCGCATCGACGCCATCTGGCTCGCCACCGAGCCCATGGATATGCGCGCCGGCACTGAAACGGCGCTGGTCAGGGTGATTGCGGTCTTCGGTGCGGCGAAGCCGCACTGCGCTTATCTGTTTGCCAATCGCCGCGCGACTCGCATGAAAGTGCTGGTGCATGACGGGATTGGCGTCTGGCTGGCTGCTCGTCGGTTGAACCAGGGCAAGTTCCACTGGCCAGGCATTCGACAAGGCTGTGAGATGCAGCTGGATACCGAACAACTTCAGGCCTTGGTGCTGGGCCTGCCTTGGCAGCGCGTTGGAGCTGGCGGCGCGATCACCATCCTTTGAAAGGCTGTAATTAACGCCTGAGCCTGCTGCCGCAGGCGGTCTGCTTTGGTAAAATCCAAGGCATGACTTCTACGCCCAACCTCGATCAAATGCCCCCCGATCAACTGCGTGCATTCGCTGCGCAGTTGATGTCGCAGGTCGACACGATGGGCAAGAAAATCCATCGGATCGAAACAGTCAACGAACAGCTCACCCACGAAATTGCAGTGCTCAAACGGCATAAGTTCGCCAAGCGCAGCGAGCAATTGAGCCCTGAGCAGGGCAGCTTGCTCGACGACCTGCTCGACACTGATATCGCTGCCATCGAAGCCGAGTTGAAAGCAGCCAATCCGCCGGCTGCGCAGCCGGAGCCACGTCAGCAACCCAAGCGTGCGCCGTTGCCGCCGCAGTTTCCACGCACGGTGATCCGTCACGAACCCGAGAACACGCAGTGCGGATGTGGCTGCCAGCTTCAGCGCGTCGGCGAAGACATCAGCGAGAAGCTCGATTACACGCCGGGCGTGTTCACCGTCGAGCAACACATACGTGGAAAGTGGGCCTGCCGACAGTGCGAAACACTGATCCAGGCACCGGTACCGGCCCAGGTAATCGACAAGGGCATCCCGACCGCAGGCCTGCTGGCTCATGTGATGGTGGCGAAGTTTGCTGACCATTTGCCGCTGTACCGGCAGGAGAAGATCTTTGGCCGCGCCGGCCTGATGATCGCCCGCTCGACGCTAGCACAGTGGGTTGGACAAACCGGCGTGCAGCTTCAGCCTATGGTCGATGCGCTACGCTAAGCGGTGCTCGCTGAGGGCGTGATCCACGCCGATGAGACTCCGGTTCAAATGCTAGCGCCAGGCGAGAAGAAAACTCACCGAGCGTATGTATGGGCTTATTGTGCCACGCCGTTTTCGACACTCAAGGCTGTGGTTTATGACTTCAGCCCAAGCCGTGCCGGCGAGCACGCGCGTAACTTCCTCGGCTCCTGGAACGGCAAGCTGGTATGCGACGATTTTGCGGGCTACAAAGCCGGCTTCGAGAAAGGCATGACTGAAATTGGTTGCATGGCTCACGCCCGCCGCAAGTTTTTCGATCTGCACGTGGCAAACAAAAGCCAGTTGGCCGAACAAGCGCTGCACTCGATTGGCGGCTTGTACGAAGTTGAACGGCAAGCGCGAGGCATGGGTGATGAGGATCGTTGGCGAATACGCCAAGAAAAGGCTGCACCAATAATCAAGGCACTGCATGACTGGATGTTGGCCCAGATAGATCTGGTGCCAAACGGATCTGCGACGGCCAAAGCCCTGGATTACAGCCTTAAACGCTGGGTAGCGCTGACGCGCTACCTTGATGACGGCGCGGTGCCTATCGACAATAACCCAGTCGAAAACCAGATCCGACCGTGGGCACTTGGGCGCTCGAACTGGTTATTTGCCGGATCGCTACGCAGCGGAAAACGGGCAGCGGCGATCATGAGTTTGATCCAGTCGGCCCGCATGAATGCGCATGATCCGTATGCCTACCTCAAGGATGTTCTGACGCGGCTGCCGACCCAGAAAGCCTCTGGGATCAAGCAACTTCTGCCGCATCAGTGGGTGCCGGCCTGACTCCCAACGGTGAGTTGGACGTATGGTTACACCCCCCTTCTTACAGGCTGGGGTCATACGAGTTGAGCACTGCATCCCACCGCATTTCATGGTCTTCGACCGCAACATTCCATTCGCAACCAGACACCGAGATACGAATCTCCGATAAGCACTTACACCAATGTTGTACGCCAACCCATGATGCGTCTTCTTGGTTATCAGGGAGCTTAGTGGAGCCCGAGAGCACGAGACCCTTCTTTAGAAAACGACTCGGTTCCAGGTTTGTTGAAAAGTCAAATGACTCCCAATTTAGGCCAGCGCCGAGGGAGAGGAATCGTTCGATTTGATCGTCTACACAGTAGCGCCGAACAATCTCCTCAATAGCGGCTATCTCGTTCGAGCTGAGCGGAGCTTTTCGCCGAGCAGCGTAATAGATGGATATTGCCAAAATGTTCTCTCAGAGTCGGTAGTCGTGATTGGGATGAAGGATACCGGGCTTGCCTCCGTTCGACTACGCAAGGTGTGTTAGCCGGACACTTACTGTTCTGGTACAAGAGCCTCCCTCTCAAGACAACCCACTCTGTCACGTATCAACGAGCTGAAGACACCCAGTTTTCCGCTGAGAAAATGGCGCTTAGAGATTTTGAAACGCTTTCAATCCTCGCTGGACTGCGGGCCTGGCTTCGATCGCATCGAACCAGCGTGACAAGCGTGAAAGCACTGCCCAATCCAGCCGGTCACGAATTGATGCCGCAAGGGTGAAAGCAGAGATGTCTGCCATGGAAAACTGATCTCCGGCCATAAAGTCTCCGGTAAGAAACCGTTCTGCATAGACAAGTTGTTCAATGACGCGCAGATCGATGACTGTGGCCGCATCAATGAATCCCGCCTGACGCAGGAAGAATGCCGCATGGCTGGGCCCGATGACGTCCGTTACGAAAAAGAAGTAACGATCAAACACTCGGTCGCGCTCTGGTCCAGGATGCGCTGGTGCGAGTCGACCGGGAGCTTTGGCGTCCGCGAACTGAATGATTGCGTTTGATTGGTTGATGACCAGTGCCGGTGTCGACGTATGGTCGACCAGGGTGGGGACTTTTCCTGCCGGATTAAGCGCCAGGTACGCCAAATCGCGCTGCTCATTCGCGTGCAGATTCAGTCTCCGTGCCGTGTAGGGGATACCTGCTTCTTCCAGGGCTATCGCAGCCCTCAGACTGTTGCCGGTTTGAGCGCCATACAACTCTATGTTGGGGTTCATCAGGCACTCCATTGGAAATGAATGGACAATCATTGGATGCTAAGTGAAAAGCGGCGTATGCGTATGTCTTCAAGACCAAGTGCATACGCCCATAGTGATCACACCTCGAACGCTTGCCGGTTTGCGCGTACGAACTCAGCCACCGTTTGAGGCGCTTGTCCGGTGATTTCGCCGATAACCCCGTCCTCACCGCTAAAGATTCCATTCTGGTAATCGACCGCGACTGCAAGGAAATGCTGGATCACAAACTCCGGCAGATCGTAGGTCTCCAGATGCTGGCGATACTCTTCCAAGGTCGAAGGGCTGTAGGTGATGGTGCGGCCTGTGATGTCGCTGATTTGGTCGGCAATCTCTTGATGGCTCAGTTCGACAGGGCCGTACAGCGGATAGGTTTTCCCGATATGGCCAGACGGCTGTGTGAGAACGGCGGCGATTAGCCGCGCCTGGTCTTCAGCGGCGATGGGTGCATGTCGGCCGGTGCCGTATGGCAGCGTGATCTTGTTCTCCTTCACGATCTGATCAAGTACCCACGGAAAGATCAGCCACTCGGAAAAGAACGTCGGCCGGATGTGCACGGTGGGTACGCCCGACCAGTCGAGTACGCGTTCTGCAATCCAGTGGTCGCGCGCGGCGTGACTCAAAGAGTCTTCCCGAGCAGAAATCTGCGACATTTCCACCACGACCTCGACGCCGGCTCGCCGGGCGGCATCGGCAAAATAGGCGGTCGCCTGAATGTAGCCAGGACGCACGGGATAGCACAGGTAGGCGCCTGTGACTCCCTCCATCGCATGAATGATGTCGTCATGTTCAAGGAGGTCGCCCACAAATATTTCGGCGCCCTCGCTTTGGAGCGCTGCGCTGCGCTCGTCCTCCTGGTGCACAAAAGCCCGAACCGCATGACCGCCGTTGAGAAGGTGGCGAATGGTGTAGACGCCGGTTTTTCCCGTAGCGCCGGTGACGAGGTATTTACGTTGCTGCATGGTGAATACTCCAAAGTAAAGGAACATACATTGCTGGCGCCGATATCACGTATCTGGCGTTACCTATTCAAGAAGGCTGTGCAGTAGCGCATCGCCGTCAGCTATCGAAAGGAGCGTGGTCAATCAGGTCGCACACATTCGGGCATTCGAACCCGTGCACGTGACGACGTCCGACATCCGCGAGCCCAGTGCCAATCGCGGTGTGAGGTTTCTTCCGGGCCACTTCGGCGACCGCTTGGGTAAACGCGGCTTTCATTCCAATGCGGGGGTAGAGGGCCAGCGTATCCTCGACCAACGATGGCGTGATTTCCTCCAGCCGTAATCCCATCACGTCGACATGCGCGCCCATGTAGATCAGGGCGATCTCTGGCTGTTTGCGGTCGGCGATGCCGGCGCTAGAGTGAAGTGCGATCGCATCCCAAACCAGTTCGACTTTCGATTCCGGGTAACCGTTTTCCAACAGGAAGCGGCTGGCAGCATCGGCGCCGTCGACCTCAAAACGTTGGTCGGCTGCAAATTCGTACGTCAGCCCCAGGTCGTGCAGCAGTGCGGCGAGATAGACGGCCTCGCGGTCGTATTTCAGGCCTCGCTGCTGGCCGAGGAATTCGGCAAACCACCACGTGCGATGCACATGGTGCAGGAGCGCTGGCGAGTGAACGCGCTCGACGAGGAAGGAGGCTTTGCGGGCGAGTTCAGAGTCTGGAGCGCTGAAGCCGCCGATGATCACAGGTGTACTCATGTTTGTTCCCGGAGGATGAAGTGGGCTCGCAGTTCATTCTAAGTAGTTGCAATTGGCACAATTGACTATTTTCAGATGATTTGTGCCAATATCCGTGCCACGTCAATGCGGGAGATCGCTGTGAAAAAAACGACGAACTCAAACCATTCCTTTGTCGGCGTGGCGCAAAAACGAGTGGTGATTTTGGGTTTGCCGCCCGTGGACTCGCTTGATGTGATCGGCCCGGCAGAGGTGTTTGCCTATGCAAACAACCTGCACCGTGGCGACTCTGCTCCCTACGTACTTGAGCTGGTTTGCGCGGGTGCCAATGAACATCTGGAGAGCAGCACCGGCATCGCACTCATGGCGCACAAGACGCTTGAACAGGAGCGTCTTGAAAACAGGGCCATCGACACGTTGATCGTGACGTCGGGCTGGAAAGCCATGGATCAGCTGGATCAGACGGCCATCGAGTGGATCCGCACGCGAGCCAAGGGCATCAGGCGTGTGTGCTCGATCTGTGTCGGCGCGTTCGCCTTGGCTGAAACAGGGCTTCTGGATGGTCGAAAGGCAACAACCCATTGGCGGATGGCACGCAGCCTGGCCGATCGCTATCCCAACGTGCAGGTCGATCCCAATCCGATCTGGGTCAAGGACGGCAACCTGTACACCTCGGCAGGCATCTCGGCGGGAATCGATCTTGCACTCGCATTGGTCAGCGAAGACCTGGGCGACGACATCGCTTTGGAGATCGCGAAAAATCTGGTTCTGTTTCTGCGACGTCCAGGCGGCCAGGCACAGTTCAGCGTCGCACTCCAGTCGCAGCATGCGACAGGTTCGAACCTGGATGAGTTATGCGTATGGATCAGTGAGCATCTACATTCGGAGCTGACGGTCGAGATACTTGCAGACAGGCTCGCCACCAGTGTGAGGACCTTGATTCGCATGTTTCAGAGGGAATTCAAGACAACGCCTGCGAAGTACGTCGAGGACGTCCGGGTCGAAGCGGCCTGTCGGCAAATTGAGCTGGGAAGGCGGTCAATGGAAGAGGTTGCGCGCCGATGCGGCTATCACAGTGTCGACGTGCTCAGAAAAGCCTTCGTGCGACGCATGGGGGTGAGTCCAAAGGAGTACGCGCAACGTTTCGCGCCAGTTAAGGAGCCCGCTTAGGCATGCCCAATGGTCATGAGCTTGTTCAAGCGGGCTGCTGATTTATTGGAGTCAGTAGAATGTAAACGCTGCTCAGCACTTATGTGACTTGTCATGGTCAATAAATCCCGCACGACCGTCAGCGGTCGTACTGCTCGGAGCCGACCGGGTCCGCATCGGCATTTTGATCAAGGACAGTGAAAGCATGCTCGCCGCAAGATAATCAGCAACCGCCTCCACCAGGTTCCGTGAATCGGGACTCGCCCTACGTTTACCCCTCAATCCAAATCGAAGATTAATAGCATGCACCTACGCAAAATTGCAGTTGGGCTGTCGGCCCTTGTTTTGCTCTCGACCGGGGCAGAAGCCCGCAGTCTGCTGGATTTCCTCAAGCCGCCCGCCCAGCATCACGAACAAGCGTCCCACTCGGGCTCGATCAGCCAGAACGCGGCGCTGGAACTCTATTCAAACAAACAGAAACAGGCATCGTTCGACGGCTGTGCAGATCTGTTCCCGGCAGCCAAACCGATCAACATGGCCACTGTGCCTGCAACCATGAAACCCTTGGCCCTGTGCTCTGACAACTTCGCTGTGCTGTACTCGCAAACCAGCAGGACGCCGCTGGTAGTGGTCGAACGCCTTAATGCCGCCCAGTTGCAGGATGCCAAAGGGGAGGAGCGCACCAACCAGTTCTACCCGGACCCGCGCATCCCCAAGAGTGGGCGGGCAGAGTTGAGCGACTACCGTAGCCAACATCCGGCCGTGGACCGTGGCCATCAATCCCCGGCAGCCGATGCACCAAGCCCCAATGCAATGGCCCAATCCTTTGCGCTGTCGAACATGGTGCCGCAAGACCCCACCAACAACCGGAAGATCTGGAGCAAGGTCGAGGCGGATGTCAGAAAATTTGCCAAGCGAGCCGATGGCAATGTGTTTGTCTTTACCGGCCCGCTCTTTGACTCAGGCCACAGCACCATCGGCGACAACAAGGTCTGGGTGCCGACCCGTCTGTTCAAGCTGGTTTACGACGCATCGTCCAAGCGTGCCTGGGCCTACGTACTACCCAACGCTGAAACCCGTATCGAGAGACCGATGGACTATGACGCTTTCGTGAAGAGTACCGGGCTCCACTTGCTGGGGAATCTGCCGGTCACAGGTTCCGTAGGGCGCTCTTGATGGCTTGATGAATGGCACCCCAAAGGCTGGATGCAACCGATGGGGTGCTTCATTAGTCAGCTTTGGGTCAATCCAAGTCATACAGCCGCCAATCTCCGCGCCGTGAAAGGCTTCGTTGGAAACCTTTTCTGATAGCGCTAAAGGGCGCACGTGTGAGTAAGACGCGTGCACGGGCTTTCCCTTTTGGTTCTAACATGACGTCCGGGCGACCAGCGTCAAATTCGTCGAAGATCAGCGCCATGGGCCGGCAGTGCCCAGGGCAGGATGCCTTCCTGGAATTCACAAGTTCGGTATCTGCTGCGGGCACGATGAGGGCTTAGTTATCCATCACCTCGTCCAGTGCCTGCTCGAGGGTGCTGACCGTGCGCTCGATATTGTGCAGCTTTTCGAGTCCGAACAGACCGATGCGGAAGGTCTGGAAGTCGGCCGGCTCGTCGCATTGCAATGGCACTCCGGCGGCGATCTGCAGGCCGTGGTTGGCAAATTTCTTACCGCTCTTGATGTCGGCATCATCGGTGTAGCTCACCACTACGCCAGGGGCCTGAAAGCCGGCTGCGGCCACGCTTTTGATGCCTTTGCCGGTCAACATTGCGCGCACCCGATCGCCCAGAGCCTGTTGTTCGCTGCGGACCTTGTCGAAACCGTAGGCTTGCGTCTCTTTCATCACTTCGTTAAATCGCGCGAGGGAATCGCTGGGCATGGTCGCATGGTAGGCATGTCCGCCCTGTTCGTAGGCCTGCATGATCTGCAGCCACTTTTTCAGGTCGCAGGCGAAGCTGCTGCTATGCGTCTGCTCGATGCGCTCCAGGGCCAAAGAACTGAGCATCACCAGGGCGCAGCAAGGGGAGGCGCTCCAGCCTTTCTGCGGTGCGCTGATCAGCAGGTCGACTGCGCATTTCTGCATATCAACCCAAAGGGTGCCTGAGGCGATGCAGTCCAGCACGAACAGGCCACCGACCGCATGCACCGCGTCGCCGACGGCCCGCAGGTACTCGTCGGGCAGGATAATCCCTGATGAGGTTTCAACGTGGGGGGCGAAGACAATCTGCGGCTTCTGCGCCTGAATAGCTGCCAGCACTTCGTCCAGAGGGGGTGGGGCGTAGGCAGCCTGGCGACCCGTGTCGACCGGTCGGGCTTTGAGCACCGTAGTGGCCGCCGGGATGTTGCCCATCTCAAGGATCTGGCTCCAGCGATAACTGAACCAGCCGTTGCGTATCACCAGGCATTGCTGGTCGGTGGCAAACTGTCGCGCCACCGCTTCCATACCGAATGTGCCGCTGCCCGGGACCACCGCAACAGCCTGGGCGTTGTAGACCTGTTTCAGGGTCCTGGAAATGTTCTTCATCACGCCTTGAAATGACTGCGACATGTGGTTGAGCGAGCGGTCGGTGTAGACCACTGAGTACTCGACCAGCCCCTCGGGGTCGATACTGGGATATAGCTTTGACATGGGGTGACTCCTTTGGCAGAGATGTCAGTGGTATCGACCCTGCCCTAAGCCTTGGCAAATGACAAGATTGCTCGGGATTGAATTTCGACTTCTGTCGAGCGGCTGACATCATCTGGTCGATTACTGACGTAGCAATGCTCTCAGGCGAACGCAGTGGTTTTGAAAGGCTTCGAGGGCATCTGCTGCCCGCGCGGTTGAGTTCACTGACAGCTAGCCACTGGGTAGCCGATCGACGAGGAAATCCACTTAAGTCTTTACCCTTCGGATCGGCGTACCAACGGTAGTTACCTAAAGAAGCGATTTAATGTTGTGTTGGACCTCCAGCATCCTGAACGTCACTTTTCCGCCCTCGGTGGGGTAGCCGGTGTTGTCCTGCACATACGCCCCCGCTTTGAAATACAGTGGTTTGGTCTTCCAGCTCGGGTCGATGGTGGTTCTCCAGTTGTTTCCTGCTGCGCTGATGCCCAGCGCGCCCTTCGGGCTGAGGTGAATCTGGTAGGTAAAGTTGCGGTCGAGCGGCACACCCGTCGCAATGGTAATGACCTGGGGCTCTTCATCGTCGGGGCGCATGCGCACCTTGACGACAATGTTTCCCGTCGAAGCCGACGTTTTGTATTGGTATTCCAGCTTCACCATGGGGTCGTTGCTGTCCTTGTTGTGAATCTGACCAATCACGATCTTGCCGGTGCTGGGCACCTGATTGACGGTCAGACTCGCCCGCAGAATGTTATCCGCCGCTGAATACTGCCAGTTGCGCAGCGTTCCATCGCTATAGGTTTCCCGCAACTCGCTGCGCGGGTAAATAGCATTGGCAGTCTTGGAACCGGTCACAGGTGCCCAGAAGGAGAGGGTCGCGGCTTCAGAACTGAAATACTGGTCCTTGAAGCCTTGCGCCAGTCGAGGCGTTTCTATGGTGGCCGGTGGGCTGCCTTCAGGGATGCTTAAATTCCAGGTGGCGAGGTCGATCATGTCAATAATCCTGTATGCGGGGAATGTTGCGGCCACAGTTGCGCTCGAACCGACGCTATTGAGCTTCAATTGGGTCTGCTGGTTAGGAAATCCGTATGGCGGTAGATTGACGTCAAATGTTCGTCTGGGTGGTTAGTGCAGGCTTTGTGCCTGCGGGGGTGACCGTTAGTCGGTTATTTTTGGAGTTGATGGAACTAATCCGGGTTTGCGTCGTTGCGCGATGGCCTGGGCTTGCGTGACCTGTGCACCCGCGGTGACGATCTGCTGATCCTGGCGGGCCCCACGATGGAGCAGGACGGTCCGGTAACGGTCTTGCGCTGGCGCGGCGGTTTCGCGTCGGACGAGGAAAGCTTGGTCTTCACCGATCAATTGGAGAAGGTGCTGGAGGTGCCTTTCGGGCAAGGCAACGATCACGCTGAGGGCGTGCGTCTGTTCCAATCGGGCGAGCAGCCTGGGGAGGTTCTGATGATCGTCTACGACTCTGCGGCGCAGAGTCGTAAACACGGCGATACGGATGTGGAAGGGGACCTGTTCATCCTGGATTAGCCACGTACATCGACGTCTGCTGGTCGCCACCCTCGGACTTGCAGCACTGGCCTTGCATCTTCATTACCGCGCTCGGCATCGGGATCGCCAGCGCACGGCGGTGCTCAGCGGGCGTCATCGGGAGTTGCTGCGCATCGGCACGGTCGACAGTCTGATCACCCTTGAACACAGCCCGGTACCGGCGGCCATTGCCCAGTTGCGTGCTGCGCAACCCGGCGTCCATATCGATTTGCAAGTCATGCGTCCCGATGAGCTTGAACAGGCGGTCCTCGAAGAGCGCATCCAGGTGGCCGTCGGCGCCTTCCACCATCGGTTGTCGGGGCTTCATTATCAGGCGCTGTTCGAAGAGGAGCAGCATCTGTATTGCGGCAGCGGTCACCCGTTTTTCCTGCGCTCGGACCAGAACCTGACGTTTGAAGAGTTAAGTGCGGCGGACTATGTCGATAGAGGTTATGTCGCCGAGAACAAACGACCGTGCGAGCTCAGGTTCGCCAGTGCGGTCAGTGCCTTCTCCATGGAAGCCATTGCGTTGCTGATCTTTTCGGACACGTATATTGGATATCTACCCACCCACTATGCGGCGATCTGGGTCGAGCGAGGCAGGCTTCGATCGATCATGCCGCAACGGTTAGCTTATCGTTCTGCCTTTCATTGCATTACCCGCCAAGGCGCAGAGCAAAAGAGCACGGTCAGCCGGTTTCTCGACAGGCTCACCGTTCATGCGAAGTTTCATTTGCCTTAGACCACGATGTTCCGGTTCCCGCACGCGGGATGAAGGCACCTTCACGATGATCCTCAAGGCTTCGTCGTTGGTCTCAACAATCATGCCGGGCTGTTGATTGCCTCTTCGACATTTTAAAGGAGCGGTCAGTGTGACAATGCCTGGAGGTCGAAGGATGTTGCGCCCGGCAAGGTTGGCCACGTCTGTGGACCGTCCATGATCTCTTCCGGGGTCAGCAGGCAGGCGTCCAGTTGCCGCTTCAAAATATCCAGGTCGAGACACTGACCGATGAAGACGATTTCCTGTCGGCAATCCCCGGTGATCTCGTCCCATTTGGCCAAAATCCCTTGTTGGCGATAGTCGTCATGGGGCCATTGTGATTGCGAGATGAATGTCCACCAGCGGCCGACATAGTCCCAACGAAATTGCCCACCACTTTGCACCAGCATGCCAATGTCCAGATGCCGGCTGGCGACCCAGAAGTAGCCTTTGCAACGCAGTAGCCGCCCGTTTTGCCAGGGCCGCTGCAGGAACTCCAGCAGACGTTGCGGATGGAATGGCGCACGCTCCTGATACACCCAGGAAGAAATTCCATAAGTGTCCGACTCGGGAGGATGCTCGTCACTTGCTTCCAGACGCTTCATCCAGCCGGGTGACTGCACCAGACTCGGCAAATCGAAGCGGCCGGTGTTGAGGATCTTCCACAGATCGACGGCACCGTGGGTCATGGGCAGGATTTGCGCCTTCGGATTGAGGCCCGCGAGGAGGGCGCTGAGTTCCAGAAAGCCTTTCTCGCCAATCACGTCCAGCCGACTGACGAGGATGACGTTGGCGTACTCCACCTGTTCGATCAGCAGATCGGACAAGTGGCGTAATGGCGTGCCCGTTTCGTCCTCGCCGCCGACGGTGTCCCGCGAGTCCAACAGCGACTGGAAGTTGCTGCCGTCGACGACGGTGACCAAGGTATCGAGCCGCGCCAGTTCGCTCAGACTGAAACCTGCCGAGTCGAGGAAGGCAAAGGTCTCGGCGACTGGCATCGGTTCGGAGATTCCGGTGGACTCGATCAGTAGGTAATCGAAGCGCTGCTGACGCGCCAGCAGGCTGATCTGCTCAAGCAGATCAGCGCGCAGTGTGCAGCAGATGCAGCCGTTGCTCATCTCGACCAGTTCATCGCTGCCGCGGTGCAGCGACACATTGCGCGCCACGTCCTCGGCATCGATGTTGACTTCGCTCATGTCATTGACGATGACCGCCACCCTCATGCCTGCGCGATTGCGCAGGATGTGGTTGAGCAGGGTCGTCTTGCCGGAGCCGAGGAAGCCCGAAAGGACCGTCACCGGCAACCGGACCTCCAGGGCCCCGTCAATCATGCGGTCACCGTTTGCGCGACGACGGCCTTGTCCAGGTAGCTTTCGAACAGGTCGACGACCACCAGGCCATCATCCGCGGCATCGCCCCACAGATCCTTCACCTGGAATTCGACGTGATAGGTGGGCTGGTGCGCCGCGCTCAAATCGCCGTGACCGATGGCATCCGGGAACGGCCATTTTTCCGAGGTGCGGTGTCGGATGATGCCTTCCTTGCCGCGTACATAGGCCGGCATGCGCACGTGTCCGGCCACGTACTCGTCGCGAACCACCACCCGGTCGCCCACTTCAAATGGAGGGCGGCCGATGAGGGCGGGACGACCCTTGTCGTGGGGAGGGTTCGCCAATTTGAACGTCGAACCCAACGCCAGATCGAGCTCCTCCTGGGTAATGACGCCGGTTTCGACAAGCAACGTGGCCGTGGCGATGACGTAGCGTTCGTAATATTGCGTGCCTACGTGCTGGCGGACATCAAGTCGTTCGACGGCGTGACGTACTTCGTCGACGCTGAATTTTTTCAACTGGTCTGCGCCGATAAACATCAGGCTATACGCCAAGTGTTCCCATTCTTGTTTGAATACCTGCTTGTAATCCAGGCTATTGATGACATGGGGAACCTTGCCAAAGCCTTGAAAACCGCCGAGATCGTGAAAGCCATCCATATTGAAAACCTCCGAAAATTAGAAGATGAAGTGTCTTTTGGGTCAACGTACGCAGGGCAAGGCAACCCCGATCAGCACATCCTTGGTCACCAGTTTCTGAAGTTCTTCTTCACTCATGTGCTCGGAGCCTTCGGGCCTTACGGGCAGTACCAGGTAGCGGCTTTCCGCGCTGGTATCCCAGACTTTGACGACCACGTCGGCTGGCAATTCTGTGCCTAACTCACGCAGCACGGTGCGTCCTTCGCGAACCAGACGCGCGCGGAACTCAAAGCCCTTGTACCACTCCGGCGGCAACCCCAGGACCGGCCAGTTGGTGCAAGAGCACAGGCTGCAGACGATGACATTTTTCAGCTGGGGCAAATCCTCCAGCGCCACGATGTATTCGCCTTGCGGACCGGTGAAACCGAACTGGGCACACGCGGCGGTGCCGTCTCTGAGCAACAGCTCTCGGAACTGCGGATCCACCCAGGCCTTGGCGACCACGCGGGCACCGTTTTCCGGGCTCCATTGGTGCACCATCAATTCGGTAAGCTGCTCGATATAGCCCTCTGGGATCAGTTCCTTGTCTTTCAGAACCTTGAACAAGGCCCAGGCTCGCTCGCTGGGCGTCGAAGTGGATGCTGGGGATACAGTGGTGCTCATGGTGTAACTCCTCATCGGTTAACACGGTCAAAAAAGTGATGATCGCGCCCGGTTTTTTTATTGATGTCCGGGAGGTTTGGGGGAGACAGCCTTACAACGTTTTCCAGTCGACAGCGGCCTCGAACGCTGCCGCTGCCTGGTAAATCGTGCCTTCGGCATAGTGCTTGCCAACGAACATCAGCCCCACCGGCAGACCGTCAACCAAACCGCACGGGATCGACATGGCCGGATGGCCGGTAATGTCCTGTGGCGCGGTGTTGCCGATCATTTCCAACGCTCGGGCCACGTAGTCGGTGATCGAACAACCCGGCTCTGGGTGGGGCTGGGCAATGATGGGCACGGTCGGCATGACCAGCAGGTCATAGGTCTCCAGTGCCTTGTCGTAACCGGCCCGGGCAAAGCGTGCGATGTTCTGTGCCTTGGCGTAGTAACGACCGTTGTAGCGTTCCAGGCCGTACTGGCCGACGAACATGCACAGCTTGAGCGACGCGGACAATGCGTCCGCTTGTTCACGCCAACCGACCTGTTTATCCAGCAGGCCGACGTCGTAGAGCCCCTTCCAGTTAAAGCCTGCGCCATTGCCATGCATCATCTGCATGGTCAGGCCTTCGCAGCCGATGGGGTGCCACAGCGAACCTGCCAGGTTGTGCTCGGGCACGGAAACCTCTTCGACGCGAGCGCCCAAGGCCTCGAGTCGGGCGATGGCGCCGCGTACCTTGTCGGCAACACGTGGGTCCTGGTTGGCCAGCTGGAAGCCTTCCTGCAGGATGCCGATCCGGAGCCCGCTCACACCTCGTTCCAGATAGTCGCAATAGGCGTCGACTTGAGGGGCCGCCTGGCGAGGATCGAGCCCGTCGGCTCCGGCCATGACTTCCAGCATCAGCGCGTTATCACGCACAGTGCGGGTGATTGGACCGGCATGGTCGATGGTGGCCTCGATTGCCATGATCCCGGTGTAGGGCACCAGACCGTGGGTCGGCTTCATGCCATAGGTGCCGCAGAACGCTGAAGGGATGCGGATCGAGCCGCCTTGATCGCCGCCGACCGCCAGTTCCACCTCGCCGGCTGCCACCAACGCAGCGCTTCCGGAGGAGGATCCGCCGGCAGCGAAACCGTGCCGGTATGGATTGTGTACGGGCGCCGGATCAGACGTATGGCTGCCACCGGAGAGGCAGTAGTGCTCGCAGGTTGCCTTGCCCAGGATGGTCGCCCCGGCGTCTAGCAAACGGGTCACCACGGTGGCATCGAACGAAGGCACGAATCCTTCCAGCGGAGCGGCCCCGTTCATCATCGGGACACCAGCCAGAGAAATGTTGTCTTTGAGTGCAACGGTTTTACCACTTAGCTTGCCCTCGCAAGCGCCCGTCACCTCAGCTCTGTAGTACCAGGCGTTAAGTGGGTTTTCAGCGTCGGAAGGGCGGTAGCCGGAACTGCGGTCGTAGCGCACGGGCGGAGTAAAATCCGGCAACTCGTCGACCAGGTCGTAGGCATCGAAACTTGGCTGCATGAGTGCCAGATATTCCACTGCCTGCGCGTGCGTCAGCTGCATATTCAGCTGGCCAGCGATGTCCTGCAGTTGGTCGAGGGTAGGGCGAACAATGGCCATGTTTTTTCCTATTCTTTTGTCTGTGATCGGTGACTCGAAAAAACATCTGGAGCGACATCAATCTGATTGGTAGCAGGGATCAAGTTAGGCATCCCTCTCAGCCTTTGCTTGGCTGAGAAGGACAGCCATTTGGTTGAAAAGGACAACCTGCTGCGCGTGGCGCGCTCAGAACACTTTCAAGAGGCGCAGGTTCAGGCGTGCGCTTTCCTTGAAGCCTTGTTCGACCTCGATGTCCGTGCCGATCTGCGCTTGAATCTGCAACGTGGGCTCGATGAAGTGCGTGACGGTAAAACGTCCATAGGAGGTGGAGACACCATCGTGCTGATCGACACCGTTCAAGGTGGTCGCCGAGCCCGTGATGTAGCCCCCGCCAACGGCGAAGGTGGTGCTCGGCGTCCAGTTGTAGCGCACGGCGGCCTGGTACTCGTAGCGGGTGTTTTCTTCCAGCTTCGCCCCGCTCGAGCCATAGTCATTGTTGGCCGACGCCCACGTGGCGTCGGCCACCGTATCCAGTGCCCATTTCGGGGAGAAATGGTGGATGTAGGACGCCTGAAGCGTGGCGCGCCAGCGGTTCTCGCCGAGGTTCAGGGCATCGTTTTTGTCGTAGCTCCCCACCGGGAAGTACAGATAGGGTGCCAAGCCGAAGATGTCCTTGTTCGCGGTGGGCAGTGTCCACTTCAGCGGCGCGGTGATGACTGGGTCGCCGATGCCGCGAGTATCGCCTAAGGCGCCGATATCTCCCGAGGCGTTCAACTGGCCGAAAGGCAACAGAATCTGCGGTTCCCATGAGAGGTTTTCTGACAGGCCGATGGCGTGCACATAACGCAGGATGCCGATGTCCGAACTAAGCCTGGAGTCGTCGGAGACCTTGTGGCCGTTCTGGTACAGGTCCGAGCGGTCAGCGTGCTGGTAGTAGAGCAGCAAGGCGTTGGCACCGGCCGGCAACGGCTCGAAATCGCCTGGAGCAACCTCAATGGCCTGGCTTTTGACAAAGGGCAGCATGCCCAGCACGAGTAAAGAATGACTCAACTTCATGAGCGATTTCCTGGCAAAAGGGCCCCCAACCCCATGCGCTAGAGATAGGGGGCCAAAAAATATTCGGGGGTGAGGTCAGTGTCAGGGCGGAATCTGGATCAAGACCGCCCGTGGCACGCCGGGTAGCGTCGGACGTCAGGTTGTCGGGATCAGCGCATCACGCAACATGCCGGTTTCCGGGTGGCAGTTGATGTACTCGAACACCTGATCCTTGGCGTCGGACACCGAGACTTCGTGGTAGAGCCGTAGCTTCGACAGGCTGGTGGCGACCCGAAAGAAGGTCACGAAGATCCGCAGATGGGTCGGATGGGATTCGGCCCAGCGCTCGAGTTTTTCCAGGGAGCGCCAGTGGCCAATGTTGTAGCTCAGGTTCAGAAGGTTGCCGTCAAGGTCGATGTAATTCACGAAGCGATTGCTGTAGCAACCCAGGTCCTTGCCACTGTCGCGCAGGAAGTCCATACCGGCCTGCAGCGTCGGCAGAATTTCGTTGAGATAGAGCGATCGTTCTTCTTCACCAGCATCAGCCCAGTCCTGCCCGGAGCGGATCAGTGCGACATTGTCGTGGCCTTGCACGACGACGCGCCCACCTTTGGCCGGGTCGCCGGCGATCACCGTCAGTTCACCGCAAGGTGCCATCCAGTCGGTTTGGGAAATCGGGAAGCGGTCACGCATCGATCCCCAGTAACCGTGCTCTTCGATTTCGTCACTGACGGTGTTCATCAGGGCGCCGACGCCGGGTAATTCCTCGCGAAAGCCATACAGCGTCTCGAACTGCTCGGCCCGCGGCGCGACAATTTCCCGAAAGTAACCGAGACCGTCGCTCAGGCGATCCTGCGACGACCACCATTCGGTGACCTCAGGCGAGCGCAACCAACGGCAATGGGCGGCCGGGTCTTTCCAGTAACCGACGATCATCAGGTTGTCGTAACCGCTGCTGTCGGTGTGGTGAGTCAGGTCATGGCTCAGGGGGCCGTCGGGCAGGCTCAGGCTGACGGCAATGTGGCGCATGGCGTGCAGGGCTGCTGCACGCCGATCCTCCCCACGGTACTGCACTCCCAAATAGCCCATCACCACCTGTTCCACTTGCTCATCGGCGCGCCCAACCCACATGGGGAAGGGGGGTTGGTATTCATCAGGGACGCGACGAGACAACGTCCTAGGGCATTTGAGGTGTTTATCGATCGCAGATTCCATGGGGGGCTCCTTGGTTTATTTTTTTTAGGCGTACGGTTGGCTGTTCAACGTTTTGACGGGCGCTGGTGTCTTGCGGTTGGCGCAACTCATCCGGCGTCGCAGCGCCAGAGTCCCCAGCTCTAACAGGTAGGAGGCGAACTCTTCAGGCGCCAAGTCGCGCATCTGCAAAAGCCAGGATGAATCGGACAGTCGCTGCGGCTCTGGCGGATGCATGGGACGCCTCATCAGTCGTGGTGGGTGGGACACGGTGTGGGGTAGAAGTTAGGCGGGGACGGCGCAGTACGCTTGGCTCGTACGGACAACCGTTTGGCTAGAAAGGACAGCGCCTGAAAGCAGGGTCAGGACGATGAGCCGCATTGGTGCGCGGGCTCCGTCAGGAGGCGAACAGGTGCATCGATAACGGGCAGGCGCAATCCAGGTGAAGCGTTAGCGGGATCCTGTCTCTCTCCCGAGCGTACGGGGTGTCGGACATTTCAGGCGCACGTACAGTCGTCAGGAAAAAGGGGGAGTGGCCTGCTAATTGCTAATCAGGGAACCAACGTTACAGCCACCGTTGTTGTCCAGCCGCCGCAGTGAGGTGAATGCCATGAGTCATAGCAATCAGTATTCAACCCTTGCCGTTGCGGCTCCACGTCGCTTTGATTACTGGAAAGAAGTGGTGTGCCGTCACTGCCTGGCGGCCGACAGCAAACCGTTGGAGCAGAGCGATTTCGATGGGGCGCTGGAGGTCCACGGCATGGGTCCGCTGGACATCTGCACGCTGTCCTCGCCACTGCATTTTTGGGAGCGCTCCCCCCAGCATTTGCGCAGTGGTCCCGATGAAGATCTGTGGCTGGGTTTCACCCGGCGTGGCTATGGTGAACTGGAGCAGGGAGGGCGCAGGGCAACGCTGGCGGCGGACAATTTGTTTCTTTATGACGCATCCCAGACGTTCCGATTCAGCCTGGGTGGTACCGAAAACCACTTGGTCCGCATTCCGCGACAGTTGCTCAGCCAGCGGTTGCCAGGCGTAGCAGGTTGCACAGCCGTGGTTCTGGACGATCGCCGTCCAGGGGTGATTCCGTTGCGCGAGATGTTGCATCAAGCGGCGAGCATACCTGCGAGCTTTCAAGACGAGGGGCTGTCCAGCCGGTTTTCCAACACCTTGCTTGACCTCCTGGCGATCAGCCTGGAACTTCAGGACTTGAAGACGACCCATGAGGAGCTGGATCTTTATGGTCGGATCATGAACTACATCCACCAGAATCTGACCGATCCGGACCTGACGATCGAGCGCATCGCTCAAGTGCATTATGTGTCCACACGAACCGTCACGCGCGCGTTCGCCCGTTACCAGAAAACGCCGGTCGCGGAGATCTGGAAAGAACGCCTGCTCGCCAGTCGCGAGGCAATAGAACGCGGCCAGGTACGCAGCATTTCTCAAGCGGCACTGGATTTCGGTTTCTCCGATTTCTCCCATTACAGTCACGCTTTTCGCAAGGCCTTTGGTGTGGCTCCTCATACACTCCTGCGCAGAACTTGAGAAAGGCTCTAGCATTCACAAAAAACGCCACTCATTGAGTGGCGTTTTTTTGTGCATGAGATTTATGTTCAGCGTCCGGCCATCAGCCCTGCTTTGACGAGCGTTCAGAGCCTGAGGCATGAGTCGCCTGCAACGCGCCCTGCAGGGCACTCATCACCATGTCTTGCAGCAGCTTGCGGCGTGCTCCCTTGCTTGCCTGGGGCTCCCCAACCCAGGCCGGCAATTGGTTGAGGAGGGAGACGATGCCGCTCAAGGTGGCGCGTCGGGTGGCACTGGTCGGTTTACCGGTGAGCTGCTCGACAACGTCCACCAGGTGCTCCTCGTAGCGTCGGCGCAGGGTCAGGATCAAGGCCTGCTGTTCGCTGCTCAGGCAATGG
>NZ_LACH01000064.1:0-16781 GCF_000968015.1 Pseudomonas fluorescens
AGATTAAATTCCGAAACCCCTGTCTGCTAACGCAGACAGGGGTTTTGTCGTTATGGGCTCGCTAAACGCTCAATGGGTCATCAACTGCAAATGCGCTTCCACTTCGAAGGCCAGTTCGTCTTCATGATGTTCGCCCGCCAGACGTCGCATTGCTGACGTAGCTAGACCAAGGGCGATCGTTCGCACAAAGGCGCGGGGCAATTGGCAACTGCCGCACGAATAACCGTCATCACAAAAAGACTGATCAGACGCTCTAACACGCCGTTCGGCGGGTATCTGACAGGAATGCCGACCATTTCGTACAAACGCCTAAGTTTTCTCCGGTTTTTGCCGACAGCCTGATGAGACATGCGTGCACCAAAGTAGAGCGGCCACAGGGCCCTGCCTGCGCTGTTACATGGAATGTTGCAACCCGGAACGCATCCCCACTTTTTGCATAAGAAGTCCCATGAAATGAATCTCAAATTCAGCCATAAAATCCTTCTGGCCGCCTCCGGCGTCGTGGTGCTGGCTTTTGCGTTGTTCACTTTGTACAACGACTATCTGCAGCGAAACACCATCCGCCAAAACCTTGAGTCGAGCGTCCAGCAGGCCGGCGATCTGACCGCTAGCAGCGTGCAGAACTGGATGAGTGGCCGTGTGCTGGTGCTGGAAAACCTCGCGCAAAACGTCGCCCATCAAGGCGCCAATGCCGACCTCCCGGGGCTGGTCAATCAACCAGCCCTGACCTCGAACTTCCAGTTCACCTACGTGGGCCAGGCCAACGGCGTGTTTACTCAGCGCCCGGACGCGAAGATGCCTGACGGTTACGATCCGCGTCAGCGTCCCTGGTACAAACAGGCCGTGGCTGCCGACAAGACCATGCTGACCCCGCCTTACATGGCCGCCGTCGGTGGCCTGGTGGTGACCATCGCCCTGCCGGTGAAAAAGAACGGCGAGTTGCTCGGTGTGGTCGGTGGTGACCTGAGCCTGGAAACCCTGGTAAAGATCATCAATTCGGTGGACTTCGGTGGCATCGGTCACGCATTCCTGGTCAGCGCCGACGGTCAGGTGATCGTCAGCCCGGACAAAGACCAGGTGATGAAAAACCTGAAGGACATCTACCCGAACGCTGGCGTGCGCATCGAGAAGGGCAATCAGGAAGTCACCCTGAACAAGCAGGACCGTATCCTTTCGTTTACGCCGGTCAGTGGTTTGCCGAATGCCGAGTGGTACATCGGTCTGTCGATCGACAAGGAAAAGGCCTACGCCCCACTTAGCCAGTTCCGCACTTCTGCGCTGATCGCGATGTTCATCGCCGTGACGGCCATTGCAGTGCTGCTGAGCCTGCTGATCAACGTGCTGATGCGTCCGCTGACCACCATGAGCCGTGCGATGCAGGACATCGCTCAAGGCGAGGGCGACCTGACCCGACGTCTGGCCGTGGAAAGCAAAGACGAGTTCGGTGAGCTGGGCGGTTCGTTCAACCAGTTCGTGGAGCGAATTCACGCGTCGATTTCCGAAGTGTCGTCGGCAACCCGCCAGGTTCACGACCTGTCGCAACGGGTGATGGCTTCGTCCAACGCCTCGATCGTCGGCTCCGACGAGCAAAGCGCCCGCACCAACAGTGTGGCCGCGGCGATCAACCAATTGGGCGCCGCCACCCAGGAGATCGCCCGTAACGCTGCCGATGCTTCCCAGCATGCCAGCGGCGCGAGCGAGCAGGCCGATGACGGTCGTCAGGTGGTGGAGAAAACCATTCTGGCGATGACTGAGTTGTCGCAGAAAATCAGCCTGTCCTGCACGCAGATCGAAACCCTGAATGCCAGCACCGACAACATCGGGCACATTCTGGATGTGATCAAGGGCATCTCCCAGCAGACCAACTTGCTTGCGCTCAACGCCGCCATTGAAGCGGCCCGTGCCGGTGAAGCCGGTCGTGGTTTTGCGGTGGTGGCGGACGAGGTGCGTAACCTTGCTCACCGTACTCAGGAATCGGCGGAGGAGATCCACAAGATGATCACCTCGCTGCAGATCGGTTCTCGCGAAGCGGTGACCACGATGAACGCCAGTCAGGTCTCCAGCGAACAGAGCGTCGAGGTGGCGAACCAGGCCGGTCTGCGACTGGTCAGCGTGACCCAGCGCATCGGCGAAATCGACGGTATGAACCAGTCGGTGGCCGCGGCGACCGAAGAGCAAACGGCGGTCGTGGAAACCCTCAACGTGGACGTTAACCAGATCAACCTGCTGAACCAGCAGAGCGTGGCCAACCTCAATGAAACATTGAAGGATTGCGATGCGTTGTCCCTGCAGGCGAACCGGTTGAAGCAGTTGGTCGACAGCTTCAAGATCTGACTTCGGTCAGATCTACCGCGTTATCGTTCAATCGCGAGCAAGCTCGCTCCCACATTTGACCGCATTCCATTTGAAGGAACTCGGCCAACCTGTGGGAGCGAGCTTGCTCGCGATAGCGGTGGATTAGTCACCGCTGTGCCAACGCCTTACGCAAACAGCTTCAGCACATTGTTCATCGAATCATCGGCAAAGCCCTGAACGAAATCCTTGAACCCCGGCAATGCCTCGGCACCGCCCTGTACGGGTTCGGCGATGATGGTCCAGGTCGCTCGGGATTTACCCGCGCCCAACGGTTCAACACTCATCGCCGCCCACAAATTGGCCACGCCCAAGGTGTTGTAAATCGTGGTCCAGGTCATGTTCAGCGCCTGGTCATCCCGGGAGTTGAGCTGCTCGACCACAAGATTGCCGTCCTTGAAGAATTTCTTGCGCAGGGACGACACGCCTTCACCGGTCATCTCGATGTGTGACAGCGCCGGAATGAATTGATCGAAGCCGGCAAAGTTGCCGACCACCGCCCAGACCTGCGCGGCATCCGCCGGCACTTCCACCGAAGACACGACGTGGCACCCTTGAGGGTTTTTGATCAGGGTATCGGGTTGTAGAGTTTTCATGGTTTTGCTCCGGTTGAGTGAGTCAGATGAAGTTGATTTCTTTCAGGTAATCGCAGCCGCGCCGCAGCAGCGCCGGGGATTTTTCCGGGTAGTGCGCGCCCATCTGCCGTACGCCTGCCTGGGCGTTGGCGTGGCCGATCATTGAGATGTCGCCGATGTCTTCCTCGAAGCCGTTGAGGTAGAAACCGAGCACGCCGAACAACGCGTTGTCGCTGTCGACGCGGCCTAGTTGCTGCTGCCAGTCGGCGACGCTGACCATGGAAAACTCCCGCCCTGCCTCACGAAATGATGCGACGTAGGCATCCCAGCTCAGAGGCTCGGGGTTGTGCAGGTTGAACACCGCTTTTTCGGGTGAATAACGGCTGGCATGGAAGGCGATGAACCGGGCGAGAAAGTCCACCGGCATCAGGTCGAAATTCAGCGCGAACTCCGGTACCTGGCCGAGCTGGATCGAGCCTTTGAGCATCAGCATCAAGCGATTCTTGTGAGGCTGGCAGACACCCGTGAGGCTGTTGAAACTGATGTTGCCGGGGCGATAAAGATTGACCCGTACGCCGCGTTCGCGAGCGCGTTCGAGGATCCGCTCTCCGACCCATTTGGACAGGTTGTAGCCGTTTTTGATGTAGATCGGCGGGGTTTGCGCGGCGGGCAATTCCAGCACTCGGCCATCGGCGGCAATCGTGCTGGAGGCCGAAAGCGTCGAGACGAAATTGAAGATCTTTTTGCTGCGCCCTTCGCACAACCGAAGGCACTCGAAGATCGGTTCGACGTTGTCCCGCGCCAGCGACTCATAATCGAGTACGTGATTGACGTTGGCGGCGTTGTGCACCAACGCGCCGAACTGCCGATCCAGTCGCTCGTAAACATCCGCTTCGAGCCCCAATGACGGACGCGTAATGTCCGCCGCATAAACCCGTACCCGGCTCAGGTCCAGGTGCTCCAGACGGTTTTCTCGCAACGCATGGGCAAAACGCTCGGCCGCCGATTGCCCACCGCCGTCGCGCACCAGGCAGGCGACTTCGCTGGCGCCCCAGGCAAGCAACGCTTCGACGATGTGCACGCCGACAAAGCTGTTGGCGCCGGTAACGATCACCTTGTGCACGTCGCCCATACGGTTGACTGGCAACGGCTGGATATCCAGTTCGCGGAAGGCATCGGCCAAGGCCTTTTCGCTCAATACTTCTTCGGTGCCGGAGCCGCGCACCAAGGTCGCCAACTTGGCGATGGTCGGCAATTCGATGAAGCGGTTGATCGAGATACTGCGACCGAACTCTTCCCGCAACCGCAAGAGCATGCGCGACAGCAGGATCGAGTGGCCGCCCAGGTTGAAGAAACTTTCGTCGGTGGAAATATCGCTGGCCGGCAGCTCCAGCAGCTCAGCCCAGATCTCCAACAACAACGCCTCATCGGCACTGGCGGGCAAGCGCCGCAGCGTGTTTTCGGAGACATTCACGGGCATCGCCAGCAGCGCCTTGCGGTCGACCTTGCCGTTGCTGGCGAACGGCATGCTCGGCAGTTCGGTCCAGGCGATGGGCTGCATGTAATCCGGCAGAAACTGCATCGAGTGAGCTTTCAGCGCTTCACGAGCAGCGCCGGGTTGGTCCTCCTGAGGCTGCGCGAGGAACGCCAGAATCCGTCGATGGCTGTCGATAACCACTGCCACTTGGCGGTACAACTGACTGTCGCGCAGGCAGCGTTCGATCTCTTCTGGCTCGACCCGAAAGCCGCGAATCTTCACCTGATTGTCTCGCCGCCCGCACAGCTCAATGCCGTCGCGAGTCCACTTCGCCATGTCGCCGGTGCGGTAGGCGCGCAGGCTCTGGCCATTCGGCAGGCTCAGGTTCAGATAGCGTTCGGCGGTCTGCTGCGGGTTGTTCAGATACCCCAGGCACACGCCCGGCCCGACGATGTACAACTCACCAACGGTCTGCTCGGCCACCGGTTGAAAATCCTCATCAAGGATCAGCACCTGACTGTTAGCAATAGGCGCGCCGAGGGTGCGGTTGCTGTCGCCGGTGCGCAGTTGCCGCGCGGTGATCAACACCGTCGCTTCGGTCGGGCCATAGAGGTTGTAAAGGTTGCCCTGACGGGTGAGCTGCTCAATGACGTAGGGTTCGCAGACATCGCCGCCGGTCATCACATGATCGAGGCATTGCAATTGATCCAGCGGCAGGATGCTCAACAACGCTGGTGGCAAAAAGGCGTGACTCAGTTGTTGATGGCGGATCAGCTCGACCAGTTGCAACGGATCGCGGCGCTGATCGTCACCGGGCACGATCAGCTCGGCGCCCTGGAGCAGGGTCGGGAAGATATCGATTAGCGACGAGTCGAAACTCAAAGACGAAAATTGCAGCACCCGACTGTGCTCGCTCAGTTGCACATAGTCGGCGTACCACGCGGTGAAGTGCGCGAGGTTGGCCTGGCTGAGCAACACGCCTTTGGGATGGCCGGTGGTGCCCGAGGTGTAGAGCGCCATGCACGGCGCGTCAGGGGCGGGTCGTTGGCGCATCAAGGGTTGATCGAGATCCACGTCGCCGACGTCGATGCGGCTGATGTCGAGTCCGGGCATTTGCGCCGCGAGTGGATGTTCACCGTCATGCAGCAGCAAGACTGCCCCGGCGTTTTCCAGAATGTACTGCTGACGTTGCAGAGGATGGCTCGGCTCCAGCGGCAGGTACACCGCGCCACTGCCAAGAATCGCGAGAATCCCCGCATACAGCGCGCTGCATTTTGGCAGGCAGATCCCGATCACCAACGGCCCGTGATGCTGAGCGAGCAATGACTGCAAACGCTGCTGGATGGCGCGGCTGTGGGCGTGCAGATGCCGATAGCTCAGGGACGCGCCGGCAATGCTCAGCGCGGGTCGATCGGCACACTGAATGAAGCGCTGCTCAAGGCGCTCGATCATCGGGATTTGACTGAGCGCCAACAGCGCGGGTGCCGCCGTGAGATTGAGTCGATGGAAAAACGCCAGGCTCTCCAAATAGAGCAGGTTTTCCACGTGCTCAAAGCACGCGGGAGCAGCAGGGGCGGCCAGCAGAAAATAGTCTGCATCGCGAGAGAAACGGCTGACCAGCATCGCCACGTGATCGACCAGTTCCGCCGCTGCACGCAGGCGCAGTGCCTGGCCGTTGCCCGAAGGTTCGTCGGTGATCGGCACGCGGGTGAACAGCGTCGAACCGTACGTGCACAGCAGGTCCAGCGGCGGCAGGCCAGAAATCCCAGGCACACCGATACCCAGCTGCAGCGTCAGTCGCGGCACATCGCCGACGTCTGGAACAGGCAGGCTGGCGTCGTCGATCAGCAAATCAGCGTTACCCAACGGCTGCTCGTCGACGGCCGTCAGGCGCACCAGAGAGTGACCGTGTTGTTCAAGTTCCAGCGCCAGGTCGGTCAGGGCCTGGCTGTGTCCAATGAGCAGAATGTCGAGACGTCTCATGATGGGCTCCTCGTTAAACCAGGTAATCGCTGAGGGCGTCTTGCACGCACGGCGAATCGAGCAGCGAACTGCTGCGGAAAAACCGCACGATGTTGGCCACCAGCGGGTGATGGCGATTGATCGGGAAGGCCAGCCCCGACACTTCGCTCTTCAGTGCGTGGCGTGCGCCATCGCTGATCTGCAAGGATTCGATCAGGCGGAAGTCGAACGACTTCTGGATGTCGTTGGTCAGGTAGTGGCCGATGAACACCGGCAGGATGTGCGCGATGCAGCGGCGGTCGTTTTCGCTCGCGGTGTGCCAGTAGATGCGCACCAACCGCGCCCAGAATCCGGAGTGGCGACCTTCGTCGAGCAAGTGGTCGGCCATCAGGCCCTTGATCGATTGCTTGACCGTGTCGTCTTTGGCGAACGCGGCGACATCGCCGGTCACGGTGTTCTCGGCGATGGCCACGCAGATCAATTCCACGGCGCTGCGCAAGTGTTCCGGCGCAAGCGCCACGGCCGCTGGAATGGCTCGGCTGAGTTCGATTTCATCTGGCAGTTCGATGGGTGTGATGCCGGTCATGGCGACGGTCTGTTGCATGAAATCCATCGCCACGAGTGCGTGGTAATCCTCGTCCACCACCACGGTCATGGCGTCGTAGCGGCAAGCAAACGGGAAGGCCACGGCGAAGCGATTCTTGGCGATGCTGCGGGCGGTCTTGTCGACGATTTCGGTTTCGAAAATCACCACGTCGTTGATGAATTTGTAGAGCGTCTGCACCAGCGCAAAGTCGCGTTGCTCCGGGCATTCGCGCAGAAAGGTTTCGCTCAGCACCAACGGTTGGCGGCTCAACGGGTAGATCAGCTTGTCGTCGTTCTCCAGCACGCGCCGGGGGCGGGTGCGGATGGTCGCGCGGCTTTCCCAGGCATCGGCGAAGGATTGGTAGTCGGCGGCGTTCATGCGTTCACCTCTGCAACCGGTTCGCTCATGCTCAGGCGCAGGCCATCCCACAGGGCGATGCGGCTTTCCACGGCAGCGATGGCGCTGGCGTAGACGTCTTCCTCGCGTTGCGGATCGCCATTGACCAGCCGGGCGAGGAGTTTTTCAGCGGCGGGGCCGTGGTCTTCGGAATCGACTTCGATGTGCCGTTCGAGGTAGTAACGGAAGGTTGGCGCCTGTTCGATGCCGATGCCCCAGTCATCGAGAATTCGCTGGAACATCTGCGGGATGACGCTCTCGCGACCATGCAGAAATGCCGCCGCAACGCTGTGCCCCGGCGCATGCAACGCGGTGTGCAACGTGTTGCGCACAAACTGTGCGGCGGCCGGATCGACGTCCACGCTTTGCAGTGCCACGTCGTAACTCACGCCTTCTTTTTGCAGCGCGACGAAGCGTTCGACCACCGCCGTGCTGGCGCCGACTTCGCGCATGGCATCCAGGTACAACTCGAAATGGCTGTAGTGCCCCTGGGCTGGGCGATCATCGGACTCCTCACCCAGCACGATTTCATTGATCAGCCGAGCCGCTTGCGGGTCTCTTGGCGGCAACCAGGGCAGTTGCACGCAGGTGAGCTCCTGTTGAAGACGTTTGGTCAGCGACATGAAATCCCACACCGCAAAGACATGGGTTTCCATGAAACGTTGAAGCACCGACAGCGAATGAATTTCGGAGAAGATCGGATGCGCACTAAGTTCTGCTTTCTTCTGGTTGAGGCGGTCTTTATTCGTTTTCATGAGTGAACCTATAAGTGATCTGAGATGTTGTTATGGGTGCTGTGATCAATAAGTGACTGTCGGTTTAAGTTTTCTGTTGGCGAGCGAATGCCTCAAACTAATTGATGTATGGGCATTAAAATTAAGTTGCCGGGTAATGGCTTGCAGCCTCTATTCAAGGGCGGCGGAGAAAAACTAATACACGAATAAAGTGTCGGGCAAGTTATTTTTTAATTAATTGAAAGTTTATATTTATTCGGCGCGAGAAGTTCCAATAAGACTTTTTGTTTAAGTTTTATTTAGGCGTAGTTGCTCCTTCCGACTGATAATCGTCAGAATTTATATAAAGAGTGAATGCCTCACTCGAAGCAACTTTCTAACTGAGTCGTTGAAGTGGTTAGAGGGGGCGGAAGTTGACTGGGATCAACGTCGGTTCTTCCTTTCCCGTGGCAAGACTCCTTCCGTAGGTGCTTGGTGCGGGGACTGCACCGCTCGTGCGGTGCGTCGCCCGTTCATTGTTTGTTGGCAGCCCAAGAGTGAGCGTAAATCACGACAGCCGCTATCACCGGCGCGTCATCGACTCGGAGTCATTGTTGGTCTTGAGAGGGGTAAATCGAGGGCAGGGCTTTGGAGAGGGGCGTAGCGCAGCGCGGCAAGTGAGAACGAGCAGTTCGATCTGCTCGCTCAGGTTTGCCGGCGCGGTTTACTTGGAGGTTTTCTTGTTCAGCGCTTCGGGGCTGTTGAGGTAGCGTGTGATGACCTCGACGCCCCGGTTGAGGTGTTGTTCGAGCAACTTCACTGCGCGCTCGACGTCCCGGTCTTCGACGGCCAGCAAGAGCGCCCGGTGGTCTTCCTGGGACAGTTTGCCCAGGCCCATGGCTTCCAGGTTGAAGCGCAGGAAGCGCTCCTCTTCGTTCAGTCCGTCTTCCACCAGCCTCAAGAGCCGTTGGTTCGGCGCCTTGCAGTACAGCGCCATGTGGAAGAGCCGATTGAGCCGGCCGATTTCGGTGTAGTTGTTTTGCGTTTCCAGATCGTCGATATGACGGGCGGCCTGCTCGAAATCCTCCTTATCGAGCAACGGGATCGACAGGCGCAGGGCTTCGGATTCCAGCAGGATCCGCAGTGCGTAGGTTTCCACGGCATCGCCCTGAACCAGCGGCGCGACGACCGCGCCTTTATGGGCGATGACGTTGAGCAGCGCCTGAGCTTCGAGCTGGCGCAAGGCTTCGCGCACCGGCATGCGGCTGACACCGAAAAGATCGGCCAAATCTTGCTGACGCAGGGCGGTGCCGCAGGGAATGCGACCGTCGAGAATGGCTGAACGCAGGGTTTCTTCGATCACCGAGCGTGCCAAGTGAGCGGGAATTGGCCCGTTGACCTTGATGCTGTTCAGAGGATTGGGCTTCTGTGTCACAACTACGCACCCTGTTTGACTGAAATGAATTTGGATCCAAGGGGACACTAGTGACTGCCTGACAGGTTGTCAAACGGACACAAGCGCGCAGCCTGACGTGGCCCCAATGTTTTTAATGACACCTGCCATACAAAGTTTAGCGCGCCAGCGGTGATCTCACCGTGCCATTGTCTTTTACCGGGCTAACCTGCACCATCGACCGATTTCCACCTGCCTGATCTGGATGCCTCGCATTGGCGGTACGTTTCGCGATCCCTCGGACTTTGCGCTGGCTGTGCTGCGCGTTGCTGCTGGCCGGCGTTATGCTGGGCGGGCTGCATGCCGATTGGGATTTTTCGTTGATCAGCCGTCGCGCGCAGGCATTGTACGGGCCATTGGGCGAAGGACAGCCACGCATTGATGCCTGGCAGCACTTATTGGTCACGCAAAAACAAGTTGGCGAGCTCGAACAGCTTAAAGTGGTCAACCAGTTCTTCAACAAGCAGATGCGTTACGAGGAAGACATCGACCTGTGGCACGAGGTCGATTATTGGGAAACACCCATCGAGGCCCTTTGGAAGGGCGCAGGCGATTGCGAAGATTACGCGATCGCCAAGTATTTCAGCCTGCGTCATCTCGGCGTGGCCAGTGACAAGCTACGCATCACTTACGTCAAGGCCTTGCGCCTGAATCGGGCGCACATGGTGTTGACCTACTACTCAAGCCCCGAGGCCATGCCGCTGGTACTCGACAGCCTGATCGATGCGATCAAACCGGCCAGCCAACGAACCGATTTGCTGCCGGTGTACTCTTTTAATGCCGAAGGGTTGTGGTTGCCGGGCGCCAAGGGCAACAAGAAAGTCGGTGACACCAAACGCCTGTCTCGTTGGCAGGATGTGTTGAAGAAAATGCAGGCCGAAGGTTTCCCGGTCGAGACGACTAACTAGGAGCACGCGCTCAGATGTCCTTGTTCAAACAGCTGTTGATCGCTATCTGTCTGTTCCTGGTGATCGCCTTCACCGGTAGCTTCGTGGTCAGCCTGGAAAGCTCGCGCACCCAATACGTCAACCAGTTGCGCTCCCACGCCCAGGACGCCGCGACCGCATTGGCACTGTCCCTGACGCCGAATATCGATGACCCGGCGATGGTTGAGTTGCTGGTCAGCTCGATTTTCGACAGCGGTTATTACGCGAGCATCCGCGTGGTCGACCTCCAGACCGATCAGACCATCGTCGAGCGTAGCGGCATTCCAGCGGTGAATAATGTGCCGGACTGGTTCGTCAAAATGATCGGGCTGGAAGCGGCCGGTGGTGATGCCCTCGTCAGCCGTGGCTGGGAGCAGGCGGCGCGGGTCGAGGTGGTCAGCCATCCGATGTTCGCGTTGGCCAAACTCTGGCAGAGCGCGCTGGGCAGTCTTGGCTGGTTGCTGATCTGCGGTGCGGTGAGCGCGGTGCTGGGTGCACTGTTGTTGCGCCGGCAACTGAAGCCGCTGGATTACATGGTCAAGCAATCCCACGCCATCGCTCGCCGCGAATTCCTCAGCCTGCCGCAACTGCCGCGCACGCCGGAACTGCGGCGAGTCGTGCAGGCCATGAACCAGATGGTCGAGAAGCTTAAAGCGCTGTTCCAGGAACAGGCCGAGCGCAGTGAAAAGCTGCGGGCCGAGTCCTATCAGGACAACCTGACGGGGCTGGCCAACCGTCGTTATTTCGAAATGCAATTGAACGCCCGAGTGAGCAATCCGGAGCAGGCGAGTTCCGGCTATCTGCTGCTATTGCGGGTCAGGGACCTGGCCGGGTTGAACCAGCGGTTGGGCGGTCAACGCACTGACCAGTTGTTGAAAGCGGTGGGCGAGCAGTTGTCCCGGGAGTGCGCCAAATACCCGGAAACCCTGAACCTCGTGACGCGGATTCGCGGCGGCGAGTTCGCCGTGCTGGCGCCGGGGCTGGTGCGCGAAGAAGCGCTGCAACTGGCGCAGAACCTCGACAGTGCCTTGGCGAGCCTGCACGCGACAGGCGCCACCGACGTGGCCTCGGTGGCCTCGATCGGGCTGGCGCCGTTTGTTTATGGCGACTCCCCGCAAGCGGTACTCGGGCTGGGCGATCAGGCGTTGGCTCAGGCGGAAGGCCAGGGTGATTCGAGCTGGGTTTGCCTGGATCACAGCGCGTCGGCCAGCGTCGGCGACGACCATCATGCCTGGCACAACTTACTGGAACAGGCGTTGAGCCAGCAGCGTTTCGAGCTGTATTTCCAACCGGTGGTGGCCGCCCAGGACACGCAGTTGGTGCTGCACTACAAGGTGCTGTCGCGTCTGATCGACGACGAGGGTCAGACCATTCCCGCCGGGCGCTTCCTGCCGTGGCTCGAGCGCTTTGGCTGGACCGCGCGGCTTGATCGACTGATGTTGGAGCTGGTACTTGAGCAGATGGCCGACCATGAAGAGTCGCTGGCGCTGAACCTGTCTTCAGCGACGCTGGCCGATCCGCAGGCATTGAATAAAGTCTTCGAAATCCTGCGTCAGCATTCGGATCTGGGGGCGAGATTGACCCTGGAAATCGGCGAGGAGCAGCTGCCGGAGCAAGCCATGCTGGAAGAGCTGACGCGACGTCTGCACGAACTCGGGTTCTCCCTGAGCCTGCAACGCTTTGGCGGGCGCTTCAGCATGATCGGCAACCTGGCGCGGCTTGGGTTGGCGTATCTGAAGATCGACGGCAGTTACATCCGGGCGATTGATCAGGAGAGCGACAAGCGCCTGTTCATCGAGGCGATCCAGCGGGCGGCGCACAGCATCGATTTGCCGTTGATTGCCGAGCGGGTCGAGACGGAAGGGGAGTTGATGGTGATTCGTGAGATGGGGTTGTATGGGGTTCAGGGGCAATTGTTTGGTGAGCCGAAGCCTTGGCAGTAATGCGTCGTCGGTGATGCCGCCATCGCGAGCAAGCTCGCTCCCACAGGGGATTTGGTTGTACGCACAATTGCGGTACGACGCATAACCAATGTGGGAGCGAGCTTGCTCGCGATAGCGTCAGCGCAGGCAACGAAGAAGGTGGACCTTAGATCAACCCCGTCTCATTATCATCGATCAATTGACTCAACCCGCCCAGCGCCTCACGGGCCTGGGTCCGGTCCATCAGCTTGGCTTGTGCGGCCGGCGGCAGGTCGGTGACGCGGATCACGCCTTTGCTGGTCAGCACCTGGATCAAGTCGTCGAGTACCCGGATCATTTCCAGGTCGCTCTGCTTGAGCTGTTTGAGGCTGGTTTCCACTACTTCATTGGCATACCAGGCCTGGATTTCATGGTGGTCGGCCGGCAGTGTTTCCGTGGCCTCGGCGTAGGCTGCGGCTTCCACGCGCACTAACTGACCTTGCGCATCGCGTTGCACGTAGAACATTGAACATCCCTCGGAAATGGACCAGCGTCATGCTGTCAGCAGCATAGGCCAACTGGACGCGAGTATGCGGTGCGGCGACGAAATCGTCACCGGGGTGATGGACGCAAACGTGACGGCCGCCCCATAAAGGCGGCCGTTTTTCGTTGGATCAGCTGTTGTTGTGATCGATTTTGATGGTCGGGTCACTGCCGGCAATCAACGAGTGAATGTTGGCGCTGGACCAGTTGTTGCCTTCCAGCTTGATCGTCACATCCGGTGCTGCCGCTGCGGCGTCGGCGCCGTTGAACTTGCCGGCGGAGCTGACTTGCAGGGACGAAACGCCATCCACGGTGGTGATCTTCAGGAAGTTGTCGATGGTGCTGCCGGTTTCGCCCTGCAGCAGATCGCGCAAGTCGATGCGATCACCCTCGCTGGCCTTGAAGTCCTTGATCACATCGCTGCCAGTGTCGCCGGCCTTCCAGACGAAGGTGTCCGCACCTGAGCCGCCGATCAGAATATCGTTGCCCTGGCCGCCCATCAGCGAATCGTTACCGCTGCCACCGAGCAGGATGTCATTGCCCTTGCCGGCGTCGAGGAGGTCGTTGCCACCCTGGCCGAAGAGAATGTCATTGCCGGCACCGCCCAGCAGCGAGTCATTGCCGTCATGCGCCCCGGACACATCGAACACGGTGTAGTGCTCGGTGATGAACTGGTGCACGTTGCTGGTAGTGACTTTGCTGACGTCCACGCCGGTCTCTTTAGCGACGAATGCCTGTATCGCCTGATAACCCTCACCAGCAACGCCGTTGAAGCTCACCAGGTCACCGAACAGGATGTCGTTGCCGTCACCGCCATTGACCGTGTCGGCGCCTGGCATCGTCGCTTCGGTGTGACCGATGACCGAGTTGGCCAAGTTACTCGGATCAATGTTGGTTTGCGGCGTATGGTCCGAGTCGTAGGGTCTCAGGTCGGCAAGGGTGACGCCCTTGTTCAGACCAATGGCTTCAACGTTGGACACATTGCTCAGCAGCGCGAAGCTGGAGGTGGAGTTGTCGACGATGGTCTGTGTACTGCCGCTGTCCGTCTGGGACAACTCGTAAGTACCATCGCCCTGCGCGTGAACGCTACCCACGTCACTGGCTTTCCAGTTCTTGGAGCCGTTTAAGGTGTACAGCGTCGCATTCCCGTCACTGTCGATGGTCAGTTTGTGAGTACTGTCGATTGTCGTGGAGAAGGTATCTCCCGGCTTGTAATTGCGGGTATTCACCACGTCATCGAGCTTCACGTTGCCGTACAGCGTCGGGTTGGTCTGTTCGCCACTCTGGTAGTAGTTCGGCTGGCCGTCGGTGATGAAGTATGTGAGGTTCTTCGCCCCGGTGTTGGCCACGGCGTCAGCGCTCTGGAACCAATTGGCCGTGGTTTTGAATACATCTTCGTAGTTGGTCACACCGCCGGACGACATCGAGTCCAGTACCGATTTGAGCGCGGTCAGGGCGTTCGGATCGTTCAGGTTGACCGATACCGACTTGTTGACCTGGGTATCGAAGTCCACCAGGAAGATGTTCACGGTGCCCGAGTTGCCGCCCATGCTCTGCTTGAGGGTGTTGAATACCGAGGTCAGCGAGTCCTTGGCTGAGTTGATCGACGACGCGCTCATGCTGCCCGAGCTATCGACCATGAACGCAATGTTGTAGTTGGTGCCCGGCACCACGGTCAGCCCGCCGATGTCGGCGACCATGATGTCGTTGCCGTCGGTGCCGGTGATGGTGTCGTCCGCCGCCGTGGCGGTGGCGGCGTTGTAGACCGCCGGGTAAACCGTGACGGGGATCGTCGCGGTGCTTTGCGCCGAACCGCCCAGCGATTCGGTGGAGGTCGAGGTCACGGTCAGGTTGAACTGGCCGTTGTAGTACGGCGGCGGAGTGACGGTCAGGGATCCGAGGTTCCAACCGGTGACGTTGGCTTCGCCGGACGTCGCGCTGGCGGTGAAGGTGTGGCCGGCGCCATCGGTCAGTACCGAGCCTGCCGGAATTCCGCTGATTTTCACGCTCAGGCTTTCGGAGCCGTCGATGTCAGTCAGGGCCGTCTTGATCGCGGACAGATGAACGCTGGTCCCTTCCGCGGCTTCATTGAGTTTATAGCCTTCGTAGTAGCCTTCGCCGCTGGTGCCGTGCAAATCGGACACTGTCACGCCGGAAGCGGCAAGGTCCGCCACGCCGGTGTACAGCGGCACGCCGGCGCTGCTCAGGTCGACTGGGGCACTGCCGTTGACCGACAGGTTGACGTCATAGTTGCCCGGGCCGCTCTGGTTGTGGTGGTAGATGTCCAGGGTGTAGTAGCCGCTGGTGGTCGGGGTGAACGAACCGTTCAGTGAACCGCCCGCGCCCCACGTCGTGGCCGCCACGTTTTTACCGCCGATGGTCACCAACAGACTGTCATCACCGGTGCCGCTGAAGGTGTAAGTCTTGCCCGCTTCGAGGTAGATCAGCCCGGAGGTTTTCGACGCCGTGCCCGCCGCGACGCTGCCGTCGGACTGCACGTTGGTCACCGTGCCGCTGGAGTTCGGTTTGCCCGCGCCGTCGATGACACTTTTCAGGGTGCCGGTGGCTGCGCCGCTACCATCGGTGCCAAGCGGCAGGCCGGTCCAGACTTCTTTGATCAGCCCGGTTGATTTGACGCTGTTGTCGGCAACACTCAGGGACGGGGCGTCGGCCACGGGTGTGATGTCGATTTTGATCGTGCCGGTGTTGCCCAGCAGCGAGCCGTCGGTTGGCTGGAATTGGATTTGTGCGTAGTCGGCCTTGATGTTGCCCAGGCCGGGGTTGTAACCGTCGCTGCCGGACTCGTTGGCATCCGGCAGGAAGCGCAACTTGCCAGCGTCGATGTCAGCCTTGGTGAACGTCTGGTTGCTCGCTACATCGGTCCAGGTCTTGCCGTCAGTGGCCAGGAACTGCAATTTGCCTTCGCCTGGCAGCTGGGTGATTTTCACGCCCAGGTTAGCGGCGGCGCTGTCGACATCACTGACGCCGAAAGTCGACCAGCCGAGGATCAGCGGCGTGTCTTCGGTGCCGGTGACGTTAACCGGTGCGGCGGTCGGTGCATCGTTCACGCCGACTACGTTGACGGTGGTGGTCGCGGTGTTGGAGTAGTTGCTGCCATCGGTCACCGTCACGGTGATGATCCGCGGGACGCTGCTCGGATCCTCACTGCTGTTGGTGAAGCTGATGTTCTTGATCTGTTGCATGTAGTCGGCCAGCGTCGCGTTGCCGGACAGCGTCAGTGTGACCGAGCCATCCTTGCTGTTGGCATTGATGGTGATGCCGTTGACGCTGTTACCCAGGTTCAGTGCGTCACCCGGCTGACGGTTGGTCAGCACGATGGTCGCGCCGGTCAGCAGGGTGCTGTCCGGGTCGGTGATTTTCAGATCGGTGTCGCCGATCGATACACCCTGGCCGGTGGTGCCTTCGGTGAAGGTCACGTTGTAGTTGGCACCCGTGGCGCCGCTGGAGTTGTTGGCGTCGAGGTCGAGGGCCGGTGGCGCATCGTTGTCGATGATCGTGGTGCTGACGCTGCCGTTGGAAGCGCTGATCGCCAGGTTCTCGAAGTTGCCACCGGTGGCCGAGTCAATCTTGACCACGAAGTTTTCAGTGCCTTCGGTGATCCTGTCGTCCAGGGTCGCAATGTTGAAGCTCGCGCTGCTACCGCCCGCCGGGATCTTCACGTTGTACACACCGGTGAAATCCGAACCGTCGGCGGCGGTGCCGCTGTAGGTGATTTTCACGGTGACGTCGGTCTGCGCCGGGTTAGTCAGGCTGACGGTGTAGCTGGCGGCCTGGCCTTCGGTTACCGAGGTGCTGCCGGTGATGCTGACGGTGGTGGCGTCGTTGACGTCAGTGACCGAGGTGGTGACCGGGGTTTTCACCGGGGCGATGACTTCG
>NZ_LACH01000064.1:16847-17086 GCF_000968015.1 Pseudomonas fluorescens
GAGGGTGACGGTGACCGGATCCTTCTGCGCCGTGACCAGCTTGCCATTGGCATCGGTCAGCGTCGCGGTGTAGGTGATGGTGCCGTTTTCGTTCACGCTCGGCGAGGCGGTCAACTTCACGGTGGTGGCGTCGTTGACGTCAGTGACCGAGGTGGTGACCGGGGTTTTCACCGGGGCGATGGCTTCGAGGTTGCCGCCGGATGCGGCCTTGATGGACTCGGTAACGGTGGTTGGACCTT
>NZ_LACH01000065.1 GCF_000968015.1 Pseudomonas fluorescens
TGGTCAGCTTACGGCGGGACTTTCACCCACAAGATTGCGCCCATGCTGGGCCCACATCGGCATAGGGGACGGCCTTCACAGGCCGCTCCCCTGCCACACCACCCGGCATGCGGGTCCGCACCGGGCGGTTCGAGAGATTGAGGTTATGAGAGACGTACCAGCCCCAGCTTGTCGAACCACGCAATACTGAGTACGCGATTCAGCGCCAGACGGCTGTTGCGCCACCAGCGACAGGTGTTTCCTGCCACCTTCTGCGCCACTTGGCCAGTCGCGCCGAGTGCTCGCAACTCACGATACGTCGTCGTTCCACGCTTCCATTGTTTAAGTTGGATCGCTCGCAGTCGATGTCGCATCCATTCGTCCAGCTCACGCCAGACGGCTGGGGTTTGCGACAACCCGAAGTAAGCTTTCCAACCCAAAATGTAAGGTCGCAGGTCATCGACAATCTGCTGCAAATTACGGCCACACGAGCGTCGGGTGTACCAGCGTATTCGCTGCTTGAACTGCTTCTGCGCTTTATAGGATGCAGCACGTTTGACATCGCCGCGGGCTGACCACAACTCGTAGCCCAGAAACTTGCGACCAAACGCACTCGCCACCGCACTTTTGCTTTCGTTGACACTCAAGTGCAGCTTTTCATAAAGGCGTTTCAGCAAGACCATTACCCGTTGCCCCGCCTTGTAGCTGCGAACATAAACGTTCGCATCATCGGCGTAGCGCACAAAACAATGGCCTCGACGTTCAAGCTCCCGATCCACTTCGTCCAGCAGTACATTCGCCAACAATGGCGACAGCGGGCCGCCTTGCGGCGCCCCGCAACGGCTTTTCTCGACCACGCCGTTGATCAGCGTTCCCGCATCCAGATAGGCGCGAATCAGCCGGACAACCGCCCGATCCGCAATCCGTTTGCGTAAACGATCCATCAAGATGTCGTGGTCGACCCGGTCGAAGAACTTCTCCAGATCCACATCCACCACCACTTTACGTCCTGAAGAAACATGGCGCTGAGCCGCCAAGACGGCACCTTGCGCACAGCGTCCCGGACGGAAGCCGTAGCTGTGCTCACTGAAAGTGGGATCAAGTAATGGCTGCAAGACTTGCAGCAACGCTTGCTGAATCAAACGGTCGGTGACCGTCGGGATACCCAACTCACGTTGACCGCCGTCAGGCTTGGGAATGGTCACACGCCTTACCGGGCTGGGCCGGTAGACACCTGAACGAAGCTGCTCACGAATCGTAGCCCACTGGGTCAGCAAATGTTCGGCGGTCTGTTCAATATCCAGACCATCGACTCCCGCCGCTCCTTTGTTGGCCTTGACCCGTTTCCATGCCCGCTTCAGGTTTTCTCTCGCAAAGGCCCGCCCCAGCAGCCCTTGCCCTGCGTTATCGGGTTCATTTTGCGGGCGATTGACCTCGTCGCTGACGGGATTTCTCACGGATTCACCGCTCGTTATCTCCGTCCGCCCCGCGTTTGGCAGGCATCTGACTTCCGGTCTTTCGCATCAACATGGCCTATAACGCTTTCTCTCGTTCGGCCCTTCGTCAAAAAAAAAAGACTACTACGGCCTCTGCTGACTTCTCGCTCCGGCTGGCACCGTCGCCCTTTCAGGCATAAAGCGAGATCTCCCCAGGTAAGAACGCAATCCTTCACCACACAACCGCCGGATTTACGCAGCCTGATCCTTGACCACAAGAGCTTCGCGGTTTTGTGCCCGCTCGCCCTGATCGGCTTCGCCTTTTATCCGGTTCTTGTACATCGGCTCATGGCTTCGATTCGCGCTTCCTCCCCACACTCGGTCGCCCTCATGCAGTTGCGCTTCACTTCGTTCGCTGTGGTCAGCTTACGGCGGGACTTTCACCCACAAGATTGCGCCCATGCTGGGCGCAC
>NZ_LACH01000066.1 GCF_000968015.1 Pseudomonas fluorescens
GGTCTCTACAGTGAGGGGTGGATCTCAAAGACGATCTCTTACTTTCCAGGTGTCAACGTCAACCGCGTCTTCCCATACACCTTGTCAAAGTTCTGCGGCTGCATCGGCAAACTCATGTACTGCCCCTTCAGCCACGGATCAATGCTGTCGAGGTAGTTCGGACTCGCCGGATTACCGGATTGCCCCGTACCGTTCTGCCCCATCAGCGGTTCCGCCTGGCCGAAGTCGACGATAAAGCGCATGGCCGGCGCCAGGGTGGTGTTGAAATCCTGACCCCAGGCGAATGCTGCGGTATTCAGCGTGGTGTGGTCGCCGCCAGCCGCAAGCGGGCCGCGCACCGTCTGGCCACTGGTGTTTTTCCATTCGTAGCGGTGCAGCTTGCCCCATTGCCAGGCTTTGTGATCGCCGCCCAACTGACTGTCGCCCGCGGTGATCGCTGCCGCCAGGCTGCGAGCGAGGATCGCCGGTTTATCTTCTTTCTGCGGCGTGCGAGCGTCATCCCAGAACGGACTGTCCTCACGACCCAGCAGGTGATCGGCCTGGGCCGCGTAGGACAACTTACCGTTGGCGATAAAGGCTTTCCACGCCGGGCTGGTTTCCGGGCCCAGTTCGTCGAGGAAGATTTGCTGGGTGCTTTGCTGCAAGAACAATTCGTAAATCGCTGCATCAGCGGAGGTCGGGCTGAGTTTGCCGTCGAAGGCCATCAGGCGGGTATACGCCTCGCGAGCTTTACCGCGATCCGCTTCAGGCAACGCTTCAATGGCCTTCTTGAGCGGTTGCGACATGCCCGGTGCTTCAAACATTTTCTTCAGCTTGGCAGCGAAAGTGGTGGTCTGGTCGTATTGCATGGCGATCAGGCTGCGCGTGTCGTGTTTGCCCACACCTGCCAGCTCGGCCAGGCGTTCGCCACGCTCCGGCGCCGACCATGAATTGGACAACTGCATGCCGTAGCCATGGGGAATGACTCGCTGGTTGGCAGTGCCGAGCCAGCCTTGGGCCGGATCCTGGTCGTAGGGATGGAGCATCGGGTCGGCGTAACCATCCCAATCGTAACGACCTTCCCAGCCCGGCGACGGCAGCAGGCCTTCGCCTTCGCGACGGTTCGGGAAGCGACCGGTGACTTGCCAGCCGATGTTGCTGGCGTCGGCAAATACCAGGTTCAGCGCGATGGCGCGGATTTCACGGCTGGCGTCCGAGGCTTTCTCGACGGTCTGGGCGCGGGACAGGTCGAAAAACGCGTCCAGGGTCTTGTCATCGGTGAAGTTCGGCGTCTGCAAGGCCAGGCCGAAACCGTTGGCCAGCGTCGTGCCTTGGGCACTGTTGAGCAGCGGGCCATGGCGGGTTTCGTACACCACTTCGCGAATCGGCCGCTGGCCTTTGACGAAGTAGGTTTCGTTTCGCGCGATAGCCGGCTGCCATTTGCCGCCGACCTCGTAGGAAAGACCGTTGCCCTGGCGTTTGATTTTTTCCAGGAACAGGTCCTGGTTGTCGCCCATGACGGTGGTCATGCTCCACGCCACTTTGCCGTTGAAACCGCCGAGCACCATCGGCAAACCGGCAATGGTTACGCCAGAGGCCTGGTACTTCGGTGTGCGGATCTGCACGTAACTGAACAGCGACGGCACACCCAGTGGGCCATGACTGTCGCTGGCCAGCAGGCTTTTGCCGCTACGGCTGCGTTGCGGGCCGATCGCCCAGTTGTTCGACGAGGTGGCGCCCAGCAGATTCAGATCGGACAGTTGGCTCGTGGCTTTGCTGATCTCGGCCAGGCCCGGGATTTGTCCGTTGAGCTTGATGCCCTGAAGTTTTTCAGCTTCGGCCAGCGGCAGTTTTTCATCGGGAGCGGACGGCGTCAGCCACGGGAGTTTGTCGGTGCTGACGGTCTGGGCCAGCATCAGCGAGGCAATCTCTTCCGGCAGGTTGGCCGCTTGGCTGAAGTTCAGCAGGCAGAAAATCAGCGCCGAATCTTCCGGCTTCCAGTATTCAGGTTTGTAGCCCGTGGCCGCGAGGTCCGCTGGCAGCTTGTCGCGATAGCGGAACAGGTAGGCGTTGACGCCGCGGGCATAGACTTCGAAGAAGCGTTTGAGGCGTGGCGAAGACGCCTTGTACAGCTCGTCGGCGCTTTTCTTCAAATTGACGGCGCGCATGTAGCGGTCAGCGTCGAGCAGGTCCGAGCCGGACATCTCCGACAAACGGCCCTGAGCCAACAGGCGCAGGGTGACCATTTGCGTGATGCGGTCGGTGGCGTGCACGTAACCCAGCGTGAACAGTGCGTCGTGGAAGGTATTGCTTTCGATCAACGGCATGCCCATGGCATTGCGGCGTACCGAAACGTTTTGCGCCAGGCCCTTGAGCGGCTGTACGCCGGTGGTCGGCGGGAGGGTGTCCTGAGTGTTCCAGGTCTGACAACCGGTCAGGCTCAAAACACCGGCCACTGCTGCGGCAACGCCGAACCGGGGAAGAAAATGTGTAAGGGCTGGCGAGGCCATGGCAAAGCTCCTGCGGGGGGTAGCGTCATTAAAGGCGCTACGTTAGTGAGCAGGAGGTGGCCGCGCAAGCGGGGTGTCAGGTTATTTCAGGAATTGTCTGCCAAACGCAAAAGATCGCAGCCTCGTTTCACTCGACAGCTCCTACAGGGAATGCAAAACCGTGTAGGAGCTGTCGAGTGAAACGAGGCTGCGATCTTTTGATCTTCCATCAGGATTTAGGCGGATTGACCTTGGCCGCGAGGGCATACGCCTTCACCGTCGCCGGACGGCTCTGGATGTGGTTGAACCAGCGCAGCACGTTGGGGAAGTCTTCCAGGTTCTGGCTCTGCCACTTGTGGGAAACGATCCATGGGTAGATCGCCATGTCGGCAATGCTGTATTCGCTGCCGGCGACGAAGTCTTTATCGGCCAACTGCTTGTCGAGTACCCCGTAGAGGCGGGCGGTTTCGTCGATGTAGCGCTTGATCGCGTAGGGGATTTTCTCTGGCGCGAACTGGCTGAAGTGATGATTCTGCCCGGCCATCGGCCCGAGGCCACCCATCTGCCAGAACAACCATTGCAGCGCTTGCTGGCGACCACGCAGGTCTTTGGGCAGGAACTTGCCGGTTTTCTCTGCCAGGTACAGCAAAATCGCCCCGGACTCGAACAGTGATAAAGGCTCGCCGCCATCGACTGGCTCGAGATCGACGATGGCCGGGATTCTGTTGTTCGGGGAGATTTTTAGAAAGTGAGGCTGGAACTGCTCATTCTGGCTGATGTTGATTGGATACACGTTGTACGGCAGGCCGGCTTCTTCCAGGAATATCGAGATTTTGTGGCCGTTGGGGGTGGTCCAGTAATACAGGTCGATCATGGAGTACTCCAAATCAAAAGATGTCGTTACTTGCGGACAGCAAACGCCGGCATCAGGTCGTCCTGTTTGCGTTCGATAGCTTGCCTGTAGGAACAGGTGATGCTGAAGTGCGGGGAATTCAATGACCTCGCATGAGAAAAACCGGCATGGAGCTCAAAACAAACGCGGCGCTGATCATCATCGATCAACAAAAAGGCATCCTGCACCCCAAACTCGGTCGCCGAAATAATCTTCAGGCCGAGCAGCGAATCCTCGATTTGTTAGCGCATTGGCGTCGTACCGGGCGACCGATCATTCATGTACAGCACCTGTCCCGTTCACCTGACTCAGTGTTCTGGCCGCAGCAATCAGGGGTGGAATTTCAGGAGCGGTTTCAGCCACAGACCGGTGAGCAGCTGATTCAAAAACAGGTGCCGGATGCGTTTTGTGCGACGGGGCTTGAGAAAAGTTTGCGAGAGGCGGGGATCGTTCAGTTGGTCATCGTTGGCGTAGCGACTAACAATTCGGTGGAATCCACGGCGCGAACGGCCGGTAATCTGGGGTTTGATGCGTGGGTGGCGGAGGATGCGTGTTTCACCTTCGACAAGACTGACTACTTTGGTAAAGCTCATTCAGCCGAGGAAGTACATGCGATGTCGCTAGGAAATTTGCACGGGGAATATGCGACGGTCGTCAGCACTGCGCAGATTTTGAAGGCTGACTGAAAACCTGTGGGAGCGAGCTTGCTCGCGATAGCGGTCTAACTGACAACGCGATACTGAATGTGCCGACGCCATCGCGAGCAAGCTCACTCCCACAAGGGATTTGCAGTGGCCGCATAATTGGGCCTGGTGCAGTTCAAATGTGGGAGCGAGCCTGCTCGCGAAGGCGATTCAACCGGCGAAGAAGCTCTTCGCCCGAAGCATCAAGCGCCGTGGCACTTCTTGAATTTCTTGCCGTTGCCGCAGGGGCAAGGGTCGTTGCGGCCGACGTCTTTCAGGGCGTTGCGCACCGGTTCCTGGTGGGCGTGGCCGCAGTTCGGGCCGTGGACATGGCCATGGTCGTGATCATGGTGGTCGTGATGGTCATGATCGTGGTTGCAGTCAGGGCCATGGACATGGGGTTGCTGGGTCATCGGTTTTGCTCCGGAATTAAATCGGCGGGGATTATCACGCCATTGCGCGCCAGGTGCACGTAGTGCGCGATGAATAAACCGGTTTCCAGTTCACCTTCCAGACGATAGGGAATGGGCTGGTCGGGTTTTTTCAGCAGTTTCACCAGATCCCGCACCTTGGGCCACAGGTTGGTGCGGATCGGCACTTTGAAGTAGGCACTGCGTTTGGGGCCGACGGTGAACCAGTGTTCGTGCTCACCTTCTGTCAGCAGCATCTCGCCCAAGTGAATGCGGTACTCGATGCCCCGCACCGTCAGGTCACTGTCGTTGGGGTTGTCGATGCGAAAGTGCAGCAGGAATCGTTGCTGCATCAGTTTAGCCTGGACGACTTCGACCTTGACCAGATGCACCTGCGGTTCCGGTTCATCGTCGCCGAACCAGGACGCGCAGCCCCCGAGCCCCAGAAACAGGAGCAGGGTGAGGGTTTGAAAGACGCGCCGCTGACTGAGCATGGAGTGACTCCTTTTGATGCCCAGTCTAGTCGCTTGCGATTACCTCAACTGCTGAAATAACCCGCACAACACTTCTTGAACTTCTGCCCACTGGCGCAAGGGCATGCATCATTGCGTCCGGCCTTGAGTTGTACGGTGGGGTCGATGAAATACCAGCGGCCGGCGTTCTGCACGAACGACGAGCGCTCGCGGTGGCTGTGTTCACCGCTGCCGTCGTGCCAGCGCGCGGTAAAGGTCACGAAGGCATGTTCCGGCTGACCGCCCAAAACCTCGGAGCTTTCCACTTCGAGGCCCAGCCAGGTGCTTTGGGCGCTCCAGTCGCTGATGGACTGTCGATCCAGGCCTGCCTGTTGTGCGGGCAGGGTGGTCGCCACCAGATAGTCGATCAGCCCCAGTACGTAGGCGCTGTAGCGCGAACGCATCAAGGCTTCGGCACACGGCGCCGGATGGCCGGCATGGTAATGACCGCAGCAGGCATCAAGCGGGGTGCCGCTACCGCAGGGGCAAATGGATGTACTCATTGCGTTACCACCAATATTTCCCGAAGTTTTCCGGATTGGCCCAGAACCGTGAGTTGAGCCAGTCGGGGACTTGTTTGTAGTCAAGCAAATCATAGGTGAACAGGGTCAGCACTTGATCGTCGCGCTGGAAGCGTTCGCTGGCTTGCAGGGCCAGGGAGAAAAAATCGGTTTCCTGCCAGCCGCTGGCCGGCAAGTCCGCCAGCACCGCGATGCGACTGGCGTTGAGGTTGCGGATCCCGCCAAGCAGGTTCAGGCCATCGCGTTTGGGCAAGTGTTCGAGGCAATCGACCACCAGCGCCAGGTCAAACCGGCGCGCCGCCAGTTCGGCCGGCAACGCCCCGGGTGCCGCATGGGCCACACAAGTGTCCGGGTGCGCCAACTTGAAGGCTTCCAGCGCGGGGAACTCGCTGGCGCCAATCAGCAACAGGCGCGCGGGGGCGTAAAGATCAAGCAAAGCGGCCAACGCCTGCTGGGGCGTGCGCGAAGAAATACCTGCAATCATCGAAGATCCTCAATCAGAGCTGCCAAGACTAGCCTGCTCAAAGGGCCGGGCCTAGAGGTGGTTTGTGCCAAAAGCGTCGATCTACTGTGAACACGGGACAAAACTGCAATGGCCTATTGCTGGCGGAGATTAAAACTCGGGTCTTTACTACCTGAATCGGTTCTAAGCCGATCCCCTCAGGAGAAAACTAGATGAGCATAGTTCGCACAGCATTACCCTTGGTTCTGCTAACCAGTGTGTTGACTGGTTGCGCAGGTTTGCAGAAAACCGACTGGCCGACCTGTGCGGCGGTTGGTGGTGTCGTGGGTGCAGGTCTCGGCGCGACCGAGAGCTCGGCATGGGCGGGGTATGGCGCGCTGCTCGTCGGCGGCACGGCTGCGGCCTATTGCTGGGTTCACGGTGATGGCGACGAAGACGGCGATGGCGTGCCGGATAGCCGCGACAAGTGCCCGGGTACACCTAGAGGCGTACGCGTCGATGCCGATGGTTGCCCTCCACCGGTGCCTGCGCCAGTGGTCGAAGAAGCGGCTGTGGTTAAAGAAGAAGTCATCGTCATTCGCGATGTTCACTTCCAGTTCGACAAAGCCACACTGACCCCTGCCGACAAAGTGGTACTCGATAAAATCGCCACTCGCTTGAAAGGGGAAGCGCCTAACGCCCAACTGACTGTAACCGGTCACACCGACAGCGTGGGCAGCGATACCTATAACCAGAAACTGTCGGATCGTCGTGCACACTCGGTGGTTGAATATCTGATTTCCCAAGGTGTACCCCGTAGCGAATTCGTGTCTGTTACCGGTGCCGGTGAAAGCCAACCGGTTGCCGATAACAAAACCGCTGACGGCCGCTCGATGAACCGTCGCACGGAAATCAAAATCAACCGCTAAACCCCTCGTACTCCGCGGCTTGTGCAGTCGCGGATGCGGGTCTTTACTCCTGTGTGACCGGCATTGGCCGGTAACACAGGAGCTTTCACCATGAGTGTTTTCACACGGACCGTCTTGCCGGTTGTGCTGCTGGGCAGCCTGTTGACCGGTTGCGCTACTCACAGCGATGGCACTGCCCCCCTCAATCAACGAACCTGGCCAATCTGCAGCGTTATCGGCGGCCTGGTCGGTGGCGGTCTGGGCGCTCTCGAAAGTGGCGGTTGGGCGGCCGGTGGGGCGGCGCTTGGTATCTTGACCGGTGGCTTGATCTGTTACGCCCAGGATGGCGACGAAGACGGCGATGGTGTTTTCGATCGACGCGATCGCTGCCCAGATACGCCGGCCAATACCCCCGTCGAACATCATGGTTGCCCATTGCCGCAGTACCCGGCCAGAGTGAAACCTGAACCTGTGCAATCGGAGGTCATCACCCTGAGCGACGCGGGCGACGTACTGTTTGCCTTCAACCAATCCGAACTGACCCCTGCCGCGCAGAGCAAGCTGGATTCGCTGATGCCCAAACTGCAAAGCGACGATGTGGTGAGCATCAAGGTGATCGGTCATACCGACAGCATCGGCTCGGACACCTATAACCAGGCACTCTCGGAGCGTCGCGCCAGCAGCGTGGCGGCCTACCTGTTGAGTCAGGGCGTGGCACCGAACAAGCTCACCAGCGAGGGCAAGGGCCAAAGTCAGCCAGTGGCCGATAACGAAACGGAAGAAGGACGGGCGAAAAACCGTCGGGTGGAGTTGCACGTCAATCGCTGAGCCACGTGATAGAGCCGTCGGACGACAATTAATATCGGTTCGGCGGCCATTCGGCGGTCTTCACGAAGAATTTTCCGTTGCCCTCTGGCTTATCCCGCGTGGAAGCCGTTACTGTGCGCGCAAAGAATAATTCTCAGCGGGGGAGCGTATGAACGTGTTTTGGGGGCTGGGGAAGTTGTTGACCCTGCTGTTCTGGCTGGTGGTGCTGGTCAATCAGCTCACGCCGTTCGTCAATCCTCTGCATCTGCTGGTCGATCTGGCCGGCGGCCTGCTGGCATGCCTTCATCTTCTTGAGGCGGTGTTCTGTTCCCGCAGCCTCAGAGGTCGCGCCCACCCTTGGCTTGATCGCCTGAAGATCCTTTTTTTCGGCGTTTTCCACCTGCAAACCATCCCGGCTCCGACCGCGCCTAAGGCTTCCCATGCGTAAACTTTGTCTGCTCGCTGCACTCATCAGCCCGTTGGCCTGCGCCCAGGTGGTGAGCGTCGAAACCAACTCGCTGATGCGTTTGCCCAACACTGCCAGCACCTTGCGGCTGGAACGCCTGGAAGTGGCCGACTACGGCACGTTGTTGATTCCCTCGAATGTGACCGAGGTATCCGTCGGTGAATTGCGTCTGGGTCGTGAAGCGCGGATCGCCATCGTACCCGGCGAACAGCCGCTTGAGCTGAAGGTCATTCGTGCGCAGTTGTCGGAAGGCAGCCAAATCACGGCTCGCGGCGCGCCGGGGACTTACCTCAAGGCAGCCCGCTCCGGGCGTAACCTGAACTTGCAGATCAAGGCACTGAGAGCGCCGCAATTGTTGGTAGACGCTCGCGGCGGCGCAGGCGCACCGGGTTTCGTCGGTCTCGATGGGGCCAACGGTCAGGCACCGGGTTGCACTTGGGGCCAGGCCGGTCGTGGTGCCGATGGCAGTGATGGCAGCGACGGTCAGCCCGGCGCTCCGGGTGCACTGGTTCGGTTGGAAGTGCCACGTGATTTCCCGGCGGAACTGATCAAGGTTCAGGTGGCTGGCGGTGACGGTGGTGTGGCCGGGCCTGGCGGTAAGCCGGGCGCGGGTGGCAAGGCCAAGGGCTGCTTCGTTTACAAGGCCGATGGCGGCAAGAGCGGCCGCCCTGGCGCTGACGGTCAGCCGGGGCCTGCCGGTGCGGCGGGTTCGGTGACTGTTCAGCGTTTATAAGATCCACCCCTCTCCCCAGTGGGGAGAGGGGGAAAGGGGCCGATCTCCTTGCTTTTCAAAGCCTGAGTTCGACTCGGTAGTTCAGGTCGATGTAGCTCGAATGAACACCTCGATCAGTCCCCTCGCCCCTTTGGGGAGAGGGTTAGGGTGAGGGGGATGTTGATCTTTTTCTCAAAACATCGGCCGCGCCGCAGCAATCGCCACCAGCACCAACCCGACAATCAGATTAATCCCCACCAACTTGCGAATTTTCCCAAGCGTCGCAGCCCCGGTCGGCCAGTCCTGCGCCGCCACCGCCGTACGCAATTCCGGCAACAACAACGCCTGAATCCGGATAAACAGCGCCGTCATCACCACGTACAACCCCATCATCACCTGCACATACCGCGGCGCCGCTTCAAAACCGCTGTACTGAAAATGAATCATGCCCACACCGCTGACCGGCAACAGCACCACCGCGACCCAGACCCAGCGGAAAAAACCTTGAAACACTTCCACCCACAACTTCAACCGGGCAGGGCCCTCCAGCGCCTTCATCGCCGCGGGGCGCAAGACCATCCAGGCGAAAAACATGCCGCCCACCCACACCAGAGCGGACAGGACATGCAGGGTGTAAACGATGCCAAAAGGTGTCATTGGGGTACTCCGTTCTGCGCGGGATTAATTAGCGGGGTATGATAGCCGCCGAATCAGGGGGCGTTCTCAGTTAGTTTCCGCGCCGCGCCGGGTCTGCTGTTGTGCAGGGCAAGGCGCGAGAAGCGTGGTTTGGTCATTCCAAATAAGCTTCGAGCAACGCAGCCCTGCACAACAGCAGGCCCGGCCCTTCGGGTTGTGCCTTAAAGCGAGCCAGGCTGCGTTGCAGGCCTTGGAAAGGGAACAACCATTTCCAGCGGCCTGCGCCTTGCCTGGCTCGCTTTAAGGCAACAACGCGGCGTGGAAACTAACTGAGAACGCCCCCCAAACCACTGAAAATTTATCCAGCGTTTTTTGCGCCCGACAATCCATGATCAGCACTGAACTCAAAACCACGATCCAGGGCGCCTACTCGCGTTTTCTCGAAGCCAAGAGCCTCAAGCCGCGCTACGGCCAACGCCTGATGATCGCCGAAATTGCCAAGGTCCTCGGCGACATCGACACCGACGACGAAGGCCGGCGCAGTGGCGACCCCGCGATTGTCGCGGTGGAAGCCGGCACCGGTACCGGCAAAACCGTGGCCTACAGCCTGGCCGCCATCCCCACGGCCAAGGCCGCCGGCAAACGCCTGGTGATCGCCACGGCCACCGTGGCCCTGCAAGAGCAGATCGTCTACAAGGATTTGCCTGACCTGATGCGCAACAGCGGGCTGAATTTCAGCTTCGCCCTGGCCAAGGGCCGTGGGCGCTACATGTGCCTGTCGAAGCTCGACATGTTGCTCCAGGAAGGTCACGCCCAAACCGCTACGGCGCAGTTGTTCGAAGAAGAAGGTTTCAAGATCGAGGTCGACGAGGCCAGTCAGAAGCTGTTCACCAGCATGATCGAGAAACTCGCCGGCAATAAGTGGGACGGCGACCGCGACAGTTGGTCCACCGCCCTGGAAGATGCCGACTGGGCGCGCCTGACCACGGATCACAGCCAGTGCACCAACCGTCATTGCCCGAACTTCGGCCAGTGCGCCTTCTACAAGGCCCGCGAAGGCATGGGCAAGGTCGACGTGATCGTCACCAACCACGACATGGTCCTGGCCGACCTGGCGCTGGGCGGCGGCGCCGTGCTGCCGGACCCGCGCGACACCATCTACGTGTTCGACGAAGGCCACCACCTGCCGGACAAGGCCATCGGCCATTTCGCCCATTACACGCGTCTGCGTTCCACCGCCGACTGGCTGGAAACCACCGCCAAGAACCTCACCAAATTGCTGGCCCAGCATCCTCTGCCGGGCGACCTGGGCAAGTTGATCGAACAGGTGCCGGAACTGGCACGGGAAATCAAAACCCAACAGCAATTCATGTTCAGCGCCTGCGAACAGGTTGCCGATTTCAAACCCGGTGAAGACGTCGAAGGTCGCGAGCGGCCGCGTCATCGCTTCGTCGGCGGGGTGATTCCCGAGCACATGCGCGAAATGGGCGTCGAGTTGAAGAAGGGCTTTGCCCGTCTGACTGACCTGTTCACCCGGCTCACCGAACTGCTCAAGGAAGGCATGGACGGCGAGGTCAACATCGGCATCGCCAGCAACCAGGCTGAAGAGTGGTACCCGCTGTTCGGCAGCCTGTTGTCCCGCTCTTCGGGCAACTGGGAATTGTGGGTCGCTTTCACCGCTGAAGACCCGGAAGACAACCCGCCGATGGCCCGCTGGCTGACCCTGGCCGAAAGCGGCTCGCTGTTCGACATCGAGGTCAACGCCAGCCCGATCCTCGCGGCGGAAATGCTCCGTCGCAATTTGTGGAACGTGGCTTACGGCGCTCTGGTGACCTCCGCGACCCTGACCGCGCTCGGCACCTTCGACCGCTTCCGCATGCGCGCCGGCCTGCCGAAAAAAGCCGTGACCGCTGTGGTTCCAAGTCCCTTCCATCATGCCGACGCTGGCGTGCTGCGAGTGCCGGACCTGAAGGCCGATCCGCGTGATGCGCCGGCCCACACCGCAGCGATCATCCGTGATTTGCCGGCCTTGGTGGAAGGTTCGCGCGGCACCCTGGTGCTGTTCTCTTCGCGCAAACAGATGCAGGACGTGTTCGACGGCCTTGATCGTGACTGGCGCAAGCAAGTGTTCATTCAAGGCAACCTGTCGAAACAGGAAACCCTGAACAAGCACAAGGCGCGGGTCGATGGTGGTGATTCCAGCGTGTTGTTCGGCTTGGCGAGTTTTGCCGAAGGGGTCGACTTGCCCGGTGCCTATTGCGAGCACGTGGTGATCGCCAAGATTCCATTCTCGGTGCCCGATGATCCGGTCGAAGCAGCCTTGGCCGAGTGGATCGAGGCTCGGGGTGGCAATCCGTTCATGGAAATCTCCGTGCCGGACGCTTCGCTGAAGCTGGTCCAGGCCTGCGGTCGCTTGCTGCGCACCGAAGAAGACCGAGGCACCATCACCTTGCTCGATCGACGTCTGGTCACCCAGCGTTACGGCAAGGCAATCCTCAATGCGTTGCCACCCTTCCGTCGTGAAATTTCCTGATACACCGGTGGGCAATTTTGCCCACCGCGTTGTCTATCTCTCTGCCATCGCTTTTCCACGGGCCCATCTGGGTCGTTAGGGAGAATTTCGTTCTCATGATTCGCCGTTCGCTGCGCCGTTCGTTACCTGCCGTTTTCACTCTGATGTTCGCAGCCCCGTTGCTGGCGGCCCCTGCCGGCCAACAGACGCTGTTCAACTTTGTGCGCCCCGCCGATGTGGTCCAGGTGGCGACTCAGGATGCCAGCCTGCCGCAATCCAACGCCGAGCAAACGGCCGAAGGCGAAGTGCTGCGTCGGGTGACGTTCAACCCGGTGGCACAACCGACCTTGCGTCTGACCCCGCAGACGGGCGCCTGGGACTGGTCGCAGTCGGGCTTCATGAGTTTGCGGATTCAGAGCGCAATGAACTGGGCTGTGACCCTGTACGTGAAAATCCAGAGCAACGACGGCAAGACGTTAGTCAGCCGCGTCGACTTGCCGGCCGGCCCTGCACAAACCTTGTTGGTGCCGCTGCAGCCCTTTACGCCATTGAGCCTGGGCCTGAAAGCGGGTCCGCCGATGCCGATGACGTTTGAGGGGCAGCGCGTATTGCTGGCCAGCAGCGCCGGTGAGCTGGAACGCAGCGAGGTGGTGTCGGTGACCTTGTCGATGGATCAGCCGAAAGTCGCGCAAAGCATTTTGCTTGAGCGCTTTGGCGTACAGGACGGCGATGCGGTGACTCAAGCGGCTTTTGGCGGTCTTGTAGACGCTTACGGCCAGTCGACCCGGGCCAAATGGCCTGAGAAAGTCAGCAGCGACGAGCAACTGAAAAGCGCCGCGGCCAAGGAACAGCAGCAACTGAAAACCTGGCTGGCCGAGCGCGAGAAGTCGTCCCTGGACAAGTTTGGTGGCTGGAACAAAGGCCCGGCATTCAAGGCCAGCGGATTTTTCCGCACCGAAAAACGCGACGGTCGCTGGTACCTGGTGACCCCGGAAGGCCATCCGTTCTATTCGCTCGGGGTCAACACCGTCACCCCGGACGTCGATCAGACCTACGTCGCCGGCCGCGAGTGGATGTTTGAATCGCTGCCCAAACCCGACGAGCCGCTGGCCAGCCACTATGGCGAAGGCGACAACCGGGGCGGCAACGGTGTCGATCAGGGCCGAGGCTACAATGCCGGTCGTTGGTACGACTTCTATGGCGCCAACTTGCAGCGTCTGTATGGCGCGCCTTGCGCCCAGGGCAGCGACACCAAAGCGGGTGTCGCTGAAGCCGCCAAGGCCGACGCCGTTGAGGCAACGGCCGAGAAGGCCGCCGAGCAACCTGTTGCGCCTTCGACGGCCGAATCCGGTGTCGCCGAAGCCGCCAAGACCGGCGCCGTTGAAGCGACCGCCGCTAAAGCAGCTGAGCAAACACCTGCCGAACCCTGCAAAGCGGTGGTTGATGAACAACGCTGGGCCAGCCACACCCTTGATCGCCTGCAAGCCTGGGGCTTCAACACCATCGGCAACTGGAGCGCCCCGGCGTTGGCCAGCGCTGACCGTGTGCCGTACACCTTGCCGCTGTCGATCGTCGGCGATTACGCCAGCATCAGCACTGGCACCGACTGGTGGGGGGGGATGCCCGACCCGTTTGACCCGCGTTTCGCCATGGCCACCGAACGTGCCGTGGCCATCGCCGCGCGCGATCATCGCGATGATCCATGGCTGATAGGCTACTTTGCCGATAACGAATTGGCCTGGGCCGGTCCGGGCGACGACCCGAAAGCCCGTTACGCCTTAGCCTATGGCACCTTGAAAATGACCACCGACGTGCCGGCCAAGCGCGCATTCCTCAAGCAATTGCGGGATAAATACCGCAATCAGGCGGGCCTTTCCAAAGCCTGGGGCATTGATTTGCCGGCCTGGGAATTGATGGAAGACCCAGGCTTCGTGCCGCCGCTGCCAAGCGCCGAACACCCGGAAATCGAAGCCGACTTCAAATACTTCCAGAAGGTTTTCGCCGACACGTACTTCAAGACCCTCTCCGATTCACTCAAGTGGCACGCGCCGAATCAGCTGTTGCTGGGTGGCCGGTTTGCCATCAGCACCCCGGAAGCGGTTGAGTCCTGCGCGCAGTATTGCGACGTGTTGAGCTTCAACATGTACACCCTGCAACCGCAGGACGGTTACGACTTCGCCAAGCTGCGCAGTCTGGACAAACCGGTGCTGATCACCGAGTTCAACTTCGGCTCGGCCGATCGTGGCCCGTTCTGGGGCGGCGTGACGCAATTGGCTAAGGAGGAAGACCGTGGGGCGGCTTACGCCAATTTCCTCAAACAGGCGATGAGCGAACCGTCGATCGTCGGCGTTCACTGGTTCCAATACCTTGATCAACCGGTCACCGGTCGTCTGCTGGATGGTGAGAACGGGCATTTTGGCCTGGTGGGCATTACCGATCTGCCGTTCCAGGGTTTCGTCGATAGCGTGCGCAAGAGCAATTTGCAGACCGTCGATCAGCTCGGCAAAGAGGCCGAGAAGGCCAAGGCTGAGGCGGATAAAACCGGTCACGAAGCTGAGGGCGGCAAAAAAGGCGAGGCTGGCAAAGGCGCAGGGCAGGGCGCTGGCCATGCGGGTGGGCATTCCGGCAATGGCCACTGAGTGCTGACAGGTACGTTGAATTTCTGAGTGTTTTTCGCCGGGCGGTATGGCGACCGCCCAGCCCGTCACAGTTCCCAAAACCCGCTAGGGCTGGAACAATGCGGGCCACTTTGTAGAGCTTTATATCGGAGAGTTGCGGGTGCAGATTCAGGGTTTTTACGAGCTGAAGTTCGAAGCGGTGCGTGAGGCTTTCGCGGCGCTGTTCGACGATCCACAGGAACGTGGCGCAGCGTTGTGCATCCAGATTGGCGGTGAAACCGTGGTCGATCTTTGGGCCGGTAACGCTGACAAGGATGGCACCGAAGCCTGGAACAGCGACACCATCGCCAATCTGTTCTCCTGCACCAAGACCTTTACCGCGGTGACCGCCCTGCAACTGGTGGCCGAAGGCAAGCTGCAACTGGATGCCCCGGTTGCCCGCTACTGGCCCGAATTCGCCGCCGCCGGCAAAGAGTCCGTGACCCTGCGTCAATTGCTCTGCCATCAGGCCGGTCTGCCGGCACTGCGTGAGCTGTTGGCCCCGGAAGCCCTTTACGACTGGCAAACCATGGTTGATGCCCTGGCCGCCGAAGAACCGTGGTGGACGCCGGGCGTCGGTCACGGTTACGCCGCGATCACCTACGGCTGGCTGGTCGGTGAGTTGCTGCGTCGTGCTGACGGTCGTGGGCCGGGTGAGTCCATCGTGGCGCGGGTCGCGAAGCCTTTGGGGCTGGATTTCCACGTCGGCCTGGCGGACCAGGAGTTCCATCGCGTGGCGCACATCGCCCGTGGCAAGGGCAATGTCGGCGATGCCGCGGCCCAGCGCTTGCTGCAAGTGACCATGCGCGAGCCAACAGCCATGACCACGAGGGCGTTCACTAACCCGCCGTCGATCATGACCAGCACCAACAAACCCGAGTGGCGACGCATGCAGCAGCCCGCCGCCAATGGTCACGGCAATGCCCGCAGCCTGGCCGGGTTCTATGCCGGTCTGCTCGACGGCAGCTTGCTGGAAAGCGAAATGCTCGACGAAATGACGCGTGAGCACAGCGTCGGTGAGGACAAGACATTACTGACCCGGACCCGTTTCGGCCTGGGTTGCATGCTCGATCAACCGGACGTCCCCAACGCCACCTACGGCCTCGGCCCTCGTGCGTTCGGTCATCCGGGGGCGGGCGGTTCCACCGGTTTTGCCGACCCGGAACACGATGTGGCCTTCGGCTTTGTGACAAATACCCTGGGGCCGTACGTCTTGATGGATCCGCGCGCACAAAAGCTTGTGCGCGCACTGGCCACTTGTCTGTAAAACGCGCTCAGGGGTTCCAGGGCCGGAACCCCAAGGCCTTTTTGATTTCCAAGCGTCTGTTTATCCGGGTCACTCCGGCCTGATAGTTCATTACTTCATTTTGTGGATATCCAATGTCTTCCAATAAAACCCTCGCTTTGGCCCTGTGCTTCGCTATTACCGGTTGCGCACAAACCCCACAAAATGACTCGGATGGCAGCAGCTGGTGGCCGTTCGGGTCCTCCGACAAAGTCGCCGCTAAAACCCCGGCTCCAGCTCCGGCCCCGGCACCTCTGAAGCCTGCGGCAACCGCGCCGGTGGCCAAGACTGAAAGCGCCAGTCATTGGTACTGGCCGTTCGGCTCCGATGACAGTGCCGACAAGACGCCAGCCAAGCCTGAGGTGAAAGCTGAAGCCAAGCCTGAAGCCAAACCGGTCGAGGTGGCCAAGGCCAAGACTGAGGCCGATGCAGGTGGCAAATGGTGGTGGCCGTTCGGCGGCAAAGAGCAAAGCACCGCTAAAGTCGTGCCAATGCCTGATCCTAAAGTTACCCAAGCCTGGCTCGACGACTACGAACCGCGCCTGCGCGAAGCGATCAAGGGCAGCAACCTGCAACTCGAGCGCCGTGAAAACGTGCTGGTGGTGACCGCGCCTGTAGAGGGCTCGTTCAACCCTGACCGTCCGGCCATGCTGCTGCCGGTGACTCTCGGCCCGTTCACTCGCGTCGCGAAAATCCTTGAAGTCGATCCGAAAACTGCCGTGCTGGTTCTCGGTCACAGTGATACGTCGGGCTCCGCACCGGCCAACGTGAAACTGAGCCAGGAACGTGCCCAGGCCGTGGCAGCGATTTTCCGCCTCAGCGGTCTGCAACGTGATCGCCTGATGCTGCGCGGTATGGGTGGCGAAGCCCCGCGTGCTGCCAACGACAGCAATGAAGGCCGTGCCTTGAACCGTCGCGTCGAACTGCTGGTGACCCCGCAAAACACCATGGTCGCGTTGCTGAGCAAGTACAACATGCCAGCCCCGGCGCCAGTGAAGTTGGTCGCTGCCCAGGACGCCAAGCCAGTGGTCAAGCCAGTCACTCCGGCACCAGCCGCGAAGAAAGCCGATGTGCCTGCGGCGAAAAAAGCCCCGGCCAAGAAAGCCGCCGCCAAGAAGGCACCGGCTAAAACCGCGACTCCAGCGAAAAAGACTGCGCCGGCCAAAGCCGCTGCCGACACGAAAAAAGTCGCCGAATCCGCCGATACTGTAAAAAAGTGATTCGTTAACCAAAAGGAATGCGCCATGACCCAGGGCCTGGCTGATATGCGTCGCGACTACACCCGTGATGGCCTGACCGAGGCGCAAGCCCCGGCCGAGCCATTCGCGCTGTTCCATCACTGGTTCGCCGACGCGGTGAAAACCGAGCAGGCGCCGGTGGAAGCCAACGCCATGACCCTGGCCACTGTCGATCAGGACGGTCGGCCGCATTGCCGCATTCTGCTGCTCAAGGGGCTGGACGAGCAGGGCTTCACCTTCTTCACCAACTACGACAGCGCCAAGGGCCAGCATCTGGCCGCGAATCCGTTCGCGGCCATGACCTTTTTCTGGCCGGCCCTGGAGCGCCAGGTGCGCATCGAAGGGCGGGTGGTGAAGGTTACGCCTGACGAGTCCGACGCCTACTTCCAGGTCCGGCCGCTGGGCAGTCGCCTCGGTGCCTGGGCTTCGCCGCAAAGCCGGGTGATCGCCGATCGCGCCGAACTGGAAGCGCTGCTCAAGAACACCGAGCAGCGTTTCAGCGACACGCAACCTCATTGCCCTGAGCACTGGGGCGGTTATCGTTTGTTACCGGAGCGCATCGAGTTCTGGCAAGGCCGTTCGAGCCGCCTGCACGATCGCCTCAACTATCGTTTGCAGGGCGCCGACTGGATTCTTGAACGTCTGGCACCTTAAACCGTCTACCGATCGGGATAACCTGCCGCAGCGGCTTCAAGCCACTGCGGCAGGTCTCGGCGCTTGATCTTCTGCGCTTGAGCGTTCGCCAGTTGCTGGAGCATGAACGCCTTTTTCTGATCGTCTTTACCCGCCAGGGCCAACGCCAGATCGCGGTCCATCCAGCGTTTGATCCGCACGTATAGCCACCAGTGGAAATACAATCCGGCAACGGTGGTGATGACAATGATGAAGTAATCCATGAAAATCCTTGGTTCTGTGGCGCAGATTGCGGAATTTGCCGCTACTGTGTGTCAAGTTCGTGGTAGCGCCCTGTACCGGGCCTGAATCAAACCAATTTTATCCGGGCAGGGCCGTGACAGGCGTCAAGCTGCGGAGTTTAATGAATACCTGTCCTTTGGAGTTGATGCTATGCGTAAGTCTGTTCTGCTGGTTGCTTCCTTTTCCACGATGGCGATGTTGCTCACTGGCTGCCAATCGAGCCTGACCGGTGACTCCTACTCCCGTGACGAAGCGCGTCGCGTGCAGACCGTTCGTATGGGCACCATCGAATCCCTGCGACCGGTCAAAATCGAAGGCACCAAAACCCCTATCGGCGGCCTTGCCGGTGCGGCGGTGGGTGGTGTTGGCGGCAGCGCGGTCGGTGGCGGTCGCGGCAGCATCGTTGCTGCAGTTATCGGCGCCGTTGCTGGCGGCCTGATCGGCTCAGCCACAGAAGAAGGCCTGACCCGCGCCCAAGGCGTGGAAATCACCGTTCGCGAAGACGACGGCAGCATGCGCGCCTACGTACAACAGGTTCAGGAAAATGAAGTGTTCCGCGTTGGCGAGCGAGTGCGGATTGCCACTGTTGATGGGACTAGCCGCGTTTCGCACTAAGCGGGAATACGGGTAAAAGAAAACCCCGATCAGGTGACTGGTCGGGGTTTTTTGTTTGGGATGAGAAACAGGCGCTGCAATTTCTAAACGTTGCAGGTCAGTTGAAAAAGATAGGCTGGGTCGTATATTTTCTTCCCCAGTATTTCTTCCAAGGCATCAAGCTGCTCGGTCGTGAGGTTGTATCCCTCCCAGCCTTGTTGATCCGTTGTCCATCCCATAATTGCTTTTAATTCTTTTTCGTAGCCGTTCGGCAACTCTTCTTCGAATGCGAGGAGTTCGGTTTTTTTATCAAATGCCTCTATAACGTAAATCATGGTTCTACTTTCCTAGTGTTATCCGCTGGTTTGGTCTGCTCGCCAGTAGTCGGATCATATTCACCGAGATGACGGCCACGTTTGTCGTACATCTCGACAGCCCCATGCTGTGAGTCCCATTCAAAAATTTTCCCATTTGGAGTTTTCCAGCGTTTTCTAAGGCCGCCACCACCTTTAATTGGGGTCTTACGAGTTGCTCTCGTAGCATCGGGAAAAGCGGTCAGTCCCTTTGGCGCCGGATAATATTTGTGGTTAGAAACACTGACCACAATATAAACCGGCAACACCCCCGAATTCGCCGGAAACACAAGAATGAAATCCTTGTAATCAGGCGGATACACCGGATTCACGATAATGCTGTCAGCCGCTTTCGTCGGCGGATAAACCCAAATGTGCGGTGCTTGTGGTGCCGCTTCCAAAGCGGGAATACCAAGAATGTCCGAACCATCCACCGCCGGCGTCCAGATCAGCTCAACGCCATCCCCCAGATCCGCCACCTGCCGACTGTCACGCCAGCTGAACTGCGCGACATCAACCATTTCCCAATCGCGGTTCTTGCCGGTGTAAAACGCATAACCCTTGAGGCTGCCGTCAGCTTGTTGTTCGACCTGCAGACGCACACGGGTTCTGGCCTGTTTCAGGGCGCGCAGTTGATCTTCGGTATAGAGCGCACTGTCGCCCAGGTTGGGCGTCCAGAACAGCGCGACCACAGTGGCTAATGCGATGGATCCGGCAGCGCCAAGTGCGGCAACTGGAGCGGCGAGAGTCGGGCCATGAAGCGCAAGTCGGCCAATGCCGAGTGAGACGGTACTGCCACTGATGGTTTCAAGATTCAGCAGCCCGGCGTCGTCTACCTCACGAGCGCCGAACCAGGCGACTTCTCCGTAGTCTTTGAGGCTGTCGGTGGGCACCATTCCCGAAGGATTCGAGTAATCGATGATGGCGTCCGGCAGCTTGCAGGACTTGGCGAAGACACACCCCGCACGAACGGTTTCGTTCTTTTTCGCAGCAATCTCACGACTCCGTTCGTAGGCGTCTTGCCTCGCGAGCATGGCGTCGTAAGCGTTTTGTCTAGCATCCCGCGCGGCCAGTTCGGTGGCCGTCATGAAGCGGTGAGTGACGTGATGCCCGTCGCCTGAGGGTGGGTTCTGAACCCGGGGAATGTCCTTATTGCCAGCCACTGATCTTCCTTGCGTTCGTACGTCGACAGCCCCCAGAAAAGGGGCTGTGCGACGTTAACGAACGAGGCTGATCGTGGCTGTAGGACGAGTCCTGAATGACTCTAAGAGTTGTCTCTGTTTATCAGGATTGCAGCGCGGTGCTCTTGCGACTCGCTGCCGCCGTCACCGCATAACCAATCAATGCGGCCAGAATCGACCCGGTCAAAATCCCCATCCGATCCATCCCGGCGTATTCATTGACACCCGGTTCAAACGCCAGGGAGCCGACAAACAGACTCATGGTGAAGCCGATGCCGCAGAGGATTGCCACGCCCAGCACCTGGCCCCAATTAGCGCCTTGGGGCAGGGCGGCGATGCCGATTTTCACCGCCAGCCAGGTCAGGCCGAAGACGCCAAGGGTCTTGCCCAGCAGCAGGCCGACCGCAATGCCCATCGGTACGTGGTGGGTGAAGCTTTCGACCGTCACGCCGCTCAGGGACAGGCCGGCGTTGGCGAAGGCGAACAGCGGCAGGATGCCGTAGGCCACCCATGGATGCAGGGCGTGTTCGAGGGTCAGCAGCGGCGACGGTTCGGCGTTTTTCGTGCGCAGGGGAATGCAGAAGGCCAGGGTGACACCGGCCAGTGTCGCGTGAACGCCGCTCTTGAGCACGCAAACCCAGAGGATCAAACCGATGATCATGTACGGCCCGAGCTTGACCACCCCGAGCCGGTTCATCGCGATCAGTGCCACGATGCACGTCGCGGCCAGAGTCAGCGAAAGGGTCGAGAGCGTACCCGAATAGAAGATCGCAATGACGATGATTGCACCGAGGTCGTCAATAATCGCCAAAGTCATCAGGAACAGTTTCAGCGACACCGGTACCCGCTTACCCAGCAGGGCCAGTACGCCAAGGGCGAAGGCGATGTCGGTGGCCATCGGGATGGCCCAGCCACCCAGGGCTGCCGGGTCTTCGCGGTTCAGAAACCAGTAGACCAGCGCCGGCACCACCATGCCGCCAATCGCCGCTGCGCCGGGCAGGACGATTTGCGACGGTTTCGACAGCTGGCCGTCGAGGACTTCGCGCTTCACCTCCAGGCCGATCAGCAGGAAAAACAGAGCCATCAGGCCATCGTTGATCCACAGCAGTGCCGGTTTGGCGATTTGCAACGCGCCGACCTGCGCCACTACCGGAGTGTCCAGAAAACTGCTGTAAAGCCACGACAGTGGGGAATTGTTGATGATCAAAGCCAGGGCCGCAGCGGCAATCAATAACAGTCCGCTGGCAGCTTCCAACTGGAAGAAACGCGTGAAAGTGCTACGCAGAGGCAAGGTCGCTCTCCATCGATGAATTCAAAAGGTGGCACACCCTAACCCGTACCGTTAGTTGTTAAAACAAAAGTTATATTCTTTTTTGTTATATACCGTTACAACACGAACGACGGCAAGGACCTGAGCCTAGCAGTTGTCCGGCGTATTGAACCTCAGCTGTACCTGTGCGTGATGTAGGTTTTTTCCTAAGCTTGTCAGCTGAGCCTTGCAACAAGGCCGACTCAACGAGAAAACCACCATGAGCGACAACCGACAGTGGGCCCGCGAAGCCATCCGGATCATCGAAGCCGACTTCCAGCGCAGCGCCGACACCCACCTGATTCCCTTGCCGCTGCCGGGTTTTCCGGGCATCGAGTTATATTTCAAGGATGAGTCCAGCCATCCCACCGGCAGCCTGAAGCACCGCTTGGCGCGCTCGCTGTTTCTGTATGCGCTGTGTAACGGCTGGCTCAAACCCGGGGCGCCGGTGATTGAAGCGTCCAGCGGTTCGACGGCGATTTCCGAGGCGTACTTCGCCAGTTTGCTGGGCTTGCCGTTCATTGCGGTGATGCCGGCGACCACCTCCAAAGAGAAGATCGCGCAGATCGCTTTCTACGGCGGCAAGAGTCACTTGGTCGACGATCCGACGCAGATCTACGCCGAATCCGAACGCCTGGCTCGCGAACACGATGGGCATTTCATCGACCAGTTCACCTATGCCGAGCGCGCTACCGATTGGCGGGCGAACAACAACATTGCCGAGTCGATCTTCCAGCAAATGCGTTTCGAGCTGCACCCCGAGCCGACCTGGCTGATTTCCAGCCCCGGCACTGGCGGCACCACCGCGACGCTGGGCCGTTACGTGCGTTACCGCCAACATTGCACCCGCGTGCTCTGCGCCGATGCCGAGCGCTCGGTGTTCTTCGATTACTACCAGACCGGCGACGCCAGTCTGCGCCTGGATTGCGGTTCGCGGATTGAAGGCATTGGCCGGCCTCGGGTGGAAGCGTCGTTCCTGCCCAAAGTGATCGATGCGATGGTCAAAGTGCCGGACGCGTTGTCGCTGGCGGCCATGCATTACCTGGCGCAGCGTTTGGGACGTCGGGTCGGCGGGTCGAGCGGGACCAATCTGATCGGCGCGTTGATGGCGGCCCAGCAGATGGCGGCGGCGGGGGAGTCGGGGTCAATCGTGGCGATTCTGTGTGATGGCGGCGAGCGCTATGCCACCACCTATTACGATCAGGCTTGGCTCAAGGCTCAAGGGTATGAGTTGAGTGGTTTGATGGATGCCGTCGCGGCAAGCGTTGAGCGCGGCGAGCCGCTGCCGGCCAGCGTGCTGCGCGCCAACATCTGAGATTGTTCAGCACTGAAGATCCAATGTGGGAGCGAGCCTGCTCGCGATGACGGATTAACATTCAACAGAATTGTTGGCTGATCTACCGCTATCGTCGGAACGCCGCCCGGAGCAAGCTCGCTCCCACAAGGGATTTGTATCAGGCCTCGAGGCCGAGGATGTCGCGGGCCACGGCTTCAGCAATCCGAATCCCGTCGACTCCCGCCGACAGAATCCCGCCCGCATAACCCGCGCCTTCACCGGCCGGGAACAAGCCTTTCACGTTCAGGCTCTGCATCGACTCGTCACGGGTGATCCGCAGCGGTGACGACGTACGCGTCTCGATCCCGGTCAACACGGCGTCGTGCAGCGAGTAACCGCGAATCTGCTTCTCGAACGCCGGCAAGGCTTCGCGAATGGCTTCGATGGCGAACGCTGGCAAGGCCAACGCCAAATCACCCAAGGCAACCCCTGGTTTGTAAGACGGTTCTACGCTGCCCAGCTCGGTGGACGGCTTGCCGGCAATGAAGTCACCGACCAGTTGCGCCGGCGCTTCGTAGTTGCTGCCGCCCAGCACAAAGGCGTGAGATTCCAGGCGTTCTTGCAACTCGATACCCGCCAGCGGGCCGCCCGGATAATCGACTTCCGGGGTGATCCCGACGACGATCCCGGAGTTGGCGTTGCGCTCGTTACGCGAGTACTGGCTCATGCCGTTGGTGACCACACGGCCCGGCTCGGATGTTGCTGCTACGACGGTGCCGCCCGGGCACATGCAGAAGCTGTAGACCGAGCGTCCGTTGCTGGCGTGGTGCACCAGTTTGTAGTCCGCAGCCCCGAGTTTCGGGTGGCCGGCGTACTTGCCCAGACGCGCGCGGTCGATCAGCGATTGCGGGTGTTCGATGCGGAAACCCACCGAGAACGGCTTGGCTTCCATGAACACGCCACGGCCGTGGAGCATGCGGAAGGTGTCGCGGGCGCTGTGGCCGAGGGCCAGAATCACGTGTTTCGAATGGATCTGCTCGCCGCCATTGAGTTCGACGCCGACCAGTTGGCCGTCCTCGATCAACACGTCGGTCACGCGCTGCTGGAAGCGCACTTCGCCACCCAGCGCGCGAATCTGCTCACGCATGTTTTCCACAACACCGGTCAGACGGAACGTACCGATGTGCGGTTTGCTGACGTAGAGAATTTCTTCCGGCGCGCCTGCTTTGACGAACTCGTGCAGGACTTTGCGACCGATGAACTTCGGGTCCTTGATCTGGCTGTAGAGCTTGCCGTCAGAGAACGTCCCCGCGCCACCTTCACCGAACTGCACGTTGGATTCCGGGTTAAGCACGCTTTTACGCCACAGACCCCAAGTGTCCTTGGTGCGCTGACGCACTTCGGTGCCGCGCTCGAGGATGATCGGCTTGAAGCCCATTTGCGCGAGCAGCAGCCCGGCGAAAATCCCGCACGGGCCGAAACCCACGACGACAGGACGTTGCTCAAGATCAGCCGGCGCCTGGCCGACCACTTTGTAGCTGACATCCGGCGCCACGTTGACGTTACGGTCATCGGCGAACTTGTGCAGCACCGCCGCCTCATCGCGAACGTTGAGGTCGATGGTGTAGATGAAGCACAGTTCGGAGGACTTTTTGCGCGCATCGTAGCTGCGCTTGAACAAGGTGAAGTCGAGCAGGTCATCACTGGTGATGCCCAGGCGCTGCACGATGGCAGGGCGCAGGTCTTCTTCGGGATGGTCGATCGGCAGCTTGAGTTCGGTGATTCGTAACATGACAGGATCCGGTTCGCGGGGCGCACAACTGCGCCAAGGCGTTTGAAGCCCGCGATTATAAGCCTCAAAGAATGATTCCCGTGAGGCTAAAACGATCAGTCGTTACGCGATCCGCCGAAATACCCGCAGCCACGCTGAACCTGGCCGTCGACGCGCAGTTCGGCGCTCATGTGCTGGACACTGCCGGTGCTGCTGTCGACGCAACGTTGCGGTGCAACCCACAGTTCGATGCGCTGGTTATTGGCTTCGGTGCTGAGGTTGAAGCGGCCATCGCCCAGTTGCTCTTCAACGTAGGGCACGGCCAATGGCGGCTGACCGGCGCGCTCGATGACCATGCCTTTGCCGCTGACTTTCACGTTCCATTCAGGCCCATGGCCGGCGGCGCGCAGGATCAGCAATTTGAAATTCGGATCGTTGCACGCGGTGCCCGAGCGCTCGACGCGGTACAGCTGCGCAAGATCGAGGCGGCTGTCGGCACCACTGGCTACGATACTGCCGCGCACGTCGGCAAACAGCTTGCCCTGGGCGTCGGCCAAGGTTGCGGCCTCTTGCAGGACGCTGGTGCCGCCGGTGTCGTTGACCACATAACTGCGCTGCTCGTTGCACGGCTGGAACAGCAACTTGCCGTCGGCAGCCGTCAACTGGCCCTGCATGCGGGTCTGGCCCGCGTGGGAGGCACTTTCACGCGGGCCATCGAGCAACTGGCAAGCGGCGAACAACGGAAGCAGGGCAACAAGGACTAAGGAACGGGCAGCACGCATCTTTGAGTCTCCAGACAAGTGCCGCCACGTTACTCAGCCTGACCGTTCATCACAACCCTGCATTGCGCTTGCTTTCTGTAGGAGCTGGCGAAGCCTGCGATCTTTTGATCTTCAACATTTTCGTAGCAGTCAAAAGATCGCAGCCTGCGGCAGCTCCTACAAAGTGGAGTGCTCAGCCCACGTGAAAGGTCTGACCTGTTTGCAGGCCTTCCACACTTTTGGCGTAGGCCAATGCCACATCCGCTGCCAGAACCGGTTTGTAACCACGGAAATACGGCGCGTATTTGCCCATGGCCTCGACCAGTACGTTAGGGCTCACAGAATTGATGCGCAGACCGCGAGGCAGTTCGATCGCTGCGGCGCGGACAAAGCTGTCAAGGGCGCCATTGACCAGCGCTGCCGAGGCGCCGCTGCGAATCGGGTCGTGGCTGAGCACGCCAGTGGTGAAGGTGAACGAGGCGCCGTCATTGGCGAACTCGCGGCCGATCAGCAGCAGATTGACCTGGCCCATCAACTTGTCTTTCAGGCCCAGCGCGAAGCTTTCTTCGGTCATTTCACCGAGGGGGGCGAAGGTCACGTTGCCGGCGGCGCAGACCAGAGCATCGAACTTGCCGGTTTGCTCGAACAGCTTGCGAATCGAAGCGCTGTCGCTGATATCCACATGGAAATCACCGCTGTTGCGGCCGATGCGGATGATCTCGTGACGCTCGGACAGCTCCTTGTCGACCGCCGAACCGATGGTGCCGCCTGCGCCTATCAAAAGAATTTTCATCGTGCTGTTTCTCGAAGTGGTTAAACGAGGTTGAAGTCTAGAGTGGTTTTTTCTGTTGATAAGCGCGCTAATAGGCAATCTTTGGTTTTCAAATGGAAACAATCCATGAGCGAGATGGATGATCTGGCGGCGTTTGCGGTGTTGATCGAAGCGGGGAGCTTTACCCTGGCGGCGCAGCAATTGGGGTGCAGCAAGGGGCAGTTATCCAAGCGCATCAGCCAACTGGAATCGCGCTTTTCAGTGGTGCTGCTGCAACGCACCACTCGCCGTTTGAGCCTGACCGCTGCGGGTGCGGCGCTGTTGCCGCAAGCCCAGGCGCTCGTAGTCCAAGTCGAAAGGGCGCGTCAGGCATTGGCGCGGTTGAAGGACGATATGGCTGGACCGGTGCGTATGACGGTTCCGGTTTCGCTGGGGGAAACCTTCTTCGATGGCTTGTTGCTGGAGTTCTCTGGCAAATATCCCGAGGTGCAGATCGAACTGGACCTGAGCAACAGCTACCGTGATTTGTCCCGCGACGGGTTTGATCTCGCGGTTCGCTCCGAAGTGGGCAATGACGAGCGCCTGGTAGCCCGACCGCTTTTAGCCTGGCACGAAATGACCTGCGCCAGCCCGGCTTACCTTGAGCAATACGGCGAACCGTTGACGCCTCAAGCACTCGCTGAACACCGCTGTCTGCTCAACAGTCACTACAGCGGTCGCGAAGAGTGGCTCTATCACCAGCAACACGAATTGTTGCGGGTACGGGTGTCGGGACCGTTCGCCAGCAACCATTACAGCTTGCTGAAAAAAGCGGCACTGGCCGGCGCCGGCATTGCGCGGTTGCCGTCCTACTTGCTGCAAGCGGAATTGGCTGACGGCCGTTTGCGCTGGCTCCTGCGTGACTATCAGACCCGCCGCATGCCGATGTACCTGGTGCATCCCTATCAGGGCGGTTTGCCGAAGCGTACGCAAGTGCTGGCGGATTACTTGATTGGATGGTTCAAGCGCAGCGGTGAAGCGCTGGATCGGCTTTAACGACAATGTCCGCCAGAACAAAAAACCTGTGGGAGCGAGCTTGCTCGCGATGGCAGAGGGTCAGTCGAAATCAATGTTGACTGTCACACTGCTATCGCGAGCAAGCTCGCTCCCACAGGGATCTACATTGTTTTTGAGATTGCAGCATGCACAAAAAAAACGGCCCGAAGGCCGTTTTTTGGTTACCGCGAAGACTCAACCACCCAGGTACGCTTCACGAACTTTCGGGTCGGTCAGCAGCGCTTCCCCGGTGCCTGTCATCACCACCCGGCCGTTCTCCAGAACGTATGCACGGTCAGCGATTTTCAGCGCCTGGTTGGCGTTTTGCTCCACCAAAAACACCGTCACGCCATCCTTGCGCAGCTGTTCGATGATGTCGAAGATCTGCTGGATGATGATCGGTGCCAGGCCCAACGAAGGTTCGTCGAGCAGCAACAGCTTGGGTTTGCTCATCAGCGCACGGCCGATGGCGAGCATTTGCTGTTCGCCGCCGGACATGGTGCCGCCGCGTTGGGCGAAGCGTTCTTTCAGGCGTGGGAAAAGTCCGAGAACCTTGTCCATCTGTTCCTGATAATCGCCCTTGTCGGTGAAGAATCCGCCCATGGCGAGGTTTTCTTCCACGGTCAGACGGGCAAACACCCGACGACCTTCCGGCACGACTGCGATGCTCTTGCGCATGATCTGCGAGGAGCTCTGGCCGACCAATTCCTCACCCATATAGCGGATGCTGCCGCTGTGGGCTTGCGGCGAACCGCAGAGCGTCATCAGCAGGGTCGACTTGCCGGCACCGTTGGCGCCGATCAGGGTCACGATCTCGCCCTGGCGGACTTCGACGTTGACGCTGTGCAGGGCCTGGATCTTGCCGTAGAAGGTGGAAACGTTTTCGAATTGCAGCATTTACGCTTCCCCCAGGTAGGCTTTGATCACTTCGGGATTGTCGCGGATCTGTTCAGGCGTGCCGTTGGCCAGAGGCGTGCCCTGGTTGATCACGACGATGTGGTCGGAAATGCTCATGACCAGTTTCATGTCGTGTTCGATCAGCAGCACGGTGACGTTGTGCTCTTCACGCAGCATGCTGATCAGCGCCTTCAGGTCTTCGGTTTCCTTCGGGTTCAGGCCGGCGGCCGGTTCGTCGAGCATGAGGATCCGCGGGCGGGTCATCATGCAGCGAGCGATTTCCAGACGACGTTGCTGACCGTAGGCCAGGGTGCCGGCCGGACGGTTGGCGAAGGCCTTGAGGTTGACCTTGTCCAGCCAGTATTCGGCGAATTCCATGGCCTCGCGCTCGCTCTTGCGGAACGACGGGGTCTTGAACAGGCCTGCCAGGAAGTTGGTGTTCAGGTGACGGTGCTGGGCGATCAAGAGGTTCTCGACCGCTGTCATGTCCTTGAACAACCGCACGTTCTGGAAGGTGCGCACCACGCCTTTGAGGGCGATCTTGTGGCCGGGCAGGCCTTCGATCGGCTCGCCGTCCAGCAGGATGCTGCCGCCACTCGGCTGGTAGAAGCCGGTCAGGCAGTTGAACACGGTGGTCTTGCCGGCGCCGTTGGGGCCGATCAGTGCCACGACCTGTTTTTCCTTCACGCTCAGGGCTACGCCGTTGACCGCCAGCAAGCCGCCGAAGCGCATGCTCAGATTTTCGACTTTAAGGATCTCGCGGCTCATTTGCGCAGCTCCATGTGGGGGCGTTGCATAGGCAGCAGACCTTGAGGACGCCAGATCATCATCAGCACCATCAAGGCGCCGAACATCAACATGCGGTATTCACTGAACTCACGCATCATTTCCGGCAACAGGATCATCACCGTGGCGGCGAGTACGACGCCCAGTTGCGAGCCCATGCCACCCAGCACCACGATGGCGAGGATGGTCGCCGACTCGATAAAGGTGAAGGACTCCGGTGTCACCAGGCCCTGACGCGCGGCGAAGAAGCTGCCGGCGAAACCGGCGAAGCACGCACCGAGGGTGAAGGCGGAGAGCTTGATGACGGTAGGATTGAGACCCAACGCACGGCAGGCGATTTCGTCTTCACGCAACGCTTCCCAGGCACGGCCCAGTGGCATGCGCAGCAAGCGGTTGATCACGAACAGCGCGAACAGGGCAAGGAACAAGGCGACCAGGTAAAGGAAGATCACCTTGTTGATCGAGTTGTATTCCAGGCCGAAGTACTCGTGGAAGGTCTGCAGGCCTTCAGCGGCTTTACGTTCGAAGGTCAGGCCGAAGAACGTCGGTTTCTCGATGTTGCTGATGCCGTTCGGACCACCCGTGAGGCCGGTCAGGTTACGCAGGAACAGACGGATGATTTCACCGAAGCCCAGCGTCACGATTGCCAGATAGTCACCGCGCAGACGCAGGACCGGGAAGCCGAGCAGGAAGCCGAAGGTGGCCGCCATCATCCCGGCGATTGGCAGGCAGATCCAGAAGCTCAGACCGTAGTAGTGCGACAGCAGCGCATAGCTGTAGGCGCCGACGGCATAGAAGCCGACGTAACCGAGGTCGAGCAGACCGGCCAGGCCGACCACGATGTTCAGGCCCAGGCCAAGCATCACGTAGATCAGCACCAGCGTGGCGATATCCACCGCACCGCGGGAGCCGAAGAACGGCCAGACCAGCGCACCGATGATCAACGCGATGATGATCCAGCGCTGGGTGGTCGGCAGGGTCAGGAATGTACTGGCCTTGGCGGGCATCACCGGCAGGTTCGGCGAAGCTTTCCAGGCCGAGCTGATCTGCTGGTCGAACAACACCCGCAGGAACATCAGCACCGAGCACACGGCGATGGTGATCAGCGTTGTAGTGCTGGTGCCATGGACTTCGAGGTTGATGCCGACAATGGTCAGTTTCAGACCGAGTACCGGGTAGGCAACGGCCCACACCAGCAAGGCGCTGAACAACGCCTGTTTAAGATTCCTAGTCATACTTTTTCAACCTCCGGACGGCCCAACAGGCCGGTTGGCCGGAACAACAACACCAGAACCAATAAGCCGAACGCCACGACGTCCTTGTACTGGTCGCCGAAGATATCGGCACCAAAGGCTTCCGCCACCCCAAGCACGATCCCGCCGAGCATGGCGCCGGGAATGCTGCCGATACCGCCCAATACCGCTGCGGTGAAGGCCTTGAGACCGACCAGGAAGCCGGCGTTCGGGTTGATCACGCCGTATTGCATGCTCAGCAACACAGCCGCGATGGCTGCCAGTGCGGCACCGATGACGAAGGTCAGGGCGATGATGTTGTTGGTGTTGATACCCAAGAGGTTGGCCATCTTGATGTCTTCGGCGCAGGCACGGCAGGCGCGACCCAGGCGAGAGCGGGAGATGAACATCGTCAGGCCGAGCATGGCGACAAAGGTCACCACGAACACCACGATTTGCATGTAGGAAATCAGCACTTCTTGTGCGCCACCTGGCCCGATGGCGAAGTTGCCGGGGATCAGGTTGGGGATGGATTTGTCCTTGGAGTCTTGCGCCAGCAGAACCGTGTTCTGCAGGAAGATCGACATACCGATGGCGGAAATCAGCGGAATCAGACGGTTGCTGCCGCGCAAAGGGCGGTAGGCGATCCGTTCGATGCTGTAACCGTAGGCACTGGTCACGACAATGGTCGCGAGGAAAGCGGCGGTCATCAACAGCGGAACACTGTCGAGTCCCATCATGGACAGGCCCGCAATGGCGATGAACGCCACGTAGGAACCAATCATGTACACCTCGCCGTGGGCGAAGTTGATCATTCCAATGATGCCGTAAACCATCGTATAGCCGATGGCGATCAGGGCATACGTGCTGCCAATGGTCAGACCATTAACCAGCTGTTGGAAAAAGTGATAGATGTCAGGCATTACAGCGCTCCTAAAAACCTGATACGCATTTCACTGGTGGAGTCATTTTCCCGCTCGAGCCCCGTGGATCTGCATCCACTTCGAACGCGAGGTTTGCCAGCGAACCGCTGATGACGGTTTTGAGATTTTCAGGTGGGGAGACTGGCGGATCACGCCAGCGCGGCCCAATACGTTCGTAAAACAAAGCCCACGGCACGCCGTGGGCTTTGTTGGCAGTCAGTCAGGCAACGCCTTACTGAGGCTTGGCTTCAGTTTTAGGTTTGCCGAAGTGCCACTCGTAAACCACAAATTTGAAGTCTTTCAGGTCGCCCTTGTCGTCGAAGCTCAGGTCGCCAGTCGGAGTCTTGAAGGTGCCTGCGTGGATGGCAGCAGCCACCTTGGCAGTGTCTTCGGACTTGGCAGCCTTGATGCCGTCGGCGATCACTTCCACAGCCGAGTAGGCCGGGAACACGAACGGACCGCTCGGGTCTTCTTTCTTGGCTTTGAACGCATCAGCCAGGGCGATGTTGGCCGGATCCTGGTCGAAGGATTTCGGCAGGGTCACCAGCAGGCCTTCGGAAGCGTCTTTGGCGATCTGCGAAATGGAGTCGTTACCCACGCCTTCCGGACCCATGAACTTGGCTTTCAGGCCTTTTTCCTGGGATTGACGCAGGATCAGACCCAGCTCCGGGTGGTAGCCGCCGTAGTAGACGAAGTCGACGTTGGCTTGCTTGAGCTTGGAGATCATCGAAGAGAAGTCTTTGTCGCCGGCGTTGATGCCTTCGAACACGGCAACCTTGACGCCTTTGCCTTCCAGGGTTTTCTTCACGGCAGTGGCGATGCCTTCACCGTATTGCTGTTTGTCGTGCAGAACAGCAACGATTTTCGGTTTTACGTGATCGGCAATGTAGTTACCGGCGGCAGGGCCCTGGGCGCTGTCCAGACCGATGGTGCGGAACACCATTTTGTAACCACGGGAAGTGATGTCCGGGCTGGTGGCAGCCGGGGTGATCATGATCACGCCTTCGTCTTCGTAAATGTCCGAAGCCGGTTGAGTGGAGCTGGAGCACAGGTGACCGACCACGAACTTGACGCCGTCGTTGACGACTTTGTTCGCGACCGCTACCGCTTGTTTTGGATCACAGGCGTCATCGTATTCAACGGCTTCGAGTTTCTTGCCGTCTACGCCGCCTTTGGCGTTGATCTGTTCGATGGCCATTTTGGCGCCACTGAACTGCATGTCGCCGTATTGGGCTACAGGGCCGGTTTTAGGGCCGGCGATGCCGATCTTGATGGTGTCAGCTGCGAACGAATGGCTGGCAACCCCGGCCAGAACCATAGCGGCAAACAGTTTGGAAATCTGCTTAGTAGCCTTAGTCATAGTGCTCCACTCTTACTGTTGTAGTTTTTATAGTCCTGGCGCCGTAGCAGCAGAACCGGGTCAGATATCTTCGATATCCTCCGGAAAATGCCCCCGGCAACTGTACCGGTACAGTGTAGAGCGCCAATTGTTAGCCTGGGAAGCTGGCGCCAGGGGGCAAAACCTGAGGGTGTCGCTTTATTGAAAGAAAAAGACAGAATGGCGGCGGGGGTTATAGCTGAAATATCAGCAATCCTTGGCTTTCCTGCTGTTTTCAATCGGTAACTCTATTGCATCCGGGTTTTTCTGCCAGACCACCAACGTTATGATTACGTCGATTTCTTTTCCGGACAGGACCCATGACTCAAGAACCTAGCACCCTCTATGCCAAGCTGCTTGGTGAAACCGCATCTATTACCTGGAAAGAGCTTGAGCCGTTCTTCGCCAAGGGTGCCCTATTGTGGGTCGATCCCGGTCTGGATTTGATTGCTGCAGCAGAGGCAGTAGCGACCGATGAAGGCGAGAAAGTGGCTGCCTGGCTGGCCGCCGACAAGGTGGCCAAGCTGTCTGAAACGCGGGCGCTGGATCTTTTTGAACGTGATCCGCAGTTGTGGGCAGTGGTCGTTTCGCCGTGGATTCTGATCCAGGAAAGGGCGACGAGCTGAATCAGTGCACTTAGTTGGTGCGTAGCTCCGGCGAAGAAAAGTGTGTAGGTGAGTAGCGTGATGGCATGTTGCCGTAGAGAAAGGCCACAGGCGTGGCCAGCATCACGGTGACGTAAACGTAACGGGAACAGTTTATCGAGCAGCTTGAGGGCTGCTTAATTGTTTCTGGATGTTGGAAAGGCTGAGATCTTCAGTGAGTTTGAGGGCCTCATCGCGAGCAGGCTCACTCCTACAGGGGAACGCATTCCAAATGTAGGAGTGAGCCTGCACGCGATGGCGGCGACTGGGTCTGGCGTCAGACCGAGAACGTCTTGCCGGTATGGTTATTCAGCGAAATAACCTTGGTCTTGCCAATGCGATGACGATAAATCTCGCGCAAGTACTTGATCGACTTCTTCACGCAATCCCGGGACAGACGAATGTCATTGATCGAGACGAACTTGTCTTTGTCGTTGATCAGTTCGCGGTACTTCTTCTCGTACATCGGTTTGATCGCGTACCAGTTGGTGTCGAGGATCTTCGCCGGGTTCTCGAACTCATTCAGCAGCTCGTCGATCCGGTCTTCGTCGAACTCTTCATTAATGATGAAGTCCAGGATCGAGTTATCCAGGGTTTCGTCAAAGCGGTACGGGGTTTTAGCGAAGCAACGCTTGATGAAGGCCACGATCAGCGTCAGGAAGTCGTCCGACAGGCACGGGCTCTTGGCGATCAGGGTGGTCAGCGACAGGTTGGCCGAGGCGCCGATGACCAGCGCGTAACGCTTGAGCGTGGTGTTCGGGAACAGGCTGTTGAGGTGGGTCTTCAACCGGTTCAAGTCCATGTAGGACAGCTTGTAGTCTTTGGGCAACGAAACGATCGAGACCACCGACGAGCAGTTCTTGAAGAAGTGCAGGTCGTGCAACGCGGCCGCGTCGTATCCCGAATTCTTGTACTGCTCCAGCGAGGCGCGATAGCGCTTGGATTCGATTGGCAACAGGCTGATGCCTTCAATCGCCTGGGTCACTTTGTTGAAGTGCGGCAAGTCGATGGAGCGGAAGAACAGGTCGTCGATGTTCAGGCGCTGCGGTTCTTTCTCGAACACCTTGAACTTGTCGCTGCTCGGTGGCGGGGTTTCCGGCACCACGGACTCGGCGTAGGCAATCGCTACCGGGCCGGCCAGGCTCATGAACAGGTCGTTGGCGTCCAGGCGAATGGTTTCGCCAATGTCGATGCCGGCGCGACGGAAATAGTTCTGGTCGTAGTCGGTGGTGACCGCCTGAGCCGTCAGAATGTTGAAGATCTGCTGTGAGATGTACTGGTTGGCGTGCTTTTCCATCGCGTTGACGTCGATGTTCTGAATGTTGCCGTCATCGCTTTCTTCGGCGTAACGCATGATGTCGTTGGAGATCAGCATCATGGCGTTCCATGGACGGATACGCCCCATCACACTGGCTTCGCTGCTGTCTTCGTTGGCGAAGTTGTAGGAAAAGTCCCACTCTTCCGACAGGTATTTACACAGCAGGCGACCGGCGTTGATGTGCAGCGCCTCGGACATTTCGCTGCGGTGATCGGAAATGTTCGGCAACACGCAGATGCCGCTGGTGAAGATCGGCTCGAAGACGAAGGAATGACCGCTCTTGCCGTCGTGCTCGTCCATCGGCTTGGTGTCGAACGTCTTGTTCATGTACGAGTGCTGCTGGGCCAGGCCGAATTCCGAGGCCATGCCCGAACCGGTACCGCCGCCGGCACTGAAGATCGAGAAATACAGGCGCGACTGGTTGGCCTTGATCCCGCAACTGTCGATCAGGTACGAGTGAATCATCTTCCAGTCAGGGCTGGAGAAACGCTGGGTGTCCTTGTTCAGGATGATCTTGGCCAGGTACTGACCGAGGATCGGTGCGTTACCGGCGCCACCGGCGTGGACTTCCGACAAGTCCATGATTTTCATTTTGCTGTAGTCGCGCAGGAATCCGCTTTTTTCGCCTTTGCGCGAGAAACGGATGCGGCCGGCGATGTCTTTGTCCAGGTCGCCGAGCATGACCAGCGGTTCTACCAGGAACACCGGTTTGGTGGCCTTGTTCGGCCCCAGACGCAAGTTGTTGCGAATCCACTGTGCCGGGCTGTAGCCCTTTTCGGCGAAGCGTTTGTCCGGCGACTGGCGATCTTCGTTATTGAATTCGTTGAGGTAGAACTTGCGGGCGTTGTACACCAGTTCCGCGACGTCCAGCGCAATGTTCGAACCGCAGCGGCCCAAGCCGATCAGGCACACCGACGGGAATTCCTGATCGCTGTGATGTTCGCTGTCGCCTTCCAGATGCGGTGGGCGCGGGAACACCATGTCGCGCAGACCGTCGAGATTGTCGAGGATGCGGTCGGTGTTGGTTTCGGTGAAGTACAGGTATTGCTGACTGGCCAGCGGACGTGACGGGATCAATGGCTTCGACGATGAGGGGCTGTTTGCCGCGGGGCTCAGTGTCAGGTCGGAAACCGTAGTGGCCGGATTATTTTTAGAAGTCATTGGGCGCCATGTACCTGGGCTGGTTGGCTCGGCGACACGGTGTCGTCGAACCTTCACTGAATAAGAACTCGCGTCTTTTTAGCGCGTATTTTGCCCAAGCGTCAGGGTTAAAACCTGAGCATCACTCGGGGGAATCCTTTCCTAAGTCATGATGAATCGGCCAATATTCGCCAATCTTTAATCAAAAGGAGGCTAGATGATGGCATCGTTACCTTCGCTCGGGTTTGCCGGGGTCGGCCTGATGGGCTTGCCAATGTGCCGGCGCTTGCTGGCAGCGGGTTATCCGCTGACGGTGTGGAACCGCAATCCAGCCAAGTGCGCGCCGCTGGTCGAGGCCGGTGCACAACAGGTCGCCACGCCGGCTGAGCTGTGCCGGCACGCCGACGTGGTGATGCTGTGCCTGGCGGACACCTCGGTGGTTCGTGAGGTGGTGTTTGGCCCGGCCGGGGTTGCCGAGGGTGGGAAAAGCGGTCAATTGCTGGTGGATTTTTCCAGCCTGGAACCTACCGCGACGCGGGAAATGGCGACAGCGCTGGTCAGCCAAACCGGCATGAGCTGGCTGGATGCACCCGTGTCCGGTGGAGTGGTCGGTGCCGAGGCTGGCAGCCTGGCGATCATGGTGGGCGGTGAAACGGCGGACCTTGAGCGCGTCAGGCCTGTGCTGTTGAGCCTCGGCCAGCGCGTGACCCACATGGGCGCCGTCGGAGCGGGGCAGGTGACCAAGGCCTGCAATCAGATGATCGTCGCCTGCAACGCGCTGGTGATCGCCGAAGTGGTGGCGTTGGCCGAGCGTTCCGGGGTGCAGGCCAGTCTGATCGCCGAGGCTCTGGCAGGCGGGTTTGCCGATTCAAAACCCTTGCAGATCCTGGGGCCGCAAATGGCCGAAAGCCGTTTCGAACCGGTGAAATGGCATGTGCGCACGCTGCTCAAGGATCTCGATACCGCGGTGAAGTTTTCCCGTGAGCAAGGCTCGGCCACGCCGATCAGTGGACTGGCCGCACAACTGATGCGACTGCATGGGAGCCAGGGATTTCTGGAAAAAGATCCGTCGACGCTAGTGCAGTTGTACCGCGAGCCAGACTCAAAGGGCTGACAGTGTGCGGGCGCTTGCGCTGGTTGATTTCGCTCAGCACGGGACGCAATTGCGCCAGCGGTACTGGACGACTGAGCAGGTAACCCTGCACGAAGTCGCAGCCGTTACGCTCCAGAAACTCGTATTGCTCAAGGGTTTCGACGCCTTCGGTGACCACCTGCAACTGCAGCGTGTGGGCCATGACGATGATTGCTTGAACGATTTCCATGTCTTGGGTGGCCTTGGGAATGTCCTGTATGAACGAGCGGTCGATCTTCAGCGTGTTGAGTGGCAGCCGTTTGAGATAGGCCAGTGATGAATAACCGGTGCCGAAGTCATCAATCGACAGCGACACGCCGAGGGCACGAATCTGGAGCAGCAACACCAGCGTATTGGCGATGTTGCCCATCAGCGCATTTTCGGTCACTTCCAGTTCCAGCCGCTGCGGCGCCACTCCGGCGACCCGTAGCGCGTGTTCGATTTCATCGGCCAATTCTTCGCGCGCCAGGTTCAGGGGTGAGCAGTTCACGGCGATGCGCAGTTCTTCGCAACCCTGACGCGACAACTCGCCCAGATCCTCACAGGCTTTGCGCAGGACCCAGTTGTCCAGTTCGGCGATCAGGCCGTTAGCCTCGGCGATGGCAATGAACCGGTCCGGTGCCAGCAGCCCGTGAACCGGATGTTGCCAGCGCACCAGCGCTTCAAGTTTGCTGACCTGAGCTGTTTTCAGGTCATAGATCGGTTGGTAATAGAGCATCAGCCCGGTGTTTTCGCGCAGGGCGTGGCGCAGTTCTTCTTCGAGTTGCAGTTCCAGCGTCGCGCGGGTTTTCAGGTCCTCGCTGAAGAAATTCAGGCCATTGCGCCCGCTGTCCTTGGACTGATACAGCGCCAGGTCAGCGTTTTTCAGCAACTCTTCACAGGTCTTGCCATCTTCCGGAAACAAGCTGATGCCGATACTGGTGGTCATGACCATGCGCCGTCCGGAGAGCTCGATGGGCTCCTTCATTCTCGCCATGATGCGCTGGGCCATGTGCCGCGCTTCATCACGATCATGCAGGCCGATGAGGATGCAAAACTCGTCGCCTCCGAAGCGCGCAACCACATCTTCGTGGCTGCGTACCGAACACTTTATGTGGGTGGCCAGGACTTTGAGCAATTCGTCGCCGGCATCATGGCCGAGGCTGTCGTTGATCCGCTTGAAATGGTCGATGTCCAGGAACAGCACCGCCAGCATGCCGCCTTCGTTGGTTTTCTCCATGAGCTTCTCGGCGAAGATCTGGTTGAAGCCACGACGGTTGATCAGGTTGGTCAGGGGGTCGTAGTGCGCCACCTGTTGTAACGACATCCTCGCCTGGTCCAGTTGACTGAGCAGGGCGTTGACCCGTTGCAGGTCGCGCTCCTTGTTTTGCAACTTCTTGTCCGCCAGCGCCGCGCTGATGCTGCTGCCGATGATCAGCAGCGTCATGATCGCCACCGTCAGTCCCAGTTGCAGATGATTGTTTACGCCGGGCGGCGGCTGGAGGCTGTCGGCGGGCAGCACCAGATTGAAGGCGGCCATGCCGGTGAAGTGCATGCTGATGATGCCTGCCCCGAGTACCAGACTGGCGCTGTATTTGAGCAGTTGATGGAGCAGGCCGGTGCCGTCGCGCAGATGACTTGATATCAGCAGGGCTGCAAGGCTGGCACCGATAGCGATCACAATGGAGAGGGCGAATAGCGTGGGTTGGTAATAGGCCATCGCACTCGAACGCATGGCGGTCATGCCCACGTAATGCATGGTGGCGATGCCCAGGCCAATGCAGATCGACGCCTGGAGATATTGCCAAAAACTCAGGCGGGGATGACTGAGCGTATGCATGGCCAGCCACGAGGCGAGCAGGGCAATCAACAGAGAAAGGAGCGTGATGGGTAATTCATATCGAATGTCGATCGGCGCCTGAAACGCGAGCATGCCAATGAAGTGCATGGCCCAGATCCCACCCGCCAGGCAACTGGCACCCACCCAGCGCCAGAGCCGCTGCGAGGCGGGTTTTTCCACGTGACCGACCCTTTCGGCCATGTCCAATGTGGCAAAGCTGCCGACACAGGCGACCAAATAGGCCAGCAATACCAGAAAAGGGTCATGTGTGCTGTTGAGTATTACCTGGCCGTTCGCCGTCAGCTCGGTAATGAAATGCAAACCAAGCCACTCCATAGCATGCCCCATTGTCATCCTGGCTGACGCCATGAACGCTGGCGAATGCTTTGGAGTATAGAAGGCGTGTTTAGAGTGCAAACGATAGTGGCAAATTGGCGCTAACCATTTTGGAATGAGCGTTAGTGCGTTTGGAAATAAATGGTGTATCAGCTGCGACATCCTCCATGGGTGGATATCAGCTTTACAAATAGTGACAGACAGCTCAGGCGGGCCTGACTAGATTGCAGGTTCCGGGCTCGGATGCGTTGGCAGTGAAGCCCCAATAACAATAAAAGAGACGGACCCATGCAGAACTCGACCCAAGCGGCGAATGCCTGGCGCATTCTGTTCCTGCTGTTCCTGGCCAACCTGTTCAACTTCTTCGATCGCACCATTCCGGCCATCATCATCGAACCGATCCGCATGGAATGGCACCTCAGCGACTTTCAACTGGGGATCATCGGTACCGCATTCACCCTCGTTTATGCCATTGCCGGCCTGCCTCTGGGGCGGATGGCCGATACCGGTTCGCGCAGTAAGTTGATGGGCTGGGGCCTGGCGGTGTGGAGCGGGCTGACAGCCGTCAACGGACTGGTGGGGAGTTTCTGGGCTTTCTTGATCGTGCGCATGGGCATCGGCATCGGTGAAGCCAGTTACGCACCGGCCGCCAACTCGCTGATCGGCGACCTGTTCCCGGCCCACCGCCGGGCACGGGCGATGGGTATCTTCATGCTGGGGCTGCCGTTGGGGCTGCTGCTGGCGTTCTTCACCATCGGCGCCATGGTCAAGGCCTTCGACAGCTGGCGCGCGCCGTTCTTTATCGCGGCAGTGCCGGGGCTGATCCTGGCGATCTTCATGTTCTACATCAAAGAACCGAAACGCGGCGCCGCAGAGAGTGTGCAAGTCTCGCAGGAGCGCGTAGACCGGCCGATCCGCCGAGTGCTGGCGGTGCCGACTTTCCTGTGGCTGGTAATGGCGGGGCTGTGCTTCAACTTCGCGACCTATGCCTGCAACTCGTTTCTGGTGCCGATGCTGCAGCGCTATTTCCTGATGCCGTTGCAGGAAGCGGCGGTGGCGACCGGGGTGATCGTTGGCGTGACCGGGTTGTTCGGTCTGACACTGGGCGGTTGGGTGGCTGACAAGATTCACCAGCGAGTGGCCAATGGGCGACTGCTGTTTGCCGCGTTCAGCTTGATCATTTCGACGGTGTGCACGGCTTGGGCGCTGCATTCCGGGCGGATCGAGATCGGGGTATTTGTGGCGGTGTTCAGTGTGGGCTGGTTGTTTGCCTACAACTTCTACACCTGCGTTTACACCGCTATTCAGGACGTAGTCGAGCCGCGCTTGCGGGCCACGGCCATGGCGCTGTTCTTTGCCGGGTTGTATTTGCTGGGCGGTGGTTTGGGGCCGGTGGTGGTGGGCGCATTGTCCGACCACTTTGCGCATACGGCGATGCTCTCGGCCGGTGCTGAACAGATGACCGAGGCGTTCAAGGCTGTCGGCTTGCATGACGCGATGTATTTGATCCCGGTGGCGCTGTTTTTCACCATGGTGTTTCTGTTCCTGGCTTCGCGGTGTTTTGTGCGCGATGCCAAGCGGATGAAGGAAGGGTTGGTGGCGGTGGTTGAGCCTGTGGGTTCTGCGGTGACTGCCTAATCGCCTTCGCGAGCAAGCTCGCTCCCACATTTGGAATGCATTCCCCTGTGGGAGCGAGCTTGCTCGCGATGAGGCCATCAGCAACACCGGAACAATCAAGCAGACAAAAAAAAGGCCCGCATCGCTGCGGGCCTTCTTTGTTTTAGCGGTGGAGCAGGGGAGTTAACCCGCCACCAACACCCGAATCGCCTCCAGTCGCAGCGCAGCCTTATCGAGCATGGCCAGGCCTTGCTCGCGCTGTTTGCGCAAGGCAACCAGTTCGCTGTCACGCACGGTCGGGTTGACCGCTTGCAACGCGGTCAGGCGCGCCAGTTCTTCGTCCGTGTCGGCGGCCAGACGACGCTGCGCCTCAGCCACGCGCTCGGCGTGACGCGGGAAGATCTTCTCTTCGCCGGCGTTGATCCGTGGCGTCAGCTGATCGCGCTGGGCCTGGATGAACTTGTTGGCGCTGGCACGCGGTACGCTTTCCAGCTGATCGTTAAGGGTTTCGAACGACACCCGGGCCGAGAGGTCGTTGCCATTGGCATCGAGCAGGCAGCGCAGGGCGGCCGGTGGCAGGTAACGGCCCAGTTGCAGCGAGCGCGGGGCAACCACTTCGCTGACGTAAAGCAGTTCCAGCAACACGGTGCCAGGTTTCAGCGCCTTGTTCTTGATCAGCGCCACGGCGGTGTTGCCCATGGAACCGGACAAGACCAGGTCCATGCCGCCTTGCACCATCGGGTGTTCCCAGGTGATGAACTGCATGTCTTCGCGAGACAGCGCCTGGTTGCGGTCGTAAGTGATGGTCACGCCTTCGTCGTCGCCCAGCGGGAAGCTGGCGTCGAGCATTTTTTCGCTCGGCTTGAGGATCAGCGCGTTTTCCGAGTGGTCTTCGCTGTCGATGCCGAACGCGTCGAACAGGGTTTCCATGTAGATCGGCAGGGCGAATTGATCGTCTTGTTCGAGGATGTCCTCGACCAGCGCATCACCTTCGCCAGCGCCGCCGGAGTTGAGTTCCAGCAAGCGGTCGCGGCCGGTGTGCAGCTCGGCTTCAAGACGCTCGCGCTCGGTGCGGGCTTCGTCGATCAGCGCTTGCCACTCGCCGTCGTCGGCATTTTCCAGCAGCGGCAGCAGGCGCGGGCCGAACTGATGCTGCAAGGCGTTGCCGGTCGGGCAGGTGTTGAGGAACGCATTCAGCGCTTCGTGGTACCACTGGAACAGACGCTCTTGCGGGCTGGTTTCCAGGTACGGCACGTGCAGTTCGATGATGTGCTTCTGGCCGATCCGGTCCAGACGACCGATACGCTGCTCCAGCAGGTCCGGGTGCGACGGCAGATCGAACAGCACCAAGTGGTGCGAGAACTGGAAGTTACGACCTTCACTGCCGATTTCCGAGCAAATCAGCACTTGCGCGCCAAATTCTTCGTCGGCGAAGTAGGCCGCGGCGCGGTCACGCTCGAGGATGTTCATGCCTTCGTGGAAGACCGTGGCTGGAATGCCGGAACGCACGCGCAGGGCGTCTTCCAGGTCCATGGCGGTTTCAGCGTGGGCGCAGATCACCAGCACTTTGGTGCGCTTGAGCATCTTCAGCTGATCGATCAGCCACTCGACGCGCGGGTCGAATTTCCACCAGCGTTCTTCTTCGTTGGCGTCCGGCTGGGCCTGGAAGCTGACTTCCGGGTACAGCTCGGCGTGATCGCCCAACGGCAGTTCGAGGTATTCGTCCGGGCATGGCAGCGGGTACGGATGCAGCTTGCGCTCCGGGAAACCCGCCACGGCGGCGCGGGTGTTGCGGAACAGCACGCGGCCGGTGCCATGGCGGTCAAGCAGTTCGCGGACCAGGCGGGCGCTGGCTTCGGTGTCGCCATCGTTGACCGCCGTCAGCAAGGCTTCGCCTTCGTTGCCGAGAAAACCGTGAATGGTCTTGTGCGCTTCAGGCGACAGGCGCCCCTTGTCCAGCAACTCCTGAACGGCTTCGGCCACCGGGCGATAGTTTTCGCTCTCGGCGCGGAAGGCATGCAGGTCATGGAAACGGTTCGGGTCGAGCAGGCGCAGACGCGCAAAGTGGCTGTCCTGACCCAGTTGTTCCGGGGTCGCGGTCAGCAGCAGGACGCCGGGAATGACTTCGGCCAGTTGCTCAACCAGCGAATATTCAGGGCTGGCCTTGTCTTCATGCCACACCAGGTGGTGCGCTTCGTCGACGACCATCAGGTCCCAACCGGCGGCGAACAGCGCGTCCTGGGCCTTCTCGTCTTCCACCAGCCACTCGAGTGCAACCAGCGCGAGCTGGGTGTCTTCGAACGGGTTGGCGGCATCGCTTTCGATGAAGCGTTCTTCGTCGAACAGCGCAACTTGCAGGTTGAAGCGGCGGCGCATCTCGACCAGCCACTGGTGCTGCAGGTTCTCCGGAACCAGGATCAGCACGCGGTTGGCGCGGCCCGAGAGCAGTTGGCGATGGATCACCAGACCGGCTTCGATGGTTTTACCCAGACCCACTTCGTCCGCCAGCAGAACCCGCGGCGCAATGCGGTCGGCGACTTCACGGGCGATGTGCAGCTGGTGCGCAATCGGTTGTGCACGCACGCCACCGAGGCCCCAAAGCGCGGACTGCAACTGGCGGCTGGTGTGTTCCAGGGTGTTGTAGCGCAGGGAGAACCAGGCCAGCGGGTCGATCTGCCCGGCGAACAAACGATCGCTGGCCAGACGGAACTGAATGAAGTTCGACAGTTGGGTTTCCGGCAGGGTAACCACTTCGTTATGCCCGTTGAGGCCGTGGTAAACCAGCAGGCCGTCGACGTCGTCGACTTCTTGGACGGTCAGTTTCCAGCCTTCGAAGTGAGTGATCGAGTCACCCGGCGAAAACCGCACGCGGGTAAGGGGCGCATTCCGTAGCGCGTACTGGCGAGTCTCGCCAGTGGCCGGGTAGAGCACGGTCAACAAGCGGCCGTCCTGTGCCAGAACGGTGCCTAAACCCAGCTCGGCTTCGCTGTCACTGATCCAGCGTTGCCCCGGTTGATACTGCTGCGCCATGCTGCCTGACTCCCACCTTGAAAAAGCGGGCTATCTTAACGGAATCGGCCCTCCAGACCAAAAGGTTTACGGCGTAGGAGCTGCCGAACGCTGCGATCTTTTGATCTTGGGGAACGCTTGAGTTCTTTGTTGTCCGATAAAGATCGCAGCCTGCGGCAGCTCCTACAAGTGCCAAACGGGTCACAGTTTGCGACCGATGGCTCAAGTCGCCATCCCCGCAGCCGACAGCCTGCTGACAGGAGACTAATAATTATGCTGCCACCGATGCTCCCCTTGAGTGCCGTGCCAATCACCTCACAGCACGATCCGGTTCGCCAGCGGCCGGATATTCCGCCCGTGGTGCCGGTGCAGGAAAGCTCCAACGAAAGCACCATCGACCTGCAACAGCGCGATCCGGAAGAGGCGGCGTTTCAGCTGCGCGAGGAACAGCGCCGCAAGCAGGAACAGCAAAGGCGCCGCCGCGAAGCCGATGAAGATCCTGAAGAACACCTCGCGATTCCCGGTGATGAGCTCAATGCCGACAATACCGTGCCAGTGGCGCCATTGATGGAAGATCAGCCGCGCCAGGGGTTGTGGGTCGATATCCAGATTTGAGGTCACGGCTGGTCAGCGCCGCCCTCAGACCGCATTATTGGTACATCCTTGCCTGCAGACACGGCAACTGAACTTCATTCCAAGCGATTCACTGAACACCATGAGCCAAGACGACAAGCTGATCGACCTCAACGCCGAACGCGCCAAGCGAGTTCATGACCTTAACGAAAAGCGCCTGAACGAAGTACGCCAGGCGTTCGAGCACGCCATGCCGTTGGGTAAAGCGAAGAAAAAGCCGAAGAACAAACCGAAAAAGCGTTGAAACACCCTGCATCGGTTGATGCAGGTCAGTTATTTCCCCTCCTTTACGCCCAGTCTCGGGCGACATTGATCCCGGTCAATTCTTTCGCCTGCCTGATTGGTTAACTTAGCCCCATCGCAACAAGGCAAGTGCAGGAGGCCAATCATGTTTTTCGACAACGTGGTGATCGCCGGAGTGCTGACAGTCGGCCTCATGGTTCTGTTTTTTGCAGGGTTTGGATTTTTTATCTGGAAGGATTCGCATAAGCGCAAACCGTAGGTCTTTCTGGAAGCAATGAGCACGCAAGGCATTTTGGGCAACTTCGGTTGCCCTTTTTTTTGTGCGCCCAGCATGGGCGCA
>NZ_LACH01000067.1 GCF_000968015.1 Pseudomonas fluorescens
GGCTCACTCCTACAGGGGGTTGGTGGTGTGGTCAGAACTGCACGGTTTGCTTGAGCATCTTCGCCGCCGGCGTATCGCTCGGGCTGACCATCGCGTAGTTGTACCCGCCCCCCGACCAGTACTCGGCCTGCAACTCGCCATCGCTGCGACTGCCCCTCGGCAACAGGTAGTTTCTTGGACCCGGTGGACGAACGTAGAAGCTGACTTTATGGCCGCTTTGATCCTCGTAGACCACCATCGCCGCCGGACCTTGCTCGGTGCTCAGCAAGCGCCCGCTGACCGGTTTGAAACCGGCGCCCGAGAGGTCAGGCAAGCGATTGGCCTGAGTGAAATAGCGGTCGAGCCAACCCTGCATGTCACCGTCGTCGCTGACTTTGTAATCGGCCGGCAGGATGCCTTGCTGGGCAATCAGGCGATAGGCCTGCAGGGCATCGGTCATCGGCGGCATGGCACTGATGAGCATCATCTCCCGGGCTTGCCAACCGCCGAGCCCGCCGACGCTGACCGCGATCAGCAACACGGCGGCGCTGGCCAGGTGACGGCGGGATTGTCGTTTGAGGCGTTGGCGAATCAGCGCCGGGTCCAGGTTCGGGTTGGCCGGTTGCTGCAGGGCGCCGCTCAATGCCGCGCGCAATTGCTGGGCGTCCTGCTGCCAGGCACGCACTTGGGCAGCCACCTCAGCGTTGCTGGCCAGAAAAGTCTCCACCAGACGTCGGTCGGCATCGCTGAGTTGCTGGTCGACATAAGCGTGCAGGTCACGTTCGCTTGGGGGCAGGCTGATCATTTGAGTCTCCGCAGAGAAGGGCGGGTGATTTCGCCGTCGCTCAACTGGCGCAGGGTCTGGCGGGCGCGGGACAGGCGGGACATTACGGTGCCGGTAGGGACGCCGAGAATCTCGGCGACCTCTTTGTAACTCAAGCCTTCGACCGAGACCCAGAGCAGCAGGGCGCGCTGTTCAGTGGTGAGTTGATCGAAGGCTTTCAGGGTCGATTGGGCGATCACGGTGCGTTCCACCGACGGTTGTGAATCGTCACGCCCGGTAAAGAATTCGAGCATCCGTGCATAACGCCGGGAGCGTCGGTGAGCATCGAGAAACTGTCGATACAGAATCGAAAACAACCAGGCGCGCAAGTCGCCCTCGGGGCGTTTGTCGCCCCAACGCGACAGCGCGCGCTCAAGGCAAGATTGCACCAGGTCGTCGGCGCTGCTGGGATTGCGGGTCAACGACACGGCAAACCGGCGCAATCGGGGAATGATTTCTCGCAGCTGTTCGTCGATATCGTTCATGAAGTTCTGGCTAGTCACTACGCTGTGGACTAGAGAGACGCCCGGCATTGGAGGTTATTCCACGCCTGAAAAAATAAACACCGCGCGATGGAATAAACCGCAGTGGGGTTCGTCTGCTTGATCCTTCTCACTTGTGGCCGATGGCCCTGGAGTCTTTCATGGTAGATCGCTCATCACCGCCCACCCGGCCACCCTTGAGTGCGGCGAGCCTGACATTACGTCTGGCCGGTATCGCTGTGGTGGTTGCCGCAGTGGCCGGGGCTTTTGCCTACGTCAACGGCACCTTCGACCCACAGCGTCTGACCCCGAAAAAACTGATCAATGTGCTGGAAACCAACAACGGTGTGCACCCGGGCTTCCGGCGTAACCACTCCAAAGGCGTATGCGTGATCGGGCATTTCGAGAGCAGCGGTGAGGCGCGCAGCTATTCCAGCGCTCAGGTGTTCAATGTCGCGCGGACCCCGGTGGTCGGGCGTTTCGCATTGCCGGCCGGCAATCCTTATGCGCCGGACAACAGCGTGCCGATCCGCAGCCTGGCGTTGCGCTTCACCCAGGCCAACGGCCAGCAGTGGCGCACCGGGATGAACAGCATGCCGGTGTTCCCGGTGGGCACGCCCGAAGCGTTCTACCAATTGCAGCAGGCCCAGTCACCGGACCCGGCCACCGGCAAGCCGAATCCTACTGCGGTGCCGGCGTTCTTCGGCTCGCATCCGGAAGCTGCACCGTTCCTGGCCTGGATCAAAACCGCCAAGCCGTCGGCCAGTTACGTGACGGAAACCTACAACAGCGTCAATGCGTTTTACCTGGTGAACGCGGCCGGGCAACGGCAAGCGGTGCGCTGGAGCATGGTGCCCGTCGCTCAGGATGCAGCGGGCGCTACGGCGCCTGAGGGGGGTGAGTTCCTGGAAAAAGACCTGATTCAGCGCATTTCCGCAGCGCCGCTGCGTTGGCAGCTGAACATCACCCTGGCCAATCCCGGTGATCCGGTCAACGACGCCAGCAAGACCTGGCCCGAGGGGCGCAAAGTGTTAAACGCCGGCACGCTGGTGCTCGAAAGCACTCAGCCTCAACTCAATGGCGAATGCCGTGACATCAACTACGACCCGCTGGTACTGCCCGCCGGCATAGAAGGTTCCGACGACCCATTGCTCGCCGCTCGTTCAGCGGGGTACGCCACTTCCTACTTGCGTCGTACCAGCGAAGTCAGCCAGTTGCCCGCCGCTAATAAACAGGAGTCTCATCAATGAGCGCTCAACCGAACCATTTCGCGCCTTTAGCGCGATTGCTGCACTGGCTGATGGCGCTGATGATCATTGCCATGCTGTTTATTGGCGCGGGCATGGCCGCTTCGGTGTCCGAGCGTCATGAGTGGCTGATTCATCTGCACAAACCTTTGGGCGTCGCAATTCTGCTATTGGTGATCGTGCGCCTGGCCGTGCGCTTTTCCACTCAACAACCACCGCTGCCGGCGGATCTGCCGGGTTGGCAAGCACTGGCGGCGAAGGCTTCGCATGTCTTGTTGTACGCGTTGATGCTGATCCTGCCGCTGCTCGGCTGGGCGATGATTTCGGCGGCGGGGGATCCGGTGATGCTCAGCAGCTCGTTGCAGTTGCCGTCGATCGTCCCGGCGAATGCGCAGGTTTTTGCGTTCCTGCGCAAGGCTCACGGGTATTTGGCGTACTTGCTGTTCCTGACGGTGCTGCTGCATTTGGCGGCGGCGTTGTTTCACGGCTGGGTGCGCCGCGATGAGGTGCTGGACAGCATGTTGCGGGGCAAGGATCGCGGCTGAACTAAAGGTTGGCACAACATTGTGGCGAGGGAGCTTGCTCCCGCTGGGCTGCGAAGCAGCCCTCATCAAATGCAACACAGTAGTGTCGGAAACCACGCGGATACAGGTTTTGCGCCTGCTACGCAGGCGAGCGGGAGCAAGCTCCCTCGCCACAGGTTTCAAGTGTCTGGGGGGCAAGTGTCAGCCACCAATAACCCAACGCCACGGCATTGATGCCTGCGCCCAGCAGGCATACGCCGAGCCACCCGGCCCACGCGTACATCGCCGTCGAACCGATCGACCCCAAGGCGCTGCCAATTGAATAGAACAGCATGTAGCCGGCGGTGAGTCGGCTTTGGGCTTCGGGGCGCACGCTGTAGATCATGCTCTGGCTGGTGACGTGCACGGCCTGCAAACCCAGATCCAGGGTAATCACGCCAAGCAGCAGGGCCCACAATGAGGACTGGGTGAAGGCGATCGGCAGCCAGGAAACCAGCATCAACAAGAGTGACGAACCGCTGGTCCATTGTCCCAGGCCACGATCAGCCAGATGCCCGGCGCGAGCGGCGGCCAGTGCACCGGCGGCACCTGCCAGTCCGAATAATCCGATTTGTGTGTGGGACAACGACAGCGGCGGGGCGCTCAGCGGTAGCACCATAGGCGTCCACAACACCATGGCGCTGGCAAAGGTCAGTAGCGCGAGCACCGCCCGCTGGCGCAGCACCGGTTCTTCCTTGAACAGCGTGAACACCGAGCCCAGTAAGGCGCCGTAGGAACTGGCGGGTTGCGCATCTTCATGTTTGGGCAACACACGAAACAGTAGTAACGCCATCACCAGCGTCAAACCCGCTGACAACAGATAAATCGAACGCCAACCGGCGAGGTCAGCCATGCCGCCGGCCACTGTCCGGGCGAGCAGAATGCCAACGACGATGCCGCTGGTGACCACTCCGACCACACGCCCTCGCTGTTCCGGGATGGCCAATGTCGCGGCGTAGGCCACCAACACTTGGGTCACGACAGCCAATAACCCGGTCAATGTCATGCCGATCAGCAGCCAGATGTTGTCAGGTGCCAGTGCGATCGTGAGCAAGGCCAGCGCCGACAGCACCGTTTGCGTAACGATCAGGCGCCGGCGATTGAGCAGGTCACCCAGCGGCACCAGCAACACCAGGCCTGCGCCGTAACCGACTTGAGTCAGCGTGACGACGATGCCGATGGTTGCGGGGTCCATGGCGAAGGCCTCGGCCATGGCATCGAGCAGCGGTTGTGCGTAGTAAACATTGCCGACGGCCAGGCCGCAGGCGATGGCAAACAGCAGCACTACGGCGCCGCTCAATGGATGATCAGGTTTCATGACGGGCTTCCTTGTGTGGTTTCAAATTGAAACCAGTTGTACGGTAAGGAAGCTGGTTTTATATTGCAACTACATTTGATGGATGTGAGCGCGCTCATGGCTAAACGTACAAGCATGGAAAACGCCGAATGCCCGGTTGCCCGTTCCCTGGATGCCATTGGTGATTGGTGGTCGTTGCTGATCGTGCGCGATGCATTTGACGGCATGCGCCGGTTCGGGGAGTTTCAGCGCAGTTTGGGCATGGCCAAGAATATTTTGTCTGCGCGGCTGCGCACCCTGGTGGCCCACGGCATTTTCGACTTGGTGCCGGCATCGGACGGCAGTGCGTATCAGGAATATGTGCTGACCGAAAAGGGCAAAGGTCTGTTCCCGTTGATCATCGGACTGCGCCAATGGGGCGAGGCGTTTTTCTATGAGGCAGGGGAGTTGCACTCGCGGATTGTTGACCGAGAGAACGGCCGACCGGTGCAGACGCTGGAATTACGTGCCGAGGATGGGCGCTTGCTGGGACCTGAGGATTGCGTGCGGATCGCTGCCGAGTGAGGCATGGCTGCATGCCGGGCATGCAGCCATCGAACGTGATCAGCGCAAGGTATTGACCATGTCAGCCACGGTGGTCAGCACATCCTTGCCCAACTGCTTCGAGCGCTTGCCAGACCAACCGGTCAGCGTATTCGGCGCATCGTTGTTGTCCTTGAAGGGCATTTCGAGGGTCAGCGACAGGCAGTCGAATTTCTCGCCGACGGCATTGCACGCCAGGGTCATGTTGGCTTTGCCCGGTTCGTCGCGGGTGTAGCCGTGCTTGGTCTGGAAGTCCTTGGTCAGGTGCTTCAGATGACTGCGGAAATGCTCTTCGAGTTTTTCGATCCGTGGCGTGTACCCCGGATTGCCTTCGCAACCGGCGGTGAACACGTAAGGGATTTCTTCATCGCCATGGACGTCGAGGAACAGGTCCACTCCGTACTTTTCCATCTGCTGCTGAGCGAACAGCACTTCCGGGCTGATTTCCTGGCTGGCGCTCTGCCAGGCGCGGTTCAGGTCCTGGCCCATGGCGTTGGTGCGCAGGTGACCGTGGAACGCGCCGTCCGGGTTCATGTTCGGAACCAGGTACAGATCGGCGCTGGTCAGCAGTTTGTTCAATACTGGATCGTCGTGTTTTTCGAGACGTTCGATCACGCCTTCCATGAACCACTCGGCCATGTGTTCGCCGGGGTGTTGCTGGGCAATGATCCAGACTTTGCGCTGACCTTCGGCGCCCGTGCCTTTACGCAGCAGCTGGATATCCCGACCTTCGACACTCTTGCCGGTGGCCAGCAGTTCGGTGCCGGCCTTGGTCAGCGCTTGCTCGATCAACCAGTCATGGCGACCACGACTGTAGGGTTCGAAGTAAGCAAACCAGGCGTGGGTGGCGGTGGCTTCAAGGCTGAAGCGCAGGCAGTCGCCTTCGAAAATGGTCGGCACCCGGAACCAGTTGACGTGGTCGTAGGACGCCACCGCCTGATAACCATCCCAGGCTTTGTTGTAGGAGGACTTGCTGGCATTGTTCAGACGAAACCAGTGTTCCTGACCGACGTGCAGACCGCTGGCCTTGAAGTGGAACCACTGAAAGTGCTGGCTGCGGGTGTCTGGCTTGATGGCCAGCAGGGCTTGCAACGGATTGCTGATGTCCAGCACTTCAATGTTGCCACTGTCGAAGTCGGCACTGATGTCGAAAGAGGATTTAGCCACGGTCATAGTCGATTCCTGAATATGATTTTTATGGCTGCTACTTTACACGCTGGGAAGGGAAAAACCGGGGGAAATTCTGGGCTGAAGCGGGGGGCGTCCTCCCTGACGCCGACGCAGCTTAGAGACTGTACGATTGATTCTCAAGCGCTATTTTTTATTAGTTTGGGCCAATGATGCCGGGCTTCTCTTGCCAACGCATATTCTTTTGATATCATCCGCGCCATTCGAATTTGCAGCACTAAAGACTTCATTAGCCTGAAGGTAAAGCCAGAATAACTGGCAAAAAAAAGACCCGGCAAAAAGCCGGGTCAAAAACCGTGATTAGCCTGATGAGGAGATAGTCCAGGAGACCGACCTAAGGTCACTTGGACAATCGACTGATCTCGCGACCAGCTGCATGCAATAATAATCATTCTCGTTTGCAAGTCAAATGCTTTTATCTGCGCGATTGGAAAAATCTTTCCCGTCCTCCTCGCAAGCACCCGCGTATCACCCGTTCTGATCGCCCTCCAGGGATCGATCCACCATCGCCCTGGCCATGTCGATCATGTGCACCGCCGAAAACGCCAGGTCCCGACTTGCGCCCTGCAAATTGCTGGCTGACTCGTACGCGATGGCGGCGGCACAACGTAGCAAATCCGTGGCATGGACCAGCGCCTCTTCGCAGCTGATGTTGCGGTTTACGTCAAAGAAACGTTCTTCGACCACTTCCTCTGAAACAGCTGGTTTCAAGTAATAGTCCAGCGCTCGTTGCGCGGCGGCAGAGCCTTTTGGCGAGGTAAGGGAAGTGTCGATTTGCATGTCAGGCAGGTCGTTGCAGGGGATGGACATGGCGATGGCAAACTCCGTGATAGATTCAGATCCGTGAACCAATCCTAGTACGTACTGTATTTATGACGAGAGATTAAATACTACAATTTGTGTTTTGATGGCCGGAGGCGCCCACGTATCGTGCCGCACATGGATAAATGGATTGAATTGGTCAAGGCCAAGATGAGTGAACTCAAAGTCACTCAAGAAGAACTCGCAGATCGCCTCGGGATGTCCCAGGGCGGCGTTGGCCACTGGCTAAACAAACGCCGCGACCCCGGCGTCGTCAACATGAACCGTGTGTTGAAGGCGCTGGGCATGGACTTTCTCGAAGTGGCGCTGGTGATCCGCGAACCACTCATCCTGGAAGAGGAGGAGATGCCTCTGGCGCTGAAGTACAACCCGTACTTCCGCTACCCGGTCAGTGACTGGAAGGAGCCGGCGCAGCTGCGCGATGGTGAGCTGACGGTGTATCGCAAGGAGGAACGCTTCGAGCTGACCGACTACCACGCCCAAGGCCCGGCCTTCTGGCTGAGTGTGGTGGGCGATGCGATGACCGCACCCACCGGCGTCAGCATCGCCGAGGGCATGATGATCCTGGTGGACCCGGCCATTGTGCCTGAGCCCGGAAAGCTGGTGATCGCCCAATGGCCCGACAGCGCCGAGGCGACCTTTCGCAAGCTGATCGAAGAGGGCGGGCAGCGTTACCTGGTCCCGCTCAATCCGACCTATCCGAAGGCTATCTTCACCGACGAGTGCCGAATTATCGGCGTAGTGGTTCAGGCAACCGCCAAATTCTAATCAGATCGGTCCTCGCAACACGTAGGACCGATCTTCATTTCATGCTTCTTCAAACTCGACCAACGCACTGCCTTCACTGACCATTTCGCCTTCCTGGCAGTACAGCGCCTTGATCACCCCGGCGTGTGGTGCACGAATGCTGTGCTCCATCTTCATCGCCTCCAGCACCACCAACTGCGCCCCGGCTTCGACCGTTTGCCCGGCTTCCACCAGTACCCGCACGATGCTGCCATTCATGGGGGCGGTCAGCCCGCCGTGATGGCTGTGACTGGCTTCGACGGCACTGATCGGGTCGTATGACTCGATGCGGCGCAATTCACCTTCCCATTGCAGATACACAACGTCGCCACGGCGAATTGCCCGATGCTGGCGGCGCAGGCCGTTGTGCTCGGTCAGCAGTTGCTCACCCTTGAGTTGAGCGGTGTGGGCATCAGCGTCGCCCAACGTCAGCGCTCGATCCTGGCCTTCGCAACTCAAATGCAGGGTGATTTCTGTCGGCAGTCCGGCACGGAAACCATTGCTGTTGGCCCAAGGCGAAACCGGGTCATCGGCTCGTGGAGAACTCGGCTGGCTTTGGGCAAACGCCTGGGCGGCGGCTTGCCAGAATTCGTCACTGAGGTCCGAGGCGACTGGCAGCAATTCTTCCTGATAACGCGGAATGAACCCGGTATCCAGTTCGGCCGCAGCAAACGCCGGATGGCCGACGATCCGGCGCAGGAAGTTGATGTTGGTCTTGAGACCGCCAATGGCAAACTCATCGAGCATGCTCAGCAGCCGCAATCGCGCCTGTTCACGATCTTCGCCCCAGGCAATCAGTTTGCCGAGCATCGGGTCGTAGAATGGCGAGATCTCGTCGCCTTCTTCGACGCCACTGTCCACCCGCCGTCCCGGACCTTGCGCGGATTCACGATACAGCTCCAGTCGACCGGTCGCCGGGAGGAAATCATTGCCCGGGTCTTCGGCATACAACCGCACTTCGATGGCATGGCCGATCAGCGGAACCTGATCTTGAGTCATCGGCAACGCTTCGCCACGGGCCACACGAATCTGCCAGGCCACCAGGTCGAGGCCGGTGATGGCTTCGGTGACCGGGTGTTCGACTTGCAGACGGGTGTTCATCTCCATAAAGAAGAACTCCCCGCGCGAATCCAAAAGAAATTCCACGGTACCGGCGCCGACATAACCGATGGCCTGCGCCGATCGCACGGCGGCTTCACCCATGGCGCGACGCAGTTCCGGGCTCAAGCCTGGAGCGGGTGCTTCTTCAACGACTTTTTGGTGCCGACGCTGGATCGAGCAATCACGTTCGTTGAGGTACAGGCAGTTGCCGTGCTGATCGGCAAAGACCTGGATTTCCACGTGGCGCGGTTTGAGCAGGTACTTCTCCACCAGCATCCGCGAATCACCGAACGAGGATTTCGCTTCACGTTGGGCCGAGGCCAAGGCTTCGGCCAATTGACTGACGTCCTCGACCACTTTCATGCCTTTGCCGCCGCCCCCGGCGGTGGCCTTGAGCAGCACCGGATAACCGATGCGTTCGCAGGCGTCGCGGAAGGTGTCGAGGTCCTGAGCTTCACCGTGATAGCCGGGCACCAGCGGCACGCCGGCGGTTTCCATCAAGGCTTTGGCCGCAGATTTGCTGCCCATCGCGTCGATGGCCGAGGCGGGCGGGCCGAGGAAAATCAGGCCAGCTTCTTCGATAGCGCGGGCGAACCCGGCGTTCTCGGAAAGAAAGCCATAACCCGGATGAATCGCCTGAGCGCCGCTGGCCTTGGCAGCGGCGATCAGTTTGTCGATTTGCAGGTAACTGTCGGCGGCTTTGCTGCCACCGAGGTCGACGCGGATATCCGCTTCGCGGCTGTGTCGGGCTTCACGGTCAGTGGCGCTATGCACAGCCACGGTGGTCAGGCCCAGGGCTTTGGCGGTGCGCATCACCCGGCAAGCGATTTCGCCGCGGTTGGCCACCAGCAGGGTGGTGAGAACAGGTGCGCTCATCAACGCGGCTCCTTGGTGGTGATTTCGGCTTGCCAGCTCGGCGGACGTTTTTGCAGAAAGGCTCGCAGGCCTTCCTGACCTTCGGGGCTGACGCGGATGCGGGCGATGGCGTTTTCGGTGTAGCGGCGTAGTGCCGGGGTCAGCGCGCCGTGGCCGACTTCGCGCAGCAATTCCTTGCTGGAGCGCATGGCGGCCGGGCTGTTGAGCAGCAGGTTGTCGATCCACTGTTCGACTTTCTGTTCCAGTTCAGCGATCGGATAACTCTCCGACAACAAACCGATTTCCCGCGCTCGTTGTCCGCCGAAACGCTCGGCGGTCAGCGCGTAGCGACGTGCCGCACGTTCGCCGATGGCTTGCACCACGAACGGACTGATCACCGCCGGGGCCAGGCCGATGCGCACTTCCGACAGGCAGAACTGCGCATCATCGGCGCCAATCGCCATGTCGCAGCAACTGATCAGGCCCAGCGCACCACCGAATGCAGCGCCTTGCACCACCGCCAGCGTCGGGACTTTCAGCTTGGCGAGGTTGTACATCAACTCCGCCAGTTCCCGGGCGTCGTCGAGGTTGGTGTGGTAATCGAGTTCGGCCGATTGCTGCATCCAGGCCAAGTCTGCGCCGGCGCTGAAATGCTTGCCGCGCCCGCGCACCAGCAGAAACCGCAGGCTGGTGTCGCTCGACACTTTGTCCAGCGCGAGGATCAGTTCGCGGATCATTTCGGCGTTGAACGCGTTGTTCTTTTCTTCACGGCTGAGCCACAGGGTCGCAAAACCCCTTGGATCGCTCAGCAGTTCGAGGGTGTTGAAGTCGCTCATATCAGTCCGTCTCCACAATTCATGTGGGAGCGGGCTTGCTCGCGAAGAACGATAACGCGGTGCATCAGATAGACCGCGGTGAATCCTTCGCGAGCAAGCCCGCTCCCACAGAAAATCACATCCGGAACACGCCGAAGCGGCTCGGTTCGATTGGCGCGTTCAGGGACGCAGACAAGGCCAGGGCCAATACATCGCGGGTTTGCGCCGGGTCGATGACACCGTCGTCCCACAACCGGGCGCTGGAGTAGTAGGGATGCCCCTGTTCTTCATACTGGTCGAGGATCGGTTGCTTGATCTCGGCTTCCTGCTCGGCGCTGAAACCGTGACCACTGCGTTCGGCCTGCTCGCGTTTAACCTGCACCAAAACCCCCGCCGCCTGCTCGGCGCCCATCACGCCGATGCGTGCGTTCGGCCACATCCACAGGAAACGTGGATCGTAAGCGCGACCGCACATGCCGTAGTTACCGGCGCCGAAGCTACCGCCGATGATCACGGTGAATTTCGGCACCTTGGCGCACGCCACGGCGGTCACCAGTTTGGCGCCGTGCTTGGCGATGCCGCCGGCCTCGTACTTCTGGCCGACCATGAAGCCGGTGATGTTTTGCAGGAACAGCAGCGGAATGCCGCGCTGGCAGGCCAGCTCGATGAAGTGCGCGCCTTTCTGCGCGGCTTCGGCGAACAGAATGCCGTTGTTGGCGAGGATTGCGATCGGGTAACCGTGCAAGTGGGAAAAGCCGCACACCAGGGTCGTCCCGAACAGCGCTTTGAATTCGTCGAACACCGAACCGTCCACCAACCGCGCGATCACTTCGCGCACATCGAACGGCTGCTTGGCGTCCGCCGACACCACGCCGTACAACTCGTCGCTGTTGTAGAGCGGGGCGATGGGCGTGCGCTGTTGCAGTTCACCGAGTTTGCGCCAGTTGAGGTTGGCGATGCTGCGTCGCGCAATGGCCAAGGCGTGTTCATCGCTCTCGGCGTAGTGGTCGGCCACCCCGGAAATCTTGCAGTGCACATCGGCCCCGCCAAGGTCTTCGGCGCTGACCACTTCACCGGTCGCGGCTTTCACCAGCGGTGGCCCGGCGAGGAAAATCGTCGCTTGTTCACGCACCATGATTGCTTCGTCGGCCATGGCCGGCACGTAGGCACCACCGGCGGTGCAGGAACCCATGACCACCGCGATTTGCGGGATGCCCATGGCGCTCATGTTGGCCTGGTTGAAGAAGATCCGTCCGAAGTGCTCGCGGTCCGGGAACACTTCATCCTGACGTGGCAGGTTGGCGCCGCCCGAGTCCACCAGGTAGATGCACGGCAAGCGATTCTGCTGGGCGATGGTTTGTGCGCGCAGGTGTTTTTTCACGGTCAGCGGGTAATACGAGCCACCTTTTACGGTGGCGTCGTTGGCGACGATCATGCATTCGACGCCTTCCACACGGCCGATCCCGGCAATCACGCCAGCGGCCGGAACGTCTTCGCCATACACCTCGTAGGCCGCCAATTGGCTGATCTCGAGAAACGGCGAACCCGGATCGAGCAGGCGATTGATCCGTTCACGAGGCAGCAGTTTGCCCCGCGAGGTGTGGCGCTCTTGCGCCTTCGGGCCGCCACCTTGCTGCACTTTAGCGAGCAGGGTGTGCAGGGCGTCGACCTGTTTGAGCATTGCCGCGCTGTTGGCCGCGAACTCCGCCGAACGGGGGTTGAGCTGGGTATGCAGGATAGCCATGGACAGCTCCGTTTAGCGGGTTTCGTTGAACAGTTCGCGACCGATCAGCATGCGACGGATCTCACTGGTGCCAGCACCGATTTCGTACAGCTTGGCGTCACGCAACAGACGACCGGCCGGGAATTCATTGATGTAGCCATTGCCGCCGAGAATCTGGATCGCGTCGAGGGCCATTTGTGTGGCGCGTTCGGCGCTGTAAAGGATCACCCCGGCGGCATCCTTGCGGGTGGTTTCGCCGCGTTCGCAGGCTTGCGCTACCGCATAGAGGTAGGCGCGGCTGGCGTTGAGTTGGGTGTACATGTCGGCGACCTTGCCCTGGATCAGCTGGAACTCGCCGATGCTTTGGCCGAACTGCTTGCGGTCGTGGATGTACGGCACGATCAAGTCCATGCAGGCCTGCATGATCCCGGTCGGGCCGCCGGACAGGACAACGCGTTCGTAATCGAGACCGCTCATCAGCACTTTCACGCCACCGTTGAGCACGCCGAGGATGTTTTCTTCCGGTACTTCGACGTCATCGAAGAACAGCTCGCAGGTGTTGGAACCGCGCATGCCGAGCTTGTCGAATTTGTTGCTGCGGCTGAAGCCTTTGGAATCACGCTCTACGATGAACGCGGTGATGCCGTGGGGGCCTTTTTCCAGGTCGGTCTTGGCGTAGATCACGTAGGTGTTGGCGTCCGGGCCGTTGGTGATCCAGGTCTTGCTGCCGTTGAGGACGTAGTGATCGCCGCGTTTGTCGGCACGCAGTTTCATCGATACCACGTCGGAACCGGCATTCGGCTCGCTCATGGCCAGGGCGCCGATGTGCTCGCCGCTGATCAGCTTCGGCAGGTATTTGGTTTTCTGTTCGTGATTGCCGTTGCGGTTGATCTGGTTGACGCAGAGGTTGGAGTGCGCGCCGTAGGACAGGGCGACCGAGGCCGAACCGCGGCTGATTTCTTCCATCGCCACTACGTGGGCCAGGTAACCCAGGCCAGCACCGCCGTACTCTTCTGGCACGGTAATGCCCAGCAGGCCCATGTCGCCAAATTTACGCCACAGGTCGGCGGGGAACAGGTTGTCGATGTCGATCTGAGCAGCGCGTGGTGCGATCTCTTTGGCGACGAAGGACTGAACCTGATCGCGCAGCATGTCGATGGTTTCACCGAGGGCAAAGTTCAGGGATGGGTAGCTCATGGGTCACCTTTTGGCTTTTTTGTAGAGTAGGGAGGGCCGTGATTTGGTTCTCACCTTTACGTTAACGTAAGCCTGTGACGAATGGCTGTCAATCACCATTTACGTTAACGTCAACTTGAGCGAGAGTAGAGCCAGTTCTGAATGATCGGGGCTAGCCATGCCTCGTTCTAACAACCCACTAAAAAAGACAATAGGGGTCGTCATGGATCAACCCAGTGCAAGCCCGCAGCGCAGTTATACCCGTGGTTCCCAGGACAAAGCCTTGCTGGCGATGACCATTGGCGAGAAGTTCGATCAGACCGTCGCGCAATATCCGAACGGAGAGGCGCTGGTCGTTCGCCATCAACAGCTGCGTTACACCTGGCAGCAACTGGCCGAAGCCGTGGATCTGAATGCCAAAGCGCTGTTAGCGCTGGGTTTGCAGACCGGTGATCGTCTGGGTATCTGGGCACCGAACTGCGCCCAGTGGTGTATCAGTCAGTTCGCCAGCGCGAAAATCGGCGTGATTCTGGTCAACATCAACCCGGCCTACCGCAGCTCCGAACTCGAATACGTGTTGAAGCAATCCGGTTGCCAATGGCTGGTCTGCGCCGGTGCCTTCAAGACCTCCGACTATCACGGGATGCTGCAAGGCCTCGTTCCCGAACTGGCTGAGCACTCCATCGGAAAGTTGCAGAGCGAACGACTGCCGGAACTGCGCGGTGTCATCAGCCTTGATGCTCAGCCGCCATCGGGTTTCCTGCCGTGGTCGCAATTGACCGATCTCGCGGGGAGCGTGTCGGCCGAGCAGTTGAGCGAGCGTCAGCACAGCCTGCATTTCGACCAGGCAGTGAACATCCAGTACACCTCCGGCACCACCGGTTTCCCCAAGGGCGCGACCCTCAGTCACTACAACATTCTGAACAACGGTTACATGGTCGGCGAAAGCCTCGGCCTGACCGCGAGTGATCGTCTGGTCATCCCGGTGCCGCTGTATCACTGCTTCGGCATGGTCATGGGCAACCTCGGTTGCATGACCCACGGCAGCACCATGATTTACCCCAACGATGCGTTCGATCCACTGCTGACCCTGACCACCGTCGCCGAAGAAAAAGCCACCGCACTCTACGGCGTGCCAACCATGTTCATCGCCATGCTCGATCAGCCCAAGCGCGCTGAGTTCGATCTGTCGAGCCTGCGCACCGGGATCATGGCCGGGGCGACTTGTCCGATCGAAGTGATGCGTCGGGTCATCAGTGAAATGCACATGAGCGAAGTGCAGATTGCCTACGGCATGACGGAAACAAGTCCGGTGTCGTTGCAGACCGGTCCGTCAGACGAACTGGAGCTGCGCGTCACCACCGTCGGCCGAACTCAGCCGCAACTGGAAAGCAAGATCATCGACGAGGCGGGCAATCTGGTGCCGCGCGGCACTATCGGCGAGCTGTGCACCCGCGGCTACAGCGTGATGCTCGGTTACTGGAACAACCCGCAAGGCACCGCGGAAGCCATCGACCAGGCCGGCTGGATGCACACCGGTGATCTGGCGAGCATGAACGACGAAGGCTACGTATGCATTGCCGGGCGCAACAAGGACATGATCATCCGCGGCGGCGAGAATATTTACCCGCGGGAGCTGGAAGAGTTCTTCTTTACCCATCCAGCGGTGGCGGATGTGCAAGTGATCGGGATTCCGTGCTCGCGGTATGGCGAAGAGATTGTCGCCTGGATCAAATTCCACCCGGGCCACAGCGCCACCGAGCAGGAGCTGCAAGCGTGGTGCAAAGAGCGCATCGCGCACTTCAAGACACCGCGTTACTTTAAGTTCGTTGATGAGTTTCCAATGACCGTGACCGGAAAGATCCAGAAGTTTCGGATGCGCGAGATCAGTATCGAGGAGTTGAAGACCAATAACATCTGACGAAAATCCCATGGGGGAGCGAGCTCGCTCCCCCATGGGATGGCGCTGTAAATTACAAACGCCAGAAAGCACAAAGGGGAGCCGAAGCTCCCCTTTAATTTTGTCGTTGCGCGTGCTCTTTTTTTATTATTGAGGGGCGGTCTGTTGTTGTTTTTGGAAACCGTGACCCTTTACCGCTGTTTTTGTCGATCCCCATCCGGGATCAAGAGCAAACGTATTTTTTTGAGCGCTGATCTACTTTTTCGCTAAGCGATCCAACCAGTTCGGGAGCTACCTGAAGGTAGTTTTATTGTTCTCTGCCCGGTTGCGGGTTACTCCGAAAAGCACCCTGAAAAGCACATCCTCTCCAAAAAAATCTGTTAGCTGCGTCTCTGCCGTGTTGTTTTTGTTATGTCAGAGTCGTTACGTCTTATTTTTATTAGGTTTGCCGCTTTTTTTGTTCTTGTTATGCAGTAGAGATAGCAGAAGCCGTGCCAACTTTTAAAAATCCTTTAAAATCAATGTCTTAGGTTTTTGTCGGGTTTTTCGTTCAGTCAAAACCCGACAATTTGTTTCCGTGTTACTCGCTTGCGCCCCACGTTTCAGACGCAGCGGTAACACCCGGACACATCCGCGCACTCACTGTGCGCTACGAGCCTTGGCCACGCGCGAACCGGTCGGTCGCCCCAGCACTGTGCAAATCTGCTGACCGGCCAGAATCAAGGCGTCCAGGTCGATACCGGTCTCGATGCCCAGGCCATTGAGCAGGTAAACCACGTCTTCGGTAGCGACGTTACCGCTGGCGCCCTTGGCGTACGGGCAGCCGCCGAGGCCGGCGATGGAGCTGTCGAACACCGAGATGCCTTCCAGCAGACTGGCGTAGATGTTGGCCATGGCCTGGCCATAAGTGTCGTGGAAGTGCCCGGCCAGTTTTTCACGTGGCACATCGGCCGACACCACCTCGAACATCTTGCGTGTCGCGCCAGCGGTGCCGGTGCCGATGGTGTCGCCCAGGGAAACCTCATAGCAGCCCATCGCGTAGAGCTCGCGGGCGACCCGAGCGACTTGTTCCGGCGCGACGTTACCTTCGTAAGGGCAGCCCAGCACACAAGACACGTAACCGCGCACGCTGACACCGTGTTGCCTGGCGGCGTCCATGATCGGCACGAAACGCTCCAGGCTTTCGCTGATCGAGCAATTGATGTTGCGCTGGGAAAACGATTCCGACGCGGCGGCGAACACCGCGACTTCCTTGACCCCGGCCGCGATGGCGTCTTCAAACCCGCGCATATTCGGTGCAAGCGCACCATAGGTCACGCCCGGTTTGCGCTGGATCTGCGCGAAGACGTCGGCGGAACCGGCCATTTGCGGTACCCATTTGGGCGACACAAAACTGCCGACTTCTATATAGCCCAGGCCCGCGGCGGTCAGCGCGTCGACCAGTTGCACCTTGTCCACAACGCTGATGGGTTGGGCTTCGTTTTGCAGACCGTCGCGTGGGCCGACTTCGACCAGGCGTACGTGAGTGGGTAGGGACATGGGATGCGACCTGTGCAGATTGTCTGAATGTTCAAATCCCCCTGTAGGAGTGAGCCTGCTCGCGATGGCGGACTTGCATTCAACATTGATGTTGCCTGACAGTCCGCTATCGCGAGCAGGCTCGCTCCTACAGGGGGGATTGTGTTGATTTACTGGGCGATCTTCTGGTTCTGGATGGTCTGCTCCAGCGCCTGGGTGCAACGCTCCTGCGCGGTGTCCAGTTCCAGCTTCATCTGTTCGATGTCGAGCATTTGCTGCTCAAGCTGTTCACGACGTTCGGCGATTTTGGTCAGCATGGTTTGCAACTGTTTCTGATTGCCGCCGGTGGGATCGTAGAGTTCGATCAGCTCGCGGCATTCGGCCAGGGAGAAACCAATGCGCTTACCCCGCAAGATCAGCTTCAGGCTGACCTTGTCACGGGGCGAGTAGATGCGTTCCTGGCCGCGTCGCTCGGGGCTGAGCAGGCCTTGCTCTTCATAAAAGCGAATGGCCCGAGTGGTGATGTCGAGCTCGCGGGCGAGGTCGGAAATGCTATAGGTCTGGCTGCTCATGGAAGCGCTCGAAAAAGGTCATGGCGCTAAGCTAATGGCAGGTTGACGTTTACGTCAAGGGGCATGAATCTTCAGTGTTTTTGCGGCCCTCATCGCGAGCAAGCTCGCTCCCACATTGGATTTGAGTTCACCTCGGTCCAATGTGGGAGCGAGCTTGCTCGCGATGAGGGCGCCTCGGTGCCCAGTCCTACACTTTGTCGAGCTTCTTCTCATGTGCCGTCACCTGCTGGCACAACTCGATCATCTGCTCGCGCATCCAGCGGTTCGCCGGGTCCTGGTCGGTGCTTTCGTGCCAGTAGAGGTGGGTTTCCACCGGCGGCACATCGTTGACCGGAAGGTTCACCGAGTACAAATCATGGCGACGGGCGAAGCGTTCCGGCACGGTCATCACCATGTCGGTCTGCTGCAACACTTGGGATGCCATCAAGTAATGCTGGGATCGCAGGGCGATCTTGCGCTGGATGCCCATTTTTCCCAGGGCCAGGTCGACATGGCCCAGACCGCTGCGGCGGCTGGAGATGTGGATGTGGGTCAGCGACAGGTAATCATCGAGGGTGAGTTTCTCTTTGCCCGCCAGCGGATGGCCCTTGCGCATGGCGCACACGTAACGGTCTTCCATCAACTTGACGTGGCGCACTTGCGGGTCGGTGTTGAGCGGCGCATCGACGGCGAAATCGAGACGCCCGGCCGCCAGCTCCTTGGTGGTTTCGCGGCGCTTGGACAGAAAGCTTTCGATGATCACCGTCGGCGCCAGGCGACGCAGGCGCTGGAACAGTGGCGGCAGGATCACCGCTTCGGTGAGGTCGGTCATGCTGATGCGGTAAGTCTTGACCGCCTGCAACGGGTTGAAAATACGGCTTTCCTGCACCGACACCCGCAGCAAGGAGAGGGCGTTGCGCACCGGCCCGATAATGTTCTGCGCCATGGGCGTCGGGACCATGCCCTGAGCGGTGCGCACGAACAACGGGTCATTGAAGGTCTCGCGCAGACGGGCCAGAGCGTTCGAGACCGCCGGTTGAGTAATGCCGACAATCTGCCCGGCGCGGGTCAGGTTGGCTTCGGTGTAGATCGCGTCGAAGACGATGAAAAGGTTGAGGTCGACCTTGCTCAGATTCATTGCGCTGCACTCTTATTGTTGGGCTCTCGATCAGCCGATCATATATCGGTGATGAATGTTAATACACGCCGAGAATAGGCTAGGTAAATTTTCGTAGCTGTTCTAGCATCGATTGCATGACCTGAACAACTCATCAAAACCCTCCGTTAAAAGGTAGAGCTGCCCATGGATTTCGCTTATTCGCCCAAGGTGCAAGAACTGCGTGAGCGCGTGACCGCGTTCATGGACACCTACGTTTATCCCGCCGAAGCGGTGTTTGAGCGCCAGGTCGCCGAGGGCGATCGCTGGCAGCCGACCGCAATCATGGAGGAGCTCAAACTCAAGGCCAAGGCTGAAGGTTTGTGGAATTTGTTTCTGCCTGAGTCCGAACTCGGTGCCGGCCTGACCAACCTCGAGTACGCGCCATTGGCCGAAATCATGGGCCGCTCGCTGCTGGGCCCCGAGCCGTTCAACTGCTCCGCGCCAGACACCGGCAACATGGAAGTGCTGGTGCGTTACGCCAATGAAGAACAGAAACAGCGCTGGCTCGAACCGCTGCTGCGCGGCGAGATCCGCTCGGCGTTCGCCATGACTGAACCGGACGTGGCCTCGTCCGACGCCACCAACATGGCCGCCCGCGCCGTGCGTGATGGCGACGAGTGGGTGATCAACGGCAAAAAATGGTGGACCTCAGGCGCTTGCGATCCACGCTGCAAGATTCTGATCTTCATGGGCCTGAGCGATCCTGACGCGCCGCGTCATGCGCAGCACTCGATGATTCTGGTGCCGGTGGATACCCCGGGCGTGAAGATCGTTCGTCCGCTGCCAGTGTTCGGTTACGACGACGCACCTCACGGCCACGCCGAAGTGCTGTTCGAAAACGTTCGCGTGCCGTACGAAAACGTCCTGTTGGGCGAAGGACGCGGCTTTGAGATCGCTCAGGGTCGCCTTGGCCCGGGTCGGATTCACCATTGCATGCGTTCAATCGGCATGGCCGAACGTGCATTGGAGCTGATGTGCAAACGGGCGGTAACCCGTACTGCGTTCGGCAAACCTTTGGCACGTCTGGGCGGCAACATCGACAAGATCGCCGATTCGCGCATGGAAATCGACATGGCGCGCCTGCTGACATTAAAAGCGGCGTACATGATGGACACCGTTGGCAACAAGATTGCGAAGAGCGAAATCGCTCAGATCAAGGTTGTCGCACCGAACGTGGCCTTGCGGGTGATCGACCGGGCCATCCAGATCCATGGCGGGGCAGGGGTGTCCAACGATTTCCCGCTGGCCTACATGTATGCAATGCAGCGCACCCTTCGCCTGGCCGACGGCCCGGACGAGGTGCACCGCGCGGCGATCGGCAAGTTCGAGATCGGCAAGTACGTGCCTAAAGAGATGATGCGCAGCAGCCACTGATAATGTGGGAGCGAGCTTGCTCGCGATAGCTGACGGACATTCAAAATCAATATTGACTGTTCAACCGCTATCGTCGGAACGCCGCCCGGACCAAGCTCGCTCCCACAGGTTCGGTTCGTCAGTCGACCATTGGCAACCCGTAAAATGCTCGCGCGCACGCCGTGCTGTGAGCTGCCAGATCTTCCTCGGTCTCCCCGCGATGCAATGCCACTTCCCGCAACACTTCGGTCAGATACGCCGGTTCGTTGCGACCATTCTTCGGCTTGGGTCGCAGACTGCGCGGCAACAGATACGGCGCATCGCTCTCCAGCATTAACCGTCCCGATTTGATCTCTTTCACCAGCGGATGCAGGTGCGTACCCCGGCGCTCGTCGCAGATCCAGCCGGTGATGCCGATGTGCAAATCCAGATCGAGGTAACTGAACAGCGCCTTCTTTTCGCCCGTGAAGCAATGCACCACAGCGGCCGGCAATTGATCACGGTAATCGCGAAGGATTTCCAGCAAACGCTGGCTGGCATCGCGCTCGTGGAGGAACACCGGCAATTGCAGCTCGACCGCCAACTCCAAGTGCTTTTCCAGGACTTTTTCCTGCTGCGGGCGCGGCGAGAAATCACGATTGAAATCCAGCCCGCATTCACCCACCGCCACGACGTTCGGCTCCTTGAGCAAACTGCGCAGACGCTGAGCGCTGTCGGCGTTCCAGTCGCTGGCGCAGTGGGGATGAAGGCCAGCGGTGGCGAACAGCCGCTGAGCCGTTTCGTCCAGTTGCCGGCACAGTTCCAGCGCCTGCTCGCTGCCCTCGACACTGGTGCCGGTAAGTACCAGTTGGCAGACCCCGGCAGCGTAGGCGCGGTCAAGTACAGCCTGGTGTTTGTCGGCAAAACTGGGGTTGGTCAGGTTGACGCCGATATCGATGAGTTGCATGGTGCTACCTCGGACCAAAGGCCGGAAAGCATATCAGAGCTGTAGATTTATAAGAAAAGCCAAGAACTACAACGAGTTAAAGCTGTCTTTTGATGCCGCGAGAAAGGTCGGGGTGGCTTAGGTGCCATCACTGTGCCAGTCTTTCGCACTTTGCCAGCGCTCAAGGCGCTCTGTTTCTGTCGTTCGATTTCATGAAAATTCTTGAGATCGGCCCAGTATTCTTTCTGGAGAGTGGATGATACGTCCCTCGGTTTTGCTACTGCTGTGTTGTTCGTTGCTGCTGCCGATGCCGGCGGTTGCACGTCTGGCCGGGCCGCTGCAAGCCGTGCCTTCGACCAAAGCGCGCGACTTGGCGGAAATCCGCAGCAGTCGTGTACTGCGGGTGTTGGTCAACCAGAGCCGCAACAGCTCCGGCGAAGTTCAGGGCCAGGCCATCGGCGTCGAATACCATCGCTTGCGTGCCTTCGAGCAGTACCTCAACGGTCACGCCCGTGACGGTCAGGAAATTACCCTTAAGATCATTCCTAAGGCCAAGGATCAACTGATCGGCGCTTTGCAGCGCGGGGAGGGTGATCTGGTCGCCCCGGGGGAGCTGCTTGACCTGCAACCGGGCCACGCGGTCAGCACCAGTGAACCGATTGCCAGCAACATTCCGTTGGTATTGGTCGGGATCAAAGGCGAGCGACGTTACACCCGTCTCGAACAACTCTCTGGCAAAACCCTGGCGTTGCCCACCGGCAGTGCCGCCGGTGACGCGGTCAGCCAGATCAATCAAAAGCTCGCGCTGCTCAAGCTGCCGCCCGTGACCATCGAATGGGTCGATCCCAGTCTGGCGGTCGAGGATGTGCTGGAAATGGTCCAGGGCGGAATCTTTCACCTGACGATCGTCGAGCAACCCATTGCCGAGCGCTGGGGCAAGATTCTGCCCAAATTGCGCTTCGATCGGCAGGTGCTCATCAGTGAGCCGGGTGAAGAGTTCTGGTTCGTGCGACGCGACGCCTCAATGTTGCGCGCGAGCATTGATCGCTTCCTGACCGGTTACAAAAAACCATCGGATCAGGATGCCGCGTTCCTGCGGATCTATCGACGTCTGTATCAAGTGCACTACCCATTGGCCAAGGCTGATCGGCAGCGCCTCGAGAAACTTCGACCGGTGCTGCAGAAGCACGCTGAAGCCCAAGGCATGGACTGGTTGAATCTGGCGGCCCTGGCGTTCAAGGAATCGGCCCTGCAACCCAATGCCCGCAGTGGCAGCGGCCCTACCGGCCTGATGCAGATCACTCCGTCCGCCGCCCAACGGGTGGGGGTCGACAACATTCAGAATCTCGACGCCAATGTGCAGGCCGGGGCCAAGTATCTGGCGATGATTCGCCGCAAGTTCTTTGCCAGCCCCAAACTCAACGAGCGCGAGCGCATGGCGTTCGTGCTGGCGGCCTACAACATTGGGCCGGAGCGGGTTCAGGGCATGCGTGCCGAGGCTCGTCGGCGCGGTTTGAATCCCAATCAGTGGTTTTTCCAGGTCGAACGCATCGCCATGGAGCAGGTGGGAATGGGTCCCGTCAGCTATGTTAATAGCGTGAACAAGTATTACCTGGCGTTCGATCGGGAGCGGGAGTCGTTGGAGCCCCAGGGGCAGAAAGTTGCCTCACGCAAGTAATCGAATAAACTGATTGTTATGGCGCATTTATTGCGCTTTTAACATGAGTTTTACTGATTAATATAGCGGCCAACCAACACACACTGACAACGGATGACACAGCATGAGCACACTGATCAACAAGGTACTGTTTACCCGCGCTGGCTACGGCCTGACTGTCTTGCGGATTTTCGTCGGCATCATCTTCGCTGCCCACGGCTCGCAGAAACTCTTTGGGGCGTTCGGTGGTTACGGCCTGGCGGGCACCGCGCAGTACATGGAAAGCATCGGCCTGGCACCGGGCTATCTGATGGCGACGCTGGCGGGCGGTACCGAGTTCTTCGCCGGTCTGGCATTGATCATTGGCCTGCTGGTTCGCCCGGCAGCGCTGGGCCTGGCCTTCCTCTCGCTGGTGGCAATCTTCTCGGTGCACCTCCCTCACGGTCTGTTCATGGCCAACAACGGTTATGAATTCGCCCTGGCGCTGCTCGGTGGCAGCATCGCGGTGCTGATCGAAGGCGCCGGCAAGCTCTCGGCTGACCGCGCTATCGCCGGCTGACCGCTCTGGCTCAATGAAAAGGCCCGCATTGCGCGGGCCTTTTTTGTGTGCGCCCAGC
>NZ_LACH01000068.1 GCF_000968015.1 Pseudomonas fluorescens
GCTCACTCCTACAGGGTTTTGCATTCCAGGCACCCATTGCGGATGCCCGGTCTTGTTGTGGTTTAGCCGATAGTCATCAAGCTCGCATTACCACCCGCCGCCGCAGTGTTAACGCTCAACGCCCGCTCGATCACCAGACGCTCCAGTGCAATGTTGGTTTCGCCTTGCGACAAGCCATGAACCCCAACAATTGCGCCAACACGCTTGGCCACTTGCTGGCAGACCGCACGCAGCTGATCGGAATGGCCGTGATGCAGAGCCGCATCAAACAGCACTTCGTCCTTGCTCCAGTCGGAAACCAGCTTGATCTTCGCCTGAACTTCCTTCGGCAGACGTGCGAACAATGCCTTGGTCAATTCAGCTTCCGGCCATACCGCCGAACCGCCGACGGCCAATACCGCCGCCAGTTGCGTCAGCAGATCGCCTTCGACTTCCGCCAGGCACAGCACGTGTTCGCGCGGCAGGATGGCGTAGCTGTTGCGCTCGCCGGTCGGGCCCGCCAGAACACGGGTGATCCCGCTTTGCGACTGCGCTGCGAACTGCACACACAGGGTGCTCAGGTCGGCAAACTTGTTGCTGTCAGCCCAGGCTTGCAGAGCCTTCAGCGGTTTGCTCATGGCATCACGCAGACGAACGTCCGGTGCCGTAATGGCATCACCGCGAGCGAAGGATTGTTCGATTGCATCGGTAGGGCGCGTCGACAGCAGGCGGTACAGGTACAACGGACCACCTGCTTTCGGGCCAGTACCCGACAGGCCTTCGCCACCGAACGGCTGCACGCCGACCACAGCACCCACGATGTTGCGGTTCACGTAGACGTTACCGGCGTTGACGTTGTCGATCACCTTGGCGATGGTCTCGTCGATGCGAGTGTGCACGCCCAACGTCAGGCCGTAACCGGACGCGTTGATCTGACCGATCAGTTGATCGATGTCTTTGCGCTTGTAGCGAACCACGTGCAGCACCGGGCCGAAGATCTCCCGTTGCAGCTCGTCGAAGCTTTCCAGTTCGATCAGGGTTGGCATCACGAAGGTGCCGCGTTTGACTTCTTCGGTGTTGGCGATTGCCACCTGGTACACGCTGCGACCTTTGTCACGCATGGCCTGGATGTGCTTCTCGATGCCGGCCTTAGCTTCGGCGTCGATCACCGGGCCGATGTCCACGGACAGGCGCTCTGGATTACCAAGACGGCATTCAGCCATGGCACCTTTGAGCATTTCGATGACACGGTCAGCGGAATCTTCCTGCAAGCACAGTACGCGCAGTGCCGAGCAACGTTGACCGGCGCTGTCGAAGGCCGAGGACACCACGTCGATCACAACTTGTTCAGTCAGTGCCGAGGAGTCGACGATCATCGCGTTCTGGCCACCGGTTTCGGCGATCAGTGGAATAGGGCGACCCTGAGCATCCAGACGACCCGCGACGTTGCGTTGCAGCAAGCGGGCGACTTCGGTGGAGCCAGTGAACATCACGCCTTTAACCCGATCGTCACCGACCAGACGAGCGCCAACGGTTTCGCCACGGCCCGGCAGCAGTTGCAGCACGCCTTCCGGAATCCCGGCTTCGAGCAGCAAACGCACGGCTTGAGCGGCCACCAGCGGGGTTTGTTCCGCAGGTTTGGCCAGGACCGGGTTACCGGCAGCCAGGGCAGCAGCGACTTGGCCGCTGAAGATTGCCAGCGGGAAGTTCCATGGGCTGATGCACACCACCGGACCCAATGGGCGGTGGGCGTCGTTGGTGAAATCGTTGCGAGCCTGAACTGCGTAGTAACGCAGGAAGTCCACGGCTTCACGCACTTCGGCGATGGCGTTGGCGAAAGTCTTGCCGGCTTCGCGAGCCAACAGGCCCATCAGCGGCTGGATCTCGCCTTCCATCAAATCGGCGGCACGTTCCAGAATCGCGGCACGCTCGGCGGGCGGAGTTGCCTGCCAGATCGGTGCAGCATTCAGGGCGCACTGGATCGCGTTGTCGACGTCTTCGACGGTCGCTTCCTGTACATGCCCAACCACGTCACGCAGATCGGACGGGTTCAAAACCGGCGCAGGGGTTTCGGTGCTGGACGCGCAACCGAGCATCGGCGCGGCTTTCCAGTTGTTATGAGCGGTGGCCAGCAAGGCGCAGGACAGCGAAGCCAGACGATGTTCGTTGGCCATGTCGATGCCGCTGGAGTTGGCGCGCTCGGTACCATAAAGATCACGCGGCAGCGGAATACGCGGGTGCGGCAGGCCGAAGCCGCCTTCCAGCGTCGCCATCTGCTCGATGCTGGCCACTGGATCGGCCACCAGCTCCTGAATCGAAATAGACTGGTCGGCGATGCGGTTGACGAACGAAGTGTTCGCGCCATTTTCCAGCAGACGACGTACCAGGTACGCCAACAGCGTTTCGTGAGTACCGACCGGTGCGTACACGCGGCACGGACGGTTCAGCTTGCCTTCGGAAACTTTACCTACAACCTGTTCGTACAGCGGTTCGCCCATGCCGTGCAGGCACTGGAACTCGTACTGACCGGGGTAATAGTTCTGACCGGCGATGTGGTAAATGGCCGACAGGGTGTGGGCGTTGTGCGTGGCGAATTGCGGGTAGATGACTTCCGGCACCGACAGCAGTTTGCGGGCGCAAGCGATGTAGGAAACGTCGGTGTAAACCTTGCGGGTGTAGACCGGATAGCCTTCCAGGCCTTCGACTTGGGCGCGTTTGATTTCGCTGTCCCAGTACGCGCCTTTTACCAGGCGGATCATCAGGCGATGACGGCTGCGACGAGCCAGGTCGATCACGTAGTCGATCACGTACGGGCAACGCTTTTGATAAGCCTGGATCACGAAACCGATGCCGTTCCAGCCGGTCAGTTGCGGCTCGAAGCACAGGCGCTCCAGCAGATCCAGCGACAGCTCGAGGCGGTCAGCTTCTTCGGCGTCGATGTTCAGGCCGATGTCGTATTGCTTGGCCAGCAGGGTCAGCGACAGCAGGCGCGGGTACAACTCGTCCATCACGCGCTCGTACTGGGCGCGGCTGTAACGCGGGTGCAGTGCCGACAGCTTGATCGAAATGCCCGGGCCTTCATAAATCCCACGACCGTGGGACGCTTTGCCGATCGAGTGGATGGCTTGTTCGTACGAGGCCAGGTACTTCTGGGCGTCGTGCTCGGTGAGTGCGGCTTCACCCAGCATGTCGTAGGAATAGCGGAAGCCTTTGGCTTCGAACTTGCTGGCGTTGGCCAGGGCTTCGGCGATGGTTTCGCCGGTCACGAACTGCTCGCCCATCAGGCGCATGGCCATGTCGACGCCCTTGCGGATCATCGGCTCGCCGCTCTTGCCGATGATGCGGCTCAAGGACGAAGTCAGGCCGGCTTCGTTGTGGGTGGCGACCAGTTTGCCGGTCAGCAGCAAGCCCCAAGTGGCGGCGTTGACGAACAGCGACGGGCTGTTGCCCAAGTGCGGGTGCCAGTTGCCGGTGCTGATCTTGTCGCGGATCAGGGCGTCACGAGTGCCTTTGTCCGGGATGCGCAGCAGCGCTTCGGCCAGGCACATCAGCGCCACGCCTTCCTGGGACGACAAGGAAAATTCCTGCAACAGGCCCTGAACAATCCCGGCACGGCCGCCGGCGCTCTTCTGATTGCGCAGTTTCTCGGCAATCGAGGCGGCGAGCTTGTTGGTGGCTTCAGCCATGGCGACCGGCAGGCGAGCCTGCTCGATCAGCATCGGCACCACTTCCGGCTCAGGGCGACGGTAAGCAGCGGTGATCGAAGCGCGCAGCACCGATTGCGGCAGGATGCTTTCAGCGAACTCCAAGAAGCACTGGTGCGCGTGGTCAGCGTGGACTTCGCCGGCGTCGTCAGCGTCTTTGCTGATCAAACCGCTCAGCTCGGTCAGGGTTGCACCACCCTCGAGTTTTTCCAGGTAATTGAAAATTGCCTGCTTGATCAGCCAGTGCGGCGTGCGATCAATCGAGGTCGCGGCAGCCTTGAGGCGCTCGCGGGTCGGGTCGTCAAGTTTGACCCCTAGGGTGGTGGTCGCCATATTTTTATCCTCATGTTTGCCACGACCGCGTGGCATCAGCTGGCGGCAAGATTAGCCGTGCAACCGTCGAGGTGCAACCGGGTGCAACCCTTTTTTTGTCGGAATTATAAGCAGCTCGTCAGGAAATAAATTCCGGTACGAACGTACCGCTCTTGCTTGGTGCTTTTGCTTCTAGCAAACCGATGGTACTGCCCTAAAAGGGAGCAAAAACAGGCTTATTTCAGGTAAATCCGACTAGGTGCAACTTATTCTCAAGAAACTGGTTGCACCTTATTTGCTTTGTTGAATAGCATTCGCGCCCAAGGTGCAACCGGTCAAAAAAGACAGGTGCACCGGCTGATGGCTTTCCTGGGGAAACATCAGTCATAAATGCGCGGACCCCGAAATCGTCTGAACAAACGTTGTCGTTTGTCGGCGGTTTCACACTCTGCCGCTACATAAAAACAAAGCCAGGGCATCACTTAATGAGCGTAAGCAATCCAACACTGATCACGTTCGTGATCTACATCGCAGCAATGGTGCTGATCGGCTTCATGGCCTATCGCTCCACCAACAACCTTTCTGACTACATTCTGGGCGGTCGCAGCCTGGGCAGCGTCGTGACTGCATTGTCCGCTGGCGCCTCCGACATGAGCGGCTGGTTGTTGATGGGCCTGCCGGGCGCTATCTACATGTCCGGTCTGTCCGAAAGCTGGATCGCCATCGGCCTGATCATTGGTGCTTACCTGAACTGGCTGTTCGTCGCCGGCCGTCTGCGCGTGCAGACCGAGCACAACGGCGATGCACTGACCCTGCCGGATTACTTCTCCAGCCGTTTCGAAGACAAAAGCGGCCTGCTGCGGATCATCTCCGCGGTCGTGATCCTGGTGTTCTTCACCATCTACTGCGCCTCCGGCATCGTGGCCGGCGCCCGTCTGTTTGAAAGCACCTTCGGCATGTCCTACGAGACTGCACTGTGGGCTGGCGCTGCGGCGACGATTGCCTACACCTTCGTCGGTGGTTTCCTGGCAGTGAGCTGGACTGACACCGTACAAGCCACGCTGATGATCTTCGCCCTGCTGCTGACGCCGATCATCGTGCTGCTGGCCACTGGCGGCATCGACACCACGTTCCTGGCGATCGAAGCACAAGATCCAAGCAACTTCGACATGCTGAAAAACACCACCTTCATCGGCGTGATTTCGCTGATGGGCTGGGGCCTGGGCTACTTCGGCCAGCCGCATATCCTGGCGCGTTTCATGGCGGCGGATTCGGTCAAGTCGATCGCTAAAGCTCGCCGTATCTCCATGACCTGGATGATCCTGTGCCTGGGCGGCACCGTGGCTGTCGGCTTCTTCGGTATCGCTTACTTCTCGGCGAACCCTGCCGTGGCAATGCCGGTTTCCGAAAACCACGAACGTGTGTTTATCGAACTGGCCAAGATCCTGTTCAATCCATGGGTTGCCGGTGTACTGCTGTCGGCCATTCTGGCTGCTGTGATGAGCACCTTGAGCTGCCAATTGCTGGTGTGCTCGAGCGCCCTGACCGAAGACTTCTACAAAACCTTCCTGCGTAAATCCGCTTCCCAGGTCGAGTTGGTCTGGGTCGGTCGCGCCATGGTGCTGCTGGTTGCCCTGATCGCTATCGGTCTGGCCGCTAACCCGAACAACCGTGTGCTGGGTCTGGTCAGCTACGCCTGGGCCGGTTTCGGCGCTGCGTTCGGTCCGGTTGTCCTGATCTCCGTGATCTGGAAAGACATGACCCGCAACGGCGCACTGGCTGGCATCCTGGTCGGCGCGATCACCGTGATCGTCTGGAAGCATTTCGAACTGCTGGGTCTGTACGAAATCATCCCTGGTTTCATCTTCGCCAGCCTGGCGATCTACATCGTCAGCAAAATGGGCGAGCCTACCAAAGGCATGCTTCAGCGCTTCGCCGCTGCCGAGGCAGATTTCCGCCTGAACAAGTGATGGGAATGAGCTGATGCTCTGACCTTTCGCCGAACATGAAAACGGCCCGCTTCCTTTTGGAGGCGGGCCGTTTTTTTGGCCTGCACAAATCTCGAATCCCTATTTGTCCCCTGTAGGAGTGAGCCTGCTCGCGATAGCGCCAGGTCAGTCGACATCAATGTTGAATGATTAACCGCTATCGCGAGCAGGCTCACTCCTACAGGGGGCGGTGGTGGTTTTGAGGGAGATGTCTGTAGCCAAACACACTGATTGTTGAAGGAAAAATCTCTAAAAAAGTAGGGCAAATCTGATTTCCCTGTCCCTCCATCAATGCCCCTTGTCGCTCATGCAGAATCGCCCGCCTTCATTCTGCAGAGACACATCGGATGTTCGCTCCTGCCAATCAACCGCGTTTCACGTTGACCATCGACGGCGTCCAGAATGAGCTCAAGGTGCTTGAGTTCACGGGCACGGAAGCCATCAGCCAGCCCTACCGTTTTGACCTGGAACTGGTCAGCGAACGGCCCGACATCGAACTCGAAAGCCTCCTGCATCGTCAGGCGTTTCTGAGTTTTGATGCGCAGGGTTCAGGCATACATGGTCAGATTTTTCGCGTTGGCCAAAGCGATTCCGGACAACGGCTGACGGGCTACCAAATCAGCCTCGTGCCGCGTCTCGCCTACCTGAGTCAGCGCATCAATCAGCGGATCTTCCAGCACAAAAGCGTGCCGGCGATCGTCGCGCAAATTCTCAAGGACCACGGCATCCAGCGTGATGCGTTCGAGTTTCGGCTCGGTAGCGACTACCCAGCGCGCGAGTACTGCGTGCAATACGCCGAAAGCGATCTGGCGTTCATTCAGCGACTGTGTGCCGAGATCGGCATTCACTACCACTTTCAGCACGGCTTCGACGGACATCTGTTGGTGTTTGGTGATGACCAGACGGTTTTCCCTCGTCTGCCCGAGCCGACGCTATACCTGCCGGGCAGCGGAATGGCGGCGGATGCGCCGGCCATCAAACGTTTCAACGTGCGACTGGAAACCCGGACGACAGCGGTAACCCGTCGCGACTACGACTTCAAAAAACCTCACCTGCAACTTGAAAGCCGCCTCGACAGTGAGCTGCGACCGGTGCTCGAGGATTACCACTTCCCCGGCCAATTCACTGACCGCGAACACGGCAAGCATCTGTCCCAGCGAGCACTCGAACGCCACAACGCCGACTTCCGTCAGGCCGAAGGTCGTGGCGACGAATCGGCGCTGGTCAGCGGGCATTTCCTACACCTGGCCGAGCATCCGCGCCAGGCATGGAATGACCTGTGGTTGATCACCGAAATCGAACACCGTGGCCGCCAGCCGCAAGTGCTGGAAGAGTCAGTCACCAGCGACAGCCCGGATGATTTCCAGGGCTACCGCAATACCTTTCTGGCAACACCGTGGGACGTTTCGTTTCGCCCTCCACTCGGGCCGGAAAAACCACGCATGCTCGGCTATCAACCCGCCGTGGTCACCGGCCCGACCGACAGTGAAATCCATTGCGACGAGTTCGGTCGGGTCAAGGTTCAGCTGGCTTGGGACCGCGACGGTCAGCTCGATGAACACTCCAGTTGCTGGCTGCGCGTCGCCACCGGCTGGGCGCACGATCGTTATGGCAGCGTGATGATCCCGCGAGTCGGCATGGAAGTGCTGGTGGGATTCGTCGACGCCGATGCCGATAAACCGCTGGTGATGGGTTGCCTGCCAAACGCAGCATCCCCGGTGCCACTCGATCTACCCGCCGACAAAACCCGCAGCATTTTCCGCAGCCAGAGCAGTCCCGGTGGCGGCGGTTACAACGAATTGCGCATCGAGGATCGCAAAGGTGCCGAGGAAATCTACCTGCGCGCCCAGCGAAACTGGACCCAGCACGTACTGAATGATCAACAAGTGCAGGTCGATAACGCCCGCAGCATTGTCGTCACCGGCACCGCTCGCCATGAGCTGAAGGCCGACGAGCACCGCATCACCCATGGCCAGCGCCAGACCGAGGTGAAGCTGGATGATCATTTGGTGGTCGTGGGTGACCGGCACATTCGGGTGACCAGTCAGGCGCTGAATGCCAGTCAGCAATTCCATGTCAGCGCCGGCCAGCAAGTGGTGATCGACGGCGGGGCCAGCGCGACGATTCAGGCGGGCGGGCAGTGGATCAACATCGGTCCCGGCGGGATCTTCAGCAGCGTACCGATTCAGGTGGGCGGGGCGTTGATGCCGGCCATGGCGGCGGCACCTGCATCGCCGGACACACCCTTGAAGCTCGTCGCCGCCCCGGCCGCGCTGCTGAGTGCCGCACAGATCCTGAGCCTGAAAAGCGACGCGCCGTTCTGTGAGGAATGTGAGCGCTGCAAGGACGGTGTCTGTGCAGCCTGATGCCTTGTCACCCCACGCCTGGTTGGATCGCCAACCGCTCAAGCCTTCCGAGCAGATGTTCGCGGTTTTCAGCAACGCGAGCGGCGCTGAACCGTTCAAAGCCTGGCAGCGTTCGATCACAGCTCAAGCACCCAGTCCGATCTGGGCCGATACCGCTTACGCCGAGTGGGAACCGGTAATGCCCTATGTCGGAATCGTCGCTGCTGGCAGTGAGTTTCTGGAATGGGTTGCCACCACTGAATCTCGGGATTGGGGCTGGCTGGCGGTTTCTACTGCCCCTCAGGAGGTGCTGGTCGAGCATCTTCGCAGCCTCACTCAAGTCCTTTTGCCCAACGGTAATGCGGTGTTTTTTCGGTTCTGGGACGGGCGCTATTTGCTGCCGATTCTTCAGTCCGCCGACGTTAACGCCACGCAGCTAATGCCTGTGATTGACCGCGTTTTAATCAGCGGCCAGCCGCTCGATATCGGTGGCAGTGCGTTGAAAACCTCCAGGGTTTTTCCGTGGTGGGAAGTTTCCGAATCGCTGCTCAAACACCTCGCCTCGGAGTCCGCAACAACCCGCATTAACAACTTGCTGATGTGGTTGAACGAGGACCGACCTGCTCTTTATGAGGCCTTTTCGGCGAGCGTATTGCGCCACAAGGTCGCGATCTTTCTGGAGGCGCCGGATCTGCCTCAAGCACCGAAATCAGCCTTGGTGGATTACTTGATAACGGAGCTGGACTGATGGATCAGATTGTACGGATCGAGCAGGAGCTCGACGGTTTCCCAAACACCCTTTCCCTTTACCGCGAACAGTTGAAGCACTGGCTCAGCCAGGCGGCGGATAAGGCCAGTCACGCGGCTGATTTGCCTTCGTTGATGGGCATGGAGCGGATCATAAGGTTCGGCAATGCCAGCACTGCGGTGAGCAGTGGCGACGACGATTTTTTCTCCTCCGTGGTGCAATGCCCGAAGGGTGGAGAGCTAGAGATCGAGAGCAAGTTTGAATCGGTTTATGACATTCCCGTGGGGAATATTCAGGTTGATGTGATTGCGCTTGAGAGCGGCGAAACGACGCTTGTCACGCTTGATGAAAATGGCAAAGGGACGTTCAAGGGGAGCGAGGGCAAGTTCTACCGCATTCACGTCCACAACGAAGTCACACCGCAGCAAGTTGAAGATCTTTTCTCTTCCTACAACGGCCTGACAAAGGAACTTGAGAAATGGCTGCGTGATGAATGGAAGACGTTTAAGCCGAAGTGGTCGGAATCTTCTTCGGTCGCTGTAGGCAATGGAATGCTCGCGGGTAGTTGGGCGGCAATCGAAGGTGTGTGGGACGGCATCGGCCTGCTTTCGGACATCCTCAAGGATCCCGGGAAGTTTGGTGATCGGTTGGGTGAGAGCGCCACAGAGCTGAAGAACCTCGCGAAAACCGCTCCGGATGTCATGGAAAAAGCCCAACTGCTGGCCAGTGACGAAGCGGCGCTGTGCCTGCTGTTACGCACCGCCAGCCTCTGGTTGGACATGCTGCCGCCCGGCGAGATCGCCGGCAAAACCGCCGAGGCTGTGTCGACGGTGGTGGTGCAACTGTTGATCGACATCCTGATTAGCATCGTTCTGACGTTCGCTGCAGCGGGAGCCGGTATCGCCTATTTGACGATGCGGTTGGCTAATCGAGCTGCGCAATTACTCAGCGCTGTTCTGCGCCTCGTCAAAGCGATTTTCACGATCATCAATAGCTTCATCAGCTACGTCGACCGCTACAAAAAAGTTGCCGCGAGGGGCATCGCGGCCGGTATGAAAAAAGGCCGGATGCAACTGCGCTGGGATGCCAGACGCAATACCACGCTCAAGCAAAACGAACACCACGACAACGTCCCGGATCAGGCTAAAAACCCCAACGGCGACAGCGCCGATTCCGTTGATAAAACCGCCACCAACAAATGCCCGGTCTCGATGGTCACCGGTGAAGAGCTGCTGACCCTCACCGACGGTGCACTGGACGGGATTTTGCCGTTCGATTTCACCCGGCTCTACCGCACCAGCGCGGCCGAGATCGACAACGGTTTAGGTTTTGGCTGGAGCCATTCGTTATCCCATCGCCTGGACATCGACGGCGATACGGTCATCTGGATCGACCACGAAAACCGCCGCACTACCTTCCCGTTGCCGAACAGTGCGCGCCCGGAAATTCACAACAGCCTGTCGCGCGCGGCGATTTTTCTGGGCGATCAGCCTGAAGAACTGATCCTCGCCCAGGCCGGTGACGAAACCCTTTTCTATCACTTTCAGAACGGTTGTCTGACAGCGATCAGCGACGGGTACGACAACCGACTGCGCATCACCCGCGACCGACAAGACCGCATCAAACGCCTCGACAACGGCGCTGGCCGCGCCTTGCTATTGCGCTATGACTGCAGCCATTTGGTCGCCGTCGAGTATCAGCGTTTTCAGCCGGCCGACACCTTCGACGAGGCCTGGCACACCGAACAGACGCTGGTCACGTATCACTACGACGAACGCGATCAACTGATCGAAGCCACCAATGCCGCCGGCGAAAGCGAGTGTTACGACTACGACGATCAGCACGTCATCTTGCAGCGGCAACTGACCGGTGGGGCGAGTTTTTTCTGGGAGTGGGAAAGGTCCGGCAAGGCTGCCCGATGTGTCCGCCATTGGGCGTCGTTTTCGCAGATGGATGCGCGTTACGTCTGGGATGACGAGGGCAGTGTCACAGTCCAGAACATCGATGGCAGTGAAGAGGTTTATGTCCACGACGACCGCGCACGGCTGGTGCGCAAGGTCGAGCTGGACGGTGGCGAGCACCTCAAGGCTTACGACGACAACGGTCGGCTGATTGCCGAGCAGGATCCGCTCGGCGCTGTCACTGAATACCGTTATGACGAGATCGGACGGCTGGTTGCGCTGATTCCGTCGGAAGACGAGCCGACGACCTACGAGTATCGCCACGGTTTCCTGCACGCACGGTTTCGCGGCAAAGCGCTGTGGAAATACCAGCGCAACGCCCAGGGTGACATCACGGAAGCGACCGATCCTGACGGTCATGTCACCCACTATCACTACGACGAAAAAGGTCAGCTGCTATCGATCCGTTACCCGGACACCAGCCGGCAGGTCTTCGTCTGGAACGCCTTGGGACAACTGCTCGAAGAGACCTTGCCGGACGGCGGTCAGCGGCGGTTTTCCTACGATGCGTTGGGGCGGCAGATTACCCGGCAGGACGAACACGGCGCCGTTACCCAGTACCAATGGGATGCCGTTGGCCGACTGATCCAGACGACTTTGCCTACCGGCGCCAGCCGCGCCTTCAGTTACAACGCCTACGGAAAAATCACCGCCGAACGCAATGAGCAGGGCCGCGTCACCCACTACGAATACGTCGACGATCTGCACCTGGTCAGCCGCCGGATCAATGCCGACGGCACCCAGCTGAAGTACCGCTACGACAACGCCCAGCTGTTGCTCACCGAGATCGAAAACGAATCTGGCGAAAAATATCTCCTGGACTACACGCCCAATGGCTTGATCCGACAGGAAACCGGCTTCGACGGCCAACGCACGGCGTACGCCTACGACCTCAACGGCCAGTTGCTGGAAAAAACCGAGTTCGGCGAGGACGGTTCACAGCTGGTAACGGCTTATCAGCGGGATTCGGCCGGGCGCCTGCTGGTCAAAACCCTGCCCGACGGCATCAAGGTGGAATACCGCTATGACCGCCTCGGCCGGTTGGTCAGCGTCGATGACGGTCACGACCATCCGCTGGAGTTCGAATACGACCAGCAAGACCGCCTGATTACCGAGCACCAAGGCTGGGGCTCGCTACGTTATGGCTATGACGCCTGCGGCCAGCTGAATCGCCTGCGCCTGCCGGACAACAGCAAACTCGATTACCACCACGCCAAGGGCGGTGCGCTGACGGCCATCGACCTCAACGGTGCGCGACTCACCACCCACCAATTCACCTTCGGCCGCGAACAGCAACGCCAACAGGGGCAGTTGCTCAGCGAATATGCCTACGACGATCAGGGCCGTCTGAAGGCCCACGCCGTCAGCCAACAGCAACAAGCGCTGTACCGCCGCGACTATGCCTACAGCGCCAACGGCAATCTCGACAGCATCGCCGACACCCGTCACGGCCAGCGCAGCTACCAATACGACCCGCTCAACCGCCTGACCCGCGTCCGCCACACCCGCGACGACCCACCGGAAAGCTTCGCCCACGACCCCGCCGGCAACCTGCTGATGCAAGACCGTCCCGGCGCCGCGACCGTCAAAGGCAATCGCCTGCTCATGCAAGGCGACCGCCATTACGACTACGACGCCTTCGGCAACCTGATCCGCGAGCGCCGCGGCACCGGGCAAAAACTCGTCACCGAGTACCGCTACGACTGCCAACACCGGCTGATCGGCGCCACCCTGCCCAACGGCAGCCAAGCAACCTACCGCTACGACGCCTTCGGCCGCCGCATCAGCAAAACCGTCGACGGCCAAACCACCGAGTTCTTCTGGCAAGGCGATAACCTCATCGCCGAAAGCAGCCGTGAGCATTACCGCAGCTACGTCTACGAACCCGGCAGCTTCCGCCCGTTGGCCATGCTCGACGGCAAAGGCTCGCGCAAGGCCTGCCCGTTCTACTACCAACTCGATCACCTGGGTACGCCGCAGGAACTCACGGATTACAGCGGCGACATCGTCTGGTCGGCGAAGTACAACGCCTACGGCAAAGTCTCTCGCCTAGCGTTTGGTGGGGGAGAGCAGCTCGAGCAACCGTTGCGGTTTCAAGGGCAGTACTTCGACGCCGAGAGTGGTCTGCACTACAACCGGCATCGGTACTATGATCCGGAGGTTGGTCGGTATCTGACGCCAGATCCGATCAAGTTGGCGGGTGGGCTGAACCAGTATCAGTACACGCCGAATCCGACGGGGTGGGTTGATCCGTTGGGGTTGAGCGGGAATTGCCCGCCGCCGAATAAGCTCCGGTGTGGGGCGCCGGATGATACGACTGGCGCTAGGGTGGATGAGGGTGAGCCGGCGCTGCCGAAGCCCAAACTAAGTGCTGCAGAGCTTGCCGAGAAAGAAGTTAAAAGATTAAACGACAGTCAAGGCATGCATATGGTTGGAAAACATAGTCCAGCGGTACCAGATGCTAAGTGGAAGCAGCGTGCTATTGATGGTACGGATCCGATAACTGGTAGAAGACCTTGGCACCAACGTGGTAATCCAAGCTCCAGATTTAGCAGTTGGGAGTTGATGCTCGAGGCTTACACTCTTGCAACAACGAGGACTGAGCGAGGGCTGTCTCGATTTACGGGGAAGGACGGAGAGGATAATAACATCGTTAGAATGAGGCTTCCGGGTGCCGGGGAGGGATATGTACCAAACACTAGGTCAAAGGAAAATCCAAGGCTTATTAAATTGGACGGCTTTGAAATGAAGTTTGATGATGCTGGTGTTCCATTTACGTTATATCCGATCAAGTGAGGAAGATTATGTTTATTGATCCTGGTACTCAGCAGCCATATATACCGACACCTTCATATTTTTTGGGTTGTTTCGATATTTATGATCGTGAAGAAACACTTGGAGAGGAGTTGGAGAAATTTAATCCAAATGACCCGTCGGACAGGGAAGAGTTAATACTCAAGTATTGTCTGGTTAGAAATCGTACCTATCGACACCGCTTTTTACTTTATAAGTGTTTGGAAAAGGCGCTTGAGGATAAAAACTACGACTTTCAGTCGCTTTTTAAGTACGACCCAGAGGCGTACTCCTCATTTCCCTGTGGGTGGGATGAAATGGAAAACACGAGAGCTTTTTTTGAAGATATTTATCGGTTGGCAACTATCGAGTGGAAAGAGGATCTTCAAAAGGCCAGTCTTGAAGACCCAGCGAGTTGGTAAAGAGTTTTAGTGATTTTTAGTTTAGTTGCTTCTGGTCCGTATTTGGCCAAAGGGGGCGGATTTATTTTTGCTGCCAGCTTCGAAGGTGCTGTTATAGAGCAACAAATAAATCCGTTCCCTTTTTGGTCGCCCGCTTTTTGGTCCGTATTCTTTTGTGTTCAGTTATGGTCGGTTTTTGAAAAATGATGTTATTAATGCCTATTAAAAAATTGATTTCTACACTGCGAACTATGTATAAGAATTGGGCGGATGGTTCGGGTTCTGCTGTTCAGCAACAAACCACTAGCTGCGAACTTCATGGTGAAAGCAAGAGGTGGAGAGCCGTTCCAAGCTCTAGGTTTATGAGCCATAGAGCGCAGTTGAATGCTTATAATGAAGCGATGACAAGGGAGGCTAGAAAAATGTCTCGTTTTACTGGGGAGGATAGCAAAGGAAATTTGTTAGTAAGAATGGAGGCTGAAAATGTAGGTGAGGGATATAAGCCTAATCCTTTAGATCCAGCCAATCCGCGTTTCATTCCTCAGATGAATGCCTTTGAAATGAAATTCGATTTTGAGACATTGCAGCCTATAGCGCTTTATCCGATAGAGAAAATCTAATGCTGATGCATCCGTATCTGAATGTTTCATATAACCCAAGCCTTGGGCACTTTCTCGGTGGGTTCGATATATATGATCGCGAGGAGAGTCTTGGGGTTGAGTTATCGGAGTACGATCCTGAGTGTCCTTCAGATAGAGAGTTTTTAATATCCCGGTTTATTGTCAAGCGCTTCGCTGCGTTGAGTTATCGACATAAGTTTGTTTTGTTCTTAGTGTTGGAAGAGGCTCTTGATAGTGATTCGAGTATTTTTTCTGAGATTTTGGAACATGATCCGATGTCTCCCTCCTCGCTCCCTCCTGGGTGGGATGAAATGGAAAATCCTAGGGCGTTTTTTGAAGATGTGTACCTTAAGTTGTCGGAGGCGTGGGTTGATGATCTTTATAAAGCGAGTCGGGAGGACTTTTCAACTTGGTGAGGCTAGTGCTTAAGCTAGTATGAATTTCTGAAGACTTAGATAGTAAATAAGTCTGTCCCATTTCTTATGAGTGATATTTAACGGGCTACTACTTTGAGAATAGTGAAATCTACTCGCTTTGATGATGTCGATCACGATGTTGGATATGAGTACCGTGGTTATAACTACGCCATACAGAACGAAGAGGATGTGTTTCTAATCAGAACTTACGATGACGAGCCCGGACAGGTAACGGTAGTACGTCCGACTGCGATGTCTAAAAACGCTAACCTTAAAAAGCTCGTTGAGTTCTTACAATCCGAGTTAGGAGTTTCCAAGATCTGTCTCTACAAGGGCGATTTGGGGATCTACGCCGAGATCGATCTTGATAGCTTGGTGTTTTTCTCCGTCTGAATTTGACGGTAAGAGAGTGGCAGGCTATTTACACACTCTGGGCCGAATTCTGTCGTTGCTGAGCGGCAGCTATAGGTGGTGGATTCAACAGGTGGCGAAATCAAGCCAGGCTTCAGTGAAGCCTTTCGCCGCGTTTGCTTTTTTGAGCGAAATTTCTGGGCAAGGTCTTCGGAAGTTTCCTTCAAGTCGTAGCGGTTTCCATGAACTGGTGTGAAATGTTCTCCATCGATAGTCTCTGGTGGTCACTGAAAATTCAGTGGCGGGGTGTAGGAACCCTTCAATACTAGAGAGGACGCTCTGGCGTCGACACCTGAATTGCGGCCATCAACATGCGTCCGTAAGATCAGTTGCGGCGGCTGTGTGCGGGCACGCTTCGGCGTGGTCGAGTTTGCTCTCTGGTCTCGATATTCCTACCCCGCGCATAGCTGCCACCCAAGCCTGTAGGAAGGCCGATGGTAGCTCCACTTCTACCAGAGGTTTAAAAATGAAAAGTCTTCACCCCGACCCACCCTACGAAAAACCAATCCCCCACCCCAAAAGCCGCTTCATGGCGCTCACCAGCAATTGCGACGACATGCCAACCCTGTTCGTCGACACCCAAGCGCCGCTGGATGTTTTGTATGACGCTGCCAGCTACCGAATTCGCGCCGTCACCCAAGTGATGGAGAACTTGTCCATGCGCGGTTCGATCGAGTGTCAGTCCTTCATTCTTAGTGATTTTGCTTTGCTCTGTGCCATTCCGTTGCGGGATGGGTGTGATGTGCTGGATGTGCTTGGACGGCGGTTGCGGGCGCGGTCTTCGGAGTAGCACCGGTCGGCTTTTGTGGCGAGGGAGCTTGCTCCCGCTCGGCTGCGCAGCAGTCGTAAGCCGGGCAGTGCGGTGTGTCAGGCATAACCAGATCTCAGGTTTTGGGGCTGCTTCGCAGCCCAGCGGGAGCAAGCTCCCTCGCCACAGGTTTTGTGTTCGGCCGGGGATTGTGGCTGTTGCGACTGTCCGCTCGGCTGTGAAGCCCTGACGTTCGCCGCCGTACAAGGTAAACTTCCCGCCCTTCGCAGGAGTAATCATGAATTATCGTCACGCCTTCCATGCCGGCAATCACGCCGATGTGTTCAAACACCTGACTTTGACCCGCATCATCGCTTTGATGTCGCGCAAGGAGCAGCCGTTTGCCTATCTCGACACTCACGCCGGCATTGGTCTGTATGACCTGCAGGGTGATCAGGCGAGCCGTACCGGTGAGTACCTGGAAGGTATTGCGCGTTTGTGGGATCAGCCGGATCTGCCGGCGTTGACCGCTGATTACATGAAGGTGCTGCACGACATGAACCCGGATGGCCAATTGCGCTATTACCCGGGGTCGCCGGAGTTGGCGCGGCGTCTGACGCGGCCGCAGGATCGGGTGATGCTCAACGAGAAGCACCCCGAGGACGGTGTGTTGCTCAAGGACAACATGGCCGGCGACCGTCGGGTAAAGGTGCATCTGGGCGAAGGCTGGCATGTGCCGCGTGCGATGTTGCCGGTGCAGGAGAAGCGGGCGGTGATGTTGATTGATCCGCCGTTCGAGCAGCTGGATGAGATGCAGCGCTGTGCGGCGTCGCTGAAAGAGGCGATTGGCCGGATGCGCCAAACCGTGGCGGCGATCTGGTACCCGGTGAAGGACCAGCGCATGTTGCGTCGTTTTTATCAGGACCTGGCGGGCACGGGCGCGCCGAAGTTGTTGCGCGTTGAGTTGCTGGTGCATCCGTTGGATACGCCGAACAGTCTGAATGGCTCCGGGTTGGCGATTGCTAATCCGCCGTGGGGGCTGGAAGAGGAATTGCGTGAACTGCTGCCGTGGTTGTCCAAGAAGTTGGGACAGACACAGGGTGGGTGGCAGATGGATTGGTTGATTGCCGAATAGGGTCAATCGACAAGCAAGATCAAAAGATCGCAGCCTCGTTTCACTCGACAGCTCCTACAGGGGAATGCATTTCTAAGTAGGAGCTGTCGAGTGAAACGAGGCTGCGATCTTTTGCTTTAAGCGGTCAAATCGGGCAAGTCACGCCTGTACCGCCAATCCCGCAATACCCTTCAGGGTTTTTGGCCAGGTACTGCTGGTGATAAGCCTCGGCAAAGAAGAACGTCGGCGCTTCGTCGATTTCAGTGGTGATCGTGCCTTTGCCAGCCTTGGTCAACTCGGCCTGGAACACTTGCTCGCTGTGCTTGGCGGCTGCCAACTGGGTCGGGTTGGTAGCGTAGATGACCGAGCGGTACTGCGTGCCGATGTCATTGCCCTGACGCATGCCCTGAGTCGGGTTGTGCAGTTCCCAGAACATCTTCAGCAGCGCTTCGTAGCTGACTTTTGCCGGCTCGTAGACCACCAGTACCACTTCGCTGTGGCCGGTCAGGCCCGAGCAGACTTCTTCATACGTCGGGTTCGGCGTAAAGCCGCCGGCGTAGCCCACCGCCGTACTGACCACGCCTTCGCGCTGCCAGAACTTGCGCTCTGCACCCCAGAAGCAGCCGAGGCCGAAGATCGCGAAATCCACGTCCATCGCGAACGGGCCGAGCAGCGGGGCGTCGTGGACGAAGTGTTTTTCCGGCACGGTCATTGGGGTTTCGCGGCCAGGCAGAGCTTGTTCTTTAGTCGGGAGCACGTTTTTGTTCACCAGAATTTCCGAGCGCAAGACCATGATCAGTCCCCTCAGTCAGGTTGAATGTAAATTGTCAGACACGCAGTTTGCCCAATGCCGTCCAGTTACGCACTACCCGTGTGCCCCTGTGGGAGCGAGCTTGCTCGCGATAGCGGCGTATCAGTGACATGGATGCTGACTGACACGCCGCTATCGCGAGCAAGCTCGCTCCCACAGGGATTGGCGGTGTTCCACAGGGATTTGCGGTGTGCTGTCAGGCGATCGGGCCGCGCGGATAGCGCTTGAGCTTTTCGATCAGCTCGGTGCCGGGGATCGGTCGGTCGAACAGGTAGCCCTGGCCGACGTCGCAACGGTGACGGCGCAGGAACGCCAACTGCTCGGCAGTTTCGATGCCTTCAGCCACGACCTTGAGTTTCAGGTTGTGGGCCATGGCGATCACTGCGGAGGTGATTTCCATGTCGTCCTGGTTGTCGGGGATTTCGTGAATGAAGCTTCGATCAATCTTAATGATGTCGATCGGGAATTTTTTCAAGTAACTGAGCGACGAGTAACCGGTGCCGAAGTCATCCATGGCCAGGGTCAGGCCCAGGCGCTTGAGCTGATCAAGCTGCAAGTGAGTGTCTTCGGTGGCTTCCAGCAGCAGGCCTTCGGTGAGTTCAAGCTCCAGCAGGTTTGCCGGCAGCGCTTCTTCTTTGAGGATGTTGGCGATGGACGACACCAGGTCCGGATCGGAGAACTGCTTGGGCGACAGGTTGATTGCCACCTGAAGATTGCCCAGGCCAGCGGCGGTCAGGTCTTTGCTCATGCGGCAGGCCTGGCGGGCGATCCATTTGCCGATGGGAATGATCAGCCCGGTTTCTTCGGCGACGCTGATGAACTGATCCGGGCGGATCATGCCTTTTTCCGGATGGTTCCAGCGCAGCAAGGCTTCCATTCCGAGCAGGCGACCGCTGCGCAGGCAGAGCTTGGGCTGGTAGAACACGTCCAGCTCGTTCTGGGTCAGGGCGCGGCGCAGGTTGTTTTCGACGAACAACTTGTAACTGGCTTCGGCGTTCAGCGCTTCGGTGAACACCTGGACCTGGTGTTTACCGTTGGCCTTGGCCTTGTGCAGCGCCAGACCGGCGTTGCGCATCAGGGTTTGCGGATCACGACCGTGCAACGGCGCGCAGGCCAGGCCCACGGAGCCGGTGACGCTGATCAGCTGGTTGTCGACGAACATCGGCTTGTCGAGGGTCGCCAGCAATTGATTGGCAATCTGTTGGCCCGCACGCAGGTCGGTGTCGTCCAGCAGCACGGCGAATTCGTTACTGGCGAACCGCGCCAGGCTGCCGCTCGGGCTCAGGCTGTTGCGCAGGCGTCGGGCCAGGCTGATTAGCAGTTTGTCACCGGTCTGGTGGCCGAGGCTGTCGTTGATTCGCTTGAAGTTGTCGATGTCCACCAGCAACAAGCTGATCGGGGTATCGCTGTCTCGGGCGAAACGTTCATCGAGGTTGCGAATGAAGGCCGGGCGGTTGCCGAGGTTGGTCAGGTTATCGGTATAGGCCAAACGCTCGATGCGCTGCTGAGCGAGCTTGTTCTGGGTGATGTCTTCGTAGATACCGATGTAATGCGTCAGCTCGCGGTTGTCGCCGTAAACCTTGGAAATCGATAACTGGCCCCAGTAGGGTTCGAGGTTTTTACGGCGGCTTTTGAACTCACCCTGCCAGCTGTTGCTCTTGGCCAGCGCCGAGTGCGCGTCGAACAACAGTTCGCTGAGGTTTTCCAGGGCAGGCAGTTCCGACAGCCGCTGGCCGTGGACTTCTTCGGTGGTGTACTGGGTGATCGCCGTGAAGCTCGGGTTGACGTATTCCACCACGCCATCGCAATTGACCAGCAAAAAGGCGTTGGCGCTTTGCTCTACCGCACGCTGGAACAGGTGCAGGGCGCTGGTGGCGGTGCGGCGGTTGTGGTTGTTGATGACTTGGGCAAACTGATCCGCCAACTCACCAGCGAAAGCAATTTCGTCCGATTGCCAGGCGCGGGTCGTGCCGGTCTGTTCCAGGCAGAGTACGCCGACCACTTGGCCATCGACGCGGATGCTGGCATCGAGCATGGCGTTCACATCACGCGAGCGCAGGTGTTCGGCCATTTCCCGGGTGCGCGGGTCGCGCAAGGCGTTGTGGGCGTCGATGGCGCGGCCGGTGTGCAAGGCCTCCACGTAGTCGGGGAAGTGACTGACGTCGATCGGCTCCGGCAGCAGGTATTCCTGGCTGGCGCGGTGATAGGCCGAAATCGGCACGAGCAGTGAACCTTCGAAATTCCACAGGCTGGCGCAGTCGATTTCGTAAATGTCACAGGCACTGCGGGTGATCAGTTCGGCGGCTTCTTTCAGGGAGTTGTTGCTGCTATAGCGCTGGCGGGTCAGCAGCAAAATCAAGTCTTGCTGGGCGCGCACCCGGTCCAGGTGCAGAAGCTGTTCCTGCTGGGCGCGCTGATTGAGTTCCAGGGCGATCTGTAGGCGAGAGTTCTGGGTTTCGAGGTCCAGGGCCGGCAGCAGTTGCTCGCCCTCGAACAGGCCGTCGACCACCAGCAGGTAGCCGCGCAGCAGGTGTCGATTGTGTTGTTTGTAGGCTTCGCCCAGTTCCAGCAGGTTCAAGGAACCGGCGGCGGTGTGCAGGGTGTAGCGGATCAGGTAATGCGGGCTTTCGGTGAGTTGCTGCTGAACCGCGTCATGCAGCTGATAGCGCGCTTCGGGTTCCATCAGGCTGGCGTAGGGCGAGCCGACCAGAGCACAGAGTTCCACAGCCGGCAGGCCGAACTGTCGTTCGCAATTGGGATCGAGAAACAGTAGCGCCCAACTCGCTTCATTCAGCCGTTCGAAACGAAGCATGCCGAGCCGCGAGGGCACAGGCAACTGCGTCACTACCTCGGCCACCATACGGCTGGCGGCATCGGGTTGGCTTTTCATATGGAGGGAAACTCGCTTCGAATAGGCTGATCGCGCCGGGCTCTCGCCCTCTTTACTGTTACCTGCGGCAAGGTTGCATCATTGCGACACTGACTGACAAGAGACATGAAGGCCAAGTGCTATAAGAATATGTCGGCCGGCGGCGGGATTTCTCCAATGGATGGCTAAAAGTAATCGTTTGGAGCCCTGTGGCGAGCGAGCTTGCTCGCGCTGGGCTGCGCAGCGGCCCAAAAATCTTGTGAGCGCTGCGCACTCAAGCGGGAGCAAGCTCCCTCGCGACAGGTTTGGTTTAACGCAAAGGAATGCCTACCGATTGCAGCAGTTGGCCATCCCGGTCGTGATAACTGACACGAACCTGTTCGGCATCGACGATCAAATGGGCAAAGTTGTCCTTGCTGACCACCTGGCTGGTCAGTTCATGCTGATAGTCGCCAGCGGCTGTTCGCGCCAATGGTTGATTGAGGATGAAGGTGGATGCCTTGGCGTACGGCAGCAGTTTGCTGTTGCACAAGGGTGAGGAAACGATGGTGTGCACCTCGAAGTCCGGGTCGTCGCTGTGGGTCAGACGACTCGTCAAAGAGCCGTGGACATCGCCGGAAACAAAGAAGACGTTCTTGATGCGGTGTGTACGAATTGTCTCCAGCAGCCGCAGACGCTGTTCGGGAAAAGCCTTCCACGCGTCATCGCCATGGGCTTTGCGGTCGGGGTAGAACATCACGCTGGTGACCACGAATTTGACCCTGGCCGGGGTGTGAATCAACCATTTGCACAAGGCCTGTTCCTGCGCTTCGTCGAGGATGCGTCGATCATTGGCCGACAGGTTGCGCCGGGTTCGACTGTCAGTGACAAACCATTCGATATCGCCTTCGGCGAATTGATACCAATAGTGTTCCAGTTTTCTATTTATTTGCCCGCCAGCAAGAAGTGCATGCGCCGGGCTATGACTGGCTTGATACACCTCATACGCCGCGATGGCGTTTTTATATAAATAGGCATCGGCCTTACTTTCGTTGGTGGGCCAATTGTCTTCAATTTCGTGATCATCGAGGATCATGTAAGTCGGCACGCCGGACATTAACTTTGCGATATTGGGTTGGGAAAACGCTGCTCGGTACTTACTGAGTATTTCCTTGTATTCCCGGTCGGGAGCAATGACGTTCAGATCATCGACATAGATTTGATCGCCGGTCATCAACATGGCGCTGATGGGCGGTTCGGCCTGCTGCGCCAGATTCGTGATCGAGGCGAAAATCCGGTCCCCCAGATGCGGTGCAGAGGGGACGCCAGCGGTCATGCGCAGGTATCGACATGAACCGACGATATAGGCCCGTGGAATCGTGGCTTTGCTGGACTGCGTGCGAAACCGGTAGATAGCGCGGGGCCATTGCAGCGGCAGCTCCTGGACCGTTTCCACGGTGTGCACCGGGCTCATGGGGCTGAACCAGCCTGCCTGGTATTGGTACTCGGTATCGGTGGCAAGGTCGTTGAGTGCAATCACATCGGACATATCACGCAAGATCGTCAACTTTGCAAATACACCTTTGGACCAGCGCTCTTCGCCCTGCCTGCGATAACGAACGCCTGCAAATGCCGGTGCATTGTTTTGAAGTTCGCCGCGCAAGAAGATGCGTGCGTGGTTAGTTGTGGTGTGGCCAATAATAGGGCCGACAGTCGGTTTGAACATGTTCGAATCCATTCGAATTAATGCTAACTAAGCAAAATAGGCTGATGAAGGTTTAACGATAATTAGTTGGACTGAGCTTAGTTATTGGCTTGCAAGAAATATCGAGCAGAAGTGGACTGGAGTTGTGGGCGACGTAAGCCGCGAATGTAGGAAAGGGGTGTTGGGTGACTTTCTTCAAGGCAAAAAAAGCCCCGCCAAACTGGCGGGGTTGAGGTACGAGCGTGGCGCTCGGAAAACGTGGAACGCGACGGGCCCTCCGGTGAAGGAGGGCCGATCGGTGTTACAGCAGGATGGTGCGGATGTCCGCCAGCAGGTCGCTCAGACGCTTGGTGAAGCGTGCAGCAGCGGCGCCGTTGATCACACGGTGATCGTAGGACAGCGACAGTGGCAGCATCAGTTTCGGCTGGAAGGCTTTGCCGTCCCAGACTGGCTGGATGGTTGCCTTGGAAACACCGAGGATCGCCACTTCCGGCGCGTTGACGATCGGCGTGAAGCCGGTGCCGCCAATGTGGCCGAGGCTGGAAATGGTGAAGCAGGCGCCTTGCATGTCGTCAGCGGTGAGCTTTTTGTCGCGGGCCTTGGCGGCCAGCACAGCGGCTTCGGCTGCCAGTTGCAACAGGCTCTTCTGATCGACGTTCTTGATGACCGGTACCAGCAGGCCTTCAGGGGTGTCGACGGCGAAGCCGATGTTCACGTACTTCTTGCGGATGATCGCTTTGCCGCTTGGTGCCAGCGAACTGTTGAAGTCCGGCAGTTCCTTGAGCAGGTGCGCGCAGGATTTGAGCAGCAGTGGCAGGATGGTCAGCTTGACGCCAGCCTTCTCTGCAACGGCTTTTTGAGCGATACGGAACGCTTCCAGGTCGGTGATATCAGCCGAATCGAACTGAGTCACGTGTGGAATGTTCAGCCAGCTGCGGTGCAGGCTCGACGCGCCGATTTGCATCAGGCGGGTCATCGGCACTTCTTCGATTTCACCGAAGCGGCTGAAGTCCACGACCGGAATCGGCGGGATGCCCGCGCCGCCGGTTGCGCCAGCAGCAGCGGCCGGTGCTTCCTTGGCCTTCTGCATCATGGCTTTGACGTAAACCTGCACGTCTTCTTTCAGGATGCGACCGTGCGGACCGCTGGCGCCGACAGCGTTCAGCTCGACGCCGAACTCGCGAGCCAGTTGGCGCACCGCAGGACCTGCGTGAACCTTGGCGCCCGGTTTGGCCGGTGCTGCAGCTGGTGCGGCCGGTGCCGGAGCAGCAGGCGCAGCGGCGGCTGGGGCTGGAGCTGAAGCGCTAGGAGCAGCAGCGGCCGGAGCCGGGGCAGCAGCAGGCGCAGCGCCTTTGACTTTCAGCTTCAGGATCAGGTCGCCAGTACCGACTTCGTCATCCAGCTTGATGGAAACGCTTTCCACCACGCCAGCGGCAGGCGATGGAATTTCCATGCTCGCCTTGTCGGATTCCAGGGTGATCAGCGACTGATCGGCTTCAACGGTGTCGCCGGCCTTGACCAGGACTTCGATGATCTTGGCCTTGCCCGAAGAGCCAATGTCCGGGACATGAATGTCCTGAACGCTGTCAGCAACCGGTGCAGCCGGGGCCGCAGCGGCTGGCGCTGGAGCAGCGGCAGCAGGTGCAGCTGCCTGAGCTGGCGCGGCCGCAGCCGGTGCCGCAGCACCTGCCACTTCCAGATCCAGGATCAGGTCGCCGGTGCCGACTTCGTCGTTAAGCTTGACGCTGATGGCCTTGACCACGCCAGCGGCGGGCGAAGGGATTTCCATGCTGGCCTTGTCGGATTCCAGGGTGATCAGCGACTGATCAGCCTCGACGGTGTCGCCGACCTTGACCTGGATCTCGATGATCTGGGCCTTGCCCGACGAACCGATGTCCGGCACGTGCACTTGCTGAACCGAAGCGGCAGCAGGCGCGGCAGCTGGAGCTGGAGCCGCGGCGGCAGGAGCAGCAGCCGGTTTCGCTTCAGCTTTTGGCGCCGGCGCAGCGGCAGCCGCAGGAGCCGCAGCAGCGGCACCTTCGACTTCCAGCTCCAGCAGTTCGTCGCCTTCTTTCAGGCGATCGCCCAGCTTCACTTTGATGCTTTTGACGATGCCGGCCTTGGGAGCAGGAATTTCCATGCTCGCCTTGTCCGACTCAAGCGTCAGGATGCTCTGGTCGGCTTCGACACGGTCGCCGACCTTCACAAATAGTTCGATTACTTCACCTTCACCGCTGCCGATGTCAGGTACGCGAATGAGTTCGCTCACAGAGTGTCTCCTCAGCAGTCCAGTGGGTTGCGTTTTTCCGGGTTGATCCCGAACTTGGCGATGGCTTCAGCCACCACTTTAGGTTCGATGTCACCACGGTCAGCCAAGGCTTCCAGGGCTGCCAACACCACGAAATGACGGTCGACTTCGAAGAAGTGACGCAGCTTCTTGCGGCTGTCACTGCGGCCGAAACCGTCGGTGCCCAGGACTTTGAATTCCTTGGACGGGACCCACTGACGAATTTGCTCAGCGAACAGCTTCATGTAGTCGGTAGACGCAATGACCGGACCTTGACGGCCGTTCAGGCACTCTTCGACATAGCTCAGTTTAGGTTTCTGGCCCGGGTGCAGACGGTTGCTGCGCTCTACGGCCAGGCCGTCGCGACGCAGTTCGTTGAAGCTGGTAACGCTCCACACATCAGCGCCGACGTTGAACTGTTCACGCAGGATTTTCGCCGCTTCGCGAACTTCGCGCAGGATGGTGCCGGAGCCCATCAGCTGAACGTGGTGCGCCGCTTCGCGGGTGTCTTCCTCGAGCAGGTACATGCCCTTGATGATGCCTTCCTCGACACCGGCCGGCATGGCTGGTTGCTGGTAGGACTCGTTCATCACGGTGATGTAGTAGAAAACGTCCTGCTGCTCTTCGGTCATCTTCTTCATGCCGTCCTGGATGATCACCGCCAGCTCGTAGCCGTAGGTTGGATCAAAGGTGCGGCAGTTCGGGATGGTGGCAGCCAGGATGTGGCTGTGACCGTCTTCGTGTTGCAGGCCTTCGCCGTTCAGCGTGGTCCGGCCGGCGGTGCCGCCGATCAGGAAGCCACGGGTACGGCTGTCGCCGGCAGCCCAAGCCAGGTCGCCGATACGCTGGAAGCCGAACATCGAGTAGAAGATGTAGAACGGCAGCATTGGCTGGTTGTGGCTGGAGTACGAAGTACCGGCAGCGATGAAGGAGCTCATGGCGCCCGCTTCGTTGATGCCTTCTTCGAGGATCTGGCCCTTTTTGTCTTCCTTGTAGAACATCACCTGGTCTTTATCGACTGGCTCGTAGAGCTGGCCGACGGACGAGTAGATGCCCAACTGGCGGAACATGCCTTCCATACCGAAGGTACGGGCTTCGTCCGGGATGATCGGGACGATGCGCGGACCGATTTCCTTGTCCTTGACCAGTTGCGCGAGGATCCGCACGAACGCCATGGTGGTGGAAATTTCACGGTCGCCCGAGCCGTCCAGGATGGCCTTGAGGGTATCCAGCGATGGCGTCGGGATGTCGAAGCTTTTGGCGCGGCGCTGTGGCACGAAACCGCCCAGTGCAGTGCGACGCTCGCTCAGATAACGGGCTTCGGCGCTGTTTGGCTCTGGCTTGAAGAACGGCAGGTTTTCCAGCTCGGAGTCTTTGACCGGAATGTCGAAACGATCGCGGAACAGCTTCAGGCTTTCAACATCAACTTTCTTGGTGTTGTGCGCAGTGTTCTTCGCTTCGCCGGCACCGGTGCCATAACCTTTGATGGTCTTGGCCAGGATGACGGTCGGTTGTTCTTTGTGGTTGACCGCTTCGTGGTACGCCGCGTAGACCTTGTACGGGTCGTGACCGCCACGGTTGAGTTTCCAGATCTCGTCGTCGGACAAGTCTGCAACCATCGCCTTGAGTTCTGGCGAGTTGAAGAAGTGTTCACGTACGAACGCGCCGTCTTTGGCTTTGTAGTTCTGGTACTCGCCGTCGATGACTTCGTCCATGCGGCGTTGCAGGATACCGTCGACGTCTTTGGCCAACAGTGGGTCCCAGAAACGGCCCCAGATGACTTTGGTCACGTTCCACTGAGCACCGCGGAACACGCCTTCGAGTTCCTGGATGATCTTGCCGTTGCCGCGAACCGGGCCATCAAGGCGCTGCAGGTTGCAGTTGATGACGAAGATCAGGTTGTCGAGCTTCTCGCGGCCAGCCAGCGAGATCGCGCCCAGGGATTCCGGCTCGTCACACTCGCCGTCGCCCAGGAAGCACCAGACTTTTTGCTTGCCTTCAGGGATGAAGCCACGGGCTTCCAGGTACTTCATGAAGCGTGCCTGGTAGATCGCCTGGATCGGGCCCAGACCCATGGATACAGTCGGGAACTGCCAGAAATCAGGCATCAGCCAAGGGTGCGGGTAGGACGACAGGCCCTGACCGTCCACTTCCTGGCGGAAGTTGTTCATCTGGTCTTCGGTGATGCGGCCTTCCATGAACGCACGGGCGTAAACGCCTGGCGAGGTGTGACCCTGGAAGTAGATCAGGTCGCCGCCGTGTTCGTCGGTCGGGGCCTGGAAGAAATAGTTGAAGCCGATGTCGTACAGGGTTGCGCTGGAGGCGAAGCTGGAGATGTGACCGCCCAGGTCAGAATCTTTCAGGTTCGTACGCATCACCATGGCCATCGCGTTCCAGCGTACCAACGAGCGAATGCGGCGTTCCATGAACAGGTCGCCAGGCATGCGTGCTTCGTGGGTAACGGGGATCGTGTTGCGGTATGGCGTGGTGATGGCGTAAGGCAATTGCGAACCGCTACGGGTTGCGAGTTCGCCCATACGGGTCATCAGATAGTGAGCGCGGTCTTCGCCTTCTTTGTCGAGAACCGATTCCAGGGCGTCCAGCCATTCCTGGGTTTCGACGGGATCGAGGTCTTGCATGGCTTGCTCCAGGGCGGAAAGGCTTCCAGAATCGGTTGCCTGAGTTTGCGACTGGCCTTGTGGGCAGACGATATAAATTCTTGGATTGCCGAGAGGTTGTTCCGGCGGCGTGTAGTTTTACTACAAATCATCGGGCATTTCAGCCTTTCGAATGTATATACGAGTAGTAAAACTACAGATGAGCGGCTTGTGGCCTCCAGCTGCGTTGTGAGAATAATCGTTAAGGTTGGTCTTTTGCCAACCAGAAAAGGTGAAAGCTTGATGCTGTCTGCCAAAAATAAAGAAATTTCAGCTATTTCTAACCTTTGTTCGACAGTCGATCAGGTAGTGCATTCTCGCGAATCACTACATGCAGCCCTCTACACGCCGATCAAGGATAGACCATGAGCCTCCCTTCGCTTGCCGAACTGCCCGGCATCCTCCTGCCGTTTGTCACCCGCGCCGAGCAGTCGTTCCGTGCGGCCGTCGCGGTGCTTCCCGACGATCATGGTCTGGCCGGCTGGACGCCTGAACGCTGGGCGCAATTCGCCCGGGTCACCGCTGCCAGCGACTTCGTGATTGAACAAAGTGTCCGCGACCCGCTGATGTTGCTGGAGCTGGTGCAGTCCGGTGAGCTGGACCGAAGTTTTGCGCCCGGCGAGCTGTGCGCGCAGATTGCGGCAGCGGTGAATGCCGCGGAAACCGACGATGGGCTCGGTCGCGCTCTGCGTCGTCAACGTACCCGTCATCAAGTGCGGATCATCTGGCGCGACCTGAATCGTCAGTGCGATTTGATCCAGACCTGCCGCGACCTCTCGGACATGGCCGATGCCAGCATCGATCAGGCCTATCAGTGGTTGTACTCGCGGCATTGTCAGCAGTTCGGCGTGCCGACGGGCCGGCGCAGCGGCGAGCCGCAGCAAATGGTCATTCTCGGCATGGGCAAGCTCGGCGCGGTGGAGCTCAACCTGTCGTCGGACATCGACCTGATCTTCGCCTATCCCGAAGGCGGCGAAACCGTCGGGGTCAAACGCTCGCTGGATAACCAGGAATTTTTCATCCGTCTCGGCCAGCGCCTGATCAAGGCTCTGGACCCGATGACCGTCGACGGTTTTGTTTTCCGCGTCGACATGCGCCTGCGGCCTTACGGTTCGGCCGGCGCATTGGTGTTGAGCTTCAACGCGCTGGAGCAGTATTACCAGGATCAGGGCCGTGACTGGGAACGCTACGCGATGATCAAGTCGCGGGTGGTGGCCGGCGATCAGGTGGCCGGTGCGCAATTGCAAGACATGCTGCGGCCGTTCGTTTATCGGCGTTATCTCGACTTCTCGGCGATCGAAGCGCTGCGCACCATGAAGCAGCTGATCCAGCAGGAAGTCCGGCGCAAGGGCATGGCCGACAACATCAAACTCGGCTCCGGTGGCATTCGTGAAGTCGAATTTATCGCCCAGGCATTCCAGCTGATCCACGGTGGCCGCGACCTGAGCTTGCAGCAGCGACCTCTATTAAAAGTATTGAGCACGCTGGAAGGTCAGGGTTACCTGCCGCCAGCGGTGATCAGTGAGCTGCGCGAAGGCTACGAATTCCTGCGCTACACCGAACACGCGATCCAGGCGATTGCCGACCGCCAGACCCAGATGTTGCCGGACGGCGCTCAGGATCAGGCGCGCATTGCCTTTATGTTGGGTTTTGACGATTGGTCGGCTTTCCATGAGCGGCTGATGTATTGGCGCGATCGCGTGGCCTGGCACTTCGGTCAGGTGATCGCCGATCCCGACGAAGAGGAAGGTACCGAAAGCGAAGTGGTGGTCGGCGGTGAATGGCTGCCGTTGTGGGAAGAGGCTCAGGATGAAGAGGCCGCTTGCCGTCAGTTGGAAGAGGGCGGTTTCGTCGATGCTTCCAAGGCTTTGAAAGCCTTGGCTGGCTTGCGCAGCAGCCCGCAATTGCGCGCGATGCAGCGCTTGGGGCGTGAGCGTCTCGATGCCTTCATTCCGCGGTTGCTGGCTCAGGCTGTCGAACACGCCAATCCGGATCTGGTGCTGGAAAGAGTATTGCCGCTGGTGGAAGCCGTGGCCCGACGTTCCGCGTACCTGGTGTTGCTGACCGAGAATCCCGGCGCGCTGCGACGCTTGTTAACCTTGTGTGCCGCGAGCCCGTGGATCGCGGAACAGATCACCCGCTTCCCGCTGCTGCTCGACGAATTGCTCAACGAAGGTCGGCTGTTCAAACCGCCGCTGGCGCCGGAACTGGCCGCCGAGTTGCGCGAGCGTTTGACGCGGATTCCCGAAGATGACCTCGAACAACAGATGGAAGCCTTGCGACATTTCAAACTGGCGCACCGCTTGCGCGTCGCCGCTTCGGAAATCGCCGGCAGCCTGCCGTTGATGAAGGTGAGTGATTACCTGACCTGGCTTGCTGAAGCGATCCTCGAACAAGTGCTGGCCCTGGCCTGGCGCCAGACCGTGAGTAAATACGGCACGCCGAAGCGCACCGACGGCACCTTGTGCGATCCCGGCTTCATCATTGTCGGTTATGGGAAAGTCGGCGGTCTGGAACTGGGGCATGGTTCGGACCTGGACCTGGTGTTCATCCACGATGGCGACCCGCAGGCGGAAACCGACGGGCCGAAGCCTATCGACGGCGCGCAATTTTTCACCCGGCTGGGGCAGCGGATCATTCACTTGCTCACGGCCCAGACCAACTCCGGTCAGCTGTATGAAGTGGACATGCGTCTGCGGCCGTCCGGTGCGTCGGGGTTGTTGGTGAGTTCGCTCGGTGCGTTTGCGCGGTATCAGGAAAATGAAGCCTGGACCTGGGAGCATCAGGCGCTGGTGCGGGCGCGGGTGCTGGTGGGCAGCCCGGACGTCGGCCAGGCGTTCGAGAAAGTCCGCGCGGCGGTATTGGGCAAGCCGCGGGACCTGGCGACCTTGCGCCAGGAGGTCAGCGAGATGCGCGCCAAAATGCGCGATAACCTCGGCAGTAAGAGCACCGCGGCCGGCACCGGAGCAAATGCCTTCGAGGCCACGGCGCCGTTCGATCTCAAGCAGGACGCCGGAGGTATCGTCGATATTGAATTTATGGTGCAATACGCGGCCCTGGCGTGGTCCGAATCGCACCCGCCATTGCTGCGCTGGACTGACAATATCCGCATTCTGGAAGGGCTGGAGGAGGAAGGGCTGATGCCCGCCGAAGACGCCAGCCTGTTGCGCGAGGCCTATAAAGCCTATCGCTCCGCCGCTCACCGGCAGGCCTTGCAGAAGGACGCCGGGGTAATACCGGGCGACCAGTTCGTGGACGAACGGCGGCAGGTAGTACGGATCTGGCGCGAGCTGGGGCTAAGCTGAAACCGGATAGTTGAAACACCCAATACCCATGTGGGAGCGAGCTTGCTCGCGATGATGCCGTCACATTCGACATTGATGGTGACTGTCACGCCGCTATCGCGAGCAAGCTCGCTCCCACAGTAGTTCTGCGGTGTTTTGTAGATTGAAGTAGCTAAGCTGCACCGCACTGGATGTGCACCAATACCCAATGTGGGAGCGAGCTTGCTCGCGATGAGGCCGTCACATACAACATTTATGCTGACTGTCGCGCCGCCCGGAGCAAGCTCGTTCCCACAGTAGATCTGCAGTGTTTTGTAGAATTCTCGAGGCGGGGAGGCGTATGCCTCCCCGGCTCGTTTATGGAAACCACATGAAAATTCTGATCGTTGGGCCCAGTTGGGTCGGTGACATGGTGATGGCGCAGACACTGTTTCAGTGTCTCAAGCAGCGCCACCCGCAATGCGAAATCGACGTGCTGGCCCCCGAGTGGAGCCGGCCGATTCTTGAGCGCATGCCCGAAGTACGCCAGGCCTTGAGCTTTCCGCTCGGTCACGGTGCTTTGGAGCTGGCGACGCGTCGGCGCATCGGCAAATCCCTGGCCGGCCAGTACGACCAGGCGATCCTGCTGCCCAATTCCCTGAAGTCGGCATTGGTGCCGTTCTTCGCCGGCATCCCGAAACGTACCGGCTGGCGTGGCGAGTTCCGCTACGGCCTGCTCAATGACGTGCGCACGCTGGATAAAGAACGTTACCCGCTGATGATCGAACGCTTCATGGCCTTGGCTTACGAGCCCGGTGCCGAGCTGCCGACACCTTATCCACGGCCGAGCCTGCAAATTGACCCGGTGACGCGCGAAGCAGCAATGGCCAAATTCGGCCTGGCTCTCGACCGCCCGGTGTTGGCGCTGTGCCCCGGTGCCGAATTTGGCGAGTCCAAGCGCTGGCCGTCCGAGCACTATGCCAAGGTTGCCGAAGCGAAGATCCGCGAAGGTTGGCAAGTCTGGCTGTTCGGTTCGAAAAACGATCACGCTGTCGGCGAAGACATCCGTTCGCGGCTGATTCCCGGTTTGCGTGAAGAGTCGGTGAACCTCAGCGGCGGCACCTCCCTGGCCGAAGCCATCGACCTGATGTCCTGCTCCGACGCGGTGGTGTCCAACGACTCCGGCCTGATGCACGTCGCCGCTGCGCTGAATCGCCCGTTGGTGGCGGTTTACGGCTCGACGTCGCCGGGTTTCACGCCGCCACTGGCCGAGCACGTCGAGATCGTGCGCCTGGGCATCGAATGCAGCCCCTGCTTCGATCGCACGTGCCGCTTCGGTCATTACAACTGCCTGCGCCAGCTCATGCCGCAAGCGGTGAACGAAGCCTTGCAGCGTTTGCAAGGCACTGTGGTCGAGGTCAAATAGTTTGCGGGTACTGCTGATCAAGACTTCTTCGCTGGGCGACGTGATTCACGCGTTGCCGGCGCTGACCGACGCGGCACGGGCGATCCCCGGCATCCAGTTCGATTGGGTGGTGGAAGAAGGTTTCGCCGAAATCCCGACCTGGCACCCGGCCGTGGGCAAGGTGATTCCGGTGGCGATCCGTCGCTGGCGCAAAAACATCTGGCAGACCATCAAGAGTGGCGAATGGAAGCGCTTCAAGCAAAGCGTTCGCGCCAACAAATATGACTTGGTGATCGATGCCCAGGGCCTGCTGAAAAGTGCGTTGCTGACTCGATACGCCAAAGCCCCGGTGGCCGGGCTGGATAAAAATTCGGCCCGCGAGCCGATTGCCGCACGCTTCTATTCCCGGCGTCTGGCCGTGGCCCGTGGGCAACACGCGGTGGAGCGAGTGCGTCAGCTATTTGCCGTGGCCCTGGGTTACGACCTTCCAAAAGGCTTGGGCGATTACGGCCTGAATGTCGAGCGACTGGTGGAATTGCCGCGCAAGAATCCTTACGTGGTGTTCCTGCACGGCACCACGTGGGACACCAAACACTGGCCGGAAGCCTACTGGCGCGAGTTGGCCGAGCGCGTTGGCTATCTCGGTGTCGCGGTGAAGCTGCCGTGGGGTAATCCGATCGAGAAAGCCCGGGCCGAGCGCATCGCCAAAGACATGAGGCACGTCGAAGTGCTGCCCAAGCTGAACCTGGCGGGTGTCGGCAAAGTGCTGGCCGGCGCGCAAGCCTGCGTGGCGGTGGACACCGGTCTCGGTCACCTCGCCGCAGCGCTCGACGTACCGACGCTGTCGCTGTTCGGCCCGACCAACCCGGGCCTGACCGGTGCCTACGGTAAAGCGCAGATTCACATCGCCAGCGATTTCCCCTGCGCACCGTGTATGCAAAAGAAATGTACGTATCAACCGACGGCCGAAGATGCCCGTCAGTTTGACCTTAAACGCGAGTGGCCCCTGTGCTTCACGCGTCTGAATCCCGAGCGTGTCGCGACCCGACTGAGCACGTTGTTACTGGCTGAGGACCTGCGCTGATGCAATTGGCATTCGTCTTGTACAAGTACTTTCCATTCGGGGGCTTGCAGCGCGATTTCATGCGCATCGCCCTGGAATGTCAGCAGCGCGGCCATCAGATTCGGGTCTACACGCTGATCTGGGAGGGCGACATTCCGCCGGGCTTCGAAGTGTTGGTGGCGCCGGTCAAGGCGTTCTTCAATCATCGACGCAACGAGAAACTCAGCGAATGGATGGAGGCGGATCTGGCCAAACGTCCGGTGGACCGTTTGATCGGCTTCAACAAAATGCCGGGCCTGGACGTCTACTACGCCGCCGACGGCTGCTTCGAAGACAAAGCGCAAAACCTGCGCAACTCGCTGTACCGACGTTGGGGCCGCTACCGGCACTTCGCCGAGTACGAGCGTGCGGTGTTCGCCAAGGATGCCAAGACCGAAGTGCTGATGATTTCCGAAGTCCAGCAACCGCTGTTCATCAAGCATTACGACACGCCGCTTGAACGCTTCCATCTGCTGCCGCCAGGTATCTCTCAGGACCGTCGTGCGCCGGCCAATGCCGCCGATATTCGTGCCGAATTCCGTCGCGAATTCAGCCTGAAAGACGATGATCTGCTGCTGGTGCAAATCGGCTCCGGGTTCAAGACCAAGGGCGTGGATCGCAGCCTCAAGGCGCTGGCCGCATTGCCCGCTGATCTGAAGAAACGCACCCGGCTATTTGTAATTGGCCAGGACGACCCCAAATTGTTCCAGATGCAAAGCGCCACATTGGGGCTCGGCGAAAACGTGACGTTCCTCAAGGGCCGCAGCGACATCCCGCGTTTTCTGCTCGGAGCCGATCTGTTGATTCACCCGGCGTACAACGAAAACACCGGGACTGTGTTACTCGAAGCCCTGGTGGCCGGGTTGCCGGTGCTGGTGAGCGCGGTGTGTGGTTACGCCCATTACATCGCCGAGGCCGACGCCGGTCTGGTGCTGGACGAACCTTTCGATCAGGCGCAGCTGACTCAGTACCTGACCGGCATGTTGAACGACGCTCAAGCACGGGCGGCCTGGAGCCGCAATGGTCTGGCCTTTGCCGAGACGGCCGACCTCTACAGCATGCCGCAGCACGCGGCCGATGTGATTCTGGCGGAGCACGCTTAATGAAGTTGATGCTGGCTGAACCGTTCAAGAGCCTCTGGGCCGGACGCGACCCGTTCGCTGAAGTCGAGGGCCTCCAGGGCGAGGTATACCGCGAACTTGAAGCGCGCCGGACCCTGCGTACCGAAGTCAATGGCAATGGCTTTTTCGTGAAGATCCACCGTGGCATTGGCTGGGGCGAAATCTTCAAGAACCTGCTCACCGCCAAGTTGCCGGTGCTCGGTGCCGGCCAGGAATGGAAGGCTATTCAGCGTCTGCAAGAAGTCGGCGTGCCGACCATGACCGCCGTGGCTTATGGCGAGAAGGGCAGCAACCCGGCGGACCAGCATTCGTTCATCGTCACCGAAGAGCTGGCGCCCACGGTCAGCCTCGAAGATTTCAGCATCGACTGGGTCAAGCACCCGCCAGAGCCAAAACTCAAGCGTGCACTGATCGCCGAAGTTGCGCGTATGACCGGCATGATGCACCGCGCTGGCGTCAACCATCGCGACTGCTACATCTGCCACTTTCTGCTGCACACTGACAAACCGGTGACAGCCGATGATTTCAGGCTCTCGGTGATCGACCTGCACCGCGCCCAGACCCGCCCGACGATTACCCAGCGCTGGCGCAACAAGGACCTGGCCGCGCTGTATTTTTCGGCACTGGACATTGGCCTGACCCGTCGCGACAAATTGCGTTTCCTCAAGGGTTATTTCCAGCAGCCCCTGCGCCAGATACTGAGCGAGGAAGCCGGGTTGCTCGCCTGGCTCGAAGGCAAAGCAAACAAACTTTACGACCGTAAACAGCGATACGGGGATGCGCTCTGATGGCGGGTTGGAAACTGGAGCCTGAGTACAGCGATCTGGCAGAAGATTTCGGCAGTCTTGAGGCTGTGTTTGCGCTTGAGGGTGAACGCCTGACACGCGACCTGTTGTCCGAGGTCATTCGCGTCCAGCGCAATGGCGTCAACTATTACGTCAAACGCTACGTGGGTGCGGGCAAAGGTCTGCGTCGCTACCTGGGTAAACCCCGGGTGAAAGCCGAATGGCAGAATCTCAAGCGCTTCGCCAAGTGGGGCATTCCCACCGCCGAAGTGGTGGCCTGGGGCCTGGAACGTCGCGGTGCGGCGTACGATCGCGGGGCAATGATCACCCGTGAGCTGCCGCATACCGAAGACTTGTCGGCGTTGGCCGAGCGGCATGATCCAAAGCTGGCGGACCGCGCCTGGGTCGATAACGTCAGCCGGCAGCTGGCGGGTTATACCCGGACCATGCACGACCACCGCTTCACTCATAACGATTTGAAGTGGCGCAACCTGCTGATCGACGATGACGCCAGGCTGTTTCTGATCGACTGCCCCAATGGCGATTTCTGGCGCGGCTTCTGGCTCAAGTACCGGATCACCAAGGACCTGGCCTGTCTGGACAAAGTCGCCAAGTATCACTTGTCGGCTACCCAGCGCCTGCGCTTTTACCTGCAATACCGCCAGTGTGATCGGCTGAATCCCGCCGACAAAAAACGGATCCGGCACGTGGTGAGATTTTTCGAGGGGCGCGAATGACTGATTTTCTGGCGGCTGAAGACCGTGCGCTGCTTGAGCGTCACGGCCTAGGCACCTTCGACGCACTCTGGGCCAAGCAGCTCGACGCTGTGGATGAACCCAACACTGCTCGCGGTGGCTGGAGCAGCGTGTTTCGGCTGGATCTGGAAGGTCATGGTTACTACCTTAAACGCCAGAGCAACTACCAGATGCGCACCTTGCATGCGCCCTTTGGCGAGCCAAGCTTTGCCCGTGAATTTCGCAATATCAGTCGCTATGAAAAGTTCGGTATTCCAGCGCTGAAGGCGGCGTTTTTTGGTGAGCGCAAAGTCGACGGCGAAGTCCGGGCGATTCTGCTGACCCGTGCCCTGGATGGTTGGGATGACCTGGATTCGCTGTTGCAGCGTTGGTCGGACCTGAGTTCGGCGCAGCATTCGGCCATTCTGAAGGCCTGTGGGCAATTGGCTCGGCGCCTGCACGGCGCGCGTCAGGTTCACGGTTGCTTCTACCCCAAGCACATTTTTCTCCAGGCCACCGGCAACGGTTACCTGGCCCAACTGATCGACCTGGAAAAGACCCGGCCGTTGCTGTTTGGTCTGCGTGATCGGGCCAAAGACCTGGAGCCGTTGGTGCGTCGGGCGCCTGAGTGGAGCGAAGCGCAGTTGCGCGAGCTGCTGGCCGCCTATCTGGATCAATCGCAAGACAGTTCGCTGATAGACAGCTGGCTTACGCGCCTGAGCGCGCGGCGCAGTCATAAGGAGACGCGCTGATGCGTTTGTCCGAGCTGAAAAACGCTGGCCGCAGTCCAAGCCTGCCGTTGAACATTCCACTGGCCGATGCCGCCGGCCCTGCCGAGCTGCAGTTGCTGAATCTGTTGCGGGTGTTGCCGGGGCAGCGTTATGTCGGTGCGGGCATCTGGCGCGGGCGACCGGTGCTGGCCAAGTTGTTGGTCGGCAGCAAAGCGGCGCGGCATTTTCAGCGTGAGCTGGACGGCGTGCGGTTGCTGGCGGCTCAGGGGTTGACCACGCCGTTGCTGCTGGCTGATGGCCTGAAAGACGGCGAAGGCGGTTGGCTGCTATTCGATTTCCTTGAAGGCGCCGAAAGCCTTGGGGATGCCTGGGAACGGGTCGAGCACTTGCCGATGCTGGCGGATGAGCAATCGGCGGTATTGGCCGATGCGCTGGGTGCGATTGGTCAATTGCACCGCAAGGGCCTGTGGCAGGAAGACCTGCACCTGGACAACCTGCTGCGCCAGGGCGGTCGACTGTATTTGATCGACGGTGCCGGAATCCGCACGGAGACGCCGGGCCAGCCGCTGTCGCGACAGAAAGTCCTGGAGAATCTCGGGGTGTTTTTCGCCCAGTTGCCCAAGACGCTGGAACCCTACACCGAAGAGTTGCTGGTGTATTACCTGCTGAGCAACGGCGAGCATGCCTTGCCGATGGAAGCGTTGCAGAAGCAGATCAGCAAGGTTCGCACCTGGCGACTGAAGGACTTCCTGATCAAGGTCGGCCGCGAATGCACGCTGTTCAGTGTCCAGCGCGGCGCGTTCGGCTTGCGGGCGATTCGCCGCGAGGAAGAAGCGGCGATGCTGCCGGTGCTGGCGCAGGCCGATGCGTTGCTCGATCAGGGCCATCTGTACAAGACCGGCGGCGCGGCGAGCGTCGGCAAGGTCGAGGTCGCCGGTCGCACGCTGGTGATCAAGCGCTACAACATCAAGGGTTTTGCCCACTGGCTCAAACGCTTCTGGCGTCCGAGCCGTGCCTGGCATTCCTGGCGCGAAGGCAATCGCCTGGCGTTTCTCGGCATCGCCACGCCCAAGCCGTTGGCGTTGCTGGAGCAGCGTTTTCTCTGGTTGCGCAGTCGGGCTTATCTGGTGACCGAGTATTTGCCGGGACCGGACATCATCGAGCGGTTTGCGCCTTATGTTGAAAGCGGTGAGGCACCGGAAGCCGAATTGCTGGCACTGGATCATTTGTTTGCCGAGCTGATTGGCGAGCGGATCAGTCACGGGGATTTCAAGGGGCATAACCTGTTCTGGCAGCACGATCGCTGGGCGCTGATTGATCTGGATTCGATGTGTCAGCACGCCTCGCTCAACAGCTTCGCCCCGGCCTATGCGCGGGATCGGGCAAGGTTCATGCGTAACTGGCCTGAGAGCAGTGCGCTGTATCAGGTCATTGATCAGCGTCTTCCCCAAGATATCTCTAGCGCTGCCTGAATCCCTTCGCGAGCAAGCTCGCTCCCACACGGGATCTGTGTCGCAACGCAGAACCACTGTGGGAGCGAGCCTGCTCGCGATGGGGCCAGAACAGCCACCCAAGATTAAGGGACAGGTTCTTATGAAATGTCCTACATGATCTACAGAGCCCATGAACTGTGCCCTGAATAGCCGCGATGCTAGTTTGCCTGACGTTCACGGAGGGCAGATTTTGACGATAAAAATGACGGTGTTACTGAGTACTTTTGCACTGGTTTTATCAGGCTGCGGGACCGCTGTTACGGTGTTGCAGGATGACGAAGATTCGGCTCGTAGCCTCAGAAAGCAAAAGACCTACTGTCAATCCATACCGCGTATCTACAGCGGCCTGGCTTACGACTTTTGCGTATTAAATGCAGCGCCTGATCCCACGGGTATTCTTTTGCCGTTCGTATTGGTGGATTTCACCCTCTCGGGTGTTTTCGACACCGTCCTCCTGCCTTATACGGTTTACCGGCAAGCTACCGACGGCAATATCAGTATTTACTGGCGAGCAGGCCGCGGGTAACTCTTTTGTATTCCGGCGTGTCAGTGCCACACCTAACGCACTTGGCTCGAAGAACAAAAGGTGAATAGTTCGTGTCGACCCCAATTTTGCCCTCTCAACAGTTTTTCCTTTTTGAAAACGAAAGCGAAGCTGAAACTAATGTTGAGGCGCAAAAGCTTTTACCTCCGTCCGGGAGGTACAGCGATTTCATAATCTATGTGGATGAGAGCGGCGATCATGGGATGCAAACATTAGATCCAAACTACCCAATGTTTGTGCTGGCATTTTGTGTGTTTCATAAAAGGCATTATTGCGAAAAGGTTATTCCTGCCCTTCAGAAGTTCAAATTTAATCATATGGGTCATGACCTGATCGGTCTGCATGAATTGGAAATTCGAAAAGAAAAGGGAGCGTTCTCTAGTCTTTTCACATCAAGGCAGCACAAACATGCCTTTCTCGATGAATTGACGGGAATCATTGAGGCCAGCAATTTCGTCCTGATCAGCTGCGTTATCGACAAAGCCGCTCTTCGCGAAAAGCAAGGTCCTGTCCACAATCCTTATCATGTCGCGCTCGGATTCTGCCTTGAAACGCTTTATGAGTATTTGCAGGAAAAGAATCAACAGAGTGTTTTAACTCATGTGATTTTCGAGCGTCGAGGGAAGCGGGAGGATAATGAGCTTGAACTGGAGTTTCGTCGCATGTGCGATGGCGCGAACAGATTGGGCATACAACTGCCGTTCGACATCGTATTTGCAACCAAACAAGTGAATTCCACGGGGTTACAACTAGCGGATCTTGTTGCAAGACCCATTGGTATGAGCGTTTTGCGGTCGGGGCAAGAAAATCGTGCCTTTGACGTGCTCAAGCGCAAGTTCTACTGCAGTGGTGGGCGTAACAATGTGGGAGAGGGTTTCGAGAATTGGGGGTTAAAAATTTTCCCTCTCTCAGAAAGCGAAAAGCCCCGGTGAAACTCACCGAGGCCACAACGCCGACCGGGATCCCCCAGTCCATTTGCGCAGGAGTCTATGTCGAGGTCCGTCATCTGTCAACGCGCCAGCTTGCGACTCCGGCTAGAGGCTTGCCGTCGCTTTTAAGCTATAATCCCGCCCTTTAGCTGCCACTCGCCCATTGCGAGGGCACATTAATCTTTGAGGCGCCTTGCGCCTGCATGCAGACTAAAGAGGCTAGACCCCTGTGGCATTGACGATTCTTGGCCTGTCCGGCGCCCTTAGCCATGATCCTTCCGCAGCGTTGTACATCGACGGCAAGCTGGTCGCGGCGGCTGAGGAAGAGCGCTTTGTGCGCGATAAACATGCAAAGAACCGCATGCCTTACGAGTCGGCGAAGTTCTGCCTCGAGCAGGCCGGCATCAAGCCATCCGACGTTGATGTGGTAGCGATTCCGTTCGCGCCGATCAGCCTGTTCGGCAAGGCTCGCTGGCATTACGCCAAGCGTTACTGGTACGCCCCGGACCGCGCGCTCGACGCGATCCTGATGGGTAACCGTCGCTACAAGCGCTATCGCAACAAGATTGTCTGGTGCCTCGAGCAATTGGGTTTCGATCCGAAGAAAATCAAGATCGAGCCGGTCGAGCATCACCTGGCCCACGCCTCCAGCGCTTATCACTGCTCCGGTTTCAAAGAGAAAACCGCGATCCTCGGGATCGACGGCAAGGGTGAGTACGCCACGACCTTTTTCGGTTACGGCGAAAACGGCAAGATCCACAAGATCAAGGAATTCTTCGATCCGGACTCCCTCGGCGGCCTGTACGGCGCGATCACCGAGTTCCTCGGTTTCGAGATGCTCGACGGTGAGTTCAAGGTCATGGGCATGGCGCCGTATGGCGATGCCAGCAAGTACGATTTCTCGCGCCTGGCTTCGTTCGAGAACGGCGAGCTGGTGATCAACACCGACTACGCCAACGTCATCGGCCTGCGTCGTTATAAAGAGAAGGGCAAAGGTTTCTACTTCTCGCCGAAGCTGATCGAGTGGCTGGGTCCCAAGCGCGAAGGCGACATCGCCGACGAGCCGTACATCCACTACGCCGCGAGCATGCAAGCGCTGTTCGAAAAGATCTCGCTGCAGATGATCGACCATTACCTGGGCGACGTGCTCAAGGAAACCGGCAAACTGGCCTTCGCCGGTGGCTGTGCGTTGAACGTCAAGCTGAACCAGAAAATCATCGCCCGCGATGACGTTAAAGAACTGTTCGTGCAGCCTGCGTCCGGCGATGCCGGCACCGCGGTCGGCGCGGCGGCCTATGTGTCCCACGCCCGTGGTGTGCCGGTCGAGAAGATGGAACACGTCTACCTCGGCCCGTCGTACACCAACGAAGACGTGCTCGCCGCGTGTGCCCGCCACCCGAGCAAGCCGGTATGGCGCAAGCTTGAGAACATGCCGGAAAACATCGCCAAAATCATGGTCGATGGCAACCCGGTGGCCTGGTTCCAGGGCCGCATGGAATTCGGTCCGCGCGCCTTGGGCGGTCGTTCGATCATCGGTTGCCCGAGTGCAACTGGCGTGGCTGACCGCATCAACCACCAGATCAAGTTCCGCGAGCGCTGGAGGCCTTTCTGCCCGTCGATGCTCGACACCGTTGCACCGCAGATGATCAAGATCGATCACCCGGCGCCGTTCATGACCTTCACCTTTGAAGTGGCGGAAGAGTGGAAGACCCGCGTGCCGGAAGTCGTCCATGAAGACGGCACCTCGCGAGCCCAGGTGCTCAAGCGCGAATACAACCCGCGCTACTACGACATGATGAAGGCGCTGGAAGTGCTGACCGGTAATGGCGTGTCGCTGAATACCTCGCTCAACCGTCGCGGCGAGCCGATGATCTGCTCGCCGACGGACGCCCTGAACATGTTCTTCGGTTCCGATCTACAGTATCTGATCATGGAAGACATCCTGGTGGTCAAAGAGGGCGCGGACGCATATGACACGCTCGGCTGAACGCCATGTGCTGCAGTTCTGTCACGGCTATGACGGGCCGTTTCTGGACTGCGCCCGGCAGTACGCCAGCCTGTTCGCGGGGACCGGGTATCGAGTGACCACGGTGTTTTTGACCGGGGCTGCCGATGCTGAAGTCGCCGCGGGCTGTGCTTCCGATGAAGTGCTGTTCATGGAATACAGCTCCAAGGCCATTCGTGGCCTGAAGCTGGGCGCCATCAGCGATCTGCGCAAGATCGCCGCCTCGCGCAATTTCAGCTTTTGCATCGCCCACCGTTTCAAGCCTATTTATATCGCCTTGCTCGGCACGTCGTTGCCGGTGATTGGCGTGCATCACGCGTTTGACGATTACAAACGCGGCACACGCAAACTCTTCGCGAATATTTTCCGCAAGCGCCTGAGCCTGCTCGGGGTTTCCGATGCCGTGCGCGACGACATGCGCCATTGCCTGCCGAAGTGGCCGGCGGCGCGGATTCAGACGCTCTATAACCGTATCGATGTGCAGACCTTGCAGGACACCCAGGTGTCGGTTCGCGAGGCCCGGGAAACCCTCGGCCTGGCGCCGGATGCCTGGGTTGTCGGCAATGTCGGACGGCTGCATCCGGACAAGGATCAGACCACGCTGCTGCACGGTTTTGCCGCGGCGTTGCCGGGTTTGCCGGCCAGCAGCCAGTTAGTGATTCTCGGTGCCGGTCGACTGGAACAGGACCTCAAGGCCCTGGCCCGTGAGTTGGGTATCGGCGACCGCGTGCTGTTTCTCGGTCAGGTGCCTGAGGCTCGGCGTTATTTCCGTGCCTTCGATGTGTTTGCCCTGAGTTCCGATCACGAGCCGTTCGGCATGGTGCTGCTGGAGGCCATGGCTGCCGGTGTGCCCTTGCTCGCCACGGCGTGTGGCGGGGCGAAAGAAGTGGTCGAGGGCGTCGGTATTCTGTTTCCGCTGGGCGATGCCGAACACTTGGCTCAAGGGCTGCAACATCTGGCCGCGATGGACGAGCAGCAACGTCACCAGTGCGCCGAGCTGATGCTCGATCGCTTGCGTGAGCGCTTCTCCGACCGCGCGGTGCGCGATGCTTTCTGGCGTTTGCCGCACGTTACCGAACTGGCGCCGAGGGGCTGATGCTCAACCGATTTCAAGGCTGGCGTGAACGTGGCTGGGCGGTAGTCGACGCCTCGACATATGCTCAAGCCTGGCAACGTTATGGCGGCAGCGTCGCCACTCATCCCGTGGTGGTCGAGCGGCTTGCGCAGTTGGCCGACATTCCTGTGCGCTACCTGGCCTGGGAGCAAAACGGTGAAGTCAAAGCCGCGATCCCGACCTGGGGCCGCGACCTCGCCTTGTCCAAGGACGTGCTCAAACGCTGCGGTAAAAAAGGCCTGTTCGACCTCGGTAATGCCGAATTCATCCTGCCGGCCGCTGCCGATGCACAAGCGCCGCTGCGTCATCGTGGGCGTTACCTGTCGGCGCTGAATGAAGGACGCTTCACCGGCATCAAGTTGCAGGCTGAACAGCTGGCGATGGCCCGCACTCCCGAAGAGCTATCGAAGAAGTTTCGCTACAACCAGCGCCGTGAATTGCGATTGCTGGAAGAAGCGGGTGGAGTGGTCCGGCCGGTCGCGGAGTTTTCCAGCAGTGAACTGGCGGCGATCTATTGCGACCTGTTCCAGCGTCGCTGGGGTTTCCCGGCGACGGGGGCCGAGCGCATGGCTGAGGTCATCGAGTTGCTGCGTGATTTGTTGATCGGCTCGGTGATTTTCCTCAACGATGCGCCGATAGCGATTCAACTGGTCTACCGTGTCGAGACACCGCAGTGGATCAGCGTCGAGTACATCAATGGCGGCGTCGATCCCGAAACCCGCGAATTCAGTCCGGGCAGCGTGCTGAGTTTTCTCAATACGCAAAGCGCCTGGGAGCATGCCCGGGCGTTGAACAAACCGCTGCGCTTTTCTTTCGGTCGCGCCGATCGTGAATACAAGGATCGCTGGTGCAATCCTGTGCCGGTATTCACCGTATGAGTCAGCCCATGAACCGCAAACAGCAATTGCTCAAGCGCCATCGGCGCAACAAACGCATTGGTCTGCTCGTCGCGCTGGTGCTATTGATTGCCATGGGCGTGCTGGTGACCTGGTGGCTGCCGCTGGTGCTCGCGGTTCTGGGCTGGATTGCCCACGAGGCCTGGTTCGCCGACCACCTGTTTTATTCGCCCAAAGACGATTACCAATACAGCTTTCCACCGTACACCCAGCAGCCCAAGGTTCACCTTGACGGTGAGCGTTTGCGCCTGGACGACGGTGTCATGCTGGTCGACGACGCCACTCTGGTTTTGGCGCTGCGGATAAAAAGCACCTGGCTGGGGCGCTTCATCGATCCCGTGGTCGAGTTGTCGGGGGGGGATAACCCGGACCGACAAACCTTCGAGCGTGGTGTGAACGGCCTGCGTTACCTCAACCTCAGTGGTCAGGCGCAGGTTCTGTCACAAGGTGAGTTACGCCTGCGTGGGCGTTTCTGCCGACTGCTGGGTGAGCCGGTGCTCAGGGCGTTCGAGCATCCGGATTACAGTCGTCAACGGGTGATGGTGATCGCGCCCCACGCCGACGATGCCGAGTTGGCTGCATTCGGTTTGTACAGCAGCGCCAGTCAAAGCTGGATCGTGACCTTGACCGCCGGTGAAATCGAGGCAGAGCACTATCAGCAAATGGGGCTCAATGGCGTCGAAGCGTCCCGGTTGAAAGGCTCGCTTCGTGCCTGGGATAGCATCAGCGTGCCGCTGTGGGGCGGCGTACCTCAGGAACGCTGCATTCAGTTGGGGTATTTCTGCCTGCAATTGTCCGCCATGCAAAGCGCGCCGGCCGAGGCCGTGGTGTCCCGTGAGGCACAGCTTGGCGATACCCGATATTTTCGACGGTTCAATCCGTTTGCCCTGGGCAGTGACGTCGATGGCATACCGTCCTGGAACAATCTGCTGGCCGACCTGAGTGAGTTGATCGAGCGTATCCAGCCTCAGGTCATCGTTTTGCCACATCCGCGTTTCGACCCGCACCCAGACCATCTATGCTCACAGCAAGCGGTGATGCAGGCACTGAGCGGTACAGCCTGGCAGCCCGAAACCTTGTTGCATTACGCTAATCATCTACACGACAACGATCGCTGGCCAATGGGTGATGCCAGCACCGGCGTGACACTGCCGCCACAGATCAATAATCACGAACCGTTGCGGCCCTGGGCGCTTTGTCTGTCGACCGAAAAGCAGTGGCACAAGGCTATGTCGTTGGGCATGATGCACGACCTTCAGCCCCGACTTCCCCTCAAGCGTCTACTTCGCCGGGCGATCCAGCGTTGTCTGGCGGCCCGACACTGGCCGGCTTTCGGCGAAAACGAGTTCTTCCGTAAAGCGGTGCGACGCCACGAATTATTTTGGGTCCAAGAGCTGTCTGGAAAGAGAGAGACCAATTGAAAGTTCTGTTTCTGGTGCAGAAAGAGCAGCGAGCGATCCTCGATCGACTGTATGACGGTATCGCCGAGCACTGCGACTGCGACAAGCGCGAGCTGACCAGCGCGGAGCAGGACGACTTGCGTGGATACTTTCGCAAGCACGTCGATGTGACCCGTTACGACCGGATTGTTTTTTTCCTGCGCTTCAAAAAAGAAATCAGACAGGTGAGGTTCATCCAGACCCTGCCCAATCTGGTTATTCTGGAACACGATGCGTACCAGAATTACATCCCGTGCAAGTACACCGGCAAGTTCAGTGCGCATTACCGCAAGCTACCCTGGGCGCGGGTGATCAGCTCGGGTTTCATGGTCAGCCAGCGCTTGCGTGAGGAAGGGTTTGACGCGCATTTCGTGCCCAAGGGCTACGATCAGGCGCTGTTGCAAAACTGCCAGCGTGAACGGGATATCGAGCTGGGTTTTGTCGGCAGTCTCAACAGCGTGGCGTATGCCGGACGCAAGGCCATGCTCGAGTCCGTGGCCGAAGTGGAGAACCTGCTGATCACCCGCACCAAGTCGGGTGAGGAATACTGCGAGACGTTGAGCCGGATCCGTTACTTCGTGAGTGCCGACGTCGGCATGGGCGAATACATGATCAAGAATTTCGAGGCCATGGCCTGTGGTTGTGTGCTGTTTGCTTACGATCAAGGGGAAGCAGAGAATCGCGCGCTAGGATTCGTCGATATGCACAACATCGTGCTCTATCGAACCCGCGACGAACTCAGGGAAAAACTGGCGGTGTTGCGCGAGTCCCCACAGCTGACCGAGACCATTTCATTGGCCGGACAGGCTTTGGTAGAACAGCGTTACACGTTCCGGGCTGTAGGGCATGCGATTGTCGACGCCCTGCGTGCGCCGCTACGCGATCATGTCCCGCTGGGCTGGAAAGAAAGATTACGCTTGTCGCTGGGGCTGTGAAGCCGGGTGATTAAACAACCAATGGTGCGGTGCAAATAAATGCTGTTCAGCGAGACTAGCGACATTTCGGTAGTAATCACTAGTTGCGGTCGCTTCGATCTGTTGAAGCGTACCCTCGAGACGTTTGACCGGTACAACACGGCTCCCATCCGTAAAGTGTTCATTACAGAGGACTCCGGCGACAGCGCCGTAGAGGCCTGTATTCCAGAGCACTGGAGGGCGCATACCCAGTTCTTCATCAACAAGCCACGCCTGGGCCAGTTGCGATCCATCGACGCCGCTTACGCTCAGGTGCAGACATCGTGGATTTTCCACTGTGAAGACGACTGGGATTTCTACCGCGAAGGGTTCATCGAAGAGTCCCAATGCCTGCTGGAGGAAGATCCGCAGGCATTGCAAGTGTGGCTGCGCAGCTTCAATCATGACCTGATGGTTCACAGTCCTTACGTGTTCCTGAGTGAGCGTAAAGTCAGCCATGGCATTCCTTTCTACGTGCTGGGCTCGCAAAAAGCCGAGTGGCAAGGTTTTTCCTTTAATCCAGGGCTGCGCCGTCGTGCGGATTACTTGTTGCATGCACCATTTTCCGGATTTTCCGGGGAAAAAGACTTGTCGCGTCTGTATGCTGGCGAAAATCGCTATGCGTTGATTCTGGAAAACGACGCGGTATTGCACACCGGTTTCGGTGAGCATGTGGTGGTTCCGAAGGAGCGGGAGAACAAATTACGACGTAAACGTCTCGATCGGCTGAAGCTGATCGCAGCTCTTATCTTGGGTCTGGCAATAGGTTGGGTGGTCCATGGAATTTAGCGGCATGAAGCCAGGAAAGAACACCATGGCGTATTTCGGAACGGTGCTCTGTCTGTTTCTTTTGAGTTTTGTGGTGGGCTGGTCGTCGAAGTGGACCAATAACCTGTTCTACGCCCTGATGGCATTGCCGGGCCTGGTCTTCCTGATCAAGGAGCGCGGTGCGGGCTTGCTCAAGGAGCCGCTGGCGTGGGGCTGGCTGGCGTTCATTCTATGGTTTCTGGTGCCTGCGACGATTGCAGGGCAGATGCAGTTCTACAAACACGTCTTCTATGTACTGATGTTCGTCATGGTGGCCGGCGCCCTTACCGATCCGCAGTTCTTCCGCAGCGCGGCGTTTATTCGCGCTCAGTTCTGGATCCTGACGTTGTACATTTTCAGCAGCGCGCTCTACGGTTGGGCAACCGGTGAATTCGCCATCGGCGGCCGGGTGGCGATACTTCCGGCACGCTTGGAGAACGTCATCTACGCCAGCATTTGGCTGTTCTGTGCGTTGGCGTTGGCGCTGCCAATCTGGCTCAGGGAACGAAAGTATATCGAAGGTGGCCTGGCCATCGTTTTGTCGGTGTTCGCGGTAGCCTTCGTCCTGCAGACGCGTACTGCGTTTGTGGGGGCCGTGTTCCTGTTTGGCATCTGGTTGCTTTACGGCATTTACCTCAAGCCGCGGCTGGTTGGCACTGCGGTGGCGATTGGCGCGGTCGTTTTAGGCCTGCTGTTCCTGATGGTGCACAACGAAGCCTGGTTCCAGTCCCTCTGGACTCGAGGCGATTCGTACCGTATCGAAATCTTTCATATCATGGTCGGCGAGTGGCGCCAGTGCGGCTGGGCCCTGGGCTGCGGCATCAACTTTCACACCGCCCAGGTGCTCGATGGCTGGATGCCGATTCAGCATCCGCACAACATTTTCGTAGCACTGGGGCTGTACAGCGGCGGGGTCGCGTTGGCGTTGTTCGTAGCGTTGATGGCCGCAAGCCTTTGGCAGGCCTGGCGCCTGCGCGACGCGTGGGGGATGTACCTGGCGTGTGCGCTGGTGATGCTGAATTTCGATGGCAGTTTGCTGATCGGTAACCCTGATGAGTTGTGGCCGCTGGTGCTGTTGCCCGCCGCGATGATCCTCTCTCGCGTGCTGAAGGCGCGACAACCCGCGCTGGCGTAATGCATGGCCTTCGCCTCCTCCCCGGAGGCGAAGGCAGTCAGATCATTTTTGCAGGGCGACGCTCAACTCTTCCGGGGAGCAGATGCTCTGGGTCTGGCCATAATGGTGCATGAAAACTTCGCCGCGACCGTCGAGCAGCCATTGCCGATCTTGCGGGTAACGCACCATATGCTTGAAGTTGCGCAGCCGCAGAGTCTTGCGCAACGGACGGCGATACACCCGCATGTCGGCGATGTCGATCAGGCCCAACTGATGTTCGGGTGTGAGCACGATGTTGCCCAGGTGCGCCGAGCGAAAGTAAATCCCCCGCTCATGCAAGGTGGCCATGAAGACCCCTAATTGACCGCGCAACGGATCGGCATCGCCCTGGATGTCCAGCAGCTGACGCAGGGTCTGGCCTGGCAGTGGATCGTAGTGCACGGCATCGCGCTCGATACTCGCAATACGGTAAACCTGACGAATCGACGGACAGGGGATGTGCCGTTCACGCAACGCATCGCAGTTGTCGGCAAAGCGTTTGGCGTACGGGTACCACGCGGCCGACGTCAGCAGGCGTTTGCGGCGAAACAGTTTGAGTATTGAACCGTCCGTCAACCGCAGAACCTTGTCCCCCGAACCATCCGCTTCAAGGACTTGTGCTCCCTCGCGCAGGGCGAGATATCGGGTGTGATCAAGCGCTTGCATCAATACTCCGGGTTGGGCGCCGTGAGGCATGGATAGCCGGCCATGTTACCGCAGCTCAGCGACTAAAATGGCCTGTGTTACACTCGCGGGCTCTTTTCTCATACAACGGGTTCTCATGACCAGCCCTGATTCGCCTGCGCCGTCGAGCTTGAAGATTTACCTGCGCCTGCTGTCGTATGTGCGCCCGTACTGGGGCATGTTTGCCATCAGTATCGTCGGCTTTGTGATTTTTGCCTCGACGCAGCCCATGCTCGCAGGGATTCTCAAATATTTCGTCGATGGCCTGAGCAACCCCGAAGCGGTGCTCTTCCCGACTGTTCCCTATTTGCAAGACTTGCAGTTGCTGATGGCGGTGCCGCTGCTGATCATCCTGATCGCTGCCTGGCAAGGCCTGGGGTCTTTCCTGGGTAACTATTACCTGGCCAAAGTCTCCCTTGGGCTGGTCCACGACTTGCGTGTCGAGCTGTTCAACAAGTTGCTGGTATTGCCCAACCGTTATTTCGACACCCATAACTCCGGGCACCTGATTTCGCGCATCACCTTCAACGTGACCATGGTCACCGGTGCTGCCACGGACGCCATCAAAGTGGTCATTCGTGAAGGCCTGACTGTGGTGTTCCTGTTTGCTTACCTGTTGTGGATGAACTGGAAACTGACCCTGGTGATGCTGGCGATCCTGCCCATCATCGCGATCATGGTGAGCAGCACCAGCAAAAAATTCCGCAAGCAGAGCAAGAAGATCCAGGTGGCGATGGGCGACGTGACTCACGTGGCCTCCGAAACCATCCAGGGCTATCGCGTGGTGCGCAGCTTCGGCGGCGAGAGCTATGAAGAGCGTCGTTTCGCCGAAGCCAGCCAGGGCAACACCGACAAACAACTGCGCATGACCAAGACCGGTGCGGTCTACACGCCCATGCTGCAATTGGTGATCTATACCGCCATGGCGGTGCTGATGTTCCTGGTGCTGTTCCTGCGCGGCGATGCCACCGCCGGTGACCTGGTGGCCTACATCACCGCGGCGGGTCTGTTGCCCAAGCCGATTCGGCAGTTGTCGGAAGTCAGCTCGACAATCCAGAAAGGCGTGGCCGGTGCCGAGAGCATTTTCGAGCAACTGGACGTCGAGCCAGAGATTGACCAGGGCACCGTCGAGCGCGATCGCGTCAGCGGTCACCTGGAAGTGCGCAACCTGAGCTTCACCTATCCAGGGACCGAGCGTGAAGTGCTGAAGAACATCAGCTTCACGGCGGCACCGGGGCAAATGATCGCCCTGGTCGGTCGCTCGGGTAGCGGCAAGTCGACCCTGGCCAGCCTGATTCCGCGTTTCTATCACCACGAAACCGGCGAAATCATGCTCGATGACGTGGAAATCGAAGACTATCGTCTGCGCAATCTGCGTCGGCACGTGGCGCAGGTGACGCAGCATGTGACCTTGTTCAACGACACCATCGCCAACAACATCGCCTACGGTGACCTGGCCGGCGCACCACGTGCCGACATTGAAAAGGCCGCGACGGATGCTTACGCGATGGACTTCATCTCGGAGATGCCGCAAGGCCTGGACACCCAGGTCGGCGAAAACGGCGTGTTGCTGTCCGGTGGCCAGCGTCAGCGCCTGGCGATTGCCCGGGCCTTGTTGAAGAATGCACCGTTGCTGATTCTCGACGAGGCAACGTCGGCACTCGATACCGAGTCCGAGCGGCACATTCAGGCGGCACTGGATCAGGTCATGAAAGGTCGCACCACGCTGGTGATTGCTCACCGGTTGTCGACCATCGAGAAAGCCGACCTGATCCTGGTCATGGACCATGGTGAAATCGTCGAGCGCGGCACCCACGCTCAATTGCTCGCGCAAAATGGCTACTACTCGCGCCTGCATGCGATGGGCCTCGATGCCCCGGTAGGCGACATCGCCTGACCCCACAAAAGGGGTGAGCCTGGCTCACCTCTTTTGCACACCCTGCGTGCAATGCGCTCGGTGATGGGTATCCAGACTTTACCCTTCTTGGCCAAGCCTGAATAAATCTGCGCACCGCGGTCGGATTTTCTGATCAATAAATGAGCAGAAAGCCCCGCCGAATCATCCCGTTGCAGCCGTCACACAAGCCCACGCCAACCCTGTGTTAATATCGCGCCCCTGTTCATTTTGTATGTGGGTTGCTCCATGAAGTTGTCCATGCCGCGATTCGATCAAGCCCCTGTCTTGGTGGTCGGCGATGTCATGCTCGACCGTTACTGGCATGGTGGTACCTCACGGATTTCCCCTGAGGCGCCAGTACCGGTAGTCAAGGTCGAGCAAATCGAGGACCGCCCGGGCGGTGCCGCCAACGTTGCGTTGAACATTGCCGCCCTCGGTGCACCGGCCTCGCTGGTCGGCGTGACCGGCGACGATGAAGCCGCCGACAGCCTGGCCAATAGCCTCAAGGGCGCTGGCGTGCGGGCGTTGTTCCAGCGCATCGCGCACCAGCCGACCATCGTCAAGCTGCGGGTCATGAGCCGTCACCAGCAACTGTTGCGTATCGACTTCGAAGAACCTTTCGCCACCGACGCGTTGGCGTTGGGCGAGCAAGTCGACGAATTGCTCGAAGGCATCAAGGTGCTGGTGCTGTCCGATTACGGCAAAGGCGCGCTGAAAAACCATCAGGTGCTGATCCAGGCGGCACGTGCCCGTGGCATTCCGGTGCTGGCCGATCCCAAGGGCAAGGATTTCTCGATCTACCGTGGTGCGAGCCTGATCACCCCGAACCTCAGCGAATTCGAAACCATCGTCGGCGGTTGCGCCGATGAGCACGAGCTGGTGAGCAAAGGCGCGCAGCTGATGCACGACCTCGATCTCGGCGCGTTGCTGGTGACCCGCGGCGAACACGGCATGACCTTGCTGCGTCCGGATCATCCGGCGCTGCACCTGCCAGCCCGTGCCCGTGAAGTGTTCGATGTGACCGGTGCCGGCGACACGGTGATTTCCACCCTGGCGGCCGCCATTGCCGCTGGCGAAGAACTGCCTCACGCGGTGGCGTTGGCCAACCTGGCGGCGGGTATCGTGGTCGGTAAACTGGGTACGGCAGCCATCAGCGCACCGGAACTGCGTCGCGCCATCCAGCGTGAAGAAGGTTCCGAACGCGGTGTACTCGGCCTTGAGCAGCTGTTGCTGGCGGTCGATGATGCGCGTGCGCATAAAGAGAAGATCGTCTTCACCAACGGCTGCTTCGACATCTTGCACGCCGGCCACGTGACCTACCTCGAACAGGCGCGGGCCCAGGGCGATCGCTTGATCGTTGCGGTCAACGACGATGCGTCGGTCAGCCGCCTGAAAGGGCCGGGTCGTCCGATCAACAGCGTCGACCGTCGCATGGCCGTACTGGCAGGTCTGGGCGCCGTGGATTGGGTGATCAGCTTCGCTGAAGGCACCCCGGAAAACCTGCTGCGCGAGGTCAAGCCGGATGTGCTGGTCAAGGGCGGGGACTACGGAATCGAGCAGGTCGTCGGTGCGGACATCGTGACCGCTTACGGCGGAACGGTGAAAGTGCTGGGGCTGGTGGAAAACAGCTCGACTACCGCGATTGTCGAGAAAATCCGCAAGTCCGAGTGATGCCAGAAAAGATCGCAGCCTCGTTTCACTCGACAGCTCCTACATTGAAATGCGATTCCCTGTAGGAGCTGTCGAGTGAAACGAGGCTGCGATCTTTTGATTTTTGCTTTTAGGAGCTGACTTTTTTACGCGGTACGATTCTCTTCAGCAATTGCTTCGCCTTCCCACGCAACCGCGCTAAACCGGAGTCCTTCCCCGGCGGGCTCAACCCCTGTTGCCGCACCCAATCCTTCCAGCGAATCCGCTCATCCCTCACCAGCCAGCCTTCCTGCCGGGCAAAACTCTCTGCCAGGTACAACCCGCGCGTACTCGCCGGGTACAGCTGATCTTTTTTCAAGGTATAGAGCTCGGCCATCGGCTGGCCGTCCTGCAGTGGCATCAGATACAAATCGGGACGTTTGCGATCGAGGCGGGCCACCAGTTGATCGCCTTCCAGTCGTTCGTCGACATGAAACAGGCTCAGGGATTTGGCTTCCTTGGGCACGTCCAGGCGCAAGTCATAGATCAATTGCAGCGAGGCCGTCGGCAAATGCACGTAAGCCCGTGGGCGTTCGATCAACTGCATCTTGGCACAACGCACCGGCCGCGCCGAACCGGACAACGGCGTCAGGCGAAACGGCAGGGCTTCGCGATAATGCAGCGCGGACGAGTAGGGCGCCGGCAGCCAGGTGTCGTTGAAGCGCCCGCCGAGCCAGCCTTCCGGGGTCTCCAGCAGGCACTCTTCGGCAATTTCCTGAATCGCGGTGTGCAGCGGCAGGTTCAGCTCATGGGCGGGCACGTAACCGGAGATCAGCTTGAGCACCACGTCGCCACGGTCTTGCCGACGCTGGCGCACCAACACCCAGTAATCGCGGTTCTGCCAATGCAGGGTCAGGCGCACCGAAACCCCGAGGTTGGCCAGCTCAAGCGAAAACCGCTGAGTGTCGGCTACCGTCACCGGGCGGCGACGTTGCAGCGTCTGGGAGAAATTGAGCGGCATCCCGACGCTTTGATAGCTCAGGCCTTCGGGAGTCGCTTCGACAAATAACGGCAGGGTCTTGAAGTTGCTCGGGTTCTTTCTTATGAGCGTACGCGGCATGTCGGCTCCTGCTTAAGGCCGCGTGGGCGGCATCAGTTTCTACGTAGGACCTGGGCAACGGTCGCGACGTTATGGGCGAGGTGCAGCGGATTAATGGTCCCGACAATAGCACTGGCAACACCCGGATGTTCAAACAACAACTCGAAGCTGGCGCGCACCGGGTCGACGCCCGGGCTCAGGCAAACATGACCGCTGGCGAGGGCTTTTTTGACCAGAATGGCTTTGCCGTGAGCAGCAGCATAGTCAATGACCGGCTTCTCGTTCTGTTCGTTCAGATTGTAGGTGACCATCGCGCAATCACCTTGTTCCAGAGCCTTCAAACCACCTTCGACGGTTTTTCCGGAAAAACCGAAGCCGCGAATCTTGCCTTCACTCTTTAACGCCGCGAGGGTCGCATAGACTTCGCTGTCGTTGAGGATCGCCAGGTCGTTGCCGTCGGAGTGCACCAGCACCAGATCGATGAAGTCCGTTTCCAGTCGTTGCAGACTACGTTCCACCGACAGCCGGGTATGAGCGGCGCTGAAGTCATGATGGGACTGACCGTCGGCAAACTCTTCGCCGACCTTGCTGACGATCACCCAATCCTGACGCTGACCCCGCAGCAACGGACCGAGGCGTTCTTCGCTGCGGCCATAGGCCGGGGCAGTGTCGATCAGGTTGATACCCAAGTCGCGCGCGAGTTTGAGCAGCATGCGCGCTTCGTCGTCATCGGGAATCTGGAAACCGTTGGGGTACTTCACGCCTTGGTCGCGGCCGAGTTTTACCGTGCCCAGGCCCAGTGGCGAAACCAGCAGGCCGGTGCTACCCAGCGGGCGATGCAGATCGTGCAAGGTCGGTTGGCTCATGGCAGCAATTGCTCCCAGGCAGGGACGCCCATCGGCGGTTTTGGCAGGTCGGGCAGTGGGGCAGAATTACTCGGCTGGATGCCGTCGCGCTGCAAGGACGCGATGACGCGATCAGCAAAGTCCGGAGCCAGTGCCAGTTTGGTTGGCCAACCGACCAGCAGCCGGCCCTCTTCGGCAAGGAATGCATTATCAGGACGGGTCAGTCCCGATTGCAGTGGCTCGGCGCGATCCACTCGAAGAGTGGCCCATTGCGCTGTGCTCAGGTCTATCCATGGCAGCAACTGGCCAAGTTCTTTCTGCGCGGTGGCGATTTGCTCGGAGGGTTCGCGGGCGACACCTTCGGCTTCAGCGATATCGCCGCCCAGATACCAGACCCACTGACCATCGGCGGCCGGATGGGTGGTCACGGTAATGCGCGGCTTGGTGCCGCCGCCCAGGCAGTGGGCATACAGTGGTTTGAGGCCCGGGCCTTTGGCGATGATCATGTGCAGCGGCCGGCGTTGCATGGCGGGCTGGCTCAGCCCCAGCGCTTCGAGCAGCGCTGCCGTACCGGCACCGGCGCTCAAGACGATGCGCTGGGCGCGGATTTCGCGCTCGTCGACTTTGAGGCCGACCAGAACGCCACCTTCCAGCAACGGTTCGATGTTCTGACCGGCGAGCAAACCATCACCCGCCAGATCGGCCAGGCGCTGGATCAGGCTCGGCACGTCAATCACCAGTTCCGCCAGGCGATAGACCTTGCCCTTGAAGCGCTTGTCTTGCAGGGCGGGTGGCAGTTGCTCGCCCTTGACCTGATCGACACGGCCGCGCACGGCCTTGCTGGCGAAGAAACTGGTGAGGTTGCCGGCGATCGTGCCGGGGGACCAGAGGTAATGGGCTTCGGACAGCAGGCGCACGCCGGTCAGGTCCAGTTCGCCGTCACCGGCCAGGGCTTCACGCCAGCGCCGAGGCATGTCGGCGATGGCTTCCGAGGCACCGGTCAAGGCGCCATGCAATGCGTACTTGGCGCCGCCATGGATGATGCCTTGGGATTTCACGCTTTGCCCGCCACCGAGGCTGGCGCTTTCCACCAGCACGGTCGAAAAACCCTGGCGGCGCAGGCGCGCATTCAGCCAGAGGCCGGCGACACCAGCGCCGACAATCAGAACGTCGGTGGAAATAACGGATGGCATGCAGCGACCTCAGTGTTCAAGACGAGGGCGCAGTATACAGACTCGACGAAGAGGGGATTTGTTGGTGATCAACAGGGCAAATGCAAATCCCTGTGGGAGCGAGCTTGCTCGCGATAGCGGTGAGTCAGTCAACATTGATGCTGAATCCAATACCGTCATCGCGAGCAAGCCCGCTCCCACAATGGATCGTATTCCAGGTCTTAGTGCCCGGCGGTTTTGGAAAATAGTTGGATCACTACGACGCCCAGTACGATAAGCGCCATCCCCAGCATCGCTGGCACATCCAGCTTCTGCCCGTAGATAAACAGTGCCGCGACGCTGACCATCACGATCCCCATGCCGGCCCACACGGCGTAAGCCACGCCCACCGGAACGCTGCGCACCACCAGCGTGAGCATCCAGAAGGCGATGCCATAACCGACAATAACCAGAATCAGCGGCAGCGGGGTGCTGAAGCCTTTGACCGCTTTCATCGAAACGGTGGCGATCACTTCGGCGCAGATGGCAATGGCCAGGTAGTAGTAAGCGGTCATGGGTGCATCCTCGTGTGAAGTGTTGCTTTCTGAGGTCGGCATTCTAGAGATTCTCCAGATGCGGTAAAGTCATTACCTATCTGTTATGAAGATGGGTTTAGCCATGAACACGCAATGGAATCTGGAGCAGCTGCGGCTGTTTGTCAGCGTAGCGGAGCAGCGCTCGTTTTCGGCGGTGGCGCGGGATCAGCGCAAGGCGCAGTCGGCGGTCAGCAGTTCGATTGCGCTGCTGGAAGAGGACCTGGGTGTCAGCCTGTTCGACCGCAGCAGCGGCCGCCAGCCGAAACTCACCGAGGCCGGCAATGCCTTGCTGGAAGAGGCGCGGGAAGTGCTGCGCCAGTGCGAACGCCTGAACGGTCGGGCGCTGGCCATGATGCGCGGCCAGGAGGCTCGTTTGCGTGTGGCCCAGGATGAGGCGATGCCTTATCAGCCGATCATCGAAAGCTTCGAAGCGCTGGCCGAAAAATTTCCCAGCCTTGAAGTGCAACTGACCAGCGCGGCCCAAGGCGATGTGGCGCGCAAACTGGTGGAGCGGCGTGCCGATTTGGGCTTGCTGTTCTATCACGATCAGATTCCCGAGGCCCTTGAGCGGCGGGTGGTGGGCAGCGTTGAAATGGTGACGGTGTGCGGTGTTGGGCATCCATTGGCCAAGCAGAAGCAGATTGATTGCCAGCAAATGGCGCAGCATCGGCAATTGCTGATGTCCACGCAGTCCAGCGTCTACCCCGGCAGCGAGCCGGCCAGCCCGCAAGTCTGGCGGGCCGACAGTTTCTACGTGATGGCTGAATGGCTGGTGCGCGGGCTCGGCTGGGCCTGGCTGCCGCGCCACGTGGTGCAGTACCCGGCGTATCAGGACCTGATGGTCGAACTGGTCAGCGAATGGACCCCACCAGCGCTGGTGGTTGAGCTGGTCTGGCGCCGCGATGAGCCTCTGGGTCCGGCAGCTCGTTGGTTGGCCGAACGTTTTGCCGTGCACTTGCAGACGATCGGTGAAAAAAGCCGATAAACTCCGCCGCCATGAATAGAACTCTCTACACCGCGCTGTTTTACCTGGGGCTGCCACTGGTAGCGATTCGGCTGTGGCTGCGTTCGCGCAAGGCGCCGGCGTACGCCAAGCGCATTGGCGAACGTTTCTCCCTCGGGTTACCGGCGATGAAAACGGGCGGCATCTGGGTGCACGCGGTGTCGGTGGGCGAAAGCATTGCCGCGGCGCCGATGATTCGCGCCTTGCTGCAACGTTATCCACAGTTGCCCATTACCGTGACCTGCATGACCCCGACCGGTTCGGAGCGCATCCAGGCGCTGTTCGCCAATGAGCCGCGTATCCAGCACTGCTATTTGCCTTACGACTTGCCTTGCGCAGCGAAGCGATTCCTTGATCGGGTCCAGCCGAAACTGGCGGTGATCATGGAGACCGAACTGTGGCCCAACCACATTCACCAATGTGCGAAGCGCGGCATTCCGGTGGCGTTGGCCAATGCGCGACTGTCCGAGCGTTCGGCCAGGGGCTATGGCCGCTTCAGGAAACTGACCCAGCCGATGCTCGCCGAGATGAGCCTGTTCGCGGTGCAGACCGAGGCAGAGGCCCAGCGCTTCCGCGATTTGGGTGCGCGTTCGCAAACCGTGGAAGTGACCGGCTCGATCAAGTTTGATCTGACCATCGACCCGGCACTGCTTCAGCGTGCCGCCGAGTTGCGTGCGCAATGGCAGGCGCAGGAGCGTCCGGTGTGGATCGCCGCGAGCACACACGACGGTGAAGACGAAGTGGTGCTGGCGGCCCATCGTCAGTTGCTGGCCAATCATCCCGATGCGTTGCTGATTCTGGTACCGCGCCATCCAGAGCGATTTAACCCGGTGTTTGAATTGTGTCGGCAGCAGGGCTTCGCCACGGTCCGTCGTTCCACTGGCGAACCTGTCACCGCGGGTACATCGGTGCTGCTGGGCGACACTATGGGTGAGTTGCTGTTTCTGTATGCCTTGGCTGATAGCGCTTTTGTTGGCGGCAGTCTGGTGCCGAACGGCGGGCATAACCTGCTGGAACCGGCGGCTCTGGCCAAACCGGTGTTGAGTGGTCCGCACCTGTTTAACTTCCTCGAAATCGCCGCGCAACTGCGCAGTGCCGGGGCGTTGCAGGAAGTGGAGGATGCCGAAGGTCTGTCGCTGGCGGTGCAGCGTCTGTTCGAGTTGCCGCGCGATGCGCAGCGGATGGCGGAGGCGGGGTTGAAAGTGATGCGCACCAATCAGGGCGCGTTGCAGCGGTTGCTGGATGGGTTGGGGCGGTTGATCGAGCGTTAGGCCACGTGGCTTGAAATAAAAAGATCGCAGCCTCGTTTCACTCGACAGCTCCTACAGGGGATTTGTATTCATCCTGTAGGAGCTGTCGAGTAAAACGAGGCTGCGATCTTCTGCTTTTTATTGCGTTGGTTTTGACTTCAACTGCTCGGCCGCAGCCTTGGCCAGATCCGGCGGCAGGAAGTCTTTATCCGGGTTGTAATCGGCCTTGAGATAACGCGCCAGGTCCTGCAAATCCCCCGGGTTCAAGGTGCCCGCAGCCTGCTTCAAGCGCAGGTTGTCGAGGATGTAGTCGTAGCGGGTGTTGTTGTAGTCGCGCACCGAGGTGTACAGCTGACGCTGCGCATCCAGCACGTCGACGATGTTTCGCGTGCCCACCTGATAACCGATTTCGGTGGCTTCCACCGCGCTCTGGTTGGAGATGATCGACTGTTTGCGCGCCTGCACTTGCTCGACATCGGTGTTCACCGCACGGTGCAGGTTGCGGGTGCTTTCGACGATTTGCCGACGCAGGGATTCACGTTGCTGCTCGGACTGGTCCAGCTGTGCATATGACTGGCGCACCTGGGAGTTGATCAGACCGCCACTGTAGATCGGGATGTTTAGTTGCAGGCCCACCGTCGTCTGATCCACGTTGCCCTTATAAGGCTGGCCTAAGAAGTTGGGGTTGCTGAAGCCGAGAGCATCGTTATCACCTTTCTCGTACTTCGCCACGGCATCCAGGGTCGGCGCGTGGCCTGCCTTACGCTGCTTTAGGGTTTCTTCAGCGGCGCTGACGGCGTAGTTGCTTGCCAGCAAATTCAGGTTCTGTCTGGCAGCGGTATCGACCCAGGCCTTGGCATCATTAGGTGATGGCGGCAGGATCGGCAGGGTGTGGACGATGCCCTGAATCGAGTTGTACTGACGGTTGGTCAGGGTGATCAACGCTTCAAACGCATCATCCACCTGACGCTGAGCGACGATCCGGTTGGCTCGTGCGGTGTCGTAACTGGCTTGCGATTGCAGCACGTCGGTCTTGTCCGACAGGCCGACATCAAAGCGCTCGTTGGATTGATCGAGCTGGCGTTTGAATGCAGCTTCTTCGGCCTTGGTCGAGGCCAGGTTGTCCTGGGTGCGCAATACGTTGAAGTAGCTTTCGGCGGTCTGCAGAATCAGGTTTTGCTGGGTCGCCGAGAGTTGCAACGCAGCCTGTTCATTCACGTCCTTGGCGGCCTGAAACTGGAACCAGCGATCGGCTCGAAACAGCGGTTGCGCCAGCGTTGCCTGATACGAATGAGCATTGCGGCTGAAGGTGGACGAGGGCTGATCGATCGACGTGCGCACGTTGGCCATTTCGGCACCGCCAGAGAGGTTCGGCAGCAGCCCGGCGCGGGCCTGGGGTACGACTTCTTTCTGGGCGCCATATTGAGCGATGGCTGCAGCGAGGTCGGCGTTGTTGTCCACCGCTTCCTGGTAGACGCTGACCAGATCCGTCTTGGTCGATAAGGGCGCTTCTGCTGCCCAGGCCATTCCGTAGGACGCACAAGACACGGCAACGGCCAGTGAAAGTTTGCGCAGCATGAGGCGATCCCTAAAAAATTACGCTGATAATTTGAGCGCCAAAGGTACGGCGCAGCCCGCACAGCGTCAAGGCGGGGAATGGGGTGCGAGTGTAGTTGGGCATCCGCATGGCAACAATCCTGTAATTACGCCATTCATCATGGTGTTTACCGCGGTGTTGGCGTTCTTTGCCAGTTGTGTCTAGACTGGCCGGGTTCTTGTCGGGGTGCCTTGCTATGAGGCTGAGATCGAATAATTTCGGATCCCGTTGAACCTGATCAGGTTAGCGCCTGCGTAGGGAACAAGATTTCTCGTCACCCGGCGAGTCCTCTTGTGCTTCGTCCGGGATGTTGTTCGACAATCGAACACCCCTCGAGCACTGAGCACAGCACAGCTGGTTTTCCCAGCGCCCGTGCGTCCATTCGATTACAGGTTCGCTCCGACAAAAATCCACTGCCTGGATGTGTCTGGAGAGCCCGTGATGACGATAAAACTAAAAAACACTACGAACCTGAGTGATTCGGCCCAAGTCGATCAGCAATCGGTTCAGCCGTTTACCCGCTCGCAAAAAATCTATGTTCAGGGCTCTCGCCCGGACATCCTCGTGCCGATGCGCGAAATCAGCCTTGATGTGACCCCGACCGATTTCGGCGGTGAGATCAACGCGCCTGTCGTTGTGTACGACACCTCGGGCCCGTACACCGACCCCAACGTCATCATCGACGTGCGCAAAGGCTTGGCCGATGTGCGTTCGCCGTGGATCGAATCCCGTGGTGACACCGAGCGTCTGCCGGGTCTGAGTTCCAACTTCGGCCAGGAACGCCTCGCCGATGCGGAGCTGACCAAGCTGCGTTTCGCCCACGTGAACAACCCGCGCCGCGCCAAGGCCGGGGCCAACGTCAGCCAGATGCACTACGCCCGCAAAGGCATCATCACCGCCGAGATGGAATACGTCGCCATCCGCGAAAACATGAAGCTCGAAGTGGCCCGTGCCGCCGGCCTGCTGGACCAGCAACACGCCGGTCACAGCTTCGGCGCCAGCGTGCCGAAAATCATCACCCCTGAATTCGTCCGTGAAGAAATCGCCCGTGGTCGCGCGATCATTCCGGCCAACATCAACCACACCGAACTGGAACCGATGATCATCGGCCGTAACTTCCTGGTGAAGATCAACGGCAACATCGGCAACAGCGCCTTGGGTTCGTCCATCGAAGAAGAAGTGGCGAAACTGACCTGGGGCATTCGCTGGGGTTCGGACACGGTCATGGACCTGTCCACCGGCAAACACATTCACGAAACCCGCGAGTGGATCATCCGCAACTCGCCGGTGCCGATCGGTACAGTGCCGATTTACCAGGCCCTGGAAAAAGTCGGCGGCGCTGCCGAAGACCTGACCTGGGAGCTGTTCCGCGACACGCTGATCGAGCAGGCAGAGCAGGGCGTCGACTACTTCACCATCCACGCCGGCGTGCTGCTGCGCTACGTGCCGCTGACTGCCAAACGCGTCACCGGTATCGTTTCCCGTGGCGGTTCGATCATGGCCAAGTGGTGCCTGGCGCACCACAAAGAGAACTTCCTCTACACCCATTTCGAAGACATCTGCGAAATCATGAAGGCCTACGACGTCAGCTTCTCGCTGGGCGATGGCCTGCGTCCGGGCTCGATTGCCGACGCCAACGACGCTGCACAATTCGGTGAGCTGGAAACCCTCGGTGAGCTGACCAAGATCGCGTGGAAACACGACGTGCAGTGCATGATCGAAGGCCCGGGCCACGTGCCGATGCAGTTGATCAAAGAGAACATGGACAAGCAGCTTGAGTGCTGCGACGAGGCGCCGTTCTACACCCTCGGCCCGCTGACCACCGACATCGCACCAGGCTACGACCACATCACCTCGGGTATTGGTGCGGCGATGATCGGCTGGTTCGGTTGCGCCATGCTCTGCTACGTGACGCCGAAAGAGCACTTGGGCCTGCCGAACAAGGATGACGTGAAGACCGGGATCATTACCTACAAGATCGCCGCGCATGCCGCCGATCTGGCAAAAGGGCATCCGGGGGCGCAGATCCGCGACAATGCCTTGAGCAAGGCGCGTTTCGAATTCCGTTGGGAAGACCAGTTCAACCTGGGCCTTGATCCGGACACGGCTCGTTCGTATCACGATGAGACCCTGCCGAAGGATTCGGCCAAGGTCGCGCACTTCTGCTCCATGTGCGGACCGAAATTCTGTTCGATGAAGATCACCCAGGAAGTCCGCGAATACGCGGCCAACCAGCGCATCGAAACCGTCGACGCCGAAGTCGCCCAGGGATTGGCGGACCAGGCGGAGCGGTTCAAACAGGAAGGCAGTCAGCTGTACAAGAAGGTTTGATCTGCCCCTAAAAGGCGGGGCCTGAAAGGGCCTCATCGCGAGCAAGCTCGCTCCCACAGGGGATGTGTGTACGACACAAATCCAATGTGGGAGCGAGCTTGCTCGCGATGGCGATCAAAAGAACAACAAATGTCCCTCTGAGATAACCCCCTTGAGCATTCAACCCAGCACGTATTCCCCTGATATCGCGGTGCCCAAAGACAAACGTGTCTTCGGCGGCCGCGATCTGTTTTCCCTGTGGTTCTCCCTCGGCATCGGCCTGATGGTCCTGCAGACCGGTGCATTGCTCGCGCCAGGTCTGGGCCTGTCCGGCTCGCTGCTGGCCATCTTCCTCGGCACGCTGGTCGGGGTTTTATTGCTGGCCGCCGTCGGCGTGATCGGCAGCGACACCGGCCTGTCATCGATGACTGCGCTCAAGCTCAGCCTTGGTGCAAAAGGCGCGAGCCTGCCGGCTGTGCTGAACCTGCTGCAACTGATCGGTTGGGGCTCGTTCGAAATCATCGTCATGCGCGACGCCGCCAGCCTGCTCGGCGCGCGGGCGTTCAGCGAAGGCAGTCTGCTGTCGAATCCGCTGCTCTGGACCGTGTTCTTTGGTGGCTTGGCAACCTTGCTGGCCGTCAGTGGTCCGTTGACATTCGTCCGTCAGATCCTGCGCAAGTGGGGCATCTGGTTGCTGCTGGCCGCGTGCATCTGGCTGACCTGGAACCTGTTCGCCAAGGCTGATCTGCCGACGTTGTGGGCGCAGGCCGGTGACGGTTCGATGTCGTTCGCCGTGGGCTTCGACATTGCCATCGCCATGCCGCTGTCCTGGCTGCCACTGATTGCCGACTACTCGCGTTTCGGCAAGCGTGCGAAAAACGTGTTCGGCGGCACGGCGCTGGGTTTCTTTATCGGTAACTTCTGGCTGATGAGCCTGGGCGTGGCCTACACCCTGGCGTTCGCGCCGAGCGGTGAAGTGAATGCCTTGCTGTTGGCATTGGCTGGCGCGGGTCTGGGGATTCCGCTGCTGCTGATCCTGTTGGATGAGTCGGAAAACGCTTTTGCCGATATTCACTCGGCAGCGGTTTCGAGCGGGATTCTGTTGCGCTTGAAAGTCGAGCACCTGGCCTTGGCCATCGGCGTGATCTGCACACTGATCGCGTGCCTGGCGCCATTGGCCCAGTATCAGAACTTCCTGCTGTTGATCGGTTCGGTGTTTGCGCCGCTGTTCGGCGTGGTGCTGGTGGATCACTTCATTCTGCGCAAGCGCAGTGCTCGCGTGGCGTCAGCCGCATTGCGCTGGCCGGCGTTGCTCGCCTGGTTGGGCGGCGTGAGCACCTATCATTTGCTGGCTAATCTTTATCCGGACATCGGCGCAACCCTGCCGTCACTGATTCTGGCAGGGCTGCTGCAACTCGTGCTGGGTCGGGCCTTCAGTTACGGCCAGGAAACAGCTCGGGTTTGATAATACCGTTCAGGCGTGGGTAAGGGATCTTCAGTTCGACGTGACCCAGCGCGTAAGGCGCGATGGTGCTCACTTCGTACTTGAGGATCACCCCGCCGTACGTCAGGGCCACGTTCTGGGTTTTCTGGAACGGCCACTGCTTCACGAACTCCGGTTCCTGATCGAGCTTGGTGCTGATCAGCCAGCTGTTGTGCGCCACTTGCGCCGCTTTCCAGAACGCTTCTTCCTGACCCGGCACCAACATGTCCGACAAGGTCAGCACTTTGTGTTGCTGGCGTGAATAGTTGATGAAGCTGCGGCCTGGTGTGCCATGGGCGCCGCCGGTGTCCAGGTAGCTGGAGAATTCAACGATCACCAAGCCGTCATGCTGCTCACGTACCTTGGCTTGCAGATAGCTGCTGTAGCGCGGGCCGGCACTGTTCAAAAACTGCTCGCGATACGCTGCCAGCGTCGACGCCACCGGGGCGTCGGGCGAGGTGCGGGTCATTTGCAGCAGGCGTTTTTCGACGATGCCGTCCAGCTGCGGTTCGGCCGGGAAGCGCAGCGTATCGATGTTCACCAGCGGGCAGTCAGGTGTTGTGCAACCCGGTTTCAGCTGTTCGGATGCATCGCGGGTGGTTTCCAGCGGCGTCCGGTAGTTGGGTTGGAACAAACTCTGGCAGGCGCCCAGGGTCAGGGCGATTACAGCCACGGAGGCGATTTTAAAAAGCGACATGGGCGTCCTTCATAAAACAGGGAAAGGCAAAAAGTTATCCGCTTCGACTCTCAACGAAGCAGTCAGTTCGCCACTAAGCTAATTAGAGTTGGTTTCGCCCTCACCGTCTATCCCGCTGACTGTAAAGGGGCTGCATCAAAGGTCGCGGGCGCGTTAGGATGGCGCGAAGTCGAGGTTGCAAGTAACAAAAAGGAGCCTCATAACGGATTTGCAGTAAAGAGGATAGTCATGACTGATTTTGCCAACGCCATTCCGACCGCCGTTGATATCGTTCGGCGCGAAAAGTGCTACACGGGCTTCTACAAGCTCGATCGTGTGCACTTGCGCCACGAATTGTTTGCCGGCGGCATGAGTCGCGAGATCAATCGTGAAGTGTTCGTTCGCCACGATGCAGTGTGCGTGCTGCCGTACGATCCGCAGCGTGACGAAGTGGTGTTGATCGAGCAGTTTCGCGTCGGTGCCATGGGCAAAACCGACAATCCATGGCTGATCGAACTGGTCGCCGGTCTGATCGACAAGGAAGAAGTGCCGGAAGAAGTTGCTCACCGCGAAGGGCAGGAGGAAGCTGGGCTTGTGTTCGGGGCGCTCTGGCCGATGACCAAATACTTTCCATCGCCGGGCGGCAGCAATGAATTTGTGCATTTGTACCTGGGGCGTTGCAACAGCACCGGCGTCGGCGGCCTGCATGGGCTGGAGGAAGAAGCAGAAGATATCCGCGTCACGGTCTGGGCGTTCGAAGATGCCCTACAGGCCGTACGCGACGGACGAATTGCCAACGCGGCCAGCATCATTGCCTTGCAATGGCTAGCTTTGAACCGCGCTGAAGTGAGGGGGTTATGGTCGTAAACAAACTGCGCGATCGCTATCGGGTTGACCTTGTGGGGCTGCAAGCCTCCTGCGAGGCCAACTACGCACGCCTGATGCGACTGTTGCCCGACATGCGCAACGAGCCGGAGGCGCGGCGCATTGCCGTGACCCACGGCGACCAGATGCTCGGCGTGCTGGCCCTCGAAGTGCTACAGGTCTGTCCGTACACCACAACCCTGCAAGTGCGCCAGGAACACAGCCTGCCGTGGCTACCGGTGCCGCAACTGGAAGTTCAGGTCTATCACGATGCGTGCATGGCCGAAGTCGTCAGCGCCGAACATGCGCGACGCTTTCGCGGCATCTATCCTTACCCGAATGCCTCAATGCATCAGCCGGACGAGAAGGCTCAACTGAATATGTTTCTGGGCGAATGGCTGAGCCATTGCCTGGCCTGCGGACATGAGTACGCCGTCGTTCGTTGAGCGCCCTATCTCCCAAATATGCTCATTTTTGGCGGTGTTCATTGTCGCCATGCTGCGTTGCCGCTCCTCCCCATAGCCAGCTATGAGTCGTCGCGGCGCCTTGCCTGACGACAATGACCACCGCCAAAAAAAGAGCATATTTGGGAGATAGGGCGCTAGCTGTGAACTGCGTCAGGTTCACAAGTTTCCCCTTTTGATCGTCCCCCAGCATAATTGCGGCACTCATCCATCCGTGATTCAGCCTTGGGAGAACGCCTTGCCGAGCGTATCCATTTTGACCACCGCCGATTCGGCGTTGCTGGTGCAACTTTCCGACAGTCATCTGTTTGCCGAGACGGACGGGACGTTGTTGGGCATGAATACGCGTGACAGCCTGCAAAAGGTCATCGAGTTGGTGCGGCTTCAGCAGCCACAGATCGATCTGATTATTGCCAGTGGCGATCTTTCTCAGGACGGGACGCTGGAGTCCTATCAGCAGTTTCGCGACTTGACGCGGCAGCTTGATGCGCCGGCGCGCTGGATTCCCGGTAATCATGATGAGCCGCGGATCATGGCTGAGGCTGCCGTGCAGAGTGCGTTGCTGGAGCCGGTGGTGGATGTCGGTAATTGGCGCGTCACGTTGCTGGATTCGGCCGTACCGGGGTCGGTGCCGGGGTTCTTGCAGGATGCGCAGTTGCAGTTGCTGGTGCGTTCGTTGAGTGAGGCGCCGGAGCGGCATCATCTGGTGTGTTTCCATCATCATCCGGTGTCCATTGGTTGTGCTTGGATGGAGCCGATTGGATTGCGCAATCCAGATGCGTTGTTTGCCGTGCTGGATCGGTTTCCGCAGGTGCGCGCTGTTTTGTGGGGGCATGTGCATCAGGAGATCGATCAGGTTCGCAAGGGGGTGCGGCTGATTGCGTCGCCTTCGACGTGTATTCAGTTCGAACCGGGCAGTGATGATTTCAAGGTCAGTGATCAGGCGCCGGGGTATCGATGGTTGCGGCTTTTGCCTGATGGTCGGCTGGAAACTGGCGTGGAGCGCGTTACGGGTTTCGACTTTGAGGTCGATTACGGCTCCGACGGTTACTGACGGTTGTGATCTTGGCGGCCTTTGGGCCGACCATGTTCTGGGTTGGTGGTGTACATATCCGTTTCTGCGGTAACGGCGACTTAGGGTTTCGCCCTTACGGCGACTCACTTTTTTTACAAGCGCCTAAAAAAAGTAAGCAAAAAAACGCTCGCCCCGAGCGTCCGGCCCCTCGCTTGGGCTCGGCGTTCCTTCGCTCC
>NZ_LACH01000069.1 GCF_000968015.1 Pseudomonas fluorescens
AGTGATGAGTCGCATCGCCGCACCCATGGTCGGCGGCATGGTCACCGCGCCCTTACTGTCTCTGTTTGTCATCCCGGCAGCTTACCGCTTGATGCGCCGTCGGCGCCTCGCTGTTGAATCCACACGATCGCAAGGAAGCGGGCTCTGAAGTGATCGTGTCCACGACTGCTTGCGCCATTACTGCACGGCCCCTGGTTGCCTGCACCACATCATTCAGCGGTCTGATTTTCTGGTTGGGCAGGGGACGACCCTTATATTCAATCTGGGACCGAACTCTATCGGTACTGCGTCACAACAGGGCTGATAGAGATCGACGCTTGAGGCTAATAGACCCTGTTCGACACGGATTAACTGCAAGAGTGAAGGTGTATTTCCTCTGAGGCAGACCCGGAGGAATGTATGGAAATGTCGGGCTTGATCGATTTGCTGGCTGGTAAAGGAAACAGTTGGCAGTGTTCTGAGTGATGCCGAAGCAGTGTCGTTTGTTGAGGCGCATTTTCCGGGCAAAGCGTATTGCCTGGTAGCTGACTGGACGTTGATCGATGTTTCCGTTTCCGACAAGCAGGCCAAAGCGCTTGCGACCCTGGGTCTCGTGGCCAGCGTCGTTTATGCGCTTTGTGTCATTGAAGACAGTCGTGAGCGTTTTCCTCCAGGCGACCTTACACATAAGTAATATTCGCGGCAGCTTTCTGAAAGGCATTATTGGCTATCCTCTAGTCAGTAGTAAGTGAGCACTAGGAGAAAATCATGAAAGCATTAAAAGTATTTTTTGCCGTTTCTATCTTGACCTTGTCTTCTTTGGCCATGGCTGAAGGAGGTGGAGACCGCGTTTATGGTCGAATGATGCAAGAGAACCAACAGGCGATGGAGCAATACGCCTTGAGAAATGGAAAGACTGCACCTGAAGTTGTTCATTATGAATACGGAATGAACCTCGATATTCAGAAGGTAGTCAGTGTCACTCAAGCCAACAAAACCTGCAGTGTGGCGCCTTCGCGCATGACCTATGAAGACTCGGCGGGCAAGCTCAACACTTTGGAGTACAAGGTTATGGGTACCAACTGTCCGCATGGAAGCTAGTTATAAGACACATGTCTGCGTCAGCTGATTCGATCTTGTCTTTAGGTACGCTTACGGTTCGCTCCAGTTGCATAAGTCGTTTGCGCACAGCTAGAGGAGGCAGCGAACGTGTTACACAAACCTTTACGGGCTGAGAAAGTCAGGGGCTACGTTGAGCGCGGAAAACACGATCGACAGGATGGTCATCAATAGCCATACGAAACCGTCCCAGTATTTTATCGCGGCCAGCAGCAAGGCCCCGACGATTGGCAGCAGGGACAGCCCCTTCAGCAAGCGAAAGGTCCTGGTTAGCGTTCGGCCCTGCTTGTCGACTTGGTCGATGGTGATCCTGAGCAGACCCTGAAGTTTTGGGGGATAGGTTTTTATCTTGTCCTTAAAATCATCGAAGATGACATTGAAGCTGTGTAGCAGGCGCTCCGTTTGCAGCATTTGATTGTGAAGGATCGCAAGCAGAACCACAGAGACCACTGCCAGCCCAAGGACAAGGATAAAACCTTCGAATCTTGAGGTTGTTTTCTCCAGCACGACCAGACCCGCCAACGATATCGGCAGGGCGAGCATCTTGCCGGCGATGTCGCCCAGCACCCCACTAAGCTTAGTGCCATAGTCGATTTCAGCCTGGGCCACCTCGCGCCTGACCCGCTCAAACGAGAAGCTATAGACGTAGGTTTGCAGATTCGCACGGTACGTGGCGAGGACCTCCCGCCACTCCCGCACGATCACCAAGAACAGATTCGGCTCACTCTCAAACTTCTCGATGACGCTCGCCACCGCCATCCGAATCATTAATTTTCGTTCGGAGAGGTGCGCCTTGTTTTCGTTTTTTCGATTGAGTATTTCTTCCAACAAGCTCAGGTGGTTGAGCTCATAGTCAAGAACCTTGACGTCAACCTGAGTAGGCAACAGAAAAGTTCTCGGAGGCTTAGCCCCATCAGGAGGCAAGGCAAAAAACAGGTTATAACCATCTGGGCTGCTGTCTTTGTCGACGCCGATCGCTAGCAGTGCAAGCAGCTCGATCAGCCGGCAGACGCGCCTGAGCGCCTTAATCGCCGGAGGTTCGGTGTCATCACTATCCGCCCAACGGAGCTCAACAATGTACACGTTGCTCGGAAATTGGCCCTTGCCCAATGAGCCATTACGAGCGACAAACTCGCCTAAGTTCGCGTAGAACCGGCCCGCCTCGTTCGATGGCAAGCGAAACTCAATATCGAGAGAGTCAGCTTCGTCAGAGCAATGCTCGAACTTGCCATAGGCTGCGGGCAGGTCATCACACATTCGCAACGCGCCGATAATGTCGGGCGTTGGCCTCCCCTCATAGCGGATGACCCCATCCTCAAAGGCGGGTACTCCGAGGGCACGGTAGAGAGCTACCACATGGGAAAACATTTTTAGCCAGCCCTTGCCAGCAATTCTTTCTCGATCACATCAACCAGTTCGGCAGTCAGATTGGACAGGGTCAACCTCTTCCGTCCCTCATCGTAGTAAACGTCTGCGGCCGGATCCTTACCTAACGCTCCACGCTCGAATTGCAACGACCAGTTAGCTGCGTCCCCCTTGATCCGGGTCTTCTCTTTCAGCGATTTCGCATTGACCGTAAAGTCGTCCGGCACCTTGTGTTTCTCACTATTCAAATAGTCTTTCAGCCCAGCGATTTCATCCACTAAATCAGCGGGTATGTGTGCGACGGCGACGTGGCAGATGGCGTCCAGGCGCGCAGACTTGCCTGCGGCCAACTGCTCCTCCAGATATTTGATCACCGCCTCTTTGGCCTAATAACCAAAGCTTTTTAACGGTTTTTTGTCGCGAAAAAACCGGGCAACGTTATCGATGGCATTTTTGGTAGCGCGTCTGGAGGCCACTCCTTTCGCACAACCCAGTGCAGAAATGAAATAGTCGGATGCCTGACTATCACGGCCGCGGCTGATGAAGCACAGGTAGGTTGAATCTATTTCCTCTTCCGCGTCATCCCCATCCTGCTCAGGCGAGGCAGCGGCAGCAGCCATAGCCTTTATGGCGACGAAGCTAGCCAAGTTGATCCTGGCAGCCTGCTGAACCTTGTTGAGATCGACCTCCTGAATTTCCTTCGGCACATAGTTTTCGTCCAGCTGAATACCACCGCGCTCCTTCATGCTGGCGACCAGGAAAAAGTCGGTTGCGCCCGAGGTGTACTGGGCACACAGGATGTGTCCACCATTGGACAAGACTTGATTACCGGCTTGCTCCACCAGTTGGTCCATAGCCAAGTGGGTCAAGTCGATAAATTGCGTTTCATCATCTTGTACTTCTACGAACGCGGTAAAACGCTCTGGAAACGGCCCTTGACGGTCATCACTGGCAAACTGGCCATAGACCACACTGTTGCCTTCTTTGCCGATGAGGCCGTAGATGCCATTGACCAGAAAATGCAACGCGGGATTTTCAGTATCGAGCGCCACATCCTTCTTGACCACCTCGGAGATAAAGCTGGTCTTGGCCAGCTTCTTGAAGCTGTGAATAATGGCAGTTTTCAGTGTGATCATAGGTCGAATTCCGTTCCGATAGTATCAATATGGAATCACTGAAAATAACACCTTACCCAACAAACTTCAGGGCTTATCTCGACACGTGACACCGCCTAAGGGCTTCAACACTTAGGCAATGAGTAAGACCGCAAGAACCCATTAACTGTACATGCATACAGAATAATAATCTATGCCGTTTGCCAACACGAGGGTTGGAACGTTGAAGCGCGGCCAGCACCATCTCGGATTGTCACAGACGATGGCCGCTATCATTGACTCAATCTGAGCCCTATCTGCGTTCCTACATAATCTGTCGGCGATTGGTTAGTCAGCCGACGTAAATTTTACGTAGGAACGCGATTTTCGTTCCGATTCCGACTGTCAAATTTGCTCTAAAACGTTTTTTACATTTCCTGCAATACAGCTTCATGTTCCCAGGGTCGAACTCGTCGTACACATGACCACTCAATGCCTACGATGACACTCCGCCGTTCTGACCGTCGATGCTGCTGGAGCATCAAGGATTGAGCCAGGAAAGTCGGCGCCCTTAATCTCACACTTTGTTACCGCATACCCCAGCCGGGTGTAAAAACCTGCTTTGGTAACAGCCTCGCAGGCTGCCTCACCCCCTGCGCTAACCTGCCTGTCAAGCCCACCCCAGAGCGCTGTACGCGCTTTCTCAAACGCCCAATCCGCGAATTGGCCGGGTGATTGCATATTCTTGTCTGTACAAGTATCTGCGTGTGCATAAGACATTTCGCCGCGCAGTACACGCGCTCTTGCGGCACAAGCGTTTTCGATGGTCCTTGGGAATAAAATAATGAAAAAAGCATTTCTCACTCTTTCTGCATTGGCTTTGTGTGTGGCTGCCGGTTCTGCGCTGGCCAAGGAGTACAAGGAGTTGCGCTTTGGCGTCGACCCCTCTTATGCGCCGTTCGAATCCAAGGCCGCCGATGGCAGCCTGGCGGGCTTCGATATCGACCTGGGCAACGCGATCTGCGCTGAGCTGAAGGTCAAGTGCAAGTGGGTTGAAAGCGACTTCGACGGCATGATTCCCGGCCTCAAGGCCAACAAGTTCGATGGCGTGATCTCTTCCATGACCGTCACGCCAGCGCGTGAGAAAGTCATCGATTTTTCGAGCGAGCTGTTCTCTGGCCCGACCGCGCTGGTATTCAAGAAAGGCGCGGCCATCGGCACTGATCCGGCGCTCCTCAAGGGCAAGAAAGTCGGCTACGAGCAAGGCACCATCCAGGAAGCCTACGCCAAGGCCGTGCTGGACAAGGCCGGGGTAGAGACCCAGGCCTACGCCAACCAGGACCAGGTGTACGCTGATCTGATCTCCGGACGCCTCGATGCCTCAATCCAGGACATGCTGCAAGCCGAACTGGGCTTCCTGAAGTCGCCACCAGGCGCTGACTTCCAAGTCAGCGAGCTGGTCGAAAGCCCCCTGCTACCAGCCAAAACCGCCGTGGGTCTCACCAAAGGCAACGCCGAGCTGCAGGCCTTGCTGAACAAAGGTATCAAGGCACTGCACGACAATGGCACCTATGCGGCCGTCCAGCAGAAGCACTTTGGCGATCTGAATCTCTACAGCGGCAAATAATGACCCTGCGCCCATTTCCGGATGGGCACTTTTTTGATTGACGTAGGGCTGCTCAATGCTAGAAAACCTATTGCAGATTCTTGGGCTGTCAGGCTTTAGCCTTAAGGGTTTCGGCCCGCTGTTGCTGCAAGGCTCCTGGATGACTGTCAAATTATCCTTTCTGTGCTTGCTGGTGAGCGTTGGCCTGGGCCTGATCGGCGCCAGCGCCAAGCTTTCGAAATCGGCACTGCTGCGCGTCCCTGCGCAGGCCTACACCACGCTGATCCGCGGGGTGCCGGACTTGGTGCTGATGCTGTTGATCTTCTACAGCCTGCAAACCTGGCTGACCAGCCTGACCGAAGCACTGGGCTGGGACTATATCGAAATCAACCCCTTTAGCGCCGGGGTCATTACCCTGGGCTTCATCTACGGGGCTTATTTCACCGAAACCTTCCGTGGCGCCATCCTTGCCGTACCGCGAGGGCAGATGGAAGCGGCTACCGCCTACGGCCTGACCCGCGCTCAGCGCTTTCGCTTAGTGGTGTTCCCGCAAATGATGCGTTTTGCCCTGCCGGGCATCAGTAATAACTGGATGGTGATCCTCAAGGCCACCGCGCTGGTGTCGATCATTGGCTTGGCCGATCTGGTCAAGGTGGCCCAGGACGCGGGCAAGAGCTCTTATCAGCTGTTCTTCTTCCTGATTCTGGCCGCCTTGATCTATCTGGTGATAACCACCGCTTCGAACTACGTCTTGCGCCGGATGGAAATCTTCTACGCCGCAGGCACCCGGGAGGCCGTGCGATGATCGAGCTACTGCAGGAATACTGGAAACCTTTCCTGTTCCAGGACGGCAATCACATCACCGGGCTGGCCATGACCCTCTGGCTGCTCAGTGCCTCGATCTTCTTCGGTTTCGTGATGTCGATCCCGCTGTCGATTGCCCGGGTCTCGACCAATATCTGGGTGCGCTGGCCGGTGCAGTTCTATACCTACCTGTTCCGCGGTACGCCGCTGTATATCCAGTTGCTGATTTGCTACACCGGCATTTACAGCCTGGCCGCGGTGCGTGCTCAGCCAGTACTGGATGCGTTCTTTCGCGATGCGATGAACTGCACGATCCTGGCCTTCGCCCTGAACACCTGCGCCTACACCACGGAGATCTTCGCCGGGGCGATTCGCAGCATGAACCACGGTGAAGTCGAAGCGGCCAAGGCCTATGGCCTGACGGGCTGGAAGCTGTACACCTACGTGATCATGCCGTCCGCCCTGCGTCGCTCGCTGCCTTACTACAGCAACGAAGTGATTCTGATGCTGCACTCGACCACCGTGGCCTTCACCGCGACCATCCCGGACATCCTGAAAGTCGCGCGAGACGCCAACTCGGCAACCTTCCTGACCTTTCAGTCGTTCGGCATCGCTGCGCTGATCTACCTGGCAGTCACTTTCTCCCTGGTCGGCCTGTTCCGCCTAGCTGAACGCCGTTGGTTGTCTTTCCTTGGCCCGGCTCACTAATTCAGGATGCTTGTTCATGTACAAACTGACCGTTGAAAACCTGCACAAAAGTTACGGCAACCATGAAGTCCTCAAGGGCGTTTCGCTAAACGCCAATACCGGCGATGTGATCAGCTTGATTGGCGCCAGTGGTTCGGGCAAGAGCACCTTTCTGCGTTGCATCAACTTCCTGGAAACGCCCAACGACGGCGCCATGAGCCTGGACAACCAGCCGATTCAAATGGTCCATGACCGCCACGGCATGCGCGTGGCCGACGCCAATGAATTGCAACGCATCCGCACTCGCCTGGCGATGGTGTTCCAGCACTTCAACCTGTGGAGCCACATGACCGTGCTCGACAACATCACCATGGCCCCACGCAGGGTGCTGGGCGTCAGCAAGAAGGACGCAGAGGATCGCGCCCGGCGCTACCTGGACAAGGTCGGTTTGCCGGCACGGGTTGCAGATCAATACCCCGCGTTTCTCTCGGGTGGTCAGCAGCAACGGGTCGCCATTGCCCGTGCCCTGAGCATGGAACCGGAGATCATGCTGTTCGACGAGCCGACTTCGGCCCTGGACCCGGAACTGGTGGGTGAAGTGCTCAAGGTGATCCAGGGTCTGGCCGAAGAAGGCCGCACCATGATCATGGTGACCCACGAAATGAGCTTTGCGCGCAAAGTGTCGAACCAGGTGCTGTTCCTGCACCAGGGGCGGGTCGAAGAGCAGGGTGCGCCCGAGCACGTATTGGGCAACCCCAAAAGCGAGCGCCTGCAGCAATTCCTCAGCGGCAACCTGAAGTAACCGGAGCGCCTTCGAGCGACCGCAGGGTCGCTCGAAGGCGCTTGCTCAACCCTCAAAACGCCCACGCCCAACCTGGGCAATCAGTGATGCCGTAGCCGCTGACGAGCCGCTGCCAACAGATCGGACCGCTTCGCTTCAAAACAAGGAACTCTGTCTGAGCAGCCACCCTCTCTGGAACCAGGATATCTACCTACGCCGCATTGCTTTGAGCACATCACCGGGAGCATGGGCGCCGCTTGCGTCACCGCGGTGAACGTCAGCTTCGGTGAACTCTTCAGTGCCCCCTGCATCATGACGATGTCCAGATGTCGCTTCTTTTTGCCCATCATCCTGACCTTCATGGTTATGCATCTTGGTTACACCACCATGCTGCTGGCCACCGCTGCTCGCGGCTAGCGCTCTGTATTCCTGAGCATCCATACCAGGAAGCTGCTAAAGAAAGGCGACCATTCCCCAGATATAGGGATCGGCCATGCTTTTACCCCAGACAGGCATGCCCGTGGATTTGATACCGTGCTTGATGATCCAGAACTCTGCTGCTGGGTTTCCACCGACACCAAGCCAAGGCTTGTGCCGCGAGGTTATTATGAATCCTTCTGCTCAATGGGCAACAATCGGCCCAGAGTGTGTAAAAACGCCTTCGCGAACACTTGCTATGATTTCTGAGGATTTCATCGCAGGGATCGCCCATGAAGCGCTTTATCCAAGGTGAACATCGAGGCCAAGGCACCTTACTTCCCGAGAGCCTCGACGACTACGTCAGCGATTCCAATCCGGTGCGCGTAGTCGACGTCTTTGTCGACGAACTGGATCTGGTCAATCTGGGTTTTGAAGGTGCCATTCCAGCCGATACTGGCCGGCCTGCTTACCACCCCGCGATCTTGCTAAAGATCTACATCTACGGCTGCCTCAACCGCATCCAATCGAGCCGACGTTTGGAGCGAGAAGCCCAGCGAAACGTCGAACTGATGTGGTTGACCGGGCGTTTGATGCCGGACTTCAAGACCATCGCCAACTTCCGAAAAGACAACAGCAAGGCCATCCGAGGCGTCTGTCGCCAGTTCGTTGTGCTGTGTCAGCAGTTGGGATTGTTTGGAGAACATCTGGTCGCCATCGATGGCAGTAAATTCAAAGCAGTCAACAACCGCGACCGCAATTTCACCAGCGCCAAACTGAAACGGCGCATGGAAGAAATTGAATCGAGTATCAATCGTTACCTGGCGGCACTCGATGCTGCCGATCGGCAAGAACCAACAGCTTCCGAGCCCAGCGCCGTGCGGCTGGAAGAGAAAATCGCCAAGCTCAAAACTCAAATGAAGGAGCTTCAGGCTATCGAAACCCAGCTCAATGAGTCGCCGGATAAACAGTTCTCACTGACCGATCCAGACGCCCGTTCCATGATGACGCGGGCGCAGGAATCGTCGGCTACAACGTGCAGACAGCGGTCGATACTCAGCACCATTTGATCGTTGCACATGAGGTGAGCAACGTCGGTTCCGACCGCGATCAACTCAGTTCAATGGCCAAGCAGGCCCGCGAGGCGATAGCGTCAGAAACGTTGTCGGTGGTGGCGGACCGAGGTTATTTCAAAAGCGAACAAATCCTGGCTTGTCACGATGCCGGCATCACCGCCTATGTACCCAAGCCGATGACCTCTGGAGCCAAGGCTGACGGGCGTTTCAATAACGATGCCTTCGTCTATGACGCGGCAAAGAACGAATACATTTGCCCGGCTGGAGAGGCGCTGATCTGGCACTATTCTTACGTTGAAAAAGGCCTGAAGTTGCATCGTTACTGGAGTTCGGAATGCCGGGACTGCGCGTTGAAATCGCAGTGCACACCGAGCACGGAACGACGAATTCGGCGCTGGGAGCATGAAGCCGTATTGGAGGAAATGCAGCTTCGGCTGAGCAAAGCCCCGGAGATGATGCGAGTCCGAAAACGGACGGATGAGCATCCCTTCGGGACGCTCAAACAATGGATGGGTGCGACGCACTTCCTGACGCGAAAGCTGGCCGGGGTGAGTGCGGAGATGAGTCTGAATGTGCTCGCCTACAACCTGAAACGGGTCATGAAAATCATCGGTGCCAACGGTTTGATGAAGGCGCTGTCGGCATAAAAGAGGCTGATTTTGGCCCATCCCAGAGACTGTAAAAACAGCGTTGACGTGTTCCAGGTCGCGACCGATGCGACTCGAAGCATTGACCGTGCGATCGCTCAACTAACGAACGTCAATGACCCAAGACGATCAGGCCATGAGCGTTTTTACACACTCTGGGCCAGAAGCAGCCCCTCGATGTTGCTCCAAAACCAGAGGACGCTTTCAAGGGCTTCACCGGCCTCCCTAGCGATCTTCATCGCAGCGCAGTAACAAGCAGGCAACACCTTCAAACCTAAGTGCACCTAGGTCGAGTTCATGGACGAAAGCTCGATCACTCGAACTGGATTTTCTTCAGTTTCGTCATCGAGCCTGAATCGCGTACCGTTGACCATCATGGACTAACCTCCATTTCTGTCGAGTGCTCAAATGAGGGGTGCCATGGGATTGCAATGAAGCAGATTGGTAGTCGCTCACTCGTTCCACGCGCAAAAAATACGTGAAAAAAAGTTAGATTAGGTAAGTGACTGATTTATGGAAGATAAAACACATTTAACTGTTAGCAAGGCTCCGGAATCCATGAGTGAACAGATCGAGCCCGGCACACTGAGCCACGCGGCGCAGCAACGTCAACGCGCCAGCCAACTGGCCCAAGCGGTACGGACCGAATTACAGAAAGCCGTGATCGGCCAGAACACCGTGATCGACGACGTCCTCACCGCGCTGATCGCCGGCGGCCACGTGCTGCTCGAAGGCGTGCCGGGGCTGGGCAAGACGTTGCTGGTACGCGCCCTCGCCCGCTGCTTCGGCGGCGAGTTCGCACGTATCCAGTTCACCCCGGACCTGATGCCCAGCGACGTCACCGGGCACGCGGTGTACGACATGCAGACCGAGCAATTCAAACTGCGCAAAGGTCCTTTATTCACCAACCTTTTACTGGCCGACGAGATCAACCGCGCCCCGGCGAAAACCCAGGCCGCGCTGCTCGAAGCCATGCAAGAACGACAAGTCACCCTCGAAGGCCGCGCCCTGCCCATCGTGCAACCGTTCATGGTGCTCGCCACACAAAACCCCATCGAACAGGAAGGCACTTACCCGCTGCCGGAAGCCGAGCTTGATCGCTTCATGCTCAAGGTGCGCATGGACTACCCCGACGCCGATCAGGAGCTGAACATGGTCCGCCAGGTCAGTCGCTCGACCCGGGCCGACATGCTCGATGTGCAACCCCTGCGCACGGTGTTGCAAGCCAAGGACGTGCTGGCCTTGCAACGCATTGCCAGCGATTTGCCGCTGGACGATCAAGTCCTCGACTATGCCGTGCGCCTGGCCCGCACTACCCGCAACTGGCCGGGCCTGATCCTCGGTGCCGGGCCTCGGGCCTCCATTGCCCTGGTGCGCTGCGCTCGGGCGCGAGCGTTGTTGCGTGGCGGCGAGTTTGTGATTCCGGATGACATCAAAGGCTGCGCCCTCGCGGTGTTGCGTCACCGTGTGCGGATTGCGCCGGAACTGGACATCGAAGGGCTGGACGTCGATCAAGTACTCAAGCAACTGCTCGATCAAGTGCCGGCGCCGCGCCTGTGAAACCCTCGCGCCTGCTGCTGATCTGGCTTGCATTGCTGCTGGCCATCGGCATCGTGCTGGGCGCGTTGCGAGCGTTGGAATTCGCGGTTCCATCGAGCCTGTTGTCGATCAACTGGGGACTGCTGCTGGCACTGCTGGCCCTGGCAATACTCGACGTCGTCCGCCTCAAACGACTGCCCTCGCCCCGCCTCCATCGACAAATGCCCGGCAGCCTTGCACTCGGTCGATGGGGTGAAGTGCGACTGGAGCTCGAACATGACTTCGCTCAGCCACTGACCGTACAGATTTTCGACCATGTGCCGGAAGGCCTGAGCTTCGAAAACCTTCCTCTGTCGGTCGACCTGCAACCTGGCCAGCACAGCCAGATCGGTTATCGATTGCGCCCTCTCAAGCGCGGGCACTTCAGTTTCGAGTTCTGCGAAATCAACCTGCCGAGCCCATTGGGGCTGTGGTCCGACAAACGCTTGCTCAATGTGGTCGACAGCACCCGCGTCTACCCGGACTTCGCCCGCCTGTACGGCGGCCAACTGCTGGCAGTCGACAACTGGCTCAGCCAACTCGGCGTGCGCCAACGCCAACGACGCGGCCTGGGCCTGGAGTTTCATCAACTGCGCGAATTCCGCGAAGGCGACAGCCTGCGCCAGATCGACTGGAAAGCCACCGCCCGCCAACGCACGCCCATCGCCCGCGAATACCAGGACGAACGCGACCAGCAGATCATCTTCATGCTCGATTGCGGCCGGCGCATGCGCAGCCAGGACGATGAGCTGTCGCACTTCGACCACGCGCTCAATGCCTGTCTGCTACTCAGTTACGTCGCCCTGCGCCAAGGCGACGCAGTGGGCCTGAGCACCTTCGCCAACGACCGGCCGCATTACCTCGCCCCGGTCAAAGGCACTGAACAACTCAAGGTCCTGCTCAATACCGTCTACGACCTCAACAGCACCCAACGCCCCGCTGATTACCAAGCCGCCGCCAACGAGTTACTGGCCCGCCAAAAACGCCGGGCGTTGGTGGTGCTGGTGACCAACCTGCGGGATGAAGACGACGAAGAACTGCTGACCGCCGTCAGACGACTGAGCAAACAGCATCGGGTGCTGGTGGCCAGTCTGCGTGAGGACGTCCTCGACACGCTGCGGCATACGCCGGTGCAAACCTTGTCGGAGGCGCTGGCCTATTGCGGGACGGTGGAATATTTGAATGAACGGGCGGAACTCCATGAGCGGTTGAGTGCTCATGGAGTTCCCGTTGTAGATGCTCGGCCCTCAGAGTTGGGGGCCGAACTGGTGACGCAATATCTGAGCTGGAAAAGAAGCGCCGCGTTTTGATTTTTCAATCAGTTCACTACCGTGACATGTACGGCGCCAATGTCTGAGGAACCATCAGAATTCTCGACCTTGACGGCCAGGGACACGACATCCGATGTGTACATCGGCCTCCAATAGTGCAGGTATTGTCCGTTGCGATCGGTAGTGGCATCGATGAATGGCGCGCCATTATTGGAAACCAGAATGCGCCTGTCTGACATTGGCTGACGGGTTTCCCTGTCCACTATCTGCGCAGTCATCGTGACAAACGTGCTCACCGGAACCGGATTCACCGACGCGACAACGGACTCGACAGCCGCGTGATTCGCTTCAAGAACGGTCAATACCAGCGATTTCGTATCCCATCCAGCCACGCCCCCTTTCACCGATGCCCACAACAAAGTCTCACCTGAGGCCCCCAGGGTGAAGCGAACCGTGGCCTTTCCATCCGCATCGGTCAGTGTTGGCGCCAAGGACGTGTTGTCGTATTCCCACATCACCTCGACATTCGCCAATGGCTCATCCGTGTTGGCTGAAACCACCAAAACCCGGGCGGTCATTTCTTGCCCCGGAAAACCGGGCGGATCATCGCTGACCAACTGTTTTATCTGACGAGGTTCACTCAGGTAAAACGGCAACGAAACCGAATCCGAGTTCAGCGCATCCCCGACCGACGCCGTCAGTTCAAACGCGCCCGGTGTGGCTGGCATGAAACGGATCTTCGCCACCCCGTAAAAATTGGTGATCGATGTGATTACGCCAAGATCAGGGCTGCGCCAGGTCACGGTCAGGCCCGACATCGGTTTGCCGGTTATGCTTGAGACAACGGTAATCTGTTCCGACACCTGCGCGCCCCACAGCAGCGTCTGGTTGACCCGCTGACGCTCGGCGATTTTCACCACTTGCGAGCCCTCACCCAACGACATCGCGTTCGCCGGCGACAGGCTCGCCAGTCGCTCAGACGACAGGCGCAACGCAAAACTGCCGTCCTTCAAATCGCCAACGTTGAACAGGTACTGCAATCCCACGTCGTAGAATGACCGGGGCACGCCAAGCCCTTGCGACAAAAACCTGATACCCAGTTCGGCAGGTCCGGTGCCGGTCATTCCTAGTGTCAAGGGATGTCCAAACAAGGGACTGTTACTGGCGGCCTCCAGATCGACAGAATGCTCCCCCTTGCGACGCGGGAAGTAGGTTTTTTCGCCCCACGGCTGGAAGGGTTGCTTGTCAAAACTGACCCTCAGCCCTTCCCACGGATCACTCGCTAGCGCAGTGACCGTCATGGCGTGTTGCTCTTGATAACCGTCGTAAGGGCTCACCACCAACGCCTCCACCCGATGCTCCGAATTACCGGTTGCGGGTGCATAAGCAAAACCGGACCAGCCATCGGCATCGGTTTTCACCTCACTTGAGCTCCCCGATGTCGTCCATGTCACCGGCACCTGATCCACGGCATTCCCGGTGAAATGAGAGAACACCCGAACCCACTGCCAGGCGGGGTCTTGTCCGACGACCGGGTCCACAGGCGATTCACGAAACGTCTCTATCCTGACTTTGTTATGCGCCAGCGTCATCGGCTTGGCTGTGGCAACGAAATCCAGCTGCGGCAGTACCAACGCCAGGGCAAATTGGCCAGGCTTTTCACTGGCGGTAAAGTCCAACGTCCAGCGGGCGCCGCCGTCACCGATTGCCTGCAGCTGATCAAGTAAAGGTTCGACTTTGGCACCGAGTTGCTCGGCCGATGTTCCCGACCACAACAGCCGCGCCGAAAGGCCTACCAGAGGGCTGAGAGCATTGGGCAAGACGATGAAGCGGTGCAACGCGCCCAAACATGGATACAACGGTTGATTGCCCAGTGCAGCCGGTGTTTGGTCCAGCACCAGAGCCACTTCCTGAGTCAGATCAGGGGATATCAAACGCCCGAACAGTTCCCGATCAACTGACAAGCCCTCGCTGGTCAATTTCAGTTCGAACAAACCGCTGAGGCTGGTATCGGCCTCAGAGTCGAGCGTCCACTCCAGGCCGCCCGCAGGCAGTGGTCTGGGCGTTCCGATATCACTCGGCACCAGCCCGATTGCCGGCGGCGCACCGCGCCAGTTCAACGTCATGTTTTTGTTGATCAAACTGCTGCCGGACAGTGGCTCGACCTTCAAGGTATGTGTCTGTCCACGCCAACAGAGCACCCCAAGCGCGACCCGATCAACCTCGACGTTATCGAGCAGGATCTTGACCTCGCTCTTCCATGGACTGGTCGCCAGTGGCGTCACATTGAAAGGCTGTTCAATTGGCACCGCCTCTGTGTGAGCTCTGACTTTGGCAGTGATGACGTGAGGCCCATCGCGTTCAGGCGTATACAGCAAACTGGCCCAGCCACCGGCTCCCGAGCGGGTCGGGATGTTGCCCCCGGGCGTCTCCCAGTCAACCAGTGCATTGATGACGGGACCACCGTCGCCGCTAGCCACGACATGCAACACCTGCACCCTCAGCAGCACACTTTCCTGTTCATCCTTCACCGGAAACTTGTTGGCCTCTCGCACCTCTCCGATCTTCACCAGATTACGCGCCAGTGACATGCGTTTTTTCGGCGATGCCAGCAACAACTTCGAGCAGACCAGCGACAGCTCGAACCGACCGTCAAGACAGTCCTCATTCGTCAGCGTCCAGAGAACGTCGGAGCCGTCGACCGGCACCGGCGTTTCAAGCGCCGGATTGACGGTAACCCCCAATTGTTCAGCAGAATCGCCGCTCCAGTGCAGACACACATCCGTTCCCGACAGTACCGCGGGGAGTTTCACGTGAACCTGATAGGTTGAACCCCGATTGGGATAGCCGATCCTTTCCTCCCAAGGCGCCCCCTGCTCCTCTACAACAGCCAAGACCTCCTTCCACGGATCGGTCGCTAAAACCCGCACTGTCAGCGTTTGAGTCACGACGCCAGTGGCGTAATACGGGCTGTCGACCGAGGCCTGAATGTCGTATTCACCCTCATCCGTCGGCCCAAAAGGAAAGTATGCCCAGCCATCGGTATTGGTGACGGCAGCACTTTTGACGCCCGTTGCGGTGACCGTCCAGCTCACCGTCCGTCCGCTGAGAAACTGACCGGTGTAATACGACGCCACTCGAACCCCCAGGCAAACGCTTTGCCCCAGGATCGGGTAGTAAGCCGCTTCCTGCACATCACGAAACATCAAGCGGTGATGCCCCAGCGACACCGCGATCGGGTAAGGTTCGGCGGTGTACTGGTTAAGCAGGTTCATCGAAAAGAGGTAGGGTTCCTCATCTCCGATCCACGGGCAATCGAGCAGCCATTGATCCTCAAGCGGATGATCAACGCCCCAGCCAGGCGATGTGACAATCGCCTCTTGCGGGTTGTCGTTGCTGGTCAACGCGGCCTTGGTGCCCAGCCAGGCGTTGTCTGGCGCAAGCCTGAATTTCAGCCGGTGAGCAAGGCTCGCGGAGGCCCCCAGGCATAAGTGCAAAGTCCCCGACGGTGGCACCAGTTCTTCGTCAAGCATCAGCGGTTGCATCTGCGCCGGTTCCAGATGCAACTGAAGCTTGATTCGGGTGATGCAGACCTGCGAGAGGTAGTCGCCAAGTTTGTTGGGCGGGCTGAACACGCTGACGGTGATGGTGTCTTGACCGTGGAACGGCAGCTCCAGGTCGACTTTGTACGGGATCGGCTTGAACACCAGCGGCTGACCACTCTTCAGACGCGCTTGATCTTCCTCCGGATCCCGGGGTTTACCCGGCAGCAACGGGATTTCCAGTGCCTCTGACTGCCCATCGATACTGACAACCATCCTGCCCGCTTCGCTATGCCGCATCTCGCACAGGAAACTGAGGGCATAGCGAGCTTGAGCACCCGGATCTTTTGGAACCGTCAATGACTGACTGACCGAAGACTCATTGCCGGCCTTCAGAAAACGAATCAGTACACCCTCATAGATTTCCATCGCCGTACCCAGCCAGTCCTGATTGACCGGGCCCTTTTTCCAATGACTGAATGCCTTCTCGAATTCGCCATCGAGCACCAGACTCTCATTGGCCAGAATAATCGGTTTACCCACGACGGCTTGCTCCTTCGACGTTAAAGCTCTGGGCTGGCATCTCGGCTCGGGTCACCAGGTCTTCCACGGCTCGAGTGAACGTCGGCTCCCCGGCTTTGGCCGTGTAACGGATGCGCACGATGATGTCCGTCAAAGAGAGCAGCATGGCGAGCTGTGGCTCTTTTTTCGGCCATGGAAAGTTCAACTTCCAGCGAGATACTCCCCCGGTATTTTCAAAGGGGTTGAGCAAGCCTTCATCAGGTTTCATCGCGGTCATGCCGTTGTCGGCCAGCCCCACCGACAAAGCTATTTGCTGACCGCTGCGCAGGTTGATTTGCACGTCGGCAGGGGCCACGGCGCCGTCCGGTTTGTGCAAATACCTCACCGACGGGGTCGATGCCTTGGTCGCGATCATGCTGCCGATCTGGAGCAACGTGGCCCGCACATCCTGGAAAGGCCCGGTCAGCACCGGCAGATCGACCTCGACCGAGCTGATTTGCCGGCAGTAATGCCCCGGATGGTCACGGTCAAAAAGCAACTGCGTGAGCCTGAACTCCAGTGTTCCTTTATCCGTCAACCGCTCCAATGCCTCCTGCCAGGTGGTAAAACCCGGCTGCGGATCGATCGTGTCCTCGAACAATTGCCGAAGCGAAACGGTTTTGACCAATTCCAGCCGTCGCTCATGCCGTTGCAGATACTCACGCTCCATGCGCAGCAAATGCCCGCGCAGGTGCTCGCCTGCTGTCAGGCCGTGGCGGTTGTCCAGCCAGACTTGGGGCAACGGAGTCTGAGAGTCGTAATCGCCGGTTTCGGCGCTCAGCGAGGCCTGGGCGCTGAGACACAAACTGACGACCGCATCGTACGCCTGGTAGTGCAACGCCTTGAACTGGCCGAGCAACCAGCCGAACAGTTCGGCATTGGTCGCACGCTTTTTGAGGAAGTTGTAAACCGTCAACGACTGACTGTTGGCCCTGAGGGTTTGCTCCAGGCTGGTTTGAGCCGCTTGCACGGCGCAGGTCTGTGCGGTGACTTGCTCATCGATTGCACGGACTTCCGCCAACGCCTGATCACGTTGCAGTTCCCATTCATTGCGTCGACGGCGGTAACCTTCAGTGGCGGCCTGTTTGTCTGCGTCCATTTGCACCACCGACGAGGCGACGCCCAATCCGAAGACAACCGCATCGACAGTTTTCTCGAGACGATGCCCACCATTCGAAAAACCAAAAATGTTGGGCATAGAGGCAAGCACCGCGCCGGCGGGTTTGATGCTTGAGGCCGCCAACGACAATTGTTTTGACAGATACAGATTTTCCATGACCTCGTACTCAACCGCCGACACATTCTCGCCATAGCGTTGTGCATAGGCATCAGCCCGTTCCTGCGCGACTGCCCGGCTTTGCGCCAGGGCGTTCACGTTCGCTTGCAGTTGGGCGATGGTTTGTTCCTGTACGGTCTTGGCGTAGGTTCCAAGCTCCACCAGATGGTTTTGCTGCATTTCTTCCTGTTCGGCGCGATCCCGTTGCTCAAGCAAGCGCAGTACTTGATTGCCGTACTCCTGCAGGACCTGCACTGCACGCAACGCGACCTCGAACGTCACGCGCCAACGGAAGGCACCGACCACCAGTCGCCCGCCCATCGGTCTTGGCCCGCCAACACCTCCAGAGGCGAGATCACGCAACAATTGATTGGGATCCGTGGGCGGGCTGAAGAGCGGTATATCCAGCGGTTTGCCATCCAGTGTCAGGTTGTTGCGCAGGTTATGCAGGCGCTGGCCCGGCAAGTCGTACAGCGCGAGCAACTGTTCATTGATCGGGCAGGTGAAGGGTTCGTTTGCCAGTAGCCCGAGCTCGGGAGGCGCCTCGGCGGCGGCGGGAAAGTCCGTCAGACTGTACGTGAGGGTTTGTTCAAACTGCTCAAGCGCTGGTCGCGAAGCGCTCCGGTTTAACAGACTGTCCACCGTCTCTGTTTGCCAACGGTTGGCCGTTCGCACCAACGGTGGTTGGCCCATCAGGAACTCAGCCTGGACGTAGCACAGCTTTGCCGCCACCAGGCTGTCACGGGTGAGTTGGCGGTAGTACCAGTCCCCCCAGGCCACCAGATTCTTGACGTAATCCGTGAACACCAGAACCTTGAAGTGATAAGGCGCGGAATAGCCAATGGCGTCCGGATCGGTCGGGGCTCGGGTTTCACAGCCCACATTGCCTTCGACGTTCAGTGGCCGACAGCGCCAATACAGGGGTTTTGGATTCGTACGTGATGGTTGCTCAGGATCCGCCGGCGCCTGCGGATCAAACAGGTAATGCAGCCATTTTTGCGCCTCCAGGTAACGATCCTCCGCCCGTAGACGTGTCGCGACCAGATGAGGCAAATGGAAAAACAGCTCCCAGAAAAACAACCCGTTGGCGCCGTTGAACGCACCGTTCGGCTCGTTGAACAGATCTGATGCCGGGGGCGGTTCCGGCAGAAATTGTGTGTCCCAATCGAGTACGGCATCGACGGAAATATTCGAGCGCTGTACCAGTTCCGGGCCGAACAGTGAGTTCAGACGGACGAATTTGAGCGCCAGGTCTGACTTTTTCAGATCGAGAAACTGCGCCGCATTGAGGGTGTTTTTCAGCAGCACAGGCGGGACGAAGTCCGTAACGTTGACGATCGTCAATTCAAATTTTTTACGTCCCCCCGTAGCGGAACCAAAGGTAAAGCTCGGATTGTTCCACGTCCCTTTTGCTCGTCTGAAAACCTGCCATTCGGTTCCCCAGCCACCGGCATTCGGCTTGTTGATATTGATTGGAGCCGGGTCCGGGGGAGTTTTGCCCGTGAACGTCAATTCAAAGTCAGCGTTGCCGGCAACGGGTGTGGGCCGCAAGAAGCCCTGAACAACAAGCACATCGTCATTACCGTCGCGAAACGCGACAGCCTGCAGATCCAGGTAGGACTCCAGGGTGTTCGCAACCTCCTGAGTGACGACGATTGTCGGCTGATTCATCATCGGGTGCTGAACCGTCTCGGCGGTGATAAAGCGATGCTGTGCCGCAGCCTTGAGCCAACCACCATCATCGTCGGTCAACGGACGGAACAGCACATCACGCACGGCATAGACATTGAGGGAATCGGCACCAGACTTACCGTCAGTCAACAAGACCCCCAGCTTGCCTTTAGGGTTGTGATGATCGGCCCACACGGTCGCAATCAGCCGTGTTCCCTCAGCAAGGTCATTGAGTGGCTCGGAACTGTGCAGGCTCAACGGTGCCGACCATTGGCCATTCTGCGTCATGAAGGCCACGCTGATGTCCAGCTTGTGCGGCAAAAACTCGTCAGGCTGGTGCCCCTCCACCCTTTCGCGCCACTCGGCCCACACCAGGCACAGCCGCCCGTTCCAGAACACCGGACGCATGTCCAACACCCTCGCACCGGTGGGAATGTCCACCGGCTGCCACTCGCTCCATGCTGCCGGATTGATGGCGATATCGTCTGTCGAGAGCTCCACCTCAGCCTTGCGCCAGAAGTACTGGAAGGGCGGCACGCGCTGACGACCGACAAAGTAATAATCGGCACGCGTGGGCGATCCACCGTCCATGTAGCTGCTGATCACGTCCAGATTGCAGGTCTGCTCGAACGTTTGCAGATAGTCCCGCAGGGCGGCTTGAACGGAGTCGCTGTTCAAGCGGGTCTGGTTCAGGTTGTTTTCAAGGGTTTTGAACAGGCTGGTCTTGCGCTGCCGCACAAAGGGGTTGATGAAGTTTTCCGGGTAAAGCGCAATCAGCTGCAGCGCTGCCCAATCCGGGTAATTGCTGTAAAGCTCCCAAGTGGCCAGATCCCGCTTGTTGAATTCGATCGACCCATAGCCCGGTTCGAGCTTGCGGTACGCGGCATGAATGAACTGCTGGGCGCAACTCGTTGCTTCGGCGACCCAGGAACTCTGAACCGGGTAGCTGTCCAGCGGATCCATGCGCAGCAGTTCGAACAAATCCGCTGGCGTTCTCAGGAAGCCGAGCTGCGGATCGGGTCCTTTGCCAACTTGCCCGATGCAATACTCGACCAACGCGTTACGGCGTTTTTCGAGCAACCCAGCCATATTGTTCAGTGCCATGATCCTTCCTCCTGAAGGTGTAAATCGGGGAAACACAACCAGCCATCGACGCCGTTCACAGGTCAGCCTCTTGGCCATCAAAGGTGATGGCTTCAAAATGCTCGACCGCCTCACCGCCCTCGCTCGTGACACTGATCACGAACGTTCCACCGGTGGCGCTGGAGACGAACACGCGCGTCAGTCCCTCCTGGTTCGTGTAGGCCTGCGCCGGACGAATAGTCAGCAAAGCTCCGGACACCTCTGACCTGGAAGACCATCTCACGAGGCTGTTTTTCCCAAGGTTTTGGTGGCTATCCATCAGCGTGGCGTAGAGTTCGATTTCCTCGCCGAACGCTACAGGCCCTAACGGCACCCGCGCCTTGAGCGGTGACGGAAATTGCAAGGTAAGGTGGTCTGCAACGACGTTGATGGTGGGTGCGTACTTCGGCTCAAACAGATCCAGCCAGTACAGCGGGGTGTCCGTCCCCATGACCTTGCCGGGTATGAACTGCGCCTCGACCGTGCCATTAGGCTGTGTTGCGTCGGTGGAAATACTGCCCAGGGCGGCGCTCCAGTAAACGTTGACGCCGCTCAGCGGTTGCCCGTCGATGTCTTTGAGGGTCACGGTGAAGGTGATTTCTCCCTCCGTGTTGGCAACCACGTCGGTCTTGTCGACAGTACAGGCCATGGTGACGATCTGTTTCAGATCCTCGGAGAAGGCAAGCTCAGGCGCAGGGGTTTCGGACAGGCTCAGCAAAGCATGCTCCGCAGCCGCGTTGTATGCCGTTTTGTTTACCGTTTCCGGCAATGTGCCGATCAGGAAGATCGTCAAGGCATCCATGCCGGTGTGCTTGGCCAGCACCCGAACGCGCATCAGTAGATCCAGCTGGGTCAGGTTTTTCAGGATTTTGAGGTTCGGATCGATGCGGCCGACGCACTCGCGCACCTCCTGAACGCTCCAGTCGAAAAACTCGGCCAGCCGGATCGATGCCGCTTGTTGAGCCAGACGCGTTGCGTGCTCGCTCAGCGGGGAAGGCAGTGCGTTGACCTCGCTCAAATAAGCGAGCAGTTTCTGCGCGGGTTGCTTGCTCAGCTCGAACGCCCGGGTGAGTGACGTCAAGTTATAAAGCGTCCTGACCGTGAACGCGTGTTTGTCGTCCTGGTCCACCCAGGCCTTATGGCCATAATCCAGATAATCCTGCAACAGCTCGGCCCCGAGCTCCAGTTTCGTCACCACCGCACTGCGGCGGCGCACGTCGGCCAACAGCGTGAGCAATGGATCAGGTTGTTCGTCGCGCCCCCTCACAGACTCGTCAAGATCCAGTCCCGTACGCTCGAGCACCTGACGCAACAGCCGGTACACCGTGGCATTGGCCCAGGCCAGAACCAATAATGCCTGCTCGGCGTTGACGCCCGTATACACCGCCAGACACTCCTTGACCACCGACACCTGAGTCTCTCGGGCCTGCAAGAGCACGGTGAGCATTTTTTCGACGATGCCAGCACGCACGCTTGCATTGCTTTCACCCAGGCCATCCCTCACCGCTTGATCAAGCGCTACGCGTGCAAAGGCCAGATACACGGCCTCCGTTCCCGCTGGGGGCATGACCAAGCCGTCGGGATCGACGAGCGCCGTCAGCAGGTCCAGCCAGCTGGCACCCGGCAGCGCTGGCACACCGGCCGTCAACAACGCTGCGTTGGTGAACAGTGCACCAGACAACAGGTTGCGCACCTGTTCAAACAACTGGCGTTCATTGTCAGAGGCGGCGGCCAGAGCCTGTGGCTCCGAGACTTGCTGCAGCATCCAGAGCACCGGAATGTTGCGATCTGCACACCATCCCGCGCAGGAATGCATCGCATAGATGAGGTTCAACGCATCCGGTGTATTGACGATGGCCGTATTTAATGGGAACCGACTGATCAGGGGAGCCCCCGCCAGGCCATCGAGCCAAGACTTCCCACCCAACACTGTGAGCATCAGGACGCCTTCGACCGGCGTGATGCCCAACAGGCGCGGCAGCTTCACCAGACGGTAAAAACTGGACAGGGTCGCCGCGTTACGCTGCAGATTGTTGCCCGCGACACCCTGTGCTCCGGCAATCGCCAGGGCCAGATAACTGTAGGTCTGCAGATCGATCGCCAAAGCGCTGCATATCTGGATGACCGTCAAGTCGGGCACGCCCTGTGTCGGCAGCACCGGGAACTCGCCGCCATTGAGCAGCAAGGCTTGACGATAATTGCCCTGCCCATTGAAGACTTGATCGAATTGCGAGAGCGCTTCACCACGACCGTAAATCGACAACTCGTCGATAAACACGGCAAAGTCTTGCGCCGTGCACCCATAGCGCTCGCGCAGTGACTGAAACAGGCCCAATGCGTGCACGACTCTTTCCGTGATCCGCCATGCAGCGGCCGACGCACCACCGCGCACTTCAGCCCTGATGGCTGCCACCAATAGCGCATCCACCTGCTCGCTGGGCAGCTCCAGCCACTGATCCAGGCGCAACTTGCGGTTCATCCGGTCGTATCGGTCAAAACCAGTGGAATCGTTGGGATTCGCTGTCAACCGATGCAGAAACGCAGGCCCCTCTCCACTGCCCGTAATACTGACGGCAGGGAGGGTATTGGCATTGAGGTAAACCGAACCGGAGCGCCCGCTTTCCGGCAAATCAGGCGCCGATTCCTGGTACGTCACATTGGCCGAGCGCACAGGCGCGAAGCTGCGAACCGACAGCAGCGCCTCGAGCCCCGGAGTGTCGAGTTTGGTTCGCTCACCGAAGAATGGAACCTGACTGAGGTTCTGCCAAGTCACCCCATCGGCACCGAAATTCCGTGCATAGAATCCCTCCCGATCTGCAAATGCCGGAGGATTTTCCGTCAGCAATTGTCGTTGATACGGTCCCAGCCGCGACGTGTGGGCCAGGGCCCGAGCCGCATCGTTGTCCCAGGCCTGATCCTGCAAAAAATAGGGAAAGGAGATATCCACCATGTGCGCAAAATTGCCCACCGACAGGCCATGGTGACGGGTGACCGCATCCAGGGTGACCCAGTGCTGGTAGTACGGGAGCCCGTTTGGATATCGCGCATCGATCATTGCCTGCTCAAGATCCGCTTCATCCCTGTTCCCCTTGTCTTCCCCGTATTTTTTGATGAATGTTTCAAGCACCGGAACGATGATGTCGACCGAGGACACTGATCGATGTACCGCGTTGAAGTCGACGGCCAGCGGCTTCAGGTCTTGGCGGCGGCCATGCAGCGGCAACTTGTTACCGGTGTTTGGCAGGGACTCGATGCGCTTCTCGATCCACCGCAACAGCTCGATCAGATACGCCACTGGCGAGGCGAGAGACTCCAGAGCATCCGGGGGGCACAGGCTGTCGAACCTGGGGCTGAACAGACGCTCAAAACTGGGCCCGTTAACCATCGACAACAAACCGCTGCGCGGCCCGGCCCCCTCTGCTTTATCACTGCGCAAGCTGTGCTCGATAAACTGGCGCCGCACGTAGATGGCCATGCTGTTGGCCCGGCGCAAAAACTGGCGCGCATCATCGGGGCTAATGCCGTAGTCCATCACCAGCCCTTGAACGCCCTTTTCCACCAGCGAAAAGATCGACCCGCCTTCCCTCAGGTAGGTCCCGAGGTCGGCGTACTGTGTGAGTTGTTGTTCACTGAATACTTGATTCAGCAGCTGCAAGGCAGGGCGAGAGTCAGTCATGGTCAGGTTCCTTGAGTCGATAACGTCCCTGAACGGCCTGAAAAACCGGTCAGGCCGTGCGTTCGATTGAAGAGATTTGGCGCCTTGGCGCAGTCACAATCCACTGTCATAACTGACAGTTTTTATGCCCGCACGTCGGTAATCGGATGTCAGGGCTCCGCTACCGGGGGCACGCTTTCGAAGCGTTTGCTCTCGATCCAGTCGGAAACCGTCGCACCATCGGCAACGTCAGTGATGCTTTGCCTGAACCGGCACCATTGGCCACCCTGGGGCAGCGATTGCTGCGCCTCCCCCTGCCAGGCCCCACCCGTGACGGGAAGATCGGACGCCCATACTTGATCCGGACTGAACCAGCTCACCACTCGCCCAACGCCAGGCCTGCCCCGGCCTTTGAACCCGACCGGATGACTGACCCACTGCCCCTGCGCTGGCGCATCGATGGGAGGCTGATACGTACCCAACACCACCGGACGTGCAGCGGAATCGGCCGAATCGAACCCGTCGCACGACGCTACAGCCACCAGTGCGTAGAGGCCGCCGGGCTGATCGAACTCCACCGTCACCGACCAGGTGCGATCCTCCAGCACCGGACTTAGTCCCAGCACAGAATGGGTGGCATCGCCCAGCCTCACAGTCACACGGTCACCCGGCACACCGAAGCCTGACACCACCACCCGCCGACCGATGTGCTCGTCCGTGGCCGGGGTCTCGATAAACGGGGCCGCCGGCACGACGTTGTAGTTAAGAGGCTGGCTGTCTTTGGATGTCCATCTATCAAACGTTTGCCTGGCCCAGATGGTTTTGGCCCCGACCGGCAACTTCGTTACCTCGGCTTTCCAGCTGCCGTCATCACCCACCGGAATATTCGTCAGCAAAGGCACGGCAGCATCCATCAACCAAACCTCTACCCGCCCGCCCGGCATGGCCCATCCCGAAAGGGTCGAGGTTCGTGGCAGATTGCCGTTTTCCACCGGCACCAAAATGACCGGTGGCACCAGCACCACCTCAAACACACGGGGTTCACTGCGCTCGGACTCCCCTTGATTGAGCTTCTGCTGCGCGTCAATGGTGTAGCGACCAAACGCCTGCCCGGTGAGATCGATTGACCATCCGCCGTTCTCGGTCAATACCTTGGGCTCACCCAGATTCCAGCCGTGTTGAGCGTCGCGCAGCTGCATCGTCGCCCCGTTGTAGCCCTTGTCGCCCTTTACGGTGAAGTCGCGCCAGACATCTGCCTCATCATCAGGGCCGGTAATCTGCGGTGTTGGCAATTTGACTGCAAATTGTCGGGACGCCGGGGGGGACGGCTCCAGATCAGCAAAAGTCTGCGTCGCGGTGACCGTATATTCTTCAGGCGGGGTGAACGGAGTCGGGCGTTTAAAGACCCAGCTGCCGTTGATGACATCAGGCTGATGCAAATCGACGCTGTCGCTGAACTTCAGAGTGACCACCGCCCCGGCCCAGCACGTGCCGGCCACTTGCGCCTGTAACTCATCGACGGTGACACGGGTGATCTCAGGTGCCAGCAGCGCGATGGAGACATTCAGTTCAACGGGCGTAGAGGTCAACTCATCTTTTTTGTGGACCACAAAGACTTTTTGCAACTTCGTCGGCCCCCAAGCCGACGCTGAGATGGACCAGCCTGGACGGGTAAGCAGAACAGGGAGAGTGACATCGTTATTGCCCGCATCCAGAACGTGAATCGTCGCCCCTACAATGCCCATACCGGTAAAGGTTGGCGTGTAGCCCGTGACGCTGTAGGCCACCTCGGTCGGTGACGCAAGATTCTCGATGGTGACCTTGATCTCGACGTAAGCAGAAGTCGCCGTTCCGATTTTCTGCACCACCTCGATGGATCGCGAGTTCACCGGCGCCCAAGGTGCCGTGGCACGGGTCGACCAGCTTCCGGCGTTGACGGAAGCATCCGGTACATCCACAGGGTTGCCAGCAACGCCCGTGATGACAATCGTTGCCCCATTCTCGCCATTGCCGGTGAAAATCGGCGTGCGGTCGTCCACGGTGTACTTCACATGGGTGGGCGGCGGTACTGCCCTGACCACATCGAATGTGTACGGCAGCGAAGGTATCCAGCCATTGGCATTGTCGGGGACTTTCTGAACCGCACTCAGCGTGTACGTACCATAGAGCCAGTTCGTCGCCGTGGTTTCCCACTGGCCGTTTCTCACCTGTACGGCGGGCGGTGCCGTTCCCCCGGGCCCGCTGACAACAGTGATCTCGACCGTGGCGCCATTATGGCCAACACCTGAAAACTTCACGCCTGCTACAGGTGTAGTCAGAAATTCCGTTTTGATGTCCGACAATTGGGGCGGTCGGATTTTGAAACCACGCGCCTGACTGCGCCCGGAATGGTCACCGCTGCCAATGAATTGCTCCGCCACTAGGGAAACAGGTCCCGGTGGTACGGTGACCGTGACATCCCAGCTTCCGCCAGTCTTTACTGGAGCGGTGCAAATAACGGTGTGCTCGACTTGATCCTTGAGAATCTCGACGGTGGCACCTGTCGCACCGCCCCTTCCTGAAATCGTAAACGTCTGATTCTGTACCGTGCCTGCCCCTGGCGCGGTAATAACAGGTGCATTGGGTAACGGGGCGGTGGTGAAGGCAAGGTCGGAACTATAACGCGTAACATACCCTGGTTTCGATTGCTCAATGGTAATCGAATAATCAGTATTAAAAGATAAGTCCTTATTAAGCGTGACCGACCACACATCTAAAACGGAGTTGAATGAATTACTCAGCACCTCAGACGGTCCACTTCTCATCACCCTAAGGGAACAACTTCCACCTCCAACACCGGTAATTACAGGACGCTGGGCAGATATAATTTCGTCTTTTGCCGGGACGAGAATCAACGGTAAGTTACTAATAAAGAAATGGACCTCCACTGGATTTGAAGTCTGTCCGGCCCAACTCCCCCAGACTTTCAGACGCGCCTGCCCTGGCACCAACGAAAATAAAATACATGAGGTAGGCTCTCCGGGCACTCCGTTTACGATTCTTTCATAGACCAACGCACCCTCTACATAAAGCTCCAAGTGGATTTTATAAGAATTATATTTGGGAACAGCGACCCAGCAGTTCACATAATTCCCATTTTCAATAGTCATGCTTTCGGGCAAAACTATTCTCGGCGCCTCCAGCATATTAAGCATAGGGAGTTGATCATCTTCGGGGGGCAGGTCGTTACGTTCGTCGGTCATGATCGTATTACCGGTCTAAGGGAGGCCTGTCATCTCGGTAATTGTTTTACGACGCGTTCCTTTGGAAAACACCTGTCAGATATGACAGGTCCGACGAGCGGTCACCCTACACCCATCCAGACCTACGAAACCTTTTCGTCAGTCAGCATTCTGCTGCTCGACCTGGCCGAAAGCCTGGACGACAAGCCGCGACATCTGGCGATGGCGATTTATCAGTTGAGTGAGTTGGGGTTGTTGCGGGTGGAGAGGTCGCTGGAGAACGAGATGGCGATCAAGACGACGTAGCAATAGATAGGTAGCAGCAGGCTGCGCCAGCTGCTACAGGTTGCGGACTTTCAGGCAGAAGCGGGCAACGGCTGAAAACTGAAGTATTGCTTCAAGGCACTGACCAATTGCCCATATTCCGGCGGTGCCCTTTGTAGGCTGAACCCGGCGTCATAGTGGTGAGGGGTGGCGTCTTCATGGCACCACAGGCAACACGCCTGAAGATCAATGACCTGCATGCAGCCATCGCTGGCGGGGATTTTCAGGCGCAAATCGAAATCGGCGCCGATCATCATCGGCAACTGACTGATCAGCATCAGCCCTTCTTCGGACACGTTGCCCAGAAAGCCGATGGGTTTGTCAGTGACGCTATTGAACACTCTTAGAAAATACGGCAGTTGATGCCGCTCGATCCGGCGGTCAGTAAACATGAGCAAATGGCCCAGCAAGGCTCTTAAGCAGAGCCGCACTAATGCTTCGGAACGGGCCTGCTTCTTTTAATACAGAGGCATGGGCACGCTCTCCCTGATCCCGGTGCGACAGTCCATAAAGCCGCTGTCGTTTACTCCTGCCGATCTCAGGTGTTGCGTCGATTAGAGGCAAGGCTCTAAACCGATCTATTCGACTATAGCTCACCACCGCCGGTGAGCCAGCCTTTGAACAACCAGGACAATCAGAACTGCGTCGGGCGTACGACCGCAGCCGCATTTCGCAGCGGATAGTGGCCCAGCGACTGCAAGGTTTCCAGGCGGGCGCGGGCGCGGTAGGCGTATTCACTTTGCGGGTACGAGGCGATGATGAACTGGTAGGTTTGCGCCGCATCGACAAACAGTTTCTGCCGTTCCAGGCACAACCCGCGCATCATCGATGCTTCCGGCCACACGTAAGGCCGCGCTCGGCTGGCGCGTTCGACTTTGGACAGTTCGAGCATCACCTGCTCGCAATTGCCACGGTCATAGGCGCTGTAGGCGTTATTCAAATGATGGTTCATCGACCAACGGGTGCAGCCCGTGACGCTGAGGGCACTGATGGCAAGGGCGGCAATGAGCACGAATCGCATGGGGGTTCTCCTGTCTTGAGCTCTGTATCGACCCGTGGGGCGAAATCTTCAGGAATGTTCGTTTAAAGAAACAAACGAAAAAGTAGTGCACATGAACAATGACTACACCCGAGGACCATAGTAGCCTCACTCAGCGCTTGAACTCAGGAGTCTATGCATGTCCGTCCGTCGCACCAAAATCGTCGCTACCCTTGGCCCGGCCAGTAACTCGCCGGAAGTTCTCGAACAGCTGATTCTGGCTGGCCTGGACGTCGCCCGCCTGAACTTCTCCCACGGCACCCCCGACGAGCACAAGGCTCGCGCGAAGCTGGTGCGTGACCTCGCTGCCAAGCACGGCCGCTTCGTCGCCCTGCTGGGTGACCTGCAAGGCCCGAAAATCCGTATCGCCAAATTCGCCAACAAGAAGATCGAGCTGAAGATCGGTGATCAATTCACCTTCTCCACCAGCCATCCTCTGACCGAAGGCACCCAGACCATCGTCGGCATCGACTACCCGGATCTGGTCAAAGACTGCGGCGTGGGCGACGAGCTGCTGCTCGATGACGGCCGCGTGGTCATGCGCGTTGATACCGCCAATACCACCGAGCTGAATTGCACCGTGCTGATCGGCGGCCCGCTGTCCGACCATAAAGGCATCAACCGTCGTGGTGGCGGCCTGACCGCTCCGGCCCTGACTGAAAAAGACAAGGCCGACATCAAGCTCGCTGCCGAGATGCAAGTCGACTACCTCGCCGTGTCCTTCCCGCGTGACGCTGCCGACATGGAATACGCCCGTCAACTGCGCGACGAAGCCGGCGGTACTGCCTGGCTGGTGGCGAAGATCGAACGCGCAGAAGCCGTGGCCGACGACGAAACCCTCGACGCGCTGATCAATGCATCCGACGCCGTCATGGTGGCTCGTGGTGACCTGGGTGTGGAAATCGGCGACGCCGAGCTGGTGGGCATTCAGAAGAAAATCATTCTGCACGCGCGCCGCCACAACAAAGCGGTGATCGTGGCGACCCAGATGATGGAGTCGATGATTCAGAACCCGATGCCGACCCGCGCCGAAGTGTCCGACGTAGCCAACGCCGTACTCGACTACACCGACGCCGTGATGCTCTCGGCTGAAAGTGCTGCTGGTCTGTACCCGCTGGAAGCGGTGCAAGCCATGGCGCGCATCTGCATCGGCGCTGAAAAGCACCCGACCAGCAAGACCTCCAGCCACCGCATCGGCAAGGTCTTCGAAAGCTGCGACCAGAGCATCGCATTGGCGGCCATGTACACCGCCAACCACTTCCCGGGTGTAAAGGCGATCATCGCCTTGACCGAAAGTGGCTACACGCCGTTGATCATGTCGCGCATCCGTTCCTCGGTGCCGATCTACGCGTTCTCCCCGCACCGCGAAACCCAGGCCCGTGCGGCCATGTTCCGTGGCGTCTACACCGTACCGTTCGACCCGGCATCGCTGCCGCCTGAGCAAGTCAGCCAAGCCGCGATCGACGAGTTGCTCAAGCGCGGCGTAGTCGAGAAAGGCGACTGGGTCATCCTGACCAAGGGCGACAGCTACCACACCATCGGCGGCACCAACGGCATGAAAATCCTGCACGTTGGCGACAAGATGGTCTGATTGACCGGTTGCTGAAAAACAAAAGCCCCGCCATGTGAATGGCGGGGCTTTTTGCTTTCTGGGTCCGGAAGATGTGTTGCCCGGGAGGGCCTCATCGCGAGCAAGCTCGCTCCCACATTGACCGGTGTTGTTTACAAATCATGTGACCACCACAAAACCCTGTGGGAGCGAGCTTGCTCGCGATAGCGTCAGCCCGGTCAACGCGAATTTAGTGACGCTTGATAAACGCCGACAACGCCGCAATCGCTTCCGGCGAGCGCAGCCGTTGGGTGAACTGTACGCTCTCTTCTTCTATTGCCTTGCGCAGTGGTTCGCGGTCCGCGGCTTTCATCAATTGCTTGCTGATACGCACCGCTTCCGAAGGCAGCGACTCGAAACGCAACGCCATCTCCCGCGCCTTGGCCAGCGCCTCTTCGCCACTGCCCAGGGCTTCGGTCGCAATCCCCCACTGCGCGGCCTGCTCACCACTGAAACCTTCGCCCAGCAGCAACAATTCAGCGGCTTTGGCATGCCCGAGCAATCGCGGCAGAAGCAGGCTGGAACCAAACTCCGGGCATAACCCGAGATTAACGAATGGCATCCGAAGGCGCGCATCGCGGCTGACATACACCAGATCGCAATGCAGCAACATCGTCGTGCCAATGCCCACGGCGGCGCCGGCCACGGCGGCGATCACCGGCTTGCGGCATTCGAGCAGGGTGAGCATGAACTGAAACACCGGGCTGTCGAGATTGGTCGGTGGTTGCTGGATGAAGTCGGCGATGTCGTTGCCAGCGGTGAAGCACTCGGCAGAACCGGTGATCAGCACGGCGTTGATTTCAGGGTCGGAATCCGCCAGCTTCAGCGCTTCGGCCAAGTGGCTGTACATGGCGCGGGTCAGGGCGTTTTTCTTGTCGGGGCGGTTGAGGCGCAGGGTCAGCAGGCCGCGCTCACGTTCAAATCGGATGGCATCGCTCATGGTCGGTCTCGCGTCTGAAAATCGGCGCTCAACCGCGGAGAACAAAGACGTCCGCCAGCAGTTGATTGCGCGGCAATCCCGCCAGGTACAAGCGCCGGGCAAAGGCGTCGACGCTGTCAGGGGCCCCGCAGAGTAAGGCCAGGGTTTGCCGTGAAACAAGCCGCAGTTGTGCCAAAGCCTCTGGCAACTCGGTCGCTGTCCACAGTTCAATGCTCAGGTTCGGGCGGCTGGCGGCCATGGCCTGCAGGGGCTTGGCCAGGTAATGCGCCTCGGCATCATGGGCCAGGTGAATGACGCGAATCGCACCTTGGTGATCTTGCCGCAGCGCTTCACGCAAGATACCGAACAACGGCCCCAACCCCGTGCCGGCGGCCAACAGCCAAAGCGGTCGGGTGTTCCAGTCCGGGTCGTAATGCAGTGCCCCGCCGCGCAACTCGCCAAGGCGGATCGAATCGCCTATTTTCAGCTGGCGGGCCGCGTCACTGAATTCCCCCGGCTGGCGACAATCAAGATGGAACTCCAGAAAGCGGTCTTCTTCGGGCAGGCTGGCCAATGAATACGGCCGCGCCACGTTGCCCGCCCACAACACCAGATGCTGCCCGGCGCTGTAGCGCAAAGGGCTTTGAGGGGTCAGGCGCAAACGCAACACGCTGGCGCTTAACCAATCGACAGCCGCCACCTCGGCCGGGCGGCCATCCTGCTGAGGATCGAAGGTGTGCACCTGCAAGTCCTCGACCACCTGACACTGACACGCCAGGCGCCAGCCTTGCTGACGCTGGTCTGCGCTCAGGGCGTCGGGGCGGCTATCACTCGGCAGCCCTTGGACACATTGCACCAGACAGGCATGGCAACTGCCGGCGCGACAGCTGTAGGGCACAGACACGCCGTTCTGATTCAACGCATCGAGCAGATTGCTGCCCGCCGCCACCGACCATTGGCGCTCGCCGACCCGTAACTCAGGCATCGACGTTCTCCCACGCCGCCGCGCAACGATTGCGGCCGTCACGCTTGGCGCGATAGAGCGCCTGATCGGCGCGCTGCAAGGCTTCATCGAGATCGTCGCCCAGTTCGAGCAACGTCATGCCCGCCGACAAGCTGAGATGGGCGACGTTGAGTCCGATCAGTTGTACATCGGTGAACGCAATGCGCAGTCGCTCGCAACAGGAGGTCAAGCGCTCGGCGTTGCAATCGGGCAACAGCACGACAAATTCTTCGCCACCGTAACGGGCCAGAACATCGCCATCGCGCAAGCAGGCGGTGGCCACGGCGGCAAAGGCTTGCAGCACCTGATCACCGGCGGCATGGCCGTGCACATCGTTGATCCGTTTGAAATGGTCGAGGTCGATCAGCGCCAGGCCATGCATGACACCGGCGTCCATGGCCTTCAGCTCACGGGAGGCCAGGCGCAGGAAATGTCGGCGATTGAACAGCCCGGTCAGTTCGTCAGTGGCCACCAGGTCTTCGAGCTGACGCATCATCCCGCGCAGGGTGTCCTGATGCGCCTGCAAGGCAAATCGGCGCTGACGCATGCGTTGACGGGAAGCCTGGACGTGACGGGCATAAAGTTCCAGCCAGACCAACACGATGAGCAGCACGCACACCTGCAACGCGGCCAGTGCCGGGTCGGGTAACTGGAAGTGGTAGCCCTCCCACAGCGTGATCGCGCTGAAACTGAAAAACACCAACAGCGCGCACCGCAAAAAGGCCATGCGCGAAAGATGGAACAACCCGAACAACAGAATCAGCACGTAGAACACCAGGAACGCGCCGCGTGCCTCGTCCAGATGGGCGATCAGCCAGGTTTGCCAACCCAGCCCCATCAACACTTGCGCTTCCGTCAGGCTGGGTTCGGAAAAACGCAGGTTGCAGCCACTGTAAAACACCGCGAACAACGCGGCCTGACTGATGACCACCAGCGCACTGCCGATGGCCACGTTGGGCAGGGATTCATCGTAATGACCGGTGAAAAACGCCAGCCACAGCAACAGCAAAGCCAGAGCGTAAGTGCCGGCTGCGAGGGCAAAGCGTTTGAGCAACAAGCGCTGGATGGCGTTATGGGTCAATCGTTGACTCACCGTGCGAAGGGAGGCTGCTTGAGTGTCCTACTCTACAGACCGAATGCCACTTTAGTAGCGTGCCTGATAAATGACCATTCAATTTTAAGGGCGGAAAGCTGGCGTCAATGCCATGACCTCGTTTCTCGCCAAAACAACAATCCTTGTAGCAGCTGGCGAAGCCTGCGTTCGGCTGCGTAGCAGTCGTGAAACGGACACCCTGATTTACCTGGCACACCGCGGTGCTCGATTTTACGACTGCTACGCAGCCGAACGCAGGCTTCGCCAGCTGCTACAGGGATCGTGTTCGATATGCGACCAACGATTGACTACCGGCGGGGGTGCCCGGAACCGAGGCGCGTTATACTGCCGCGCCTTTTTAGCGTCGCGCCAGCAGCCCCGGCGTGCCTTGTAAAGGTGCTTGCAACCGACCGATGCACCCAAGCTGCAAGCACCTTATTGAATGTTCCCGTCTTTTAGAGGAGCGCGACTCATGACCGTGATCAAGCAAGACGACCTGATTCAGAGCGTTGCCGACGCCCTGCAGTTCATTTCCTATTACCACCCCGTTGACTTCATCCAGGCGATGCACGAAGCCTACCTGCGCGAAGAATCGCCAGCGGCCCGTGACTCCATCGCGCAAATCCTGATCAACTCGCGGATGTGCGCCACTGGCCACCGCCCGATCTGCCAGGACACCGGCATCGTTACCGTCTTCGTTCGCGTGGGCATGGACGTACGTTGGGATGGCGCCACCATGGGCCTGGACGACATGATCAACGAAGGCGTGCGCCGGGCTTACAACCTGCCGGAAAACGTCCTGCGTGCCTCGATCCTCGCCGACCCGGCGGGTGCTCGCAAAAACACCAAGGACAACACCCCGGCCGTTATCCACTACTCCATCGTTCCGGGTAACACCGTGGAAGTGGACGTGGCGGCCAAGGGCGGCGGTTCCGAGAACAAGTCGAAAATGGCCATGCTCAACCCGTCCGACTCGATCGTCGACTGGGTGCTGAAAACCGTTCCGACCATGGGCGCCGGCTGGTGCCCACCGGGCATGCTCGGTATCGGCATCGGCGGCACCGCCGAGAAAGCCGCCGTCATGGCCAAGGAAGTGTTGATGGAATCCATCGACATTCACGAGCTGAAAGCACGCGGCCCGCAGAACCGTATCGAAGAGATGCGTCTGGAGCTGTTCGAGAAGGTCAACCAACTGGGCATCGGCGCCCAGGGCCTGGGTGGCCTGACCACCGTGCTCGACGTGAAGATCATGGATTACCCGACCCACGCCGCTTCGTTGCCGGTGTGCATGATCCCGAACTGCGCCGCCACCCGTCACGCGCACTTCGTGCTCGACGGTTCCGGCCCGGCCTCGCTGGAAGCGCCACCACTGGACGCCTACCCGGAAATCGTCTGGGAAGCCGGCCCGTCGGCTCGTCGCGTCAACCTCGACACCCTGACCCCGGAAGAAGTGCAGAGCTGGAAGCCGGGCGAAACCGTCCTGCTCAACGGCAAGATGCTCACCGGTCGCGACGCCGCGCACAAGCGCATGGTCGAGATGCTGAACAAGGGTGAAACCCTGCCAGTGGACCTCAAAGGTCGCTTCATCTACTACGTCGGCCCGGTTGATCCAGTGCGCGAAGAAGTGGTGGGCCCTGCCGGTCCGACTACCGCGACGCGCATGGACAAGTTCACCCGCCAGATCCTCGAGCAAACCGGCCTGTTGGGCATGATCGGCAAATCCGAGCGCGGTCCTACCGCAATCGAAGCGATCAAGGACCACAAAGCCGTTTACCTGATGGCAGTCGGCGGCGCGGCTTACCTGGTGGCACAAGCCATCAAGAAATCCCGCGTGGTGGCTTTCGCCGAACTGGGCATGGAAGCGATCTACGAGTTCGACGTGAAAGACATGCCAGTGACTGTTGCAGTCGACAGCAAGGGTGAGTCGGTACACATCACCGGTCCTGCTATCTGGCAGAAAAAGATCAGTGAAAGCCTGGCGGTGGAAGTGCAGTAAGCGCTTCAGCCTGCCACTACGGCCGGGTCGTCTTATAGATGACCCGGCCGTTTTTTTTGGCAACGGTTTTACCATTCGCGATAAAACGCGGTTCCGTCCATCTTATTCGGTCTAAAAATACCGGCGTGACCTGTCACATCTGACAGGTCACGCCGCACCTTGATCTTGTTAGCGTTGGTGCAAAGCCGAAACAGGATCAGCCCCATGGAAGACCAAGCCTCCCTGAGCATTACAGAACCCTCCATCGCCAAGAGTGCTTCCATTGCCACGATTGGCAAAAGCTGGGGATCGGTCGGCGTGACGGGCAGTGCCTCGTTCGAGTTGCCGCTGCCCCTTTCAGCAGGACGCGGTTTCGACCCGGCCATGGCGCTGAGCTATGACAGCCAGGGCGGTAACGGTCCGTTCGGCATCGGCTGGCGTTTGGGCGTCAGTGCCATCACTCGCCAGACCAGCAAGGGCGTGCCCGATTATCTCGACGTCGACATCATGGTCGGCCCCAGTGGCGAGGAATTGATGCCCGAGCTGGATGACGAGGGCAAGCCAACATCCAGAATAGAAATTGAATATCGCGGCCTTCCCATTGGTGAGCACCGCGTTGTGCGCTACTGGCCACGGGTCGAGAGTTCGTTCGATCTGGTCGAGGTGTGGCAACCGGAAGAAGAACCTCCCTTCTGGCTGGTGCACGGGGCGGATGGCAGCCTTCATGTCTACGGCAAGACTGACGCTTCGCGTCGGGCTGATCCTGACGTGCCCTCACGAATCGGTGTGTGGCTTCTGCTCGAAAGCATGAATACCCATGGCGAACACATCTGTTTCGACCACAAGCCTGAAGAACAGGCTCACTTACCGGATGACTCGCACGACTATCGTGCCCAGCGCTACCTGCACCAGGTGTATTACGGCAATGCCCTGGCCAGCAAAGACTTGTACGCCTGGACCGTGGAAAACCCTGCGACCCTGGACTGGCATTTCCACCTGGTCTTCGACTACGGCGAACGCACCCTCGACCTGGAAAAGAAACCGCTCTACGGCCCGCCGTTCGATGCACCCGACGAGGGTTATGGCGAGTGGCAACTGCGCAGCGACCCCTTCCACAGCTACACCTATGGCTTCGAACTGGGAACCCGACGCCTGTGCCATCAGGTTTTGATGTTTCACCATTTCCCCGAGCAGTTGGGCCCTAAACCGGCGCTGGTTCGTCGATTGCTGCTGGAATACCAAACAACATCACTGTCCTACACCCAACTGGCAGCAGCGCACTATCAGGCTTACGACGCCAATGGCGCCGTGGAAAACATGCCGCCAGTGGAGTTCGACTATTCACGCTTCGAACTCAACAAGCAGTCGAGCCCGTTCTTCCCGTTCGAAAACATGCCCGGCATCGAGGACGGCGCGCACCACCAATGCGTCGATCTGTTCGGTGAAGGTGTGCCCGGATTTATCTGTCGTTACGACCAGAGCTGGTACTACCGCGAACCCTTGCGCGCGCCGACGGGGACCGATGACATCCACTACGGTCCATGGACAGAACTGACCCGAATTCCCGTGGCCGATCGCAATCAACCGACCTATCAGGCGCTGACCGATCTGACTGGCGACGGTCGGCTCGACTGGATCCTAGCCTCACCCGGCATGAGCGGTTTCCACACCCTTAACCCCGATCGCAGCTGGTCGGGGTTCATTCCTTTTACGGCGTTCCCGGTGGAGTTCTTCCACACGCTTTCACAGTCTGGCGACTTGATGGGCGACGGGCTCAGCTCGATGGCGCTGATCGGCCCGCGAAGCGTGCGCCTGTACGCCAATCGGCGCGAGGAAGGTTTCGCGCCGGGCCAGGAGGTCGAGCACAAACCGGACACCGATCGCCTGCCACTGTTCAGCAATTCGCGCAGCGAACTGGTGATGCTGGGCAACTTGCTGGGCAGCGACATGACCGAGCTGTGCCGCATCCGGCACGACGAAATCAAATGCTGGCCGAACCTCGGCCACGGTCGGTTCGGCGAGGGTTTTGTCATGAGTGCCCTGCCCTTCGAATACGCGACATTCGATGCGGCGCGGGTGCGGATCGCCGACCTCGACGGCTCCGGTGCACCGGCACTGATTTATCTGAAATCCGACTGTTTCGAGATCTATTTCAATCACGGCGGCAATGGTCTGGAACAGATCCCCGTCACGGTCGCTTGGCCCGAGGGCATTCGCTACGACAACCTGTGCCAGGTCAGCCTCGCCGACCTGCAAGGCCTGGGTTGCGCGAGCCTGATCCTGACCGTGCCGCACATGAAGCCGCTGCACTGGCGCTACGATTTCATCAGCGCCAAGCCTTACATGCTGGTCGCCAGTAACAACAACATGGGTTGCAGTACGCAGGTGGTGTATCGCAGTTCCGCGCAGGAATGGCTGGATGAAAAGAACCGGATACTCACGCTCAAGCGTTTCCCGATTTGCCACTTGCCGTTCCCTGTCCCCGTGGTCAAGCAACAACGTCAGCTCGACGAAATCACCGGCAACCGCCTGAACCAGTTTTTCCAGTACTTGCTGGGTTACTACGATGGCCGGAACCGCGAGTTTCGCGGCTTCGGGCTTTTGCGCCAGACCGACAGCGAAACCGGCATAAATGAAGACGACACCGGCTTTACCGCCCCGGCGCTGGTCTGCACCTGGTTCCATACCGGACGGCTGATCGACCTGCCACGCGATGGCTACTTTGATCGTGATCCCGAAGCCCTTGCCTTGAAGCCCGCGTTGTTTTGCCAGTATCACCGCAATGACCATTTTGATGATCCCGTCCCACCCGCCGACGAAGCCACCGCCCATGAAATCGCCCGCGCCCTCGCCGGTTCAGTGCTGCGCGTGGAAACCTATGCCGCCGACGATGACTTGGCCACAGCGGTGCCTTTCGCCGTAGAGGAAAGTCGTTACAAGGTCCGCGAACTGCGCAAACAGGGAGGCCATGACGCCTACCCGATCATGCTGCCCTTGCAACTGGAGAAGATCAGCTATCAGTACGAACGCTTCGAGAATGACCCGCTGTGCCGCCATGAAATCGCGTTGGGCCACGACGAGTGCGGTCTGCCTGTGCATGCCATCACGGTCAGTTATGCACGGCGCAGAAACCCGGTTGATGACGAACCACCGTTCGATGACGTTGATGAAAAAAAATGGTGGACGGATGCGCACGATCCGGCCCAACAGTCTTATTACCTGAGCGAGACCCGTGCCGGGTTCATTCATTTGAAGGAGGACCTGCAAGGCTGGCGACTGGGTCTGCCCTATCTGCAACGGGGCAACGCAATGGTCTTGCCCAAGGGGACGGCACCCGCCGGACTTACCCCGGCAGATATCTCCCATGAACGGTTTATCGAGTTGTACACCACGCCCGAATGGGCCGCTCAGCGGCTGCTGACCACACAGTCGGTATATCGCTACTTCAAGACTGACGACCGAACCGTGCTTGCCGACGGCAAGGCCGATTTCGAGGCACTGCGGGCACCGCTGGAAATTACCCAACTGGACAAGACAGCACTGCAAGCCTACGACACGGTGCCGTCGCTCGTTATTCGGGACGAACTGGCAAAAATCGGCTATTCGGCCATGCCGCTGGTGCTGGGGGTAGACGAGGAGGCAGACAAAGTAGAGGACAAGGAAAGAAATCTATGGTCGTCCCGGTATGGTTTTGCCAAGTACGGCGAGCTCGATAGTTTTTACAACGTGATGGAGTACAACGAAACGCCCAATTACGGCATCACGACAGCCTGCTACGACGCCTACTGTCTGCTGCCGAAAAGCATCACGCAGCCGGACGGGTGCGAAGCCCGTTTCGAATATGACTATCACGCGCTGCAACTCAGGCGCAGCATCGATGCCAACGACAATGTCGAGGAGGCCCTTTACGAGCCGTCCGGACAACCCCTTGCCATCAGTTTTTATGGCACTGAAGACGGCGAAGAAACAGGTTTTCGCCCCCTCGACGAACACGAACGTCCTGCGGACCATCGTCCGGCCCCTGCCATCGATGATCCGAAAGGCGCCCTGCAAAAAGCGGCCAGTGTATTGCGCAAGGACCTGTTCAGCTGGATGGGCGAACTCCCCCATTCCGTCAGGCAAACACCTGACTGGCTGACCACCTGGATTGCGCAAGGTGACGTGCTACCCAGCCTGCACATTCGCGCCAGCGCCCGACGTCGCCTGGCCCGACTCACTTCCCTGAGCGAGCCGGAGCAAGCGCTGCTCGACCTGATCCACGCCGCTCATCGCGAGCCGGTGCACAGCGTCGTCCTCACCGCTGACCGCTATTGGGATGATGAGCTGCAGCAAATCCAGATCGTCAAAGCCTTTGTGGATGGTTTCGGCCGGCCACTGCAGATCAAGCAATTGGTCGAACCCGGTCCGGCGTTTGTGGTGGAAAACGGTGAGCTGGTGATTGAAGACGGCAAGCCAAAGGTCGCGCACGCCGACCCGCGCTGGCGCGTCAGCGAACGTGTGGAATACAACAACAAAGGCCTGGCTGTTCGGGTATTTCGCCCTTACTTCGCCAATGGGCACCGCTATATCAATGACCATTCCTTCCGTGAGTCTGGCCATCACGATCAGAACTTTTACGACGTCCTGGGTCGCCAGAACAAAGTCATCAACGCCAAAGGAGACACCGCGCTCGAGATCATCCATCCCTGGTACACCACCAGTCTGGACTTTAATGACACCTACGTTGCGCCGCCTGAAAGTGAGTTGAAGGCAGGCAAGCCATGACGACCGGAATCCATTGGCGCACCCCGAACCTGACGGTCATTGATAGTCGGGGCTTGCCGATTCGCCAGGTCGCGTACTTGCGCAAGGTCGATGGCGGGTCGCTGGAAACCCTGATCACCCACCAGCACTACGACGCCACCGGGCGATTGCTCGAAAAATGGGACCCACGGCTGTTAGGGGTCGTCCCCAACCTGAGCACGGTCTACCGCCTTTCCGGCGAGCCGCTGAAAGTCGACAGCGTCGATGCCGGTTGGCGCTTGAGCCTGCCAGGGCTGGCCGGGGAAGTGTTGGAGCGCTGGGACCAGCGTGGCAGTCATTGGCGCACCACCTACGACGCTCTGTTGCGCCCGATTGCCATCGAGGAAATTGACACGCCGAACGTCGAAACCTTTACCTACGCCGATGCCTCCGCCGATCCTGCTTTCAACCGGCGCGGCCAGTTGACCGAACAACTCGACCGCTCCGGCACCTTGAAGCTCGACAGCTACAGCCTGCTCGGACAGCCACTGCGCGAAACCCGAATCCTGGTCGAGAACAAACCCTACCGCAGCAGCCAAAGTTACAGCCCGCTCGGCACGCTGTTGAGCCAGACCGATGCCGGTGATCACCAGCAACAGTCGCGTTACGACGTCGCCGGGCAGCTCAAACAGGTTCAACTGCGGATAACAGGCAGCTCGAACTGGCAGCCGGTTTTGAAAGACGCGCAGTACAACGCCGCCGGCCAGATCATCGAACAACGCGCCGGCAATGACGTACTCAGCAGCTGGACCTACGACCCGGCCGATGGCCGCCTGTCCACGCAACGCGCACAAAAAAACGCCGAGCCAGCGCTGCAAAACTTCGAATATTTCTATGACCGCGTCGGCAACATCACCCGCATCGAAGACCACGCGTTCAAACCGATTTACTTCGCCAACCAGCTCATCGACGGCCACCGCGACTTCACCTATGACTCGCTGTACCGGCTGACCAGCGCCAGCGGTTACGACGATGCACCGCCGTCGGATATTCCGGGCCGGCCCCTGCCCGGCGACCCCAGCCATCGGCTCAACTACCAACAAGACTATGAATACGATCACGGCGGCAACCTGATCAAGCTGCGTCACGTGCGGGCGGGCGCCTCACTCACCCGCGAGATGCGCATCGCCCCCACCAGCAATCGCGGTGTGCGCTGGAAAGAGGGAGATCCTGTACCCGATTTTCCTGAGTTGTTTGACCGTCACGGCAACCTCCAGGACTTGCAGCCAGGCAACGCCCTGCAGTGGAACAGCCTGGATCAACTGGCATCGGTCACCCTGGTCAAACGCGACGATGGCCCCGATGACCAGGAGTTCTACCGCTACAGCCAGGGCGTACGCGTGTACAAACGGCATGAAACCCACACGCCGTCACTGACCCACTTTCAGGAGGTGATCTACTTGCCGGGGCTGGAAATCCGTACCCGCGACAGCGGCGAAGAATTGCATGTCATCACCCTGCCTGGCGGACACGGCAGCGTGCGTTGCCTGCACTGGGCCAGCGGCAAGCCCGCAAAAATTTCCACCGATCAATTGCGCTACAGCCTCGATGACCATTTGGGTTCCAGTGCGCTGGAACTCGATCAACAGGCGCAAGTGATCAGTGAGGAAGGTTATTACCCGTTCGGCGCCACGGCTTGGTTCGCACGTGGAAGTGAGGTGGACGTCGATTACAAAACCATCCGCTATTCAGGCAAGGAAATGGATGACAGTGGGTTGTATTACTACGGCGCACGCTATTACGCACCGTGGTTGCAGCGTTGGGTCAGTGCCGATCCGGCGGGGGATGTGGATGGGTTGAATCTGTACGGGTTTGTCGGGAGCAATCCCCTGAATTACTTCGATGACAATGGTGCCGAACGCACACCCGCCGAGCTAAGAGTGTCCCTCAATGAATACACCAATCTCTTGTCAGTGGTCAGCCAGAGGGCGGACAGGGCGATTTATCAGTTCTACAACATGACCCGTACACGAGACATTTACAAAAGGTCCGGACTAAGGCTCAGCTTTACAGCAGTCAGTCTTTCCGCTCAGGCCGTAGCCGCTGCGGCGGCTGGGACGTTGGCGGCAACGGCGACGTCACCCGCAGGCCCAGTAGTTTCAGGTGTCGCCGCCGTTGTCGCAGCCGCCGCAGCGGCGGATATCACGAGCAACTCTCTGGACGAAGCTGCCAAAAATTCCCGTTTCGGGTATCCATTGCTGCCTGAACCCGGTGACTTCAGCCTGGAAAACCTCAACAAGGCAGCCAACATCACGCCCTTCAATGTGTTGGAAGAAGGGCAAAAATTAGCCAGTAAGTACGACCCGAGGACCGCAGAAGGAATCAAGGAGACGGCTATCGTGGCGGGCGTCGCGATAGCCGACAAAGGGTTCGTATACGGTTCACATCTGGAAAAGGCACTCGGCCTTTTGCGGCTGGGTATCAATGTGACCGAAGCCTTAAATGACAGTTTCGGCCAAGGAGACCTGGATGTAATCCGTGATGAACTCACTGTCCTGCTCAGCCACCTTGACGAGCAAGAAGACCTGGCCAATGTGGCCCTGACAGAACTTGAAAACAGCGGACACGAGGGGGACGCCGCGGGGACGCTCAAGGTACTTCGTGAATCGGAGTTCGTTACCAGCAGCAAAATCAAACGGGTACTCGACCTAACTGATCGGATGTCTCATTTCGTGGTGAAAAAAAATGCCGCCTGAGATGCAGCAATGAGTATGTCGACCTCGCAACAAACGCAACCATCACACAATTGAGAAAAACGCAGAATTTACTGTGAACCGTTGGATAGAAGCTTAACGACCATCAGGCAATTCATGCGCTGCGTGCTATCGTGCTCGCCCTGTCCTGCACCCGATACTCTCTATGCTCGCGACTTCACGCTCCTTGCGTTTGACGCTTTATACGCTGCTAATCCTTGCCGGTGCCGCGCTGGCAGCAGGGCTCGCCGTGCGTCACACCGAGCGCCAGGCCTTGGTCGAAGACGCCGCCCGTGCCAATCAGCAATTGGCGCTTTATGCCAATTCCCTGCACACCCTGATCGACCGCTACCGCGCCCTGCCCGCCGTGCTCGCACTGGACCCGGAATTACGCGCTGCCCTCAAGGGTTCGGTATCCGCTGAACAGCAGGACGCCCTGAACCGCAAACTGGAAAAGATCAACGGTGCGGCGCAATCCTCGACCCTCGAATTACTGGATCACACCGGTCTGGCTGTAGCCGCCAGCAATTGGCGCCTGCCCAGCAGTTACGTTGGTCACAACTATGGCTTCCGCCCCTACTTCAGCGAGACACGCACCCAGGGCACCGGGCGCTTTTACGCGGTAGGCGTGACCAGCGGGATTCCCGGTTACTTCCTGTCCAGCGCGGTCACCGCTGACGACGGCCAGTTCCTCGGCGCCATGGTGGTGAAACTCGAATTTCCGGAACTGGAGCGCGAGTGGCGTCAGGGCAGCGACACGCTGCTGGTCAGTGATGCACGCGGGATAATCTTCATCGCCAACCAGCCGGGCTGGCGCTATCGCCTGTTGAAACCGCTGAGTGACAGCGATCACGCCGAACTCAAGATCACCCGCCAATACGATAAACAACCGCTGACGCCGCTCGAGTATCAATCGGTGCGGCACTTTGACGACAACAGTGATCTGACCCGGGTCGTGGGCCCTGACGGGACGGCGAATTACCTGTGGGAATCACTGCCGCTGAGCACTGAAGGCTGGACGTTGCACCTGCTGCGCCGCCCGCAAGTCGCGTTCGAAGACAGCCGCAACGCCGGGCTCGCCGCCGCCGGGTTGTGGCTGGCCGTGGTGTTTCTGTTGCTGTTCCTCAATCAGCGCTGGCGTCTGGCCAAGCTGCGCCAGCGCAGTCGCGAAGAGCTCGAACAACTGGTGGAAGAGCGCACTCGCGACCTGCGCACCGCTCAGGATGGTCTGGTGCAATCGGCCAAACTCGCCGCGCTCGGCCAGATGTCTGCCGCGTTGGCCCATGAAATCAACCAGCCCCTGACCGCACAGCGCATGCAGCTTGCTACGCTGAGGCTGCTGCTCGATCACGGTCGGGTCGACGACGCTTACAAGGCGCTCAAACCGGTGGATGACATGCTGACACGCATGGCCGCCCTCACCGGTCACCTGAAAACCTTCGCCCGCAAAAGCCCCAGCGGTTTACGCGAACGCCTGGATTTGGCGGCGGTGGTGGACCAATCGTTGCAGCTGCTCGACACCCGGTTGCGCGATGAACAGGTCAGCACGGTGCTGCACCTGACGCGCCCGGCATGGGTGCGTGGCGATGCGATTCGCCTGGAACAGGTGCTGATCAATTTGCTGCGCAATGCCCTGGACGCCATGCAGGACAAACCCTGCAAACGCCTGGAAATCCGTCTCGAAGCCGACGAGCAACTCTGGCGCCTGACGGTCTCTGACAACGGTGGTGGCATTGCCGAAGAGCACTTGGCCAACGTGTTTGATCCGTTCTTCACCACTAAACCGGTGGGTGATGGCCTGGGGCTCGGGCTGGCCGTATCCTTTGCCATCGTTCACGAATCGGGCGGACGCCTGAGCGCCGACAATCATGCAAACGGCGCGGTGTTCACCGTGACCTTGCCCATCGACCTGGAGGCCCCTGGCTCATGCTGAATTCAGTGATGGTGGTCGACGACGAAAGCAGTATTCGCAGTGCCGTTGAACAATGGCTGAGCCTGTCGGGGTTCGAGGTGCAGTTGTTCAGCCGCGCCGATGAGTGCCTGGCGCAGCTGCCGAAGCATTTCCCCGGGGTGATCCTCAGCGACGTGCGCATGCCTGGCATGACCGGCCTGGAACTGCTGGCCGAGGTTCAGCGGCGCGACGCCGACTTGCCGGTGATTCTGCTGACCGGACATGGCGATGTGCCGATGGCGGTCGAAGCCATGCGCGATGGCGCCTACGACTTCCTTGAAAAACCTTTCAGCCCCGAAACCCTGCTCGGCAGTCTGCGCCGTGCGCTGGACAAGCGGCGGCTGGTGCTGGAAAACCGCGCCCTGCACGAGCAGGCAGACAACCGCGCCAAACTCGATGCGACGTTGCTGGGCGTGTCCCGTGGTTTGCAGACGCTGCGTCGGCAAGTACTGGACCTGGCGACGCTGCCGGTCAATGTGTTGATTCGCGGTGAAACCGGCAGCGGCAAGGAGTTGGTTGCCCGTTGCCTGCACGACTTCGGTCCTCGTGCCGACAAACCGTTTGTGGCATTGAACTGTGCGGCGATCCCCGAGCAGTTGTTCGAGGCCGAGCTGTTCGGTCACGAGAGCGGAGCGTTCACCGGCGCCTCGGGCAAACGCATCGGAAAGCTCGAATACGCCGATGGCGGCACGCTGTTTCTCGATGAAATCGAAAGCATGCCGCTGGCCCAGCAGGTGAAATTGCTGCGGGTGTTGCAGGAGCAGAAGCTGGAGCGGTTGGGCTCCAATCAGAGCATCCGCGTGGATTTGCGGATCATCGCCGCGACCAAACCCGACTTGCTCGACGAAGCCCGGGCCGGACGCTTTCGCGAGGACCTGGCCTATCGATTGAACGTGGCCGAGTTGCGGCTGCCACCGTTGCGCGAGCGGCGTGAAGACATTCCACTGTTGTTCGAATCGTTTGCGCAAAATGCCGCCGAGCGTTTGGGGCGCACTTTTCCACCGCTGAGCGGCCCGCAGTTGAGCCACCTGCTGAGCCACGACTGGCCGGGCAATGTGCGCGAACTGGCGAACGTTGCTGAGCGACAAGTGTTGGGACTGGGCGAGCCGGAGCCCGTGTGGATCGATCCTGGGCAATCGCTGGCGGCACAGCAGGAAGCGTTTGAAGCGCATTGTCTGCGCGCGGCGTTGACCCGGCATAAGGGCGACGTGAAAGCGGTACTTGAAGAGCTGCAACTGCCGCGCCGCACGTTCAATGAAAAGATGCAGCGGCATGGGTTGAGTCGGGAGATGTTCCTTACTGACAGCTGATTTTTGTGGGCATGGACTGGCCCCATCGCGAGCAGGCTCACTCCTACATTTGAACCATGTACACCGCCCCCTGTAGGAGTGAGCCTGCTCGCGATGAGGCCGGCCCATGCAAAACAATTCCATGCCAGCTAAGCGAAAATCCGCTCACACCCAATACAGCATAAGCGGATTTCCGCTCACCAAAACGTCAAAACCCCTCTAAACCGGCCCTCCTCCCCTTGGCACATCTCCTGCTATAGCCCAAGCAGGCTGCGTTTCAACGCGCTCCACAAAAACAATTAAACGAAGGATCCTTCAATGGATAACTCCAACGCCCTGCCCCTTGGGTCGGCTGCCGTGCCGGCTCAACCAAGAACCACTGCCAGTCGCATCAAATCGATCTTCAGCGGCTCTGTCGGCAACATGGTCGAGTGGTACGACTGGTACGTCTACGCCGCCTTCTCCCTGTACTTCGCCAAGGCCTTTTTCCCGAAAGGCGACACCACCGCGCAACTGCTGAACACCGCCGCGATCTTCGCCGTTGGCTTCCTGATGCGCCCGATCGGTGGCTGGCTGATGGGCCTCTACGCCGACAAGGCCGGTCGCAAACGTGCATTGATGGCCTCGGTCTACCTGATGTGCTTCGGCTCTCTGCTGATCGCCCTGAGCCCGGGTTATGAAACCATCGGCATCGGCGCGCCGATCCTGCTGGTGTTCGCGCGCCTGCTGCAAGGTTTGTCGGTCGGTGGCGAGTACGGCACCTCGGCAACGTACCTCAGCGAGATGGCGACCAAGGAACGTCGCGGCTTCTACTCCAGCTTCCAGTACGTGACCCTGATCTCCGGTCAGCTCATCGCGTTGGCCGTGCTGATCGTGCTGCAACAGACCCTGACCACCGAGCAGCTGTACGCCTGGGGCTGGCGCATCCCGTTCGCCATCGGCGCGCTGTGTGCCGTGGTCGCGCTGTACTTGCGTCGTGGCATGGAAGAAACCGAGTCGTTCAGCAAAAAAGAGAAGGCCAAGGAAAGCGCGATGCGCACCTTGATGCGCCATCCGAAGGAACTGATGACCGTGGTCGGCCTGACCATGGGCGGCACCCTGGCGTTCTACACCTACACCACGTACATGCAGAAATACCTGGTGAACACCGTCGGCATGAGCATCTCCGACTCCACCACCATTTCCGCTGCCACGCTGTTCCTGTTCATGTGCCTGCAACCGATCATTGGCGGGCTCTCGGATAAAGTCGGTCGCCGGCCAATCCTGATTGCCTTCGGTATTCTCGGGACACTGTTCACCGTGCCGATCCTGACCACCCTGCACACCGTGCAGACCTGGTGGGGCGCGTTCTTCCTGATCATGGCAGCGCTGATCATCGTCAGCGGCTACACCTCGATCAACGCAGTGGTCAAAGCCGAACTGTTCCCGACCGAAATCCGCGCCCTGGGCGTCGGCCTGCCGTACGCACTGACCGTGTCGATCTTCGGCGGCACCGCTGAATACATCGCACTGTGGTTCAAGAGCATCGGCATGGAAACCGGTTACTACTGGTATGTCACCGCGTGTATCGCCGTGTCGTTGCTGGTCTACGTGACCATGAAAGACACCCGCAAACATTCGCGGATCGAGACGGACTGAGTCAGCCCGCGCAATAAAAACAGGGGCAGACCTTAACGGGTCTGCCCCTTTTTCATTGTGTCGACACAGAACCCCTGTAGGAGCGAGCCTGCTCGCGATGGCGGCGTCACCTTCAACAAATGGGTTGACTGATACACCGCTATCGCGAGCAGGCTCACTCCCACAATTGGACCGCGTCGCTGGAAATTATCCGCTCGTGCTTGCACCATGGCCCTCTCTCGAGATCCCCAGGAATTTACGCCATGCCCGACGACATCCACTTCTACGAACCCGCCAACGGCCACGGCCTGCCGCATGACCCGTTCAATGCCATCGTCGGCCCGCGTCCCATTGGCTGGATTTCCTCTCAGGATGCCGATGGCCGCCTGAACCTGGCGCCCTACAGCTTCTTCAACGCGTTCAACTACATTCCGCCGATCATTGGTTTTTCCAGTGTCGGGCGCAAAGACAGCCTGAATAACATCGAGCGAACCGGCGAATTCGCCTGGAACCTGGCGACCCGTCCGCTGGCCGAGCAGATGAACCAGTGCTCTGCCATGGTCCCGCCTGAGGTCAACGAGTTCGAACTGTCCGGGCTGACGCCGGTAGTGTCGAAAATCATTCAGGTACCGCGCGTCGCCGAAAGCCCGGTGTCCTTCGAGTGCAAGGTCACGCAGATCATTCAGTTGCAGCGGGCCGACGGGAACGTGGTGCCGAGCTGGCTGATACTTGGCGAAGTGGTCGCCGTGCATATCGCCAAGTGGCTATTGAAGGATGGGGTGTACGACACCGCCGCGGCAGAACCGATTCTGCGCGGCGGCGGGCCAGCGGATTATTTCCAGCTGGGGCCTGAGGCGTTGTTCGAGATGTATCGTCCGGGGGCGGTCAAGTAATTACCAGATCAGGTCGCCGTCTTCGCTGACGTCTTTGAGGTGTGTCAACTGCAGCGCGGCGGCTTCATCGGCCTCGCGGGCAGTTTTGAAGGTCTGTTCTTCGAGCAGCTTGTGAAAGCGCGGTGCACCCGAACCACCGATGGCTTTGGTGGCGATTGCGGCGTTATAACCGCCCTCGCGGGGTACTACGGCAGATACGGCTTCGAAGGTTTCAAAGGCTTTGCGTGCCATGTCGTGGATCCTGGCTGAATGGAGAATTGAGCCATTAAACCCTCAACCCGCCATTTTGTGTACCCACGACTGGGACTGCCCCTGCGCTTGGGCGGCCGACACGTCCTTGAAGGTATGAAAATCCAGGCTGTTGACCACCAGATCCTGCACTAACCCGGCAAAAATCTGCATGGCCGGGGTGCTGAAATAAGCAGTCATGGCCTGCTGGTTCATCCAGAAACCGGACACCAGCCACAACTCTGGATCGCATTGCGAATGCTGCAGGGAAAAACTCAGGCAACCCGGTGCGCTGCGAGACGGCTCGATCAAGGCGCTGAGGCGCGCGCCGAGCTCCGCCGAACGCCCGGCGCGGGCGCGGACAAAGGCCATATGACTGACGGGGATCTGCGTAGACATGGTTAACCCTCCCAGGTACTCGAGTGGCAGCCGTGGGACGGGCTGCGACAGGATCCAAGATTAAGCGCCCAGGTGCCGCGCCGTTAGTCGATTCCTGCCGGCTTGTTGCACAATCCTGCGAAGCTACACCCCTTCACCTGTAACAACGTGTGAATCCTGTACCAGGGCTGAAACACGACTTTCAAGCAAGTTTTCCCCGGCTTGCTCAGCTACAGAGGCACCTTTAATTCACGCCATGCAGAATCAGGCAAGCTTGAGGCAGGATGTGTCTACCGCTTTGTCTTGCACAAATTTAAGCTCAGCTCATTACCAACGCCTTGCCGAGGATGCCTAGCATGTCGTCGCTCGATCATTTTCAAGCCCCACTGGACGCCGACATGGAGAAACAGCGGGCGGAACTGGCCGCCATCATCCGTCGTAACACCACGGAGGATGGCAATTATGCGACTGCCATCGGCTCCCTGTTCATGTCCAAACACAGCAAGTCCCATGACTTTGCCCCGGTGCTGGCGCAACCGGCGCTGTGCATCATGGCGCAGGGCCGTAAAGAGGTCAGGCTGGCCGATGAATACTTCAATTACGATCCGCTGAATTACCTGGTGGTGTCGGTCTCGATGCCATTGAGCGGACGTGTGGTGAACGTCACGTCTGAAGAACCGATCCTCGCGGTGCGGCTGGATATTGATCCGGCAGAAATCACTGCATTGATTGCCGATGCCGGTCCTCTCGGTGTGCCCACCCGGCCGACGGGACGCGGCTTGTATGTCGAACGGATCGACACCGCAATGCTCGACGCGGTGTTGCGCCTGGCACGCTTGCTGGATGCACCGAAAGACATCGCCATGCTCGCACCGCTGATTCGCCGGGAAATCCTGTATCGACTCTTGCGCAGCCAGCAGGGTTATCGGCTGTACGAAATCGCTATCGCTAACAGTCAGAGCCATCGCATCAGCCAGGCGATCAAATGGCTCAACGGCAACTATGAACAGCCGCTGCGCATCGATGATCTGGCGAAGGAAGTGAACCTGAGTGTGTCGACGTTGCATCACCGCTTCAAGGCGATGACGGCGATGAGTCCGTTGCAGTATCAGAAGCAACTGCGCCTGCAAGAAGCGCGACGGTTGATGTTGGCGGAAGGCCTGGAGGCTTCGGCAGCGGGGTATCGGGTGGGGTATGAAAGCCCCTCGCAATTCAGCCGGGAGTACAGCCGATTGTTTGGGGCTCCGCCGTTAAGGGATTTGGCGCGGTTGCGGTTGACGGTCTGATCTGATTTTTGCAGTGATTTTGCCGGCCCCATCGCGAGCAGGCTCACTCCTACAGTGGATCTCCAGTGAACACAGAATTTGTGAACACCTCAGATCAAGTGTAGGAGTGAGCCTGCTCGCGATGAGGCCAGCAATGACAATATCAAATCCGGATCAGGCGCCGAGTACGCGACAAGCCTCAGCCGGCAACGTCACCGACACCGGATTGCCAATGCTCAACCCAAAACCCTGACACGGCGTGCTCAACGCCGTAAACGAAACCCCGGAACACTCCACGGTCGTCTCAATCGTCGCGCCAATGTCGCGCACGAACGTCACCTTACCGAGCAACCGATTCCCCGCCGTCGCCTGCGGATGCGAAAGTTGCAGGTCCTCAGGGCGAATCAGCATTTTGACTTTCTCACCGACCACGATGCTGCTGCAGATCGGCACTTCCAGCGCATCGCCACCCGGCAACCCAACCTTCCCGTTGCCCAGTGCCGTGGCCGGGAAAATATTCCCCGAACCGATAAAGTCCGCGACAAATTCATTGGCCGGGTGACGATAAATCTCAATCGGCGTGCCCACTTGCTGCACGCGATGTTCACCCAATACCACGACGATATCCGCCATGGTCATGGCTTCACGCTGGTCGTGGGTCACCATGATGGTGGTGATGTTCAGGCGTTGTTGCAGTTGACGGATTTCCACCTGCATCGATTCACGCAGCTTGGCGTCCAGCGCCGACAACGGCTCATCCAGCAGCAGGATTTTTGGTCGAGAAGCAATCGCCCGGGCAATCGCCACGCGCTGACGCTGACCGCCGGAGAGTTTTGCCACCGGACGATCAATCATTTCCTGCAACTGAATCAGCTCCAGCAACTCCACCACTCGCGCCTGCTGATCAGCCTTGCTGACGCCACGCAGTTTCAGCGGATAGGCGATGTTCTCCCCTACCGTCATGTGCGGAAACAGCGCCAGCGATTGAAACACCATGCCGAAATTGCGTTGATGCGCCGGTGTGTGGCCGATGTCTTCACCGTCCAGGCGAATCTCGCCGCCGCTCAGGGTTTCGAGCCCTGCAATCATTCGCAGCAACGTGGTTTTGCCGCAGCCCGACGGGCCGAGAAAACACACCAGTTTGCCCTCAGGCAAATGCAGGTTTACATCCTTTACCGCGCAGGCCGAGCCGTAATGTTTCTCGACGTTTTCCAGAATCAGACCAGTCATGTTGCACCTCAAGAATCAGAACGAAACGCCACCTTCACCAACCAGCTTCTCCAACGCCCAGATCAGGACGAAGTCGATCAGCACGATCAGCACGGCAAACGAGAAAACGGTAGGGTCGAGCGAAGACACGGTGCGGCTGTACATCCAGATCGGCACGGTCATGACGTCGATGGTGTAGAGGAAGTAGGTCACGGTGAATTCGTTGAACGAGACGATGAACGCCAGCAGCATCCCCGCCAGAATCCCCGACTTCATCAGTGGCACCACCACATCGACAATCGCCCGGGTCGGTGAAGCGCCAAGCATCTGCGCGGCTTCTTCGACTTCGCTGCCGATGGAGAGCATCGCCGCGGTGCAGTTTTTCACCACGAACGGTAACGCCAGGATCACGTGGGCAATCACCAGTCGTGAGGTGGTCATCTGGAACGGCAGGCTGTCGAACACCAACAGCAACGCCAGCCCCAACACCACCATCGGAAACACCAGCGGCAGCGACATCAGTTGCAGCGCCACGGCTTTGCCGCGGAACTCACAGCGGGTCAGGGCATAGGCGGCCGGTACCGCGACTATCGTTGCGAACACCATGGTCAGGCACGCCACCATCAGGCTGGTGGTCATGGCCTTGCCGAGGCTCAGCACATCGCTGGCATCCGGCGACACGAAGGTGTGCCAGGCAGCCTTGTACCATTGCAGGCTGTAGCTGCTCGGCGGGAAGTCGAGGTTCGACGCACCGCTGAACGACATCACGATCATGGTCAGGATCGGCAACACCGCCAGCAGCAGGATGAAGCCCGACAGGATGCCGGCAAACTTGCCGGTCTCGCCGGGCAGCAGCCCATAACGTTTCTTGATCAGGGTGCTCATTGGGAAGCCTCCAGCATGCGCCGACGACGGCCAGTGATGTATTCGGACAAGGTCATGATCGCGAGCGTGGTGACAATCAACACCACACCGGCAGCGGAGGCGGCAGGCCAGTTCATCAGCGGGGCGATCTGGTCATGGACCATCACGGCCAGCATCGGCACGCGTCGGCCACCGAGCAGCAATGGCACCACGAAACTGCTGGCGTTGTAGGCGAATACCAACGTCGCACCCGTGATGATCCCCGGCATGCTCATCGGCAGCACCACCTGACGGAACACCTGCAAACGGCTGGCACCCAGCGTTGCGGCAGCTTCTTCGTAAGTACGAGCGACGCCGCGCATGGCGCTGGCAATCGGCAGCACGGCCAACGGGAACGCGGTTTGCACCAGGCCCATCAGTACGCCGTTCTGGTTGTAGAGCAACATGATCGGGCGCTTGATCAGGCCCAGGCCCATCAGTGCCTGGTTGAGCATCCCGCCCGGGCCCAGAATCACCAGCCAGCCGTAGCTTTGCAGCAACAGGTTGACCAGCAATGGCAGCAGCACCGCGGCGAGGAAGATCCGTCGCACGAACGGTGAGGTCAGCCGCGACATGGTGTAGGCCACCGGGATCGCCAACACGACCGCGATCACCGCGCTGATCAAGGCCAGACGCAGGGTCAGCAGCAAGGATTTGAGGTAATACGGTTCCAGCAATTGGGCGTAACTGGCCAGGCTGAACCCGGTCCATTCCGCGCCTTTGGTGCCCACGCTCATGCGCAGTACCAGCAGGCTGGCGGCGATCAGTACGCCCAGAAACAGCATCGACGGCGAAAGGAAAAACCAGGCACGCGTCGTCGGCGAAACACCCCGATTGACGCGCACAGGAGCGGCGGCGACCGGATGAGTCAGAGGTTGGTGTTCCATAGCAAGGGTCTCGTCAATGGAAAGCAGCTGACAAACACAGGTCCTCAGGACACCCCGGCCCCTTGTAGGAGTGAGCCTGCTCGCGATAGCGGTGTATCAGTCGACATCAATGCTGAATGTCAGTCCGCAATCGCGAGCAAGCTCGCTCCCACAGGGGATCTTCAGTGGCTGAAGATCCTGTGTTTGTCACTCGATCAGGAAGAAAAGATTTCCGTGTAACGACGAATCCATTGGTCATGCACGGTGGCCAGGAAGGCGTTGTCGTGCATGATCGCCTTCTCGGCAATCTGCTCAGGCGTGAGGATGTACGGGCTCTTGCGTGCTTCGGCGGAGATGATCGCCTTGGCGTTGACCGGACCGTTGTAGATGTCCTCAGCCATCTTGCCCTGCACCAGCGGGTCCAGAGAGTGGTTGATGAAGGCGTACGCCATGTCGGTGTCGCCCGGACGGTTCTTCGGCATCACCGAGAGCATCAGGTCGGTGTAGAAACCTTCCTTCATGCCGAACGTGGCGCCCAGGCCGTAGGCCGGATCGCGGATCTGTTTCGGGAAGAATGCCGGTGCGTACAGGCCGCCCATGTCCAGGGAGCCGGTACGGAACAGTTCGGCGATCTGGTTCGGGTTCTCACCCAGGGTCACTACGCGGTCTTTCAGCTCGGCGAGCTTCTTGAAGCCAGGCTCGATGTTGTGTTCGTCACCACCGGCCAGTTTGGCGGCGATGATGATCAGGTCCATCGCTTCGGTCCAGTTTGGCGGCGGCAGGAAGATGTTCGGCGCCAGCTCTGGGTCCCAGAGGGCGGCGTAACTGGTCGGGGCTTCTTTCTGGGTACGGGTGCTGTAAACCAGGCTGTTGCACCAGAGCAGATAACCGATACCGTGGCCATTGGCGCCGGTGCGGTATTTTTCCGGTACGTCGACCAGGTTCGGAATGCGGTTGAGGTCGGGCTTTTCCAGCAGGTTGGCGGCGGCCAGACCTTCGGCACCGACGCCTGCCAGGGTGATGATGTCGTACTGCGGACGATCACCGCCGGCCTTGAGTTTGGCGACCATTTCCGAGGTACTGCCGGTACGGTCAGCGATGACCTTGCAGCCGTACTTGTCTTCGAAGGTTGCCGCGATGTTGCGCAAGGCTGCCAAGCCGGTGTCATCGGACCAGGTCAGCAAACGCAGGGTTTTGCCCGCAAAGCGTGTGTCGCTGGCATTAGCCTTGATGAACGGCATGCTCATGGCGGCCGCTGCCACCGAGGCTACGCCTACGGTTTTGATGAATTGACGTCTGTTCAGATCATGCTCGCCCATTACGGACTCCCTTTGTTTTTGTAGGTATGAGGCTGGTCGCAACCGTTGCATCTGCGCCGCCAGATCTGCTTCAAGCCCCCGTATTCACGGGGTTTGCGCTGAGCCGACGGGTTCATCCTGAGGTCGTGTAAAACACCTGACTATCGATAAAAACTCATTGAAGCCATGACGCCAGCGCATGCCTCATGACGAGGCATGCGCTGACCCTTTTCGAGCCGTCAGACCGCTCGAATCACGTGTTTGATTTCCTGGAAAGCCTGCAAGCCCCACGGCCCCAATTCGCGGCCGATGCTGCTCTGTTTGTAGCCACCCCAAGCGGTCTGCGGGAAGATCACTTGCGGCGCGTTGATCCACACAAGCCCCGCCTGCAAAGCGTTGGCGACCCGATCTGCCGCGTCGGCGTCACGGGTGACCACGCTGGCCACCAGACCGAACTGGCTGTCGTTGGCCAAGGCAATCGCCTCGGCTTCGGAGGCAAAACTGCGTACGCAGATCACCGGACCGAAAATCTCTTCACACCACAGCGCACTGTCGAGGGGCACTTCGGTGAAAATCGTCGGCTGCAAAAAATAGCCGCGCGACAGATCTGCAGGACGATTGCCGCCGCAAACCAGCTTGGCGCCAGCACTCAAACCGCGATCGATGTGACCGAGCACGCGTTGGTATTGCGCTTGGTTGACCAGTGCGCCCATTTCCACGTTCGGGTCGAACGGGTCGGCCACGCGAATGGCTTCGGCACGGACCTTCAAACGGATGAGGAATTCGTCCGCCAGTGCATCGGCGATCAGCACGCGGCTGGTGGCCGAACACATCTGCCCGGCGTTGAAGAAACCGCCGCCACAGGCCACTTCCACGGCCAGTTCGATGTCTGCGTCTTTGAGCACCAGCAGCGAGGATTTGCCGCCCAGTTCCAGGCTCACGCCCTTCACGGTTTCTGCTGCACGCTGCATCACCTGCACGCCGACGGCGTTGCTGCCGGTGAAGGAAATCTTGGCGATGCGCGGGTCGGCCGACAACGGCGCGCCGACCGCCAGGCCCGTGCCGCAGACCAGGTTGAACACGCCCTTGGGCAGACCGGCCTCGGCGATGATCTTCGCCAGTTCCAGCTCCGGCAGCGGTGTCACTTCGGACGGCTTGAGTACCACGCAGCAACCGGCGGCCAGGGCCGGGGCGAGTTTCCAGGCGGTGGTGACCATCGGGAAGTTCCACGGCACGATCAGGCCAACCACACCGCACGGCTCGCGGCGCACACGAGCGCTGAAGTCGTCGGTTGGCAGCTCGACATTGCTGTCTTGCTTGGCATCGAGACCTTCGGCCAAGCCTGCGTAGTACTCGAAGGTGGCGATCACGTCGTCGACATCGATGGCGGCTTCAAACAGCGGCTTGCCGTTGTTGCTCGACTGCAAATGCATCAACTGTTCACGACCGGCCTGCACGCCCGCAGCAATTTTGCGCAGGATCGCACCGCGCTCGGCACCGGTGGTTTTCGACCAGTCGGCGAAGGCTGTGGTCGCAGCCGTGACGGCTTGTTCGACAGAGCACTCATCGCCGCCATTCACGGTGGTCAACAAGGCTTCGGTCGCCGGGTTGATCACGCGCAGGTGTTCATTGCCCGCCGACCATTGGCCATTGATGTAGAGGCCGTCGAGAGTAGTTGGAAAACTCATTTCGACACCGCCTTCATCCACTGGGTCTGATCGATTTCAATCAGGGTCGGGCCCTGGCGATCAGCGGCGGCGCGCAGTGCGCTGCGCAGTTGCTCGACACCGCAGACGGCTTCGGCTTCACAGCCCAGCGCCTTGGCCACGCCGATGAAATCCGGGGTGTAGATGTCGACGCCAACCGGCTCGATGGCGCGGTTGACCATGTATTTCTTGATCTCTTCGTAGCCCTGGTTATTCCACAGCAGGACGATCACCGGGGTGCGCGCTTCAACGGCGCTGGCCAGTTCCGGCAGGGTAAATTGCAGGCCGCCGTCGCCGATCAGGCACACCACTGGAGGACGCGAACCGCCCTCGACGCTGCCGCCGAGCCAGGCGCCGATGGCTGCCGGCAAGGCGTAACCGAGGGTGCCGTAACCGGTGGACGAGTTGAACCAGCGACGCGGGCGCTCCGGGTTGAACGTCAGGTTGCCGGTGTACACCGGTTGGGTCGAATCGCCGACGAAAACGGCCTCTGGCAATTCGTGCAAGACGGTTTCCAGGAAACGGGTCTGGGCCAGGGTCGGCGCGTCCCAGGTGGCGGCCAGTTCATCGCGCAAGCGTGCGGCACGGACCTGGCCCCAATCGTTACGGCGCTCGGCCAGCGAGTGGTGGGACAGTTCGCTCAGCAAGGCTTGGGCGGCGTTGCGCGAGTCGGCAACCAATGCGACTTTCGGCGGGTAGTTGCGCACGGTCTGGTCGGGGTCGATGTCCACACGCAGCAGCACGCCAGGAATCTCGAAACCGCCAGCAAAGGTCACGTCGTAATCGGTCTCGGCCAGTTCGGTGCCGATCGCCAACACCACGTCAGCTTCAGCCACCAAAGCGCGAGTCGCGACCAGGCTTTGGGTCGAGCCGATCAGCAGTGGATGGTTGGATTCGAGCATGCCTTTGGCATTGATGGTCAGGGCCACCGGGGCGTCCAGCAATTCGGCCAGTTCAGTCAACTCGGCGGCGGCATCGATGGCGCCGCCACCGGCGAGAATCAGTGGGCGCTTGGCACCGGCCAGCAGCGCGGTCATGCGGCTGATTGCACTCGGCGAGGCACCGGCACGGTCGATGTTCACCGGTACGCTGGCGAGCAGGTCATCGGCCTCTTCTACCAATACGTCCAACGGAATTTCGATGTGAACCGGACGCGGACGGCCGGCCTGGAACAAGGCAAAAGCACGCGCCAGGACGACCGGCAATTCAGCCGCCGACATCAAGGTGTGGGAGAACGCCGCAACGCCACCAACCAATGCGCTCTGGTTTGGCAGCTCGTGCAGCTTGCCGCGACCGCCGCCCAACTGGCTGCGCGATTGCACGCTGGAGATCACCAGCATCGGGATCGAGTCGGCGTAGGCCTGGCCCATGGCGGTGGTGATGTTGGTCATGCCAGGGCCGGTGATGATGAAGCACACACCCGGTTTGCCGCTGGTGCGAGCGTAACCGTCGGCCATGAAACCGGCGCCCTGTTCGTGACGCGGAGTGACGTGGTTGATGCTCGAACGGGCCAGCCCGCGATACAGCTCCACGGTGTGAACCCCGGGAATGCCGAACACCTGCTCAACCCCGTAATCTTCGAGTAACTTGACCAATACTTCGCCGCACGTCGCCATGTCTTTGCCCTTTTTGTTCGTTTGAGACGCCGGACCTGCGCAGTGTTTATGATGAGTGGGCAGGTCCAGGGATGGCCTCATTGGAACGGGCGACACGTAGCCGCAACAATGGATAAAAAGTCATACTAGCCATGTCCTCACGTCATACCTTGGATCCCAATGAAACGATTGCCTCCCCTGCCGGCGCTGCACACTTTTCTGATTACCGCGCAGTGCTGCAACTTCACCCGTGCTGCCGAACAGCTGTACATCACCCAAGGTGCGGTGAGTCGGCAGATCGCCGGGCTGGAAGAACATCTGGGTTATGAACTGTTCATTCGCCAGGCCCGGGGCCTTGACCTGACCGCCGAAGGACGGGAATGGCTGCCACGGGTCCAGCAGATTTTCGGCTTGATCGACGAGGCGGTGGAGCAGATCGGCGAGAAGCGCGAAACCCTGCAACTCAAGGCCCCGACGTGTGTCATGCGCTGGCTGTTGCCGCGGCTGCTGCAGTGGCAACGGGAGCGCCCGGATGTGCCGGTGGAATTGACCACCACGGTCAAGCACGGCGTGGATTTTCATCGCGAGCAGTTCGATGCAGCGGTGATGTACGGCGCACCGCCGGACAGCGCGCTGGCCTCCTTTCATTTGTTCGATGAGCAACTGACACCGGTCTGCTCCAAACCTCTACTGGAAGGTCCAGTGCCGCTGATGACGCCGGAGGATCTGGAGCAGCACATGTTGCTGCACCCGACACGGGATGAACGGGACTGGAAGGCCTGGCTGGCCACTGCGGATATTCGCTTGAGCAATGTCGGCAAGGGTCAGCATTTCGAAACGCTGGACCTGGCGATGTCGATGGCGTCCCAGGGGACAGGCGTGGCGATCGGCGATTGGTCGTTGATTGGCGATGACCTGAGTGCCGGGCGGCTGGTCATGCCGTTTGAATTGAAGGTGAAGACCGGGTTGGCGTATTACCTGGTTTTCCCCGAAAAACCCGGGCCTTCGCCGAAGTTGAGGGAATTGATGGGGTGGTTGGTGGAGCAGGCTCAGGCGCGGTGAAAGTGGTGTGTCAGGTAGATCCACCCCTCACCCCAGCCCTCTCCCCAGAGGGGAGAGGGAGCAGATCGGGGGCTTTTCAAAATCTGAGTTCGACTCGGAATTTCAGGTCGATGTAACTCGAAAGAACACCTCGGTCAGTCCCCTCGCCCCTCTGGGGAGAGGGTTAGGGTGAGGGGTGGTTTTCAGCTCAATAACCGACGGTGAACCGTTGCCGAGGATGCTCCGGCGCTTCCACTTCATCAATCATCGCAATCGCATAATCGGCAAACGTAATCCAGCTACGCCCCGCACTGCTCACCAGCAAATCATCCTTGCCGATCCGAAACGTCCCCGTGCGCTCACCTTCGACAAACTCTGCCGACGGCGACACAAAGGTCCAGTCCAGCTCTTTTTCCTGCCGCAGATTTTCCAGAAACAGCGCACCGGCACTCGCCTCAGCCTTGTACGCCTGAGGAAACCCCTCGCTGTCGATAACGCGGGTTCCGTCCGGTAGCAACAGCGAACCGGCACCGCCCACCACCAGCAGACGTTTTACGCCGGCCTTCTGCAACGGCTCGATGACGGCGCAGGCAGGAAGGGTCGCGAAGTGCGCAGCACTGATCACCACGTCATGGCCCGCGACAGCCGCTTGCAACGCTTCGGCGTCGAGGGCATCGACATTCTTGGCGACCACACCGGCGCGCTGGCCGATCTTCGAGGTGTCGCGGGCGATCGCGGTAACGCTGTGACCACGACGCAGGGCTTCTTCCAGCAGTTGGCTACCGGCACGACCGGTGGCACCAATGATTGCGATATTGCTCATGACGTTCTCCAGTTGGCTTGGGTGTATCCGTTAACTTGCTCATAAACGCCCCCTGGTAGGAGCTGTCGAGTGCAACGAGGCTGCGATCTTTTGATCTTAAAGTTTGCAGAGCTAGGCAAAGATCAAAAGATCGCAGCCTCGTTGCACTCGACAGCTCCTACAGGGTCACGTGAATTCGATACAACGTGGGCGAGTTACCACTTCATCTCGCCCTTGGCGACTTTGGCGCTCAGTTCAAGCGAACTTTCTTCACCCAGCTTCGGGTAGCGTTTTTTCATCGCGGCGATCAGCGCGGCAGCGTCCTTTGCCTTGGCAGTTTCTTCGTCGAACGCCTTGATGTAATCGGCGGTGAACTGCACGGCGGCCAGCGAACGGGCGCTCTCACCGAGGTAATGACCCGGTACGATGGTTTTCGGTTTCAGGGTTTCGATGGCGTGCAATGTGGTCAGCCAATCGGCGTGGGACTGCGGCGTCTGGGTGTCGGCCATCCACACGTGGATGTTTTGCGCGACGACAACGCCACCGACCACAGCCTTGATCGACGGAATCCAGACAAAGGTGCGATCCGGTTGCTTGCCGTCCAACCCCACCACCTGCAACTTCTGCCCTTCGAGCATCAGGCTGTCGCCGTTGAGTACCTGCGGCACGATGGTTTTGGCAGGCACGTCGGTGCCCATTTTCGGCCCCCAGAACGCCAGTTTGCCGCCGACGGTTTTCTGGATGTGATCCACTGTTGGCTGCGAGGCGAGCACTTTGGCATTGGGGAATGCGGCGGTCAGGGTATCGAGGCCGAAGTAGTAATCCGGATCACCGTGGCTGATGTAGATGGTGGTGAGTTGCTTGCCGCTGGCGCGGATCTTTTCGACCACTTGCTCGGCCTGGGATTTGCCAAATTGGGCATCCACCAAAATCGCGTCTTTCTCGCCGCTGACCAACACCGAGGTCACCGGGAAAATCGCCTTGTCGCCCGGGTTGTAGACGTCCAGGGTCAGGCTCGACGCTGCCGCTGCGTGGGCGGCGAAACCGAGGGTGGCGGTGGCCAGCAAAATACGTTTAAGCGAGGTGAAGCCGATCATCTGTTGCTCCGTTGTCCGAATGCCGTGCTTGGCGATGGTTCTGTAGGAGCTGTCGAGTGAAACGAGGCTGCGATNNGCGATCTTTTGATCTTGCCTTTACAAGATCGCAGCCTCGTTTCACTCGACAGCTCCTACAGGGAACAGAGCTTAGTTGCATGACTCAGTACAAAAAATGCGATGCTGGGACATAGTTTGTTTCTGAAAGTGAGCAAATGATGGATCGTCTACAAGCAATGCGGGTGTTCGTCACGGTGGTTGACCTCGGCAGCCAGTCGGCCGCCGCCGATCACCTGGACCTGTCACGCCCCGTGGTTTCGCGCTATCTGGCGGAGCTGGAGGATTGGGTCGGCGCACGCCTGATGCACCGCACCACGCGCAAGTTGAGCCTGACCGCCGCCGGCAGTGAAATCCTGCCCCGTTGTCGGCAGATGCTCGACCTGTCCACGGACATGCAGGCCGCCGTCAGCGAACCGGACGATGCGCCGCGCGGCCTGCTGCGGATCAGTGTCAGCACTTCGTTTGGCCAGGCACAACTGGCGGATGCCATGGCCGCTTATGTCAAACGTTACCCTGGCGTCAGCATCGATATGCAGATGCTCGACCGCACGGTGAACCTGGTGGATGAGCGCATCGATCTGGCGATCCGCACCAGCAACGACCTGGACCCGAACCTGATTGCGCGGCGGCTGACGGTCTGCCGCTCGGTGATCTGCGCCTCCCCCGCGTATCTGCTCGAACACCCGACACCGCTGCGGGTCGAGGATCTGAGCCAGCACAATTGCCTGACCCACTCCTACTTCGGCAAAAGCCTCTGGCATTTCGAGGAGGACGGCGAGCAGGTGTCAGTGCCAGTGCAGGGCAACATCAGCGCCAACGAAGCCAGCACGCTGTTGCGCGCGGCGATGGCCGGCGCCGGGGTGGCGATGCTCCCCAGTTATCAGGCCGGCGTGCATATCCACAGCGGCGAACTGATCCGCCTGCTGCCCCACGCCGAACCCCGGCAGATGAATGTTTACGCGGTGTATGCCTCACGCAAACACATGCCGGCGGCGTTGCGCAGCATGCTGGATTTTCTGGTGCTCAGATTCCCGGAAGAGCCGGATTGGGATATCGGCCTGTAAACCGATCAAAAATGTAGGAGTGAGACCGGCTTGCCGGCGATAGCGATTGTCCATCCAACAACTATGTCGACTGAACCACTGCTATCGCGAGCAGGCTCACTCCTACATGGGACATCAGTGTTCTGAATGTCGGGGTAGATGCAGCGGAACCGTTGGTGGCAACTCACTGGCGCTGACCTATGCTCAAAGTAATACCGAAGGGTATTCGTTCAGAGGTCAACGCCATGAACATCAAAACAAGAAGATACCTCGCGATTTTCATCACCTGCGCGGCCACGCTCGCGCTGTATGGCACCGCGGCCTGGCGCGTCGAGCAGTTGCGACAACTGCCCCGTGAATACGCGAGCTGCAACTTCGAACGCTGCATTCCCCACAACGCGACCCTCAATGCCCTCAAGTAACGAAGGGGATCAGGCCTCGTTGTCCTGATCGGCCTTCAAGCGGTCGCGAAAAGCCTTGGGCGAGATCCCCACTCGACGCCGGAACAGGCGCGTGAAGTTGGTCGGATCAGAGAACCCCAACACGTCGGACATTTCATAAATGGTCATGCTGGTGTAGGTCAGCAAGCGCTTGGCCTCCAGCAATTGACGTTCGTGCATGATCTGCAACGCCGGTTGTCCTGCCAGCTCACGGCAAGTGCCGTTGAGGTGGGACACGGAAATCCCCAGCCGATGGGCCAGATCCTCGACCTTGACGTGTTGGCGATAGGTCTCTTCCACCAGTTGGATAAAACCGTTGAGGTATTCCCGGGCACGCTGCGGACGCTGGCTGGCGTTGCGGCGGGAAATCACCTGGCGGCTGACCCACACCATGATCACGCTGACCAGCGAATGCATGAGCATTTCGCGAGCCGGTTGGTGGCCGGTGTATTCGTCTTGCAGCGCTGAAAACAGGCTGTTGAGGTATTCGCTTTCCTTGCCCGCCGGATAACTTTCGGCCTGGGCCAAGGCGTTCACCGAGTTGCCCAGTTGCGCCTGAAGATGGGCGACCAGCGGCGCGGCAAGCGTCACCACAAACCCTTCGACGTCCTCGGAAAACCGGAAACCGTGAACGGACAGCGGTGGCAGGATCTGGATCGCCGGCTCGGTCAGCTGCGTACGTTTGCCTTCGATTTCAAGCTCTGCCTGACCTTTGAAAACGAAGAGCAACTGGCACAAATCGGCGTGGCGGTGGGGTTTGATTTCCCACTGGTGTTCGCGGCTGCGTTTGGAAATGGTTTCACAGTGCAGCAAGTCCGGGGTCGGCCAATCCAGGCTTTCACCGTAGAGCTTGAACACTGGAATCGAAGGTAGGTCAGGCTTGTTCATCACTTCAATCCAGGCCTCGGGGGTAAGCGGGCGATAATCGCACCGATTGGCAGAATGTACAGGTATCGGCTCAGTTTTCCCCTTCAATTGACAGACTCGCGAGAGAAAAATGCAAGCACTCGATCCATAAAAATTACTCACCGGCCTTGGTCGCGTGAAGCTTGCGAGTCATAAAAACAATGAAAATGCTGAAAACCCAAATCGCCATCATCGGCGCCGGTCCGTCCGGTTTGTTGCTCGGCCAATTGCTGCACAACGCCGGCATCGACACCCTCATTCTCGAACGCCAGACCCCGGACTATGTGCTCGGACGAATCCGGGCCGGCGTCCTCGAACAAGGCATGGTAGAGCTGTTGCGCCAGGCCGGGGTGGGTCAGCGCATGGACGCCGAAGGGCTGGTCCACACAGGCTTCGAACTGGCCCTCGACGCACGCCGCGTACACATCGATCTGCAAGCCCTGACCGGTGGCAAAACGGTGATGATCTACGGTCAGACCGAGGTCACTCGCGACCTGATGGCCGCTCGTCGGGAGGCCGGTGCGCAGACGATTTACGAGGCAAGCAATGTCGTTCCTCACGGGATGAAAACCGAAGAGCCGTTCGTGACTTTTGAGAAGGGCGGCGAGCTGTATCGACTCGATTGCGACTACATCGCCGGGTGCGACGGCTTCCATGGCGTGGCCCGGCAGTCGATTCCTGCCGAGTGCCTGAACGTGTTCGAGCGGGTCTATCCGTTTGGCTGGCTTGGCATCCTCGCGGACACGCCGCCTGTTCAAGAAGAACTGGTCTACGCCCGCCATGAGCGCGGTTTTGCCCTGTGCAGCATGCGTTCGGCCACCCGCACCCGCTATTACCTCCAGGTGCCGGCCGACGAGCACGTCGAGAACTGGTCTGATCAGCGCTTCTGGGATGAACTCAAATCCCGTCTGCCTGGCGCGTTGGCAGCGTCGTTGGTCACTGGGCCTTCTATCGAAAAAAGCATCGCGCCGTTACGCAGTTTTGTCGTCGAACCGATGCAGTACGGGCGGATGTTTTTGGTCGGCGACGCCGCGCACATCGTCCCCCCCACCGGCGCCAAGGGCCTGAACCTGGCGGCCAGCGACGTCAGTACGCTGTTCAACATTCTGCTGAAGGTTTACCGAGAAGGCCGTGTGGATTTGCTGGAGAAGTACTCCGAGGTCTGTTTGCGCCGGGTGTGGAAAGCCGAACGGTTTTCCTGGTGGATGACCTCGATGCTGCACCGCTTTGACGATAACGACGCCTTCAGCCAGCGGATTGCCGAGTCGGAACTGGAGTACTTCGTCGACTCCGAGGCCGGTCGAAAAACCATTGCAGAAAATTACGTCGGCCTTCCATACGAGGCTATCGAATAGCCTGCTATCGACTTACACTGGCGAGCATCCCCGCTCGCCTTGCTCCTTGCGGGTCAATCACTGTCCGCAGGTTCTAACCCGTGACCAATCTCAACCAGCCTGAAACGCCAAAACCGGCCATTCGCAGCGTGTTGATTGCCCTGATGCTGGCAATCTTTCTTGGCGCGCTGGACCAGACCATCGTTGCCGTTTCGATGCCGGCCATTTCCGCACAATTCAAAGACGTCAGCCTGCTGGCCTGGGTGATTTCCGGCTACATGGTGGCGATGACGGTGGCTGTGCCGATCTACGGCAAACTGGGCGATCTGTACGGTCGACGCAAGTTGATGCTGTTTGGCATGGGGCTGTTCACGGTCGCTTCGTTTTTCTGCGGCATGGCCCAGAGCATGGAGCAGTTGGTGCTGGCGCGGATTCTTCAAGGCATCGGTGCTGGCGGGATGATTTCGGTCAGCCAGGCGATCATCGGCGACATCGTGCCGCCCCGGGAGCGAGGCCGCTATCAAGGCTATTTCAGCAGCATGTACGCAGTGGCCAGCGTGGCCGGCCCGGTACTCGGCGGTTACATGACCGAGTACCTGTCGTGGCGCTGGGTATTCTTGATCAATCTTCCGTTGGGCCTCGGTGCCTGGCTGGTGGCCAATCGAACGTTGGTGGGTTTGCCAGTGCCGCAACGCAAACCGATCATCGATTACCTCGGCACGTTGCTGATGATCATCGGCTTGACCGCTTTGTTGCTGGGCATCACCCAGGTCGGTCAGGGCCATTCGTGGCGCAGTGCCGAAGTGCTGGGCCTGCTCGGTTGTGCGGTGTTGATTCTGGCGCTGTTCGTCTGGCATGAACGCCGGGCGCGGGAGCCGCTGCTGCCGATGCATTTGTTCGCCAACCGCAATGCGATCCTGTGCTGGTGCACGATCTTCTTCACCAGTTTTCAGGCGATCTCGTTGATTGTGTTGATGCCGCTGCGCTTCCAGAGCGTTACCGGCGCTGGGGCCGACAGTGCCGCGTTGCACCTGTTGCCGCTGGCGATGGGCTTACCGATCGGTGCGTATTTCGCCGGCCGCCGGACCTCGGTGACCGGACGCTACAAACCCATGATCCTGACGGGCGCCGCGCTCATGCCGTTCTCGATTCTCGGCATGGCGCTCAGTCCTCCCCAGGCATTTGTGCTCAGTAGTTTGTTCATGTTGCTCAGCGGGATCGCTAGCGGCATGCAGTTCCCGACGTCCTTGGTCGGTACGCAGAACTCGGTGGAACAACGGGACATCGGTGTCGCCACCAGCACCACCAACCTGTTCCGCGCCCTGGGCGGTGCAGTGGGTGTCGCGTTGATGTCGGCAATGCTGTTGGCATTGTTGCAGGACTCAAGTTTTGCCCACCTGGCCGGCTCTTCGGTGATTGCCGAGGGCAGTTCGGGGAACGTCTTGCTCGATGGTTTGAGCGCCGCGCCAGGGGATGCGCAAAACGCCTTGCGCGCCGAACTGCTGCTGACTTTCCGGCATTTGCTGATGGTCAGCGCGGCGGTTTCGCTGCTGGGGTTGGCGGCGGCGATTGCCATGCCGAATAGGGTGTTGCGTGGGCGTGAGGATAAGGTTCGATAGACGGACCGAGTCGCGGCCTTCGCGGGCAAGTCGGAC
>NZ_LACH01000007.1 GCF_000968015.1 Pseudomonas fluorescens
TCTCTACAGTGAGGGGTGGCTTTTGAGCTCGCCGCAAATTTCAGAAATAACCGTTCGACCTAACCCCTATTCAAAACCAATCTCCCCACAAATGGCATTCCGTCCATTCGTTAGCGTCCTATCTGGAGAACTGCGCTGATCGGAACTAAATTTCATTGAGTGCCAGACAGACACCCCACGCTTCACTAATGAAGGATGGAATCGGCTATGAGCATTTTTCAACGCATTGTGCTGTTGCTTAAGGTTTTGGTGATGCTGTCCGTTGGCATGTCGGCGGCGTGGGCCGAGTGCGAGGATCACGGAGAACAGGCTTCAAGCGGGCCGGTGGCGCACACTGCCCAGATGATCGCCAAATCCGAATCGGAGCCCGGTGATGAGGGGCAGGGTGGCAGTGCGGACGATGACGACTCGACCACCGACGAACCGGACAGCGACGACGAAGCCGGGGCTTAAATGACAGGCAAAAGAAAACCCCTTCTGACCGATTGATGCGCAATCGAAGCAGAAGGGGTTACTGAACAGTTCAAATATCCCTGTGGGAGCGGGTTTGCTCCGGGCGGCGTTCCGACGAATACGGTGTGTCAGCGAAATGAATATCGACTGACACTCCCTCTTCGTCGGAACGCCGCCCGGAGCAAGCCCGCTCCCACATTTTTTATGCCGCGCCGTCGAGGAATTGCTCGGCGTAGTGGCAAGCCACCTGGCGGCTGTCGAGCAGGCGCAGGGCCGGCTCTTCGGTGCTACAGCGCTCGGTCGCGTACGGGCAGCGCTTGTGGAAAGCGCAGCCGGACGGCGGGTTCAGCGGGTTGGGCAATTCGCCGACGATCTTGATTTTCGGCTTGTTCGGGTCCGGGTGAATGGTCGGGGTGGCCGACAGCAACGCCTGGGTGTACGGGTGCAGAGGACGCTCGTAGATGTCGTTCTTCGGGCCCATTTCCACCGGGCGACCGAGGTACATCACCATCACGTCATCGGCGACGTGTTGCACCACCGCCAGGTTGTGGGAGATGAACACGTAAGCGGTATTGAACTCTTGCTGCAAATCCATGAACAGGTTCAGCACCTGCGCCTGGATGGACACGTCCAGCGCCGAGGTCGGTTCATCCGCTACCAGCACTTTAGGCTGCAACATCATCGCGCGGGCCAGGGCGATCCGCTGGCGCTGACCGCCGGAGAACATGTGCGGATAACGCTGGTAGTGCTCAGGACGCAAGCCCACCTGCTTCATCATCGCCTGCACTTTCTCGCGACGTTCGGCAGCGGACAGGTTGGTGTTGATCAGCAGCGGCTCGCCGAGCTGGTCACCGACTTTTTGCCGTGGGTTCAACGACGCGTAAGGGCTCTGGAACACCATCTGCACGTCTTTGCGCAGTTGCTTGCGTTCAGCCTTGTTCGCACCGGCGACTTCCTGCCCGGCGATTTTCAAGGAGCCGGAGGATGGCTCTTCGATCAGCGTCAGGGCGCGGGCCAGGGTGGATTTGCCGCAGCCCGATTCACCGACGACCGCGAGGGTCTTGCCGGCTTCCAGTTCGAACGACACACCGTTCAGGGCGCGAACGGTCGCATGGCCCTTGAACAGGCCACGGGACACTTCGTAGTGACGGGTCAGGTCGCGGGCGGTAAGTACGACGGCCATTACGCCACCTCCTGATTCAGCGGGTAGAAGCAGCGGGCGAGGCTGTTGCTTTTCGGGTCAAGGGTTGGACGTTGCTGACGGCAGGTCTCCTGCACGTACGGGCAACGCGGCGACAGCAGGCAACCCTGCGGACGGTCATAACGACCGGGAACGATGCCCGGCAGCGTGGCCAGGCGGGTGGCGCCCAGGCTGTGTTCCGGAATCGCCTTGAGCAGCGCTTCGCTGTACGGGTGCGCCGGAATGTCGAACAGTTGAGGCACCTGACCCACTTCGACCGCTTGGCCGGCGTACATCACGCACACGCGCTGAGCGGTTTCGGCCACGACCGCGAGGTCGTGAGTGATCAGCACCAGGCCCATGTTCTGCTCTTTCTGCAAGGCCAACAGCAGGTCCATGATTTGCGCCTGAATCGTTACGTCCAGTGCAGTGGTCGGTTCGTCGGCGATCAGCAGTTTCGGTTCGCCGGCAATCGCCATGGCGATCGCAACACGCTGGCTCATACCACCGGACAGTTGATGCGGGTAAGCATCCATACGGCTGGCGGCGCCCGGGATTTCAACTTTTTCCAGCAGTTCGATGGCGCGTGCACGGGCTTGCTTGCCGGACATTTTCAGGTGCAGGCGCAGCACTTCTTCGATCTGGAAACCGACGGTGTAGCTTGGGTTCAGCGCGGTCATCGGGTCCTGGAAGACCATGGCCAGGTCTTTGCCGACAATCTGCCGACGCTGACGGTTGCTCAGTTTGAGCATGTTCTTGCCATCGAAATTCAGGGCGTCGGCGGTGACGATCCCCGGATGTTCGATCAGGCCCATCAGCGCCATCATGGTCACGGACTTGCCGGAACCCGATTCGCCAACGATGGCCAGAACTTCGCCCTTGTCCACGGTAATGTCGAGACCGTCGACCACCGGAACGGCGTTCTTGTCGCCGAAGCGAACGTTGAGATTCTTGATTTCTAACAGTGACATTTGAATCTCCTCAGGCGGCGTTCTTGAGTTTCGGGTCCAGCGCATCGCGCAGGCCGTCGCCCATCAAGTTGATTGCCAGCACGCTGAGCAAAATGGTCAAACCAGGCAGACTTACCACCCACCAGGCGCGTTCGATGTAGTCGCGAGCCGAAGCCAGCATGGTGCCCCACTCAGGGGTTGGCGGTTGTACGCCAAGGCCGAGGAAGCCCAGTGCCGCAGCATCGAGAATCGCCGAGGAGAAGCTCAAGGTGGCCTGAACGATCAGCGGCGCCATGCAGTTAGGCAGCACGGTGACGAACATCAGGCGTGGCAGACCGGCACCGGCCAGGCGCGCGGCGGTCACGTAGTCGCGGTTCAATTCGCCCATTACCGCGGCGCGGGTCAGACGAACGTAGGACGGCAACGAAACCACGGCGATGGCAATAATGGTGTTGATCAGGCCAGGGCCGAGGATGGCGACAATCGCCACGGCCAGCAGCAGGGACGGCAGGGCCAGCATGATGTCCATCAGACGCATGATGGTCGGGCCGAGCAAGCGCGGGAAGAACCCGGCGAACAGACCCAACAGGATGCCCGGAATCAGCGACATCACCACCGACGACAAGCCGATCAGCAGGGACAGGCGCGAACCATGGATCAGCCGTGACAGCAGGTCGCGACCCAGTTCATCGGTGCCGAGCAAGAACTGGAGTTGCCCACCTTCCAGCCAGGACGGCGGGGTCAGCAGGAAATCGCGGTACTGCTCGCTCGGGTTATGCGGTGCCACCCAAGGGGCGAACAGGGCGCAGAAAATCACCAGCAGCATGAACATCAGGCCGGCGACGGCGCCTTTGTTCTTGGAGAACGCTTGCCAGAATTCTTTGTAAGGGGACGGATACAGCAGGCTTTGATCGACTGCTACCGCTGGAATTGAAGTGGTCATGGTCATAATGATCTCAGCGCTGGTGACGAATGCGTGGGTTGGCAAAGCCGTAGAGGATGTCCACCACGAAGTTGACCAGAATCACCAGGCAGGCGATTAACAGGATGCCGTTTTGCACCACGGGATAGTCCCGTGCGCCAATGGCTTCAATCAGCCATTTGCCGATGCCGGGCCAGGAGAAGATGGTTTCGGTCAAGACCGCACCGGCCAGCAATGTGCCGACTTGCAGGCCAACCACGGTCAGTACCGGGATCAGCGCGTTACGCAGGCCGTGAACAAACACCACGCGCGACGGCGACAGGCCTTTGGCGCGGGCGGTACGGATGTAGTCTTCACGCAGCACTTCGAGCATCGAAGAGCGGGTCATCCGCGCGATCACTGCCAGCGGGATGGTGCCGAGCACAATGGCCGGCAGGATCAGGTGATGCAGGGCATCGAAGAACGCACCGACGTCATCGGCCAGCAGCGTGTCGATGAGCATGAAACCGGTCCGCGGCTCGATGTCATAGAGCAGGTCGATCCGCCCGGAAACCGGGGTCCAGCCCAGGGACACCGAGAAGAACATGATCAGGATCAGGCCCCACCAGAAGATCGGCATCGAGTATCCCGCCAGGGAGACGCCCATCACCCCATGGTCGAACAGGGATCCTCGCTTGAGTGCCGCGATCACCCCGGCCAGAAGGCCCAGGATGCCGGCGAACAGCAGGGCGGCCATGGACAGTTCCAGGGTCGCGGGGAATAGAGAAGTGAATTCGCTCCAGACACTTTCACGGGTACGCAGGGATTCGCCGAGATCGCCGTGGGCCAGTTTGCCAACGTAATCCAGGTATTGGGCATACAGGGGTTTGTTCAGACCTAGGCGTTCCATTGCCTGAGCGTGCATTTCGGGGTCGACTCGACGTTCGCCCATCATTACTTCCACGGGGTCGCCTGGAATCATGCGAATCAACGCGAAAGTCAGCAAGGTGATGCCGAAGAACGTGGGGATCAATAACCCCAATCGGCGGGCAATAAAACTAAACATCTTGTGTGGTACCTCATCAGCCGGTTAGGCGTGCCCGGCATTCCTGGGTCAGGAATGCCGGTAGTTTCTTATCTACTTCACCTGGGTGGTGGCGAAGTTATTAGTGGTGAGCGGGCTAATGTGATAGCCCTCTACGTTGTTGCGCATTGCGGTGAACATACGGGTGTGCGCCATGCTGATCCATGGCTGGTCCTGATTGAAAATCTCCTGGGCTTGCTCATAGAGCGCTGCGCGTTCCGCCGGGTTGACTTTAGCCCTGGCTTCATCGATCAGCGCCTGGAACTTCTCGTTGCACCAACGTGCGTAGTTTTCGCCGTTTTTGGCGGCCTCGCAACTGAGCATAGGCGTCAGGAAGTTATCCGGGTCGCCGTTATCGCCCGCCCATCCGGCAGACACCATGTCGTGCTCGCCGTTTTTCGCACGTTTGAGCATTTCGCCCCATTCCATGACGCGAATATCGACCTTGATCCCGACCTTGGCCAGGTCAGCCTGCATCATCTGCGCGCCGAGCATCGGGTTCGGGTTGGTTGGACCGCCGCCGTTACGGGTGAACAGGGTGAACGTGGTGCCATCCGGCACGCCAGCTTCCTTGAGCAAGGCGCGAGCCTTGTCCAGATCACGCGGCGGATTCTTCAGGTCGTGGTTGTAGCCCAGCAGGGTGTCCGGGTACGGATTGACCGCCACGGTCGCATTGCCTTTGCCAAACAGCGCGTTGACGTAGGCGGCCTTGTCGAAGGCGATATCGATGGCTTTACGTACGCGCACATCGCTCATGTATTTGTGCGAGGTGTTCATGGCGATGTACGAAACGGTCATCGCGTTCAGTTCGTCGACACTCAGTTTGGCGTCTTTCTTGATGCTCGGGATGTCATCCGGTTTCGGATACAGCGCAATCTGGCACTCGTTGGCTTTCAGTTTTTGCAGGCGCACGTTGTTGTCTGTGGCGATGGCGAGGATCAGCGAATCAGCCGGTGGCTTGCCACGGAAGTAATCCGGGTTGGCCTTGAAGCGGACTTGAGCGTCCTTGTTGTAACGCTGGAATACGAACGGGCCGGTGCCGACAGGCTTGTTGTTCAGGTCGCCGGTCTTGTTGGCCTTGAGCAACTGGTCGGCATACTCGGCGGAGTAGATCGAGGAGAAGGCCATGGCGATGTCGGCCAGGAACGGCGCTTCCCGGCGGGTCAGGGTGAAGGTGACCGTGTTGTCGTCGATCTTCTCGACACTTTTGAGCAGTTCCTTGAAGCCCATGCTTTCAAAGTACGGGAAACCTACGCTCGAGAGTTTGTGCCACGGGTGATTCGGGTCCAGCTGACGCTGGAAGCTCCAGACCACGTCGTCGGCGTTCATGTCGCGGGTCGGCTTGAAGTATTCGGTGGTGTGGAACTTGATGCCTTTGCGCAGGTGGAACGTGTAGGTCAGACCGTCTTCGCTGATGTCCCAGGAATCGGCCAGTGCCGGAATCACTTCAGTGGTGCCGGGCTTGAAGTCCGCCAGACGATTGAAGATGGTTTCGGCCACCGCATCGGCTGTGACTGCAGTCGTGTACTGGACCATATCGAAGCCTTCCGGACTGGCTTCGGTGCAGACCACCAGGGGTTTGGCCGAGACGCCAACAGCGACACTCAGCAACGCGGCCGCGATGGCCGCACGTAGGGGAAGCATTTTCATCAAAGAACCCTCTGCAATCGGTTGAACTGAAGAAAACCAAACGGCCGACTCGTCATGAGTCAGCCGCAGGCGTGCGTTTTTACAAAATGTTGAACGGGATGGTGGTCACGAGACGGAACTCGTTGAGGCTGCCGTCAGCCTGGTTTTCGCTGGCGCGGTGAGCGGTGTAGGTCGCGCGAACAGTGGTGGCCTTGAGTGGGCCGCTCTGCACGGCGTACGAAGTACCGATGCCGTATTCGTAATGGTGTTCGCCGTCCATCGTGGTCACGCTGTCGTAGGCGCCACCTTTGTAGTGAGTACCGTCGATACCCCAGCCGCGAGCCTGATAGATGTTGAACTTCAGGCCTGGCACGCCGTATTCGGCCATGTTCAAGCCGTAGGCGATCTGGAAGGATTTCTCGTTCGGGCCGTTGAAGTCCGACAGCAGGGAGTTGGCCAGGTAGATGCCGTTGGTTTCGTGCAGGTAGTCGAAGTACTCGTTACCGTTCACTTCCTGGTAGGAGAAGGTCAGGCTGTGGGCCTGGTGGGTCAGACCGAACGACAGGGAGTAGGTGTCGTTGTCGATTTCGCCCAACAGCTTTTTGCCTTCGTCGACGGTTTTGTAGTAGTTCAGGCCGGTGGTCAGGCTCAGTACCGAGCTGTCACCCAATACGTGGCTGGCGCCGAAATAGTACTGGTTCCACAAGTCTTCGGCCTGGGTGCCCCACAGGCTGGTGGTCAGGCTAGCGAACGGCTGGTAAGTGATACCAGCGGTATTCACGTGATCGGTTTCTACGACGGTGTCGGCGTATTCGGAGCGGAATTTACGCTGGCTTTCTTCGGTCCGCGGTGAGTTGCGATCGAAGGTGCCCAGGTCGAACGACAGGTTCTCCAGCTCTTCGCTGTGGATCGCCACACCTTCGAAGCTCGAAGGCAGTGCACGGTTGCCGATTACATCGACCTGCGGGCTGCTGAAGTTCATGCGGCCGGCGGTCAGGGTGGTGTTGGAGACACGTGCCTTGACGTTGGCCAGGCCCAGTTTGCTCCACTGACCCTGGGCGTCACCGCCGTCTTTGGTCAGGGTCCGGTTGTTGCCAAGACCACCAACGCCGTTCAGTGGTGCGCCACCATTGCCGGAAGCAAGGTCTTTGCGGTCACGGTCCAGGGCGATGGCGTTGTAAGCAGCGACTTCAGTGCTGAAGCCGACAGTACCCTCGGTGAAGCCCGAGTTGTACTTGATGATGGTGCCCTGGACCCAGTTGATACGACGATCCGTTTCGGTCGATACACCGTTCTTGTTGTACTTGAAATGGGCGCCACGTTTCAGTTGCTCGTTGGCATACCAGTTACGCGTGCTCCCGGTGATCGATTGGCCTTCGACAAAGCCAGTGGCTTCACTCTGGGCACTTTTCTCTTTCACGGTAACCGGGGTGTACGCCTGGCTTTGGGTTTCTGCGTACGCCGAGGCGGTTACGCTGCTGATGGCCAGGGCCAATAACGCGGTGCTGCTCAGTTTCATGGGGTGAAGCTCCTTTCTTTCTTTTTTTAATGCCGGTCTTTTTTGGTGATCCGGCTATTTGGTTTCGAACTCACACAAGGCATCGCAAACGTTTGCTGTAGGCCGGATTGACGAATTACGGCAATACGCTTGCGTGAGGGCGGAATCCGCCCCCAGCGTTTTTGGCTAATCGGTTATTTTTCTATGCTGACGCCCGAGAACACGTTACGACCGAAAGGACTCACCTTGAATCCTTCGATTTTGGCGCTCAACGGCTGGTTAACCGTCGAGTGGGCGACTGGCGTAATCGGCACCTGCTGCTTGAGGTACTGCTGCGCCTGTTTGTAAAGCACGGTGCGCTGGTCGCGGTCGGTAACGACCTTGGCCTGCTTGATCAGCTTGTCGTAAGCCGGATCGCACCACATGGAGTAGTTGTTGCCGCCAATGGCGTCGCAGCTGTAAAGCGTGCCGAGCCAGTTGTCCGGGTCCCCATTGTCACCGGTCCAGCCAATCAGGCTGATGTCGTGCTCGCCATTCTTGGTGCGCTTGATGTACTCGCCCCATTCGTAGCTGACGATCTTCACTTTGAGGCCGATCTTCGCCCAGTCAGCCTGGAGCATTTCGGCCATCAATTTGGCGTTGGGGTTATACGGGCGCTGTACCGGCATGGCCCAGAGGGTAATTTCAGTACCTTCCTTCACGCCGGCAGCCTTGAGCAATTCCTTGGCTTTTTCCGGGTTGTAGGCGGCGTCTTTAAGGGTCTCGTCGTAGGACCATTGGCTCGGCGGCATGGCGTTGACCGCCAGTTGACCGGCACCTTGATAGACGGCGTTGAGAATGCCCTGCTTGTTCACCGCCATGTCCAGCGCCTGGCGCACTTCGAGCTGGTCGAAAGGCTTGTGGCGCACGTTGTAGGCGATGTAGCCGAGGTTGAAACCGGGCTTCTCGATGAGCTTGAGTGTTGGGTCGTTTTTCAGCGCGGTCACGTCGGCAGGGCGCGGGTGCAGGGTGATCTGGCACTCGTTGGCCTTGAGCTTCTGCACCCGCACCGAGGCATCGGTGTTGATGGCGAAAATCAGGTTCTCAAGCTTGACCCGGCTCGGGTCCCAGTACTGCTTGTTGCCGGTGTAACGGATGTTGGAATCTTTCTGGTAACTCTTGAACACGAACGGCCCGGTGCCGATCGGCTTCTGGTTGATGTCGCTCGGCTTGCCTTCGGCCAGCAGTTTGTCGGCGTATTCGGCGGACAGGATGGCGGCGAAGCTCATGGCGATGTTCTGGATGAACGCGGCGTCCACGCTGTTGAGCGTCATGACCACGGTCAGCGGCCCGGTCTTCTCGACCTTGGCGATGTTCTTGTTCAGGCTCATCCCGTTGAAATACGGGAACTCGGTCGGATAAGCCTTACGGAAAGGTTGCTGTGGATCGAGCATGCGATTGAACGTGAACAGCACGTCATCGGCGTTGAAATCACGGGTCGGCGTGAAGTACTTGGTGGTGTGAAATTTCACCCCTTCGCGCAGGTGGAAAGTGTACTTGAGACCGTCCTCGGAAATATCCCAGCGTGTGGCCAGGCCAGGTACGACGTTGGTGGCGCCTTTTTCGAACTCTGCCAGTCGGTTGTACAACGGCTCGGCGGCGTCATTGTCGGTCGCGGTCGTGTACTGCGCGGTGTCGAAGCCAGCAGGGCTGCCTTCGGAGCAGAACACCAGGCTGTTGTTGGCGGCCTGGCTGATAGAAGTGGCGGCCAACAGGCCGGTGCCCAGCAATGCGGATAAAACCAAGGTATGGCGCATGACGCTCCCTTCCTCTTTCTCTAAGTGTTTTCAATGAACTGCCGCCTCGTCCGGGGACGTGGTGGCATCACTGATCTCAAGCCATGACAGGCAGCAATAACCGAGAGCCCACGCACGAACTGGTCAGATCCCGACGGTATGAGCCTCGGGTCTGGCAGTAAATGAGTAGAGTCCTAAAGACTCGTAGGAAATGGCAACGCGTCCGACGCCGCTGCTGTAATACTCAGCGGAATTGGATGTAGGTGGTTTCCTACTTTCTCGGCAGATAAAGCAACGGCGACGCCAAAAGCGTCGCCGTTGCAAAACCTTATTTGCTGACGCTGACGCCGTAGAAGGAGTTCAAGCCAAACGGGCTGATCTTGAAGTCCTGCACGTTGTCGCGCATGGGTTGGAACACCGTCGAGTGAGCGATAGGTGTCATTGGAACGGCATCTTTGAGGACGTGTTGCGCCTGCTTGTACAGTTCGGTGCGCTTGGACTGATCGGTCGTGCGCTTGGCTTCTTTCACGATGCCGTCAAACGTCTTGTCGCACCACTTGGAGAAGTTGTTGCCTTGCAGCGAGTCGCAGCCGAACAGCACGTTCAGCCAGTTGTCCGGGTCACCGTTGTCGCCGCTCCAGCCAATCAGCATCGCGCCGTTTTCGCCGCCTTTGGAGCGCTTGATGTACTCGCCCCACTCGTAGGTCACGATCTTGGCTTTGATACCGACCTTGGCCCAGTCGGACTGCAGCATTTCAGCCATCAGCTTGGCGTTCGGGTTGTAAGGACGCTGCACCGGCATCGCCCAGAGGTTGATCTCGGTGCCTTCCTTGACGCCGGCTTCCTTGAGCAGCTCTTTGGCTTTCTCAGGGTTGTACGGCGCATCCTTGATGGTGGTGTCGTAGGACCACTGGGTTGGCGGCATGGCGTTGACGGCCAGCTGACCTGCGCCCTGGTAAACGGAGTCAATGATCTGTTGCTTGTTGACGGCCATGTCCAGCGCTTGACGCACTTTCAGTTGGGCCATCGGGTTCGGCTGATCGCTGCCCTTGATCTTGTCCATCACGTTGTAGGCGATGTAACCCAGGTTGAAGCCAGCCTGGTTAGGCACTTTCAGAGTCTTGTCTTCTTGCAGCGCCTTCAGGTCGGCCGGACGTGGGAACAGAGTGATCTGGCACTCGTTCTTCTTCAGCTTCTGGATACGCACCGACGGGTCGGTGGTGATGGCGAAGATCAGGTTGTCGATCTTGACGTCGTCAGGCTTCCAGTAGTCCTTGTTCCCGGTGTAGCGGATGTTGGAGTCTTTCTGGTAGCTCTTGAACACGAACGGACCAGTGCCGACCGGCTTCTGGTTGATGTCGGCGGCTTTGCCTTCTTTCAGCAGCTGGGCGGCGTACTCGGCGGACTGGATGGAAGCGAAACTCATGGCCATGTTCTGGATGAACGCGGCGTCGACTTCTTTCAGGGTGAACTTGACAGTTTTGTCGTCGACTTTATCGATCTTGGTGATGTTGGTGTCCATCCCCATGTCGGTGAAGTACGGGAATTCGGTTGGGTACGCCTTACGGAACGGATCATCCTTGTTAATCATGCGATTAAAGGTGAACAGCACGTCGTCGGCGTTGAACTCACGAGTCGGCTTGAAGTACGGGGTGGTGTGAAACTTGACGCCTTCACGCAGGTGGAAGGTGTAAGTCAGGCCATCATCGGAGATGTCCCATTTGGTCGCCAGACCAGGAATGACAGCGGTGCCGCCACGTTCGAACTGGGTCAAACGGTTGAACATGGTTTCAGCAGAGGCGTCGAAGTCGGTTCCGGTGGTGTACTGACCTGGATCAAAACCGGCCGGGCTCCCTTCGGAGCAGAACACCAGGTTAGTCGCTGCTTGGGCGAATGGTGCGCTAGCTAACAAGCTTGCGCCGACTAAAAACGGAATGACCGCGTGTTTAAGCATGGTGGCCTCATGATTTGTTGTCATTTTTGGAATTAGAGGACGACCTCGTGAGTCGTGCCTGCGGATACTTATGCAGGGGCCATACCCATTGCAAGATCCTGAGCGACCACAGGTGTTAAACAGTGGCACGAACGTACCTTGATGTCGCATATGTATAAATTCAGGCGCATTTGACCGTTTGCGCAGGTTTTTTTCAGTGCATGTCACGCACCTGCGCGGGGCGATCTGGCTGTTTTGTGCACTCGATTGGAGCGCGGTGTTACTTATTTATACCCATCACTGAGGGGTGTGAATGGGGAGGGCGGGCCTGAATGAGATTGAGTTCTGGTTTGGTGGCCAGGTGTTTGTTGTTTAAAGGGTTGTTGTGTCTGCGGGGGCAGATTGTTCCGTTACTGTTTGTCAGTGGACATCTGTGGGGGATGCCTGGCTTTGGGATTTGGTGGGGGCTGCGTGGGCGTGTTGGTAGTACCGGGGGTGCAACCTTTGCTGCTTGCGGGTCCGACTTGGCTTTGCGCAGGCAATAAAAAAACGGCGATCACTTCAGTGATCGCCGTTTCTGTGCACGGGTTATCGAATCAAGGCATCAACACTTCAATCGACCCATCCGCCGTCATGCTCACCTGACTCGTACCAGCCTCAACTTCCGGCGTCACCGGCGCACCGTCCATGCTCGCCGCTTTCATCATCATCGGCGCGCGCATGTACGGTTGTGGGTAACCGTTGCTGTTCAAGTTCAGGTTAACGATTTTGTACCCCTTGCCGCCTAACGCATCGGTAGCCAATTGCGCTCGGGCTTTAAAGGCGGTGACAGCGTCTTTGAGCAGCGCATCTTCGCTGGCCTTGCGGGTTGGCGTCGCAATGGCGAAGTCCATGCCGCCCATTTTCAGGTCGGTGAGCAGTTCGCCGGTCAACTTCGACAGTGCGGCGAAGTCAGAGCTTTCCAGGCGTAGTTCGGCGCGTTCGCGCCAGCCGGTGATTTTCTGGCCCTTGGTGTCGTAGATCGGGTAGCTGTTGCGGCTGCCCTGGCGCAGGGTGACTTCCTTGACCTGTTTGGCCTGGGCCAGCGCTTTGTTCATGGTGGTGCTGACGTCGGCGGCGAGTTTGGCCGGGTCGGTGTTTTGTTCTTCGGTGTAGAGGGTCACGATCATCAGGTCGCGGGCGACTTCCTGACTGACTTCGGCGCGCAGGGCGATCTGGTTGTAATGAAGTTCGTCGGCAGCCAGGGCCGGGAGGCTGGCGACGGTGCCAACGCTAAGGGCAAGAAGGGCGGCGCTGCGGCGGAAACTGTGCATGAAAAGCTCCTTGGGCGGTGCGCAGGGGTATGGGGCCGAGCCTGCGTGAAACCATCAGACTCTAGCTTTTATGATCCGGTTCGCACAGTTACAACTTCTATACAGATCGATCACAGGTGACCCTGTGGCGAGGGGATTTAGCGGAACGCCGCACCGCCCCGTTCGGCTGCGAAGCAGTCGTAAATATCTCCCTGAAGTAGGCAGGCAGGATTCGGTTGTAAATTTTGGGGCGGCTTCGCCACCCAACGGGGATAAATCCCCTCACCACATAGGCCTTCAAGCCACTCACGACCTGTGGCCGTTTGCCGCACTTTTGCCTGCCAGCCCCCGTGCTTGGTTATACTCCGTGCGATCCGCCTGGAGCGCTCATCAGGAGAGCTCATGCTCGCCCCCGTTCAAATCACTTCCGCAACTCGCCAGAATCTCTGGCGGCTGACGTTCATCCGCACATTGGTGTTGGCCGCTCAGGCCGGTTCCGTGGGACTTGCCTACTGGCTCGACTTGCTGCCGCTGCCCTGGTTCCAACTGGCCGCGACCCTCGGTTGCTCGATGCTGCTGTGCACGTTCACGGCAATTCGCTTGCGCACCTCATGGCCGGTTACCGAACTCGAATACGCCGTGCAACTGGCTTGCGACCTGTTTATCCACAGTGCCTTGCTGTATTTCTCCGGCGGCTCGACCAACCCTTTCGTCTCTTATTACCTGGTACCGCTGACCATCGCCGCCGTGACCTTGCCGTGGCGTTATTCGGTGATTCTGTCCGGTATCGCGTTGACGATGTATACCCTGCTGCTGGCGCGCTTCTATCCGCTGCAAACTTTCCCGATCGCTCGGGAAAACCTGCAGGTTTACGGGATGTGGCTGAGTTTCGCCCTGGCTGCGGCGGTCATCACTTTCTTCGCCGCACGCATGGCCGAAGAGTTGCGCCGTCAGGAAGAACTGCGCGCCATCCGTCGTGAAGAGGGCCTGCGCGATCAGCAGTTGCTGGCCGTCGCCACCCAGGCCGCCGGTGCTGCCCATGAACTGGGCACGCCGCTGGCGACCATGAGCGTGTTGCTCAAGGAAATGCGTCAGGACCATCACGACCCGATGTTGCAGGACGACCTGAGCGTGCTGCAGGATCAGGTCAAACTCTGCAAGGAAACCTTGCAGCAACTGGTGCGCGCCGCCGAGGCCAATCGTCGATTGGCAGTGGAGATGCAGGACGTCACTGACTGGCTCGACGAAGCGCTGAACCGCTGGCACCTGATGCGCCCGGAAGCCAGTTACCGCTTCCAGCGCCTGGGCCAAGGCACCGTGCCGCGTATGGCGCCGCCGCCGGACCTGACCCAGGCCCTGCTGAATTTGCTCAACAACGCCGCCGACGCTTGCCCCGAAGGGTTGCAAGTGACGCTGGACTGGAATGCCGAGGATTTGACCATCAGCATCCGCGACCACGGCGCCGGTGTGCCGCTGGCCATCGCCGAGCAGATCGGCAAACCGTTTTTTACCACCAAGGGCAAAGGTTTCGGCCTGGGCCTGTTTTTGAGCAAGGCCAGCGTGACACGCGCCGGCGGCTCAGTGAAACTCTACAGTCATGAGGAAGGCGGCACGCTCACCGAGCTGCGCCTGCCCCGTGTCGCCCGAGGAGACGAACATGAGTGACGAGATCCAAGTCGAAGGCGAAGGCGAAGAACTGCCGCATTTGTTGCTGGTAGACGACGACGCAACTTTTACCCGGGTGATGGCCCGTGCCATGGCCCGCCGCGGCTTTCGCGTCAGCACCGCCGGTTCTGCCGAAGAAGGCCTGACCATCGCTCAGGCCGATCTGCCGGACTACGCCGCGCTGGACCTGAAAATGGACGGCGATTCCGGCCTGGTGCTGTTGCCCAAGCTGCTTGAGCTGGACCCGGAAATGCGCGTGGTGATCCTCACCGGTTACTCGAGCATCGCCACCGCCGTCGAGGCGATCAAGCGTGGCGCCTGCAATTACCTGTGCAAACCGGCGGACGCCGATGACGTACTGGCCGCGTTGCTCTCCGAGCACGCCGACCTCGACACGCTGGTGCCGGAAAACCCGATGTCGGTGGATCGCCTGCAGTGGGAACACATCCAGCGCGTGCTGACCGAGCACGAAGGCAACATCTCCGCCACTGCCCGCGCCCTGGGCATGCACCGCCGCACGCTGCAGCGCAAACTGCAGAAGCGTCCCGTTCGTCGCTGAACCGGCGCTGAACGAATGCGGGCCGCTCCTCGCGACAAACCGAACCGATCATCTATGATCGGTTCGTGTGTGTTCTTTTCTTTATCGAGCCTTATCCATGAATCAGAACGCTGAATATTCCGCGGTCAACGATGCTGTGCGCGGGCAGTTTTTTCGCAAAGTCTGGGCGATGACCACGCCTTACTGGCGCAGCGAAGAGAAGGGCAAGGCCTGGACGTTGCTGATCGCTGTGATCGCGCTGTCGCTGTTCAGCGTGGCGATTTCGGTGTGGGTCAACAGTTGGTACAAGGACTTCTACAACGCCCTGCAGAAAAAGGACGAAGCGGCCTTTTGGCAGTTGATCCTGTATTTCTGCGGCATTGCGGCGGTGGCCATTCTCGGCGCGGTGTATCGGCTCTACCTGACGCAGATGCTGACCATCCGCTGGCGGGCCTGGCTTACCGAGAAGCACTTCGCCCGCTGGCTCGACAACAAGAATTACTACCAGCTGGAGCAGGGCGGTTACACCGATAACCCGGACCAGCGGATTTCCGAAGACCTCAATAAATTCACCACCAATACGCTGGGCCTGGGGCTCGGGTTGATTCGCAACATCGTCAGCCTCGTCTCGTTCTCGATCATTCTGTGGGGTGTGTCCGGCAGTATCGAAGTGTTTGGTTTCACCATTCCCGGCTACATGTTCTGGTGCGCGCTGGTTTACGCGGCGGTTGCCAGTTGGCTGACGCATTTGATCGGCCGTCGGCTGATCGGCCTCAACAACAACCAGCAACGCTTCGAAGCCGACCTGCGTTTCTCCATGGTGCGGGTTCGCGAGAATGCCGAAAGCATTGCGCTGTACAACGGCGAGCCTAATGAGAATCGCCGCTTGAGCAGCCGTTTCGGGATGGTCTGGCACAACTTCTGGGACATCATGAAAGTGTCCAAGCGCCTGACCTTTTTTACTTCTGGCTATGAGCAGATCGCCGTCATCTTCCCGTTCATGGTCGCCTCGCCGCGTTACTTCGCTGGCAAGATCGAGCTGGGTGAGCTGATGCAAATCAACTCGGCGTTCGCTAACGTCCAGGACAACTTCAGTTGGTTCATCACGGCGTACCAGGACCTTGCCGAATGGCGCGCCACCTGTGATCGTCTGCTGAGTTTCCGTCAGGCCATGACCGATAACGAAGAGCGTGCGCCGGCGATTGATGTGCAAAACCATGGCTCGGCGTTGAAGGTGCATAACCTTGGCCTTGATCTGGCCGACGGTCGTCACCTGCTGAGCAACGCCGACATGACCGTGGAGGAGGGTGAGCGCGTCATGCTCAGCGGTCGTTCCGGCAGTGGTAAATCCACGTTGTTTCGAGCGATGGGGCACCTTTGGCCGGCTGGCCACGGCAGTATTCGTCTGCCGACGGGGCGTTATCTGTTCCTGCCGCAAAAACCGTATCTGCCGATTGGCAGCCTGCGTGAAGCGCTGAGTTATCCACAGTCTGGCGATACGTATCCGCACGAGCGTTATGTGCATGTGCTGGAAGCTTGTCGTTTGCCGCATCTGGTGTCGCGTCTAGATGAAGCGAATCACTGGCAGCGCATGTTGTCGCCGGGTGAGCAGCAGCGTCTGGCCTTTGCCCGTGCGCTGCTGTATGCACCGCAATGGCTGTACATGGACGAGGCGACCTCGGCGATGGACGAAGAGGACGAGGCGTCGCTGTATCAGACCTTGATCGATGAGATTCCGGGATTGAGCATTGTCAGCGTCGGGCATCGCAGCAGCCTGAAGCGCTTCCATCCACGGCATGTGCGTATTGAGAATGGTCATCTGGTGGACCAGACCGTGACAGCCTGAGCCACACCGCCATTGTAGGAGCTGTCGAGTGAAGCGAGGCTGCGATCTTTTGATCTTGTTTTTAATAATCAAAAGTCAAAAGATCGCAGCCTCGTTTCACTCGACAGCTCCTACAGGGTTTCGATTTGATCCCACGGTTCACGGGTGATCGTACAACCGCGTTGAGCTATGATGCGGTTTCAGCCGCAACTTTCGAGAAAGACGTTCACCATGGAAAACCCGAACGACGCACCACGCCTCCCTCGCAAGCGCCGCAGCCTCGCTCAGGAACTGGTGACGGTGCTGTCCGAGCAGATCCGCGACGGTCACCTCAAGCGTGGCGACAAGTTGCCCACCGAGTCGGCGATCATGGATGCCCATGGCGTCAGCCGCACCGTGGTGCGCGAAGCGATTTCCCGTTTGCAGGCGGCAGGCCAGGTTGAAACCCGCCACGGCATCGGCACCTTCGTGCTCGACACCCCAAGCCCGAGCGGTTTCCGTATCGACCCGGCGACCGTGGTCACGCTGCGTGACGTGCTGGCGATTCTGGAACTGCGCATCAGCCTTGAAGTGGAATCCGCCGGCCTTGCCGCGCAACGTCGCAGCCCTGAGCAGCTGGCGTTGATGCGAGCTGCGCTGGATGCATTGAATGAAAGTGTTTCCCATGCCAGCGATGCGGTGGCGTCCGACTTCCAGTTCCACCTGCAAATCGCCCTGGCGACGGGCAACCGCTATTTCACCGACATCATGACCCACCTGGGCACCAGCATCATTCCGCGTACGCGCCTCAACTCCGCGCGTCTGGCCCATGACGACCAACAGCACTACATGAATCGCCTGAGCCGTGAGCACGAAGAGATTTACGATGCGATTGCGCGTCAGGATTCGGATGCCGCGCGGGCGGCGATGCGGTTGCACCTGACGAACAGCCGCGAGCGGCTGCGTCATGCGCATGAAGAGGCAGAGGCGCAGCGGGTGTAGGTTTCCAGGCTGGAGGATTTGTTCCTGACAGATAGCCATCGCGAGCAGGCTCGCTCCCACAGGGTTTGTGTCGATCACAATAATGCGATTACACATAGATCAAATGTAGGAGCGAGCCTGCTCGCGATGGGGCCATTAACTTGAGCCAGTTTTCAGAATCGAGCGATCCACCCGCACCGCCAACTCAGACTTCGCAGATTTAACCTCGAACGTCACACTGCCCCGCTTATCCACAACTCCTCGAGCAATCACCACACCCCCCTTGGACAACAACTCCAACGGCGCCCCCTTCAGCGATTGCCCCGAAGCCAATTCCAGTTTCAATTTGATAGTCATCATCGATCTCCTTATCAGGCAACGTTGCCAGTGGGTTTGTAATCCTTGAGCAGCAAATAAGTGCTCCAGCCCCACCAGTCGTCCACGGTGGCGGTGTCGTTCAGGTTGTTGACGTCCTTGCGTCGCAACACCTTGTCGCCCTCGACCTTGAACAGCGGCGAGAAATTACCCGTCGGGTTCAGCACCACTTGAAGATCAGGCAGTTTTTTCAACGCAGCAAAACTGCCGGCCGACGGTGCGATCCCGCTGAGGTACGCCGCGAACACTTCATCCGCAGACACCTGAACCGCCTGATTCACCTGGGTGCGATTGGCGCTGTCGATGGCGTCGAAGTAGCGCTTGTCCCCATACGCGTGCCATTGATCGCCGTTGCCATTGCGCACATTAAGGCCGAACTTGCTGTCTTCGTCGTGCATGAAGCGCGTGATCAACGAACCCAGATCGCTCGGCGTGACCACCGCTGCCAATTGCTTGCGTGGCACTCGCAGGTGGCCGGCTGAAAACAGGTCGGTCAGGTAGTGATCAGCAAAAGCGTTCATCGCATAGGCCAGCTCCAACTGCTTTTCATCGCCGCTGGTGTGGGCCAGCACCGCTTGTTGGACTGCTACGGTGTGCCCGGCGATGTAAGCCAGCAGTGCCCATTCGGCGAAGTGATCGGCATTGTTGGCGGCCAGTTTCAGGTAGCGCCCAAATGGGAACAGCGCCGAGACGACACTGCCGCCGCCGGTGATCTTGTTCCACTCTTCCGACAACGTATCACCGAGGGCGTCATAGGCTTCGTGAGGTTGTTTACCGTCCATGATCGCCTGCTTGATCGCGGCGATTTCCTTTTGCATGACACCGAGGATCAGCCTGGCCTCAGCGTTAGAAGCATGCAGCACGGCCAGCGAGTTGAAGGCATTGGTAAAACGCTGGATTCGGTCGGCGGCCGTCGCGCCTTCGCTGATCGGTTGATCGGGAATTCCATAAAAATCACCCCCCAGCGCAACGACCTGGCCGTAGGTCAGCGCCAGTCCATTGGGCAAATGCAGCTCCACTTGCGCAGCCGGGATAGCAGGTGCGTCCTTGACGAAACGCAGCAGGGTGCTGTCGCCGATGGCGGTGTGTTCGCCGCCCTCGAACCTCAGCTGTGGCTTGCCTTTCAGGGCTTTGCCGGAGGCTGTGGGTAGCGACGCGGGAAGGGGAGTCGTAGGGTTGTGATGATCTGCAATATGCAAGACCACGTGTTGGTTTTCCCCGATCAGAGGGATGCCATGTTCGGTAAAAAGATCATCCAGTTCGGCGATGACCTGTTTCGGTTTTTCCTTCGGTTGTGCGTGTAGACCTGACATTTCTATCTCCTTGATATGTCGTCGGTACGATCAAAAAATAACTGTATGTATATACAGTCATCTGGATCATAGATGAGAAATTTCCTACGTCAAGAAAATACCTTTCCGACTCAAATTCTGCGGTTGGCGATGAAATGCAGTTGACGGTTATTATTTAAGTTGTACGATGACCTACAACTTCGGCGCAGGCTGAACGGTTTACTCACACACATACGTTGCTACCAGGGTGTTCGAATAATGAATCCACAAGAACTGAAGTCCATCCTCTCTTCCGGTCTGCTGTCTTTCCCGGTTACCGATTTCAATGCTCAGGGCGACTTCCATCGCGCGGGCTACATCAAGCGTCTCGAATGGCTGGCCCCATACGGCGCCACGGCGTTGTTCGCCGCGGGCGGCACCGGTGAGTTCTTCTCTCTGGCGGCCAGCGAATATTCGGAAATCATCAAGACTGCCGTCGACACCTGCGAAACCAGCGTGCCGATTCTGGCCGGCGTTGGCGGCTCGACGCGTCAAGCCATCGAATACGCACAGGAAGCCGAGCGTCTGGGCGCCAAAGGCCTGTTGCTGCTGCCGCACTACCTGACCGAAGCTAGCCAGGATGGCGTTGCGGCCCACGTTGAAGCCGTGTGCAAGTCGGTAAAAATCGGCGTGGTGGTTTACAACCGCAACGTCTGCCGCCTGACCGCGCCGCTGCTGGAACGTCTGGCCGAGCGCTGCCCGAACCTGATCGGCTACAAGGATGGCCTGGGCGATATCGAGTTGATGGTGTCGATTCGTCGCCGCCTCGGTGATCGCTTCAGCTACCTGGGCGGTTTGCCGACCGCTGAAGTCTACGCCGCTGCCTATAAGGCGCTGGGCGTACCGGTCTACTCCTCGGCGGTGTTCAACTTCATCCCGAAAACCGCGATGGATTTCTACCACGCCATTGCCCGCGAAGATCACGCCACCGTCGGCAAGATCATCGACGACTTCTTCCTGCCGTACCTGGACATCCGTAACCGCAAAGCCGGTTACGCCGTGAGCATCGTCAAGGCCGGGGCAAAAATTGCCGGCTATGACGCAGGTCCTGTGCGTGCACCGCTGACCGATCTGCTGCCAGAAGAGTACGAAGCTCTGGCTGCGCTGATCGACAAGCAAGGTGCGCAGTAACAACCCGATTAAACAAGGCCGCTGAGTATTCAGCGGCCTTTTGCGTAAGGAGATTTGTTGTGGCTGATTCAAAGCGTTTCGATAACTACATCAACGGTGAATGGGTTGCGGGTAGCGATTACTCCACCAACATCAACCCGTCCGAATTGACCGACACCATTGGCGAGTACGCCAAGGCTGATCTGGCTCAGGTTCACGCCGCCATCGACGCCGCTCGCGCCGCGTTCCCGGCCTGGTCGACGTCGGGCATCCAGGCTCGTCACGATTCACTGGATAAAGTCGGCAGCGAAATCCTTGCTCGCCGCGAAGAGCTCGGCATTTTGCTGGCTCGGGAAGAGGGCAAGACCCTGCCTGAAGCCATCGGCGAAGTGACCCGCGCCGGCAACATCTTCAAGTTCTTCGCCGGTGAATGCCTGCGCCTGTCCGGCGACTACTTGCCGTCGGTGCGTCCGGGTGTAAATGTTGAAGTGACTCGCGAAGCGCTGGGCGTGGTCGGTCTGATCACACCATGGAACTTCCCAATCGCGATCCCTGCGTGGAAAATCGCCCCAGCCCTGGCCTACGGCAACTGCGTCGTGCTGAAACCGGCTGATCTGGTGCCAGGTTGCGCTTGGGCGCTGGCTGAAATCATCTCTCGCGCAGGCTTTCCGGCCGGCGTGTTCAACCTGGTGATGGGCAGCGGTCGAGTGGTTGGCGATGCGCTGGTTCAGAGCCCGAAAATCGACGGCATCAGCTTCACCGGTTCCGTGGGCGTCGGTCGTCAGATCGCGGTCAGCTGCGTCTCGCGCCAGGCCAAGGTTCAGCTGGAAATGGGTGGCAAGAACCCGCAGATCATTCTCGACGACGCCGACCTCAAGCAAGCGGTCGAGCTGTCGGTACAGAGCGCGTTCTACTCCACCGGCCAGCGTTGCACCGCCTCGAGCCGCTTCATCGTCACCGCCGGGATTCACGACAAGTTCGTCGAAGCCGTGGCTGAGCGCATGAAGTCGATCAAGGTCGGTCACGCGCTGAAAGCCGGCACCGACATCGGTCCGGTCGTCTCGCAAGCGCAGCTTGAACAGGACATGAAGTACATCGACATCGGTCAGTCCGAAGGTGCACGTCTGGTCAGCGGCGGTGGTCTGGTGACCTGCGATACCGAAGGCTATTTCCTCGCGCCAACCCTGTTTGCCGACAGCGAAGCCGCGATGCGCATCAGCCGCGAAGAGATCTTCGGCCCGGTGGCCAACGTGGTTCGCGTGGCGGATTACGAGGCCGCGCTGGCCATGGCCAACGACACCGAATTCGGTCTGTCGGCGGGCATTGCCACCACGTCGTTGAAGTACGCCAACCACTTCAAGCGCCACTCCCAGGCCGGGATGGTGATGGTCAACCTGCCGACGGCGGGCGTGGATTACCACGTTCCATTCGGTGGGCGTAAAGGTTCATCCTATGGTTCCCGCGAGCAAGGTCGCTACGCGCAAGAGTTCTACACCGTGGTGAAGACCAGCTACATCGGTTCGTAGCAGGAACCACTGCGGTATTGGCAACGATACCGCGTCCCCTGTAGGAGCGAGCCTGCTCGCGATGGTCTCGAGGTCGCGAAGTTCAGCCTGATGCCCAGCGTCATCGTTGACGACCATCGCGAGCAGGCTCGCTCCTACAAGGAACACAAAAAGATTCACCCGCGCATAAAAATAATCAGTGGGAGTACATCTACATGCAAGCGACCAAGCCGACCCACGTCCGCTATTTGATTTTGCTCATGCTTTTTCTGGTGACCACGATCAACTACGCCGACCGGGCTACCATCGCCATCGCGGGCTCCAGCCTGCAAAAAGACCTCGGCATCGACGCGGTCACTCTCGGTTTTATCTTCTCCGCATTCGGTTGGGCCTACGTGGCCGGGCAAATTCCCGGTGGCTGGTTGCTGGACCGTTTCGGCTCGAAAAAAATCTACGCGCTCAGCATCTTCACCTGGTCGTTGTTCACCGTGTTGCAGGGTTATGTCGGTGAGTTCGGCATGTCCACGGCGGTGGTTGCGCTGTTCATGCTGCGTTTCCTGGTGGGCCTGGCCGAAGCGCCATCCTTTCCCGGTAACGCGCGCATCGTTGCGGCCTGGTTCCCGACCGCTGAACGCGGTACGGCATCTGCGATTTTCAACTCGGCGCAATACTTCGCCACGGTGCTGTTTGCGCCGCTGATGGGTTGGATCGTTTACAGCTTCGGCTGGCAGCACGTGTTCATCGTCATGGGCGTGATCGGCATCATCTTCTCGGGGATCTGGCTGAAGGTTATCCACAGCCCGCGTCAGCATCCGATGATCAATGACGCCGAGTTCAAACACATCGCCGACAACGGCGGCATGGTCGACATGGACCAGGACAAAGGCAAAGGCAAAAAGGTCGACGGGCCGAAGTGGGACTACATCCGCCAGTTGCTGACCAACCGCATGATGCTCGGCGTGTATCTGGGGCAGTACTGCATCAACGGCATCACCTACTTCTTCCTGACCTGGTTCCCGGTGTACCTGGTGCAAGAACGCGGCATGACCATCCTCAAGGCCGGTTTCATTGCCTCGTTGCCGGCGATCTGCGGCTTCATTGGTGGTGTGCTCGGCGGGGTGATTTCCGACTACTTGCTGCGTAAAGGCCATTCCCTGACCTTCGCTCGCAAGGCGCCGATCATTGCTGGCTTGCTGGTCTCCAGCAGCATCGTGGCCTGCAACTACGTTGACGTTGAATGGATGGTCGTCGGCTTCATGGCCCTGGCATTCTTCGGCAAAGGCGTGGGTGCGCTGGGTTGGGCCGTGGTGTCTGACACCTCGCCAAAACAGATCGCCGGTCTCAGCGGTGGCTTGTTCAACACCTTCGGCAACATCGCTTCGATCACCACCCCGATTGTCATCGGCTACATCATCAGCTCCACCGGTTCGTTCAAATGGGCGCTGGTGTTTGTCGGTTGCAACGCACTGGTGGCAGTGTTCAGTTACCTGGTGATCGTTGGTCCGATCAAACGTGTGGTACTCAAGGAACCGCCAGTCAGCGGTCCTGAAACCAACAACAAATTGTCTCAAGCGCATTCCTGAGGAGCGGCGTCATGCAGTTGATTGAACATTCCGACTCGCCGCGCTACATCCGCCTGCACGAGCGGGACAACGTAGTGATCGTAGTCAATGACCAAGGCGTGCCGGCCGGTACTGAATTTCCGGACGGCCTGGTCACCGTGGATTTCGTGCCACAGAGCCACAAGGTCACCCTGGAAGACATTCCCGAGGGCGGCCAGGTGATTCGTTACGGCCAGACCATCGGCTACGCGTTGCAGCCGATTCCGCGGGGCAGCTGGGTCAAGGAAGATCAACTGCGCATGCCCACCGCGCCACCGCTGGACAGCTTGCCGCTGTCCACCGAAGTGCCGGCGGCGCAGGCACCGCTGGAAGGCTTCACGTTCGAGGGTTATCGCAACGCCGACGGCACCGTCGGCACGCGCAATATTCTGGGGATTACCACGACGGTTCAGTGCGTCACCGGCGTGCTGGACCATGCGGTCAAGCGCATCAAGGACGAGTTGCTGCCCAAGTATCCGCACGTCGATGACGTGGTCGCGCTGACCCACAGCTACGGCTGTGGCGTGGCGATTACCGCGACTGACGCGTACATCCCGATTCGTACCGTGCGCAACCTGGCGCGTAACCCGAACCTGGGGGGCGAAGCGTTGGTGATCAGCCTGGGCTGCGAAAAATTGCAGGCCGGGCAGGTGATGCACGAGAACGACAGTTCGGTGGATTTGAGCGATCCGTGGTTGTACCGCTTGCAGGATTCCAGTCACGGTTTCACCGAGATGATCGAGCAGATCATGGCGTTGGCCGAGACCCGTTTGAAGAAGCTCGATCAACGTCGCCGGGAAACCGTGCCGGCGTCCGAGCTGATTCTCGGCATGCAGTGCGGCGGCAGCGATGCGTTTTCCGGGATCACCGCCAACCCGGCGTTGGGCTATGCCTCGGACCTGCTGTTGCGCGCGGGTGCGACGGTGATGTTTTCTGAAGTTACCGAAGTGCGTGATGCGATTTACCTGCTGACGTCTCGTGCCGAAACTGAGGAAGTCGCTCAGGAACTGGTGCGCGAGATGGACTGGTACGACCGTTACCTCGCCAAGGGTGAAGCGGATCGTAGCGCCAACACTACGCCGGGCAACAAGAAGGGCGGGTTGTCGAACATTGTCGAGAAGTCCCTGGGCTCGATCGTCAAATCCGGCAGCAGCGCGATCAACGGGGTGCTTGGCCCTGGCGAGCGGTTCAAGCGTAAAGGGCTGATCTTCTGTGCGACCCCGGCCAGTGACTTTGTCTGCGGGACGTTGCAATTGGCGGCGGGAATGAACCTGCACGTGTTCACCACCGGGCGTGGTACGCCGTACGGTTTGGCGATGGCGCCGGTGGTGAAGGTGTCGACCCGGACTGAATTGGCGCAGCGCTGGCCGGACCTGATCGATATCGATGCCGGACGGATTGCGACCGGACGGGCTTCGATTGAAGACCTTGGCTGGGAGTTGTTTCACTACTACCTGGACGTGGCCAGCGGCAAGAAGCAGACGTGGGCCGAGAAGCACAAGCTGCATAACGACATCACGCTGTTCAACCCGGCGCCCATCACCTAAGACCGAGTCGCCTGCATCGCGAGCAAGCTCGCTCCCACACTGATCGCGTGAACACTGGAGATCAAATGTGGGAGCGAGCTTGCTCGCGATAGCGGTCTAACAGACGCCGGGGGACTTGCTGGCTTATCATTAGCCCCCTAACGACGCTCACCCAAGGTTACCCCCGGCATGCTGGCTATCTTCCTCGAAACCCTGAATATCACCGCGCCGGTGTTTGCCATGCTGTTTCTGGGGGCGCTGCTCAAGCGCATCGACTGGATCAACGACAATTTCATCCACACCGCGTCGGCCCTGGTGTTCAACGTCACCATGCCGGCGTTGTTGTTTCTGGGCATCCTGCATGCCGACCTGCACGCCGCGTTGCAACCGGCGCTGCTCATTTACTTCTCGCTGGCGACACTGGTGTGTTTTGCCATCGCCTGGGGCTGGGCGATCTGGAAGTGCCCGCGGGAAGATCGGGGGATTTACACCCAAGGCGCCTTTCGCGGCAACAACGGAGTCATCGGCCTTGCACTGGCGGCGAGCATGTACGGTGACTACGGGATATCCCTCGGTGCGATTCTTGCGGCGTTGGTCATCCTGTTTTACAACACGCTCTCGACCATTGTGCTGGCGGTGTACAGCCCGGTGATCAAGTCCGACCCTTGGAGTATCTGCAAAAGCGTAATGGTCAATCCGCTGATCATCAGTGTGTTTGCGGCGGCGCCGTTTGCCTACTTCAAGATCAGCTTGCCGGGATGGCTGGAGACGTCCGGTCAATACCTGGCGCAAACCACCTTGCCGCTGGCGCTGATCTGCATTGGCGGCACGCTGTCGCTGGCGGCCCTGCGCAAAAGCGGCAACATGGCGCTGAGCTCAAGCCTGGTGAAGATGATCGGCCTGCCGGTTCTGGCGACGCTGGGGGCGTGGCTCTGGGGCTTTCGTGGTGCGGAGTTGGGAATTCTGTTCCTGTACTTCGGCAGCCCGACCGCTGCGGCCAGTTTTGTCATGGCTCGTCAGGCCAATGGCAATCATGAACTGGCGGCAGCGATCATCGTGATCACCACGTTGATGGCGGCGATCACCACCAACCTCGGGATCTTCCTGTTGCAGTGGGGCGGGTGGATTTAGCCCAGGGATTTTTTGTTGTTCTTCAGGGCCTCATCGCGAGCAGGCTCACTCCTACAAAGTATGTGATCGACACAAAACCACTGTAGGAGTGAGCCTCCTCGCGATAGCAATCGACTCGACACCCAAGATGTCTGGCGGTTACACAGGCTTCTGGTAACTATCGATCACTTCCTGCGCCGCGCGAAACGCATCGATGGCCGCCGGTACACCGGCATACACCGCGCAATGCAGCAGCGCTTCACGAATCTCTTCCACGGTGCAGCCATTGTTCAGCGCGCCGCGCACGTGACCTTTCAATTCCTGCGGGCACTTCAACGCGGTCAGGGCGGCGAGGGTGATCAGACTGCGGGTATTCAATGGCAGGCCTTCGCGGTTCCAGACGCCGCCCCAGGCGTGCTCGTTGACGAAATCCTGCAGCGGTTGAGTGAACTCGGTGGCATTGCCCAGCGCGCGGTCGACGAAGGCGTCGCCCATCACTTGGCGGCGCACTTCAACGCCAGGCTTTTTATCATCGGTCATGGCAATTCCTTATTGTGGTGTTGGCGACGCCAGGCGCGCAGCGACGTGAACAGAAAAAACGCCACCAGCGCCGGCAGGACAAAAAACAGCATCAGGTGTTCAAGCTTGCCGGCCAGCGGCATGCCGGTGGTGAACGACACCACGTGCAGACCGTAAGCCAGGTACAAACCCAAGAACAGCAGACCTTCGGCGCGGGTCACCCGGTAGCCGGAATAGAACGCCGGCAGACACAACGTCGCGACGCCGAGCATCACTGGCAAGTCGAAATCCAGGGCGTTGGGCGATACCGACAACGGCGATGGCGCGATCAACGCGGTGAAGCCCAGCACGCCCAAGAGGTTGAACAGGTTGCTGCCGATCACGTTGCCCACGGCGATGTCGCGTTGACCGCGCAAGGCGGCGATCAACGAGGTCGCCAGTTCCGGCAGGGAGGTGCTGACCGCGACGATGGTCAGGCCGATGATCCGCTCCGACAATCCCAGATCGGTCGCGACAGAAACCGCCGCGCCCAACAGCAAGTGCCCGGCGTAGACCAGCATTGCCAAACCCACGGCGATCATCAGCAGACTGCTGAGCCATGGTGCTTGCGGGACTTCGTGGGTCGTCGATTGCGGGCGGGTCGAGTGCCGCGACTGGCGCAGCAACAGGCCCAGATAAAGGGCCAGTGCCGCGAGCAGCACCACGCCATCGACGCGGGTCAGTTCTTCGTTCCACGCCAAGACGAACACCAGCAGGCTGGCGCCGATCATCAGCGGAATATCCAGGCGTACCAGTTGTCGTGAAACCCGCAACGGGATGATCAGCGCCGAGAGCCCGAGGGTGACGAGGATGTTGAAGATGCTACTGCCGATCACGCTGCCGACGGCGATGTCGGCGTTCTGCGCCAATGTAGCTTGCAGGCTCACTGCCATCTGCGGTGCGCTGCTGCCGAGGGCGACGATGGTCAGGCCGATAATCAGCGGTCGTACATGCAAGCGTGCGGCGAGGCGCACAGCGGCGCGCACCATCAGCTCGGCACCGGCGATCAGCAACAGCAAGCCGCTGAGCAATTCAATCACGCTGATCAAGGGTAAATCGGCAAGTCCGAAAATGGTCAGCGCTCCATCTATCAGTCGTCGAGGGCTTGCACGCGAACCTTCGCGGTGCCGCTTCTGAGCATACCCAGTTGTTCGGCCGCTTCATGTGAAACATCGATCAGACGCCCACGGGTGTGCGGCCCGCGATCGTTGATGCGCACTACACAGGACTTGTCGTTGTTCAGATTGGTGACCTTCACCCGAGTGCCGAAGGGCAGCTGGCGATGGGCAGCGGTCAGGGAATTCTTGTTGAAACGCTCGCCGCTGGCGGTGCGTTTACCTTGGTGTTTGGCGCCGTAATACGAAGCAACGCCGGTCTTGTCATAGCCGTGTGGATCGATGACATCGGTGCTGGCGCAACCGGCCAGCAGAGAGAGCAGGGCACAGGCACAGAGGATGTGTTTCATTTTAAAGCCCCCCAAAAAACAAATGTGGGAGCGAGCTTGCTCGCGATGGCGTCCTGACAGTCAACCTATTGCTGAATGCCGAACCGCTATCGCGAGCAAGCTCGCTCCCACAGGGAATGGAGCCAGTTTTGAGTGCTGGCTCCATTCTCATCAGCCTTCGAGCTTGCTTTTCAGCAGTTCGTTGACCTGTTGCGGGTTGGCCTTGCCTTTGGAGGCTTTCATGGCCTGGCCGACGAAGAAGCCGAACATCTTGCCGCGTTTGGCTTCGTCTGCCGCGCGGTATTGTTCAACCTGTTCGGCATTGGCCGCGAGCATCTCGTCCAACACTGCCGAGATCGCGCCCGTGTCGGTCACTTGCTTCAAGCCGCGCTTGTCGATGATCTCGTCCGCGCTGCCTTCGCCGTTGGCCATGGCTTCAAACACCACCTTGGCGATCTTGCCGGAGATGGTGTTGTCGGTGATGCGCAGCAGCATGCCGCCCAGTTGCTCGGCCGAGACCGGCGACTGATCGATGTCCAGGCCCTGTTTGTTCAACAGACTGCCCAATTCAACCATCACCCAGTTGGCCGCCAGCTTGGCGTCGCCGCCGATGCTCACGACTTTCTCGAAGTAATCGGCTTGCTCGCGGCTGGTGGCCAGGACGCTGGCGTCGTAGACCGACAGACCGAACTGCGCCTGGAAGCGCTCGCGTTTCTGCGGCGGCAATTCCGGCAGGGTGGCGCGTACGTCGTCGAGGAACGAGTTTTCGATGACGACTGGCAGCAGGTCTGGATCGGGGAAGTAACGGTAGTCGTTGGCTTCCTCTTTGCTGCGCATCGGACGGGTTTCGTCCTTGTTCGGATCGTACAGACGAGTCTGTTGGATCACCTTGCCGCCGTCTTCGATCAATTCGATCTGACGCTGCACTTCGGTGTTGATCGCCTTCTCGATGAAACGGAACGAGTTGACGTTCTTGATCTCGCAGCGCGTGCCGAATTCAACCTGGCCTTTCGGACGGATCGACACGTTGCAGTCGCAACGCAGCGAGCCTTCGGCCATGTTGCCGTCGCAAATGCCCAGGTAGCGAACCAGTGCGTGGACAGCCTTGACGTAAGCCACGGCTTCCTTGGCGCTGCGCATGTCCGGCTCGGAAACGATTTCCAGCAGCGGCGTGCCGGCGCGGTTCAGGTCGATGCCGGTGGCGCCGCTGAATTCTTCGTGCAGGCTTTTACCGGCGTCTTCTTCCAGGTGCGCGCGGGTGATGCCGACGCGTTTGACCGTGCCGTCTTCCAGCGCGATGTCCAGGTGGCCTTTGCCGACGATCGGCAATTCCATCTGGCTGATCTGGTAGCCCTTCGGCAAGTCCGGGTAGAAATAGTTTTTACGGGCGAACACGTTGTGCTGGCCGATCTCGGCATCGATGGCCAGACCGAACATCACCGCCATGCGCACCGCTTCCTGGTTCAGCACCGGCAATACGCCGGGCATACCGAGGTCAACCAGGCTGGCCTGGGTGTTCGGCTCGGAACCGAAAGTGGTGGAGCTACCGGAAAAGATTTTCGACCGGGTGGTGAGCTGGGTGTGAATCTCCAGCCCGATCACGACTTCCCATTGCATGTGTTTCTCCTCAGAAGCCGGTTGGGGTGCGGGTGTGCCAGTCAGTGTTCAACTGATACTGGTGCGCAACGTTGAGCAAACGGCCTTCCTGGAAATACGGGGCGAGCAATTGCACGCCGACCGGCAGACCATCGACAAAACCGGCTGGCATGGACAAGCCCGGCAGACCGGCGAGGTTGGCGGTGATGGTGTAGACGTCTTCCAGGTACGCAGCAACCGGGTCGCTGCTCTTGGCGCCGAGCTTCCAGGCCGGGTTCGGCGTGGTTGGGCCGAGGATGATGTCGACCTCATTGAAGGCAGCCATGAAGTCGTTCTTCACCAAACGGCGAATCTTCTGCGCCTTCAGGTAGTAAGCGTCGTAGTAACCGGCGGACAACGCGTAGGCACCGACCATGATCCGGCGCTGCACTTCAGGCCCGAAGCCTTCGCCACGGGAACGCTTGTACAGGTCGATCAGGTTTTTCGGGTCTTCGCAGCGATGGCCGAAACGTACGCCGTCAAAACGCGACAGGTTGGAAGACGCTTCTGCCGGGGCGATCACGTAGTAGGCCGGGATCGCGTGCTGCATGTTCGGCAGGCTGATTTCCTTGATCACGGCACCGAGCTTTTTCAGCTCTTCGACGCTGGCCATGACCAGGTCGGCGATACGCGGGTCGAGACCGGCGCTGAAGTATTCCTTCGGCACGCCGATGCGCAGGCCTTGCAGCGAACCGTTGAGGCTGGCGCTGTAATCAGGCACGGGCTCGTCGATGCTAGTGGAGTCTTGCGGGTCGAAACCGGCCATGCCTTGCAGCAGGATGGCGCAGTCTTCGGCCGTGCGCGCCAATGGGCCGCCCTGATCGAGACTGGAGGCGTAAGCGATCATGCCCCAGCGCGAAACGCGACCGTACGTCGGTTTCAGACCGGTCAGGTTGGTAAACGCGGCCGGCTGACGGATAGAACCGCCGGTGTCGGTGGCAGTGGCGGCCGGCAACAGACGAGCGGCAACGGCCGCAGCCGAACCACCGGACGAACCGCCGGGCACGTGTTCCAGGTTCCACGGGTTTTTCACGGCGCCGTAGTAGCTCGACTCGTTGGCCGAACCCATGGCGAATTCGTCCATGTTGGTCTTGCCCAGGGTCACGGCACCCGCGGCGGCCAGCTTGGCGACCACGGTGGCGTCGTACGGTGCTTTAAAGTTGTCGAGCATCTTCGAGCCGCAGCTGGTGCGGATGCCTTGGGTGCAAAACAGGTCTTTGTGGGCGATCGGCGCACCGAGCAGGGCGCCGCTCTCACCATTGGCCCGGCGTGCGTCAGCGGCTTTCGCCTGCTGGAGCGCCAGGTCTTCGGTGAGGCTGATGAAACTGTTGAGCTGCGGATCGAGCTGGGCGATGCGCGCCAGCAGGACTTTGGTCAGCTCTTCGGAAGAAAACTTTTTATCGGCGAGTCCGCGGGCGATCTCGGCCAGAGTCAATTGATGCATTGCAGGCTCTTTCCCTTTAGTCGATGACTTTCGGAACCAGGTACAGGCCGTTTTCGACCGCTGGTGCGATGGACTGATAGGCCTCGCGATGATTGGTCTCGGTCACGACGTCTGCACGCAGGCGCTGGCTGGCTTCCAGTGGATGGGCGAGCGGCTCGATACCGTCGGTATTGACCGCCTGCATTTCGTCGACCAGCCCCAGAATGCTGTTCAGGGCCGAAGTGATGTGTGGAAGATCGGCATCATTAAGGCCAAGACAGGCCAGATGAGCGATTTTTTCCACGTCGGAGCGTTCAAGCGTCATGGGATTCTCCAGTGGAAGGAAAACAGAACGGATGCTATCCGTGTGTTAGATTGTCGGAACACTACCGCATTTCTACGGTCATAAGGCCGCGATTGTGGGGGTTGGTGCACAGAAAAGCGGCCAATTTAACATATTGGCGCCTTGCCCAAAATCCCTGTCGTTGTTAGAGTTTGCCGCACTTTTTTACCCACGCGTTGCCTAGGGTCCCTTTCCCATGTTCAAGAAACTGCGTGGCATGTTTTCCAGCGATCTTTCCATTGACCTGGGCACTGCCAACACCCTTATTTACGTGCGCGAGCGCGGTATCGTCCTGAATGAGCCATCGGTTGTGGCTATTCGGACACACGGTAACCAGAAAAGTGTCGTTGCTGTCGGCACCGAAGCCAAGCGCATGCTCGGTCGTACGCCGGGCAACATTGCTGCCATTCGTCCGATGAAAGATGGCGTGATCGCCGACTTCAGCGTTTGCGAAAAGATGCTGCAGTACTTTATCAACAAGGTTCACGAAAACAGCTTCCTGCAGCCTAGCCCTCGTGTGTTGATCTGCGTTCCGTGCAAATCCACCCAGGTTGAGCGTCGTGCCATCCGTGAGTCGGCCCTTGGTGCCGGTGCCCGTGAAGTGTTCCTGATCGAAGAGCCAATGGCTGCTGCGATCGGTGCCGGCTTGCCGGTTGAAGAAGCTCGCGGCTCGATGGTTGTCGATATCGGTGGCGGTACCACTGAAATCGCGCTGATCTCCCTGAACGGTGTGGTTTACGCCGAGTCCGTACGGGTTGGCGGCGACCGCTTCGACGAAGCGATCATCACTTACGTGCGTCGCAACTACGGCAGCCTGATCGGCGAATCCACTGCCGAGCGTATCAAGCAGGAAATCGGTACTGCCTACCCGGGCGGCGAAGTTCGCGAAGTCGACGTTCGCGGCCGTAACCTGGCCGAAGGCGTTCCACGCGCATTCACCCTGAACTCCAATGAAGTGCTGGAAGCTCTGCAAGAGTCCCTGGCCACCATCGTTCAGGCTGTGAAAAGTGCGCTGGAGCAATCGCCTCCGGAACTGGCTTCCGATATCGCCGAGCGTGGCCTGGTACTGACCGGTGGCGGCGCCTTGCTGCGTGACCTCGACAAGTTGCTGGCCCAGGAAACCGGTCTGCCGGTAATCGTTGCCGAAGACCCGCTGACCTGTGTTGCTCGCGGCGGTGGCCGAGCGTTGGAAATGATGGATAAACACACCATGGACCTGCTGTCGAGCGAGTGATTTCGCCCGACGCCTCTTTGCTGTTGGCGCGCAGGCAGCACTTTGCAGTGCTGCCTGTTGGCGTTTATCTTCTGTCAGTCTGCATCCAGGCCGGTTTGATGCCGTATGAATAAAGAGAACATTTGCCTGGGAGGAGCGGCTTATTAAACCGCTTTTCACCAAAGGGCCTTCACTGGGCGTGCGCTTGTTGGTGCTGGTCGTGCTATCGGTCGCGCTGATGGTGGTCGATGCCCGCTTCACACTGCTCAAGCCAGTGCGTAGCCAAATGTCGCTGGTGCTGATGCAGTCTTACTGGATCACCGACCTGCCGCAGCGGCTATGGCAGGGTGTGGCCAGCCAGTTTGGCAGCCGTACCGAGCTCGTCGCCGAAAACGAAAAACTCAAAACCGAAAACCTGCTGTTGCAGGGCCGCATGCAAAAGCTTGCCGCCCTCACCGAGCAGAACGTACGGCTGCGCGAGTTGCTCAACTCTTCCGCACTGGTCAACGAGAAGGTCGAAGTGGCCGAGTTGATCGGCATGGACCCCAACCCCTTCACTCATCGCATCATCATCAATAAAGGTGAGCGCGACGGTGTGGTCCTCGGTCAGCCGGTGCTCGATGCCCGCGGCCTGATGGGCCAGGTGGTCGAGTTGATGCCGTACACCTCTCGTGTGCTGCTGCTGACCGACACCACTCACAGCATTCCGGTGCAGGTGAACCGCAACGGCCTACGGGCGATTGCCAGCGGCACCGGCAACCCGGAACGCCTGGAGCTGCGGCACGTGGCCGATACCGCCGACATTAAAGAAGGCGATCTGCTGGTCAGCTCCGGTTTGGGTCAGCGGTTCCCGGCGGGTTATCCGGTAGCGACGGTCAAGGAAGTGATTCACGATTCCGGTCAGCCGTTCGCTATTGTGCGCGCCGTGCCGACCGCCGCCTTGAACCGCAGCCGTTACCTGTTGCTGGTGTTCACCGACGGCCGTACAGCCGAAGAGCGCGCCAACGAAGCCGCCCAGGCTCAAGAAGCCTTGGACCAGCACGGTGGTGGGCCGATCATTCCAGCGACAGTACCGAAACCTGCCATGGTCCCGGCGGCTGTTGCTGCGCCCGTGGCTCCGGTTGCTCCGACGACTGCCCCTGCTGCCACAACCCCGCCCAAACCTGTGGCAACTCATTCTGCTCCTGCGAAACCTGCGGCAGGCAAGCCGCCCGCGACGCAACCTGCAGCGGCCAAACCACCGGCCACGACACCCGCTGCCGCGAAGCCTGCAGCCAAACCGCCTGTCTCTGCGCCGGCTACCACTGGGGGACGAGAATAATGGTGGGTGCTACTGCCTCCCGAAACGGCTGGATGGTCTGGCTGACATTCGCCATAGGCATGCTGCTCAGCGTTTCGCCGCTGCCGCAATTCATGGAAATCCTCCGTCCGCTGTGGCTGGCCTTGCTGCTGGCCTTCTGGGCGTTGGCCATGCCGCAGAAAGTCGGGATGGTCACCGCGTGGTGCCTGGGCCTGGCTGAAGATGTGCTTTATGGCACGCTGCTGGGCCAGAACGCATTGATCCTGACGCTGATCACATACCTGGTGCTGGCGCTGCAACAACGCCTGCGCATGTTCCCGATGTGGCAACAGAGCCTGGTGATCCTGGTGATCTTCGGCCTCGCGCAGCTTGTTCAACTATGGCTCAGCGCCCTGACTGGCAATCGTCAGCCGACGTTGGCGCTGGTCTTGCCGGCACTGGTCAGCGCATTGCTCTGGCCGTGGATCAGCTACGGTTTGCGCGGTTTGCGTCGACGCTACAAGATCAATTAACTCGGTCAGGCATTTGCCCGCACCTCGACAAGGGAGATGTCTTGATGAAAATGTTGTACCTCGCCTCAGGCTCGCCGCGTCGGCGTGAACTGCTTACGCAGATCGGCGTGCCGTTCTCCGCCATCAGTGCGGACATCGATGAAACCCCTTTGGGAAATGAATCCCCTTCGGCCTATGTCGAGCGCCTGGCGCGCGGCAAAGCCGAGGCCGGGCGCGGGACTGTTGTGTCCGACACGGATTTTTGCGTGCTGGGCGCCGACACCGCCGTGGTGCTGGACGGAAAAATTCTAGGCAAGCCGGTTGATGAAGCCGAGGCGTGCGCCATGCTTATGATGTTGTCCGGGTGTGAACATGAAGTCCTGACGGCGATTGCGGTGCGAGAGGGTGAGCGTTGCGAGTCCCGGGTGGTGAGCAGTCTGGTGCGTTTTCGCAACATCAGTCGCGATGAGGCGGTGGCTTACTGGGCCAGCGGCGAGCCGCAAGACAAGGCTGGCGGCTACGGCATTCAAGGGCTCGGCGCGGTGTTTGTCGCCGGGCTCAATGGCAGTTACTCGGCGGTGGTCGGGTTACCGCTGTGCGAAACCGCTGAGCTGCTGGGCCATTTCGGCATACCCTGTTGGCAAACCCTTAACGCGCGTTGAGCGTCGTACTGACAAGATGCGGCCATTATCGTGAACATGCCTGAACGAGACCCTGCCATGAGTGAAGAGATCCTGATCAACATCACGCCGATGGAATCGCGCGTGGCGGTGGTTGAAAACGGTGTTCTGCAAGAGGTCCACGTCGAGCGCACGCAAAAGCGCGGGATCGTCGGCAACATCTATAAAGGCAAGGTCGTGCGGGTATTGCCCGGCATGCAGGCGGCATTCGTCGACATCGGACTGGACCGCGCCGCGTTCATTCACGCCTCGGAAATCTCCCTGCGCGAAGGCCCTGCGGTTGAGAGCATCAGCGCTCTGGTTCATGAAGGCCAGAGCCTGGTGGTGCAAGTCACCAAGGATCCGATCGGCTCAAAAGGCGCACGCCTGACGACTCAGTTGTCGATTCCCTCGCGTTATCTGGTGTACATGCCGCGCACTGCACACGTCGGCATTTCGTTGAAGATTGAAGACGAAGCCGAGCGCGAACGTCTCAAACAAGTGGTCACTGATTGCGTGGCCAAAGAAGGCATCCAGGAGGCCGGTGGCTTCATCCTGCGTACCGCTGCCGAAGGTGCCGGTGCCGATGAAATCCTCATGGACATCCGTTACCTGCGTCGTCTCTGGGATCAGATCAACGAGCAGATCAAAACCATCAGCGCGCCGAGTGTGATCTACGAAGACCTCGGCCTGGCGCTGCGCACCTTGCGTGACCTGGTGAGCCCGAAAATCGAGAAGATCCGGATCGACTCCCGGGAAACCTTCCAGAAAACCACACAGTTCGTCGCCGAGCTGATGCCAGAAATCGCCGATCGTCTTGAGCATTACCCGGGTGAGCGGCCGATCTTCGACCTGTACGGCGTCGAAGACGAAATCCAGAAAGCCCTGGAGCGCAAAGTCCCGCTGAAGTCCGGCGGTTACCTGGTGGTCGATCCGGCGGAAGCCATGAGCACCATTGACGTCAACACCGGGGCGTTCGTCGGTCATCGAAACCTCGAAGAAACCATCTTCAAGACCAACCTCGAAGCCGCGACCGCCATTGCTCGCCAGCTGCGCCTGCGCAACCTGGGCGGGATCATCATCATCGACTTCATCGACATGGAAGATGAAGAGCATCAGCGTCAGGTGCTGCGCACACTCGAGAAGCAACTGGAGCGCGATCACGCCAAGACCAACATCATCGGCATCACCGAGTTGGGCCTGGTGCAGATGACCCGCAAGCGCACTCGTGAAAGTCTTGAGCAAGTGCTGTGCGAACCGTGCAGCAGCTGTCAGGGTCGCGGCAAGCTCAAGACGCCGGAAACCGTTTGCTACGAGATTTTCCGCGAAATCCTCCGGGAAGCTCGCGCCTATCAGGCGGAAGGCTATCGTGTATTGGCAAACCAGAAAGTGGTCGACCGTTTGCTCGATGAAGAATCGGGGAATGTCGCCGAGCTCGAAGGTTTTATCGGGCGCACCATCCGGTTCCAGGTGGAAACCATGTATTCCCAGGAACAATACGACGTGGTGCTGCTCTGAATCGCTGTCTTTCAACCCTGTTAGAACGGCTGGCCTCAGCTTTTTGCAGTATTTTTGCCATGGGAGCCAACTGACATGGAACGTCTGACACGCATTTTGGCCGCACTGACCCGCTGGGGTCTGGGGCTGTGTGCGTTGGTATTGGTGTTGATGGCGTTGTACGTCAGCCTCGGCCGAGAACTGACGCCGCTGGTGGCCGAGTACCGTGCCGAAGTCGAAGCCAAAGCCAGCGCTGCCTTGGGCATGCCGCTGAACATCGGCGAACTGGAAGGTAACTGGAGCGGCTTTGCGCCGATCATGCTGGCTCACGACGTGATGGTCGGCGAGGGCGCCAATGCCTTGCGTCTGGATCAGGTGCGCGCGGTGCCGGATCTGTGGGCCAGTCTGATGGCTCGTGAAGTGCGCATCGCTCACCTGGAACTCAGCGGCCTGAAGATCAGCCTCAAGGAAAGCGAGGACGGTCATTGGGCGCTGGAAGGTTTGCCGGTGCAGCAGGATCAGCCGCTGGATCCTGAGCAGTTGCTCAATCGCATGCAGATGGTTCAGCAACTGTCGGTACTCGATAGCCAGGTCACTTTGCAGCCACTGAAAGAGCAGCCGCTGACCCTGACTTACGTCGGTCTGAATCTGAAAACCGGCGTCTCCCGCCAGCGACTCGACGCCCGTTTGACCCTGCCCGACGGACAACCGGTAGCCATCAGTCTGCGTACCCGTCTGCGCGCCAGCGAATGGAAAGACGGCGAAGCCGAAGCTTATTTGAGCCTGCCGCAAAGCGACTGGTCGAAATGGTTGCCTGAGCGCCTGACCCAACAATGGAGATTTTCCGAGTTCAAGGCCGGCGGCGAGCTTTGGGTGAACTGGAACAAGGGCGCCCTGCAAAGTGCTGCAATTCGCTTGAACGCGCCGCAACTCAAGGGCGCGTACGCCGAGCGCAAGCCGATCCAGATCAACAATCTGGCGCTCAATGGCTATTTTCAGCGCAGTTCCGAAGGCGCCCTGATCACCCTGGATTCGCTGGCCATGAGCCTTGGCGAGACCCGTTGGGAATCACATCTGCAACTCAAACAAAACGTGGCGACTGACAAGACTCAAGAGCTTTGGCATCTGCAAGCCGACCGCCTCGATCTCACCCCGATCACCCCGATACTGAATGCCTTGGGGCCGCTGCCCGAAGGCGTTGCTACGGCCGTCGAGCGACTCAAAGTGACTGGTGGCCTGCGCAACGTGCTGATCGACTTCCGGCCCAACGCCACCGACGACAGCAAATTCAGCTTTGCCGCCAACCTGGATCGGGTTGGCTTCGATGCCTATCACGGCGCTCCGGCGGCGAGAAATGTCAGTGGCAGCATCAGCGGTGATCTGGGCGGTGGCGAGCTGCGCATGGACAGCAAGGATTTTTCCCTGCACCTGGACCCGATCTTCGCCAAGCCATGGCAGTACATTCAGGCCAATGCCCGACTGACCTGGAAACTCGATAAAGAAGCCTTCACCTTGATCGCGCCGTACCTGAAGGTGCTGGGCGAGGAGGGCAAAATTGCCGGCGACTTCCTGATCCGGCTGCATTTCGACCACACCCAGGAAGACTACATGGACCTGCGGGTCGGTCTGGTGGACGGCGACGGGCGCTACACCGCCAAGTACTTGCCGACCATGCTCAGCCCGGGGCTGGACGAATGGCTGCGTACGGCGATTCTCAAAGGTGCGGTGGACGAAGGCTTCTTCCAGTACCAGGGGTCGCTGAACCACGGGGCCGAGGATGCGGCGCGCAGCATCAGCCTGTTCTTCAAGGTTCACGATGCCGAACTGGCCTTCCAGCCAGGCTGGCCACATGTCAGCAACGTCACGGGTGATGTGTTCGTTGAAGACAGCGGTGTGCGGATCCTGGCCAGCAAGGGGCAGTTGCTCAATACCCAGGTCAGCGACATTTACGTCAATATTCCCCATGTGCCCGCAGGGCAAAGCGTCCATCTGTTCCTCGACGGTGGATTCGCTGGCGGGTTGGGTGATGGCCTGAAGATTCTCCAGGAAGCGCCGATCGGCACCGCAGCCACCTTTGCCGGTTGGGAAGGCGAGGGCGATCTGCGGGGCAAACTGAAACTGGATATTCCATTGGTCAAAGGCGAGCAGCCGAAGATCCTCGTCGACTTCAAGACCGCCAACGCCCGTCTGAAACTGGCCGAGCCAACCCTGGAGCTGACTCAGCTCAAGGGCGATTTTCGTTTCGACAGCGCCAAGGGTTTGAGCGGGCAAAACATCACCGCGCGCGCCTTTGATAAACCTGTTACCGCACAGATTTTCGCCGATGGCAGCCCCGGCAACCTCAAGACTCGCGTCGCCGCCTCGGGCCAGGTCGAGGTCAAGAAACTGACTGACTGGCTGAGAGTTACTCAGCCGTTGCCAGTGTCCGGTGTGATCCCTTATCAGCTGCAACTGAACCTTGATGGCCCCGACAGTCAATTGATGGTCAGCTCCAACCTCAAGGGCGTTGCAATTGATTTGCCGGCACCGTTCGGCATGGCGGCCGACGTCGGCCGCGACACCACGTTCCGCATGACCCTGCAGGGGGCGGAGCGGCGCTACTGGGTCAATTATGGTGAGCTGGCGAACTTCACGTTTGCGGCACCGCCCGGCAATTTTGCCGACGGTCGTGGCGAGTTGTTCCTGGGGGGCGGTAATGCCGTGCTACCCGGCGCCAAAGGCCTGCGGGTGCGCGGTGTGCTGTCGGAGCTGGATGTCGGCCCCTGGAAGGACCTGGTAGACAAGTACGCCGGCCAGGATCCGGGCGGCAACGCCAAACAGTTGCTCAGCAGCGCTGATTTGCAGATTGGCAAGCTCAGCGGTGTCGGCACTACTCTGGATCAGGCTTCCGTACAGTTGAATCGCAAACCTGCCGCGTGGGCCTTGCAACTCGACAGCCAACAGGTCAAAGGCAGCGCCAGCATCCCCGATGCGAAAGCCGCGCCGATTGCGATCAATCTGCAATACGTGCGTTTGCCGGCGCCAGACCCGACGGTCCTGGCCGACGAAAACTCGCCAGATCCGCTGGTCTCGGTGGATCCGACCAAGATCCCGGCACTGGACATCACCATCAATCAGCTGTTCCAGGGCAAAGACCTCGTCGGGGCCTGGTATCTGAAAGTCCGTCCGACCGCCAAGGGCATTGCGCTTAATACGCTGGATCTGGGCCTCAAGGGCATTCTCCTGCAGGGCAGCGGCGGTTGGGAAGGTGTGCCCGGTTCAAGCAGCAGTTGGTACAAGGGCCGGATCAGCGGCAAGAATCTCGCCGATGTACTGAAGGGCTGGGGCTTTGCGCCGAGTGTCACCAGTGAAGATTTTCATATGGATGTCGATGGTCGCTGGCCGGGTTCACCGGCTTGGCTGGCCACCAAGCGCTTCTCCGGAACCCTTGATGCGTCGCTGAATAAAGGCCAGTTTGTTGAAGTCGAGGGCAGCGCCCAGGCGTTGCGCGTGTTTGGCCTGCTCAACTTCAACTCCATCGGCCGCCGACTGCGTCTGGACTTCTCCGACCTGTTCGGCAAAGGCTTGAGTTATGACCGGGTCAAAGGCCTGCTGGTCGCGACCAACGGCGTTTACGTGACCAAGGAGCCGATCCAGATGACCGGCCCGTCGAGTAATGTTGAGCTCAACGGCACGCTGAACCTGGTGGGTGATCAGATTGATGCCAAGTTGATGGTGACGTTGCCTGTGACCAACAACCTGCCGATTGCCGCGCTGATCGTCGGTGCACCGGCTATCGGCGGCGCACTGTTCCTGATCGACAAGCTGATCGGTGACCGTGTGGCGCGTTTCGCCAGCGTCCAATACACCGTCAAGGGGCCGTGGAAAGAGCCGAAAATCACCTTCGACAAGCCTTTTTGACGCTCTTTTTCAAAAGCCACGTCTCGGGCCGATGGAGTAGCATGGCCGTATGTATGTGTTGATTCCACATAAGGAAAGGCCATGTCTTTTGCGGTGATTCAAATGGTCAGCCAGAGCGATGTGCTGGCCAATCTGGCCCAGGCCCGTCGGCTGCTCGAGCAAGCGGCGACCAGTGGTGCACAGCTTGCCGTACTGCCGGAAAACTTCGCCGCCATGGGCCGTCGCGACATCGCCGACATTGGCCGCGCCGAGGCGTTGGGCGAAGGGCCGATCCTGCCATGGTTGAAACAGGCCGCCCGCGACCTCAAGTTATGGATAGTGGCTGGCACGTTGCCGTTGCCGCCGGTGGATCAACCGACGGCCAAAGTGCATGCCTGCTCGCTGCTGGTGGATGACCACGGCGAAACCGTTGCACGGTATGACAAGTTGCACCTTTTCGACGTCGATGTGGCGGACAATCGCGGGCGTTATCGCGAATCCGATGACTATGCTTATGGCAGTGGGGTAGTCGTGGCGGACACGCCCGTCGGTGGAGTCGGGCTGACAGTGTGTTACGACCTGCGCTTCCCGGAGCTGTACAGCGAATTACGCGCTGCCGGTGCGGAGTTGATCACCGCGCCGTCGGCCTTTACCGCGGTGACCGGCGCGGCGCATTGGGATGTGTTGATTCGCGCGCGGGCCATCGAAACTCAATGTTATGTGCTCGCGGCTGCCCAGGGTGGGACGCATCCGGGGCCGCGAGAAACCTGGGGTCATGCCGCGATTGTCGACCCGTGGGGACGTGTGCTGGCGCAACAGGACCAAGGCGAGGCCGTGCTGCTGGCCGAACGCGATAGCAGCGAACAGGCGTCCATCAGGGCGCGGATGCCGGTGTCCAGTCACCGGCGCTTTTTCTCGCAGGGCGCACAGCGACCTGCCTCAGAACGATGAATTTAAGGCGTAAAGCATATGAGCGAGTTGTTGTCCTCAGTCAGTGAACACCTCCTGGCGCCCGGCGGCGTAACGATCGAGAGCCTGCAAGGTGTACTCGGCGATCTGGCCGGCCCGGGCATCGATGCTGCCGACCTGTATTTCCAGGGGCAGATTTCCGAGTCCTGGGCGCTGGAAGACGGGATCGTCAAGGAAGGCAGCTTCAACCTCGATCAAGGTGTCGGCGTGCGAGCGCAATCGGGTGAGAAAACCGGTTTTGCCTACAGCAATGCCATTACTCTCGAAGCCCTCGGCGCCGCGGCCCGTGCTGCACGTTCGATCTCCCGCGCCGGTCAGAACGGCACAGTGCAAGCCTTCACGACCCAGGATGTCGCCCAGTTGTACGGGCCGGACAACCCGCTGGAAGTGATGACCCGTGCCGAAAAGGTCGAACTGCTCAAGCGGATCGACGTCGCGACTCGCGCCCTCGACCCGCGTATCCAGCAAGTCACCGTGAGCATGGCCGGTGTCTGGGAACGAATCCTCGTGGCTTCCACCGACGGTGGCCTGGCCGCCGATGTACGGCCGTTGGTGCGCTTTAACGTCAGCGTGATCGTCGAGCAGAACGGTCGTCGAGAGCGCGGCGGTCATGGCGGTGGCGGACGTACCGATTACCGTTATTTCCTCAGCGATGACCGCGCCATGGGCTACGCCCGTGAAGCGCTGCGTCAGGCGTTGGTGAATCTGGAAGCCATCCCTGCGCCGGCCGGTACGTTGCCAGTGGTGCTGGGTTCGGGCTGGTCCGGTGTGTTGCTGCACGAAGCGGTCGGCCACGGTCTGGAAGGCGACTTCAACCGCAAGGGCAGTTCGGCCTACAGCGGGCGCATGGGCGAGATGGTTGCGTCCAAGCTTTGCACCATCGTCGATGACGGCACGCTGGCCGGTCGTCGCGGTTCCCTGAGTGTCGATGATGAAGGCACCCCGACCGAGTGCACGACGCTGATCGAAAACGGCGTACTCAAGGGCTACATGCAGGACAAACTCAACGCCCGCCTGATGGGCGTAGCCCGTACCGGTAACGGTCGTCGTGAATCCTACGCGCACCTGCCGATGCCGCGCATGACCAACACCTACATGCTGGCGGGCGAAAGCGACCCGGCGGAAATCATCGCCTCGGTAAAGCGCGGCATCTACTGCGCCAACCTCGGCGGCGGTCAGGTGGACATCACCAGCGGCAAATTCGTGTTCTCCACCAGCGAGGCGTACCTGATCGAAGACGGCAAAATCACTGCCCCGGTCAAGGGCGCGACGTTGATCGGCAACGGGCCGGAAGCGATGAGCAAGGTGTCGATGGTCGGTAACGATCTGGCGCTGGACAGCGGCGTTGGGACGTGTGGCAAAGATGGGCAGTCGGTGCCGGTGGGTGTCGGCCAGCCAACGCTGAAAATCGATGCGATCACTGTGGGTGGCACAGGATCGTAAATGGATGGAGCTTCGGGTGAGCCGCTTGGCGACTCACCCGATTCGAGATTTAACGCAGACCGCGTTGAGTCTCGTCCAGCTCACGGATGTACTTGAAGATTTTACGGCTCGATGCCGGTGGCTTGTTGGTCGCCAGTTCGTGCTGGGCCTGACGGATCAGGGAGCGCAATTGCTGACGATCAGCCTCCGGGTAGTCGAGCACGAACTTCTCCAGGACCGCATCGTCGCCCGCGATCAAGCGATCGCGCCAGCGTTCCAGGCCATGGAAACGTTCGTTGTACTGCCGGGTGGAGGCATCGAGTTGATCGAGCAAGGTCAGAATGGCGTCAGTGTCCTGGTCGCGCATCAGTTTGCCGATGAACATGAGGTGCCGTTTACGCGCGATATTCGCGGTGTGCTTGGGCGCATCGGCCAATGCCCGGCGCATAGCGTCGGTCAACGGCAGTTTTGCCAGCAAGTCAGGCTTGAGCGTTGTAAGGCGCTCGCCGAGGTCAACCAGAGCATGAAGCTCGCGTTTAACCTGGGATTTGCTTTTTTCTCCCGTATCGAGGGAGTCGTCGTAAGAATCAACCATGGTGGCCGTCCGCAAAGAAACGCCGCCATGATAACCAGTCGGGGGCCGCTTGTCCGGCCCGGTCGCTCGAAGGCCCTAGCCGAAAGCAGAATTTGAGTGGAGAACAGCATGAGTGCAGTTGAAAGCGTCGGCCCACAAGCGTTGCCGGCACTGCAAGAACAAGTCGAGCAGATCATCGCTGAAGCCAAACGCCAGGGCGCCAGTGCCTGTGAAGTGGCGGTGTCGCTGGAACAGGGCCTGTCCACCTCGGTGCGCCAGCGTGAAGTCGAAACCGTCGAATTCAACCGCGATCAGGGCTTCGGCATCACCTTGTACGTTGGCCAGCGCAAGGGCTCGGCCAGCACATCCGCCAGCGGTCCGGAGGCGATTCGCGAAACCGTCGCCGCCGCGCTGGCCATCGCCAAGCACACGTCGGAAGACGAAGCTTCGGGCCTGGCAGACGCCGCGCTGATGGCCAAGGATCTGCAGGATTTCGACCTGTTCCACGAATGGGACATCACCCCGGAGCAAGCCATCGAGCAGGCCCTGGCCTGTGAAGCGGCGGCGTTTGCCACCGACAGTCGCATCAAGAACGCCGACGGCACTACCCTCAGCACCCATCAGGGTTGCCGCGTTTACGGCAATAGCCATGGTTTTATCGGCGCCTACGCGTCGACCCGGCACAGCCTGAGCTGCGTGATGATCGCCGAGGCCGACGGCCAGATGCAGCGCGATTATTGGTACGACGTGAACCGTCAGGGCAACTTGCTGGCCAGCCCGGAGAGCATCGGCCAGCGTGCCGCACAACGGGCGGCGAGCCGTCTGGGCGCGCGTCCGGTGCCGACCTGCGAAGTGCCGGTGCTGTTTTCCGCGGAACTGGCCGGTGGTTTGTTCGGCAGTTTCCTCTCGGCGATTTCCGGCGGCAGCCTGTATCGCAAATCCTCGTTCCTTGAAGGCACGCTGGGGCAGAAACTGTTCCCGGAATGGCTGACCATCGATGAGCGTCCGCACTTGATGCGCGCGCTGGGCAGTTCGGCGTTCGACGGCGACGGTCTGGCGACGTACGCCAAACCGTTCGTCGAAAAGGGCGAGTTGGTGTCGTACATCCTCGGCACGTACTCTGGCCGTAAGCTCGGGATGCCGAGCACCGCCAATGCCGGCGGGGTGCATAACCTGTTCGTCACCCATGGCGACGAAGACCAGGCAGCCTTGCTGCGCCGCATGGGCCGCGGCCTGCTGGTGACTGAACTGATGGGCCAGGGCCTGAACATGGTCACTGGCGATTACTCCCGTGGCGCGGCGGGTTACTGGGTCGAGAATGGTGAAATCCAGTTTGCGGTCCAGGAAGTGACCATCGCCGGCAACATGCGTGACATGTTCAAACAGATCGTTGCCGTCGGTAATGACCTGGAACTGCGCAGCAACATTCGTACAGGTTCGGTACTGATCGAGCGGATGACGGTGGCCGGCAGCTAACGCTTACCACCAGGCAAAAAGGCGCGCCACCCAAACGGGTGGCGCGCCTTTTTTATGCGCCTTGCGCAGCCCCCTGTGGGAGCGAGCTTGCTCGCGATGGCGGTGTACCCATCAACAAAGATGCTGAATGTTATCCCGCTTTCGCGAGCAGGCTCGCGCCCACAGGGGTTTGTTGTGATCTTCCGGGGTTGTGTTGGTTCTCATTATCATCTAATAATAAATCTCATTACCGAATGAGCCCGGATCATGAGTTCTGCCTTGCACGAGCAGCCTTACCTCGAAAGCTGGCGCTGGATGAGTCGCCAGATCCGTTGCGCGATGGACCCTGACGAGCCTCGCCTGATCGAACATTACCTGGCCGAAGGTCGGTATCTCGCCTGTTGCACGGCAACCCCTCCCTGGACCATCGCCGAAACGTCGTTCCGCCTGTTACTCGACACCGCCGCCGATGTTGCGCTGCCCTGGCACTGGCGCACCTTTTGTCTGGACCAAGCCTGGCGGCCGTTGCGCGATCTGGAACGCCTCTCTCTATGCAAGTGCCGCCTCAAGCGCTGGCAGAGCTACGCCTGGCAACTGGCGACCTGCGAGTTGCAGCCCTCGATTCCTCTCATAGAACTGGTGCAAGGATTTTCTGATGAACAAGACTCGTATTGAGCGCGACAGCATGGGTGAGCTTCAAGTGCCGGTGGACGCCCTCTACGGCGCGCAGACCCAGCGCGCGGTGGATAACTTTCCCATCAGTGGCAAGCCGATGCCGGTGCAGTTTATCCGCGCGCTGATCCTGGCCAAGGCCGCCGCTGCCCGAGCCAACGTCGAGCTCGAGCAAATCAGCGAATCCCAGGGCACAGCCATCGTCGATGCGGCGCTGGGTCTGCTCCAAAGCGACTTCATGCAGCATTTTCCGGTGGATATCTTCCAGACCGGTTCCGGCACCAGTTCCAACATGAACGCCAACGAAGTGATCGCCACCTTGGCCAGCCGCCTGCTCGGCGAGCCGGTGAACCCCAACGATCACGTCAATTGCGGCCAAAGCAGCAACGACATCATCCCGACCACCATCCATGTCAGTGCTGCGTTGGCGTTGCACGAGCAATTGTTGCCGGCGCTGGTGCGTCTGGTTCAGGTGATCGAGCGCAAGGCCGAAGAGGTTCATCACCACGTCAAAACCGGTCGCACTCACTTGATGGACGCGATGCCGGTGCGCATGAGCCAAGTGCTCAACGGTTGGGCGCAGCAGCTCAAGGCCAACATCGGTCATCTGCAGGATCTGCTGCCGAGTCTGCAATCCCTGGCTCAGGGCGGCACGGCAGTGGGCACCGGAATCAACGCTCATGCGCAATTCGCGGCGCGTTTCAGTGAGCAACTGAGCAAGCTGACCCAGGTGCAATTCCAGCCGGGTGAGGATCTGTTTGCGCTGATCGGCTCTCAGGACACGGCGGTCAGTGTTTCCGGTCAGCTCAAGGCCACGGCCGTTTCGCTGATGAAAATTGCCAACGACCTGCGCTGGATGAACTCCGGGCCGCTGGCCGGTCTTGGTGAAATCGAACTCGAAGCCTTGCAGCCGGGTTCTTCGATCATGCCGGGCAAGGTCAACCCGGTGATCCCGGAAGCGACCGCCATGGTCGCCGCTCAGGTCATCGGCAATGACACGGTTATCACCATCGCCGGTCAGTCGGGCAATTTCGAGCTGAACGTGATGCTGCCGATCATTGCCCAGAACCTGCTGAGCAGCATCGAGTTGCTGGCCAACGCCAGCCATCTGCTGGGTGAAAAGGCCATCGCCAGCTTCAAGGTCAACGAAGCCAGGCTCAAGGAAGCGCTGTCGCGTAACCCGATCCTGGTCACCGCACTCAACCCGATCATTGGTTACCAAAAAGCCGCGGAGATCGCCAAGAAGGCCTATCAACAGGGCCGGCCGGTGATCGATGTCGCTCTGGAACACACCGACCTGACACGCAGCCAGCTTGAGGTCTTGCTGAACCCGGAAAAACTCACCGCAGGCGGCGTGTAATCACCGCAACCGCTTTGGAGGCTCACCATGGAGCACTGGAAACGCACGATCGAAAGGGCTAATCGCTGTTTCATGCTGGGCGAACTGGTCGATGCCCGCGAGGCTTACTTGCAGGCATTGGCCCTGGCCCAGGTGTTGTTCGAGCGCTGGGCAGATGCCGACGAGGCGGTCGCGGCCTGCGTGATTTCCCACCACAACCTGGCGGATCTGCATTTGCGTCTGAACCAGCCGGAGGAGAGCGCCGAGTACCTGTGTGCCATCCATCAGCGATTGTTGCAGACCATGCAGGACCCACGACTGGCGCCGGCCCTGCGTGAAGCAGCGTTGCGCCAGAGCAGCAAAACCTACGTCGAGCTGCTGAATTTCATCAGCGAACACGGCGAATACCCGCGTACGCATCGATTGCTGCACATCGATGCCACCTCGCCTGCGCCCCTACATCATGGAGTTCATTGAAATGGCTTTTACCTTGCCTGCCTTGCCCTACGCCTACGATGCCCTGGAACCGCACATCGATGCGCAGACCATGGAAGTCCACTACACCAAACACCACCAGACCTACATCAACAACCTCAACGCTGCGGTGGAAGGCACCGAGTTTGCCGAGTGGCCGGTGGAAAAACTGGTGTCAGCTGTCCAGCAACTGCCGGAGAAGCTGCGCGCGGCGGTGATCAATCAGGGCGGCGGGCATGCCAACCATTCGCTGTTCTGGAAAGTGATGGCGCCCAACGGCGGCGGCAATCCTGAAGGCTCCCTGGCTGAGGCGATCGATGAGCAACTGGGCGGTCTGAGCAGTTTCAAGGAGGCCTTCACCAAAGCCGCGCTGACTCGTTTCGGTAGCGGCTGGGCGTGGCTCAGTGTGACGCCGCAAAAGACACTGGTCGTTGAAAGCAGCGGTAATCAGGACAGTCCATTGATGAGCGGCAATACACCAATCCTCGGCCTGGATGTCTGGGAGCACGCGTATTACCTGCAATACCAGAACCGTCGCCCGGAATACATCAACGCGTTCTACAACGTGATCAATTGGCCTGAAGTCGCTACGCGCTATCAGGCTGCACTGGTTTAAGACTTCTGCAAAAACAATCCAAGGCTGGCTATGGGCACTGAAACACTGGCGATCGGAAGTGGACGATTGTTTCGTTACGCATTCGGGTCGCTGTTACTGCTGGCAGGCATGACGTTATTGGTTGCCCAAGGCTTGGCGTGGCTGGACCTCGAGCCGAAACTGCTGCGCGCGCTGCAAGGCGGGGCGATCTGCGCCTTGGGCACTGCCTTGGGCGCGGTGCCCGTTCTGGTGATTCGACGGATGCCCCAGGCGGTCAGCGATACGCTACTCGGCTTTGGGGCCGGGGTGATGCTCGCGGCGACAGCGTTTTCGTTGATCGTTCCGGGGATCTCTGCCGCTGAAAACCTCGGGCTGACGCCTTGGGCGGCCAGCGGACTGATCAGTTTCGGCATCATGCTGGGTGCGTTTGGATTGTTCCTGGTTGATCGCAAGGTGTCGGGTGCGTCGCCGGAAATGCTCGTAGGCACGCTGGAACGACCGGTCATCCCGCCGCGAATCTGGTTATTTGTGTTTGCGATCATCGCCCACAACATCCCCGAAGGCATGGCGGTCGGTGTGTCGGCGGGGGGTGGTATGCCCGACGCCGATAGCCTGGCCATGGGCATCGCCTTGCAGGATGTGCCGGAAGGTCTGGTGATCGCGCTGGTACTGGCCGGGGCAGGGATGTCGCGGGTCAAGGCGTTCCTGATTGGTGCTGCGTCAGGGTTGGTCGAGCCGGTCTTCGCGTTGTTGTGTGCCTGGCTGGTGAGCCTGGCCGAATTGTTGTTGCCCTTGGGTTTGGCACTGGCGGCCGGGGCGATGTTGCTGGTGGTCACCCATGAAGTCATCCCCGAGTCGCGCCGCAATGGTCACGACAAGCTTGCAAGTCTTGGGTTGCTGATCGGGTTTTGCTTGATGATGGTGATGGATACAGCGCTCGCTTGAAACAGGATCAAAGGATCGCAGCCTCGTTTCACTCGACAGCTCCTACAGGCCTACGCTGATCTCTGTAGGAGCTGTCGAGTGAAACGAGGCTGCGATCTTTTGACCTTACTCGCCTTCGCCGAAGTAGTCATTGATCAAATTCACCAATGCTTGCAGCGCCTCATCAGCCTGTTCACCTTCGGTGCTCAGGTGGATTTTGGTGCCCTTGCCCGCAGCGAGCATCATCATTGCCATGATGCTTTTTCCGTCGACCGTGGATTCCGGCGTGCGTCCTACTCTGATCGTGCAATCCTTGAACTCACCGGCGACGCCAACGAATTTTGCAGAAGCGCGGGCATGCAGGCCCAGCTTGTTGATGATTTCAATTTCCAGAGCAGGCATCGCGGTGTGAATCCTTTAGCTGAGGTCGCGGTGGCGAACCTGGACGTTCTTCAGGGATTTTTGCAGGGCCTGGCCCAGACGTTCGGTCAGGTAGACGGAGCGGTGATGGCCGCCGGTGCAACCAATGGCAATGGTGACATAAGCGCGGTTGCTGGCGGCGAAGCGTGGTAGCCACTTGAACAAGTAGGTGGAGATGTCCTGGAACATCTCTTCGACGTCCGGCTGTGCCGCCAGGTACTCGGCAACCGGCTGGTCGAGCCCGGATTGATCGCGCAACTCTGGCTTCCAGTAAGGGTTCGGCAGGCAGCGCACGTCGAACACCAGATCAGCGTCCACCGGCATGCCACGCTTGAAGCCGAAAGACTCCACCAGGAACGCCGTACCGGGTTCCGGCTGGTTCAGCAGGCGCAGCTTGATGGTATCTCGCAGCTGATACAGGTTCAGGTTGGTGGTGTTTACTTTGAGATCGGCGAGGTCGGCAATCGGCCCGAGCAGGGCGGTCTCATCGTCGATGGCTTCGGCCAGCGAGCGATTGGCATTGCTCAGCGGGTGACGGCGGCGGGTTTCCGAGAAACGTTTGAGCAAGGTTTCTTCGTCGGCGTCCAGATAAAGCACATCACACTGGATATGCCGGCTGCGCACTTCTTCCAGCAGTTCGGGAAACCGCGACAGGTGACTCGGCAAGTTGCGCGCATCGATGGATACGGCAACCAGCGGTTGCGCCAGCTCGGTGTGAATCAATGCGCGTTCGGCCAGTTCCGGCAGCAAGCCGGCGGGCAGGTTGTCGATGCAGTAGTAGCCGTTGTCCTCGAGAACATCGAGTGCGGTACTTTTACCTGAGCCTGAGCGGCCACTGACGATGATCAAGCGCATGATTAATGACCGTTTTGCTCGTCCAGGACAACCTGATACAAGGCTTCATTGCTCGGGGCGCTGCGCAGTTTTTCGCGCACTTCCTTGCGATCGAGCATGCTGGCAATCTGGCGCAGTAACTCCAGGTGCGCATCGGTAGCGGCTTGCGGGACCAGCAGAACGAACAGCAGGTCAACCGGGGCGCCGTCGATGGCGTCGAAATCGATGGGTGCATCAAGGTGCATCAGGGCGCTGATGGGCGAGGTGCAGCCCTTCAGGCGGCAGTGGGGAATGGCGATGCCATTGCCAAAACCGGTTGAGCCGAGTTTTTCACGGGCAATCAGAGCCTCGAAGACATCTTGCATCTCCAGATCCGGAACTTCTTTGTGGATAAGGTTGGCAATTTGCTCGAGGGCTTTCTTTTTACTGCCGCCCGGCACGTTCACGAGGGAACGGCCGGGGGTCAGGATGCTTTCAAGTCGGATCATGGGTTGGGAGTGTTAACGACCGGTCGCGCCCTGGAGGAGGCTTTGGGTCTTTTCCTTATGCTTTTTGAGTTGTTTATCCAGCTTGTCGGTCAGTGCGTCGATCGCCGCGTACATATCGGTATGTTCCGCGTTTGCGACCACTTCATTGCCGGGAATATGCAGCGTGGCTTCGATTTTCTGCTTGAGTTTTTCGACGGTCATCGTGACTTGCACGTTGGTGATCTTGTCGAAATGCCTCTCTAATCGTTCGAGTTTTTCGCCGATGTAGGTGCGAAGAGGTTCGGTCACTTCCAGTTGGTGTCCACTGATGTTGACTTGCATACAGCTTCTCCTTCGTTGCCAGTGCATAAAGCGGCAGGCAGAAATGCCTGCCACTGGAACGCTGTGGCGTGGCTCTACATCAACCGCTTACGTTCGCTCGAAGGCGCGATCCCGAGGGATTCGCGGTACTTGGCGACGGTGCGGCGAGCCACCTGAATGCCTTGTGCCTCCAGTAAACCAGCGATCTTGCTGTCACTCAACGGCTTTTTCTGATTTTCCGCGGCAACCAGTTTTTTGATGATCGCGCGGATCGCCGTGGACGAGCATTCACCGCCCTCGGAGGTGCTGACGTGGCTGGAGAAAAAGTATTTCAGTTCATATATGCCCCGTGGGGTATGCATGAATTTCTGCGTGGTCACCCTTGAAATCGTCGACTCGTGCATGCCCACCGCTTCGGCGATGTCATGCAGGACCAGCGGTTTCATGGCTTCGTCGCCGTATTCAAGAAAGCCGCGTTGATGCTCGACGATCTGAGTGGCTACTTTCATCAGGGTTTCGTTGCGGCTTTGCAGGCTCTTGATGAACCAGCGGGCCTCTTGCAACTGATTGCGCATGAAGGTGTTGTCGGCGCTGGTGTCGGCGCGGCGAACGAAACCGGCGTATTGAGCGTTGACCCGCAGTCGTGGCACGGACTCCTGGTTCAGCTCCACCAGCCAGCGTTCATTGTCCTTGCGTACGATCACGTCGGGAACGACGTATTCGGCTTCGCTGGACTCGATCTGCGAGCCTGGGCGCGGGTTGAGGCTCTGCACCAGTTCAATCACTTGGCGCAGTTCATCTTCCTTGAGCTTCATGCGACGCATCAGCTGGCTGTAATCACGGCTGCCGAGCAGGTCGATGTAATCGGTAACCAGGCGTTTGGCTTCGACCAGCCAAGGCGTCTTGGCGGGCAACTGACGCAATTGCAGCAGCAGGCATTCGCCCAGGTTGCGGGCGCCGATTCCAGCGGGTTCGAATTGCTGGATGCGGTGCAGGACGGCTTCGATTTCGTCCAGTTCGATGTCCAGTTCCGGGTCGAAGGCTTCGAGAATCTCCTCGAGGGTTTCGTCCAGGTAGCCCTGATTGTTGATGCAGTCGATCAGGGTCACGGCGATCAGGCGATCGGTGTCGGACATCGGGGCCAGGTTCAGTTGCCACAGCAGGTGGCTTTGCAGGCTTTCGCCGGCCGATGTCCGGGTGGTGAAGTCCCACTCGTCGTCATCATTGCTCGGCAGGCTGCTGGCGCTGGTCTGGTAGACGTCTTCCCACGCGGTATCGACGGGCAGTTCGTTGGGGATGCGCTCGTTCCAGTCGCCTTCCTCGAGGTTATCAACCGTCGGGGCGGTTTCCTGGTAGGAGGGTTCCTGAATGTCAGCGTTGGGTTGCTGTTCGGCTTTGTCGGCCAAGGGGTCCGCGTTATCGAAGTCGTCGCCTTCTTCCTGGCGTTCGAGCATTGGATTGGACTCCAGGGCCTCCTGGATTTCCTGTTGCAGGTCCAGGGTCGACAATTGGAGCAGGCGGATGGCCTGTTGCAGCTGCGGTGTCATCGTCAGCTGCTGGCCCATTCTCAAGACTAGCGATGGTTTCATGGCAGGGGCTTAACACCTTATTCGCCGGCGCACATGCGCCATCCACTACAGGGCGCCGGAGCGCCAAACATAAGCAAATTATATGCCCGAAACTGCAGCGTTTGCCTAGAGCGCTGTAACAATAAAAAAATGTTGATTTTTTATCGAGACAAGCGCCCGAGCAACCAGCCAGACACCTCAGTGCTTACAGGCGGAATTCATGGCCCAGATACACTTCCTTGACCAGGTCGTTGGCCAGGATGGTGGCAGCGTCACCTTCGGCGATCAGCTGGCCATCGTTGACGATGTAGGCGGTTTCGCAGATATCCAGGGTTTCACGGACGTTGTGGTCAGTGATCAGCACGCCAATGCCCTTGGCCTTGAGGTGATAGATGATCTGTTTGATGTCACCCACCGAAATCGGGTCCACGCCGGCGAACGGTTCGTCGAGCAGGATGAATTTCGGGTTGGTAGCCAGTGCCCGGGCGATTTCCACACGGCGGCGTTCACCACCGGACAGGCTCATCCCGAGGTTGTCGCGGATGTGGCTGATGTGGAATTCCTGCAGCAGGCTTTCCAGCTCTTTGCGACGACCGGCCTTGTCGAGTTCCTTGCGGGTCTCGAGGATCGCCATGATGTTGTCGGCTACCGAGAGTTTGCGGAAAATCGATGCTTCTTGCGGAAGATAGCCGATGCCGGCCTTCGCACGACCGTGCATAGGCTGGTGGCTCACATCCATGTCGTCAATCAGTACGCGGCCCTGATCGGCCTGTACCAGGCCGACAATCATGTAAAAGCAGGTGGTCTTGCCGGCGCCGTTGGGACCCAGCAGGCCGACGATCTGACCGCTGTCGATCGACAGGCTGACGTCACGCACGACCTGGCGGCTCTTGTAGCTCTTGGCCAGATGCTGAGCTTTCAGAGTTGCCATTACTGGGCCTTTTGCTCGTCGGTTTTCTTCTTCGGCTGGATCACCATGTCAATGCGCGGACGCGACTCGGTGACCTTGTTGCCCGTCGCGCGACCGGCGCTCGCAAGCTTTTTGACCGTGTCGTAGACGATTTTCTCGCCTTGGGTGACGTTGTTGTCCTTGTCGATGACTTTGGCACGATCGATCAATACGACGCGGTTTTGCGAGGCGTGGTACTGGATGGTCACTCCGTAGCCCTGAACCGGCTTGGTGTCGCCAGCCGTCTGCATTTGCTCGAAGTAGGCCAGATTGCCCACCGAAGTCACCACGTCGATATCGCCAGCCGGGGTGCGGGTGATGGTCACAGTATTGCCTTTAACAATCATCGAGCCCTGGGTAATGATCACGTCACCTTTATAGGTGGCAACACCATTCTTGTCGTCCAGTTGGGCGTCGTCGGCCTGGATGCGGATAGGCTGCTCTTGATCGTTCGGCAGAGCCCAGGCGCTCACGCTTCCCAGTGCTGCGCTCAGACCGAGCAAAATAGGGAGGGTTTTAACGAGCCTCATACTGTCCTCTTACGTTCGATAGCAGGTGTATCCTGCTTTCTTTCAAATACGCTTTCATTCCCTTGCCAGTCGACACACCACCAGCGCCGTCGATTCTAACGGGTTGCTCGGTCTGCGCATATTGCTGCTGCGGGAACACTGTCATGCGGGTGGTGGTAATCAGGGTCTTGCGGTTTTTCTCGTCGAAGCGCGTGATGCGCACCGAGTCGATCAGTTCGACCTGAGTGCCGTCGGGGTTCACTTCGCCGTGCTCGCTCTGGACATGCCACGGAAACTCGGTGCCGCGGAACATGTTCAAGTCGGGATTGGTCAACAGCGTCACTTCGGTGGCTTTCAGGTGTTCAACCTTGTCGGACGTCATTTCGTATTGCAGTTTGCCGTCCGGCAGGTATTGCACGCTGTGGGCGTTGATCGCGTAATAGTCGATTGCGGTTTCATCGATCTTTGCCACCGGCTTGTCGAGGAAGCGTTCCGGGCTGATGTTCCAGTAGCCGACCGCAGCGAATATCGCTGCGATGCAACCGAACACCAGGAATTTGCGAATCTTTTTGCTCAGCATAGTTGGCTCACAGGTACGCGGCGTTTGCCGCATCAAGGCGGCCCTGCGCGCGCAGGATCAATTCGCAGAATTCGCGAGCGGCACCCTCGCCACCACGGGCCTGGGTGATGCCGTGGGCGTGTTCACGGACGAAACTGGCAGCGTTTGCCACCGCCATGCCCAGGCCAACGCGGCGAATCACCGGCAGGTCCGGCAGGTCGTCGCCGAGATAGGCGACTTGCTCATAGCTTAGGTTGAGTTGGGCAAGAAGCTCGTCGAGTACCACCAGTTTGTCTTCGCGCCCCTGGTACAGGTGTGGAATACCGAGGTTCTTCGCTCGTCGCTCGACCACCGGGGTCTTGCGGCCGCTGATGATAGCGGTCTGTACGCCGGCTGCCATCAACATCTTGATGCCTTGGCCGTCGAGGGTGTTGAACGTCTTGAATTCGCTGCCGTCTTCGAGGAAGTACAGGCGTCCGTCGGTCAGTACGCCATCGACGTCGAAAACCGCCAGTTTGATGTTCTTGCCGCGTTGCAGCAGGTCGGTGCTCATCACATTACTCCTGCACGCAGCAGATCGGACAGGTTGAAGGCGCCGATCGGACGGTCCTCCTTGTCCACCACTACCAGCGCGTTGATTCGATGGTCTTCCATGATTTTCAGGGCTTCGGCTGCCAGCATATCGGCCCGGGCGGTCTTGCCATGAACAGTCATGACCTCGTCGATGGTCGTATGGTGGATGTCGATGGTCCGGTCAAGGGTGCGGCGCAAGTCGCCGTCGGTGAAGATCCCGGCCAGTTTGCCGTCGGCCTCCACAATCGCGGTCATGCCCAGGCCCTTGCGGGTCATTTCCATCAAGGCGTCCTTGAGTAGTGTGCCACGTTGCACCTGGGGCAGTTCTGCGCCGGCGTGCATGACGGTTTCCACTTTCAGCAGCAGGCGTCGGCCAAGCGCGCCGCCGGGGTGGGAAAAGGCGAAATCTTCAGCGGTAAAACCGCGGGCTTCCAGCAGCGCAACGGCCAGGGCGTCGCCCATGACCAGCGCGGCAGTGGTCGACGAGGTCGGTGCCAGGTTGAGCGGACAGGCTTCGTGCTCGACGTGCACGTTGAGGTTGACCTCGGCAGCCTTCGCCAGCGGTGAATCAGGGTTGCCGGTCATGCTGATCAATTGAATGCCCAGGCGCTTGATCAGCGGCAGCAGGGTGACGATTTCATTGGTGGAGCCGGAGTTTGACAGCGCCAGGATGATGTCGTCGCGGGTAATCATGCCCATATCGCCGTGGCTGGCTTCGGCCGGGTGCACGAAAAAAGCCGTGGTGCCGGTACTGGCCAGGGTGGCGGCGATCTTGTTGCCGATGTGCCCCGATTTGCCCATGCCGACCACGACCACGCGCCCTTTGCTGGCCAGAATCATCTCGCAAGCGCGTACGAAATCTGCGTCGATACGGGGCAACAAGCCTTGTACGGCTTCCAGTTCGAGGCGGATGGTGCGTTGTGCTGATTGAATCAGGTCGCTGGATTGGCTCATGTCAGAAATCGTATAGCCTGATGAAAAGGCGGCGATTATAACGGTAATGATCGAAACCCTCACGCAAGTTCGTCGCGCTTTGTCATTCCCTGATACCCAATACCCCTAAATAGACGCTTTTACCCCGTCATGTTGCTCAACATGGCCCGGCTTGGGCCTTGGGCGCTTGGCCTTTGCAGTGATATAGTTCGCCGCCAGTTCGGCCTGCCCGGGAGGTATGTGCTTTCGCCAGAAAGTCAGGCGTCCGAGTGAGAGGCTGCATCGCAAGGAGATTAGATGAGTGCCGATAAAGCCTACGCGGTCGAGCTGAAGGGACTGACCTTCAAGCGCGGAACGCGCAGCATTTTCAATAACGTCGATATACGTATCCCGCGCGGCAAGGTCACCGGCATCATGGGGCCTTCCGGGTGTGGCAAAACTACGCTGTTACGGCTGATGGGCGCACAGTTGCGGCCCACCAAAGGCGATGTCTGGGTCAATGGACAGAACCTGCCGAAACTGTCGCGCAGTGATCTGTTCGATGCGCGAAAGCACATGGGCGTGCTGTTCCAGAGTGGTGCGCTGTTCACCGATCTTGATGTGTTCGAGAACGTCGCCTTTCCGCTACGCGTTCATACCGAACTGCCGGAAGAAATGATCCGGGACATTGTCCTGCTCAAATTGCAGGCCGTGGGCTTGCGTGGCGCCATCGACCTGATGCCTGACGAGTTGTCCGGCGGCATGAAGCGTCGCGTCGCGCTGGCCCGGGCGATTGCCCTCGATCCGCAGATACTCATGTATGACGAGCCCTTTGTCGGCCAGGACCCCATCGCCATGGGCGTACTGGTACGCCTGATCCGCCTGCTCAACGATGCGCTGGGCATCACCAGTATCGTGGTCTCCCACGACCTGGCCGAGACCGCGAGCATCGCCGATTACATCTATGTCGTCGGCGAAGGCCAAGTGTTGGGGCAGGGTACTCCCGAGGAACTGATGAACTCGCAGGAGCCACGCATCCGTCAATTCATGACAGGCGAGCCTGACGGTCCGGTCGCCTATCACTTTCCAGCGACGGATTACCGCGCAGATCTTCTGGGGCAGCGTTGATGCGCAAGATTTCACTAATAGAACGGGTTCGCCGGTTCGGCCACTCTGGCATTGACGTGCTGGGAGTGTTTGGCCGTTCGGCGATATTCCTGTTTCATGCCTTGCTTGGCCGTGGCGGCATTGGCGGCGGTTTTGGCTTGCTGATCAAGCAACTGCATTCGGTGGGCGTGATGTCCCTGGTGATCATCGTGGTCTCCGGGGTATTCATCGGCATGGTGCTGGCGCTGCAAGGCTTCAATATTCTATCCAGCTACGGTTCGGAACAGGCGGTCGGCCAGATGGTTGCGCTGACGCTGTTGCGCGAACTGGGGCCCGTGGTCACGGCGTTGTTGTTCGCCGGGCGCGCCGGTTCGGCATTGACTGCCGAAATCGGCAACATGAAGTCCACCGAGCAGTTGTCCAGTCTGGAAATGATTGGTGTCGACCCGCTCAAGTACATCATTGCCCCGCGCCTGTGGGCCGGCTTCATTTCCCTGCCGGTGCTGGCGATGATCTTCAGCGTGGTGGGAATCTGGGGTGGTTCGTGGGTGGCCGTCGACTGGCTGGGTGTCTATGAAGGTTCCTACTGGTCCAACATGCAGAACAGCGTGACCTTTGCTGACGATGTGCTCAACGGCATCATCAAAAGCATCGTTTTCGCCTTTGTCGTGACCTGGATCGCCGTATTCCAAGGCTATGACTGCGAGCCCACTTCCGAGGGGATCAGTCGTGCCACTACCAAGACCGTGGTGTATGCCTCTTTGGCTGTACTCGGCCTGGACTTTATTCTGACCGCCTTGATGTTTGGAGATTTCTGATGCAAAACCGCACCCTGGAAATCGGTGTCGGCCTTTTCTTGCTGGCTGGCATCCTGGCTTTGCTGTTGCTGGCGTTGCGGGTGAGTGGCCTGTCCCCGAGCGCAACCACCGACACTTATAAACTTTATGCGTATTTCGACAATATCGCCGGTTTGACTGTCAGAGCTAAAGTGACCATGGCCGGTGTGACCATCGGCAAGGTCACGGCGATCGATCTGGATCGCGACAGTTTTACCGGTCGAGTGACCATGCAGCTGGAAAAACGCGTAGATAACCTGCCGACTGACTCCACTGCATCTATCCTGACCGCTGGGCTGTTGGGCGAGAAGTACATCGGTCTCAGCGTGGGCGGGGAAGAAACCTTGCTCAAGGAGGGTGCAACCATCCACGACACGCAGTCGTCGCTGGTACTCGAAGACCTGATCGGTAAGTTTCTGCTCAATACCGTTAGTAAAGACGCCAAATGAGGAGCTTTTAAATGATCTCTACCTTGCGACGTGGCCTGTTGGTATTGCTCGCGGCCCTGCCGTTGATGGCTAACGCCGTGGCGGCGCCTTCCGCGCACGAACTGGTACAGGACACCACCAATCGGTTGCTTGCCGATCTGGCGGCCAATAAAGAGAAGTACAAGCAGGACCCGAAAGACTTTTATACCGCACTGGACACCATCGTCGGACCTGTTGTGGATGCCGAGGGCATTTCCAAGAGCATCATGACGGTCAAATACTCGCGCAAAGCCACGCCTGCGCAAATGAAGACCTTTGAAGAAAACTTCAAAAAGGGTCTGTTCCAGTTCTATGGCAACGCTTTGCTCGAATACAACAATCAGGGGATCGTTGTCGACCCTGCCAAGGATGAGTCGGGCGACCGTACAAGCGTCGCCATGACGGTCAAAGGCAGCAACGGCGCGATCTATCCTGTGTCTTACACACTCGAAAAGATCAATGGCGAGTGGAAATTGCGCAACGTGATCATCAACGGCATTAACATCGGCAAGCTGTTCCGTGATCAGTTCGCTGATGCGATGCAGCGCAATGGCAACGACCTGGACAAGACCATCAATGGTTGGGCCGGGGAAGTCGCCAAAGCCAAGGAAGCCAGTCAGAAGCAAACTACCGAGACGCAAGCTCAATGAGTGTGTCGGCCATTCGCATGAGCGAATCCGGCGAGCTGACGCTTAGCGGCATGCTGGATTACCGCACCGGCCCCGGCTTGCGCAAGCAGGGGCAGGCGCTGATCAAAGCCAGCAAGGCCGCTGCACTGGTGGTCGATTGCTCGGCAGTGTTGAAATCCAGCAGTGTCGGCTTGTCGCTGCTGTTGTGCTTCATGCGTGATGCAGAGGCGGCCGGCAAGGCGTTGAGCATCCGTGGGATGCCAGAAGACATGCGCGAAATCGCTCAGGTCAGCGAATTGACCGAGCTGTTGGCGCATCCCTAACCGCATCTATAAAGAAGCCCCCCGTCAGAGTCCTGCTTCGCGGGGTTCGCAGGCGCGGGGCTTTTTTGTATGATGTCCGACCCGCGCGCACAGGGCGCCGATTGAGGTTGAGCATGCAGGCCGTAGAAGTGAAGAGCTTTCTTGAAGGAAAGCTGCCTGGGACTCAGGTAGAAGTTGAAGGCGAAGGCTGCAACTTTCAGCTGAACGTGATTAGCGATGAACTGGCGGCGTTGAGCCCGGTGAAGCGTCAGCAGCAGATCTATGCCCATTTGAACCCATGGATCACCGATGGCAGCATCCATGCGGTCACTATGAAATTTTTCAGCAGCGCGGCCTGGGCCGAGCGCACCTGAGCCCAAGGGCGTCGAGATTCTTATGGATAAATTGATAATTACCGGTGGCGTTCGTCTTGATGGCGAAATCCGCATCTCCGGGGCAAAGAACTCTGCCCTGCCGATCCTGGCTGCAACTCTGCTGTGTGATGGCCCGGTGACCGTGGCCAACCTGCCGCACCTGCACGACATCACCACCATGATCGAGCTGTTCGGTCGTATGGGCATCGAGCCGGTGATCGACGAGAAACTCAGCGTTGAAATCGACCCGCGCACCATCAAGACCTTGATCGCTCCGTACGAACTGGTGAAAACCATGCGTGCGTCGATCCTGGTGCTGGGCCCGATGGTTGCCCGTTTCGGTGAAGCCGAAGTCGCACTGCCTGGCGGTTGCGCCATTGGTTCGCGTCCGGTTGACCTGCACATTCGTGGCCTCGAAGCCATGGGCGCGGTCATCGACGTCGAAGGTGGCTACATCAAGGCCAAGGCGCCTGAAGGTGGCCTGCGCGGTGCGCACTTCTTCTTCGACACCGTCAGTGTGACCGGTACCGAAAACATCATGATGGCGGCCGCTCTGGCCAAGGGGCGCAGCGTTCTGGCAAACGCCGCTCGCGAGCCTGAAGTCATCGACCTGGCGAACTTCCTGATCGCCATGGGCGCCAAGATCACTGGCGCCGGCACCGACACCATCACCATCGATGGCGTCGAGCGTCTGCACCCGACCACTTACAAAGTGATGCCTGACCGTATCGAGACGGGCACTTACCTGGTCGCAGCTGCTGTAACCGGCGGTCGTGTGAAGGTCAAGGACACCGATCCGACCATCCTCGAAGCCGTTCTTGAGAAACTCAAGGAATCGGGTGCCGAAATCACCTGCGGCGAAGACTGGATCGAGCTGAACATGCACGGCAAGCGGCCAAAAGCCGTAAACGTGCGCACCGCTCCGTACCCGGCATTCCCGACCGACATGCAAGCGCAGTTCATCTCCCTCAACGCCATTGCCGAAGGCACCGGTGCCGTGATCGAGACGATCTTCGAAAACCGCTTCATGCACGTTTACGAACTGCACCGCATGGGCGCTCACATCCAGGTCGAAGGCAACACCGCCATCGTTACCGGCATCGAAAAGCTCAAGGGCGCGCCAGTCATGGCCACCGACCTGCGTGCTTCGGCCAGCCTGGTGATCTCGGCGTTGATCGCTGAAGGTGACACCCTGATCGATCGCATCTACCACATCGACCGTGGTTACGAGTGCATCGAAGAGAAACTGCAGATGCTCGGCGCCAAGATCCGCCGCGTACCGGGCTAGTTTCTGCTGCATGGGCGCAGGGACGTGCCCTCCATGTGGTGTAACAGCGTCACGAGCGAATGCAAGACAAGGCGAAAACTGGCGAGAAAGCGGAGTTGACTTTAGTCAATGAGCATTTCGAGCCAGTTTTCAACGCAGGATTGCAGAGCGCAGTAGCTGTTACTCCACATGGATGAATTCGTTTCAAGTCGAGCCGTTTCCGGCTCGATGTGTGTCCGGCGCCATTTGCGACCGGGCATCAGTAGCCTGATAAGGACTGACGTTTCCCATGTTGACCATCGCACTGTCCAAGGGCCGCATCCTTGACGACACCCTGCCGCTTCTGGCTGAAGCGGGCATCGTGCCGACCGAGAATCCGGACAAGAGCCGCAAGCTGATCATTCCCACGACTCAGGCCGATGTACGTCTGCTGATCGTGCGCGCCACCGATGTGCCGACTTACGTCGAACATGGTGCCGCTGACCTGGGCGTCGCCGGTAAAGATGTGCTGATGGAATATGGCGGCCAGGGTTTGTACGAGCCATTGGACCTGCGAATTGCCCTCTGCAAGCTGATGACCGCCGGCCGTGTCGGCGATGTCGAGCCCAAGGGCCGCCTGCGTGTGGCGACCAAATTCGTCAACGTTGCCAAGCGTTACTACGCCGAACAGGGCCGTCAGGTCGACATCATCAAGCTCTATGGCTCGATGGAACTCGCGCCGCTGATCGGTCTGGCAGACAAGATCATCGACGTGGTCGACACCGGCAACACCCTGCGCGCCAATGGTCTGGAACCCCAGGATTTCATTGCCGACATCAGCTCCCGGCTGATCGTGAACAAAGCTTCAATGAAAATGCAGCACGCCCGTATCCAGGCGTTGATCGACACCCTGCGCAAGGCAGTGGAGTCTCGACACCGCGGCTGATTCACCTGCGCGACCTTGAGTCGCGCCCGTCTATCCGCCTCATAGCCAGAATCTCAGGTGCCCAAGCGGAAACGACTGCTAAGTTAGGGCGCCTGAGTTTTTGCCATTCCTATGAGGCTCTCGCTATGACCGCACCGACTGCAATTCGCCGACTCAACGCTGCTGACCCGGATTTCGCACATCATCTGGATCATCTGCTGAGCTGGGAAAGTGTGTCTGACGACTCGGTCAATCAGCGGGTGCTGGACATCATCAAGGCCGTGCGCGAGCGTGGCGATGCGGCGCTGGTGGAATTCACCCAGAAGTTCGACGGCCTGCAGGTCGCGTCCATGGCGGACCTGATTCTGCCTCGCGAACGCCTGGAACTGGCCCTGACCCGAATCACCGTGCCTCAGCGTGAAGCGCTGGAAAAAGCTGCGTCCCGAGTACGCAGCTACCACGAGAAACAGAAGCAGGACTCCTGGAGCTACACCGAAGCCGACGGCACCGTGCTGGGCCAGAAAGTGACGCCGTTGGATCGCGCCGGCCTGTATGTACCGGGCGGCAAGGCGTCTTATCCGTCCTCGGTACTGATGAACGCGATTCCGGCCAAGGTGGCCGGTGTGACCGAAGTGGTCATGGTGGTGCCGACGCCTCGTGGCGAAATCAACGAACTGGTGCTGGCCGCAGCCTGCATCGCCGGCGTCGACCGCGTGTTCACCATCGGCGGCGCCCAAGCGGTTGCCGCGCTGGCCTACGGCACCGAAAGCGTGCCGAAGGTCGACAAAGTGGTCGGCCCGGGCAACATCTACGTCGCCACCGCCAAGCGCCACGTGTTCGGCCAGGTTGGCATCGACATGATCGCCGGCCCTTCGGAGATCCTTGTGGTATGCGACGGTCACACCGATCCGGACTGGATCGCCATGGACCTGTTCTCCCAGGCCGAGCACGACGAAGACGCCCAAGCGATTCTGGTCAGCCCGGATGCCGAGTTCCTCGACAAGGTGGCCGCCAGCATCGCCAAACTGCTGCCGACCATGGAACGCGCCGAGATCATCGAAACGTCGATCAATGGCCGTGGTGCGCTGATCAAGGTCCGCGACATGGACCAAGCCATCGAAGTGGCCAACCGCATCGCACCGGAACACCTTGAGTTGTCCGTTGCTGATCCGCAGGCCTGGCTGCCGAAGATTCGCCACGCTGGCGCGATCTTCATGGGCCGTCACACCTCCGAAGCCTTGGGCGACTATTGCGCCGGCCCGAACCACGTGTTGCCAACCTCCGGCACCGCGCGCTTCTCCTCGCCGCTGGGTGTGTACGACTTCCAGAAGCGTTCGTCGATCATCTTCTGCTCCGAGCAAGGTGCGTCGGAACTGGGCAAAACCGCTTCCGTGCTGGCCCGTGGCGAGTCGCTGACCGCTCACGCGCGCAGCGCCGAATACCGCATCATTGACGAGCTCTTTAATGAAGAGCAGGGGGAGTGAAGATGAGTAAATTCTGGAGCCCGTTCGTCAAGAATCTGGTGCCTTATGTCCCGGGCGAGCAGCCGAAACTGGCGAAACTGGTGAAGCTCAACACCAACGAAAACCCGTACGGTCCATCGCCAAAAGCCTTGGCGGCGATGCAGACCGAACTGAATGACAATTTGCGTCTGTACCCGGACCCGAACAGTGAAGTGCTCAAGCAAGCAGTCGCCAAGTACTACGGCGTGCAGAGCAATCAGGTGTTTCTCGGCAACGGTTCCGATGAAGTCCTGGCGCACATCTTTCACGGTTTGCTGCAACACGATCAGCCGCTGCTGTTCCCGGACATCAGCTACAGCTTCTATCCGGTTTACTGCGGGTTGTATGGCATCGCCTTCGACGCGGTGCCGCTGGACGAGCAGTTCCAGATCAACCCGGCGGACTACGCCAAGCCGAACGGCGGGATCATCTTCCCGAATCCGAACGCACCGACTGGCTGCCTGTTGGCGCTGGACGCCGTGGAGCAAATCCTCAAGGCCAGCCCGGACTCAGTGGTCGTGGTGGATGAGGCTTACATCGATTTCGGCGGTGAGACGGCGATCAGCCTGGTGGATCGTTATCCGAACCTGCTGGTGACCCAGACCCTGTCCAAGTCCCGTTCGCTGGCCGGCCTGCGAGTGGGGCTGGCGGTGGGACATCCGGACCTGATCGAGGCGCTGGAGCGGATCAAGAACAGCTTCAACTCCTATCCGCTGGATCGCCTGGCGAATGTCGGTGCAGCCGCAGCGTTCGAAGATCGTGAGTACTTCGATAAGACCTGCCGGTTGGTGATCGAGAATCGTAAATGGGTCATTACGCAATTGGAAGCGAAGGGCTTTGAAGTCCTGCCGTCGGCGGCAAACTTCATTTTCGTCCGTCATCCGAAACACGATGCGGCGGGGCTGGCGGCGAAGTTGCGCGAGCAAGGCGTGATCGTTCGGCACTTCAAACAGGAACGGATTGCCCAATTCCTGCGGATCTCGATTGGCACGCCGGAGCAGAATCAGGCGTTGATCGACGGCCTCGGCGACCTCTGATTCAACTCCGAACCTGTGGGAGCAAGCCTGCTCGCGATGGCGGTCTGACATTCAACATAGATGCTGAATGTTACGGCCAATCGCGAGCAGGCTCGCTCCCACAAGGTTTTGTGGGTTATTCGTGATGCGGTTCACCCAGGAACGTCAGTGAACTGAACACCCCACGCGTCGCCACATCCGGATTGTCCTTCAGCACAATCTCCATCTGTGCCGAAATCACGTTCAACCCCTCATTGCGCACCACCACCTGCGCTCGGCCATCCGCATCGGTTTCAGTGCTCAAGGTATTCGGCGCACTGCGATAATCGCCAACCAACTTCACACCGGCTGCCGGTTTGCCGTCCAATAGCACTCGCACTGGCAGCAACTTGCCTGGCCCGACCGTCAGCGGATCAACCTCCGGCAGGATCAGCAACTTCATCTGCTCAAGCTTGGGCAACTTCGCCCCCGGCTGATAAATCGCCAGGCTGTATTTGAAGGTCTGCGTTGACTCGATTGCGCCAGGCACCTTGCTGCGCCCTTCGTTGATCCATTTTTTATCCGCCGTTTGCGACCACATGCCATTGTCCAGCACCACCGCCATCACAGCGGGTGGTTTCAACGGTTGCAAACGGGCGTGATCGGCAAGGCGCTGCACGGTCACCGGGATCATTTTGCCGTTGACGTCATACGCCCAGGCGCCGCTGATCTTCTGTGCCTTGAACGCGTTGTCTTCGGCACCGTGGCCGTAAATCACTTCGATATTGCCGCGACGTTGTTCGGTCCACAGGCCATGGGCCGAGACTTGGCTTGTAAATAAAGGGCCGAACAGCAGACCGAGCAGGGCCATAGGTTTGAGGTGTCGCATGGGGGCTTCCTATTACAGATTAAGGGTCAGGCTGACGGTGAAGTTGCGAGGCTCGCCGGGGTTGACCCAGTAGTTGCTGTACGAGCGCTCGAAGTATTTCTCGTCGAAAAGGTTGTTCAGGTTCAGGCCCACGGTGATGTGTTCACTGGCCTTGTAATGGGCCAGCAGGTCGACGGTGTGGTAGGCCGGTAGCTCAAAATCGCTGCCGGATTCACCCGAGCGATCGCCGACATAAGTGAGCGCCGCGCCGACGTCCGACCCCCGCAAACGGCCATTCTGGAATTCATAAACCCCGAGCAGGCTGCCACTACGTTTGGCCACACCGAGGATTCGGCTGCCGGTGGGAATCACCTTGTCGCCCTCGGTGACTTCGGCGTCGATGTAGGCGAAGGCACCGATCACCCGCATGGCGTCGGTCACTTGCCCGGCGACTTGCAGGTCGAATCCCTGGCTTCGCGCCTTGCCCATGGCGCGGCTGGTGTCGGTGCCCGGATCGAGGGTGAGGACGTTTTTTTTGTCGATATGGAAGGCGGCGAGGGTGCTGCTCAAGCGGTCGTCGAATAGCTCGCTCTTGATCCCGATTTCATAACCGACACCTTCTTCCGGATCGAAGGATTTGCCGGCAGCGTCCAGTCCATTGTTCGGTTTGAACGAAGTGGCTGCGTTGGCAAACACCCCGACTTCAGGTGTCAGTTGATAGAGCAGGCCGGCCCGTTGGGTCAGGGCGTCGTGGCTCTGGCGGCGGGTGGCGCCACGACTGTGATCGTCGATGCTTTGTTCGAAATGTTCGAAACGTGCACCGAGCATGCCGCGCAGTTTGTCGGTAAAGACGATTTGATCCTGCAGGTTCAGCGCATGGCTTTCGACGTGTTCGAAGAAGTCCGTGCCGGAGCGCGTGCCGTCGGGTTTTGGCTGACCGTAGACCGGCTGATAAATGTCGATGGCATAAGGGCCGCCAGCGATGGTCGTGACCCGCTCGTTCTTGCGAAAGTTTTCGTATTCGCTGCCAATCAGCAGTTCGTGTTGCCAGCTACCGATGTCGAAAAAGCCACGTAGTTCGAGTTGAGTGATGCTGTCGTGCCAATTCGTATCGCGTTCACGATAGCGTCGATTGGCGGTGTGGCCGTCGGCATTCAACGCGCGGTTTTCGGAGGCGTAGCCCCAGAGTTTGCCTTCTTTGTAATGACTGGCCAGGCGCAGTTTCCAGCGATCGTTGAGCTGATGTTCGAGGGCCGCCTGGAGCATGTTGTTGTGGTTATCAATGTCGCCATCGTTGGGTTCGCCGAGGAAGGTCGAACGGGAAACACCGCTCCATGCGTTGTACGGCGCGACGATGCCGCGGTCGAAAGTCGAGCTGTGGCGAACGAACTCGCTCTCCACCAACAGGCTTGTGTCTGGGGTGAGTTGCCAATTGAAGGAGGGCGCGACGAACACTCGTTGGCTGCCGATGTGATCGCGGAAGCTGTGGTTGTCCTCGACGGCCAGGTTCATTCGCGACAGCACATTGGCGTCGTTATCCAGTGGCGTGTTGACGTCCAGCGCTGTGCGAAAGCGATCCCAGCTGCCGACGCTGGTTTGCAACGTGGTGAAGGCTTCGGGCTGCGGCTTCTTGGTGACGATGTTCACCGTGCCGCCCGGATCGCCGCGTCCATAGAGGCTTGCCGCGGGGCCTTTGAGCACTTCGATGCGCTCGATGTTGGCCACATCCGGGGTGCTCGGGTAACCGCGGTTGGCGCTGAAGCCGTCCTTGTAGAACTCCGACGAGGTGAAACCGCGCACGCTGTATTCATAGAGCGTCAGGCCGCCGAAGTTGTTCTGCTTCGACACACCACCGGCAAAATCCAGCGCACGCTCGACGCTGGTGCTGCCCAGATCGTTGAGCACACTGACAGGGATCACGCTGATGGATTGCGGGATGTCGCGAATCGCGGTGTCTGTTTTGGTCGCGCTGGAAGACCGCGTGGCGCGGTAGCCCTGGATCGGACCGGTGGGGGATTCGTAGTTGGAGGTGACGCTGATGGCGTCCAGTTCGAGGGGACCGGACTCTTCGGCGAAGACCGGGTCCCCTAGCAGACCGAGGGCAAGACTTGCCACGGAGGCCATTGTTCGAGACGACATGTTATGTTGTTCCAATATAGATATTGAAACAATATAACATGACTAATGAGAATGTCTTCTGTTTGCCCGAGATGCTCGGGCAAGCGTCAGTCTTCTTCTTTCTCTTTGACCGGCGCCGGTGGCGGACGCAGGCCGATTTCCGCAGTCAGCTTGAGCTCCTTGCCGTTACGCATCACCTGGATCGTGACCTTGTCGGTCGGTTTGATCCGCGCGACCTGGTTCATCGAACGACGACCATCGCCGGCCGGTTCGCCGTCGATGCTGAGGATCACGTCACCCAGTTGCAGGCCGGCCTTCTGCGCCGGACCGTCACGGAAAATCCCCGCGACCACAATGCCCGGTCGCCCCGACAGGCCAAACGATTCCGCCAGCTCCTGGCTCAACGGCTGCACTTCGATGCCGAGCCAGCCGCGAATCACCTGGCCGTGCTCGATAATCGACTTCATCACTTCCATGGCCAGTTTCACCGGGATTGCGAAACCGATGCCCTGCGAACCGCCGGACTTGGAGAAGATCGCCGTGTTGATGCCGGTCAGGTTGCCGTTGGCATCCACCAGCGCACCACCGGAATTGCCAGGGTTGATCGCCGCGTCGGTCTGAATGAAGTCTTCGTAGTTGTTCAAGCCCAGCTGATTACGTCCGGTGGCACTGATGATGCCCATGGTCACGGTCTGGCCGACACCGAACGGGTTGCCGATGGCGAGGGCTACGTCGCCGATGCGGATGTTGTCGGAACGCCCGACAGTGATCGATGGAAGATTCTTCAAGTCGATCTTCAGGACCGCGAGGTCGGTCTCCGGGTCGCTGCCGATCACTCGCGCCAGGGTTTCACGACCGTCCTTGAGCGCCACCACGATCTGGTCGGCACCGGTGGTCACGTGGTTGTTGGTCAGCAGGTAACCTTCCGGGCTCATGATCACGCCGGAACCGAGGCTCGACTCCATGCGCTTCTGTTTGGGCGAGTTGTCGCCGAAGAAGCGGCGGAACTGCGGATCTTCGAACAGCGGATGGTTCGGTTTGTTGATGACTTTGGTGGTGTACAGGTTGACCACCGACGGCGCGGCCGTGGTCACCGCGTCGGCATAGGACACCGGACCCTGTTGCATGGTGGTGGTTTGCGGGGCTTGCTGCATGTTGACGTCGAGGCTCGGGAGCCCGACCCACTGCGGGTAACGCTGGATGATTAACAGAGCAATAAGCACGCCGGCCAACAGCGGCCAGCCGGAAAAACGCAGCGCCTTGAGCATTAAGCACGTCCTGAGAGGTTGCAGGCGGTATGAGACCGCCCATAATGTCGCGCATTATACGAGGCGAAGCATGCCTCTGAACGGGATATTTAGGAGTCTTTTATGGCCGTCGCCTTGAGCACCCTGGTCGAAGAAGCCGACCGTTACCTTAACAGTGCAAAGATTGCCGATTACTGCCCCAACGGGTTGCAGGTCGAAGGCCGGCCGCAGGTCATGCGCATCGTCAGTGGCGTCACCGCCAGCCAGGCGTTGCTCGACGCCGCTGTGGAAGCCAGCGCCGACCTGGTACTGGTGCATCACGGCTATTTCTGGAAAGGCGAGAATCCGTGCATCACCGGCATGAAGCAGCGTCGGTTGAAAACCCTGCTCAAGCACGATATCAGCCTGTTGTCCTACCATCTGCCGCTGGATCTGCACCCGGAAGTCGGCAATAACGTGCAGCTGGCACGTCAGCTCGATATCACCGTGGAAGGCCCATTGGACCCGGACAATCTCAAAGTTGTCGGCCTGGTCGGTTCATTGAACGAGCCGGTGACGGCCCGCGATTTTGCCCGTCGCGTACAAGAAGTCATGGGCCGCGAGCCGTTGCTGATCGAAGGCAGCGAGATGATCCGCCGTGTTGGCTGGTGCACCGGTGGCGGTCAGGGTTACATCGATCAGGCCGTGTTGGCTGGCGTCGACTTGTACCTCAGCGGTGAGGCGTCCGAGCAGACCTTCCACAGCGCCCGGGAAAACGACATCAGCTTCATCGCCGCCGGTCACCATGCGACCGAGCGCTATGGCGTGCAGGCACTCGGGGATTATCTGGCGCGGCGTTTTGCCCTTGAGCACATCTTCATCGATTGCCCGAATCCAATTTGATAGCGTGGATCTGCGGGACATCCGGTTAACTGTGGGAGCGAGCTTGCTCGCGATGGCGGTGTAACAGTCGACATTAATGCTGAATGTGAGTAAGTCATCGCGAGCAAGCTCGCTCCCACAAAGTCTGCAGCGCCCGAACAGGCAGGTATATTCATATACCCTTTCGATCTAGCTTGCGTCCTGATTAGAAGAGGTCGCTGTGCTAGGATTCCTCGCTCGAACACGGCCCGCTGGCCGTCCATAAGATCGTTTTCGTGAGTAGCCATGGTCGACAAACTGACGCATCTGAAACAGCTGGAGGCCGAAAGCATCCACATCATCCGCGAGGTCGCCGCCGAGTTCGATAACCCGGTGATGCTGTACTCCGTCGGTAAAGACTCTGCCGTGATGCTGCACCTTGCGCGCAAGGCATTCTTCCCGGGCAAACTGCCGTTCCCGGTGATGCACGTCGACACCCGGTGGAAGTTCAAGGAAATGTACGCGTTCCGCGACCGCATGGTCGCAGAGCTCGGCCTTGACCTGCTGGTGCACGTGAATCCGGAGGGTGTTGCGCAGGGTATCAACCCGCTCACCCACGGCAGCGCCAAACACACCGATATCATGAAAACCGAAGGCCTCAAGCAGGCTCTCGACAAGTACGGTTTCGATGCCGCTTTTGGTGGTGCCCGTCGTGACGAAGAGAAGTCCCGTGCCAAAGAGCGCGTGTATTCCTTCCGCGATACCAAGCACCGCTGGGACCCGAAAAACCAGCGTCCCGAGTTGTGGAACGTCTACAACGGCAAGGTCAACAAGGGCGAATCGATCCGTGTTTTCCCGTTGTCGAACTGGACCGAACTGGACATCTGGCAGTACATCTACCTCGAAGGCATCCCGATTGTGCCGCTGTATTTCGCCGCCGAGCGCGACGTTATCGAGATGAATGGCACCTGGATCATGATCGACGACGAACGCCTGCTCAATCACCTGAGCGACGAAGACAAGGCGCGCATCGTCAAGAAGAAGGTCCGTTTCCGCACACTGGGTGACTACCCGTTGACCGGTGCGGTCGAGTCCGAGGCCACCAGCCTGACCGACATCATTCAGGAAATGCTCCTGACGCGAACTTCCGAACGCCAGGGCCGGGTCATCGATCACGATGGCGCAGGCTCGATGGAAGAAAAGAAACGTCAGGGTTATTTCTAAGGGGTTGTCATGTCGCACGCATCTGATTTGATCAGCGAGGACATTCTCGCCTACCTGGGCCAGCACGAACGCAAGGAAATGCTGCGCTTTCTGACCTGTGGCAACGTCGACGACGGCAAGAGCACCCTGATCGGGCGCCTGCTGCACGACTCCAAAATGATCTACGAAGATCACCTGGAAGCCATTACCCGCGACTCGAAAAAAGTCGGCACCACTGGCGATGACATCGACCTGGCATTGCTGGTCGACGGCTTGCAGGCCGAGCGGGAGCAGGGCATCACCATCGATGTCGCTTACCGCTACTTCTCCACCGCCAAGCGCAAATTCATCATCGCCGACACCCCTGGCCATGAGCAGTACACCCGCAACATGGCCACCGGTGCGTCCACCTGTGACCTGGCGATCATCTTGGTCGACGCCCGTTACGGCGTGCAGACCCAGACCCGTCGCCACAGCTTCATTGCCTCGTTGCTGGGCATCAAGCACATCGTTGTCGCCATCAACAAGATGGACCTCAACGGCTTCGACGAAACCGTCTTCGAGTCGATCAAGGCCGATTACTTGAAGTTCGCCGATGGCATCGCGTTCAAGCCGACCACCATGGCCTTCGTGCCAATGTCGGCGCTGAAGGGCGACAACGTGGTGAACAAGTCCGAGCGCTCGCCGTGGTACACCGGCCAGTCGCTGATGGAAATTCTCGAGACCGTCGAGATCGCCAATGACCGCAACTACACCGACCTGCGTTTCCCGGTGCAGTACGTCAACCGTCCGAACCTGAACTTCCGTGGTTTCGCCGGCACCCTGGCCAGCGGCGTCGTGCACAAGGGCGACGAAGTCGTTGTGCTGCCGTCGGGCAAGAGCAGCCGCGTGAAGTCCATCGTCACCTTCGAAGGTGAGCTGGAGCACGCAGGTCCTGGTCAAGCGGTGACGCTGACCATGGAAGACGAGATCGACATCTCCCGCGGCGACTTGCTGGTGCATGCCGACAACCTGCCGCAAGTGACTGACGCCTTCGACGCCATGCTGGTGTGGATGGCCGAAGAACCGATGCTGCCGGGCAAGAAATACGACATCAAGCGCGCCACGACGTACGTGCCGGGTTCGATCACCAGCATCGTCAACCGCGTTGACGTGAACACCCTGGAAGAAGGTCCGGCCAGTTCGTTGAACCTGAACGAGATTGGCCGGGTCAAGATCAGCCTCGACGCGGCCATCGCGCTGGACGGTTACGCGAGCAACCGCACCACCGGTTCGTTCATCGTCATCGATCGTTTGACCAATGGCACCGTCGCGGCCGGCATGATCATCGCTCAGCCGTTGAGCCATGGCGCCAGCACGCATCACGGCAAACTGGCGCACGTCGCCACCGAAGAACGCGCCCAGCGCTTCGGCCAGCAACCGGCCACCGTGTTGTTCAGCGGCTTGTCGGGTGCCGGCAAAAGCACCCTGGCTTACGCGGTTGAACGCAAGCTGTTCGACATGGGCCGTGCGGTGTTTGTACTCGATGGCCAGAACCTGCGTCACGACCTGAACAAAGGTCTGCCACAGGATCGCGCCGGGCGTACCGAGAACTGGCGTCGTGCGGCGCACGTTGCGCGTCAGTTCAACGAAGCCGGTCTTCTGACGCTGGCAGCCTTCGTTGCGCCGAGTGCTGAAGGACGTGAGCAGGCCAGGGAACTGATCGGCAAGGAGCGTCTGCTGACGGTCTACGTCCAGGCCTCTCCGACGGTCTGTGCCGAGCGTGATCCACAAGGCCTGTACGCGGCGGCCGGGGACAACATCCCGGGCGATTCCTTCCCGTACGACGTGCCGCTGGACGCCGACCTCGTGGTCGATACCCAGTCGCTGTCGCTGGAAGAAAGCGTCAAGCACGTGCTGGATCTGCTGCGCAAGCGTGGCGCGATCTAAGCGTTAGCCGTTAACAAAAACCCCGCCGATGAGTGATCATCGGCGGGTTTTTTATTTTTGCTCAACTCGGTCAAGTGTAGGAGTGAGCCTGCTCGCGATAGTGGTGGATCAGTCGACATAAATTCTGAATGTGCGGCCGCTATCGCGAGCAGGCTCACTCCTACAGGGGATCAACGTTTGCCTGGGTATTCCCGGTGCATCTGTGCAAGCAATGCGTCCTTGTCCTGCCACAACTGGTTGATCCAGCCCTGAAACTGCAATCGATACTCGCCGTCCTGGTCGTAGTTCTTGCCGATGAACTGCGGCGGAATCTTCAGTTCCTGAAAATGCACAACAACTTCCTTCACATTCCCGCAGAGCAAATCCCAATAACCGGGCCGCCCGGCAGGATAGTGAATGGTCACGTTGACGATGGCTTCCAGCTGCTCACCCATGGCATCCAGCACAAACGCAATGCCGCCCGCCTTTGGTTTGAGCAAGTGACGGAACGGCGATTTCTGCTGGGCATGCTTGCCTTCGGTGAAACGCGTGCCTTCGACGAAGTTGAAAATCCCCACCGGGTTGTGGCGGAACTTGTCGCAGGTCTTGCGGGTGGTTTCCAGGTCTTTGCCTTTCTTCTCCGGGTGCTTTTCCAGGTAGGCCTTGGAGTAGCGCTTCATGAACGGAAAGCCGAGCGCCCACCACGCCAGGCCAATCACCGGCACCCAGATCAGTTCCTGTTTGAGGAAGAACTTCAGCGGGCGAATCTTCCGGTTCAGCACGTACTGCAACACCATGATGTCGACCCAGCTCTGGTGGTTGCTAGTGATCAAATACGAGTGCTGATAGTCCAGACCTTCGAGGCCGCTGAGCGTCCAGCGTGTGTGACCGAGCAAGTCCATCCACGCTTTGTTGTTGCTGATCCAGGCTTCGTGGATGTGGCCCATCAGCCAATCGGTAAAGCGCTGGGCGGAGGGGAAGGGCAGTATCAGTTTGAAAATCGCCACAATGAATAGCGGTGTGCAGCAGACAATCGTGTTCAGCGCCAACAGTAGCGAGGCAATCACGCCTCGCAGCGGTGCAGGTAGGGAATCCAGCATTTAAAGATCCAAAGGTCGGTTGGCAGCTTGAATCGCGGTCAACGCGATGGTGTAGACGATGTCGTCGACTTGCGCGCCGCGCGGCAGGTCGTTCACCGGTTTGCGCAGGCCTTGCAGCATCGGCCCGAGGCTGACGCAGTCGGCGCTGCGCTGCACGGCTTTGTGGGTGGTGTTGCCGGTGTTCAGGTCGGGGAACACGAACACGGTGGCGCGACCTGCCACCAGGCTGTTCGGCGCCAGTTGCCGGGCAACGGTTTCGTTGGCGGCGGCGTCGTACTGCAATGGGCCGTCGATCAACAGCGCGTTTTGTTGCTCGTGGGCGAGCAACGTCGCTTCGCGCACCTTCTCGACCTCTTCGCCGCTGGCCGATTCACCGCTGGAGTAGCTGATCATCGCCACGCGCGGGGTGATGCCGAAGGCAGCTGCCGAGTCGGCGCTTTGCAGCGCGATCTCGGCCAGTTCGCTGGCGCTCGGGTGCGGGTTCATCACGCAGTCGCCGTAGACCAGCACTTCCTCCGGGAAGAGCATGAAGAACACTGACGACACCAGCGTGCAGCCCGGCGCCGTTTTAATAAGCTGCAGGGCCGGGCGGATGGTGTTGGCGGTGGAGTGAATGACCCCGGACACCAATCCGTCGACCTCATCCAGCGCCAGCATCATGGTGCCGATCACCACGGTGTCTTCCAGTTGCTGCTCGGCCATCGGCGCGTTGAGGCTTTTGCTTTTGCGCAGGGCGACCATCGGCTCGACGTAGCGCTCGCGGATCAGGTCCGGGTCGAGAATCTCCAGCCCCGGCGGCAACTCGATGCCTTGGGCGCGAGCCACGGCTTCGACGTCCGCCGGTTTCGCCAGCAACACGCAACGGGCGATACCACGTGCCTGACAGATGGCTGCGGCTTGCACGGTCAGCGGCTCGCTGCCTTCGGGCAGGACGATGCGTTTGTTGGCGGCCTGGGCGCGCTGGATCAATTGATAACGGAACACCGCGGGCGACAGGCGCATTTCCCGTGGCGTGCCGCAGCGTTGGTGCAGCCATTGGGCGTCGAGGTGGCTGGCAACGAAATCGGTGATGATCTCCGCGCGCTCGCGGTCGTCGATCGGGATTTCCTTGTTCAAACCGTTCAGCTGGTTGGCGGTGTCGTAGGAGCCGGTGCTCACCGACAACACCGGCAGGCCGGCCTGCAACGCGCCACGGCAGAGGTCCATGATGCGCGGGTCGGGCAGGGTGTCGCTGGTCAGCAACAGGCCGGCCAGCGGCACGCCGTTCATGGCGGCGAGGCTGACGGCGAGGATGATGTCGTCGCGATCACCGGGCGTCACCACCAACACGCCGGGCTTGAGCAGCTCCACGGTGTTGCGCATGGTGCGGGCGCAGATGATGATTTTGGTCATGCGCCGGGTCTCGTAATCACCGGCATTGAGAATTTGCGCGCCCATCAGATCGGCGACGTCGCGGGTGCGCGGGGCGTTCAATTCCGGCTGGAACGGAATGCAACCCAACAGACGGAAATCGCCGCTGCGCAGCAAGGGCGAATGCTCTTTCAAGCGCGAGGCAAAGGCCTCCATGCTCTCGTCGGTTTTGACTTTGTTGAGGATCACGCCGAGGACTTTCGGGTCTTTCGGACCGCCGAACAATTGCGCCTGCAATTCCACTCGGCCGGACAGCTCGGTCAGCACCTCGTTTTCCGGCGCCGAGACCAGGATCACTTCGGCGTCGAGGCTTTTCGCCAAATGCAGATTGACCCGAGCGGCGTAACTGGCGCTGCGGGTCGGGACCATGCCTTCTACGATCAGCACATCCTTGCCGACTGCAGCCTGCTGATAAAGGGTGATGATTTCTTCGAGCAGCTCATCCAGTTGACCGTCGCCGAGCATGCGCTCGACGTGCGCCAGACCGAGCGGCTGAGGCGGTTTCAAACCGTGAGTGCGCGCCACCAGTTCAGTGGACCGTTCAGGGCCGGTGTCGCCCGGATGCGGCTGGGCAATCGGTTTGAAAAAGCCGACCTTGAGGCCGGCCCGCTCAAGAGTACGCACCAGCCCGAGGCTGATGGAGGTCAGACCCACACCAAAATCGGTGGGCGCGATAAAAAAAGTTTGCATGCGGATTCTCTGGAGGTGCATGGCAGTGGCGATCATCTATGTCTGACGATCTACCGAATTTCAGTCGCCAAGGTTATCGCTAACCGAGCCTTGTGCGCACCAACCGCAATCAAAGGGCTGGCCTATTTTTTCAATACGTTGCGCGGGGTCCAGGACCCAGGCGCGTGATTGCCACGGTGGCTGGTGGCGCAGGTGCTGGGTGTGACCGCAGGAAAGCTCGGCCACCCAGTGCCCGTCCTCATCCTGATGGAAACCTGTGACCGTTGAGCCTTTCGCCGTCACCCGTCTGTCCGGGTTGTGTTCGCTTTCGGGCGATTGCTTCGCTAAACTTGGCCATTCTTCATTCTTATGCAAAAGGTCTCGCCCCATGCTGATCGCCGCCAATAAGGCTGTCTCCATCGACTATACCCTGACCAACGACGCTGGTGAGGTCATCGACAGCTCAGCCGGCGGCGCGCCGCTGGTCTACCTGCAAGGCGCAGGTAACATCATTCCGGGCCTGGAAAAGGCTCTGGAAGGCAAAGCAGTCGGTGACGAACTGACTGTCGCCGTAGAACCTGAAGATGCCTACGGCGAATACGCTGCCGAACTGGTCAGCACTTTGAGCCGCAGCATGTTCGAAGGCGTCGACGAGCTGGAAGTGGGCATGCAGTTCCACGCATCCGCTCCGGACGGCCAAATGCAGATCGTCACCATTCGCGATCTGGACGGCGACGATGTCACCGTTGACGGCAACCACCCGTTGGCCGGTCAGCGCCTGAATTTCCAGGTCAAAATCATCGACATCCGTGATGCCAGCCAGGAAGAAATCGCTCATGGTCACGTCCATGGCGAAGGTGGCCATCACCACTGATTTTCTGCGCTAAGCTTTCGAGAACTGGAGAGGCGCCCGAGGGGCGCCTTTTTAGTCCGCGGCTGTCCCTGGTGACACCGCCAAGTGGCTGTTTCGAGAAGATCACGGGAATTTGGAGTTCGTCATGAGTGCTTTTCACGACCTTAAATTGACAGCCCTGGATGGTCAGGAGCTACCGCTGGCGCCTTTCAAGGGGCGTGTCGTGCTGGTGGTCAACGTTGCCTCCAAATGCGGCTTGACCCCACAGTACGCGGCGCTGGAAAACCTTTACCAGCAATACAAGGACAAAGGGTTCAGCGTACTCGGCCTGCCGTGCAACCAGTTTGCCGGGCAGGAACCGGGTACCGAGCAAGAGATCCAGGATTTCTGCAGCCTCAACTATGGCGTGACCTTTCCGTTGTCCAGCAAGCTGGAAGTCAATGGTCACGATCGTCATCAGCTGTACCGTCTGCTGGCGGGCGAGGGTGCTGAGTTCCCGGGTGACATTACCTGGAACTTCGAAAAATTCCTGCTGGGCAAGGACGGGCGTGTACTGGCGCGGTTTTCACCACGCACGGCGCCGGATGATCCGACAGTTGTTCATGCGATTGAAAAAGCGCTGAGCTAAAAAGAAAGATCAAAAGATCGCAGCCTTCGGCAGCTCCTACGGGTGTACACATTCCCCTGTAGGAGCTGCCGAAGGCTGCGATCTTTTTGCTTCTGTCTTTTAATCCTTAATCACCCAGATCAATAGTGCTGTGCATCGCTTGTCGCTCCGCATATTATCGCCGTCATAAAACATCTGTCCCGTCGATACCGTTTTCGTGGAGCGTCCCATGCCCGTCAAAGCCCTGTTCAAACCGTTCCACCTCGGCACCCTCGAACTGCCGACCCGCGTCGTCATGGCGCCGATGACCCGATCGTTTTCGCCGGGTGGCGTTCCTAATTCCAAAGTGATCGAGTACTACCGTCGTCGCGCCGCCGCAGGCGTTGGCTTGATCATCACCGAAGGCACCACCGTCGGCCACCAGGCTTCCAACGGTTACCCGAACGTGCCGCATTTCTACGGTGAAGCAGCGCTGGCCGGCTGGAAAAAAGTGGTCGACGCGGTTCATGCTGAAGGTGGCAAGATCGTTCCGCAGCTGTGGCATGTCGGCAGCGTGCGCCGCATCGGCACCGAGCCGGACGCCAGCGTGCCGGGTTACGGTCCGTCGGAGAAATTGAAAGATGGTCAGGTCGTGGTGCACGGCATGACCCAGCAAGATATCCAGGACGTGATCGCCGCGTTTGCCCAGGCCGCCAAAGATGCCCAGAGCATCGGCATGGACGGCGTTGAAATTCACGGTGCCCACGGCTACCTCGTGGACCAGTTCTTCTGGGAGGGCAGCAACCAGCGCACCGACGAATACGGCGGCAGCCTGGCTAACCGTTCGCGTTTTGCCATTGAACTGATCCAGGCTGTGCGTGCAGCGGTCGGCGAAGGCTTCCCGATTATTTTCCGTTTCTCTCAATGGAAGCAGCAGGATTACACCGCGCGTCTGGTGCAAACACCGGAGGCATTGGGTGAATTCCTCAAGCCGTTGTCCGACGCCGGCGTGGATATTTTCCACTGTTCGACGCGCCGTTTCTGGGAGCCGGAGTTCGACGGTTCCGAGCTGAACCTGGCCGGCTGGACCCGCAAACTCACCGGCAAGCCGACCATCACCGTGGGTAGCGTCGGCCTGGACGGCGAGTTCCTGCAGTTCATGGTCAACACCGACAAGATCGCGCAGCCAGCCAGCCTGGAAAAACTGCTGGAGCGTTTGAACAATGATGAGTTCGATCTGGTGGCGGTAGGTCGTGCGCTGCTGGTGGACCCGGACTGGGCGCAGAAGGTGCGTGACGGCCGCGAAGAAGACATCCTGCCGTTCAGCCGTGAGGCGTTGATGACCCTGGTTTAAGCGGCGCCTTGACTGACGCCTTCGCGAGCAGGCTCGCTCCGACACTGGATTTCTGTACGACGCAGAACCAATGTGGGAGCGAGCTTGCTCGCGATGACTGACTAAAGAACACCGAAGAATCAAGGCAAGGTCGGTGCATTCGGAACCAACTGCTCTCTGAAACAGGCCCCGCGCAACTGCCCTTCAAACTGCTCGATAATCGCTGCCCACCCTTGGCGACTTGCATGCTGACGCGCATTAAGCCGCACGCAGCGCAACGTTTCGCGCTCCTCCAACAGCCAACACGCCGCATCGCAGAACGCGTCCTCATCCCCCGGCATCGCCAGTACGCCGTTGTAGCCATGGCGGATGTGCTGAGCCGCTGCTGCCTGATCGTACGCCACCACACCCAGTCCCGAGGCCAACGCCTCAAGCACGACATTGCCGAAGGTTTCGGTCAGGCTTGGAAACAGAAACACATCCCCCGACGCATAGTGACTGGCCAAGGCTTCGCCGCGTTGAGAGCCACAGAAAATCGCCTCGGGCAGTTCTTTCTCAAGTTCCGCTCGTTGCGGGCCGTCGCCAATCACAATCAACCGAATTTTGCGCTGTGGATAAGTGGCTTTCAGTGCGTCGAAGCAGCGCTTGAGCAGGCCCAGATTTTTCTCCGGTGCCAGACGTCCTACGTGGATGACAGCGATGTCGTCGTTACCCAGCCCCCAGCTCTCACGCAGGGCATTAATCCGCTTGGTCGGGTGAAACAACTGGCTGTCGACCCCACGTGACAGCAACGCCAGGCGCTCGAAATGCCGGCGCTCCAGTTCCATTCTTTGACTCACGCTCGGCACCAGGGTCAGCGTCGAACGATTGTGAAACCAGCGCAGGTAGTGGGTCAGCAATCGCGTCAGCAGTCCAAGCCCATACTGACTGGAGTACTGCTGGAAATTGGTGTGGAAGCCGCTGACCACGGAAATCCCCAAGCGCCGCGCCGCGCGCAACGCGGACAATCCCAGCGGTCCTTCCGTGGCGATATACAGCACGTCCGGTCGATGACGTTTCCAGCGCCGCAGCAGCTTGTGCATCGACGACTGACCCCATTGCAAGCCGGGATAACCCGGCAGCGGCCAGCCTCGGCACAGCAACAACGCATCGTCGCTGCCCAACTGCTGATCGCAACCCTGACGTGGTCGCACCAATTCCACCTGATGTCCGCGCGCGCGCAAGCCGTCGCACAAGCGGCCGAGAGTATTGGCGACTCCGTTGATTTCGGGAGGGAAGGTTTCGGTGATCAGGGTGATATGCAGAGCTGTCGTCATGACCTCAGTGTCGACTGAGGCCATGTCGCCAGTGTGACGGTGGGATGATGAATTTGTGACCGGATCAGCGCTGGACTACCAGGTTTTCCGCGCCGCGTTCACGCACCCAGAACAGGGTCGCACCCGCCACAGCCGCCGGCATCATCAGGATGTTGACCACCGGAATCAGCAGCACCAGATAAACACTGCCGCCGAAACTCATGCTCTGCCAGCGCTTCTCGCGCAGCCAGGCGAGCATCTCGTTCCAGCCCAGTTTGTGGTTGTCCGCCGGGTAGTCGATGTACTGGATCGCCATCATCCACACCCCGAACAGCAGCCACAGAGGCGCCGCGATGATGTTCACCACCGGAATGAACGAGAGGATGAACAGTCCGATGGCGCGCGGCAGGAAGTAGCCGAGTTTGCGCATTTCCCGGGCCAGGGTGCGGGGGATCATGGCGATCAGCTCGCCCCAGCTGAAGGACGGGAAGTCGTCGGTGCCGCGCACCACGACTTCGACTTTTTCCGCGAGGAAGCCGTTGAATGGCGCGGCGATGACGTTGGCCAGCATGGTGAAGGTGAAGAACACCATCAACACCACCAGCACCACGAACAACGGCCAGAGCACATAACTGAGAAAACTCAGCCAGTCGGGCAGGGACGGCATCAATGTATCGACCCACAGGCTGAATTGATGGCTGGCCAGGTAGATCAATCCGACGAACAGCACCAGGTTGATCATCAGCGGCAACAGCACAAACAAACGCAGGCTTGGGCTGAGGACCAGCTTGAGGCCTTCGCGCAGGTATTGTGGGCCGGACAGAACAGGGGCGGGCATAACGTGCTCCGAGCAAAGGGGAAACGCGCCGACCTTACCGGCTTTGCCTGACAGGCGAAAGCGCGGTAGCAGCATCGACATTAACTGTAACAAAGGCGCCTATGTATCCATCGTGATCGGATAGAGCCCGCCTATGAGCTGGATTGTTAAACCGTATTTCCTTAATCTTCGCCCCCTCGATACGCTGCACCCAATCTTTTTACAGGACTGTCGAGCTCAAGCCTTCCCCAAGTGCTTTCAACGGTCCTTTTTTATTCCCGCCGGCAACCCGGCGTTCCGTGCCAGATATTTCGGGCCGGTCAACAGGAGCAGGTCATGTCTGAAGTCCGTCATTCGCGAGTGATTATTCTCGGTTCCGGCCCTGCCGGTTACAGCGCCGCGGTCTATGCCGCCCGTGCCAACCTCAAGCCACTGCTGATCACCGGCATGCAAGCCGGCGGTCAACTGACCACCACCACCGAAGTCGATAACTGGCCTGGCGACGTCCACGGCCTGACCGGCCCGGCGCTGATGGACCGCATGAAAGAGCACGCCGAGCGCTTTGAAACCGAAATCGTCTTCGATCACATCAATGCCGTGGACTTCGCTGCCAAGCCGTACACCCTGACCGGCGACAGCGCGACCTACACCTGCGACGCCTTGATCATCGCCACCGGTGCCAGCGCTCGTTACCTGGGCCTGCCGTCGGAAGAAGCGTTCATGGGCAAAGGCGTTTCGGCCTGCGCGACCTGTGACGGTTTCTTCTACCGCAACAAGCCAGTGGCTGTGGTCGGTGGCGGCAACACCGCTGTTGAAGAGGCGCTGTACCTGGCTAACATCGCCAGCAAAGTGACCTTGATCCACCGTCGCGAAACCTTCCGCGCCGAGAAGATCCTGATCGACAAACTGAATGCCCGGGTTGCCGAAGGCAAAATCGTCTTGAAGCTGAACTCGACTCTGGACGAAGTTCTGGGCGACAACATGGGCGTGACCGGTGCCCGTCTGAAGAACAACGACGGCAGCTTCGACGAGCTGACAGTCGACGGCGTGTTCATCGCCATCGGCCACACCCCGAACACTTCACTGTTCGAAGGTCAGCTGACCTTGAAAGACGGCTACCTGGTTGTGCAGGGCGGCCGTGACGGCAACGCCACTGCCACCAGCCTCGAAGGTATCTTTGCTGCCGGTGACGTGGCCGATCACGTTTACCGTCAGGCCATCACCTCGGCCGGCGCTGGCTGCATGGCGGCACTGGACGCCGAGCGCTACCTCGACGACCTGCAGAACGCTTGATTCTGATTCTGTAGAAACTAAAAAACCGGCCTAGGCCGGTTTTTTTGTGCGCGCAGATTCAGATTGTCAGGACAGTTTTGCGAGGCAAACCTCAAGGGTATCCAGCCCTTCTTCCAGCACCGCTGCCTCAGTGGTCAACGGCGCCAAAAGCCGAATGATGTGACGCGACTTGCCGCTTGGCATCAGCAGCAGACCCGCGTCTCGTGCCAGCGCCAGCAATTGGGTCAACTGCGCCGAGGCGGGTGTGCCGTCGGCATTGGTCAGCTCGATGCCGCGCATCGCACCGACGCCGGTCAAGCGGCCCAGATACGGGGAAAGCTTGTTGGCGCGCCAGGCCTCGTAGCGGCTGACGATGGCTTCTTCCTGTTGCGAGCCCCAGGCGTGCAGGTTCGCATCGGTCATCTCGTCCAGGGTTGCCAGTGCTGCGGCGCAGGCAATCGGGTTGCCTGAATAGGTCCCGCCCAGTCCGCCCTTGGGCAAGGTGTCGAGCAGTGCCTTGCGCCCGACCACCGCACCCAGCGGCACACCGCCGGCGATGCTTTTGCCCAGCAGAATCAGGTCCGGCTCAATGCCCAATCGTGAAAATGCAAAGCGCTGGCCGGTGCGACCGAAGCCGGACTGGATTTCATCAGCGATCAGAAGGATGTTTTTTTCGTCACAGAAGTGGCGTAGCGCCTGGGCGAACTCCACGTCCAGCGCCAGGAACCCCGCTTCGCCCTGCACCGGTTCGACGATGAAACACGCCACGTCTTCGACATCGATTTCGACGCTGAACAGTCGGTCCATGGCTTTCAGGGCCTCGGCGCAGGTCACGCCGTTGTCCCTGCTCGGGAAGGGCAGGTGAAAAACCGGACCCGGCAGCACGCCGACTTTCTGTTTGTAGGGCGCGACTTTGCCGTTGAGATTGAGCGTGGCGAGGGTGCGGCCATGGAAGGCGCCGTCGAAGGCGATGACGGCCGTGCGACCGGTGGCGCCACGGACGATCTTCAGGGCGTTTTCCGCCGCTTCCGCGCCGCTGTTGGTGAGCATGCCACTGACCGGGTAGTTCACCGGAATAAACGCGGTGAGACGATCCATCAGTTCGAGGTAGGGCACATGCGGAGCGGCGTTGAACGCGTAGTGAGTCAGCCGGGTGGCTTGTTCGCGAATGGCCTCGACGATGCGCGGATGGCAATGGCCGAGGTTCAGTACACCGATGCCGCCGACGAAGTCGATGTAGCGCTTGCCATCGGTGTCCCAGACCTCGGCATTTTTGCCGTGGCTGAGCGTGACGGGATGAACGATGTTGATCGACTGGCTGATGGTTTCGCTGCTCATGGATGACCGACTCTGAAGAAGGGATGCTTCTTTTTATCTAAGCCGTGAGCAGCGGTGCCCGGCAAACGAAATAAAGTCGCCGGGTCAATCTTAAAAGTCGGGATGTGCGGTGGAAGGTCAAAAGATCGCAGCCTCGTTTCACTCGACAGCTCCTACATAGATCGTATTTCCCTGTAGGAGCTGTCGAGCGAAACGAGGCTGCGATCTTTGGATGTTGAATCAGCGACGAGTCAGCGGCTGCTGAGTGAACTTCACACCGGCGAGGCCATGAGCAATCAACGCGCGGATATTGCCGTGATCGCTGCCCTCAGGCGTCGCCACCACCGAACGGTAATGCTCGCCGAACGCCAACAGCGCTTCTTCATCGCTCAAGCCTTCCAGCAGCGCCAGACCCAGGGTCTTGCACGAGCCTTCATTCTGCCCGGCTGCGTTTTCCACGCCGCCGTTGTTGAAAGCCTGAGGCTGATAGTCGTAGCCGGCGGCGATGAACGCCAGGGTGTCGGCAAAAACGTGTTCGCCGCTCTTGAGGCTGGCGCGCAGGGTGTTCAAATCACTCATTTGGTTTTCCTTTGGCGAACGCCGCTTGTTGTTCGGCGTTGGCTTCTTGCTGGTATTGGGCTTTCCACTCGGCGTACGGCATGCCGTAAACCACTTCGCGGGCGTCATCGAGGCTGACCTCGATCTGGCGTTCGTCGGCAGCGGCCTTGTACCACTTGGACAAGCAGTTGCGGCAGAAACCGGAGAGGTTCATCAGGTCGATGTTCTGCACATCCTTGCGGCTGTCCAGGTGGGCGACCAGCCGGCGAAAGGCGGCGGCTTCGAGTTCCAGGCGTTGTTGATCGGTCATGGCGGGCTCTGTGCAATCAAATCGTGGCGCGGATGATAAAAGTCTGACGAACAATGCGCCAGACGCGGTCAGCGGCTCGCGGCGAGAGTGATCGACACCGACTCGGCGAATCGCAGGGCGTGGGGCTTGTCGACTTCGACCTCGGCGTACAACACCGACTCGTTGACCATCACCAGATCGAGAATTTCCTGGGTCAGGCGTTCGAGCAGGGCGAAACGATTACCTTCCACGTGGGAGATGATCGCCTTGGTGATGGTGCGGTAGTTCAGCGCGTGATCGATGTCGTTGTCACGCACCGCTTCCTGAGCGGCATACAGGATGGTCAGGTTGATCAGTACATCCTGCTTGTTGAGGATTTCATCCTCGTTGATCCCGATGAAGGTCCGCAGGCACAGGTCCTTGACCCGGATGCGTGCCGTTCCTGGTTGAAGTTGTGGCATTGCTACTTGCTCCGTCCAATCAATTGCAGGAACTCCTGGCGGGTGTTGCTCGACTCGCGGAAGGCGCCGAGCATCACCGAGGTGTTCATGGTCGAATTCTGTTTCTCGACGCCGCGCATCATCATGCACATGTGCTTGGCCTCGATGACCACCGCGACGCCGGCTGCTCCGGTGACTTCCTGAACTGCCTCGGCAATCTGGCGGGTGAGGTTTTCCTGGATTTGCAGGCGTCGGGCGAACATGTCCACCAGTCGTGCAATCTTCGACAGGCCCAGCACCTTGCCCGTTGGAATATAAGCCACATGCGCCTTGCCGATGAAGGGCAGCATGTGATGTTCGCAGAGCGAGTACAGCTCGATGTTGTCGACGATGATCATTTCATCGTTGTCGGAAGCGAAGAGCGCGCCGTTGACGATCTCTTCGACACTTTGCTCATAACCATGGCAGAGGTACTGCATGGCTTTTGCCGCGCGAACCGGGGTGTCTTGCAGACCCTCGCGGTCAGGGTTTTCACCGAGGCCGATGAGGATTTCGCGATAGCTCTGGGACAGGGCGTTCTGGGGCAGGGATAACGTCATGGAACATCCTCGCGGGGCCGCTTATTTGATGTGCCGTCCGCCGTTGACGGTCAGGGTCGTGCCGGTGACATAAGGGTTGTCGAGCAAATAACGCAGGCTCTGGTAGATCACTTCGCAGCCGGGTTCGATACCCAGCGCGGACTTGGCCAGTGCCTTGGCGCGGTACGCCGCGTCGTCGTCGGGATTGAACATTAGCAGGGCTGGCGCAATACCGTTGACCTTGATTGTCGGCGCGTATTTCGCGGCGAAGGACAGGGTGAGGCTGTCGAGCCCGGCTTTGCTGGCGCAATAGCCAATGTGTTTGCTGCTGCCCCTGCGGGTCACGTCGTCGCTGATGTGCACGATGTCGGCAGGGCTTGAGCGTTGCAGCAAGTCGACACAATGCAGATTGATCAGGTAGGGCGCCAGCATGTGGACGTTGAACATGCGGGTGAAGGCTGCGGCGTCGGTGTCCGGGTTTTCGGCCAGCCATTCGGAGGCGTTATGGACAATCGCCCGCAGGCTGTCGGTGTGGTTTTTCAGTTCGCTGATGAACGCGAAGATTCCGGCTTCAGTGGAGAAGTCGGCAAACACCGCAGTCGCCCCCAGGTCGCGCAGAACTTGCACGCCGGGGCGTTCACTGCGGTAGCTGAAGATCACCGGCTGGCCATCCTCGAGCAAACGCTGCGCGCAGTGCAGGCCGACACGTTGGCCGGCACCGGTGATGAGGATTGGGGCTACGAAAGAGGTCATGAACGGCTCGCGTCGCGGTAAGAGCAAAACTATACCAGCGCGCGGCGGCATTCACCTACCGTGGGACTTCCTCTGTGGGAATCAGTGGTTCTGGGTGGAGGGCTCGGCGGCCAGCGGCCGTTGCGGCGTGGTGTTCAGCCAGCTGGCCAGCAGGCGGGTCGACAGCGGAATGAAGAAGTAGACCATCAACGGGGTCAGGCACAAGGTGCTGATGAACACCCGGCTCAGCAGACCCATGTCGCTCAGCAACGGCCCGAGGACAAAGTTGAACAGCAAGGAAACCGGAAAGAATGCCAACCAGATCGCCACGGCCTGTTTCCATCGTGGTGGGCGCTGGCCGGCCGCACCGAACCAGCCTTCGATGCCGCTGACACGATGTTCCGTTGGATGGGCAAACAAGTCACTGCCGCGTGCCAGCCATGCGGTGCGCGAGGCGGAATGCTCCCAGGCGTGCAAAGTCTGCTCGTCAGCGAAGCGGAAAATAATCTGGAATTCGTCATCGTCGGGCGGCGGAGCGAGCACGCCAGAACCGAGATAGCCGGGAAAATCGGTGGCCAGTTGTTCGCCTTCGTGCAACCAGGCGATCAGGTCTTGATAGCGACCATCGGCGACGCGGCGCGCAACCATCAGCGTGACGGGTGAGGTAGACATTGTGTATCTCCGTATGACAATCGCGTCGCTCCGGATAGGAGTTTCGCCAGGCGCAGCGCCGGGGTGGTGGGCTGCGTCTTGGAACAAGCAAGGATTATTCCTGATTCTACCTGGAACGTCAGTGACATTCGTCGCTATCAACGTCTTGAAGGGTATGGGGGCAGGGGAGGTAGAATGGGATCCAATTTATACATGGACATAGAATTATAAAATGCCTGTCCTGACTGACGTTGTCCCTGGGTTACAGCCCGGTCTTCCACTCGAGCAGGAAGAACTGTTTCCGATACGCGAAGTGGCGCGCCTGACGGGGGTCAACCCGGTCACGCTACGTGCATGGGAACGTCGCCATAGGCTGATACAGCCCGCGCGCACCGAAAGTGGACACCGACTGTATTCGATGACCGATATCGATCGTGTCCACAGCATCATTGACTGGATCGACCGCGGCGTTGCCGTCAGTAAAGTCGGTAAGATCCTGGCCAGGATTGCACCGCCGCAGGCGCTGTCACACATCATCCCGAATGAACTCATGCAAGCTGACTACACGCAATGGCAGCAACAAGTTCAGGTGGTGGTGAATGTCTTTGACGAGGTTCAACTGGAGCAGGTCTATGGACAGATCTTTTCCAGTTATCCGCTGATTGTCGTGTTTCAGGACATTTTTCTTCCACTCTGGAAGCAAGTACTGCAGCGCCATGACGCATTCGGCCAAGCCAGCGAGTGGCTTTTTCTGGATGGTTTTCTGCGCACCCGAGTGTTGCACCGCCTGCTGCTGGTGCGTGTCCTGCAGCCGCGACGGGTGATTCTCTGCGCCCTCAACGATCAGTGTCGTGAACTCGAAGTGCTGGTAACCGCGCTGTTTCTGAGCAGTGTCGATTCGGCTATTCAAGTGTTGGCTATCGGTCAGCCGTTCGACGAATTGGCCCTGGTCTGCGAACGGATCAAGCCCCAGGCGCTGGTGCTGGTTTCCAATCACGCGCCTTCGCCGGAGTTGCCACGGCGATTGAAGCGCCTGGCCTTGAGTCTGGATTGTCAGTTGATGCTGGCGGGGGATGCGTCCGATCTGGTGCAGGAAAGCCTGGCTGGATCGTCGATTGGATGTCTGGGTAACGAAGGATTGGTCATGCGTCAGCGTTTGAAACAGTTCCTGACTGGCAACCCGGACACTTGAATCAGAGATGCATGGCCGGATGCGTCAGCCGATGCTGTTGAAGGATGTACTGACGCAGACGCTCGGTTTCGTCCTTGTCATCCTGATTCAACTGATAGGCATAGAAGCCGCTCTCGGTTTCTTTCTCGAAGGTGCCGCGCAACGCGATGCGCTCGTAGCCAGACGGGCTGAACCATAAGGCGAAATGTTTTGGCGGTTTGGTTTTGTTGCGAACTTCCAGCAAAACCCCTTTGAACGACACTTCGTGCACCCACATCGTACCGGGCTGGCCATTGGCATTCTCCAGCGCTACCGGTTCCTCGAGTACCAGGCGCCATGGCCGGACCATCGGTCCGTCTTCATAGATGCTGGGGACGCCGAGGCGTAAATGCAGCGCATGAAACTCGTCTTCTACCAAGTGCAGCGGGAAGGTCATTTGCTGGTTTTCGAAGCTGGCCTGGATGGTGACTTGCTCATGAGCGGCAAGGCGCGTGAGCAGGTCACGGATCTGCGAACCACCGTTAACGAGCAGGCTCGACGTCGCATCCCGCATATTGAGTTGCGGGTTGTGTTGCATTGTCTGGATAAAATCCAGCTCATCCTGGGTCAGGAGTGCGTCGCGTTGCATGATCCGCTCGACAGAAATAGTTACAAAGTCACTGGTGATTGTAGTTAATGACAATCAATCCTTCGTTTTGTTTTTGCCGTTCGTCGCTTTTAGTGCGGCAAGCGCGGTCTGGACCTCGGCCAGTTGCGCCTCCAACTGCGCGACCCGCTGCTGCGCCTTGACCTGAAGAGTGACGTCTTTCTGCACACCGATGAAATAAGTCTGTCCGTCATCCGGGTTTTTCACCGTCGAAAGGGACAGCTCGTTCCAGAACGGCGTGCCGTCCTTGCGATAATTCCTGAGGATTTCCCGGCAGGAACCGCCACTGCTCAAGGCCTCGCGAATCAACGGCAGCGCTTCCTGGTCACGGTCCCCGGACTGAAGAAAACGGCAATCCTGGTAGAGGATTTCTTCGCTGGTGTAACCCGTCAGGCGTTCGAATGCCGGGTTGACGTAAATCAGGATGTTGTCCTGCTCGCCTTCCTTTTCGGCAATCACGATGCCGTCGTTGGAAGCGTTGATCACCATTTGCAGCAGTTGGGCGTTAATCATCGGAGAGTCCTTTCCAATTTGATAGTGAGATGCATTCTAAAAGAACACTGAAAACTTTCTACTGGTCATCCGCGTTAATTGAGAGTCAATCGCAGCTTTTTTGCCACGGCTGTTAATATCCCCCGTCTTTTTACTCAGCTTCAGGATCAGATTGATGAAAGTCGCCATCCTTTCAGGCTCGGTGTACGGCACGGCTGAAGAAGTCGCCCGCCACGCCGCTAATATTTTGAAAACCGCAGGTTTCGAAACCTTTCACAACCCGCGTGCGAGCCTCGCCGATGTTCAGGCCTTTGGCCCCGAAGCCTTCCTGGCGGTGACCTCGACCACCGGCATGGGCGAGTTGCCGGACAACCTGCAACCGTTGTATTTCGCCATTCGCGACCAGTTGCCTGCTGCCTGGCGTGGCTTGCCGGGCGCCGTGATTGGTCTGGGCGATGCGAGCTACGGCGACACGTTTTGCGGCGGCGGTGAGTTGATGCGCGAATTGTTCGGCGAACTGGGCCTGCGCGAAGTCCTGCCCATGCTGCGCCTGGACGCCAGCGAAAGCGTGACGCCGGAAACCGACGCCGAGCCTTGGCTGGCGGAGCTGGTCAGCGCTCTGCGGGGCTGACCGGTCGCTCGCGCAGTAAGGCGAGCCAGGCTTGCGCGGCTTTTGACAAGTACGCGCCCTGACGCCAGATGAAGGCGATATCCCAACGCAGATAGCTCGGTGCGTTCAAGGTCAGGCGCACCACACCTGGCCGCACCAGCCCGCGTGCCACCACGCGCGGCAACAGCACCACACCTTGACCGGCCGCCACCAGCGCTGCAAGAAAGTCAGCCTGGCCGCTGCGACCGCCTTCCTTCGGCGTAAACCCCAGCTGCTGGCAGGCTTGCAGCAAACGGTCATTGAGCACGAAGCTGCGCTGATACAGCAGGAAGGGCGTGTCGGCCAATTCCTCCAGCCCAATCACAGTCTTCGACGCCAGTGGATGATCGGCCGGCAGCAGGGCGTCCAGCGGTTCATCGCAGAAAGGCTGGAAGGCGAACTGCGGGTCCTTCGTCAACAGGCTGCCACCGAGTTCCAGCTCTCCACTCAAAACGGCCTGTTCGATGTTCAGGCTGCCGCCCTCAAGCAATTGAATGCTGATGTTGGGGTAGCGTCGCCGGTACTCGGCGAACAGTCCGGCGAACAGCGCGTCGCTGCCCAGTAGCGGCAAACCCAGACGCAATTCCCCGCGGGCCAGTTGGCTCAAATCATCCAGCTCACTGAGCAGTTCGTTGCGCAGCCGCAGCATGCCTTCGGCCCTTAGAAGGACCACGCTGCCGGCGGCGGTCAGGCGCAGCTGCGAACCCTGCCGTTCGAGCAACGCAGTGCCCAGGCTCTGTTCCAGCTGAGCAACCTGTTTGCTCACCGCCGATTGACTGATGTGCAAGGTCTTGGCGGCCTGAGTAAAACCACCCTGATGCATGACCTCGACGAAGCTGCGTAGCTGTTTGAATTCCATCTGCATGATTCCATTTTGGAATGTCTTAGAGTCTAACAATTCGCTTCGGGTATAGCAGCCCGCTCCGTAAAATGAGCACCTGTGAGGACCGAAGACATGAACGCATCAACCTTGAAAAGCTGGGCTCGACTGGCGACCGAATTAGCCGTGCTGCTGGCCATCTATCTGCTCGGCTGCCAGATGGCCGTGTGGTTTTCCTGGCCGATTCCCGGCGGTGTCATCGGCATGGTGCTGTTGCTGCTGGCGTTCGCTTTGGGTGTGGTCAAACCGGCAGCGCTGCAAATGGGCGCCGGCCTGTTGATGGCCGAGATGCTGTTGTTCTTCATTCCGGCGCTCATGAGCCTGCTCGATTACGGCGGCCTGCTGCGCAGCGACGGTTGGCGAATTTTGCTGGTGATCGGCGTCAGCACGTTGATGGTGATGCTGGTGACCGCCTTTACCGTGGAACTGGTGGTGCGGTTGAGGAGGTCTCGTGAAGCTTGAGCTGATGCCGATGTTCTGGCTGGCCTTCACGCTGCTGGCCTATCTGTTCAGTCGCTGGATCTATCGGCGCACCGGGCGCTATGTGTTGTCGCCACTGATTCTGGTTCCAGCCTTGCTGTTGGCGCTCGCTGTGCCGCTGCACACCGCGTATGCCGAATATTCGAGCAACACCCATTGGCTGATGCTGGTGCTGGGGCCGGTTACCGTCGCTTTTGCAGTGCCGATCTGGCAGCAGCGGCAGATGCTGATGCGGCATTGGTCGGCGTTGTTGCTGGGGATGCTGGCGGGCAGCGCGGCGTCCATCGGAAGTTCGTTCGGGTTGGCCAAGGCGCTGGCGCTGGACAGTTCGGTGACGATGTCACTGGTGCCGCGTTCGATCACCACGCCTTTTGCCATGCCGCTGGCTCATGACCTGGGCGGCGTACCGGAACTGACGGCGGTGTTTGTGATGTTCACCGGGGTGTTCGGGGCGATGCTCGGCGGCATTCTGCTCAAATGGTTGCCCCTGCGCAGTGCCTTGGCTCGAGGGGCGCTGTTTGGTGTCGGCGCGCACGGTGCCGGGGTCAGTCGAGCACATGAAGTGGGAGGTGAAGAGGGCTCGGTGGCGGGGTTAGTCATGGTTCTGACGGGGCTGCTTAATCTGTTCGCCGCCCCCTTGTTGGCGGCAGTACTTTGACATGGATCCACGTTCGTTGGCGTACTGACTCGCTAGGCCATCAAGCTGGCTGCCAATGCAACTACACGATTGCCGGGGCGTGACTAGACTTCTGTAACGTCGGTAAACAATAGAAACCCCAAGAATAAAAATTAGAGGTTCCTTGCCGTGAACGTAGCCCCCGTCCAATCGCCACACAGTGTCAAAGACCAGGTCAGCGCCGCCGAGTGGCAGACCCGCGTCGATCTTGCCGCCTGCTATCGTCTCGTTGCTCTGCATGGTTGGGATGACCTGATTTTCACCCACATCTCGGCCAAGGTCCCCGGTACCGAAGACTTTCTGATCAACCCGTTCGGGATGATGTTCCACGAGATTACCGCGTCCAGCCTGGTCAAGGTCGATCAGGCCGGCAACAAGCTGATGGACAGCCCTTACGAGATCAACCCGGCCGGTTACACCATCCACAGCGCGGTGCACGAGGTTCGTCACGATGTCGTCTGCGTGCTGCACACCCACACCGCTGCCGGTGTTGCGGTGTCGGCGCAGAAACAAGGCATTTTGCCGATCAGCCAACAATCATTGTTTGTCCTGTCCAGCCTGGCTTATCACGCCTACGAAGGTGTTGCGCTTAACCATGAAGAGAAGGCGCGACTGCAAGCCGACCTTGGCGAAAACAATTTCCTGATGCTGCACAACCACGGTCTGCTGACCTGCGGTGCGACCATCGCCGACACGTTCCTGATGATGTTTACCTTCCAGCGCGCCTGCGATATCCAGGTGCTGGCGCAGAACGGTGGCGCCGAGTTGATCGCCATCGAACCGCAGATTCTGGCAGGCGCCAAGGCAATGATCGCCGGTGTCACCAAAAGTGCTCAAGGGATGGGCGGCGCACTGGCCTGGCCAGCGCTGCTTCGCAAACTCGATAAACAAGACGCGGGTTATAAACTCTAATGGCACTCGCCGAGATCCCCCTGTGTGTCTGGCGCAAACGCGGCCAGTCGTTCGTATTCCGTGGCCAGACCATCCGTTACTGGACGGCCGGGCAGGGTGAGCCACTGTTGCTCATTCATGGCTTCCCGACCGCCAGTTGGGACTGGCATTTCCTCTGGCAGCCGCTGACCCAGCGCTATCGGGTGATTGCCTGCGACATGCTCGGCTTTGGCGACTCCGCAAAACCGGTGGACCACGAATACAGCCTGCTGGAGCAGGCCGATCTGCAACAGGCCTTGCTGGCACATGTGAAGATCGAGCAGCCGGTGCACCTGTTGGCCCACGATTATGGCGACAGCGTGGCTCAGGAACTGTTGGCCCGGCATTACGAAGCGCGTATCCATATCGCCAGCTGTGTGTTCCTCAATGGCGGCCTCTTTCCCGAAACCCATCGTCCGATCCTGATGCAAAAACTCCTGCTCAGCCCCTTGGGCTGGATGATCGGGCGCGCCTTTTCCCGTGATGGTCTGGTGAAGAGTTTCCGACAGATATTCGGCCCGCAAAGTAGCCCCTCCGAGAGCGAGATGGATGATTTCTGGAGCTTGATCGAGAGCAATCAAGGGCCACGGATCATGCACAAATTGATCGCCTACATCCCTGAGCGGCGTGCCCAGCGCGAACGTTGGGTCAGCGCGATGCAGCGGGGTGAAGTGCAGTTGCGGGTGATCGATGGGGAGGTCGATCCGATTTCCGGTGCGCACATGGTCGAGCGCTATCGGGAACTGATCCCGAACCCGGACACGGTCTTGTTGCCCGGTATTGGTCACTACCCGCAAACCGAGGCGCCGGGGCAGGTGCTCAAGCACTATCTGGAGTTTCGCGATCAGTTGGTTTCACCGCCGCGCAAGGCCGCCTGTTCCTGATTATCCCCCTGCCTTATTGCGCACCATTCAGCCTCACCCCAGTTCATTGTGACCCGCATCGCCGTGCCTGACACTCGGACTCATTGTCCCTTGGCCTGCTGGAGTCCCCCCAATGAATGAGTCTGTGCGCTTCGAAGATAAAGTCGTGATTATCACGGGTGCAGGCGGCGGCCTGGGCCGGGCCCACGCGCTGCTGTTCGCCAAACAAGGCGCCAAAGTGCTAGTCAACGATCTCGGCGGCTCGGCTCAGGGCGAAGGTGCAAACGCTTCGGCAGCCGACCGGGTGGTGGCCGAAATCCGCGAGGCCGGTGGCATCGCCGAGGCCAACCATGACTCCGTCACCGACGGCGACAAAATCGTTCAGAACGCCTTGGACACCTTCGGCCGTGTCGATGTAGTGGTCAACAACGCCGGGATCCTGCGGGACAAAACCTTCCACAAAATGGAAGACGGCGACTGGGACCTGGTTTACCGCGTCCACGTCGAAGGCGCCTACAAAGTCACCCGTGCCGCCTGGCCGCACCTGCGCGAGCAAAACTACGGCCGCGTCATCTTCACCGCTTCGACCTCGGGCATTTACGGCAACTTCGGTCAGTCCAACTACGGCATGGCCAAACTCGGCCTCTACGGCCTGACCCGCACCCTGGCCATCGAAGGCCGCAAGAACAACATCCTGGTCAACGCCATCGCCCCCACCGGCGGCACCCGCATGACCGAAGGCCTGATCCCGCCGCAAGTCTTTGAGCAACTCAAACCGGAACTGGTCAGCCCGCTGGTGGTGTACCTCGCCAGCGAGAACTGCCAGGAAACCTCCGGGCTGTTTGAAGTCGGTGGCGGCTGGATGGGCAAGGTGCGCTGGGAACGAAGCCTCGGCGCAGGGTTTGATCCTCGGGTTGGTTTCTCCCCCGAGGATGTGGCGGCGCATTGGCAGCAGATCTGCGACTTCGAAGGCGCGGCGCATCCGCAGGACAACCTTGAAGCGCTGAAGGAAATGATGGCGAATTTGCAGAAGTATTCGATTTAAAGGAAGCCAGCAAGGTCATCGTTCCTGACCTTGCTGGTTCTTGATATTCGGCCCCGACATCTGGTTTGCAGCGGCGATCAAGGAAAATACTTGTGAACCAATGCCGCCAGATTCGCGGCCGTTTGCGCATCCATGATCCCGTCGTACGTTTTCGGGCGAAAGTGCAGCTGAAAGGCCCTGACCAGTTGTGTGAAGCCTTGTTCGGTTGACGCACCGGAAACGTCATACCCGTAAGTCTTGAACAGTTTGAGCAAGTCGCTTCGGGCTGGAATGCCGGTCTCGTTGTATTGCTGCAGGTAGGCGTCTCGGGAGACATCGTCGAACCAGGCACCGACGCCTTTCAAGTAAAGGGCATGCCAGGGGAATTTCGGCCCTGGGTCACTCTTGCGGCCGACCGCAATATCCGAGTGTCCCAGAACAAGGGTCGGGCTGATATCCGGGTAGCGTTCAAGGATGTTCAACGCCAGCTCTTCAATGGCAGCAATTTGTTCTGGCTGATACGGCGGAAAATTGAAAACACCTTGGCTAAACGTTGCAAGGTTGACGATTTCAACGCCGATAGATGTGTCGTTCAGATTGCTTCGATTGCCCCAGGTACTGACGCCCGCATGCCACGCGCGCTTGGTTTCGTCGACGAGACTGAATACTTCCTGCCCGGTATAACCTGCTTTCAAGTAGCTCGGATCGGTGATGTCGGGAACCAGATAGTGGGCGCTGACATTTGGGCCGGTGAGTGCATTGACCGAACTGGAGAAGTTACCGGCGGTGTAGTGAAAAATCAGAAAGCGTACTCGGGTGTTGGAACTTTTGGTGGCGCGGTGCTTGTTGTAGTCAATGGGTTTCATGAAAAGATTGCTCGCAGCGGATTAAGTTAAAGTCTGAGCGCAATAAAATTGAACGGCTGACTTGTAATTAACCTTAACTGCTTGGGCGCTTCGTGCGATTACAGATCTATGTAGTCGCTTTCCGAGAAGTGTGTAGGTGGTCGACAGCCTCTCACAAGTTTGCATAAGTATTGGCTGTGAATGGGTGGTAAGAAGCAAGCACGAATGCTTGCTTCTTTGTTTGGATTACTGTGCTTCAGGTTTGAAGCCGGGTTTGATGTTGGTTGCGGGTTGGTTTGGTACGGCTTGGGGCGTCCTTTTCGTCAGCCGTATCTTTTTTCTGTAACGAATTTTGGAGCTTTCCAGTTAGGGCCTTTAGTTGCCAGTCCCTTCTCTCCTTTTGCGAGTACACCCATTTCGAACAATCGTGTATACGCGAGTTGCAATTCTCCGTGTCGGATGGCTTCTGGCTTGTAGCGACCGATCATCATGTCTAAATGCGGCGGTGCCTTGATTAATGCGAAGACGGTAACGATATCGTCTAAGGACTCATGGCTAACAAGCTGCTCAATAATGCTCATTTCCACATCTCCTTCAGAAATCGTTGATAGTCGCGCTCATCTTGTTCCGCGGCAGCTGCTAGTGCTTCCGGCGTGTAGAGTAGGGAAGGATCATCTTTCAATTTGAAGTCTTCCAATGTCGCAGTATGAACGTTGTTCCATACGGGGGAGTCGGGATCCGGCATTTCAGTGTCTCCATACCCCAGAGCTTTAAATCTTTCAAACTCTCTGATCTCGTGAGTGTAGAAGCGTCTATCGGTGTCGTTCATCTCAAGCTCTCCGCGGAGAATTCGATCTAGCCGATCAATCATCACTTTATTGGCATCGGACGGGTGAAATTTAGACGTATGCAATTTCACGATATTGGCTCCTTCTTGTGAAGCGATTGCAGGCTCCCATTTCATATCCAAAGTTGGCCCGCCCGTTTGCTCAGGGTTGAAATCGCGGCCACTGTGCTCCCCTTCAACAATTGCACCTTCATAGGGAGTATTGAAAACCACATATTGAGCCGGAATACCCGACTCAATCGGGAATACATTAATGAAACCACCAAAGCTGTAGAGATCCAGCTCCGGGAATGAATCTATCCTTCCTTCGAGGGCGGTTACTGTAGTGCCGTTGTAAACGACAACGTTCAGCTCCTTTGCAGGAAGGGAAGTTGATGCATTGTCCGGTCTGACAGTCGGCGTCCAGGTCATGCCGATGGAAGGGGTATTCGGGTTGTAGGTTCTGTAAATGTTCAGACTTGGATCGAGAGTAGCGAGCCGCACCGGAACCCTGGAAGGCACCGTCGTGCCGTTTGTAGCGGCAACAAAATACTCAGTTGTGTTCCCCACAGTTCTGGTACCGATAGCGACCGGCAATCTGACTTCCCCATTGGCCTCGGCAATGGCATACAAGTCCTCAATACCGTCAGGTGTGAGATCCGAGAGTGGGACGCTCAAGGCGTGGAGACCATCGGGCTCGTAATCCAAGAGCGAGAGGTTCCAGGCGTGGAGATTGTCGGGCGCCAGATCCGAGAGTGGGACGCTCAATTGGCGGCGATCACCGTTACCCAAAGGCGAGGGAAACAGCAGCGCCGCGAATCCGACGATTACCGGGGTTGCCGCCGCGGTACCTGCCCTAATTATGGCGGCGACTCCGGCCTGCTGAGCAGCCCTGACTGCCCGGGTAGTGGCAGTGCTGGTGGCGAGACGACCTGTTGCCAAGGTAAACACCGGACCAACTGCCACGGCAGAGCCCGATATGGGAAATGGCCGACTGGTTTCAGCGGCTTCCAATGAATCGAACATCGCAACCATCGCATTTAATCTTGCGAGCCCTTCTGCACGTTTTTTAGCCTTGACCTCCTCTCGCTCTTTCGCCTCTTTCGCCTCTTTCGCCTCTTGCGCTTCGCGTGCCTTTTCAGTTTCTCGTTTAATCTCGGCTTGCTCTTCGAGGCGGGCCCGTTCCGCAGCGACCTGCTGCGCTGCCGCTTCTGCCGCAACGCGAGCCTGTTCGGCAGCTGCCCTCCGTGCGTTCTCCATTGCAGCAAGTCGCGCTTGCTCTCGAGCTCGGACCGCGGCCTCTTCGTTTATGCGCGCCAATTCGGCGGCAGCCCTCTGTGCTTCCTCATTGGCCTGCACGACCCTTAAGAGATTCTGCGCATTAACGGTTCGCTGGTTGAGCGACTGGATCGTTTGAGACAGCAATCTGGCATTGATCGCGGCTCTGAGGGATTGATTCAAGGCCTGCATGGCAATGCCATTCGGTCCCGGCCACTTCTCCATCTTCGTGGCTTTGATCATGAATTCATTGATATGCCGGTTAAATGGATCACCTCCATAAAACATATTGGCAGTGGCTGTTTTACTGTGGAACTCTGCGGTCTTGCGTTGTGTAAGTTTATTCAGTACCCCTAATTCCCGGACGACTGATTGCAAAGGTGGAACTGGATCCGTTGGACCTTCATGTCGGGTGGCTGCCAGTTCGGCTTCGATGGAATGTGGTAAATAACTGGCCTTCGCCTGATATTCCTGTTCCAGCCTTTTAGTTGTGGCTTTTACCGCGTTTTGATTTTGATAATAGGTCGGCACGCTGCGGCCGAATGCACCTGACATCATTGTGCTTGATGTTCGAGGTACGGTAATCATGTGCTCGGGTGCATCAGCTGTTATATCGACAGCCTCATCGAGATAATAAACCGGCCTTGATTGATCGGGTGGTTTTTGCATATTCATATCCTTTTGAATGTGCTTGGTTCTTTAAAAAGAGAGACTTGCTGGTCAGACATTACGAAAACGGATGCAAGCTATTGCTTCGTGCCATTTAAAGCTACCGCAGAAGTGGAAATCATGAGTCCGAGAGGTGTGTGGGGCGTTACATATAAGGTCGAGGGAAGTTTCTATTGGTCAGGAATAACCGCAGGATTATCGTTTGCGTAAAAAGATGTTTCTTATAGCGTTATCGGAAACATCCTGTAGGAATGCCTTAAACAAAAGTTGTTCTTCACCACCGTCACAAAACCACCGCCCATAAAAAAGGCCGCTGCAAACGCAGCGGCCAAAGTAAGACGATTGATCAAGGAGCAATAAATCAACGTCAGTGAACACAGGGCGATGAGTCGAATAGCTTCAATTCATCTGAAATCTGTCGCTAATGGCGTGGACTGGCCACCGCCATTGCTTCGTGCTTTGCGGCCGATTGCCGTGAAAGCCCGGCAAGAATAAGGCCTTGAGCCAAAAGGAAAAATAGCGATTCATGACATGAACTGTTGCAGCATGAGTAACAGTGGTAACAAGCCCCGCCCACACGCCATGCGCTGCATTGATAACCCCCCATCCAGCCCATCCATAACCCGCGCAAATCCCCGTCCCATGCGGGCATTCATCCTTTGGAGGTACATCGCGAATACCTCCTTGGTGCGCTTATCGCTCCCAACGTGCGGCAGTAGGGTGGGGCCTTCTGTCACTCACCGGGGAAGACGCATGACAAAAACAACAATGCGCGCCATCTTCACGCCGCAAGCGCTCGCCGCTGCGGTTGCCTTGGGTTGCTGCGCCCAGGCGCAGGCTGTTTCATTCAACATTGGCGAAATCGAGGGGTCGTTTGACTCCTCGTTGTCCGTCGGCGCGAGTTGGGGCATGCGCGATGCCGATAAGTCGTTGGTGGGTATCGTCAACGGCGGGACCGGTCAGTCTTCGACCGGTGACGACGGCCGGCTGAACTTCAAGAAGGGTGAAACCTTCTCCAAGATCTTCAAGGGCATTCACGACCTCGAACTGAAATACGGCGATACCGGTGTGTTCGTCCGCGGCAAGTACTGGTACGACTTCGAGCTGAAGGACGAAGACCGCGAGTTCAAGCAGATCAGTGACAGTGGTCGCAAGGAAGGCGCCAAGTCCTCCGGGACGCAGCTGCTCGACGCCTTCGTCTATCACAACTACTCCATCGCCGATCTGCCGGGCACTGTGCGCGCCGGCAAGCAGGTGGTGAGTTGGGGTGAAAGTACCTTCATCGGCAACTCGATCAACAGCATCAACCCGGTCGACGTTTCAGCGTTTCGTCGTCCCGGCGCTGAGATCAAGGAAGGCCTGATTCCGGTGAACATGCTGTTCGCCTCCCAAGGCCTGACCGATCAACTGACCGTGGAAGGTTTCTATCAACTGGAGTGGGACCAGACCGTTGTCGACAACTGCGGCACCTTCTTCGGCAACGATGTGGTGGCGGATGGTTGCAACAACAACTACACAGTCGGCAGCCCCGCGATTGCACCGTTGGCGCCGGTGGCGGCAGCCTTCGGTCAACCGATCCAGGTGACCCGCGAGGGCGTGGTCGTGCCCCGTGGCGGCGACCGTGATGCGCGGGACTCGGGGCAGTGGGGCACGGCGTTGCGCTGGCTCGGTGACGATACCGAGTACGGCCTGTATTTCATGAATTACCACAGCCGTACGCCGACCGTCGGCACCACCACCGCCGGCTTGTCGACGCTGGCCAGCCTGCCGGGCATGGTGCGTGCGGCCAACCGTCTGGCGCCGGGCAGCGGTTCGGGGCTGGCGCAAAGCGTGATGCTCGGACGCGGTCAGTACTACCTTGAATACCCGGAAGATATCCGTCTCTACGGCGCTAGCTTCTCCACCACGCTACCTACCGGCACGGCGTGGACCGGCGAGATCAGCTATCGCCCCAACGCTCCGGTGCAAGTCAACACCAACGACCTGACTCTGGCCTTGCTCAACCCGATCGCAGGCGGCGCGGCATCGCCTATCGCGACCACGCCAGGTACCGACAACAAAGGCTACCGCCGCAAGGAAGTGACGCAGGTCCAGAGCACCCTGACGCACTTCTTCGACCAAGTGCTGGGCGCCCAACGGCTGACCCTGGTTGGCGAGGCAGCAGTGGTGCACGTCGGTGGCCTGGAGTCGCGCACCAAACTGCGTTACGGCCGTGACTCGGTCTATGGCCAGTACGGTTTTGGCGGCAATACCGATGGCTTCGTCACCTCGACCTCCTGGGGCTACCGCGCCCGGGCGATCCTTGATTACGCCAACGTGATCGGCGGGATCAACCTCAAGCCCAACCTGTCCTGGTCCCATGACGTCGCCGGCTATGGCCCCAACGGTCTGTTCAACGAAGGCGCCAAGGCCGTCAGCGTCGGCGTCGATGCCGACTACCGCAACACCTATACCGCGAGCCTCAGTTACACCGATTTCTTCGGCGGTGACTTCAACACCCTGGAAGACCGCGACTTCCTGGCGCTGAGCTTCGGCGTGAACTTCTGATCTGGCTGAGAAGGATGATTTTAATGCGCAAGATGATTCTGCAATGCGGCGCCCTGGCCTTGAGTCTGTTGGCGGCCAACGTGATGGCGGCGGTCTCGCCTGAAGAAGCCAACAAGCTTGGCACCAACCTCACGCCGCTTGGCGCCGAGAAGGCCGGCAACGCTGATGGCTCGATCCCGGCCTGGACCGGCGGCCTCCCGAAAAACGCCGGCGCGGTGGACAGCAAGGGTTTCCTGGCTGACCCGTTCGCCAGCGAAAAACCCCTGTTCACCATCACCGCCGCGACAGTCGACAAGTACAAAGACAAATTGTCGGAAGGCCAGGTGGCGATGTTCAAGCGCTACCCGGAAACCTACAAGATCCCGGTCTATACGACCCACCGCACCGTGGCCTTGCCCCCGGAGATTTACGAGTCGGCCAAGCGCAGCGCACTGAACGTGAACAGCATCAACGACGGTAACGGCCTGGCCAACTTCACCGGCAACCGCTACTACGCCTTCCCGATTCCGAAGGTCGGCGTCGAGGTGCTGTGGAACCACATCACGCGCTATCACGGCGGCAACCTGCGACGCATCATCACTCAGGTGACCCCGCAAACGAACGGCAGCTACACGCCGATCCGCTTCGAAGAAGAAATCGCCGTACCGCAACTGATGAAGGAGCTGGACCCGGAAAAAGCCGCCAACGTGCTGACCTTCTTCAAGCAATCGGTGACGGCACCTGCACGACTGGCGGGTAACGTGCTGCTGGTGCACGAAACCCTCGATCAGGTGAAAGAGCCGCGTCTGGCGTGGATCTACAACGCCGGCCAGCGCCGTGTGCGTCGCGCACCGCAAGTGGCTTATGACGGGCCGGGTACTGCCGCTGACGGCCTGCGCACGTCCGACAACTTCGACATGTTCTCCGGTGCACCGGATCGCTACGACTGGAAACTGGTCGGCAAGAAGGAAATGTACATCCCTTACAACAGCTACAAACTCGACTCGCCGAGCCTCAAGTACGATGACATTGTGAAAGCCGGGCACATCAATCAGGACCTGACCCGTTATGAGTTGCACCGGGTCTGGGAAGTGATCGGCACGGTCAAGCCGAGCGAACGGCACATCTACGCCAAACGCCACATGTACCTCGACGAAGACAGCTGGCAAGTGGCGCTGGCGGACCACTACGACGGTCGCGGTCAGCTGTGGCGGGTGGCTGAGGGTCACGCTCAGTACTACTACGATCACCAGACCCCGGCCTACACCCTCGAAGCGCTCTACGACATCATTGCCGGTCGATACATTGCCCTGGGAATGAAGAACGAAGAGAAGCACAGTTTCGAGTTCGGCTTCGAAGCCAAGGCTGCCGACTACACGCCATCCGCCTTGCGCGCCGAGGGCGTTCGGTAAGGGGTTTGATACATTGGCAGTACAAAAGGCGACCGGGTGGTCGCCTTTTTTATGGCTGCCAATCAGCGCGCTGAATACTTCTCAACAAGCGGGTCAGAGAGGGCTAGGGTTGCCGGACAATTATAAAAAGGCACGCCGTAATGACCGCCATGATCCCGTGTCTGGACCGTTCTGGATTCCTGCCCCGCCTGTCCACTCATCACCAGTCACGGGCTCGCTTGACCGAGCCGTTACTGGCCTCCACGGCCCGAGTGAAGTTACTTTGCGCGCCGGCCGGCAGTGGCAAGACAGCGCTGCTCGCCGAATGCCTGTTACAGGCGCCGCCGCAGTGCCGCGTGTTCTGGTTGCCATTGTCTGGCACGGTGTTGAGCGCGGTGGATTTTCGTCATCGTCTGGCAGAAACGCTGGGATTGGCTTCGTCGGGCGAATCCGAGTTGCTGGGGTACCTGTCACGATTGCAGACGCCAACCTGGCTGTTTCTCGATGACTATTGCCGCCTGCCAAACCCGGAGCTGGACCTGTTACTGGACCGCATGCTGGCGATCAGCAGCCCGATGCTGACCTGGTGGCTGGGTGCTCGCCGCCGGCCGCAATGCAACTGGCCGCGCTTGCTGCTTGATGATGAGTTGTACGAGTGCGAGCACTCCACGCTGGCGTTTAATCAAAGTGAGATCGCCAAGCTGTTGCGGCATTTGGCACCGGCCGAGGCCAATACTGTCGCCGGCAAGATCATCCAGCGCAGTGGTGGCTGGTGCGCCGGCGTGCGGATTGCGCTGCTGCAAAAATGCGACTGGTCACACAACAACACGCCACAAGGCCGAACGAACACCTTGCTCGATTACCTGGAGCACGAGTTGTTTACCACGCTGACCCCGGAGCTTACGGAAGCCTGGCGGGTACTCGCCCATTTGCCGCGATTCAATGCAAGGCTTTGCGATCACCTGTTTGGCGCGGGTGAAGGTGCACAATGTTTGAGAACGTTGCAAGAACTGGGTTGTTTTATCGAGCCTTGGCAGGACTCGGCAGACTGGCTGCAGATTTTCCCACCACTCACCCAGTTGATGCGCGATGAGCAATGGCCGGCGGGGCGCTCCTGGCATCGTCGTGCCTGCCAGTGGTTTGCGGCCGAACTCGATTGGAAAGCCGCCTTCGAACAAGCATTGCTGGCTGAAGAGTTCGAGGTTGCCGTCAGCCTGTTGCAGCATTTCAGTTTCGAGCACCTGTTCGAGGAACAGACGGTCGTGCTGTTGTTGCGTTTGCATGAGCAACAAGGCGAGGAGCTGACGCTGGGCAGCCCGCAATTGGTCGGATTGATTACAGCTGCGCTGTTATTCGCCGGACGTTTCGAACAGGCGGCTGCCTGTATCGCTCATTTGGCGCATTTCACGCCTCAACCCTCGGCGGTGCTTCAGCGTCAACTGATTGCACGTTGGCAGGCCCTGCAGGGTTGGTTGCTGCATTTACAGGGAGGAGTGGAGGCTTCGCGCGCGCACTTTCTTGATGCGTTGAGCGCGCTCGATCCCGAATGTTGGACGGCGCGCCTGATGTGTTTGTCCGGTTTGACGCAACAGGCATTGCTAAGGGGCGAACTCGACGTGGCGCAAGCCCACAACCGCGAGGCGCTGTGCCTGGCGCGGGCGCAAGGTTCGCTGGTGTTCGAGGGCCTGATGGAGCTCGATCATGCGCAATGGCTGGAACAGCGCGGCGCGGCAGTGCGAGCCGAAAGTCTGCTCTGCGATATCGATGAATTGCTCCGCCAGCGTTCGGATCGACCTGCACCTTTGTTGGGGCGAATTGCATTGCGTCGTGGGCGGTTGGCGCTGTGCGTGGGCGCAGACGAACGTGCCGCCGAGTTCTTTCAGGCAGGCCTGGACGATTGTTTGCGCAACCATGACAAGCGCGTGTTGTATGGGTTTCTGGGTCAGGCCCAACTGGCTGCGAACAAGGGCGATTACGCCCAGGCATTCGTCCGGTTGCGCGACGCGGAGCGGCTGATGCAACAACGGCATATTCCAGACACCGTCTACCGCGGCGTTCTGCTGCAAGTCAGCAGCCAGCTCTGGTTGCAGCAAGGCCGCCCGGAACTGGCACACGAGGCCCTGACCCGCGTGCTGCGCCACTATCGCGGGCCGAATACTCGGCAGGCACCGCCAGCGACCCTGGAGCTCATTGCGCGAATCGAATACTTGCTGGTCCTGGCGGAGACCCAATTGCACGTGGCGATCGAACCTTTGGCGCAGCTTCACGGGGCGCTGGTTGTTGCGCACGAACGCGGCATGCTGAACCTGGAAACAGAACTGCAACTGATGATCGCTCAAGTGGCCTGGCTCACCGGCGATAGTGCTCGGGCGCAAAGTGCCCTGCAGCGGGGCCAGGAGTTGGCGGAGCGCGGTCATTTACAATTGGCGCTGCGTGAATTGAGTTTGCGCCAGCCCGATTTGTACAGCTGTGCGGGGCTGGTAGATCCCAAGGAAAAGGCTGAGGCGGTGGTTGCGGATGGTCCTCTGAGTCGACGGGAACTTGAAGTGCTCACGCTGATTGCGCAGGGTAACTCCAATCAACAGATTGCCGAGCAACTTTATATTTCCGTTCATACGGTAAAAACCCATGCTCGTCGTATTCATGGGAAGTTAGGTGTTGAGCGTAGAACACAGGCGGTGGCCAGGGCTAAGTTGTTGAAGTTGTGTTAAGGAAGGTAAGGGGGGGTGAGTGCGGTGTTAATTTATTGAAATAAACATCGTGTATTCGATTGGGGATTATTCTTTTAGAGTTGGGTTTAAGTGCCAGAGTAAATAAAGATTATTTACCGCTTAGCTCAAGATAAAGGAAGAATCAATTGAACAAGATGTTCACGAGCCTGATGCTCGATACCCTGCGCCAACGCGTCGATAGTGCAACTGAGTTGAAGAAGGCAAACTGGGCAGGTCAACAACTGTTGGCGGTGCTGAAGGCGATTCCTTCGTTCAAGGACATGGCGCGAAATCGATTGGTTGAAAAACTTCGGGAGTACCACCCGGGTGTTGAACTCGATAAAGTTTTTGTGAATAGAGGCAGCTACGCGGCAAACCTTGAAAGTCGACCGGCAGGTTCGTTGCTGGAGGTCCACTTCGAATGCCTGTCACGTAATCTGTCTCCCAGCTACGTGATCGGTTCTGATGGTGTGTATAACCGCGCGAACACGACCGACAGCCAATTCAAAGTTCCTGGGCTGGATATCTATCAGGTTGAGCGCCTTCTTGAGAATGCCCGCCAAAATCTGAGCTGGAAGCATCGCAATAGTCTTGACCAGTATTGGAAGGCTGCGGCCAATGAGCAAATCGATGGGAAGCCTTCATCTACCCATAAGGATGTTCTGCAGCAATCGATAGCAGAAACACTGATGGCAGAGCTTTCCTTGAGTGTTATCGGCGGGCGGCTGGAGTCTCATCAGGGCGAGCGACTTGCAGATCTCCTGCTGTCGGGTCATGGCGGCTCGCTGTATCAGGTGGTGATTAACAATGTGGGTGAATTCCCTGTTCGGCTCCCATCAGGATTTGTCGTGGACATGTCCGGTTTGGGTAATTCTGAACTCACACTGGACAATGAACATTACACGTACGTGCTATATACCTCTGATCGAGGGTTTGAGTTTTTCCTGAGCAGCAATGATGTGCATGCGGCTTTGAGTCGTCGTCTGTCGATATCCGGGAGCAGTATTACTTACCCGGGTTTGCAAGAGAGTGTCTTTCAGTATTGCGTCAGTTCGTGGGTCAAACACCAGAAAGATGAAGTGTCGAAGCTGTTGGAAAAAAACGATTACAACGTCGCGGGACTCTTCGCTTCTCTGGAGAGTAATCAGCAGTTTGGCGCACTTCGACACCATTGGCGGGTGAGCTTTGAAGCGTTGCAAGCCGCTATTAAACGCACTGAGTGGCCCAACTGGTTGAAGGTTGCACCTCCATCGGTACAGGAACGCCATTCGGAACTTGAATACTCGATGGTCAAGTACGAGTCTGACTTTAACGCCACATTCAATGGGTATTTTTCTTTACGGGAGTATGCCCGACGGCAAGTTGCCCACTGGACCCGGAGTGCTCTAGGTATTGAATTGGACTCCGAGAGCATTCGGGTGCGCAGTGTCTATGAGTTCAAGGTCGGTGGACGGACTATCCGTCAAGAGGACAGCTACACCTTGACCGAATTTGTGACGGTTGGCTTGCATGATTCCGGTCGTCGCGCCCGGTTGGTGCTTGAGGGCGGCGAGGCCTTCGGGCTGACCATCGCGAAGCTCGAGAGCTGGTTGCAAAATATTGATGTGCGAGCAAACTTTGTCACTGCTCAGCCATCCAACCCGCCTCAGCCTTACCGCGAAGCATTGAACAATAAAATCTTCAGTCAGATGGAGTTTGCCTTATGGGTCGCTCACCATTCCGGCCGCTTCAGCAGCGAGGATTTCAATCTCGTCAATCGGGCATTGGCCGGCGACTCGGCGGTATTGATCAATGGTGTGAGTTTTGAGGATTCAACTCAACCGTTGAAGGACGTGCTGGTGTTCCATGGACGCCAGGGGGCGCTGGGGCCGCAGCAGGTTTTTCTGAGAAACCCTCAGGGTCACTATGAGTTTCTGCGCTTCGGCAGCTTTTCTGAATGTGCAGATCAATTCAAACTCTGGATGAGCGGTGATCCTGTTTATGCTGCATCGCTGATTAACCCCAATGACCTTCCAGCCATCGGTAAAAAGTTAGCGCAGGCGAGTGGGCTGCGCTGGGAGCGGGATAGAATACGTGTCGCTGCGGTGGTAATGAATCGCAGCCCGAATGAACCGCTTGCCGGCCTGGTGCAGGTGGATTACCGGTGGACGTTCGCAGAAATAAATGGGGTGGCGCCCCTGAATTATCGACGTGTCACGCAATCCCTGCGTCAGACATACGCTCGGCTCAATACAGAGCTCAAGGCGCTGTATACGGTCGAGTTCCGCGACACCGGATTCCCATCCGTTGAGCTCTTCGCGCGCAACCTTATTAAACAGCGGGTAGAACAGGTACTTCGAGAACGAGGGAGCGCTGTCGATGTAGATCCGGATCTTGTTTATGTACAGATCAGTCCTCAGGAAAATATGACCCTTTCGCAACTGATTATCAGTGAGCGAAGTTTTGAAGCCAACAACAGTCCGAAACCGGATCCTCGGGACTATCCGCGATTCTACTGGTCAACGGCTCACCCGCCACTGGACAATTTGTCGATCCGGGATATTTCCGGTTGGTCGAAAACACTCCGGGCGGGGGAGAAATATATTGAACTGTTAAAGTCTGATTATTTGTCGTCAAGTCATCCGCTGTATGCGTTTAAGCGAGAGGTGAATTTTAAGAAGTTGCAGGGTGAGATGCATCAGGCGTTACGTGCTCAATATTTTGACGCTGGTTTGAATGTTGAGCAATTGAATAGCTTGGAACGCATCATTGTTGGATTGGGAACGCCTGAGGGGTACCGCCATTCGGAACCCGTTGTCAATACTGAAAGTGTTTACTATTTTACGTTGAAGAGTACCCGTAAAGTTGAGGGTGTTTATATTTTCCGAGCCGTCACAAGCAAAGGTGTTGAAGACTTTATTTACACTCCGCATGCACCGGATCATGTCGCATTTCGTAGTGTAAATAGCTTTGTAGGGGCTATTCGAGATCGCGCGGGGCCGTTCAGGGAGTACTACATCAAGCGGATAAGCTTTCTCGATAAGAAGGTCATCAACGATTATTTCGATGAGCTTCAGGAGAAGCTTGATCAAGTAGCACCACCGAAGCCTCTTATCAATACTCGCGTCAGGGATTTGGGAATGTCCTACGGAATTCACATCCGGCGGGTTATCGAGGACGTGGACGCCCAAACTACCAGCCTTGCCGAAATTATCGGAGGTCTGGTTTACGAAAACCTGAAGCTGGCGGCCACTGTTATCAGTATCGTCATTCCTCCCGTTGGCCTCGCGGTAACGGCGATCGAGGTCGCTAAAAACATCTACGACGGCATCAAGGCTCAATACTACGGTGACTCCGAGACCGCGTTTACCCATTTCAAGGATGCCCTGATTGGGCTAGTCGGTCTGGCTAAGGTGGGGCAGGGAGTCGAAAGCGTGACCAAGGCGCAGAAGACGCTCATTCAACTGGTGGGTGATGCCAATACCGTGGTGGGGCTGATGTCCACGGCACTGGGTCAGAAACTCGGTCATGAACGTCTGCTTGAGATCGTTCAGCAAGTGCTCGATGAACCTGACGCCAGCACCAGCAAAACCACAGTGATTTGATGGTCGAATAACGTTCGGCTGGACACCATCAACTGAGGGTCAACTCGAGCGGGTCGATTCAAACCCCATCCGCCAACTCACGGCCCGCGTCGCCGCCAGCAACCGCTGCGCCGCCGGGCCGTTTTCGTCGGCGTGAAACAACGACGCCGGGCCGACAATGGTCATCACCGCCGCAACATTCCCCACAGCATTGAATACCGGCGCCGACAACGCATCGACCCCCGGCATCAGCAAACCATGCACATGATGCAGACCGCGTTCGCGGATCTGTTCGCACAACGCCTTATAGGCCTGATCATCCGCCAGCGCATGGGTCAAACCGCTCTGCAGTTCCTGCTCACGCAAGTCCACGGTCTCACGCTTCGGCAGATAGGCGCCAAACACCAGCCCCGTGGACGAACTGAGCAACGGCAACACCGAGCCCAATTGCGTCACCACCGTCACCGCGCGCACCGCCGGTTCGATATGCACCACGGTCGCGCCCTGATTGCCCCACACCGCCAGAAAGCAGGTTTCGTTCAGTTCATCGCGCAACTCGGCCAAGGGCAGGGCGCCGACTTTCAGCACGTCCATACTGTTGAGTGCGGCGAGACCGACGCGCAAGGCTTCGCGGCCCAGGCCGTAATGATTGGTGGCAGCATTCTGTTCGGCAAAACCGCTGGCAATCAGCGCCTGCAAATAGCGGTGAACCTTGCTCGCCGGCATCTGCACGTGTTCGGCCAGGCGCGACAGCGAAGTTGATGGCGACAACTCGGCCAGGGCCTTGAGGATGTCGGTGCCGACCTCGGCCGAGCGGACTTTCTGTTTATCGTTGCTGCGCGGCGTTTCCATGGAGGCGGTCTGATCCCGGGACGAATGGGCGTCTTTATAGCTTGACGGTCAATACCAATCAAATTACGTTAAGCGTAATCGAATTACGATAAAAATAACCAAGGCGTGCCGAGACCTCTTCAACGGAGCGACAGGCCATTGCCTACTCCCTGTTCAGGAGGCTCCATGAACCTCGATTCAACGGCGCCAGCGCTGGCTTATCAGTCCGGCTTCGGCAACGAATTCAGCAGCGAAGCGTTACCCGGCGCACTGCCCGTCGGCCAGAATTCCCCGCAAAAAGCGCCTTACGGTCTCTACACCGAACTGTTCTCCGGCACGGCATTCACCATGCCTCGCAGCGAAGCGCGGCGCACCTGGATGTACCGCATTCAGCCGTCGGCCAATCACCCGGCGTTCGTCAAACTGGATCGGCAACTGGCCGGCGGCCCGTTGGGTGAAGTGACCCCCAACCGTTTGCGCTGGAACCCGTTGGACATCCCGACCGAGCCAACCGATTTCATCGACGGGCTGGTGAGCATGGCCGCCAACTCGGGCGCGGAAAAACCGGCCGGGATCAGCATCTATAGCTACCGCGCCAACCGCTCCATGGAGCGCGTGTTTTTCAACGCTGACGGCGAACTGTTGCTGGTGCCTGAGCTGGGACGCCTGCGCATCGCCACCGAACTCGGCGTGCTGGAACTGGAACCACTGGAAATCGCCGTGCTGCCACGCGGTCTGAAATTTCGCGTCGAACTGCTCGACCCGCAAGCTCGCGGCTACATTGCCGAGAACCACGGCGCTCCGCTGCGTCTGCCGGATCTGGGGCCGATCGGCAGCAACGGTCTGGCCAACGCGCGGGACTTCCTGACGCCGGTCGCGCATTACGAAAACCTCAAGCAACCGACCACGCTGGTGCAGAAATTCCTCGGCCAGTTGTGGGGCTGTGAGCTCGATCATTCGCCGCTGAACGTGGTCGCCTGGCACGGCAATAACGTGCCGTACAAATATGACCTGCGTCGCTTCAACACCATTGGCACGGTCAGCTTCGATCATCCGGATCCGTCGATCTTCACTGTCCTGACGTCGCCAACCAGCGTCCACGGTCTGGCCAATCTCGACTTCGTGATCTTCCCGCCACGCTGGATGGTCGCCGAGAACACCTTCCGTCCACCGTGGTTCCACCGCAACCTGATGAACGAATTCATGGGCCTGATCAAAGGCGAGTACGACGCCAAGGCCGAAGGCTTCGTGCCCGGCGGTGCGTCCTTGCACAGTTGCATGAGCGCCCACGGCCCGGACGGTGAAACCTGCACCAAGGCGATCAACGCCGAACTCGCGCCAGCGAAAATCGACAACACCATGGCCTTCATGTTCGAGACCAGCCAGGTGCTGCGCCCGAGCCGTTTCGCACTGGATTGCCCGCAACTGCAAAACAACTACGATGCCTGCTGGGCCACGCTGCCCGCCACTTTCGACCCGACCCGGAGATAACCCATGACTCAGACTTCCATCACTCGTAGCTGGGTTGCCTCCGCCAACGGCCATGCTGATTTCCCATTGCAGAACCTGCCGCTGGGCGTGTTCAGCGTGAAGGGTTCGGCACCGCGCAGTGGCGTGGCCATTGGCGAACATATCTTTGACCTGGAAGCTGCACTGGACGCCGGGCTGTTCGATGGCGCCGCAAAAACTGCAGTCGAAGCCACCCGTGGCGGCCAGTTGAATGCGTTCTTCGAACTGGGTCGTGACGCTCGCGTTGCCCTGCGCGAACGCCTGCTGGAACTGTTCAAGGAAGGCAGCACCCTGCATGGCAAGATTGAAGCCCAAGGCGCAAAACTGCTGCCACTGGCGGCAAATTGCGAGATGCACCTGCCGGCGAAAATCAACGACTACACCGACTTCTACGTCGGCATCGAGCACGCGCAGAACGTCGGCAAACTGTTCCGTCCGGACAACCCATTGCTGCCGAACTACAAGTACGTGCCGATCGGCTACCACGGCCGCGCCTCGACCATTCGCCCGTCGGGCACCGATGTTCGCCGTCCGAAAGGCCAGACCTTGCCAGCCGGCCAGACCGAGCCGACGTTTGGTCCGTGCGCACGTCTGGACTATGAGCTGGAGCTGGGCATCTGGATCGGCCAGGGCAATGAGATGGGCGACTCGATCGCCATCGGTGACGCCGCCGATCACATCGCCGGTTTCTGCCTGCTTAACGACTGGTCGGCGCGCGACATCCAGGCCTGGGAATACCAGCCGCTGGGACCCTTCCTGTCGAAGAGTTTCATCACCAGCATCTCGCCTTGGGTCGTGACGGCCGAAGCACTGGAGCCGTTCCGTCGTGCTCAACCGGCACGTCCGGAAGGCGATCCGCAGCCGCTGCCGTACCTGTTCGACAAGCGCGATCAGGCCGCTGGCGCCTTCGACATCGAACTGGAAGTGCTGCTGCTCACCGAAGGCCTGCGCGAGCAAAAACTGCCGGCGCATCGCCTGACCCTCAGCAACACCCAACACATGTACTGGACCGTGGCGCAAATGGTCGCGCACCACAGCGTCAACGGCTGCCAGTTGCAGGCCGGTGACCTGTTCGGTTCGGGCACGTTGTCGGGGCCTGAGAACGGTCAGTTCGGCAGCCTGCTGGAAATCACCGAGGGCGGTAAAAAGCCTATCGAGCTCGCGTCCGGCGAGGTGCGTAAATTCCTTGAGGACGGCGACGAAATCATCCTGCGCGCCCGTTGCAATCGCGAGGGTTTTGCCTCCATCGGTTTCGGCGAATGCCGCGGCAAAGTGCTGCCGGCGCGCTAAGAGGATCGGGTCATGGAACTCTATACCTACTACCGTTCGACTTCGTCCTTTCGGGTGCGTATCGCGTTGGCGCTCAAGGGGCTGGATTACCAGGCGCTGCCGATCAACTTGATCGCGCCGCCAGGTGGCGAACATCGACAGCCGCCGTATCTCGCCATCAATCCGCAAGGCCGGGTGCCGGCCTTGCGCACCGACAAAGGTGAGCTGTTGATCCAGTCGCCGGCGATCATTGAATACCTGGAGGAACGTTATCCACAGGTGCCGCTGCTCTCCAAAGACCTCGCCGCTCGCGCCCATGAACGTGGTGTGGCGGCGGTGATTGGTTGCGACGTGCATCCGCTGCACAACGTCAGCGTGCTCAACAAGTTGCGGCAGTTGGGGCACGATGAACCGCAAGTGGTGGAGTGGATCGGGCACTGGATCAGCCAAGGGTTGGCGACGGTGGAGCAGTTGATCGGCGATGACGGGTTTTGCTTCGGCGATCATCCGGGGCTGGCGGACGTCTACCTGATCCCTCAACTTTATGCCGCCGAGCGTTTCAACATTTCGCTTGAGGCGTATCCACGGATTCGTCGAGTGGCGGTACTGGCGGCGACGCATCCGGCGTTCATCAAGGCGCATCCGGCGAATCAGCCAGATACCCCTTAAAAACATCAGATCAAAAGATCGCAGCCTCGTTTCACTCGACAGCTCCTACGCAGCTCCTACACAGCTCCTACACAGCTC